>NZ_WNZY01000029.1 GCF_009725205.1 Paenibacillus timonensis | reverse complement strand
AGGCGGAGCGAAGTGGGCGGCAAAATAAATTAGTATGAACTGGACTGGTCCTTTCGAGGCGGAACTTCGCCTTGGGGACCAGTATTTTTTGTGATTCAAAGAGGTAAGATCGACCCTCTTTCACCCCCCCGCCCCCCCCCCCCCCGCTCACGCCCCCCCCCCCCATCCCCCCGCCTTTGGTTCCGGCGGCGGGTTCGGTTTTTTTAGGCCGGCTGGCGCTGGTGCTGGCCGCGGCCGGGCGCGCGGCCGGGCCGGACGAGCTGCGGCGCGTCGCCGAGCTCGCCCGCCAGTGGGAGCAGCGGCTCGCCGAGCTGGAGCGGCTCGCGTTTGCGGAGCCAGACGGCTATGCACCGTCCGGCTCGCCCGATACGTCCGCCGAGCTCGGCGGAGCGGTCGTCCCGGAGGCCGCGGACGACCCTGATTACGAGCCGCCGGACGGCGAAGAAGCGGCCGGCGCCTCTGTTACCGCCGGCCTCGCCGCCCCGGCCATAACTCCGGCCATCCGCACGACCGGATCGTCCGTTCAAACGGACCTTGACCGCAGCTGCGGCTTGCTTGTTTCCTTCGCTTATCCGGATCGGATCGCTAGCCGTCGTCCAGACGGGCGGTATTTGCTGCGAAACGGGCGGGGCGCTCAACTGCTCGTCAAGGATTCGCTGGGATCGGCGGCGTTCTTGGCAATTGCCGAGGTTGACGACGAGGGAGCGGAAGGCCGGATCTTACTCGCGGCACCGCTGGAAGAGGAGGACCTCTACCGCCATCACGCGGCGAAAATCGCCGAGGAACGAAGTGCAGAATGGGATGACGTCTCCGGTACGGTACGTGCTCGAATCCGTCGGACGTTCGGCGCGATCGTACTAAGGGAGCAGCCAGACCCAGCACCTAGCCCCGATCAGATCACGGGGGCATTGCTCGATGCGGTCGCCATCAAAGGTGTTGCTATTCTGCCGTGGACGGAGAAGGCTCGGAAGCTGCAGGATCGCCTCATGTTCTTGTATCGCCTTAACAACGAGTGGCCGGACGTCTCCGACGAGTCGTTGGGAACAACCGCCGAGACGTGGCTGGCGCCGTATTTGTCCGGCGTCCGCAAGCGGGCGGACCTGCAGGCGCTGTCTCTATACAACATTCTGGAGAACCTGTTAAGCTGGTCTCAGCAACAAGAGCTGAACGCGGTAGCGCCGACACATTTACATGTCCCCAGCGGTTCCAAAATTCAGATTCATTACGATGGGCCTCAGGCTCCCTATGCCGCTGTCCGTCTACAGGAAGTATTCGGCATGATGGAAACTCCGCGGATCGGGTTCGGGCGGGTTCCCATTACGCTTCACTTGTTATCACCGGCTAGCCGACCCGTTCAGGTGACTTCGGATCTGCGAAGTTTTTGGCAAAACACGTACTTCGAAGTGAAAAAAGATCTGAAGGGCCGTTACCCTAAGCATTACTGGCCGGATGACCCGCTCCAGGCGACTGCGACCCGAAGGGTTCGTCCGGACGGACAACGTTAAGCTAGAGTGGATGTGAACCGCTGGTTAAGAAATAGGATTTGTATGCGAAAAATCGAGTATATTTTGATCAAATCAGCCGATTTAGCGAATGATATATGAATTTTCATACAAATACGTGGGGGAAGCTGACGGAAGCTAGATTTCAATTTGAAAAATCGAATAGAATCCGCAACTTCCACGTTTCATGACAAAATAAATATGAAAAATCGAATACATTGACCTAACCGTGTGTCATCACACGCCGTAAATGCAGCGATCTTCTCGGATCGCTGCGTTTTTTTGTGATGCGCGAATGTGATCAAATAATAGAAATTTATCCTTTATACACCAAATCTATTATGATTTAATAGATTTGTAAGCGTTTCGAAGAGTTTCGATTGGCGCCGGGACATTCTCTTTGGAAACTTACGGATATGTAGAGATGCGGGGACTTTTAGGAGGTGATTGGCCGCGGCAGGCGTAATCCAATGGGTAAATCAAGAGGAAGGGTGTTGCTAGCTTTATTCCATTCCAACTTCGATTGAAAGAGAGGGATTTTAGTGATGCATTTAATGAGAACCCGAAGTTTCGCCAAGAAGTGGAAGTTGTTTACCATGACCTGTCTCGCCTTATCACTGCTGCTCCCAGGCGGCCTGCTCCAGCCGAAGGCCGCTCAGGCGGCCGACCCCTACAAAATCGTTGCCTATTATCCATCTTGGGGCGCTTATGCCCGCAATTTTAATGTCTTTGATATCGATGCCTCCAAGATCACCCATATCAATTATGCTTTCGCAGACATCGCTTGGGACGGCCGCCATGGCAATCCCGACCCCGCCGGGCCGAATCCGGTAACCTGGCCGACTCAAGACGAGAAAGGACAAACCATCAACGTGCCTAATGGCACGATCGTGCTAGGTGATCCCTGGATCGATGCCGGCAAGCAATTTCCCGGCGACACCTGGGATCAGCCTATCGCCGGGAATATCCATCAGCTGAACAAGCTGAAGCAGGCGAATCCACACCTGAAGACGATCATCTCGGTGGGCGGGTGGACCTGGTCGAACCGCTTCAGCGATGTGGCCGCCAGCCAGGTTACGCGCGAGACGTTCGCCAATTCCGCCGTCGACTTCCTGCGCAAGTTCAATTTTGACGGCATCGATTTAGACTGGGAATACCCGGTATCCGGCGGGTTGCCTGGCAATAGTTATCGCTCGGAGGATAAGCAAAACTATACGAAGCTGCTGCGGGAAATCCGGAACAAGCTGGATGCGGCCGGGGCTGCCGATGGCAAGAGATATTTGCTGACGATCGCTTCCGGGGCTTCCCCTTCCTTCGTCAGCAATACGGAGCTAGGCAATATCGCCTCCATCGTCGATTGGATCAATATTATGACCTATGATTTCAACGGCGGCTGGCAACAAATTACTGCTCACAATGCACCGTTGTACAACGATCCGGCGGCAGGTAACGCAGGCGTCCCAAGCGCTTCGGTATTTAATGCCGACACGGCGGTACAAGGTCACTTGAACGCAGGCGTGCCTGCGAATAAATTGGTGCTTGGCATTCCGTTCTACGGTCGCGGTTGGGATGGGGTAAACAACGCGGGTAACGGACAATACCAAAGCGCCAGCGGGGCTTCATCCATCGGAACCTGGGAAGCCGGCTCATTTGATTTCTACGATTTAGAAGCGAACTACATTAATAAAAACGGGTATACCCGTTATTGGAACGATACGGCCAAGGTGCCTTACCTGTATAATCCGTCCAACCGGCGTTTTATCTCCTATGATGATCCGCAATCGGTCGGCTTCAAAACCGATTATATCAAGAATCGCGGCCTCTCCGGCGCGATGTTCTGGGAACTGAGCGGGGACCGTAACAAAACGCTGCAAACCAAGCTGAGAAACGACTTGGGCGGAGGTGTGACACCGCCGGTGGATACGATAGCTCCTACTGCGCCGACTTCTGTTACGGCATCCTCCAAAACGTCCAGCTCCGTGACGTTAACCTGGCAGCCGTCTACTGATAACGTAGGCGTCGTAGGTTACAATGTCTACCGAAACGGAGCGCAAGCCGCCAGCGTATCGGGGACAACGGCAACGATCGGCGGCCTAGCGCCTGCTACGACATATAGTTTTACAGTCGTTGCGCGGGATGCGGTGGGCAACGTCTCACCAGCCAGCGCTCCGCTCTCGGTAACGACCGATCCGGGAACGAACCCGGGCGACACGACGGCACCGACTGCTCCGGGCAATGTTACGGTAACGGCCAAAACTTCGTCCAGCGTGAGTCTGAGCTGGAGCGCTTCGTCTGATAACGTTGGTGTGACCGGATATGAGGTGTATAACGGCAATCAATTGGCCACGACGGTGTCTGGGACGATGGCTACCCTCACAGGCCTCGCGCCTTCGACTACCTATACGTTTACCGTTAAGGCGAAGGATGCGGCTGGCAACAGCTCGGCGGCGAGCAGCGCAGTGACCGCAACGACGGATTCGACAGGTACGGGTCCGGCGACGTGGGCGCCTTATACCGCATACACCGTCAATCAACTCGTGACGTATAACGGCGTAACCTATAAAGTAATACAAGCCCACACTTCGCTGCCGGGCTGGGAACCGGATAAGGTGCCGGCTTTGTTTCAGGCACAATGAAGCCTTGAGCAGGACGAGAAAGGGAGAGATTTGATAGTTAAAATTTCGAATATCTGACATTGCGTGAACGCTTTCAATTTTTCTATTGACGCTAAGGAGAGCTTGAATTATTATAGTCACATAACCGAAAACCAAATGACTTTTGGCGTGTTACCGTTGATCTAGAATGGGCATGAGCCAAGGAAAGCAGTCCTACTTTATATAGGCTTCTTTTCTTGGCTCTTATTTTTTTGCGCCCGTTTCTCCTGGTCACTCGGGAACAGGCATAGAGTTCCCGTAAAGTTGCCAGAATATAGGAAGTCAGATAGGAGGAGAGTCACTTGTTTTCCAAATGGAGAAAGAAAAGCACCGAGAATCAAGTATTAGAGATCTTATCGCCGCTAACGGGAGAGGCCGTGGCGCTCACGCAAGTGCCAGACGAGGCATTCGCCGGAGGACATATGGGGCCGGGGTTGGCCGTCGAGCCCACCGAAGGACGGCTGGTGGCTCCGTTTGACGGCAAAATCGTTCATGTCATCAAGAGCAACCATGCCGTGATGATGGAGCATCCGTCTGGCTTGCAGTTTCTGTTCCATCTCGGCATCAATACGGTGTCGCTCAAAGGCGAGGGCTTTACCGCCCATGTCGCCGTGGGAGACAAGGTGAAAACGGGTCAGCTGCTGATCGAATTCGATCTCGCGAGCATTCGTGAGGCGGGGTATCCATTGATTTCCCCAATTATAGTAACAAACGCCGGAGAAGTGACGAACAGCGTGGAAACCCTCACCGGTCCTGTGACGGCAGGCGGAAACGTCATTTTAAAGGCGGTTTTACAATAAAATTTAGTAGTAAGGAAAGGATGGTTTGTGCATGCTAGCTTTTCTCCAGAAAATCGGTAAGTCATTGATGCTGCCGGTTGCAACACTGCCTGCGGCGGCGATTCTGCTCAGGTTCGGCAGCATCGACTACATCAAGGATTTTCACCTGGGGGATGGGGTAGGGGGATTTCTCAACACGTATATCGCTCCGTTCCTGGCAGCAGGCGGGGGAACGATCTTCGACAATCTTCCGCTCATCTTTGCTGTCGGCGTAGCGATCGGTTTGGCCGGAGACGCGGTAGCCGCTTTGTCCGCTGTTATCGGTCATCTGATTTTGCTGAACGTGCTTGGTAGAGTACCCGGCATTTTCCCAGGACTCATGCAATCCGCCGATACCAAATTGGACATGGGCGTTCTTGGCGGGATTATCGTAGGTTGCATTTCGGCCTATCTTTACAAACGGTACCATAATATCAAGCTGCCGGATTGGTTAGGGTTCTTCGGCGGCAAACGTTTTGTTCCCATGGTTACCGCGATAACGATGGTTGTTGTCGGGTTGATTTTCGGCTTGATTTGGGGCCCGGTTCAAACCGCCCTGGATATCTTCGGAGATTGGGTAACCAGCTTGGGTGGCTTCGGTTCGGCTATTCATATCGTTGCCAACCGCTTGCTGATTCCGTTTGGTCTTCACCACATCATCAACTCGATCGTTTGGTTCCAAATCGGAGACTTTACCAATGCCGCTGGCGACGTCATTCACGGCGACTTGTACCGGTTCTTCGCCGGCGACAAAACGGCGGGTATGTTCATGACCGGCTTCTTCCCGATCATGATGTTTGGTCTTCCGGCCGCTGCCTTTGCGATTATTCATACGGCTAAACCGGAAAAACGCAAAATGGTTAGCTCCATTTTCTTGGGGGCCGCATTGGCTTCTTTCCTGACAGGGATCACGGAGCCGTTGGAGTTTGCCTTTATGTTCGTTGCTCCACTGCTCTATGCCGTTCACGCTGTTCTGTCGGGGATCGCGGCTTATGTTACTTACGCGGTCGGCATGAAACTGGGCTTCGGTTTCTCTGCCGGTTTCATCGATTATGCGATCAACTATCAAATCTCGACCAAGCCGTTGCTGCTCATTCCGATTGGTCTAGTTACGGCAGTCGTTTACTATGTGATTTTCCGCTTTATGATCGTCAAGTTTAATTTGAAAACGCCAGGTCGTGAAGACGCAGAAGACATTGCCGAAGTGGTCGAGGAAGCCCCTGCCGGAACAGGTAAGGTAAGCAGCGACAACCGTTCGGCCAAAATCCTGGCCAACATTGGCGGACCGGATAACATTGAGTCCGTGGATGCGTGCATTACCCGCCTTCGCCTCGTCGTCAAGGACGATAAACAGGTCAACGATGCCGCTTTGAAACAGCTGGGCGCATCGGGTGTCATGAGACTCGGCAAAGGCGCAGTCCAAGTCGTTTTCGGACCACAATCCGAAGCGATCAAGGATGACATCAAAAAATTGCTGTAAGGCAACGCACGTTATACAAAGCAGGGCGGAATCGCACTTCCGCCTTGCTTTTTTATTTTACGGTTCAAACGGGAGAAAGGATTCAAAATTCTGTCTAAACCTTGTCAGCCGGGCCTCGACTTATGTAAAGTAAAGTCGATGGAAGACGGGCTAAAGGAGATTCTTTGATGTCTTACAAATTCACGAAATGGCTGATTTTGATCGTTCCGACGCTGGTTGTCGGGGTATGGGAGGTGGTGCGTCACCAGTTTCTCATGCCTTATGTGTCCATGGAGCTGGGTAATGTGTTAACACCGATCCTTTTATTCGCAGTGAGCATTACCTTGTTGTACCGCTGGTTTGCTTACCTGGAACGCATGCAGGAGGAACTGCAGCGGGAAAGGGCGCTGAAGGTTCGGCTGGAACAGCGGGAACAACTGGCACGGGAGCTTCATGACGGCATTGCGCAATCGTTGTTTTTGCTCTCTGTGAAAGTGGACCGGGCTGAACGCCGGCAGCCGGCGTCAAACGGAGCTTATGACTGGAATGAACTGCGCAAAACGATTCATGAAGTGAATCGTTATGTGCGCGAAGCCATATCTGACCTTCGAATTCCGTCGAATGTGAAGGAAGGCGAAACAGATGAAACTTCAATGTCGTCGCTCGTCCGCCGGATCGCCGCCGAGCAGCAACTCACTTTGCGTTTGGATTGGCATCTAGAGGAAACCCATTGGCTGCCGAAAGCGAAGATGGAGTTGTTATCCTGTGTGCGAGAAGCGGTTGTCAATGCAGCGAAGCATGCGAGGGTGCAAGATATCGAGATCACGTCATTGGGAGATCAACACAACTTCGTCATGAAAATCATCGATCATGGATGTGGTTTTACGCCGGAAGATGCTCAGAATGGCCGCTACGGTCTGCGAATTATGCGGGAGCGGGCGAACGAGATGGGTTGGGAATTGCTTGTCGCTTCCCGGCCGGGAAGAACAACGATCGAAATACGAGGAGGAGACGGTTGTGATGAAGGTCCGGGTACTGGTCGTTGACGATCACCCTCATGCGCGGGAAGCCATTGGGGAGATCTTGGCCGAGGATGAAACGTTCGAAATTGTGGCTTATGCGGAAAATGGAGATGAGGCGATGGCCCAAACGGAGCGTTGGATGCCTGATTTGATCCTAATGGATATCCGTATGCCTGGAAAAGACGGTTTAGAGACAACCCGTGAGATCAAGCTACGCTACCCTTACGTGAAGATCGTCCTGATCACAGTGTCGGATGACGCCGCTCATCTGTTTGAAGCGCTGAAGCAGGGGGCTCAGGGGTATCTGCTCAAAAATCTGGAGCCCGGGACGTGGCTGGAGTATTTAAGAGCTATAGCCAGCGATGAAGCGCCTTTGTCCAGTGAGCTGGCCTTGCGTATTTTGCAGGAGTTTCCGGTGACCAAGAAGGAAAGCGGCGAACAACCTCCGTTAACATCCCGCGAACGGGAAATCCTTGGTTGGGTAGCCCAAGGCATGACCAATCGGGAGATCGCTGGGGTCCTGCACATTTCGGACCAGACCGTCAAAAACCATCTGAAAAACATCCTGCAGAAGCTGCACTTGGAGAATCGGGTTCAATTGACGCGATATGCTCTGGAGCAGGGATGGATCGATCGTCGAAGCTGATATTCCGTACGGATATGCCAGGCGATGTTGTTGTGATGGAAATCACAAGGCATGATTGCTATCCGTTCTAAACTAGGATTAGTTCCTAGTTAAAGAAGGGGGAGAAGCGGATGAACCATCGTCTGAAGGCTGCGGTTTGCTTGCTAGGCGGAATGCTTCTGCTATCGGCGTGCACCGACGCCCCGGGGCGCTACATCGGCGGTTCGGAGCCGGCGACGGAAGCGAAAGGACCGGTGAAGTCGTTTACCGTCCATGCCAGCCCATCGGGATACGACACAACCGAAATCAGGGTCAAGCAGGGCGATACCGTGCGGATTACGCTGGAAAATACACAGGGGATGCATTCGCTAAAAATCAAAGGATACAACAAGGAAGTTCGGGGTGGCAAGACGATGACCTTCACGGCGGATCAAGCCGGGACCTTCGAGTATTCCTGCAACATCTCCTGCGGTAAGAATCATAAGGAAATGAAAGGTACCTTGATTGTAAAATAATAAGCTGACGGCTCATCACAAGATGAGGCCGCCAGCTATTTTTGATTAGAGGATAAGGTCATGAGCTTAGTCCGTCCTCAAAAATACCCCAACTGCTCCTTTGCCGCCTCCGACATGTGTTCCGGTGACCAGCGCGGTTCCCACACGATATCGACCTCCGGATTCTGGATTCCGAGCTGATCGCTGAGCACCCAGCGAACGCCACCGACGATCGTATCATGCATCGGGCAACCTGGCGTTGTTAAGGTCATTTGGATGTATACTTGGTCTTCTTCTTCCCGAATATCGTAAACCAGCCCAAGATCAACGATATTGACTCCCAACTCGGGATCATAAACTTCACGTAGACTTTCGCGGATTTGATCAATTCTACTCATGGATAGTACCTCCGTTTATATTGTCATTAATGAGCAAAAACCAGCGCAATCAATGCGATGTACGCCACCGAAACCATCGACAGCACGGCACCACCGGCGGCGATGACAACCTGCGACCCGAGGACCAGGCCGACGAGAACCGTTAAATTGGCGCATAGGATCAAGGTCAAGCCCAGATTCGCTTTCCGCTCATCAAGCAGATCGGCCAACAGCGGCGTTCCCGGGCGGCCGGCTTGTTTACCGTATTTGTGGGTCCACCACAGGAACGGCACGATCTTGGACATGTATCCAAGTACGGTGAACGAAACCCAGCAACCGAGATAGACCCAACCGACCGTGAGCACGGTACGGCTGTCCAGCAAGTGATCAGGGGATACGAGCGCCCGTATTGCAAACACTACGGCAAAAATCGCAAAGATTTGGCTCCCCGTTACCGTCCACTCAATGCCTGCACCGGGGCTGCGCTTATGCCGTTTGCTGCGAATTTGCAGCAGATGGACGTTAAAGCTTAATACGGCCAAGACGATTAACATCAGCGCAGCGACTTTGTAGCCTGTCGGCAATCCGAACAGGAAAGAGGTCGCTCCCAGCAAGACGCCCGCGTTCCAGAAACCTAGGACGACGTACTCTAGGCGGGTCGGATAATCATGGGACAAATAAAACATCGGTAATAACTTATAGCTGAATCCGGTAATCAAAAGCCCGAACCAGCCCAAAGTGCCCAGCCAGATGTGAGTGCCAAACAGATTTTCGTGCAAGTTGTTATAAAGACCGGTAGCGAAGTTAATCCCCATCGCCATACCGGATAAACCCGTGAGCAGCAGATACAGGACCGCGCAAGCCGTACTGATCGTGATCGCGTTCCACGTTCCGGCTCGCCGCAGCGTAGCGGCCATGTTCCAGACGAACAGGACGATGCCCGAGAACGCAACGGTCGCAAAACCGCCGATCCAATACGTATCGCCTTGAATGAAGCCAAACAGCAGTCCGAACAGCCCTACGGAAAACAGCGCGTAATGAATATACCCAAGACGCTCGCTGTATAAGTTGGACTGCAGAATCACATTAATCAATTGATAGACAGCCCCCATGGCCAGCATGGTCGCCCATCCCAGTACGAACAGATGGACCTGGAACCAGCCGGCCGGGCCTCGAATGTCATCACCGAGCCAGCCCGTGAGAGACATGATAGAAGTGGCGTGAAACAGGACGAATCCGAAGATCCCCGTAACGATAAATAGAAAGGGCAAGCGGGACATGGCCGGCATCAGGTTCACCTCCTTAAGGTTTGCGGATCTGGACTTTAGCGGTTCCGTCCGGTTGTTCTTCTACCGTGTAGGTACAGCCCAAGCTGTTTAATTCTTCGATCAAAAATACCGGTACCCGATCATTATGAATGTGCACCTCGTCGCCAGATTTGCAGCGATCCAAGGCGGCCAGCGTTCGCACCATTGGCTGCGGAGGTTCGAGTCCGCGGTTGTCGAGTTCAATGAGGTTGGAGGAGCGTTCGACCGAAGTGTTCTGCGCCTTTGGGGCAACCTTAGCCTCATCGACGGTCTCCAACCAGGATTTATTTTTCTTATGGACAAACGTTGTTATCCAATGTTCCTTGTCGTGCATGACCGATTGGCCGACGAGCCCCTTCATCTTCAGAAAACCAAGCAATGGCGTGGGTTTGAAGGTGGCGTGCAATACGAAGATATCGTCTTTCCCCAGCGTTTTTACGGTGTCCATGATCAGCTGGAACGGCTCCATTTTACTCTTGAGCTGCTCCCGGACGTCCAATTCAACGATTTTGGCATCTTGTCGTTCCATTGAGCTTCACCTCTTTCATGAGATTGCAATCGGGTTATCGTTTCTTAATGGCTCATCGCCGGTGCTCCATTATCCTTGCCATCTCGAGTCACCCGCAGGATACCGGTAGCCCCCAAATAAGCGTCGTTCAGTTGATGGGTTAAAATCGGATAATCGCCTTCTTCTGTGACGGTAAACTCGACAACTGCACCTCCACCCGCCGGAAGCAACACGGTTTGCATGCCGTACAGCTCGTTCTTTGGGTTACCATCCAGATAGACGTGATCAAAGGTGGTGCCGACCACATGGAAGGAAGATACATGGTTGGGGCCCACATTCAAAACGTAAAGCCGAACCTTATCGCCAATCTTGGCGAGGAAGGGATGTTCTTTTAGCGTGTGGTCATCGCCGTTAAATACGACATATTCCGGATCGCCTTGTTGGAAAGCATCCATATCGTTCTCCGCGTACCATTCGCTTTGGACGATCGTATATTCCTGATCGATATCCGCATCCGTAGGGTAACCGTCCTTCGGTTCGACGATGATCATCCCATACATTCCGTTGGCTACGTGAAGCAGCACTGGACTTACTCCGCAATGGTACATGAACACGCCGGGTGTATCGGCAGGATAGGTAAACGTTCCTTGCTCGTCGGGCATCACCTCGACGAACTTCTGGCTGGGAGCGGCATGGACGGCGTGAAAATCCATCGAATGCGGCATTTCAGGGTCTAAATTGTTGAGCGTAAATTCCAGTTGATCGCCTTGCTTTACACGCAATACCGGGCCAGGTGCCGTGCCGTTAAACGTCCAGGCATTATAGGTGACGCCTTCCGAGATCTCAATGTCGGTTCGTTGAGCGGTCATCTCGATGTGTACGGTATTCCCCTCGCGATGGACGACCGGCTCGACTGGCGGATGATTGATATGCGGCGCTTCCTCATGAGGAGCGGCTTCACGGACTGGAGGCTCCTCTGAAGGGAACGCAAACCAGGCGGCTGCGATCATGACCAGACCGGACAAACCTAGTAAGGACCACTTCAGAATGTTCCGAGATTTCATGAGTCATTCCTCTTTCTGTCGTTTATGTGTAAGCCCATGGCATTCTTGTTTGATTAGTTTCATCGTACGATGGGTTTGGGAGTCGAATTGTGATATTAATCACTTGAAAGTTGTCGAAAATGTTGTCATAAATATTTAAATTCCGATGTGTTTGGTATTGTATTCGCCTGGGACATCAAGTAAGATGGGAGGTATATTCCAACCGAATATCGCGGAAATAGGTGTTCCGGCCTTGCTTGGCCGGAGCTTAAAAGGGAAGTCCGGTGTAATGCCGGCGCGGTCCCGCCACTGTAACGGAGGAGTCGGATGCATCGAATGCCACTGGTGATCAAGTCACCGGGAAGGCCGCATCCGGCGATGATGCCGAAGCCAGGAGACCTGCCTATTTCAACGGCACTGCTGTACCTACGGGAGATAGGGAGGTGTTAAAGATGCAAGCCATCGAACAAATGATCGAAGGTCCTCTTTAGCCTATGTTGCTATCGGGGACCTTTTTTGTGTTGCAAACTATGGGTGTCATCAAGCCAAACGATGAGGAGGAAGTCAACATGGGGAACATGAACATAGTTAGCGGAAATCTGGGATATCCCAGAATCGGCGGACAACGGGAATGGAAGAAGCAAATTGAAGCCTATTGGGCAGGGAAAATTACAGAGTTAGAGCTGCATGATCGATTGACGGAAATTCGGATGGGTCATCTTCGTTTACAGCGGGATCGGGGGATTGACGTGATCCCGGTCGGTGATTTTACCTATTACGACCACGTATTAGACACTGCGACGATGTTCGGGCTGATACCGGAGCGGTTTGATTGGAACAGCGACAAATTGCCACTGGATCTATATTTCGCCATTGCCCGGGGGAATGACCTGGTGGCGGCAAGCGAGATGACGAAGTGGTTTAATACCAACTACCATTATATCGTGCCTGAGCTGGGGCGTCGGGATCCGAGGGTAATCGTCAACCGCCCGCTTATGGCTTATTTGGAAGCCAAACAGGAGCTGGGCATAGAAGGTAGACCCGTGGTGCTGGGGTTGTTCACCTTGTTGAAATTGTCTAAAGGAGAGACCGCGGACCAAGTCGATGACTGGATCGAGAAATTATTGCCTTTATACGTACAGGTATTACGAGAGTTGGAAGCGGCTGGCGCCACATGGGTGCAAATGGACGAACCGGCTTTAGTCGTCTCTTTAACCGAAGAGGACGTTCGCCGGCTGGGCTTGATTTATCGGACGATCGCCCGGGAAGTCCCTGATCTGCGGATCATGCTGCAAACGTATTTCGATGCCGTCGAAAGGTACGATTCGCTTGCAGATCTGCCGGTGCATGGCTTGGGACTGGATTTCGTGCACGGCCGGGACGGGAACCTGGAGGCACTGCGTCGATACGGATTTCCTGCAGGCAAGACACTTGGTGCAGGGCTTATCGATGGACGGAATATTTGGCGTACAGATTTAGACGAAACGCTAAGCCTGTTAAAAGAGATTTCTATGTTAGCCGGAGAACCGGGGTTGATCGTGCAGCCTTCCTGCAGCTTGCTGCACGTCCCGGTATCCTTGGCGGGCGAAGAGCGCTTATCCCCGGTGTTACGCGAGGCACTGGCGTTTGCCGAGCAGAAACTGGAGGAGCTAACGAGCTTGTGCAAGGCGGCAAGCAGTGAGGGACCCGAACCGGTGCAGTTCGCGGAGAACCGCCGTGCGCTGGCCGCACTCGCCGCAGATCCGGCCCGGAGCCGTGTTGCGGTGCGGGCGGCGGCGGTGCAGGCTGCTGTAGCCCCGGCGGAGCGAACTAGCGAGTTTGCACAGCGGCGGCTTAAACAGCAGGCGAAGTGGCGGCTTCCGTTCCTGCCCACAACGACGATTGGCAGTTTCCCGCAGACCGCCGAGGTTCGGGCTGCCCGGCAGAAATGGCGGAAAGGCGAGTGGGACCAGGATAGATATGAGGAGTTCATCCGAACGGAAGTCCGCAAATGGGTCGAGATCCAGGAGGAACTTGGGCTTGATGTGTTGGTCCACGGCGAGTTTGAACGCACCGATATGGTGGAATTTTTCGGTGAGAAGCTGCCGGGCTTTGCATTTACGCAGGGGGGCTGGGTTCAGTCTTACGGTACGCGTTGCGTCAAGCCGCCTGTGATCTACGGGGATGTCGAGTTCGCCGAGCCGATGACCGTCAAGGAAACCGCCTATGCCCAAAGCCTGACGGCTAAGCCGGTTAAAGGGATGCTAACGGGACCGATCACGATCTTGAACTGGTCATTTGTTCGAAGCGATCTATCCCGGGAGCAGGTCGCCTATCAAATTGCCTTAGCCTTACGTAAGGAGGTCGAAGCGTTAGAGCAGGCCGGTATCGGGATGATCCAGGTGGACGAGCCCGCCTTGCGCGAAGGTCTCCCCCTCAAGAGGAAGGATTGGTCGAACTATTTGGACTGGGCGGTAAAAGCGTTCCGGGTGACTACCTCCTCGGTCTTGGATGCAACGCAAATTCATACGCATATGTGCTACTGCGAATTTGAAGATATCCTGGAGGAGATCCGAGCGTTGGACGCCGATGTCATTTCGATCGAAACCTCACGCAGCCATGGCGAGTTGATTCACAGCTTTGAGAAGCAGACGTACCCGCTCGGGATTGGCCTTGGCGTTTACGACATCCATAGCCCGCGTGTACCAACCGAAGCCGAGATGGTCTCTTTGATCGAGCGCGCGCTTCAAGTGCTGGACCCGGGATTGTTTTGGATCAACCCAGATTGCGGATTAAAAACCAGAGGGCAAGAGGAGACCGTCGCCTCCCTGCGGCAAATGACAGCGGCTGCTGAACAGGTTCGCAAAAAATACAAGCAACTGTAATTGACAAATGATTAGTTACCCTTTATCATAACTATTGTTCGATTAGTTACAGTTTATTTTAAAGTAACTATGAAAAAGAAAGAAGATAACAATAGAGAACATGAATAGTGGAGGGAAACTAGATATGTCTAAAGTTTTATTCGTGAAAGCCAATAATCGCCCGGCGGATCAATCCGCCACTGTGAAGCTGTACGAAAGCTTCCTGCAAACCTACAAAGAAACGCATCCCTCGGATGTCGTTACGGAGTTAAACCTGTTCGAGGTTAACCTGCCGTATTATGACCTGGATATGTTGAACGGACTGTTCAAAGTGGGCAAAGGAATGCCAACTACGCCAGAGGAGCAACAAGCCGCCGAAGTGGCCAATGCTTACTTGGAGCAGTTCTTGCAAGCCGATAAAGTCGTGTTTGCGTTCCCGCTGTGGAACTTCACCATTCCGGCGCAGCTGTTGACGTACCTGTTCTACCTGAACCAAGCCGGCAAAACGTTCAAATACACCGAACAAGGTCCGGTTGGCCTGGTTGGCGATAAGAAGGTCGCTTTGCTGCAAGCACGCGGCGGCGTTTATTCCGAAGGTCCAATGACCGCGCTGGAAATGTCCCTGAACTATGTGAAGAACACGCTGGCCTTCTGGGGGATTAACGATCCGGAAGCCGTAGTTGTTGAGGGACACAACCAATTCCCGGACCGTGCCGAGGAAATCATCCAGGACGGCGTAAAACGCGCAGCCGAGCTGGCAGCGAAGTTCTAATTCCACGATCTTGCCTAAAAAGAAGTCTGAGCCGTTTCATTGACGGTTCAGGCTTTTTTTGCGTTTCATTGTCCACCTAGGCGGAATTAATCCATTTGCGCCGGCTTACCGAATACAATTATACTCACCTTATATAATTGAAGGAGTTGCGACGCATCATGTACAACGAATTGGAAATGGTTTTAAAGTTATGTTTGGCCCTATTGTTTGGTTTGTTTATCGGAATCGACCGGCAATTGAAACAGAAACCGCTGGGGATCAAAACGAGTATGGTCATCTGTATCGCCAGTTGCCTGGTGACGATCGTATCGATTGAAGCCTTCGCCAAATTCGCCGGCCCGGATCATCCGAACATGGACCCCATGCGGCTGGCTGCGCAAATCGTCAGCGGGATTGGTTTCCTGGGGGCTGGAGCGATTCTGCGCCGGAGCAATGAGGGGATTTCCGGCCTCACCTCTGCGGCGATGATTTGGGCTGCATCGGGAATCGGGATCGCTATCGGGACCGGATTTTATCTGGAAGCCGGGCTAACGGTCATTTTGCTGATCCTCTCGGTGAATTTCGTCCCCTACGTTATTAAATGGATTGGACCTTATAAACTGAACCAACGCGACGTATCCATCAAAATTGTCATGGAGGATCACGGAAACGTGACGGAGTTGATCCGCATTATCGAGCGTAAGGACAACAAGGGGCGGAAGGCCAAAGCGAACCAACACCGGATCCGACGTCTGAAAATCAAGGATCTGGAGGAAGGACGTCAACGGGTGGATATGGTGATTACCGCATCGGAGAAGGAGTATACGACGGAGCTTTATCATTTTCTGCGTACGATCGACCATGTCATCAGCGTTGAAGTGGAAAATCTATAGTCTCTTTGCACGTTTGGTTTAACTTCAGTTTACATTCCCAATGTAGTCTTTTCCTAGGGCCGGCGCTTTCGGCTCATCTTGCCTCAGATAGAGATAGAAGGGAAGAGAATCTCATGCCAAGGAATAACGCTAAATCGATGGATACGGATCGTACGGTGAACAACGGAGGGGTGGGCTCCAAAGCTTTTTTTCGTCTTCTTCGGGAAACGAAGCCCCCTCTGCGTCTGTTTGCCGTGGCGATCGTGCTCAGCTTGCTGTCGACGCTGGTCAGCCTCGTGATCCCGATGTTCACGAAGAATCTCGTCGACGGCTTTTCGCTGTCTTCGATCAGCGGTTTGCAGATCGTCTGGATCGGCGTCGCTTTCATCGGGATGTCCGTCGCTTCAGGCTTATCGATCTTTCTGTTGAATTATACGGGACAGCGAATGGTCGCCGGTCTCCGGGATCGCTTATGGAAGAAAATGCTTCGCTTGCCGGTATCCTACTTCGACAATAACCGGACCGGGGAGTCGGTCAGCCGGATGACCAACGACACCGGGATCATCAAAGCGTTGATCTCCGAGCAGGTTGCCGGCTTTTTCAGCGGAATCATCTCCATCCTCGGCGCGGTGGCCGTCCTGTTCTATTTGAACTGGAAAATGACTCTAATCATGTTTGCGGTGATTCCTTTGGCCGCTTTGATCCTCGTGCCGTTAGGCCGAACGATGTACAAAATTTCGCTCGCCATGCAAGACGAGACGGCCTCTTTTACGGCGGTTTTGAGTCAGGTCCTATCGGAAATTCGGCTGGTTAAGTCTTCTAACGCGGAGCGGAAGGAGTACGCAAGCGGTAGCCAGGCGATCGGAAAGCTGCTCTCCTTTGGGGTGCGCGAAGGCAAAGTCATGGCTTGGATTAGCCCGTTCATGGCCTTCGTTATGATGATGCTGCTTGTCGTGGTGATCGGCTATGGAGGGATGCAGGTCGCAAGCGGCGGGTTGTCAGCCGGGGAATTGGTAGCGTTTATTTTGTATCTTGTGCAGATCGTCATGCCGATGACGCAGCTCACGACATTCTTCACCCAACTGCAGAAAGCGAAAGGGGCGACCGAGCGGATACTTCATACGCTGGATGCGGAGGAGGAGCCTTTCGGGGAAGGACAAGAGATCACGAAGGCTGACCGGCCATTGATCGTGGACGGGATCACCTTCGGGTATAAGCCGGACGAGCCGGTGCTCCAGGAGGTTTCTTTTACGATGGAGCCGGGGACGGTAACCGCGGTGGTCGGCCCCAGCGGCGGCGGGAAAACGACGTTATTCTCCCTGCTGGAGCGATTTTATGTGCCGCAGCAGGGCACCATCCGACTGGGAGAAGAATCGATCGATTCATTTACACTTCGCTCCTGGCGCGGCATGATCGGGTACGTCTCACAAGAAAGCCCGATTATCGCCGGAACGATCCGTGAGAATCTTTGCTACGGCATCGAGCGTGAAATTAGCGAAGCGGAAGTACAACAGGCGGCGAAGATGGCTTATGCCGACGGCTTTATCGCCGAGCTGCCAAACGGGTTCGATACCGATGTCGGTGAACGCGGGGTCAAGCTGTCCGGAGGGCAACGGCAGCGGATCGCCATCGCGCGGGCACTGCTGCGCGATCCGAAGATCCTCATGCTGGATGAAGCCACCTCCAGCCTGGACAGCCGCTCGGAATTCGTCGTGCAAAAGGCGCTCAAAAACCTGATGCAAGGCCGGACGACGATCGTCATCGCTCACCGGCTGTCCACGGTCGTTGGAGCGGACCAGCTGATTTTTATCGAAAAAGGGAAAGTGACAGGAAGGGGAACGCACGACCAACTGCTGCACCAACACGCCATGTATCGTGAGTTTGCCTCGCAGCAGCTGCAAATCGCCGCAAGCGCCGAAGGGACGGAGGAGTTCACGAACGAGGAAGAAGGGAAGGACCATGGTTAAAATTCTCGTCGTTGACGACGACCCGCATATTCGGGAGCTGGTTCGTCTATTCCTGGAGGAAGCGGGGATGGATCAGATCAAGGAGGCGGGGAACGGCCGCGAGGCGTTAGCTCTGGTAGAATCGGAAAGGATCGACCTGGTGATCCTGGACATCATGATGCCGGAGATGGACGGCTGGGAGTTATGTCGTGAGCTGCGCCGGGATTATGAGATGCCGCTGCTTATGCTGACAGCTAAAGGAGAAACCCGCCAAGTGGTTAAGGGCTTTGAGCTGGGTACGGACGATTATCTCGTCAAACCATTCGAACCGGCAGAGCTCATCGCTCGGGTGAAGGCGCTGCTTAAGCGTTATCAGGTGTCGATATCTCAGACCGTAACGATCGGTTCGCTGCGAATGAATCGCAAGACGTTTGAGGCAGATCGCGGCGAAGATCGAATTACGCTGCCGCTCAAAGAATTCGAGCTGCTGTTTAAGCTTGGCAGTCATGCGGGGCGCACTCTCACCCGAGAGCAGTTGATCGAGGAAATTTGGGGGTATGATTTCGAGGGGAATGAACGTACGCTCGACGTGCATATCAATCGTCTCCGTGAACGGTTCCCCGAGGAGAGCTTCGGATTCAAGATCCGCACGATTCGTGGACTTGGCTACCGTCTGGAGGTGGGTGAACGTTGACCTTCTGGAGGAGAGTAGGTAAGATTTTGCTCCGAATCGGCCAGGGCCTACTCATCTTCATCGGTTTTGGGGCGACCTGGGCCTTAGCCAGCTGGATTACCTCGGCGATTTACCGAAAGGCAGAGCCCCCTTATTCTGCTTTTGTCATGGATCTGTTGAATGTGGTTCTTGGAGTTCTGTTATTTTTCTTGATTGTTTTCCTGCTCTCCCTTCTGTTACGGCCTCATCAACTGAAGATGCTGAATGCCATTATCGACGGGATACGCCGCATCGCTAAAGGGGATTTTACCGTCCGACTGGAAGGCTTCGAGAAGCTGCGGGAGTTCGAAACCATCGTGAACAGCATTAACGAAATGGCTGGAGCCCTGGGGCAAATGGAAACGATGCGACAGGATTTCATCTCTAATGTGTCGCATGAGATCCAGTCTCCGCTGACTTCGATTCGCGGATTTGCCAGAGCTTTGCGTAGGCCGGATCTGTCTCCAGAGAAACGTAACCATTACCTGGAGATCATCGAATCGGAAAGCCGCCGCTTATCGCAAATGAGCGACAATTTGCTGAAGCTATCCTCCCTCGAGGCAGACCGGGGTTCGTTGCAGACGAACCGGTTTCGGCTCGATCGCCAGCTGCAAAACGTGGTGCTGGCCTGCGAACCCCAGTGGCTTGCCAAGAACATTCAAATTCAGTTGGATGTCAGCAAGCTTGAGGTCGAAGGGGCCGAAGACCTGCTAAGCCAGGTGTGGATGAATTTGCTGCACAATGGTATCAAGTTTACGCCGGAGGGCGG
The DNA here is from genome assembly GCF_009725205.1 of Paenibacillus timonensis. Classification (GTDB taxonomy): domain Bacteria; phylum Bacillota; class Bacilli; order Paenibacillales; family Paenibacillaceae; genus Fontibacillus; species Fontibacillus rhizolycopersici. The sequence continues at coordinate 38,767 of NZ_WNZY01000029.1, read as the reverse complement.
GGAGATTGGAGTTTCCTTGATGACCCAAGAGGACAAGGCAGTGGTCACCGTGACGGATAACGGGATTGGCATCTCCGAGCCGGATTTGGTCCATATCTTCGAGCGTTTCTACAAAGCGGACAAATCCCGCACACGCAGCAGTGGAGGCAGCGGGCTTGGACTCTCCATCGTCAAGAAAATTGTGGACATCCACGAAGGGGAGATCAGTGTCGCTTCCGAGTTCGGTAAGGGCACGAGTTTCAGGGTCGCCATCCCTTTCCGCTGGAAACCATAACCGGGGGAAATTGTAACCTTTTATTTGTATCTGGGGGCAACAGACATGGTATGATGTTACTGTGCTCGTGTCTAACCAGCTCAAATAAAGGATGATTGGATCAATGAGTAAACGAATTTTGATTGTCGATGATGATGAAAAAATCGCAAAACTGATCGAGATATATCTAACGAATGAAGGTTATGACGTATTGAAGGCGGAGGACGGCTTACGGGCGCTGGAGATCACCGAGCAGGATGAGGTTGATCTGGTGATTCTGGACGTCATGCTTCCCGGTCTCGATGGCATCTCCGTCTGTATGAAGATTCGTGAATCGCAGACAACGCCGATCCTCATGTTAAGCGCGAGGGACGGCGATATGGATAAAATTACCGGGCTGATGACCGGAGCGGATGATTATATGGTGAAGCCGTTTAATCCGTTGGAGCTGGTCGCTCGCGTGAAATCGCTGCTTCGCCGCTCTTCCTACACCGCGCAGCCGCAGGTTTCGCCGCAGACGTCGCAAGAGCATATCATCAGGATCGCCTCGCTTTCGATTGATAAAGAGACGCATACCGCGACGGTGGATGGCAATCCGCTGAAGTTGACGCCCATCGAATTCGGCATTCTGTATTTGCTGGCCAGCCATCCCGGGCGGGTGTTTGGTTCCGAGGAGATCTTCGAGCTGATCTGGAAGGATAAATATCTGGATAGCAGCAATTCCGTGACGGTGCATATCAGCCGTCTCCGGGATAAGCTGGAGAAGGAAATGGACGGGGAGAAGCTGATTCGTACCGTATGGGGGGTCGGCTACAAACTTGAAAGCTAGCCTGCGTTTTCTAGCCTGGTTGTTTTGGACGATCGTCGCTTCGTTAATCTCGCTGTTCCTGCTCATTTTGCTGGCGCGTTTATTCTTTTTCTTCTTCCCGAGCATGACGGTATACAACGTCGTCCTTTGGATTAACCGGAACATCGGTTTCCCGGAAGCTTATTATTTGACGGGCGTGCCGATTCTCATGTTGTTTTCATTGTATTTTTACCGCCGCAGCATTCGCCGTCATGAGAAGAAGTACCTGGAGCTGCTGATTGAGGAAGTACATAAAATCGAAGCCGGTTCCGTGCGGAAAATTCCCGTGGAGAACGTCGGACAGCTCGGGCAGCTCGCCACCGACATCAATCGTATGGTCGATCGGCTAGTCACTTCGATCGAGGACGAGCGACGGGCGGAACAAACGAAAAACGAACTGATCACGAACGTTTCTCATGATTTGCGTACCCCGCTCACCTCCATTACTGGTTATTTGGGGCTGATCGAAGAGGACCGTTATCGCGACGAAGTCGAGCTGCGTTATTACGTCAGCATGGCCTATGAGGAATCGCTTCGATTGAAGCAGCTCCTGCAGGACTTGTTCGAGTACACCCGCATGCAGAATAAAGAGATGAAGCTGCAGCTTACGCGGATTAATCTCGTGGAAATGCTCCACCAAATGGCCGCTCATTTCGGCTGGCAGCTGCAGGAGAACGGAATGGAATGCCGGTTGTACCTGCAAGGGACGCTGTACGTTCAAGCAGACGGGGACAAGCTTCGCCGGGTTTACGAGAATCTGATTACCAATGCCATTCGGTACGGGCACGACGGTAAGTATTTGGACATCCGAGGTTGGCAGGAGGACGATGAGATCGTTACGGAGGTCGTCAATTACGGCGATCCGATCCCAACAGCGGACTTACCGCATCTCTTCGACCGTTTCTACCGCGTAGAGAAGTCGCGTGCTTCCCATACGGGCGGCTCCGGCATCGGTCTTGCGATCGCTAAGCATATCGTGGATCTGCATCAAGGTACGATATCCGCAGACAGTAACGAATACCGCACGGCTTTTACCGTCCGTTTACACCGAGACAGCGCGAAAAATTCATCTGGATTTACTCCATGACGCCGTAAGGCGTCTTTTTGTTTAACGAAAACGCAGTAAATTCTTAAGGAAAACTTAACAATTTCTTAGACGGGACGCAAACTCTATTCGGCATAATGGACGAAGCGAGGCAAAGATCATGCTAAAAGATCAAGATAAAAGAGAAAGAGAGCCTTGCCCTGAAAGCTGGGAGAGAAAGTGAGGAATCAACCAATGAAGACTCGTTCTATGGATTTACTTTACCGCGAATATAAAAATGACGTATTTCGATATTTGTATAGCATGTGCCGTAATTCGCATGTTGCCGAGGATTTGATGCAGGAGACCTTTTGCCGGGCGCTGATGCATCTTCACGAGGCGGATGGGAAGAGGGCCAAGGCATGGCTGCTTCGGGTTGCCCACAATGCCTATATCGATTTGTTGCGCAAGGAAAGCCGGTCGTCTACTTACGAAAATGAATTCTTTCACCGCTATCCGAGCGAGGATACGCCGGAAAAATCCGTGCTCGGCGAGGAGAACCGTCGGGAGCTTTATGCGCTATTGTCCTTGCTGCAGCCTAATCAGCAGCATGCGGTGCTGCTTTACGATGTGCATGGATTCTCTTATCAGGAATCGGCGGATCTCATGGGCATCTCGTTATCCCATTTCAAAATCGTGTTGTACCGCGCCAGACAAAAGTTGCGCCGGTCCCGCGAAACAGCCTGATACTCCTTATATCGATCCTCAAGAGGCTGCCTTCGGGCAGTCTTTTGCTTTTGTTCCCTGTTCATTTAGGCCCTTTTGATGTAGGATATTACCAGAAATCGCCTTTAATGAAGGAGGACTTATCCAATGACTACTTTGCCTAATCATTTGCAAGATACCGTAACGTTAAACAACGGAGTCCAAATGCCTTGGCTGGGGCTCGGCGTCTTTAAGGCCAAAGAAGGCGATGAAGTGGTGCAAGCCGTCAAGTCGGCCATCCGCCATGGATACCGCAGTATTGACACCGCTTCCGCTTATCGCAATGAAGAGGGAGTGGGCCAAGCCGTCCAGAGTGCACTGCAGGAGAATAGCCTCCGAAGGGAAGATGTGTTTATCACGTCGAAGGTCTGGAACTCGGAGCAGGGGTACGAAACGACGTTGAAGTCTTTTGACGACAGCCTAAAGCGCTTGGGTCTTGAGTATTTGGATTTATTTCTGGTACATTGGCCGGTGAAGGGGAAATATAAGGAGACATGGCGGGCGCTGGAACAAGTGTACGCAGAAGGCAAGGTGCGAGCAATTGGCGTCAGCAATTTCCAAATTCATCATTTGGAGGACCTGCTGTCCGAAGCGAAGGTCGTGCCGGTGGTCAATCAAGTGGAGTTCCATCCCTACTTGACTCAAAAGGATCTGCTGAGCTATTGCCGGGATAAAGGCATTCAATTGGAAGCCTGGTCGCCGCTCGGTCAAGGCCATTTGTTGGAGCATGAAACCTTGCAAGGCATCGCCGCGAAGGTTGGAAAAACCGTGGCCCAGGTCATTTTGCGTTGGGATTTGCAACTGGGTGTGGTCACCATTCCGAAATCGGTGCGTGAAGCTCGGATCCTCGAAAATGCCGATGTATTTGATTTCGAACTGAGTACGGAGGATATCCTGGCGATTGACGGGTTAAACCGCAATCAGCGCTTCGGGTCGGACCCGGATACAAACATTCCCAAATAACCAATTAAACCATTTCAATTCAGATGAAGTGAGGTCAAGATGAACCAGACAACTGCCGTCAAAGCGGCAAATCCCGCATTCACGGTGTACCCGATTCTATTCGCAATCAGCACCGTGCATTTGTTGAACGACACGATGCAATCGGCAATTCCCGCCTTGTTTCCGGTCTTGCGCGAATCACTTCTCTTATCCTACGGGCAAATCGGCTGGATTTCGTTCGCCATGAATATGACGGCGTCCTTGTTTCAGCCTTTGGTGGGCTTGTACTCGGATGTCCGGCCCCGGCCGTACATCCTGCCGCTGGGGGTTTGCTTTACGCTGGCGGGCATCGTCATGCTGGCGTTTGCCCCAAGCTATGCGTTCATCCTGCTCGCGGTCACCTCGATCGGGCTGGGATCGTCGGTATTCCATCCCGAGTCTTCGCGCGTAGCTTATTTGGCGGCGGGTTCGAGACGAGGACTGGCGCAATCCATATTTCAGGTCGGCGGGAACCTCGGCGCTTCCTTAGGTCCCATCATGTCGGCTTTGATTTTTATCCCTTTGGGTCAGACTAGCGTAGCCTGGTTCGCCTTGGCGGCGGTCGCCGCGATCGTCATCCAGTTTTACGTGGCGAGATGGTATGGCGGGCAGGATCTGAAGCCACGCAAGCCTCGTGCTGTCGGATCTGTGGCTACTGGCGGCGAAGTTGCCCAGCCGAAGAGCCGGCTTAGCCGGGGGAAGGTCATGCTGGCCATCACCGTGCTGGTTCTACTTCTGTTCTCCAAGAACGTGTATTCGATCAGCATCTCGACGTTTTATTCGTTTTTCCTGATGGATCATTACGGGGTAGCCAAGGATACCGCTCAGTGGTATATCTTCGCTTTCTTGGCTGCAGCGGCGGTTGGTACATTCTTCGGCGGACCGATGGCGGACCGTTATGGTCGGCGCAATATCATTTGGGTGTCCATTCTCGGGACTGCGCCGTTTTCGCTGTTGCTCCCGTATGCCAATTTGTTTTGGTCAGGCGTGCTGGTCGTGATCGCCGGGTTTATCATGTCCTCGGCGTTCTCGATCATCGTCGTATATGCGCAGGAATTGTTGCCAGGGAAGGTAGGACTCGTCTCGGGCTTGTTCTTTGGTTTATCGTTTGGTCTTGGCGGCTTGGGTTCCGCCGTGCTTGGCAATTTTGCCGACCAAGCGGGCATCCTGTTCATCATGCAGGTCTGCTCCTTGCTGCCGTTAATCGGTCTGCTCGCCGTACTGCTGCCGAAGGATGAGGCTTTAAAGCAACAGGAGGCGACAAGCTGATGTTGCCGGGAATCGCTGATGCGGAGGGGTTGTGTGGGGCAATCCGCCAACAGACCGAAATGATGGCCGATTTGCGTCTCGTTGCCGAGTTGGGACTTCCCCAAGGCTGCATTGCCGCCGGCTATATCCGAAACTTTGTCTGGGATGTGCTGCATGGCTATACCGTTCGGACGCCGCTGCAAGATGCGGATGTTCTCTACTTTGATCCGTTGTGTTTGGATGAAGAGGCGGAGAAAGCCTATGATGCAAAGTTACGCGAACGCAACCCGCGGCTGAATTGGTCGGCGAAAAATCAGGCGCGCATGCATTTGCGCAATGGTGCGGCGCCATACCTCTCAGTTGAGGACGCGATGAAGCGCTGGCCCGAAACGGCGACAGCGGTGGGCGCTCGCTTAGACGCTGAGGGAGAGGTCGAGATCATTGCGCCTTTGGGTTTGGCTGACCTCTTGTCGCTTCAAGTCCGGCAGGGCCCATATTTCCATGATGACGCTGTGTTCTGGCAGCGTGTTAATGGCAAGGCTTGGCTCAACCGCTGGCCGCGGTTGGTGCTGGTCGAGGAGGAGGACAGGGGGAGGGTCGACACGTCGCAAATGCGATGATCGGGAACCTTCGTCCTGTTCTAACGGACTCAGGTGACGTTAAATTGAGTCAGAATGCTTGAAATGGATGAGTAACGGACTCCAGAGACCTTATATTCCAGGATTTGCTCCTAACTGAGACAAATCAGGATGAATAACGTCATTGGGGTCCGTTAGATTTTTTACACGTACGAAATGGTTCGAATAAGGTCTATGAGGTCCGTTAGGATTTCAAGTGCAGTCACTCCCACCCACAAAACTTCCTGCTACCCTCCCGCATTTCGTGGTAAAATTTGATTGTTGGTTTTGATCCATACATAGGGAGAGTAGGATACATGAAGAGCTCGAGAGGTTATTTCTATTATTTCGTCTGGATGATCGGAGCGCTGGTGCTGATGTATTACGGAAATCAGTTCACCGACATGATGAATCACAAGACACAAACTCTTTATAAAATCGAATACGGCTTGATCGGCAAAATCGTGTACGGGTTGGCGTTTGGATTGTACTTAAGTTTCCTGAACGGCTTCCCGAACCGGCGGAAGTTCCATCGCCCGCTGTTTGCGTTTGTATTTGTGCCCAGCTTCCTGCTGCTGATTTATCCGATCATCACGATCTACGTCAAACAGATTTATATTGTGGGTTATTTCGAGATTGTGAGAGATCCGCAGTTCTTTTTCTTCGGGATGTTAAGCGCCTTGTCCTTGATGAAAAGCACGTTTACGACCCGATAACGGGAAACTGTCGGTGATGGAGGAGGAATAGGAATGTCAAAAATATTGGTATTAGGCGGCTCGCGTTATTTCGGCAAAAGACTCGTCAATCGGCTGGCGGAATCCGGCCGACATGATGTGACGGTAGCAACCCGTGGGCTAGCGGAGGTTCGGTTTGATGCGCCGGTCACACAGCTTCGAATGGATCGAACGAACGAAGATTCCCTTCGTGAAGCGGCTGCGGCCGGACCTTGGGATATCGTATACGATAACATCTGTTATTCGCCGAACGAAGCGCTTGCTGCCGTGCGAGCCTTCAAAGGTCGCGTTGGGCAGTACATCTTGACCTCCACCTTATCGGTTTATCAGTTAGGCAAAGTGCCCTTGGTCGAAGCGGACTTCGATCCTTACAATTACGAGCTGAAACTCGGGGATAAACCGACTTTCGATTATGGGGAAGGGAAACGATTGGCCGAAACGGCCTTGTTCCAAGAAGCTGATTTTCCGGTGAGCGCACTGCGGATTCCGATTGTCCTGGGGCCGGATGATTATACGCGTCGGCTGCATTTTCACGTCGAGCATGTCCAGCAGGGGCTGCCGATTGGCATGCTAAATCCGGAAGCGGAGATGTCTTTCATCACGTCGGCAGAGACGGCTAAGTTTCTGGCCTGGCTAGGGGAAACCGGGCTTACGGGGCCGATTAACGCCTGCTCGGATGGGAATATTACGATCGGCGGCATCCTTCGTTTCATCGAGAACATCACCGGTAAACCGGCCTTGGTCGAACGTGAAACGGCTCAGGAGCATCAATCTCCGTTTGGCATCCCGGCCTCATGGGTGATGGACAATTCGAAAGCGCATGAAGCCGGGTACCGATTCGAAGCGCTGGACGAGTGGCTGCCGGAATTAGTCCGGCACATTGCGGCAAATGGACATAAGGAGTGACATTCAAGAGATGTCTTTGACAAATCGAACGGTGATCGTAACAGGAGCGGGCCAAGGTATCGGCCGCGGCGTTGCTGAAGCTTACGCTCAGGAAGGTGCGTCTGTCGTTCTGGCGGAGCTGAATGAGGAAACCGGTAGTTTGGCAACTGAGGCGATCCGTCAGACGGGGGGCCGTGCCTTATTCGTACCTTGTGATGTACGTCAGGAAGCAGATATCGTTCGTTTAATGGAAACGGCCGAGCGTGAGCTGGGACGAATCGATATTCTGATTAACAATGCGGGAATATCCCGGTTTAAATCAACCTATGAGCTTACGGTGGAGGAATGGGACGATGTACTAAATACCAATGTACGAAGTACGTTTCTGGCTTCCCGCGAAATGGCGAAACGAGTGAAGGGAAGTGGCCGGGGAGGAGCGATCGTGAACATCTCCTCAACGCGGTCGATCATGTCCGAACCGGGCTCGGAGGCGTATGCCGCATCCAAAGGGGCCATCGTGTCGATGACGCATGCGCTGGCCGTATCGCTTGGACCTGACGGGATCCGCGTGAACTGTATAAGCCCGGGATGGATCGAGACCGGGGATTACGGCGCACTCCGCGACATCGATCACGAGCAGCATCCGGCGGGCCGGGTTGGAACTCCGGCGGATATTGCCCGGGCTTGCCTGTATTTGACTCACCCGGACAATACGTTCGTGACCGGCGCTCATTTGGTGGTGGACGGCGGGATGACGCGGAAGATGATTTACGAGCCCTAGGGCGACGCGGTTAACCTATTTGCTTTATCCGAGCCAACCGAGCAGTGCCCCGCCCGCCGCTCCGGCAACAACCACAACCCATGGCGGCAGCTTCCAGAACATCAGCATGGCGAATAACAGCAAAGCGACGATGAAGTCGCCGGTTTCCTGAACGGAGGACACCCAGATGGGATCGTATAAGGCGGCGAGCAAGATGCCTACAACCGCAGCGTTTACGCCCTGAAGCGCGTATTGTACCTTAGGGATGCCGCGCAGCCGATGCCAGAAGGGAAGTACCCCAATGACCAGCAGGAACGCCGGCAGAAAAATCGCGATCGTAGCCAGTATGGCACCGGTGACGCCGTGGATGGAAGCCCCCAGATAGGAGCCGAAGGTAAACAGCGGACCCGGAACGGCCTGGGCTGCACCATAGCCGGATAGGAAGTCGGCCTCGCCGATCCAGCCGCGAGGGACGACTTCGCTTTGCAGCAGCGGCAACACGACATGACCGCCGCCGAAGACGAGCGAGCCTGCGCGGTAGAAGACGTCGAATAGCTGTAGCCCAAGGTTCGGCCACCACCGGCTGACCAATGGCAGCAGCCCAAGCAAACCAACGAAGGCGGCGAGGCTCGCGACAGCCCAGGAGCGGCGGAGACGGATGCCGTTTTGCGGCTCCTCGCCAGGGTGTGCAGGCGAAGCGCCGGGAGCTGGACTACTGCGGTACAGCCATAAGCCGACCAGCGCGGACACCGCGATGATCAGCACCTGCGTCAGGCCGCTTGGCCAGAGCAAGGTGGCGGCCGCAGCCAAGGCGGCGATGGTCGCTCGGCTGCGGCCGGCGGCGAGCTTTACGCCCATGCTCCACACCGCCTGAGCGACGATGGCGACCGCCGTGAGCTTCAGGCCGTGCAACCAACCGCTGTCGGCAAGCGCCGTCCCTTGCAGCAGCAGGGCGAACAGCACAAGCACCACGGCGGAGGGCAGCGTGAATCCAGCCCAAGCCGCCAAAGCGCCGGCTATACCGCCGCGGTACAAGCCGATGCCCATGCCAACCTGGCTGCTCGCCGGCCCCGGCAGGAATTGGCATAGCGCGACCAGTTCGGCATATTTTTGTTCCCCGATCCATTTGCGTTTGTTCACATACTCCTCATGAAAATAGCCAAGATGGGCGATCGGTCCGCCAAAAGAGGTGAGTCCCAGCTTGGTGGAGACGGCGAAGATCTCGAAGATGCGCTGGAGCCGTCCAGAGTTCGGTTGTTCCATCGCAGTGGGGGTTACTTGATCAGACTGCAAGCAGTGTAGCTCCTTTCCATGTATCTACATGCGCCAAACGGGCGTTTTTTTTCCTCATCATATCATTCTATTGTAAACGGAGCGTAAGCATGAGACATCGGCGGGTGCTATAAAGAGCTACGCAAAACGGATCTAGGTGGTATAATTAGGAAAAGATGAATCGTTTTTCAAGGAGTTGTGGATGTGATCAAGCCCAATGTCTTTATTGGTTCTTCAAGAGAAGCGATAGCGATCGCGAACGGGATCCATGCCCAAATCAACCGATATGCCCAGGTCACTCCTTGGTATGCAGGCGCATTTGGAGGCAATGACTACTCGATCGAGTCTCTTGAGAAACAACTCCATCGAAATGATTTTGGAGTTTTTATTTTTGCACCGGATGACGTCGCGCTTTATCGAGGGAAATTTGTTTTTATCACCCGGGATAATACGCTTTTTGAAATGGGTTTGTTTTGGGGGAGATTGGGGCGACGGCGGGTGTTCGCGATTGTCCCTCAAGAAGTAAGAGAGAGCGAGGAGCTAATCCAAGGGGAGAACATATCGGAATATCATCTTTTATCCGACCTCCAAGGCTTGACCTTACTGAATTACGAGGTGCGAACGGACGGAAATGAGGAGGCGGCTGTTTCTGTAGCCTGCCAATTCCTCATGAAAGCCATTCAAGCTGAAGGATGTTACCAAGACCCGCGCGATGACATTGCAAAAATGGAATTGGAACTGGAACGCAAACGCCGGATCCTGCATCTCTTCTGGACTTATAACAAGAATCTATCCATCCCCAACGAGGAGGAGCGTTATAACGCTTTGAGTGAGGCCATCCGGACGTCCATCCTTCCTCCTCCGGATTATCTGGTTACCGGCGCAGCTCTCTGGAAGGCACAGGGGGATGACGGAATTGGGCAAGTTGGCGGAAACGTCGGAAAAGGCCGGTTTTATACCTTTCACGAAAACCAAGCACTTGTGGAGTCCGGCCATCAGCCGATTTATGTGGTAGATGCGTATTTAACCTCAAAATGGGCTTTCTTTAGCCGACTTGAAGTTGAACAGGTATACATCCTATGCTATCCTTTAGGTAAAGAACATGTTCTCTCGGTTCATTTTTCCGGTAGGCATCACTTGACCGAACACCAATTAGGCATCATCGTAAATCATAATAATGAACTCTTGCGAACCATTCATTATATCCTTGGAGGGGATTCGGTATGAAGCGTGATAACATGAAACTCAGACAAGGATCGAACTCGGTGTCCAAAGCTTCGAAACGTCAGTCCCCATCGCTGTTGGAGGCTAAGAGCACGAAGGGACAGGGTAGGCGAGATGTGATTTCAAGTCGCAATAAAGGCATTCTTTATATTGGTCCTTCCGTTGAAGGTGGAGATAAGGAATATGTAAAGGTCCTCACAGGAGACGTGGATCTGAGAAGACCTTCCTTCGTTTAATATTGGAGTACCTACAAGCCCCCATGAGGTTCATGGGGGTTCACTTTTTTTCTACAGCAAATTTACATCCTCTTTTTCCTATGCCAAAATGGTAGGGAACGATTACCACCTAACGAATTCACGAAATGTACCTTCAGGAGGCTAAACGGATGCGCATCGGAATGATTGGACTCGGCGATATCGCGCAAAAAGCGTATTTGCCGGTCATTACGGCGAGGGAGGATATCGACCTCATCTTTAGTACACGAAATTCAGAGACAAGGTCCAAGTTGGCGGCAAAATACCGCGTCCCGGAAACGGCGGGCAGCGTGGATGACTTGGTGAAATCCGGCGTAGATGCGGCGTTCGTCCACTCGGCGACGGAGTCTCATCCGGCCATAGTGGAGCAACTGATCGAGAACGGAGTCCACGTCTACGTGGATAAACCGATCGCTTATCAATACGAGGAATCCAAACGCCTCAGTGAACTAGCGGAACAGAAAGGTGTGCTGTTCATGACCGGCTTTAATCGCCGTTTCGCCCCGATGAATGCTGCCTTGAAGGATCAGCCGGATTGTCGGCTGGTGCTACTGCAGAAGAACCGTACCCCTTCAGCGGACTACGCCCGCCGCTTCGTGTTGGATGATTATATTCATGTAGTGGATACCCTGCGGTTCTTGGCCCCGGGAGAAGTTCATAACTTCCATGTCTCAACTCGGGTTCAAGATGGGAAGCTGTATCATGTCACACTCCAACTGGAAGGTGAAGGCTTCACCTGTATCGGAATCATGAATCGTGACTCGGGGACCAACGATGAAATCCTCGAGGTGATGAGCCCCGGCCAGAAGTGGCGGGTGGACGGGCTGAATACCACCGAGCATTTTGCCGGCGGTGAAGCTAAACGATCGACCTTCAAGGACTGGGATCCGGTGTTGTATCGGCGAGGGTTCGTGCAAATCATTGATCATTTTATCAGCTGCGTTCGCGAAGGTAAGGAGCCGGCCATTTCGCTGCGGGACTCGCTGGAAACCCACCGGCTGTGCGAGGAAATCGTGAAGAGTGCGGAGGCGAACGGCGCTTTGGCTTGGAATCAGGCGCTCTGAAACATAACCGTACCGAACAACGTAGAACATGATATCGAAACCACTTAGGCCGGATGGTTGTTTCCGGCGGTGAAGGGAGAAACCAAGCATGTTCGAGGATTTAAACGCGCGGATGGCAGAGCTCAAGGAGAAAGGCCGGAACCAGGAGAAATGGCAACGGCGCCTCAAAGCTCTTCAGCAGGAGTTGTCCGGCTTGCAAGAAGAACGGAACCGATGGCAGACGAAGTTAGCCGCAGAGGAAGAGGACGTTCGCAAGCTATCGGCGATGTCGTTATCCAACTTGCTGGCTACTGTACTTGGCAACAAGGCTGAGAAGCTGGATCGGGAGCAGCGGGAAGTGCTGGAGGCGAAGGTGAGGTATGATGCCGCAGAAGCAGCGGTTCGGGATATGGAACGTCAAATCTCCGAGATCGAGCGCGGGCTGCTAGACCTTGGTTCTTGGCGGAATGAATACGAGCGGGTTTTTCAAGCCAAGGAACGGCAAATCCTGGAGGAGAATCACGAACTGAGAGAGCTGGCCGAATGTGAGGCAGTCCTCACCGTGGAACTCAAAGAGGTGGACGAGGCGGTACGCGCCGGCCAATCGGCCCTTCGCGACTTAAGTGCAGCTGAGGAGGATCTCCGCTCCGCGAAAAATTGGGGGACGTACGATATGCTGGGAGGCGGGATGTTGTCCACGCACATCAAGCACGGACGGATTGACGAGGCGATGAGCCATCTCCATACGGCGCGGCAAAGCCTGCAGCGTTTTGAGCGCGAGCTCAAAGACATTGGGGCCAGCATTTCGACGAATCTGGAAATCGGCGGATTGTTGAAATTTTCTGACTATTTCTTTGACGATTTCTTCTCGGATTGGCTGGTACAGGGACGAATCAACGACAGCTTGGATCAAGTCCGGAACCAAACTTCGGCGGTAAGCGAAGTGCAACGCGAGCTGGAAACCGCCAAACGAAAGCTAGAATCGGAACGGGCGGAAGTGCATCGCAAATACGTGCAGGCGGTGGAGCAGTACGCCTAAGGTTATACAGTTAAGTTCAGGAACTTTAGGTTCCTGGGCTTTTTTTTGTAATACAAATGCGGACGGGTGCAAATAGCTAAAGGAAAATGGAGAAAGGGCGGCGAACATGAAGCGGACTTGGTGGAAGGAAAGCGTCGTGTACCAGATCTATCCGATCAGCTTCAAGGATTCGAATGGGGACGGAGTGGGAGATCTGCGTGGCATCCTCTCCAAGCTGGATGATTTGCAGGATCTTGGGATCGACGTGGTTTGGGTGTGCCCCATCTATCAATCGCCCGGACATGATAACGGCTATGATATTAGCGATTATTGCCAAATCGACCCCGCCTTCGGCACGATGGAGGATTTCGACGAGCTGCTAGAGGGTCTGCATGCGCGGGGAATGAAGCTGATGATGGACCTGGTGCTGAACCACACCTCGGACGAGCATCCCTGGTTTCTGGAATCACGTCAGTCCACGGACAATCCCAAGCGGGACTATTACATCTGGCGGCAGGGGAAAAACGGCGGACCGCCAAACAACTGGGAGTCGTATTTCAGCGGCTCGGTGTGGGAGTACGACGAACGGACTGGCGAATATTACCTGCACTTGTATTCCAAACATCAACCCGATTTGAACTGGGAAAATCCAACCGTGATCCGCGAGTTGCACGACATGATCCAGTGGTGGCTCCAAAAGGGCGTGGACGGCTTCCGGTTCGACGCCATCGCGCATATCGCCAAGGCGAAAGGGCTGCCGGACGCGCACAATCCGCAGCAGATGCCGACGGTGCGGGCTTACGAGCTCTTCTCCAACCTCGACGACGTACATACCCTCCTGCAAAACTTATATGAAAATGTGCTGTATTCCTACGACATTATGACGGTAGGCGAAACATCTGGATTAGGCCCCGAGGAGGCGCTGGACTATGTGGGAGACGACCGCCGCGAGCTGAATATGACGTTCCAATTTGAGCATATGTTTCTGGATGCCGGTTCTGCCGGCAGCGGTAAATGGGACGTCGTTCCGTGGAAACTGACGGACTTGAAGGAAGTCATCACCCGCTGGCAGACGGTGCTGCACGGCCGGGGCTGGAATGCCAACTATTTGGGCAACCACGATCAACCGCGTTCAGTTTCGCGGTTCGGTAACGATTCAGAGGAATACCGTGTCCTATCGGCCAAAATGCTAGCCACCTTCCTGCATATGCTGGAGGGGACGCCGTACATTTATCAAGGCGAGGAAATCGGGATGACCAACACCGCGTTCGCCTCGATTGAGGAGTATCGCGACGTGGAGACGCTTAACTTCTATGAGGAGCAACAAAGAAAGGGGGTTCCGGAAACCGACATCTTGCGGGCGATCCACCTCAAAAGTCGCGATAACGCTCGAACCCCCATGCAATGGGATAACAGGCCGCAGGCCGGTTTTACCACCGCAGAAGCCCCCTGGATCGGTATCAACCCGAATTATGATCGGATCAACGTTGAGGAAGCACGCCGAAACCCGGACTCGATCTATCACTACTATCAAGAGCTGATTCGATTAAGAAAGCAGCATGCCGTGATCGTTTACGGTGAATATGAGCTGTTGCTTCCCGACCATCCGGAAATTTACGTGTTTACCCGTTTGTTAAACGCTAGCCGGTTGTTGGTGATTTTAAACTTTAGTGCTGATGAGCCGATATTTGAATGGCCGGAGGAGGTCATGAAACCGCGGGACATCGAACTCCTGATCTCCAATTACGCCCCGCAGGTTCATGAGGATTTACGCCACTTGCGGCTGCGTCCTTATGAGGCCAGAGTCTATTTAAAACGAAGCTCATCTTCGTAAAAATGGCGTAGTCTGTGGTTTCCTGGCATGCTACACTGAACACAGCATGGGTTTCATTTCATCGTTGAATGGAGGGGTAGAGTTTGAAACGGATATTGGACTGCCGGGCATCGGATTTCCGGCGAATGGATCGCGAAGCTTTAAAGGGAGCGATGTTGGCGGCGGAAGGACGTACCGTGATCGCGGAGACGGTGGTCACATCGCAGCCGCTGTTGCCGGAGCTAACCAACGCAGAACTCGCGAAGGCTTTCGGTGCGGATATGATCTTGTTGAACGTCTTTGACGTGTTTCAGCCGCAGGTTCGCGGCATCGAGGCTAGGGATTTGTTTGCGCCGGAAGTCGGCGGCGGGGAACAGAAGCCAGAGGCGCGAAATCCGATCGCCGAACTAAAGCGGTTGACGGGGCTGCCGATCGGTATCAATCTGGAGCCGGTTGATGACTCTGCCGAAGCGGTCGAGTCACTAAACCAGCTGCCCGAAGGACGGCGGGCAACGGCACGGAGCTTAGCGGAAGCCAAGCGGCTGGGCTGCGATTTCGTCTGCCTGACGGGCAACCCGAAAACCGGCGTGACCCACGAACGCATCCAGCAGGCGATCACCTTGGCCAAACGGGAATTCGGCGGTTTGATTCTGGCAGGCAAAATGCACGGGGCTGGCACCCGCGGCAGCGTCCTTGATCGGGAGGCGGCGATCGGGTTCGCCGAAGCCGGCGCGGACGTCGTCCTGCTGCCTGCCCCGGGCACGGTTCCCGGCGTGCGGGAGGAAGATCTGGCTCAGATCATCGCAGAGGTCAAGGCGAGGGGTGCCCTGGCCTTAGCGGCGATCGGCACGAGCCAGGAAGGCGCAGACGAAGCAACGGTTCGGGAGATTGCGCTCAGCGCTAAACGGGCGGGGGCAGACGTATTCCATATCGGAGACGCCGGTTTCGCCGGGATGGCCGTCCCGGAGAACATTCAAGCGTTATCGATCGCGATCCGCGGGCGGCGGCACACCTATGTGCGTATGGCTGCTTCGCCGTTGAGGTAACGGCCTATGCGCATCGGAGTCGTGTCGGATACGCATATGCCGCGCCGCGGGACGGAGCTGCCCGCGAAGCTGCGGCAAACGTTTAAAACCTGCGACCTGATTCTCCACCTGGGCGATTGGGTGACCATGGACGTTTATGAACAGTTGGCAGCAATAGCCCCGGTCGACGGGGTGGCTGGTAACAACGACCCGGTGGACATCATCCGCCGGTTCGGTCAGCACAAAATTCTTGAGCTGAGCGGAAGGCGAATCGGGCTGACTCACGGCCATCTGCCCGGCGGCGGGCATGGAGCTAAGGACAATGCCGAGCGGGTATTTGCGGGGAAGCCAGTGGACGCCGTGCTGTTCGGTCACTCCCATAAGCCCTATCTAGCCAAAAGCGGAGGTGTCTTGTGGTTCAACCCCGGTTCGCCAACCGATAAGCGGCGGGAGCCGAAATACAGCTTTGGCGTGCTCGAGATCACGCCTCAAGCGATCGAGGCTAAACATATTTATATGGATGCCAAAAAATGATCTGAAGTTGAGGAAGAGCTGCCTGAGCAAGGCCGGGGTACCGGTCGTGCTTAGGTTGGCTCTTTTTTGTTGACGGATAATTGACCACCATTTAATATAGGAATAATACTTCGTGTCCACGTTGGGCGAATGGTTGTCCATAGACACTTTAATCCTTTTATCGACAAAAGCGTTAATCGGATCATGTTTTGCTGGTTCAACCTTCCTGGGTCATCATTTATCATTTCATGAGAGAGAAAGGGGAAACGAAATATGAAGAAGAAGCTTGGAGTTTTACTTGCCATGTCGCTGCTGTTGGTGGGCGTTGTCGCTTGCGGCAACAACACGAACGGGAACGGGGGTAATGCAGCCAACGGGGGAAATGCTAGTGGCACCGGAACAGAGAACTCCGCGGGAGCGGGGGATGCAGCGGAGCCAACAAAGGATTCTTACAAAATCGCGATTTCGCAAATCGTGGAGCATCCTTCCCTAGACGCAACGAGAGAAGGGTTCCTTGCCGCTTTGAAAGACGCCGGTATCGTCGAAGGCGACAACCTGGAGCTGGATTATAACAATGCGCAGGGAGATCCAACGAACAATACGACCATCGCGCAAAAAATCGCCGGCGAGAAGTACGATCTCGTCCTCGCGATCGCCACGCCTCCGGCGCAAGCCGTTGCGCAGCAGGTCAAGAACTCACCGATTCTGTTCGCAGCGGTAACGGATCCGATCGATGCCAAATTGGTCGACAATCTGGATCATCCGGGCGGGAACATCTCCGGCGCTTCCGATACGAACCCGGAGGCGATTACCAAGCTGATGGACTTCATCGCCGCGAATTTCAAAGACGTGAAATCGGTCGGACTGGTCATCAACCAAGGCGAACCGAATGCGGTCGTCATGGCAAACCATGCCGAGAAAGCTTTGGACGCCCACGGCATCAAATTGGTCAAAGCCTCGGTGACGAATACATCGGAAGTCAAACAAGCGGCCGAATCGCTGGTTGGCCGGGTGGATGCGCTGTACATTACGCTGGACAATATGGTCGTTGAAGCGGTTAGTACCGTAATCCAGGTGGCTAACGAGAACGACATTCCATTCTTCTCGAGCGATCGGGATACGGTGGAGAAGGGTGCTTTTGCCACGATCGGATTCAAATATTATGACCATGGTTACCAAGTGGGCCAAATGGCTGTGGACGTGTTGAAAAACGGGAAAAAGGTCGGCGATCTGAAGGTCACCGTACCGGATAAACTCGACTTGATCATGAACCTGAAAGCGGCGGCCGAGCAAGGCATTGAAGTGACGGATGCCATGAAAGACCAAATCACGGATAAGGCCAACAATCTGATCGAATAGGCAGCACTCGCTCCTAAATTCTCGGGGGAGGTACTCATCATGTTAAACTCGCTGCTCGGGGCGCTGGAATCCGGCCTGCTGTACGCGCTCATGGCGCTTGGCGTCTATATCACTTTTCGAATTCTCGATTTCCCGGATCTGACTGTGGACGGAAGCTTTACGACCGGCGGAGCCATCGCGGCCGTGATGATTACGGGGGGAAGCTCGCCGTGGATCGCCACGATCGCGGCTTTCCTTGGCGGCTTGGCCGCCGGGGCCATCACCGGCCTCATCCATACCAAAGGACGGATTAACGGACTGTTGTCCGGGATTTTGATGATGATCGCGCTCTATTCCATCAACATGCGGATCATGGGCAAACCGAACGTGGGCTTGCTTGGCGAGACCACGTTGTTCAGCTCGGTGTCGCCGCTGGTGTTCATGCCAATCGTAGTCATCGCCATCAAGCTGATGCTAGATCTGTTCTTCCGGACAGAGCTTGGACTTGCGCTGCGCGCAACCGGTGACAATAAGCGAATGATCCGTAGCTTTGGTGCCAACACGGACTATACCATTATTCTCGGACTCAGTTTGTCCAACGGGCTTGTGGCTTTGTCCGGGGCGCTGATTGCCCAGCAATCCGGATTCGCCGATATTTCGTCCGGCATCGGGATGATCGTCATCGGGCTGGCCTCCGTCATTATCGGGGAAGCGATCTTTGGGGCGCGGACGGTGTTTTGGGCCACGCTGGCGGCAGTGCTTGGATCGATCGTTTATCGGGTCGTTGTTGCCTTGGCACTCCGGATCGAATGGCTGGAGCAAACGGATTTGAAGGTGATCACCGCCGTAATCGTCATCATTGCTTTGGTGCTTCCGACTGTGCAAAGAAACATAAAGCAGAAATCGATCGCCCGCCGGCGCGCGGCTGAAATCGCGCAAACCCCTGGCCATAAGAGCGTAGGGGGTGGGTTCTGATGCTGAAGTTAACCGAGGTATCAAAGCTTTTTCACCCCGGTACGCCGGACGAGAAAATCGCGTTGATCGATGTCAATCTGCATCTGCGTCCGGGCGATTTCGTGACGGTCATCGGCAGTAACGGCGCCGGTAAATCCACGCTGATGAATATGATCTCCGGCGTGATCAAACCGGATGCCGGCGAGGTTCGCCTTGGCGGTGTCGACATCGGTCACCTCCCGGAACATCGCCGAAGCAAGTGGATCGGCCGCGTCTTCCAGGACCCTATGGCCGGTACCGCGCCGCATATGACGATCGAGGAGAATTTGGCAATGGCGTTCTCTCGTGGGAAACGACGCGGCTTCGGTTTAGGCGTGAATGTCAAGCGCCGTGCGATGTTCCAGGAGCAGTTACGCCGGTTGGGTATCGGGCTAGAGAATCGGCTGCGCGCCAAGGTCGGCACGTTGTCCGGCGGGGAGCGCCAGGCGCTCAGCCTGCTGATGGCGACGTTCACCGAGCCGCAGGTACTGCTGCTCGACGAGCATACCGCCGCGCTGGACCCGGCCCGCGCCGAGCTGGTGACGAGGCTGACGCAGGAGATCGTCAGCGAACTGAAGTTGACCACGTTGATGGTTACCCACAACATGGAGCAGGCAATCCGGCTGGGCAATCGCCTAATCATGATGGACGGCGGCCGCATCATCCTCGACGTGGACGACACGAAGAAACGCGATTTGACGATGGAACGTCTGCTAGGCGAATTTGAGCGGATCAGCGGACACAAGCTTTCCGACGACCGCGTGATGCTGGGAAGTTAAATGACGTTGCAAAAATAAGAAAGCGCAAGTATGGAGAGAAGATCTCCTTACTCGCGCTTTTATTTTTGTAAAGTCATTTATCGTGAATCGCGTACTCTCACGCTGCTGTCCCGATGAATTCCATCACGCAGCAGCCAACCGTGCAAGAACCATTCGAATACGCCTACCATCAGCGTAATGGTCAGCATTTCGCCGAAGGATAACGTCCACTCCGCGTTGGCGGCAATCGCCCACAGAAAGACGAAAATGAGCAGCGCATCCACAAGGGTCGCAATGCTATTGTTCGTCCGAGGAAGGACGAAGAGATCCCCGAATAAATAGGCTAGAATGGACAACGCTAAAGCTGTCAGCAGCGCCGATATAAATAAGGCGTTGCTTAAGATCATCAACATGGCGATGAGGATGATCCCGTTTCCAAGCAATTTGACGAGAAACTTGTCCAAACTTACACCTCCTTGTGGCTCACACTTAATTTCTCCTGACGGGAATACGGCTATACATCAACTTCATTTCATAAGTCAATTAAGATCACGCGGAAAGTGGGACATGCAAATGGAACAAACCAAAGTTTATGATTGCTTAATCCTAGGAGGCGGAATCGCCGGATTGCAGGCTGCCATCCAATTAGGGCGATATTCGGCGCACCAAGTGTTGGTTATTGACGCCGGTTTTGGGAGATCGACGTTATGTCAACAGTATCATAACCTGTTAGGTTTTCCGGAAGGGATTTCGGGCCAAGAGCTTCGCAACCGGGGAAGAAGACAAGCGGAATCTTACGGTGTGGAATTTGTGCTGGATACGGTGACTGGAGCCGAGAAGCGAGAAGGGCGGTTTCAGGTTGTCACGCTAAGCGGAACGGGGTATACCGGCAAGACGGTGCTTTTGGCCACCGGCGTACTTGATCGTTTTCCGGATGTCCCAGGTATGGTTCCAACGCTAGGGCTGAGCGTATACGTCTGCCCAGATTGCGACGGGTACGAGATCCAAGACCGGAAAACGGTATTAATGGGCGCCGGCCGCACCGGGGCGGAGATGGCGCTTCTATTGGCGGAACGTACCCGAGATTTAACTTATATCAATCACGAACGATCGGATGTTGCACCGGAGCTGCTGCACCTAATGGCGGAACGGGAGATCCGCTACGAGGAAGGAGAAATCGTCGAGGTACAGCACACCGAAGGTTTTATCCGCAGCGTAATGCTGAAGGATGGTCGAAGCTTCGCGGCGGAACGAGGATTTATCGCTTTTGGCGGCAATGAGGTTCACTCCAGGTTAGCGGCTCAGCTGGGTGTACCCATTTCCGGCAATCGACACGTGGAAACCGACCCTCGCACGAAGCAAACGAGCGTACCCGGTGTCTGGGCTGCCGGCGATCTGGGGGTTCATGCCGAACAAGTTAGCGTAGCGATGGGGGAAGGTTCAATTGCCGCAATTTGGATTCATAAAGCGCTAAGTCCGTGCTATAATCAGTTGAACGGAGGGGATGTAGAGGATGATTCTTGAAGTAGCTCAACTGCAGGTGAAGCCGGGAATGATAAATGATTTCGAGAGCAATTTCCGCAAGGCTTCTAAACTGATTCGTCGGATGGACGGTTATTTGGGACATGAG
Organism: Paenibacillus timonensis; assembly: GCF_009725205.1. GTDB lineage: Bacteria > Bacillota > Bacilli > Paenibacillales > Paenibacillaceae > Fontibacillus > Fontibacillus rhizolycopersici. Next base: position 17,772 of record NZ_WNZY01000029.1, on the reverse strand, counting down.
CTCCACAAATGCGTGGAGACGGAGAATAAATATATTCTTCTGGTGAGATGGCAGTCGATCACCGCGCATGAGGTCGGTTTCCGGCAGTCGCCCGAATACCAGGAATGGAAAGCGCTGCTTCATCATTTCTACGACCCGTTCCCAACGGTGGAACATTACGTACAGATTAAGCACGAAACCGACTAGGAGGGGAAGAATATGGAACAAGCCATTTGGCGGCAGCTTGAATTCGTACGAACTCAAACCTTGAAGCTGGCTAGAACTTTACCCGAGGAAAAGGTGCTGGTTGTCCCTGCAGGTTTCCGCAATCATATTTTATGGAATTTGGGACATCTTGCCTTAGTCACGGATAAATATGCATTTACCTTTACGGGAAGAACATCGGAGCTTCCGGAGATTTATCAAGAGCTGTTTGCCAATGGAACGTCACCGTTGGAATGGACTTCGGAAAGTCCAAGTTTGAACGATATTCTTGCGGTGCTGGAAGCACAGCCTGAACGGGTAAGAACGGTATTATCCGGACAACTTAAGGAACCCATCGAACCTTATTCGACTTCCAGCGGCTACCGGATTGAGACCGTAGGGCAACTAATCAACTTTACGACGTATCATGAAGGCATGCATTTTAGCATGATCAAGCTCTACAACAAAATCATTCAAGGATCGTGAGCACTTACATATGACCGAACATTTGGACTTTGACTATAGGATTGAGGACGCGATCCTCGAGGATTTGCCAGCCATCGTTTCGATTTACAATGAAACCATTGCGGGACAGATGGTCACGGCCGACTTGGAGCCGGTGACCGTCGACGCCAGACAGAAGTGGTTTGAAGAGCACTCTCCCGATTTCCGGCCGCTATGGGTCATGAAATCCGGGGGGCAGATCATCGCCTGGCTCAGCTTCCAATCTTTCTACGGGCGTCCGGCTTATAACGGTACGGCGGAGATTAGCATTTACATCTCCGAAGCTTACCGATCTCGAGGAATCGGCGGAATCTTGCTGACTCGGGCGATTGCGGCTTGTCCTCGGATTGGTGTTCATACACTGCTCGGTTTCGTGTTTGGTCACAACGAACCCAGCCTCAAACTTCTTGGCAAGTTTGGCTTCGAGCGTTGGGCACACCTGCCCCGTGTAGCCAATTTGGATGGTGTGGAACGGGATCTCATCATCTTGGGGAACCGCGTTCAGGCGTAATAGTTTTTGGGGAATGGGGAACGAATCATTTGAACGAATGGATTAAGCAATTGACGGACTGGTTTTTGGAGACGACCCATCTGGGCGGGTACTCCATCCTCCTTCTCACCATCCCGCTTGCCGTGGTGCAGGGGATCTTTGGAGTTTTCCCATTTGCTACGATCGTCATGCTGCATATTTCCCTGTTGGGGATCATGAACGGCCTATTGGCGAGCTGGATTGCCGGGACGGCGGCAGGGATGATTGTATATTTGATGTGCGGATATTTCTTTGCCGACTGGTTTAACCGCAAGTGGATGGGCAAGCTGCAGAAATACGAAAAATGGCAAAAAGGGCTGGACCGCTATGGGGTGTGGGCGGTGATCTTTCTTCGTACGGTTCCGATCATGCCAAACAATCTGATTTCGTTTATGTCGGCGATTTCCAACCTGAAGATGAGATCATACACCTGGTCCAATCTGGTCGGTAACCTGTCGAGCATTTGGTTGTTTGGCATATTAAGCGCATCGATTGTTTTCCCCGGAGTGAACCTTCGGGAGCTGATCGTATCCTATGCCATATTTCTCATCGTGTTGGGGATCGTTTTTGTGGTTCGAAATCGGTCCATATCAAACAAGAAAAGCGGCATGACGCCCTAGCATGGATCAACCGCCTATTTGGATAAGCTAAAGAGAGAACAAGATGGTATAGGGGGAGAGCCGTTTGAATGCTCAAGAACAGGCCGTATCTGGAAAACCCGCTGTAAAACGGCGGAAGCTGCTGTTCAGCGCAGGGCTCAGTTGGATGTTCGACGCGATGGACGTCGGTATCATTTCGTTTATTGCCGCCGCTCTGGCGGTGGAATGGAGCTTGACGCCGCAGCAGACCGGCTTCTTTACGGCAATCAACTCCGTAGGGATGGCCTTTGGCGCGGCCATTGCCGGTTATATGGCGGACAAGTTCGGACGTAAATCCGTCTTGTTATGGACTCTGCTGATTTTCTCCGTCGCTAGCGGATTTTCTGCCGCAGCCACGAGCTTTGCCATGCTGTGTGTGCTGCGTTTTATCGCTGGATTTGGCCTCGGCGGGGAGCTGCCTGTCGCATCCACGCTGGTGTCCGAATCGGTCCCAGCCGCTGAACGCGGAAGAGCCGTCGTCCTGTTGGAAAGCTTCTGGGCCGCAGGCTGGATCGCGTCGGCATTGATTTCGTATTTCATCATTCCGGATTACGGTTGGCAGGCCGCTTTTATCATCGGCGCCGTTCCTGCGATCTATGCGTTGTATCTGCGTAAGTCCATTCAGGATCCGGTCCGATTTAAGGAGCAGGTGAGGAATAGTAAAGGGCTGGGGCCTTCCTTCGGGGAATGGTTCAAGTCGGTTTGGGCTTCTCCGCACCGCCGCTCGACCGTGATGCTCTGGATTCTGTGGTTTACTGTCGTATTCTCATACTACGGTATGTTTTTGTGGTTGCCTTCGGTGATGGTACTGAAAGGTTTCAGCCTGGTGAAAAGCTTTGAATATGTGTTAATTATGACGTTAGCCCAACTGCCGGGATATTTTACGGCTGCTTATTTCATCGAGAAATTCGGTCGCAAGTTCGTGCTGGTGTTGTACTTGCTGCTAACGGCGGTCAGCGCGGCTTGGTTCGGAAACGCGACAAGCGAAGGGATGCTGATCGCGGCTGGCACATGCTTATCCTTCTTTAATCTTGGTGCTTGGGGCGGGATGTACGCTTATACGCCGGAACTGTACCCGACCCGTGTACGATCGACCGGTGTTGGATTAGCCGCTTCGTTTGGGCGAATCGGCGGCATTATCGCCCCGTACCTGGTTGGCATGTTGGTCGCCCGGGAAATCGCGATTGGGAGTATCTTTTGGATGTTCTTCGTGACGATTCTGGTCGGCGCACTGGCGGTGTTCTTACTTGGGACTGAGACACGGGGGAAGGAATTGGCGGATTAAAAAACAGCAAATTGCTGCAGGAAACGCAACAATTTGCTGTTATCAACGCCTAGAATGTATCCAGGGATTCCCCTGGTTTCAGGGCGTGACCTTGTATACCGATTCGCTCTAGTTCTGCCGCAAACCGTTCACCGTCTTGGGCGATTGCGTCAAACGTATTGTAATGCACAGGTACGACGTGTTTGGCACCAATCCATTCGGCTGCAATCAGAGCATCGTCGGGTCCCATGGTAAAATGGTCGCCGATCGGCAAGAACGCCAAGTCGACCGGCCGTCGGGAGCTTACCAGCTTTATGTCGCTGAAAAGTGCGGTATCGCCCGCATGGTACAATGTAAACCCGTCCAAGTCGAGCAGAATGCCCGCGGCGACGCCTAGATATAAGCTTACGCCGTCTCGGTTGACGGAGGTACTGTGAAGCGCCGGTACCCACTTCAGCCTCCCGAAGGGGAACATGCGAGAACCCCCAAGGTTCATGCCTACGGTTTGCAGTCCGGCAGTGGCAAAATAATCGGCTAGCTCAACGATGGCAATAATTGGGGCGTTGTTTCGCCGGGCGATGCTTTCCGCATCGGCGATATGGTCGGAATGACCGTGGGTAAGAAGGACGTAATCGGCTTGAATGTCTTCGGCGGCCGCTGCAGCGGTCGGATTCTCAGTTAGATACGGATCGATGACGAGTCGATGCTTCCCCGTGTCCACCTGGATACAGGAGTGTCCCCAATAAGTAACTTTCATTCCAATCACCTCTAATGGAAAAGATATCCTTCACGTCCTATTATAGCCGCCATGGACAGGCAAGTCACATCTTGCGAAATGAGGCGCTGCATAAACGCATATAATTTCCATATGATTGGGATGGGGTAACGGATTGAGGTACGTTTGAAGGTTTTCAATTCGGGTAATCTTAATTGACAAACTCTTAACTTGGAAGGAAGATCCGGATTGAAAATCATCATTACGCAAAGTGAAGCGGTGGAAAAGGGGATTTGGCCGCAAGTCAGAGCTTCGTTCGGACTGACCAAAGAGGACGAGGTTTGGGAGCAGGAACAATTTATCCTTACCGAGGAACAGGCACGTGAATGGGGACTGATCCGGTAGAGGGTGTTTGGAAAAAGGAGGAGATTGACATGAAAATCGAAGTTTGGTCGGACTTTGTCTGTCCGTTTTGTTACATCGGCAAACGCCGCTTGGAGAAAGCACTGGAATTATTTGATTATCGGGATGAAATCGAAATCGTATACCGCAGTTTTGAACTGGATCCGGGTGCTCCAAAGGACACGGAATCGAGCATCCATGAATTATTGGCGGTCAAATACGGCCTCAGCCTACAACAGGCGCAGGAGTCGAACCGGAATGTGGCGCAACAGGCTCAAACGGAAGGGTTGACGTATAATTTCGATACGATCGTGCCGACGAATACGTTCGAAGCCCATCGGTTGGCGCATTATGCCGGGCAGCAGGGCAAAGCCAAGGAAATGAACGAGCGCTTATTCCGAGCTTATTTTACGGATTCCCTGCATATTGGAGAACATGAAACGCTAGTTCGTTTGGCTGAAGAGGTTGGCCTGAATGGTTCCGCGGTTCGGGATGTACTGGAGCAAAATGCGTATGCGGATGAAGTCCGTGAGGATGAGAACGAAGCGAGACGGCTCGGGATTCGCGGCGTACCGTTCTTCGTGTTACGCGGCAAGTATGCCGTATCCGGTGCTCAGCCTTTGGAAATTTTTCAAGGTGCATTACTCCGGGCTTGGGAGGATCGAGAGTAACCTTTGTCGAATAAGAAGAATAGAGGGACGCAAAAAACGCTGATCCTCAGGGATCAGCGTCTCGTTCCATGAACATAATAAAAAATAAAACTTGTATGAGCTAATGAACTGTGGTAAAATGACGGATAGCCACTCACAAGGCACACACGCAATAATCTCCTCAATAGTAGCATAATACCAATGAATTGTCAAATGGATATACAGGTTTTAGAGATATAGAATGGTTTTCGCATTTTTTTCATTTTTTAGGGTGGGGGTCTGGAAGATGACTGAGGACTTGAAGCATAATGAAATGGAATATACCGACGATCTGACGTTACCGCCAGGGATTAAAATCGATGACCCGGTAAGAATGTATTTGAAAGAAATCGGACGGGTGCCTCTGTTATCTGCGGAGGAGGAAATCCAGCTCGCACAGCGCATCGAAAACGGGGACGAGGAAGCAAAACGCCGTCTGGCCGAAGCGAACTTGAGATTGGTTGTAAGTATCGCCCGCCGTTATGTTGGGCGCGGAATGGTCTTTCTGGACCTGATCCAAGAGGGCAATATGGGTCTCATCAAAGCGGTGGAAAAGTTCGATTATTCAAAAGGGTTCAAATTCAGCACCTACGCGACTTGGTGGATTCGTCAGGCCATCACCCGTGCGATCGCTGACCAAGCCAGAACGATCCGGATCCCGGTGCATATGGTGGAAACCATCAATAAGCTGATCCGTATTTCGCGACAGCTGCTCCAGGAGATTGGGCGCGAACCAACTCCGGAGGAAATCGCCAAAGAGATGGATCTGACGCCGGATAAGGTGCGCGAGATCATGAAGATCGCGCAGGAGCCGGTATCGCTGGAAACGCCGATCGGGGAAGAGAACGATTCGAACCTAGGCGACTTCATCGAGGATCACGATGCTCCGGCACCGGCAGAAGCTGCGGCGTATGAACTTTTGAAAGAGCAGTTAGAGGAAGTATTGGATACGCTGACTGAACGTGAGGAGAATGTGCTGCGGCTGCGTTTTGGGATGGATGACGGCCGTACGCGGACTTTGGAAGAGGTTGGTAAGGAGTTTGGCGTAACCCGGGAACGGATTCGCCAGATTGAAGCCAAGGCGCTCCGCAAATTGCGGCATCCAAGCCGAAGCAAGCGGCTGAAGGATTTTATGGAATAACATTGTAAGCTCCCTAAGGAATCCCTTAGGGAGCTTTTATTATTTCCTATACGTGCCGCCGGAAAGGGCGGGGAGAAGCGTGAATCGGACGTAGGGATTTCACGAGTTTTGCAGGCAACGGTCGGATACACATATATTTTCCGCTCTTCCCCCTTTGGGGTCGAAGCATCCGGCCTTTACGCGGTTTGGCCACGCGAGCGCCAAATACCTGCATAAACCATTCGATGGGATAGGAGATGGACAGCATCCCGTTCTCCGAACCGGCGAAATTGACCGCTGCTGCGAGGTTACCTTTGTTCGTCAGCCAAACGGAGCCGGAGTCGCCTTCCAGGGAGACCGGTCGCTTGCCGCGGATAACGCTTTGATCCTTGAAGGTGATCGTCCCCAAATTGCCGTAATCCCCGTAATCCACCTGTACATCGGTATGAATCGATTCCACCGTGCCGGTCACGACCCCTGTAGTGCGGCCGACTTTTTTGAGGCGGTCGCCTATTTTATAGGAACGGACATGGCCGGGGACGGTGCCATAGACGGCATAAGCCGGCTTTAGTAAAGACCGTCTGAAGGGCTTGGCGGTCGCCGCATCCAGATAATTCGGCCGTTTCTTCCTCAGTTTGGTGACACGTTCCAGTTGACCGATCCGGTCTTTGGCGGTTGTGCCTCCATCGGCGCCGCCGGGCTGGAGCGTTGGCGAGAAACGCCCGGTATTGTTATCGGCGAGGACGTGGTTATTGCTCAGGATCAAGCGGCTGCACCCGTTTGCGTCACTGCTAACGATGAGGCCAGCCGTGCCGGAAGCATCGGCCGTTCCAACACTGTATCCGGCCACAACGGGTCGGATCCGACGGGTGAATTTACCGCCATTTCCGTTACTGCCTCGTTTACAGAAGCGGGGAGAGCGTACGATACGAATCGGCACGCCTTCACGGGGCTTCAGATAACGAGGTAAAGCGGGGGTGCGTTTTGACTTCGCGTTTTTTTTGGAGGCGACGGTTGTTGACAGGACATCGGCATATACAATGATAGCTGCGCCTCGTTTGGGGCGTTTGGGGTCCCGCAGGCCGACGCCAATGCCGTGGACTCCGTTCTTCCTCAGCATGTTTCCGGCAATGCGCTGCTTCAGTAAATAAGCTTTACGAAAACTGGCCAAAAGAAATCACCTTTTCTCGCATGATCGCGGATTTGCTGTATAGTATGCAGCTGTCGGTACGCATGATCGTTATACGGGCGTATGCCTTGCTTCGGTCGTCTTTACATTTATGCTACAAGCCAGCCGCCCAGCCAAGCACAAGCCACGCCAAGCAGCGCAGAGGAAAGTACATAGAGGACAGCTTGGCGTTTATATCCTTTTCCGATCAACGTTATCGTCTCGTAACCAAAGGTGGAGAATGTCGTGTAAGCGCCGCAGATGCCGGTTCCGAGCATCAACCAGCTCCACGCGGGGATCGAATGCTGCGTGTGCAATCCCGCCAAAATACCAAGCAGGAGGGAGCCGCTGAGATTGATGACCCATGTTCCCCAAGGGAAAAGCGAGCCCTGATGGGCGGACCGAGATGAAATCCACTGCCCTAGATAGTAACGCAGAAGCGTTCCGAGGATCCCGCCAAGTCCAACAATGACGGTCATGCGTTTTCACCTGCCTTAGAGATGCGCATTCTTTGGCCTAAATTGACCCCGGCCCAAGCCATCAGAAGACCGCCGATCAAACTGGCCAATAGATAGGCGAGTGCTATTGCCAGGTGTCCGGTATGTATGGCGTCTACGGTCTGCACCGTGAAGGTGGAGAATGTCGTAAACGCGCCAGTGAACCCGGTACCAGCCCCGATGCGCACGCTCGGACGGATATTCCTGATGGCGGCAACGGTAAAAAGCCAGCCGAGAAATAGGCATCCAGCCCAATTGATCAATAGTATAGGCAAGGGGAAAGCCCCGGCAGTTGGAATCCAGAAGGACAGCCCATAACGAAGGATTGTCCCGAAGAAACCGCCGAGGATTAAAGCAAAGATGTTCAATGCAATCAACCTCCTGAAAATAGACAGACTCCTACCAGAGGATCTGGTAGGAGTCATCAGCTCAAATCGAGCGGTTCAGGCGAACTCCATCGCCTTATTGCGTTGGCACCATTTTATGCGATTGGGGGACAGCTCGTCAATAACGATTACGTGATGATTGTGATCGTTGGCGCGGAAATCGTGGGCTGCGTTGTAATTGTTGAAGCGACGCCACCGAAGCTTCCGACTTCTAGCTGGATAGGGGTCCCGGCCGATACGTCCACCGTGCTCATCACCAGGCTGGCCGTCGACAGTGTCGACAACGAGGCTTGCTGAATGACGCCGTTGATGTACACGTTAAAGTAATCGCTGCCGGTGAGCGTCGGCAAGTCGGTAATCGCGGCATCGGCGTCGTCCACGAAGCTGGCGGCGGGGATGGTTGTATCGGTTGCGCCGATCATACCCGGCGTCAAGGAAGCAAAGTAGCGGGTAACCGTTGGCGTCACTGTTGTCGTAATGACGCCTCCCGAGGCGACCGGAATGGAAGCTACCGCTGTAAAAACGGGTTTAATTACAGGCATGTATCGATAGATTCGATACAATACATATAATGTCGTGAATGCCTGAATAGAAACGGCATTACGCCTCCGTTGAACATGGAATTTAAGGGATTGGCTTCGAGAGATCCGCCCATGCGCCTCCGGCTGGTCGATCATAGGATACGAAAGTAAGGTTCGAAGGAAGATAGGTCGACCAGGGGGAAGAATCGGATGAGAATGGGTAGAGGCGCATTGAGCGGGAAGATCCGCGTTCGTAAACGGCTGGCTACGTCCATAAGGAAAAAGAAATCCGCGGCAAGAGAGCGCCGCGGGCGCAGTAAAGGACGTGTGTCCCCTTTACGTAGACAGATCCGGCAAGCGATGCGACTCCTGGAGCGCTATCGCCAGGAGTTGCGGCGGATGGAGCGTCTGGCGAGCGCGAAGGGGCTGATGCCGGCCTCGGACGAAGCGCGCGGAGCAGTCGATCCGCCAGGACCGGCAGACCCACCGGGCGATCCGGTCTCGGCGGATCCGCCGAGTGATCCGCCAGCGTCGGCCGATCCGCCGGGGCCAGCGGACCCGCCAGGCGCACCGGGAGCGGTAGGGCCAGCAGGGCCCGAGGGACCGCAGGGCGCACCGGGAGCGGCCGGTCCAGCAGGGCCCGAGGGACCGCAAGGTGCACCGGGAGCGGTCGGGCCAGCGGGGCCCGAGGGACCGCAAGGTGCACCGGGAGCGGTCGGGCCAGCGGGGCCCGAGGGACCGCAGGGCGCACCGGGAGCGGCCGGTCCAGCGGGGCCCGAGGGGCCGCAGGGCGCACCGGGAGCGGTCGGGCCAGCGGGGCCCGAGGGACCGCAGGGCGCACCGGGAGCGGTCGGGCCAGCGGGGCCCGAGGGACCGCAAGGTGCACCGGGAGCGGTCGGGCCAGCGGGGCCCGAGGGGCCGCAGGGCGCACCGGGAGCGGCCGGACCAGCGGGGCCCGAGGGACCGCAAGGTGCACCGGGAGCGGTCGGGCCAGCAGGACCACCAGGCGTACCGGGACCGCAAGGGCCACCGGGGCCACCGGTAGGCGCCGTCCTAGTTACTTCCGCTGTGTATCGCTACTTTTATGCGCCCCTTACCGATTTGACCGGAACCGTCGACATTCCCGCCAATCAGTTTACGGATGACGAGGGCAGCCCGCCGTTGGCATTTGCCGGAACCGGTGCAGGCTCCTACGCAAATCTCTTCATCAACGGCATGTTGCAGGAAGGTCGTTTGTACACGGTGGAACCCGTAGTTTTGACGTTGGAGCTGGGTCAGGATATGATAGTCGCAGGTACACCAATCATTCTGGAAAACGTACAAATTACTGCCCAAGCCATAAGTTGATAGGGGGAAATCGGTTGAAGGTTAAGGGCATTAATCATTTCTGCTTTTCCGTATCCGATTTGGATCGATCCATGGTGTTTTATGAGCAAGTCTTTGGGGCGACCCCTTTAGTTAAAGGCCGCAAGCTGGCCTATTTTGACTTGGACGGGCTATGGATTGCACTGAATCAGGAGGACATTCCACGGAATAAGGAGTATCGTACCTACACTCATATCGCTTTTACTATCGAAGCGGGGGATTTTGACGCGTTTCTGAATCGGCTCCGGGCATTGAATGTTGAAGTGCTGCCGGGACGCGAGAGAGACCTTCGGGATCAGAAATCGATTTATTTTCTAGACCCGGACGGTCACATGTTCGAATTCCACACCGGCACGCTCAATGATCGTCTGGACTACTACAAAGTGGACAAAGACCATATGCTCTTTTATTGATGCTGATAAATTGATAGAATAGGTCATAAACTAAAAATTTTAACGAAGTAGGTCACCATGAAAAAGTTCAAAAAATTCTACATCGAAACGACCAGTATCTGTAACTTGGCCTGCAGTTTCTGCCCGCCGACCCATCGTCAGGCGCAGTTTATCAAAATTGAGGATTTTCGCAAGATTCTGGACGATATCAAGCCACATACGGACTATATTTATTTTCACGTAAAAGGCGAGCCGCTGCTGCATCCCAAGATCGACCAGTTGCTCGATATCAGCCATGATAAAGGTTTTAAGGTGAACATTACAACCAATGGTACGCTGCTTCCCAAAGTTCGTCACAAGCTGTTGGGCAAGCCGGCGCTGCGGCAGATGAATTTCTCGCTGCATAGCTTTGACGGACATGAAGGCTCAACCGACCGGGAAGGTTACCTGAAGAGCGTGTTATCTTTCGTCCGGGAAGCGGTCGCTTCATCGGATCTCATTGTTTCCTTCCGCCTATGGAATTTGACCCAGGACAATGAAACGAACCTCCAGCGCATGCGCAATCGTGAGACCCTTGAAATCATCGAACAAGAATTCGATCTCGATTACCGTATCGAGGAGAAGGTTATGCCCGGAAGCGGCGTTAGGTTAGCCGAGCGGATCTATCTTAACCAGGATCATGAATTTGAATGGCCGGATCTGCAGGCGCCGGAGGATGACGGAAAAGGCTTCTGCCATGCGTTGCGCAACCAGGCCGGGATTCTTGTGGATGGAACGGTGATCCCATGCTGTCTGGATGGGGAAGGCGTTATCAACCTTGGGAATGTGTATCAGACACCATTCTCGGAGATTGTAGAGGGTGAGCGAGCGAACCGGCTCTACGACGGGTTCTCCCGGCGCGAAGCGGTGGAGGAGCTATGCCGGAAGTGCGGGTATCGCAAACGGTTCGGCGGTGGGGCGTAAGGTTGCGAAGAAGAGTAGCAAACAAGGAGCTTGAAAAACAAGGGATCGCTAACCCTAGCGATCCCTTGTTTGTTTATGGAGAAAGGCAGACGATTTACTGTAATACTTTGGATATCTTGACAATGGCCAAAATAATAAATAAACTATACATACTAAAATAATTATTTAGTATATATAAGGGATGGCGAATGAAAAAAATCAATTCGATCGGCTATGGTCACAAGATACTTTGCGCAGCAGCCATTTGCTTAATCGTAATTCCAGTAACCAGCCACTTACTTTGGATAACGACAAGTCTTGTGCAGTTTCAACTATTGGTGAAGATGTCTTCGGTATTGGGTCTTATCATACTCCTAGTTCTTTTTGCACTGCTTAAAGTTGAGCTTTATCAAGACAAGAAAAGGGATAGATTCTTTGAAGCCAATTCCCAAACACGCGTACCACTAAGAAACGGTTTGTTCGAATGTCAGACCTGCGGGAATAATCATGTGAAACCCGACCAGAGAAGTTGTACTGTCTGCGGCACCATTTTTAAAAATGGGGGTGAAAACGATGGGAACAATAGATACCATTGACTTATCGCCAATATCCGAAACATTATTTATCTCTTTGGTAGCGCGTGCTACTGAAACCGCAAGGGAGAACCCCATCTTCTTGGATGAAAAATCAGCAGAAATTCTTAGAACATTGCACCTGGAAGATAAAATAACAGATGGTGGTTCGATATCAACATTGGGTATTCTATCGCGCACAAAGGTTATTGATGACGAGGTGAAACGTATTCTATCCCAGAATGCAAACGCGACTATTATCAATCTGGGAGCAGGATTAGACACGCGAATATCCCGAGTGGATAACGGCCTCTTGAAGTGGTATGATCTTGATCTGCCGGATGTAATTCGATTCCGAAGCCGATTTTTTTCTGAAAATGAACGATTTCAATTTATACCTCAATCTGTACTAAACACAACATGGACGGATCAAATCCATCCTTACGAAAACAGTAAGATCGTTATTATTGCAGAGGGCCTGCTTATGTATTTCATGGAACAGGATGTGCTGCAACTACTGACACATTTGGCAACCCAATACCCCGGAGCTCATATGTTTTTCGATGTTGTTCACAGCTATTTTATCCATAAAAAAATTAGCAGCACTTTTTTATGGGGAATCGATCAAGCAAAAGAGATGGAGAGGCTGCATCCAAGTGTTGAATTGATTCAATACTGGAGTGCAGGAAATCTTTTAAAAGATCGTCAGCCTATGATACTTCGGTTACTGAATATTTTGCCTGCAACCAAAAACAGAAGCCAAATTCTACACATTCGATTTAAACAGTAACTACACATGGAGATGGTGACATGCCGCGTTTTAGCGAAAAGGAGAAGAAGCGAATAAAGGAGAAGCTCCTCACAGAAGGAGAAAGATTATTTACAACATACGGGATGAAAAAAGTGACAATTGATGATCTGGTAGAAGCCACCGGCATTGCAAAAGCCTCATTTTATACCTTTTATGAAAGTAAAGAATATCTGTATTTAGACATCGTTCAAAACATACAGCAGAAAATATTTGCTGAACTCAATATCATTTTAGATTCCAATGGTCATTTACCAAGCGAGGAACGTATTTTGCAGGTGTTTGGGGCTATGTACGAAATGATGATTCAATATCCGATTCTAACTTATATGGATACAACAACCGTAGAGTTAATTGCTCGCAAGGTTTCAAAAGAACGGCTATTCGCCTTCAGGGAACAGAATTTCGATGCTGCTCAAACATTGTATGACCACGGCGTGCGTTTTTCCTGTGATACTCAGACAGTATCCCATGCATTTCAATCTATTTACCATAGTTGGATATATTTGCGGGCTCAAGGAGAAGAAATACAATCCACTGTAACTAATATTCTTCTGCGTGGTGTCATCAGTCAAATCGTTTCAAAATAGTGAATAAATGAGGCGGCTTTGAAGTCAAAAATCAAAGCCGCCGTTTTGCGCTAAAAGGCAATTTTCAGCTTGGCCGGATCAACTTTTGGCACTAAACCTTCGGCAGCCGCTCGATCCAGTAGCCCGCGGATCGCCGCGTATCCGTCATCGCCTAAATCGGCCGTGTACGGGTTAACGTACAGTCCGATATGTGCTTGCGTGACCTCGGGCGACATCTCCTGCGCATGGCTCATTACATAAGCGGCCGAAGCATCCGGATGCGCCCAGGCGTATTGCACGGATTCCCGCGTCCAGCGGGCAATCGAAGCAAGGTCCAGCGAACGACGGGCGATGATGGCGCCAAGCGGGATAGGCAAACCCGTGTCGGCTTCCCACCAGTTCCCCAGGTCCTGGAGCAGGTTCAGCCCATAATTTTGATAGGTGAAGCGGGCTTCATGGATCACCAGGCCGGCGTCGATGTCGCCGCGCTTAACAGCGGGCATGATCTCATCGAACGGCATAACGATGATCTCGCCGATACCGCCGGGAACATGCTTCGCTGCCCATAGCCGGAACAGCAGATAGGCGGTGGACCGTTCGCTGGGAACCGCGACGCGGCGACCCGACAGGGCGGAAGGGGAGGCTGCGCCTGCCGTCAAAACCAGCGGTCCGCAGCCCCGGCCCAGTGCCCCGCCACAAGGAAGCAACGCGTACTCGTCCAGCACCCAAGGAAGGGCAGCATAAGAAATTTTCAGCACTTCAGGTCCAGTACCGGAAGCTGCCCACCCGTTCGTGATATCAATATCAGCATAGATCACGTCCAGTTTAGGCGCACCCGGGATCAAGCCATGAACCCAGGCATGGAACACAAAGGTATCATTTGGACAGGGAGAAAAAGCGATTTTCATGATAGCAACACCTCCGGTAGTTTTGCACAAGCTTGCTCTAAAGCCTGCAGGGCATCGCCTATTTTCCACAATTCCCGCTGACGCGGACCAATAGCGTTGGAAATGGCGCGCAGCTCCAGCACGGGAATGCCAAATTGGCGAGCGGCTTCGGCGACGCCAAAGCCTTCCATCGCTTCGGCACCGGCGCCGGGGTAACGCTCGATGAGCGAGCGTGCCGTATCCGCCGTTCCTGTCACGGTGGACAACGTCAAGATCGGACCGTAGTGTACCGACAGTCCGGTGGTCCGAAGCGCCTCCGCCCAGCGAGCCGAGAGCTTGTCCGCCACGGCGATACGGGGCGAGCCGAAGCCCAGCTCGTCCACGCCGGCGAAGCCGTCCGGCGTTTCCGCGCCGAGGTCGGCGGCGATGATTTCGCTCGCAACGACGAGCGAACCCATGCCGGCAACCTCGGCGAATCCGCCGCCGATCCCGGCGCTGACGACGAGACTGTACGCGCCATCAGCGACTTGGCCAGCACGAGCGAGCGCGGCCGCTGTTGCCGCCGCGGCCGATGCCGGGCCGACACCGGCCAACTGTACATCGGCGCCATCATAGCTGCCGAGACCGCGAAGGACGGCCTGTTGCTCAGCTTCTACGGCCGTCATGATCAGAATTCTAGAAGGGGAACGGTGATTCATCATATCTCAAGAACAACTCCTCGGTTCGATGGACAAATTCACTTTACTGAAGGATGAAACTTAGGCTCTTTGGTACGGTACCGGACGCTCAAGCGTCGTGCGCAGTGCTTTGGCAGCATCATAGGCCCAATAAGGGTTACGCAGCAGCTCGCGGCCGAGGAACACCAGGTCCGCCCGACCGTTGCCGAGAATCTCTTCGGCATGGCTCGGCTCGCTGATGAGGCCAACGGCACCGGTGGCGATGTCCGCCTGGCGGCGAATTTGTTCGGCCAAGTTCACTTGATATCCCGGATACGCGTGAATTTGTGCGGGAACCAATCCGCCAGAGCTGCAATCGATCAAATCGACGCCTTGCGCCTTCATGCGGCGGGCGTAATCGATATATTGCTCCAGCGAGTTGCCTTCGGGATCGTACTCGTTCGCGGAAACACGTACAAACAACGGGCCGGTCCAAACCGAATTGACCGCCTCGATCACTTCATGCAGAAGCCGGTATCGGCCGTTGGCATTGCCGCCGTATTCGTCCTCCCGGTGGTTGGTAAGCGGGGAAAGGAATTCGTTCAGCAAATAGCCATGGGCTCCGTGGATTTCAATGACATCAAAACCGGCCTCTTTGGCGCGGCGGGCTCCTTCGCGGAAGCCTTCGATAATCCGACGAATATCCTCGGCATCCGCGGCTTTCGGCGTTTTCTTCTCCGGGAACGGTATGGCGGAAGGGGCAATGATCGTCTCTTCGAGCTCAGCTTTCCGTCCGGCATGAGCTAGCTGGATGCCGATCTTAGCGCCATTTTGATGGGCTAGGTCTACGAGCTGCTTCAGCCCGGCGATGTGTTCATCGCTCCAGATGCCAAGATCCCGATAGGTGATCCGACCTTCCGGTACGACGGCCGTCGCTTCGATTAGGATCAAGCCAACGCCGCCGACGGCGCGGGACGCATAATGGACCCGGTGCCAATCGTCGATTTTTCCGTCAGGATTAGGGGAAGAATATTGGCACATGGGAGACATAACGATCCGGTTATTAAACGTCACCTGTTTGATGGTAAACGGGGAAAAGAGTTGGGCACTCATCTACTTCACTCCTTAGCAGTATCAAAGTCATCAATAAACTGTCAATATCCATGTTAGTCGATGGGATTACAACTTACAAGTACGCAGCCTTTTGTTGGAGTAGCCATTTTGATACATAAAATATGAACTTTGCTTGACCCCGCACCGGGAATCGGTTAAGATAGCTTTCGAATCGTTACCTAGGGTTCCGCGGCGGATCAAACTGCCGGACTGGTCCAAGAGGGAACGCGCGGCAGTTGAAGTGCCGTGGACACGGAGGGACAAAAGCCCGGGAGATATCGCTTTTTGATATCTTTCGGGCTTTATTTTTTTCAGAAGGAGAGGGTCTTGCAGCATGAAGCGCGATTGGGGGTTAGTCGGGATCGCCGGCTTATTTGAAATCGGATGGGTGATCGGTCTAAAGCATGCCGGGGATGTGCTAAGTTGGAGCGGAACGGCGGTCTGCATTGTGATGAGTATGTATCTCCTTATTTTGTCCGGACGCCGGCTTCCGATCGGCACGGTATATGCCGTTTTTACGGGGATTGGTACAGCCGGTACGGTGATCGCCGAAATGACCTTGTTTGGGGAACCGTTCCGCTGGATCAAGCTGTTGCTCATTCTGCTGCTGCTTGTCGGCGTAGTCGGGCTGAAGCTGGTAACCGATGAGGAGTCGCAACAGGAAGGGAGGCCTAACTGATGGATTGGATTCTGCTTGTTGTTGCCGGGTTTGGCGAGGTGCTGGGCGTGATTGGGATAAATAAAATCAATACCCGGAAGAGCTTTGGAGCATATGCCTGGATGGCGGGCGGTTTTTTGCTCAGCTTCTTGTTCCTGACCTTAGCGATGCGAACCATCTCCATGGGGACGGCTTATGCGGTATGGACAGGGATTGGCACGGCGGGAAGCGCCGTCGCAGGGATGATCCTTTACGGGGAATCCCGGGAGTGGCGGCGATTATTGTTTATCGCCTTTATCTTAGGTGCAGCAATGGGGTTAAAGTTAATTAGCGAGTAAAAGGAACTGCTTCGGAGCGGATTGGTTTATCGTAAGATGGGACACATTAAGGGGGGTTCCATTCCCATTAAACCAGGCAGAAACGGAGCGATATGAAACAAATGAGCGATTTTTGGAATGCCGTCAAAACGAGAAGAAGTATATATGCCATAGGCAAAGACATTCCGATTTCCGAGGATCGGATCGAGGAGATCGTGAAAAACGCGGTGCTTTATTCGCCATCCTCGTTTAACTCGCAAAGCGGCAGGGTTGTCGTATTGTTCGGCGAGCAACATGATAAACTTTGGGACATTACGAAAGAGTCGTTGCGCAAAGTGGTTCCGGCGGACAGCTTTGGTCCGACGGAAGAGAAAATGGCTGCCTTCCGCGCCGGCCGCGGTACCGTGTTGTTCTATGAGGATCAGGCGGTAATCGAAGGGCTTCAGAAGCAATTCGCTCTATATGCGGACAACTTCCCGGTCTGGTCACAGCAATCCAACGGCCTCCTGCAGTATGTGGTCTGGACAGCCCTGTCGGATGAAGGCATTGGCGCGTCCCTGCAGCATTACAATCCGCTAATCGACGATGAGGTGCGTAAGGAATGGGCCGTTCCGGAAAGCTGGAAGCTGATCGCGCAAATGCCGTTTGGCAAGATTGAAGCTCCGGCGGGCGACAAAGAATTTACCCCGATCGAGAGCCGCATGAAGGTGTTCAAATAGGGAGCCGAGCAGTTATGTTGCGAAAAAAAAAGGGGCTGTCCCAAAAGTAGTTGAAAAACTACTCTAAGGGACAGCTTTCCATTTAAAAACCCTCGTTTTTTGAAAAATCGTCAGCCAGGAGAGGTTATTCCTGGCCGACGATCTTACTTTGTTGTCTT
>NZ_WNZY01000028.1 GCF_009725205.1 Paenibacillus timonensis | reverse complement strand
GCCCCGGCGCGCGGGCGCGCGCTTGCCGCCGCCGCGCGCCTGACGGCCGCGGCGGAGCGGCTGGCTCCCCACCCGGCCTTCGGCACCGGGGTGCGGGAGCTGACCCGGCGCGCCGCCGAACTGCGCGGCGGCGTCTTCACGGTGGCGCTGTTCGGGGCGTTCAGCGCCGGAAAATCGTCCTTCGCCAGCGCTTTGCTAGGCGAAGCCGTGTTGCCCGTATCGCCGCATCCGACCACCGCGGCGATCATCCGCGTGATGGCGCCCGCTGGAGGCCAGCGCCATAACACGGCCGCCGTCAAATTCAAGAGCGCCGAGGCGATCCGCGAAGACCTGGCCTATTCCTTCCAAGCTCTAGGTTTGGGAACTTGGTCGGAGACGGCCTGGCTAGAGGCGGTTCGGCGCTTGAAACCTGAAGACATTCCGGCGGCCGGTCGCGCTCACTACAGCTTCCTGAAAGCTGCGGCCGCCGGATGGACAGAGTCAGCCGGACGATTCGGCCAAGTGGAGGTCGTGGAGGCGGAGATGTTCCGCAGCTACGCCGCAAACGAGAAGAAGGCTTGCTTCGTGGCCGAAATCGACTTTTACTACAGTTGTTCATTAACCGAACAAGGAATCGTGCTGGTGGACACCCCAGGGGCGGATTCCATCCATGCTCGTCATACGGGAGTGACTTTCCAATATATGAAGGACTCCGACGCGATTATCTTCGTGACCTACTACAATCACGCGTTTTCGCGAGCCGACAAGCAGCTGTTAAGCCAGTTGGGACGGATGAAAGGCAGCTTTGCCCTGGATAAAATGTTCTTCGTTGTTAACGCCGCCGATCTTGCGGCTTCGGACGATGAACTCACCACCGTCGTGGAGCATGTACGGGAGGGTCTCCGCACGGCAGGGATCCAGCAACCTAACGTGTTTGCCGTATCCAGTATGCGAGCCATGGCCGCAGTTCAGGGGAACGTTGCGGACGACCCGGGCTTCACCCTCTTCCGACAGCGGTTCTCCGCTTTTCTGGAACAGGATCTGGGGAATCTGGCCGTATCTTCCGCTGCTGCAATGGTGAAGCAGATGCACGAACGGTTATTCAAATGGACGGAAGCCGCCGGGCACAACGCAGAAAATGCAGAGCAGCGGCTCACCGCCTTACGTGGACGCCGAGATGCCTTCGAACAGGCG
The DNA here is from genome assembly GCF_009725205.1 of Paenibacillus timonensis. Lineage (GTDB taxonomy): Bacteria > Bacillota > Bacilli > Paenibacillales > Paenibacillaceae > Fontibacillus > Fontibacillus rhizolycopersici. Next base: position 60,802 of record NZ_WNZY01000028.1, on the reverse strand, counting down.
GTCGCCGAGTTTGTCCAGGTCGATATCGGCAGGGAGTGGGCCCAGGAGAATTCCGAGTTGCTGTTCCACGTCGTGCAGCGCGTTCGGCTACAGGCGTTGGAGCTGTTCGCCGAATTTTTCCACCCTTCGCTGCTGCAGGAGCACAACGGTCCGCTGAAACGTAACTTTACCGTCGCCATGCGCGGTTGGTTGGATCAAATTTCGGGTGAATTTGAGCGCGAACTGCTTGCCACGACCCTGCGCCTGGAGCGAAAAGCAGAGGCGTTGCTCCGCCGCGAAGCGGAAGCTTGGTGCCGTCGGCATGAGGCGGCGCTGGAAATGCCGCTTAGCTATACGGAGGGCGAAACGAGCTGGAATACGCCGACGATACCCGAAGGTTTGCTCGACGGCGGAACGTTGGAACCAGAGACGTATTGGCCCATCTTCAAAAATCCGAAAGCATTTTTTGAAGGAGGCGGCCGCTTGCAGTTGCGGGCTAAGCTCGAAGATCCACTGCTTGCCAAGTTGAAGAAGATCGTTGAGGGGATGGAGACGAACTTCCGGGAGCATTACGAACAAGAAATCGCATTACGGAAGGCACAAACCGCCGAAACGTTCCGCGGCCTGTGGTCGGAATGGGAGCAAAGCATTCAAGGTTCCAAAGCTTCGCCGGAGGAGTTGTCGCATTGGAAAAGCATCCTTGCTCAAATCGGGCGGGATGTGGAGGAAATGGAAGCTTTTTATGAAAGATAAGCCGGTTTAACCGGCGATAGAGGCCTAATATTCCAAATTTAAGGGATATTAGGCTTTTCTTCGCTTTGCCGCGGGAAAATCCGAATGATAAACTGCAAAGAGCTATAGCCATGAAAGCGCATGCTTCCAGGCTGTGACAGGTTTCGCGGCGTTCAGACAGATCCCTCTGTTATTTCATCCAAGACGTCCGGAATCGTTGGTTTATGACGGTTGATCAAGTTAATTCCAACTAACGGGTGTAGGAGGAGTGACATGGAGGTTCTCAGGCAACTTCGGGGATATTACCAGGCAAAGTTGAATTACTTGGTGTTGTCGATTTTATGTTTGGCGGCAGCTACCGGACTGGGCTTAGTTTATCCAATGCTGCTGCGCAAGCTGATCGACGATGTGATTCGGCCGGGAAATTACGGGGAAGTGGTGTGGATTGCCGCCATGGCGGTTTCCGTCGTGGCCGTCAAGGCGCTGCTGCAGTTCCTGCACGGATTCTTCGGCGGAAGATTGGGGAATTATCTCGCTTACCGACTACGTAACGCCTGCTACGAAAAACTACAATTTCTATCGTTCCGCTATTACGACACAGCGAAAACCGGGGATTTAATGTCCCGATTAACGGGGGATTTGGAAGCGATCCGCAACTTCGTCGGGTTTGGCTTCGCCCAGTTGCTTAATCTCGTCCTGATGGTGACCTTCGGATCGGCGGTAATGTTGTCCATTCACTGGCAGTTGACCTTACTGACGATGATCACGATTCCATTCTTAGCCGGTGTGGCGCTCAAATTCGAGTCGAAAATTCATCCGGCATTCCAGGAAATGCGCCAGGCACTCAGTTCCTTGACGACCGCAGTACAGGAGAACGTAACCGGGGTGCGCACCGTCAAATCGTTCGCCCGGGAGCCGCATGAGGTGGAGAAGTTCTCGCATCGGAACGAGCGATATAAGGATAACCAGATCTTTGCGGCTACCTTGTGGAGCAAATTCTTTCCGGTGATGGAGTTGCTGGCTTCGATTAGCGTTGCGGTTCTTCTGGCGGCCGGCGGCACATTGGTGATCAAGGAGCAGCTGACGCTCGGCGATTTAGTCGCCTTCTTTAGTTTGATCTGGTTTATCATCGGCCCGATGTGGGGTCTAGGCTTCCATATTAACAACTATACGCAATCGAAGGCATCCGGGGAACGAGTGCTGGAAATTTTGAATCAACCGATTGACGTCAAGGACGAAGCGCGGGCCGTAGAGCTCGATCCGGAGCAGGTTCGCGGCGATGTCCAGTTCGATCGGGTCACCTTCGCATACGGAAACAAAATGCCGGCTGTCGTCGACATCGAGTTTCATGCCTCACCTGGTTCGGTCATCGGATTTCTCGGCGGCACTGGTTCCGGCAAATCAACGATCATCCAGCTGTTGATGCGTGCTTATGACGTGAACAAAGGCCATATCCGCCTGGACGGCAAAGACATTCGAGAGATCAACGTGCGCAGCTTGCGAAGCCAAATCGCCACCGTGTTCCAAGAGACATTTCTATTCTCATCGACCATTAAAGGGAATATCGCGTACGGCATGAACAATGTATCCATGGAGCAAATCATTCGCGTTGCCCAATTGGCGAAGGCGCACGATTTTATCATGGAGCTGCCGGACGGGTACGATACCGTAGTGGGTGAGCGAGGACTCGGATTGTCGGGCGGGCAGAAGCAACGGATCGCGATCGCCCGCGCTTTGCTCAAAAATCCGAAAATCCTCATTTTAGACGATGCCACCAGCGCGGTGGACATGGAGACCGAGCAGGAGATCCAATCGGGCTTTCAAGAAGTCATGCGGGGGCGAACGACATTTATCATCGCACACCGAATCTCTTCTCTGCGCCACGCGGACGAAATTCTCGTCTTGAATGAAGGAAGGGTTGTGCAACGCGGCAAACATGAGCAACTGATTGAGGTTCCCGGTCCGTACCGGGATGTGTACCGAATCCAATACGCGGACCATCTGGATGGAGCGGCCCGGCGTGAACGGGAAGGTGACGTATGAATACGCAAACGGTAACCGGGCGGAAGCCTCAAGGGAAAGAATCAGCCCGCGGAAAAATCGAGGAACGCTTCGTTTACCAGGATGACGAGGTGATTGACAAGGCTTTTGATTGGCAGCAATTCCGCCGGCTTTTTGCCTATATGATCCCTTACGCCAAACAGATGTTGCCTTTGATTGTCCTGATGACGGTGCTAGGTACAGTAACGAAGCTGGCCGTGCCCTATTTGACGAGTCTAGCCATCGACCGGGCGATCGCGCCGGAGAACGGCCAAACCAGCTTAACGTTGCTGTACGGCATCACCGTCGCCGTCCTCATCCTATACCTGATTCAGTGGGTTTCCGGCGTATACCGGATTAAATACACGAACATTATTGGACAGAAGGTCATTTATGACCTGCGCGCCGATTTGTTTAAGCATATCCAGAAGCTTTCCTTCAACTTCTTCGACAAGCGTCCGGCCGGCTCGGTGCTAGTGCGAGTGACCAATGACGTTAATTCCCTGCAGGAGTTGTTCACCAACGGGGTCGTTAACCTGATGATCGACTGCGTGCAGTTGGCCGGGATTGTCGTGATTTTATTGCTGATCAATTGGAAACTGGGACTTGCGGTGATGATCACCGTGCCGATCATGTTCCTGATCTCCACCAAACTGCGGCAAAAAATCCGGATGGCCTGGCAGGAAGTTCGCATGAAGAACTCGCGGATCAACTCCCATTTGAATGAATCGATTCAAGGGATTCGCGTCACCCAAGCCTACACCCAAGAACGGGAGAACATGCGTTACTTCGATTCGATGAACCTGAGCAGCAAGAAGTCGTGGGACAAAGCGTCGGCCATGAACCAGGGTTTTGGTCCTTTAATCGAAATTACCGGGGGCATCGGCACGTTCGTGCTGTTTATGTTGGGCGTTTACCTCATTCAGACCGGAGAACTGACGATTGGCCTGCTGGTGGCGTTTAGCAACTATGTGGGGAACTTCTGGGATCCGATCAATCGCCTGGGACAAATGTACAACCAACTGCTGGTGGCGATGGCTTCCTCTGAACGGATCTTCGAATTTATCGACGAGGAGCCGAATATCGCGGATCAGCCAGGAGCTAAGCCGCTCCCGGCGATTACGGGAGGGATTCGCTTTAATCAGGTCGTGTTTGAATATGAAAAAGGGCGCCCAGCCTTGAAAGGCATCGACTTGGACGTTCGTCCCGGCCAATCGATCGCACTTGTCGGCCATACGGGTTCGGGAAAAAGCACGATCATCAACCTGCTCAGCCGTTTCTACGACCCGAGCCGCGGTTCGGTGGTGATCGACGGTCATGATATTCGCGAGGTCACCGTCCAGAGCCTTCGCAGCCAAATCGGAGTTGTACTGCAGGATACGTTTATTTTCTCAGGAACGATTCGGGACAATATTCGTTTCGGTCGCTTGGACGCGACGGATGAGGAAGTAGAGGCTGCGGCCAGAGCGGTGGACGCCCATGATTTTATCATGAAGCTGCCGTCCGGCTACAATACGGAGGTGGAGGAACGCGGCAACGTGCTCTCGATGGGGCAACGTCAGCTATTGTCATTTGCCCGTGCGCTGCTGGCGAATCCGCGGATTCTGATCCTCGACGAGGCGACAGCAAGCATTGATACGGAGACCGAGCTGAAGATCCAGGACGCGTTAAAGGTGCTCCTCAAGGGGAGGACGTCTTTTATCGTCGCCCATAGGCTATCTACCATCCGCAATGCCGACAAGATCATCGTCTTGGACCATGGTCAGATTAAAGAATCAGGTACGCACAGGGAACTGATGGAACAAAAGGGAATCTATTACGGCTTGGTCGAAGCCCAATTTCGGTTTTTGTAACTTTTTATCGAAAAATATGTGCATTTTTAATTAGAACTATTGCAATCTTGGACATAAAACCGGAAAATAGAATAGGATTAGGAAACGGCAAATTTATTGAAGGTGGTTTGGTCCAATTGAGTATTGAGGCGTTAGCTCCGGCTCTGGTCATTCGCAACGGTTGTTGCGACGATGTTCAACACATGCTTCCTTTAATGCGTCAGTTGCGTTATCCGATGACGGCAAGTGTGTTGAAGGAACGTCTAGCAATGCTGGAAGGTCAGTTACTGCTAGGCAATCTGGTTGCGGAACTCGACGGTGTGGTCGTAGGGACAGCTTTTCTCAAGCAGCATCAGACGCATGATATGATTAAACCGGTCACCCGGGTTACAGCTTTGGTCGTTGAAGAGAAACACCGTGGTACAGGGATCGGGAGACGGTTGATCATGGAGGCGGAGAAGTGGGCCATCGAACGTGGTAGCACGGATCTGGTTCTTTCTACAGCCCGAGAGAATCATCTGTCCGCGAAAATGTTTTATGAGCATTGCGGCTTCAGCTGCACCGGTTACCGGATGAATAAGCCGTTAAGCTAAACCTAAATATAACTTAAATCAGTAGACAAACTGCGATTCAGGCTCCGTCCTTTTTTAGGACGGGGCTTTTTTGTGCTTGCGTGGGAGAATGAGAAGGGAATGTAAAATATTTTAACATTTCTTTTTTTGTATTGGGTAGGATACCGTAGTTTTTTGTAGTCAATAGGTTAAATTCATTCTCAAATGTCACGAATACTAACATATGTGAAGCGTATGATATCTATTGTGTTATGTATTATGACATATAGTTAACAGTGATCGGGGTTCAACCCTAGGAAAATGTCCATTTTAGGAGGATGCGTATGAAGGGCAAAAAAAGCTATGTTTGGCTTGTCAGCACTTTTCTAATCATGGGGTTACTCTCGGCATGCAATTCGTCCGGCAACACTTCGAAACCTGCGGATGGCAATGCCGCCGCATCCGGAGGCGAACTGACGGTCATCAAGATTGCTTCGCAATCCCCGTTATCCGGGGGCTCGGCGATTCAAGGGGAATCGATTAAGCTCGGAGGGCAGATGGCGCTGGAGGAGCGTCAAGCGGAATTTAAGGAATTGGGATTTGACTTGCAATTTGTGCCTTACGACGATCAAGGCGATTCAAAGAAAGGTGTCGCCAACTCCGAATTGATCGGCGCCGACCAAGCGGTATTGGCGGTACTGGGACATCTAAACTCGGGGGTATCGATTCCAAGCTCGGTCGTATACGAGAAATACGGGATTCCGATGGTCTCCCCGGCCAGCACGGCAACCGACTTCACCGACCGGAAGCTGAAAGCGGCCAACCGGATCGTTGCCCGCGACGATTTCCAGGGACCGGCGGGCGCCGAATATGCCGTGAAAACCGTGGGAGCGAAAAATATATTCGTCATCCAGGATAAAACGGCTTATGGGCAGGGGCTGGCCGACGCTTTCCGCAGCGCAGCCGAAGAGCTGGGGGCGACCATTGCCGGTTACGAGGGCATTACGGTTGGGGAGAAGGATTTTAACGGCGTACTGAACCAGGTGCTCAGCAAGAAGCCGGATTTTATTTTCTTCGGCGGGATGTATGCGGAGGCGGGACTGATCGTCAAACAGGCGCGCGAGAAAGGCATCACGGTGCCACGGTGCCGATCATGGGCGGAGACGCGCTGGATTCCTCGGGCATGGTCGACATCGCCGGCGGCAAGCTGACGGAAGTTGCCTACAGCTCCGTGTCTACGGACGTCACGAAATCCAACAAGGAATGGGCGGATAAGTATAAAGCCAAGTTCGGCAAATCCGTCGAGAACTACTCCGCTTATGCCTATGATTCGATGAATGTCATCTTAAACGCGGTGGAAAAAGCGATCGAGGGCAATGGCGGCAAGCTTCCGACTCGCGAACAGGTCCGTGATGCGGTCCGAGCTACGACCGACTTCGAGGGTATCGCCACGAAAGTCAGCTTTGACGACAAAGGCGATAATGAATACGCCAAGGTCTTCATTTATAAATTCGATGCGCCAACCTACCCTGGCACGATGGTTTCGGAGATCGAACAGCCGAAGTAATGAACTCTCGGCAATAACGCAGAAGGGATAAGGACTTATGGATATGATCCTGCAAACACTCCCTCAAGTATTGGTGGACGGATTAACTTTGGGTGCCGTCTACGCGGTGGTGGCCATCGGTTACACGATGGTCTACGGCATTCTCGAATTCATTAATTTCGCGCATGGAGAAATATTTATGACCGGCGCGTTCGTAGGCACCGCAGCCTTGCTGACGATGAACTCGGCAGGTTGGCTGACCGGGCTGCCTGCCGGACTCGCCTACTTCCTCATCCTGGCGACGGCGATGCTGTCAACCGGGATGCTGGGGATCGGGATCGAGCGGGTGGCCTATCGGCCGCTCCGCCGAGCTCCGAAGCTGATCTCGCTGATCTCGGCGATCGGAGTGTCCTTCCTGCTGCAGGATATCGTACGGTTTATCGCGGATATCCGTACCGGGAATTTTATCGTTACCGGCATCTCTTTGTACGGCGATAACCTGAAGCTCGGTGCTTCATCCTTATGGAGCGGGTTTGACGACGCATTTCTTAAGACGAATACGATCATCGTTGTGACGGTGGCTGTCGTACTCATGGTGGGTCTCGACTTTTTCGTGAACCGCACCAAATGGGGAACCGCCATGCGGGCCGTAGCCCAGGATCGGGAAACGGCGTCGTTGATGTCGATTAACGTGAATAAAGTGATTACTTTGACTTTCTTTATTGGGTCGGCGCTAGGCGGCGGGACCGGCGTCCTGTTCGCCCAGCAGTATGGAACCATCGACCCGTATATCGGGTTTATCTTAGGGATGAAAGCCTTCACCGCTGCGGTCCTCGGCGGCATTGGCAATATCCGGGGCGCCATGTTCGGCGGGTTGTTCATCGGCGTATTGGAGATGTTCTCCTCAGCCAACCTGTCGGCCATAACGGGGGGCGTGTTAGGCGGGGAATATAAAGACGTCGTCGCTTTTCTGATCCTAATCGCGGTGCTGATTTTCAAGCCGGAGGGCTTATTCGGCAAGGCCGTGAAAGAGAAGGTGTAGGTGATCTGCCATGAATCAACTGAAGCTCTGGTTGGGGCGAAGCCCATTCGCACAAGCTTTGTTATTAACGTTGTTTATCTTGGTCGCGGCAGCTGGTGTGTATTTCTCGGATAAGTCGGTCATCTCCTTTCTGCTCTTACTTGGCTCCTTGCTACTCTTGTATTTAACGACCTTCCGAACCTCGATCAAATGCGGGATCGGAGCGGTGCTGCTGCTTGCGGTGATCCCGTTTGCTACTTCGGGTGGTCCGGCCCATCAGTCGTACATGGAGGTGGCCACGCAGTGCGGCATTTACATCGCCATGGCGCTAGGTCTTAACATCGTGGTCGGATTCGCCGGACTGCTTGACCTCGGTTTCGTTGCCTTCTTTGCGGTAGGGGCTTATACGTACGCCATCTTTGCCACACCGCAGGCGAACAAATTTATCTCCGGTCACTGGTTTCCGCTGCCTGGGGGCGCGTTTTGGATCTTTATCGTGCTTGGCGGGTTTATGGCTGCATTGTTCGGGCTCTTACTCGGTTTGCCGGTACTTCGGGTCAAGGGCGACTATTTGGCCATCGTCACGTTGGGGTTCGGAGAAATCATCCGCATCATCTTTAACAATCTGGATAAACCGGTGAACATCACGAACGGGGCGATGGGGTTGTCTTCGATTCGGCCTCCGAGCTTGTTTGGCCTCTCCTTCACGTTTCCGAACCAGTTTTATTTCATCGTTATTTTTATTCTGGCAATCGTCATTTTTAGCGTCAAACGCTTGGAGTATTCCCGGCTTGGACGGGCATGGAAGGCGATACGGGAGAACGAGATCGCCGCGCAATCGATGGGTATCCCGCTCATTCGAACCAAATTGACCGCTTTTGCCATCGGTGCTTCATTTTCAGGCATGATGGGGGTGGTTTTTGCCGCGAAGCAAACGTTTATCGATCCGACCAGCTTTACATTGCTCGAATCGATTACGATTCTGGTCATGGTGCTGCTTGGCGGGATGGGCAGCGTACCCGGCGTCATTCTCGGCGCGGCTTTGGTGACGATCCTGAATCTGCAGGTGCTCACCGAGCTTACCAATTGGCTAAATCAGTTGACTCTGCAGGGAATCATTCATATCCCTAATTCGATCTCGCCTTCCAAAATGCAGCGACTCATCTTTGGCGCGATCCTGGTGCTCGTTGCTATCTTCAGGCCAAATGGCCTGATCACAGCCAAGAACAAGAGGGTGGATGCCGAGCGGCTAAAGGAGCAACGTTTGGGCAAAGCATTATCCGTCTTGCCGCCGGCGAAACAACAAAGCGGAGGTGTAGGTCAATGACGATTCTGAAGGTCAATAAGCTGGTCAAACGCTTCGGCGGATTAACGGCGGTTGGAGGCGTTGACTTTGCGTTCCCGCGCGGCAAGATTTCCGCCGTGATCGGTCCTAACGGGGCCGGGAAAACGACGTTTTTTAACATGATTACCGGCATTTATACTCCGGACGAAGGTGCGATTGAACTGGATGGAACGTCCATCGTTGGCGTTAAACCCCATCAGATCGTGAGCCTGGGAATTGCCCGGACGTTCCAGAACATTCGCCTGTTCGGCAGCATGACCGTGCTGGAAAACGTCATGGTGGGCATGCACATCCATCTGAAGACGGGGATCATCGGCACACTGCTCTCGCTGCCGACTGCCCGACATGAGGAAGAGTTGGTGCATCGAGAGGCATACCGTTTATTGGAGTTCGTCGGTTTGCAAGCGTTGTTGAACGAACAAGCGTCCAACCTGCCTTACGGCGCTCAGCGGCGGCTCGAGATCGCCCGGGCGCTGGCGGCGAAGCCTAAGGTGCTGCTGCTGGACGAACCGGCAGCCGGGATGAATCCGCGTGAGACGACTGAATTGATCGGCCTGATTCGGCGAATTCAGAAGGAAACCGGAATGACCATCATCCTGATCGAGCATGACATGAAGCTCGTGATGGAGTTATCCGAGCACATTCTTGTCCTGGATTACGGGACGAAAATTGCAGAAGGCGGACCTGACCATATCCGTGCACATCCGAAAGTGATTGAAGCGTACCTGGGCAAAAGCGCAGTCCAAGGAGAAACGGTTCGGCTTGAGGTGATTTCATGAGTTTGCTGGAGCTGCGAGAGGTACACGCGTATTACGGAGCGATTGAAGCGCTTAAAGGCGTTACCCTGACCGTGGAGGCCGGGGAGATCGTGTCGCTGATCGGTTCGAATGGGGCCGGGAAGTCCACTACGCTTAAGGCGATTTGCGGACAGGTGAACATGACCGGTACCATCCGCTTCAACGACACCGAAATGTCAAACTTACCTCCGCACCGGGCGGCGTTGGAAGGGATCGCGCATGTGCCGGAAGGACGACGGATCTTCCCACGGTTGACGGTGAAGGAAAATTTGGAGATGGGTGCTTTTTCGGTGAGCGACAAAAAGAAGATTAAGCAGCGGATGGAGAGGGTGTTCGACCATTTTCCGCGGCTGCGGGAACGGTTGGCGCAAACGGGCGGAACGATGAGCGGCGGGGAGCAGCAAATGCTGGCCATCGGTCGGGCGATGATGATGCAGCCGAAAATACTGCTGCTGGACGAACCCTCGATGGGGCTCGCGCCGATTATCGTTGAGCAAATTTTCGAAATTATTCAACAGCTGAACCGTGAGGGGATGACCGTGCTGCTTGTGGAGCAAAATGCCTATCAAGCCTTGCAAATTGCCCACCGCGGCTACGTGATGCAAACCGGTGAAATCTTGATGGAAGACGCGGCTGATTTGCTGCTCGCCAACGAGCAGGTCAAGGAAGCTTATTTAGCTTAGCGGAAGCATCCTTAAAGGGACTCCAATCGCAGGATAGGCCTAGGCCTATCCTTTTTTATGGGATAATATACAGATATGACCATTCATCATGACGCCGTCTTCATGCTAGATAACTAGGGGGATCTGAGGAATGAAGGGGATAGGAAGATATAGAGTAGGAGTGGGATTACGGGTGTTGTTTGCGTTAACGATCCTCATTACCGCATTATCCGGCTGTTCTCTGCGGGATACACAAGTAAATAACATAGAAATTATTTCAAAAGAGTTAGTAGAAATACCTGGCCAAAATTCAAATATCCGTATCTATAAACTTTTTTATAGGAGTGACAATATTAAAGTTCTAGCTTACCTAACTGTCCCCAAGGCACGCGGAAAATACCCTTTAGTTGTATCTCTCCATGGGGGATACGCTTGGGAACGTAAAGAATTGTCTCATTATAACTACGGCTTTACGCTCGGGTTTAAATATTTTAGCGACCAAGTGGTAGGTTTGTTTCCACTCTACCGTGGATATATGGAAAGTGATGGCCATGTGCAGGGAATTGCGGAGAATACGAGAGATACGGAAAATGCGATTCAAGCCGCGAAATCCACTGGAAGAGTAAAACCAAATTCGATCTACCTGCTTGGTTCATCCATGGGAGGCGGTGTGGCTTTAAGATTAGCTTCTGAACGGCAGGACGTACAGGCGGTTGTCGCGATAAGTCCATTTGTAGGCTGGGATGCAACGACACGCTGGCTAGATGAGCATCCGGACGTGACCTCCCCGGCGATAGTAGAGGAGCAAAGGGAACTGTCGTATTATGTAAGATTTAGATATATTAATGGCCATGAGGAATCCAAAGGGGACTATGCGATTCTGGACCGGATTCCTGAAATCCAAGCCCCTGTTCTACTGCTGCAGGGTACTGGCGATCAGAACTTAATTTGGCAAACCGTTCAATTATTTGCGGATGAAATGGAGAAGGTGGGTAAAACCGTAAAGCTTGTGGTGTACCCGAATGGTCAGCATGGATTAGAGGATAAGTACATCGAGCAGAGAAATCAAGAAATCGTGCAGTGGCTGCAGCAATATGGTGGGCCAAAACCTTTTATCGTTGAATAATTGCCGACTCAAAACAATTTAGCGCCACAAAATCACCTTATCCGCCTGAAAATCACGATCAACAGCAGAATAGGGTGATTTTTTAGTCTTATTTCATGAAAAAGCAGCCCAGAGAGGCTCTTAGCAGCAAATAAGGTGATTCCATCACCCTATTCATCAAAAATAGCGCTATTCCCACCAAATAAGGTGAAAACATAGCGCTATTTGGTCATGCTCAATCCGACAGTGATTAATCAAAATTAATTCGCCGCATAATACCGGCTTTGCTCATACGCCACAGCGGACCGGCGTGAATAGCAGTATAACTCGCGGTAGGTTTCAAGGCGTCCGCGGAATTCGAGTTGGAGCTGCGAGCAGCCGCAGAGATCGGACGGGGTAGTTAATCCTGCGGATTTATCCAGCAGTTTGACCCCGGCTTCTTGAAACACCCGGCTGACGAACTGAGAGCAGAAGTAGGAGTTCTCTCCGCCAAGTTCCATGTTTAAGATCACGCCCAACAGGCCTATGAAGTTATATTTATACAGTTCACCGTTGTCCTCAAAAGTTTTTACGAAATTTCTCATGCGCATGTAGTTCTCCGCACTAACCTTGCAGCTATACACGGCGCAGGTCGCCTTTTCGAATACCCCGCAGTGAATGTCTTCCTTGACGAAGCCGCCGAAGATCGGAATCACGGGGTGTTTGCGCCCGAAGCTATACACTTCTCGCAGCTCAGGATCAAAGGCGACGGAGGCATGATTGTAAGGAGCGCGGGTATATAATCCGATCGCTTTAGCGACCAATGTCTTTGGATTGCTTAATAGAATATAGATTTTCATCTCATTGTTCATAAATTCGACCACCATTTAGAGTTGATGATAGTTCTTTAGGATAATATCATGGTACTTGTTTTATGGGAATCCCAAAATGGACCGAAGACGGAAAACAAACTGGACTAAGGTCTTGGATCCTTCCATCAGCTCGAAATGATCCGCAATTTACTTTTGTGGACCGATACGATAAAATCGGGGGGAAATCAGGGTATAGAAGAGGATGGTCCATCGATGTATAAGTTGATATTGGCCGATGACGAAGAGGACGTACGGGAAGGCTTGCTGAGCCTGATCGACTGGGAAAGTCTCGGTTATACCGTCATGGAGACGGCAGAGAACGGCAAGGAAGCGGCCGAGCTGGTGGAGAAGCATGCGCCGGACGTTGTAGTAACAGATATACAAATGCCGTTCATGAACGGCTTGCAGCTTTCCGAGTGGATTCGTGAACAATACCCGGCCACGAAGATCATTATTTTGACCGGATACGAGGAGTTCGAATATGCGCAGAAAGCCATTCGACTGGGCATCGACGAATATGTGTTGAAACCGTTTTCGGCGAGAGAATTGGCCGAGATTTTAACGAAGGTGAAAATGCAGATAGATGAAGAGGTGGCCGCGAAGGAAAACGTGCAGCTACTGACGGAGCATTACCGTAAAAATCTGCCGATCCTGCAGAGCCTGTTTTTGTCTTCCCTGGTGTCTCGCCGGTTGCAGGAAACAGAGATCCATGAGAAATGCGAGCATTATGACCTGGATCTGAGCGGCGAACGTTATCAAGTCTCCGTGATCCGAATCGATTCTACGGCGGTCCGTCGGGAATCATCTGGGAGCGGCGAACCCGGGAATCGGCAGGCGTCGGTCTCCTTGAAGGATACAAACGATACGCAGTTACAGCTGTTTGCCGTATATAACATTGCCGAGGAGATGGTCCGGCTTCATTCCGGAGACCGGGCATTTATCCATCATGATGAGGTTGTGGTGCTCAGCATAGCAGAGCCTAGCATGGAGGATCAACTCGCAGACCGAACACTACAGTTATTGGAAGAAATCCGTTTTAGCGTGGAGCGTTTCCTTAAACTAACTGTGACGATTGGCGCCGGCTCTGAGGTGGAGCAACTGAGTGAACTCGCCGGCTCTTATGAGGAGGCCGTCAAAGCGCTGGATTACCGCGTGATTCTCGGTGGCAATAAAGTCATCTGGATCGAGGACGTGGAATCACGGCAGTACGTACCGTTGTCTATGGACGAGCTAAGGGAGAAAGAGTTGGTCCGTTGCCTGAAGGTTGGCAGCGACCAAGAGTTGACTGACTTATTGGAGGAACTGTTCTCGGCTTTAGCTGATAGTAAGGCGTCTTATCAGGATTTTCAGGTGTATTTGCTGGAGATGTTGACCTCGGTGATCAAGGTCGCCAAGGACGTACACGTTGACCTCGACAAATTATTTGGTGAGGGAGCCGGATTTCTAGGTCAGTTCATCAAGTTCTCGCATGCGGAAGAAGCTAAGACCTGGTTCCTGGATGTCTGTATGAAGCTGAAGCATTCCATCGCCTCCGATCGGCAATCGAGCTACAACAAGTTGGTAGATGAAGCGAAGGATTACATCATGACGCATTACGGGGACAATGACATCTCCATCGCCAGAGTATGCCAGCATCTGCATATCAGTACCGGATACTTCAGCAACATTTTCAAGAAGGAGACGAAAACGACCTTCGTCAATTATTTGATGGGCGTGCGGATGGATGCGGCACAGGACCTGCTGGCTACAACAGACTTGAAAGCATTTGAAATCGCCGAACGCGTTGGGTTTGCCGATCCCAACTATTTCAGTTTTTGCTTCCGTAAGAAATACGGCATTTCTCCGAAAGAATATCGCACTGGAGCCAGAAGCTCATGAGATTGTGGCGTTCCGTCAAACGAATGGCTCAAGGTTTCCATGTGCGCAACATTCAAGTACTGATATCCTTGTCATCGATTGCCGTTACGGTACTTGCGGTCGTATTGGTCAGCACCTTGCTGTTCAACCGTTTCTCCCAAGCCGCGGAAGAGAATGCCTATTTAAGCTTAGAGCAAATCATTGAACAGGTTCATTCCAACCTGGAGCTATATGTTAGCGGAATGCAGGATATTTTTGACCTTGTGGAGCAAAAAATTGCCGTAGTCCCCGATCTGCCCACCAACGATCAGCTGGGGGAGCAACTGGAGACCGTGCTCAGTACGCGCGAGGATCTGGTTTCGATGGCGTTGTTTACGGAGGACGGGAAGCTGGTGCGTAACATGCCGTCCATTCCGATGCGGCAAAATACACGGCTGCAGGAGCAGTTATGGTTCGAATCCGCAATGGAAAATCCGGGGGAACTGCAATTTACCCCGCCTCACATTCAGAACTTGTTTAAGTGGCAGTATCGCTGGGTCGTCTCGATGAGCAAAACCGTGACCTACCGGGACCAAGGGAAGCTGAAGCAAGGCGTGCTGGTCATTGACATCAACTTCCGTACCATTGATGAGCTTAGCGGTCGAATCAGCTTGGGCAAAAAAGGTTACGTGTACATTATCGACGAGGTAGGGAATATCGTCTACCATCCACAGCAACAGCTGATTTATGCAGGATTGAAGTACGAAAATCTGGAGCCGGTGCTGAATTATGCATACGGTCGTTATTTCGACGAGTCAGACGGGGAGCAGCGAATCATTACGATTCAGACGGTCAAACCGGCCGAGTGGAAAATCGTCGGGGTAGCCTACGCAGACGAGTTCTTGACGACAAAAAGGGAGGTCGGCGATTTCCTGTCCTGGTTCTTGCCTCTCGTAATCGCGATCATCCTGGTCATCAGCATTTATGTATCGGCCCGGATCTCCCAGCCGATTCGCAAGCTGGAGCGCTCCGTTCAAATGGTGGAACGCGGGGACTTCGGGACGAATGTCTATGTTAGCGGCGCTTATGAAGTCGAACAGCTGTCTAAGCGGTTCAATCTGATGCTGCGCCGGATTCGTGAGTTGATGGATCAAATCATCCAGGAACAGGAAGCCAAACGCAAAAGCGAGCTTGACGTGCTGCAGTCGCAGATCAATCCTCATTTCCTCTATAACACGTTGAACTCGGTCACAAGGCTGGCTGAGCTCGGACGAAACGAAGAGGTTGTTACGACGATAACGTCGCTGTCGCGGTTTTTCCGGATCAGCTTAAGCAAGGGGAACCACGTCATTAGCGTGCAGGACGAGTTGGAGCATGTGCGCCATTATTTGATCATCCAAACGATCCGGTTCAAGAACAAGTTTCGCTATGAGATTAGCGCAGATGAAGACGCATTGAAGTGCTCAACCTTAAAGCTGATCTTGCAACCGCTCGTCGAGAACGCGATCCATCACGGGATCGAAAAATCGGCCGAAGAGGGATTCATTCGGGTGGAGGCCCGTTTGGAAGGCGATAAGCTCGTCTTTCGTATCCGCGATAACGGAATCGGGATGTCTCCGGAAACGGTCGAGAAGCTCATTAGCGGGGCTATCCGAAGTGAAAGTGGATCGGGCGTCGGTGTTCGTAACGTACAGGAGCGAATTACGCTCTATTATGGCGCGAGCTATGGACTTCATTTTGATAGCGAACCGGAAGAAGGGACAACGGTGACGATTACGATCCCGGCCGTGCGGCCGGAAAGTTCGGAAGAAGGCGGGAGGGAGTCATGAAGCGATTGCCGAAGTACGTGAATCTGGCTTGCCTGCTGTTATCCTCCATCCTGCTGATCGTTTTGCTGTCCTCCTGCGGCCGCTCCGGTGGAGGGGGAGACAACAAGCAGGTTATCGACGTGGACATGATCGTCAAGATGGATCGCGGCGATTACTGGAAGACAACCAAGCTGGGGGCGGAGGTTGCGGCCAAAGAGTATAACGTGCGGTTGAATTTCCTGGCGCCTGAGAACGAAAACGACGTCGAAGGGCAAATCCAGCTGATGGAGGGGGCGATTAAGCGGCGTCCCGATGCCATCATTTTGGCGGCTTCCGATTATGAAGCGTTGGGGCAGGTGACAGACCGAACATCCTATTACGACATTCCGGTCATTTCGATGGATTCGGAAGTAGCCTCGACCAAGGTGAAGACCTTCGTCGGTACCAATAACTACGAAGCCGGCCAGAAAGCCGCCGAACGGTTGGTTGAACTGACCGGACCGGAAAGTGAAATCGGAATCATGAATTTCGTCCAGGGCGCTCGAAACGCGAACCAACGGGAGGAAGGATTCCTGGACTACATCGCCCGGTTTCCCGGCGTGAATGTCGTCGATATTCAATACTGCGGTTCGGACGAGAAACTCGCTTATAACCTGACGGCCGATATGCTGAAGCGGTTCCCGGATCTGGATGGCATCGTGTCGCTCAGCGCCGAATCTTCGATTGGCGCAGGTCGGGCCGTCGATGAGCTCGGCTACGGCGGAAAAGTGAAAATGATCGCTTTTGATAATCCGCCGGAAATGCTTGAGCTGCTTCAGGAGGAGAAGGTGCAGGCGATGGTTGTACAGAACCCGTTTAACAATGGTTACATGGCCGTAGCCGCTGCCGTCCAGGCTGCCCGAGGCGAGAAGCTGCAGGATCGGATTCCAACGGATACGAAGCTGATCGACCTGAACAATATGCTATGGCCGGAAAACCAGAAGCTGCTGTTCCCGTTCGTGAAGTAAAGACAGCGGTTGACCGAGCCTTTCTTTCTCTAGTTGAAGTTCAAACGAGCAAACAGCAAGTGGGATCCGGATCGTCCGGACGGCTTGCTGTTTTGCCGTTTTGCTAACGTACCGAAGAAACGAACTATAAATTCTCAAAGGGACATCATCAGAATTTTGATAGAAACATCTTAGAATTTTGGATTCGCATTCCGTCGAAAACCATGCATAATGAAAACGTATCCAAGAGGATAACTCACAGAAATACATTTTTCAGGAGGTCAAAGATATGAAGAAGTTGACGACAGTCATGCTGGCCGCAGCAATGCTCGGTGCGACAATGGTAGGTTGCTCCAACGGCGGCGACAAAGAGAGCAGCGGAGGAAATGGAGGATCCACTCCAAGCGTAGGCGTGGCCATTTACAAATTTGACGATACGTTCATGACGGGCGTTCGGAACTCCATCGAGAAGAACGCGGACGGGATTGCAAAAGTGGATGTCGTAGACAGCCAAAACTCCCAACCGACCCAAAACGATAAAATCGACTTGTTCTTGACGAAGAAAACAAACGCGCTGATCGTTAACCCGGTTGACCGTACGGCGGCAGGCGTCATTATCGACAAAGCCCAAGCCAAAGATACGCCGGTTGTGTTCCTGAACCGCGAACCTTTGCCGGAAGATATGAAGAAATGGGATAAAGTTTACTACGTTGGTGCGAAAGCCGAAGAATCCGGTACGTTATCCGGACAAATCGTAGTTGACTACTGGAAAGCAAATCCGGAAGCGGACAAAAACGGCGACGGCGTATTGCAATACGTGATGCTGAAAGGCGAACCTGGACACCAAGATGCTGAGCTGCGTACGCAATATTCGATCCAAGCGATTGAAGAAGCTGGCATCAAAGTTGAAAAAGTAGCCGAAGACACCGCAATGTGGGACCGCGTAAAAGGCCAAGAGAAAATGGCGGCCTTCCTGGCTGCAAACGGCGACAAAATCGAAGCCGTGCTTGCAAACAATGATGACATGGCTCTCGGCGCAATCGAAGCTTTGAAAGCGGCCGGATACTTCACAGGCGACAAATACATGCCGGTTGTAGGGGTTGACGCCACGGCACCAGCACTTCAAGCGCTGGAACAAGGCACGATGCTGGGTACGGTATTGAATGACGCTGAAAACCAAGGGAAAGCAGCAGTTACTTTGGCTTCCTTGCTGGCAAAAGGCGAAGCGATCAGCAAAGACAGCGTTGGTTTCGAAATTACCGACAACCAATATGTTTGGATCCCTTACCAAAAAGTAACGAAGGATAACGCTGCTGACTTTAAATAAGAGAACAGCTAGCAGGTAATCAGCAGGACTTCTCAACATTCGCAAGGACTAAATGGGAGGTTCGATGCCGAAGGGTACGGACCTCCCGGTTTTTTCGCAGGGATAGGAATACCGGAGGAAATCATGCTGTGCCTCTAAAGCGAAAGAAATGATCAGGGGGCGAAAAACAATGTCTGAATTCATGCTCGAAATGAAGGGCATCACCAAGGAGTTTCCCGGCGTCAAAGCGCTGGATGGCGTAACGCTGCAGGTTAGACCTGGTACCGTTCATGCGCTGATGGGTGAAAACGGGGCCGGTAAATCAACGCTGATGAAATGCCTGTTCGGAATTTATAAGCCGGACGATGGCGAAATTGTGCTGAATGGTCAGAAAGCGGAAATTAACAATTCCAGCGATGCGCTGAAGCTCGGGGTTTCGATGATTCACCAGGAGCTGCATCCGGTACCTTTCCGCAATGTCATGGAAAATATATGGCTCGGACGTTTCCCAATGCAAGGATGGGGTCCTCTCCGCTTCGTTGACCATAAGAAGATGTACAAGGACACGGAAGAGCTGTTTAAACAGTTAGATATCGATTTAGACCCGGAAACGATTGTCGGTAAGCTGTCCGTTTCGAAGATCCAGTCGATCGAGATCGCCAAAGCGGTATCCTTCAACTCGCAGATTATCGTCATGGATGAACCAACCTCCTCTTTGACAAGCGTAGAGGTCGAGCATCTGTTCCGGATCATCAATGATTTGAAGAAACGCGGCGTGTCGATTATTTATATCTCGCACAAAATGGAGGAAATCTTGCGGATCTCCGACGATGTCACCATCATGCGCGACGGCAAGAAGATTGGCACCTGGCCGGCAGCGGAAATGACCACGGACCTCATTATCTCCAAGATGGTCGGCCGCGATTTAACGCAGCGGTTTCCGGACCGCCACAATGTGCCGAACGGCGTCATTTTAAAGGTGGATAAGCTGACGTCCAGCAACCCGAAATCGTTTAAGGATGTATCGTTTGAGCTGCGTAAAGGGGAAATCCTTGGCGTGGGCGGACTGGTCGGGGCACAGCGCACGGAATTGATCGAAGCGCTGTTCGGCCTCCGGGAAATTCAGTCGGGGACGATCTCGATCGGGGGCAAAGAGGTCAAGATTCGCAGTGCCGGCGAAGCCAAGAAGCACGGGTTAGCCCTACTCACGGAGGAACGCCGCACGACCGGTATTTTCCCGGTATTGTCCGTTCACGAAAATGGGGCGATCGCGAATATGTCCCGTTACGTGACGTCGTTCGGGCTCTTGAATGATCGCAAGAAAAAAGCCGAAGTCAACCAAATGGTTGAGAAGCTACGGACCAAAACGCCGTCCCCGAAGACGTTGATCATGAACCTTTCGGGCGGGAATCAGCAAAAGGTACTGCTTGCGCGCTGGCTTTTGACTGAGCCGGATATTCTGCTCTTAGACGAACCCACACGCGGGATTGACGTTGGGGCAAAATACGAGATTTACTCCATTATTGCGGATTTGGCACAGCAAGGCAAAAGCATCATCATGATTTCATCCGAGATGCCTGAACTGCTTGGGATGTCCGACCGTGTTATGGTAATGTCCGAAGGCCGTCTTACAGGGATTGTGGATGGAGACAAGGCTACGGAAGAAGAAATTATGCGTTTGGCTGCCCAGCACTAAGGTTAGAGAAGGAGGAGAAAATCATGAATACAAAGAAATTACAAAGTTTTGTTAGTGAAAATGCCATTTATATCGTTTTGGCTGTGTTATTAGTCGGCATCGCTGTCTATGAGCCTAGCTTTATCGGCTTGAATACGCTTCGCGATATTTTGATCCAGTCGTCGACACGGGTGATCATCGCCCTCGGCGTGGCCTTTATTCTCATCACGGGCGGTACTGACTTGTCCGCTGGCCGGATGGTTGGTTTGACGGCGGTCGTGTCTGCTTCCATGCTGCAAGAAGTAGATTATGCGCGTCGTTTCTTCCCCAATTTGCCGGAGCTTCCGATGTTTATTCCGGTTCTGATCGCTATTGCAGTGGGCCTGCTCTTTGGTCTGATTAACGGGGTAATCGTTGCTAAATTCAAAGTTCCGCCGTTTATCGCTACTTTGGGTACCATGGTTGCCATTTACGGAATCAACTCGCTGTACTTCGATACCGATCCTAACCAATCCCAGCCTATCGGCGGCCTGCGCGGCGATTTTACGAATCTGCTGGGTTCGGGCAGCATTGGGAAAGGTGATTTCTCCATTCCTTACATTGTCATTATCGCCATCGTCGTCTGCGCCATTGTTTGGGTGATGTTTAACAAAACACGTCTCGGTAAAAACATGTACGCGATTGGCGGCAATGAGCAAGCGGCTAAGGTGTCCGGGATCAACGTATCTAAAAACCTGATCCTCATTTATTCTATCGCAGGTGCTTTGTATGGCTTGGCAGGTGTGATGGAAGCCGCTAGAACCGGCGGCGCAACGAACAACTACGGGAACATGTACGAGCTTGACGCGATCGCTGCCTGCGTCGTCGGCGGGGTCTCCACTACAGGGGGTATCGGTACGGTTCCGGGCATCATGGCCGGGGTGCTGATCTTTACGGTTATCAACTACGGCTTGACCTTCGTTGGTGTAGGTCCTTACTGGCAACAAATCATCAAAGGTGCGATTATCGTTGCTGCCGTAGCATTCGATATGCGTAAATACGCAAGCAAGAAATAAGAAAAGGAATGGCAGGGGGAAGGGCGGCTCATGAGTCGCTCTTTTTCCATTTTTTAAGCAAGCAGAGGCCATCGAAATATGTTAAAATGTGACAAGAAACAGCAAAACGGGGCAAACGGCTGGGAGGAGCTATCCATCATGAAGAAATGGAGTACAAAAATCGGGATGTCCGGGCTGCTGGTTGCGGCTTTGGCATTGGCTTTGACGACGGCGCAAGGAGGCGGATTGGGAACGGACACTGCGCATGCAGCTGCTGCATCTGGAGTCAAGTTGAAGTCGCTAGCAGCAGTCTATGCGCAAATCCAGACGCAAAACGCGTCCAAGGTGGTCGCGCTCGTGAACAAGGAGCGAAAGGACGCCGGGTTAAAACCGCTGATGGTGCATACCAACTTAACGAAGATGGCCAAGACCAAAGCCATCGACATGTTCAAAACCGGGTATTTTAGCCATACGTCACCGAACTACGGCTCCCCCTTCGATATGATGGACTCATCCAACATCACGTATCTCTATGCCGGCGAGAACATCGGCAAAGGCCAGCGTTCCGCCGAGGAAGTGGTCAAGGATTGGATGGACAGCCCTGGCCATAAGGCGAATATCCTCAATCCCAAATACAAGCTGATCGGCGTCGGGTATTATAATGGGTATTGGGTGCAGGAGTTTATCGGGAAATGAGAGCTCGCGTCTTCATGCGAGCATGAAAATATAGAGGAGCCTGGCGTGTTGCCGGGCTCTTTGTTGTAGTTCAGCGGAGTCAGCGGAAGCGAATAACAACCACGGGCCGCTCTTGTCCGCCGCTTGTCCAACGATGGGATAGAAGGAAGACAAGCGGCTCCCCAATGCGGACGTAAACTCCCTTAGGTTCGTTATTCGCTTTCCTTGGAGCAGACGGGGCAGATCGCTCTT
The DNA here is from genome assembly GCF_009725205.1 of Paenibacillus timonensis. Classification (GTDB taxonomy): domain Bacteria; phylum Bacillota; class Bacilli; order Paenibacillales; family Paenibacillaceae; genus Fontibacillus; species Fontibacillus rhizolycopersici. Next base: position 38,769 of record NZ_WNZY01000028.1, on the reverse strand, counting down.
CATCCGTGAGCTTAGGGGAAGATAGGGGCCCGGCGAATCGTGGGTATGATTCGCCGGGCCCTTAGTTGAAGTTAGTGGAAAAACGTGATTTAGAGGACACGCTGAGTTTTTAACGGAACTGAGAGACGCTAATAGGCTGCATACGCAAGATCAGGAACTCTAACGGAACGAGGAGACCTTATTTGCTCCAAATTGGGTCCGGTAGCTTCATTTTGAGGCGAATAGCGGCTTCTGGTTCCGTTAGATTGGGAAATGACCGGGAAATGTTCAAATAGCGGCTCTACGTTCCGTTAGAAGCAGATGGGACTACATGCGACGAGGGCAGAGTTAGGTTATAGCCGTGGAGAAAACCACGTGAACAACAGCGATCGTAAGAACATTTCACCCGGCGGGCTCCAAGGCTCGTTTGATCAATCTTTCAAGTCTGATCGCCTAATCCGAAATATTTTCATGAAACCTCCTGAATTCTGCAGCGTAAACATATGCATAATCTGATATTTCAATCGGGAGGAATAAACAAATGTCTATGTTTAAGAGATTACGCGATTTGACGATGTCCAATATCAACGCTTTGATCGACAAAGCGGAAGATCCGATTAAGTTGACCGACCAATATATCCGCGATATGCAAGAAGATCTTGAAGACGCAGAGAAGGCGGTTGCCGCTCAGATTGCCATTGAGAAGAAGTTCAAGGGACTGTACGAAGAACAGGAAGCTTTGGTCGAACGTCGCACACAACAGGCGCACCAAGCGGCCCAAGCGCAAAACGTTGATCTGGCTCGCCGCGCATTGGAAGAGAAGAAAGCGGCTGAAACGAAAATGGCGGAATACAAGACCAGCTATGACCAGAATAAAGCTGCGGCCGACAATCTTCGGGGTAAGCTTGAGGAAATGCGCAAGCAACTGACGGAGATGAGGAACAAACGCGAAACGCTGGTAGCCCGCTACAATGCGGCGAAAGCGCAGAACGAAATCAACAAGACGATGTCCGGGTTTAATGCAGATTCCGCATCAAGCGGTCTGAAACGTATGGAAGAGAAAATGCTGCAGATGGAAGCCCAAGCTGAAGCAAGCAATGAACTTAGCTCCAAGGGCAAGTCTCTGGACGAAGAATTTGAAGGCTTGAACAAGGACGCTGCAGTGGAAGCGGAATTGGCCGAGTTGATGAAGCAATACGAGGATAAAAAATAGGCGAATCGAACCTAAAGTGAGGCTAGACCGAACATGAGCGTATGGAAAAGAATCGGTAACCTGTTTGCCAAACCGGCACCGCCGATGACAGAGAAGAGCATGCTTGCACTAGCTCCCGGTGACATCTGCGAGGTATCGCTCGTCTCCTACGAAGTGACCGGACGAGTGGGCAATCGCGGCCGTAATGCCGTCGTACTGACGCTACAGGACGGCAGCCGCATCAGTTATCTGCTGGTGGAGGAGCGCGAGACGCTGCAGTATCAGTGGTATCAGCCGATTGACGGAAGGTTGGACGATCCAACCGAAGTACCGTCTCAAATGGAGCTGGACGGAACGGAGTATTTTTTGGAAGAGGAGTACGGGGGTTACGTGTCCGTGGTTGGCAAAACGCCGTTTCTGCAAGGCGGAGAGCAGCATGTGTGGCAATACCAGTCCGACGATGGCAAGCTGCTGCGCATCGAGTGGCAAAATGGACGGTTTATGTTGTACGAAGGCGTTAAGGTGATTTCAGCCGACGTCAAAGTCATCCGCGCCAACTAACACAGGTAGCGGTGGCTGGACCATGACGAGAAGCGCGAGAACGGGGCGACAACCTCGATTCTCGTGCTTTTTTCGCTTCGAAGTGGACAAAAAATAACATCCCCCAAGCTGCCGATGCAGTGGAGGATGCTATAAATGGGTTATGCAGGGGTCGAACCTGCGACCTGCCGATTAAGAGTCGGCTGCTCTACCAGCTAAGCTAATAACCCGTAACGTGAAGTTTTTTCGGAACATGAAATATTATAACTCTGTGACTTACAAAAAGCTAGTCCTTTTTTCGAGAAAATTTGCATCTCTTCACAAGAAGTTTTATGTTATTTACATAAGTTGGAGAGTTTATTGAAGTGAGTGTTAGATGGGACTTAGAACGAACAGGAGGAAGTGGCATGAACAGAACGTCCCGAATCTGGAGATGGGCAGGAATTTCCTCCGCCCTGTCGACCTTGCTGCTGCTGGCTGGCTTCGTTTACGCAGTGTCGGATATTGCGAATCCTTCGGCAGTAGCCGGCAAGCAGGCGCTATCCCCTTCCCGAACGGAACAGGCCGCAAAGGCCGGCGCTTTCGATGTGACCGCTATCGGGGATTCCCTGGCCAAAGGGACCGGGGACGATACGGGGAGCGGATTTGCACGGCGGACGGTTGACTTAATAAATAAAGAAGGCGCAACCTCTAAATTGGTCAACAACCTCGGGATCAATGGGTTAACAACGGAGGAACTCTTGCCGATGCTGGAGGATCCGGGCGTGAAATATGCTTTGCAGCAGGCGGGGATCATCCTGTTGTCCATTGGAGGCAATGATTTGTTCAACGGCACGGAAGAATTGACCTCCGGCGAACAGGTGCCCACCAAAGCCGAAATCGATGCGGCCATCGATAAGAGCTCGGCTGATTTTGGGCAAGTCGTCGCGCAAATTAAAAAAATCAACGTGCAGGCACTGCTTGTCTACGTTTCTTTATATAACCCATTCAGCGACCTGGAAGGGATGCGGGAAATCGGTAATGATGCGGTGGCTCGGTGGAATGCGATGGCGATGAATGCGCTCGGCGAATATGAAGGCACGTTAGCGGTGCCTACCTATGATTTGTTTATACAAAACTCGTCCCGCTATCTGTCGAGCGATCATTTTCACCCGAACGGGGACGGCTATCAAGCAATAGCTGAACGAATGGTGCAGGGTATTAAGCGCTAATAAAGGACTTGTTCTGGAGTAAAAATGAAGGAGTGGACGGCGATGGGGATACGGCAGCCGATGAATGCCGAACAACGCCAACCTGTATTGAAGGTACAGGGGCTCAAAAAGAAAATCGGCCGAAAGTGGATCGTACACGAAGTGAATTTCGAGGTGAATGCCGGGGAGATTTTCGGGTTCCTGGGACCTAACGGGGCCGGTAAAACGACGACGATCCGCATGCTCGTTGACCTGATCCGCCCAACGGCCGGTCAAGTGAACATTTGTGGATACGATGTGCAGCGGGAACCGGAGCTGGCGTTGCGTTGCGTGGGATCAATCGTAGAGAATCCCGAGGTTTACAGCTATTTGACCGGACGGGAGAACCTCGAGCATTTTGCCCGGATGATCCCAGGCATCGATGCGAGTCGGATTGAAGAAGTCGTTCATATGGTGGGGCTGACGGGCCGAATTGACGATAAGGTTAAAACCTATTCGTTAGGGATGAGACAGCGGCTGGGGATCGCTCAGGCATTGTTAGGACGACCGAAGCTGCTGATCCTAGACGAACCGACGAACGGTCTTGATCCCAAGGGCATCAAAGAGATGCGCGGGTTTATCCGCCGGTTGGCAGAGGAAGGCATGGCCGTATTCGTATCGAGCCATCTGCTTAGCGAAATTCAGCTGCTATGCGACCGGGTGGCGATTATCGGGCGTGGACGCGTACTGGCCGTCGGTCAAGTTGACGAACTGATTCAAGCGAACATGAGTTATGTGATATGGGAACTGGAACCCCGGGAGCCGGGAGAGCGGCTGCTTCGATCGGCATCCGGGGTCAGCGTGGTGAACGAAGCTGGAAACGTGCTGGACGATACGATCATGGCGGGGATCCAGGGCCAAGCGATTGTAACCCAAATGCAGCCGGAATTAATCCCTGACCTCGTAGGTCGCTTGGTGCGGGAGGGGGTCCGGGTGGAAGCCGTCCAGAAAGTCAGTCCGACACTTGAACAGCTGTTCCTGGAGATGACGGAAGGTGAAAGCATTGAATAACATTTTGCCTTTAGTAAAAAATGAAACGATCAAGATGATCAAGAAGAAACGCTTTTATGTCATCTTGCTTGTTCTAATCGTGTTGGTGCCGATGTTTGCTTACGCCCAACTGCGGCAGGCCGAGGACAAACGGGAGAAGTTCGGTACCGACTGGCGCCGGGAGGTTCAGCAAGCGATCACGGACAACCAAAATTCGCTGGGCAGCGACCGGGTACCGGAAGAATGGAAGAAATACCGCCAAATTTACATTCAGCAGATGAAATATTATTTGGAACATGACGTGAATCCGAAGGAGCCGGGCGGCGTCTCATTTACTCGGGAGTTCTTAGATAACGCGGCCACGTTGTTCATTCCGCTGTTAATCATGGGCGTGGGCTCGGATATCGTGTCTTCGGAGCGGACGGGGGGAACCGTCAAAATGCTGCTTACGCGGCCGATTAGACGGTGGAAAATCCTGTTGAGCAAGCTGTTGACCTTGCTGATGTTCGTGTCCTTAATCATCATATCAACCTGTTTGATTTGTTATTTGATATCGGGTTTATTTTTCGGTTACCGCGGATGGACGATGCCGGTATTTACCGGGTTCCAGCTCAGAGGGGCGGAAGTGGATATCTCGGGCGTGCATGCAGTGCCGCAATGGCAGTATATCTTCATGCAGGCCGGACTGATTTGGTTTGTCAGCATTGTGGTCGCCGCACTGGCTTTCATGGTGTCCGTGCTCGTTCGCAGCACGTCGGCAAGCATTGTCATCATGATGGCGACGCTGATCGCCGGCAATATTTTGACGAATATGGCTTCTTCCTGGACGAGCGCCAAATACCTGTTCATGGTGAACTTGGGTTTAACGAATTATTTAGCAGGTACTCCGGCGCCAATCGAGGGGATGACACTGGGCTTTTCGCTGGCTGTGCTGGCGGTTTGGGGGGCTTGCTCGCTAATCGTTTCATTCCTTGTCTTTACGAAACAAGATATTTTGAATTAAAATGGACAAAGGCACCAAAACATCTGTTCGTTTACATACAGAGGTTTACTACAAGAAATAAAGGGGGAGCATGAATGGCCGAACAAATCGATTTGTTCGAGGACGTACCCGGCACAAGTTCCGGAAGCTCGTCTTCGGGTTACGACGCGGACGACATTCAAGTGCTCGAGGGGCTTGTCGCGGTACGCAAACGGCCAGGGATGTATATTGGCAGTACGAGCTCGTCGGGACTTCATCATCTGGTTTGGGAGATCGTAGATAATGCCGTCGACGAGCATCTGGCAAAGTACTGCTCCAAAATCGACATTACGCTGAATAAGGACGGATCGGTCACCGTAATCGACAACGGTCGGGGAATTCCAATCGGGATGCACAAAACCGGCATTCCGACGCCGCAGGTCGTATTTACGATTTTGCACGCAGGCGGTAAATTCGGTGGATCGGGTTACAAGAAATCAGGCGGTTTGCACGGCGTTGGCGCCTCGGTGACCAATGCACTGTCCGAGTGGCTGGAGGTTCATATCTACCTGAACGGGAAAATCCATCGAATGCGCTTCGAATATTGGGTCGACGACAAAGGGATTGAACACGTTGGCGAACCAGTCACTGGACTTGAGGTCATCGGCAATACGAATAAGACCGGAACGAAGGTCACGTTTAAACCGGATATTCGCGTGTTTTCCGGTGGTATCGGATTAAACTATGATACGCTCGCGGAACGTTTACAGGAGATCGCTTTTCTGAATTCGGGCCTGAAGGTGACCTTGAAGGACGAGCGGACCGACCGTTTCGACGAGTTTTTTTACGAGGGCGGAGCCAGTCAGTTCGTTCAGTTTCTCAATGACGGGAAGGACGTACTGCATGACGTCGTCCATTTCTATGCGGAGCGGGAAGATATCGAGGTGGAGGTTGCGCTGCAGTACAATGCAGGCTATACCGAAACCCTAGTCTCCTTCGTTAACTCCATTCCAACTCGCGGCGGGGGAACGCATGAAACCGGATTCAAAACGGCATATACCCGGGTGATGAACGAGTATGCCCGGAAGAACGGCATCCTCAAGGAGAAGGAGAAGAACCTCGAAGGCAATGATTTGCGCGAAGGGATGATGGCTGTCATCAGCGTCAAAATGTCCGAGGTCGAGTTTGTGGGACAAACGAAGGACCAGCTGGGGAGTGCGTCCGCGCGCAGCGCCGTGGAATCGGTCGTTGGGGATAAGATGGCGGTGTTTCTGGAAGAGAACCCGCAGGTCGCCCAAACGCTGATCAAGAAGGCGGTACAAGCCTCTAAAGCGCGGGAGGCCGCCCGCAAAGCCCGCGACGAAATGCGCTCGGGCAAGAAGCGGAGCGAGAGCTCGAACCTCGGCGGCAAGCTGACGCCAGCGCAATCGAAGGACTTCTCGCGTACCGAGCTATTTATCGTGGAAGGCGATTCTGCCGGAGGTTCGGCGAAGCAGGGGCGCGATTCGAAGATCCAGGCGATTCTGCCACTGAAGGGTAAGCCGATGAATCCGGAGAAAGCGAAGCTCGCCGATATTCTGAAGAACGACGAATACCGGGCCATCATTTCGGCGATCGGTGCCGGCATCGGGCCGGAATTCGCCGTTGAGGACAGCAATTTTTCCAAAATTATCATTATGACCGACGCGGATACGGACGGCGCGCACATCCAGGTGCTGCTGCTGACGTTCTTCTACCGTTACATGAAGCCATTGATTGATGCGGGACGGGTTTATATCGCCCAGCCGCCTTTGTACAAGATCACCCGTCGATCCGGCAAGCTGGAAACGGTGAGGTATGCCTGGAGTGACGAGCAACTGCAGAACTACCTGAAGGAATTCGGCAAGAATTTCGAGCTGCAGCGCTACAAAGGTTTAGGGGAAATGAATCCCGAGCAGCTGTGGGAAACGACGATGAATCCGGAAACGCGGACCATGCTGCAGGTGCAGATCGAAGACGCCGCCAAAGCGGAACGCCGCGTGTCTACGCTGATGGGGGACAAGGTCGATCCGCGCAAGCGCTGGATCGTGGAAAACGTGGATTTCACGGAGTTTGAGGAATAGAAGGTGAATTGATGTGAGCATGCTGGAAAACTTTTTGCCGGCGTTTCTGGAAGAGGTTGTAGGCGACCGCTTTGGCCGGTATTCCAAATACATTATTCAAGACCGGGCGATTCCCGATATTCGCGACGGGTTGAAGCCGGTGCAACGGCGGATTTTGTACGCGATGTACGATTCCGGCAATACGCCGGACAAGCCGTACCGGAAGTCGGCCAAAACCGTCGGGGACGTCATGGGGAACTATCATCCGCACGGGGACTCTTCGATTTACGAGGGTATGGTGCGGATGGCGCAACCGTGGAAGATGGGTCATACGCTGGTCGACGGCCACGGCAACTGGGGCTCGCAGGACGATGACCCGGCGGCAGCAATGCGGTATACCGAAGCTCGCCTGTCGGCGATCGCGATGGAGCTGCTGCGCGACATTGAGAAACGAACCGTACCGTTCAAAGACAACTTCGATAACACAGCGAAGGAGCCTGTGGTGCTGCCAGCACGATTTCCGAACCTGCTGGTCAATGGCGCCAGCGGGATCTCGGCCGGATTTGCGACGGAAATTCCGCCGCATAATCTGCGCGAGGTGATCGATGCTTGTATCGCTTTGATGGAGAAACCCGAAATGACGTTGGAGGAAATTCGCTTGTTCGTCAAGGGACCGGATTTTCCAACGGGCGGGATCATCATGGGCGAGGAAGGCATTCAGGAAGCTTATCAGACCGGCAAAGGCCGAATTTATCTGCGTTCGAAGACGGAGATCGAGACGCTCCGCGGCGGGAAACAGCAGATCGTGATCACCGAAATTCCGTATCAGGTGGTTAAATCCCGTTTGGTTACGGCCATGGAAAACATCCGTCTGGAGAAAAAGGTGGACGGAATCGCCGAGGTCCGCGACGAAAGCGGCCGGAACGGGCTGCGTATCGTTGTTGAGCTGAAGAAGGATGCAGATGCCCAGGGGATTTTAGCGTATTTGCTAAAGAAAACCGATCTTCAAGTCACGTACAACTTCAATATGGTGGCGATCGTCAACAAAGCGCCGCGCTTATTGGGCCTCAAAGCGATGCTCGAAGCCTACATTGCCCATCAACGTGAAGTTGTCACGTACCGGACGCAATATGAGCTGGAGAAGCTGGAGGACCGCGCTCACGTATTGGAGGGCCTAGTTAAAGCGCTCAACATCTTGGATGAGGTCATCGCAGCGATTAAAGCCTCCAAGAACCGCCAGGATGCGCAAAACAATCTGCAATGGATGTTTGGTTTCACCGAACGCCAAGCGGATGCCATCTTGACGTTGCAGCTGTATCGGTTGACGAATCTCGAAATCACGACGCTGCAAAAAGAGATGGAGGACATCCAGAAGAAAATCACGGTTCTGCGCGGCATTCTGGAAAGCGATAAGAAACTGATTGCTTTGATCAAAAAAGAGCTGATCGAAATCCGCGACAAATACGGAATTGACCGCCGCTCGCACATTCAAGACGAGGTTGAGGAGCTTAAAGTGAACCTCGAGGTTCTCGTTGCCCAGGAGGATGTGCTGGTCACGATCTCGCATGAAGGGTACATCAAACGCACCAGCATGCTGTCCTTTACTAGATCCGGCGGGGAGCGGGATGGCTCAGGGGTCAAAGAAGGCGACTACATCAAGCATCTGCTGGAGCTGGATACGCTGCAGAACCTGCTGATCTTTACGCAGCGGGGACAGTATTTCCTCTTGCCGGTGCACCAGATTCCGGAGTTCAAGTGGAAGGACAACGGAACGGCGATCGTCAACGTGATCCCGCTCGCCAAGGAGGACCGGATTATCAGCGTCATTCCGGTGAAAAGCTTCGACGAGAATCCGGAGCTTAGTCTGGTGTTCGTCACGAAGAACGGTCAGGTGAAGCGGACGGAATTGAAGGAGTACGAGACGAAGCGTTCCGGAGCCATCGCCGCTTGTAAGGTCGGCGACGGCGACGTGGTGCTGAGCGTCACAGTCAGCCGAAACAATCAAGAGATCCTGATGCTGACGAAACAGGGAATGGCGATCCGGTTTGCTGAAAGCGAAGTGAACCCAATGGGTCGCGTGTCCGCAGGGGTACGCGGGATCAACCTGAAGGATGACGACGAGGTTGTCGCCGCACTCTGGGTCGAAGGGGAAGAAGGCGAAGTTCTCGTCGTGTCGGATCTGGCTTACGGCAAACGCAGCCTGCTGCTGGATTACCCGCTCCAAAGCCGAGGCGGCAAAGGCGTACAGTCCTTTGAATTTAAGGAAGGCAAACGCGTCAAGCCGAACGGCAGCCGTCTGATCGGCGGGATTCGCTGCAAAGAGCCGGTGCTCTTGCAGGCGGTTACGAAAGATGGAAAAATGCACGCATTCAGCTCGGAAGAGGCTCCGTTAGCCGATCGGAAATCGATCGGAAAAGCGCTGATGCATCTCGAGAAGAACGACGGAGTCACCGAGCTTCTGCTCAAAAGCAAATCAGAATAAGTAGAAGTCCCGCGAAAGGCGCGTAAGCGATTTGGCGGGACTTTTTTCTAGTGTTTGGAGAGCAACATAAACCAGAGCTGGCTACAAAAGAAGACTTAAAATTAATGATCCCCTTGATTTATGGGGGAGTTCTTGATTATATTAGTTAAGTGCTTAATTAAATGGCTTGAGATTGAGGAGTGCGTTTAATGGAAGAATTGCAGGATTACGTAATACAACAAACGTTGCCTATGCAGGTATTCTTCACTCTTGTGGAAGCGACCGCGAAGCTGGTAGAGGTATCGGAAAAATACTGGCACTCCATCGGACAGAATGGTGCCAGAGTCCGCATTCTGGTCGAAATCATGAAGGAGGGAGGGCAACTGCTTCCTTCCTTGCTCGCTCAAAAGATCGGTGTCACGAAAGCAAACATCAGCCTTTTGCTCACCCCTTTAGAAAAGGATGGATTGATTCGCCGGACCAGCCATCCGACCGATGGTCGCAAGTCAGTTATTTCGATCACGATCGAAGGCCAGTCGTTTCTGCTGAATCATTTGCCAGGCAACCGCAGTACTGTCACTGAGAAGCTAAAGGTGCTTACGGATGACGAACTGAAACAACTCGCAGGTTTGCTAAATAAGTTGAAAAACCAAGTGTAATTCATAATGAGCATATAGTTAAGTCCTTAATTAAATGTATAGGGAGGTTTATTATGTCAATTGCCATTACCGGAGCGTCTGGGAAGTTAGGAAAACTGATCTTAAAGTATTTGCGTCAGCAGGCGACAAACGAGCCCTTAATCGCTTGCGTGCGCAAGCCGGAAGGCGCAACTGACTTTGAGGAGTTGGGCGTTGAGGTGCGCTATTGCGATTATGATGTACCCGGAAGCCTGACCCCTGCATTTACCGGCGTGGATAAGCTGCTACTGATCTCTGGCTCGGACATCGATGATACGGTTCGCCTTCGCCAGCATACTCAAGTTGTCGAGGCGGCCAAACGGGCAGGGGTAAAACATCTATCCTATACGGGCTTTGCGTTTCCCGGAACCGTTCAAGTTCCACCCGTGCCTCTGCATTTGGCTACAGAGCAAGCTATTATAACTTCGGGGATTCCATATACCTTCTTCAGGAATGCTCTTTATGCCGACCTAACGTCCCAGTTCGGGCTCGACTCGGCCATCCGAACGGGAGAACTGGCCACATTCCCAGGAGATTGGCGCTTTAATACCGTTACACGTGAGGATTTAGCAAAGGCCATCTCTTCCGTTTTAGGCTCTCGCCCGGCCCCGCACCATGTAAATCGGATTTACGAGCTAACGGCCCCTAGGTTCTGGACTTTTCAGAATTTAGCGGAAGCTTTGTCTGAGATATCGGGTAAAAACGTCGTTCATCGCGAAGATCCGCAGAACCAGAGCTGGATTTATGGGTATTTAAGCAAACTGAATACGACTTCCACCACAGAGGATTTAGAGACGTTGATCGGTGGCCCCGCAACCTCCCTTAAAGAAAGCATTCTACCGCTTATTGAATGGAAAAAATGAGATATGCTATCCTATTCCGTCAAATGCCGGATAAACGCCTGAAGCGTAGGGTCCATAAACGTACTGCTGCGGTACACCAACCCGACATTTTTACGTGGAACGGGCTCCGCCAGCGGGACAACGGTAATCTCACCTCGGCGGTTCGCTCCGGCCAGCGTTTGGGCATAGGAGGCAGGAAGCACGGTTCCCCCAACATGGTGAAGAACCATCTGTACCTGCGATTCCATCGTCGATAGTTCCATGACGGGCCGAATCTCGATGCCTTGTTCGGCGCAGGCCGTATCGAGCAATTGCCGAACGTAAAACTTCGGAGGAAATAAGACGAGCGGCAGCCGAGCCAACTGATCCAGTGTGACCTCAGGCAATTCTGCGTAGACGTGCAGGCTGGAGACAGCGAATACTAACTCTTCGTCATAGAGTGGACGGCTGATGATTTGCTCGTCCTGAAGCGGCAGGAACACGACGCCGAGATCCAGCTGGTTGGCGAGCAGTCCGGCTCGCGTTTCCTCGGTAGCCAACTCGAGCACCGTCAACGCAATGCCAGGATGCTGGCGATGGAAAGAGATCAGCTTGCTTTCCAGCAAGTGATTGCCGGAGCAGCCGATGCGGAGCTGGCCCCGCTGCACGCCGCTTATCTGGCCGATCTCCAGCTTGGCCTGCTCCACTTCATAGACGACCCGGCGGGCATGCTCCAGGAGGATGGAACCCGCTTGGGTTAGGTAGTTTTTTTTGCCGATGCGGCTGATCAGCGCAGTTCCGAGCTCTTGCTCCAGCAAGCGAATCTGGTGGCTAAGTGTGGGCTGGGTAATCCCGAGTCTTTCTGCGGCTTTGGTGAAATGCAAATCCTCACCGACCGCAATGAAATATTCCAGCAAGCGATGCTCCATTCCGGATCCCCTCCGTATCGTTTCATAGATATTGTCAATGATTATAATCGAAACTATGTTATTGATCAATGAACATAGAATCGGTATAGTGAGAGACAGGGAATCAATTGATTCGTACGATTCGTAAAACCGATATTGGAAAAGAGGAAATGAACCATGGGAAAATGGCCAATCACGTTAACTAGCACAAAAAAAATGAAGCCTGAAGCCGATCGTTTAGGTTTTGGTAAGTATTTTACCGATCATATGCTGCTGATGGATTACACGGCAGGTCAGGGATGGCATGATCCGCGTATCGTTCCTTATGGTCCGATCTCGCTGGATCCATCGGCGATGGTGTTCCATTACGGGCAAGAGGTCTTTGAAGGGATGAAGGCGTACCGGACGCCGCAGGGAGAACTTGTGCTGTTCCGTCCCGACATGAATTTACGTCGGTTGAACCAGTCGTGCGCTCGCATCGGCATTCCTCAGGTCGATCCGGAGGAAGTGCTTGAGGGGATTAACCGCCTCCTCTTACTGGAGGAGGAGTGGATGCCGGAAGGTGAAGGCAATTCCATGTACATCCGTCCCTTTATCATCGCTACCGAGGCGGGGCTTGGTGTGCGGGCGGCCCAAGAGTACCGTTTGATTGTCATATTATCGCCGGTTGGGGCGTATTACCCGGAAGGCATTCACCCGGTCCGCATTTATGTAGAGGATCGTTATGTTCGGGCAGTGCGCGGCGGTACAGGGGAGGCGAAAACCTCCGGAAATTATGCGGCGGGGATCAAGGCGCAGGAAGACGTCAAATCACTTGGCTTCTCCCAGGTGCTTTGGCTTGATGGAATCGAGAAACGGTATATCGAAGAAGTTGGCAGCATGAACGTGTTCTTTAAGATTGACGGAGAAGTCATCACCCCTGAGCTCAATGGCAGCATTCTGGCCGGCGTGACACGCGATTCGGTTATCCGTTTGCTTCGCGAATGGGGCGTACCGGTTAAGGAACGTCGAATCTCCGTGGCGGAGCTGTTCGAGGCCCATCAGGAAGGTCGGCTCGAGGAAGCGTTCGGAACCGGCACCGCAGCGGTTATCTCCCCGATTGGTAGCATGAAATGGGAAGAGCGCGATATTGAAATTGCCGGCGGAGAAACCGGGGCGTTGTCTGCTAAGCTTTACGACACGCTGACAGGAATTCAACGCGGAGAACGTGAAGATTTGTTCGGCTGGCGGTATTCCGTTCAATAAATTTTCAGGGTCATCTCCTACCAGCCATCAATCACTGGATTATTGCGCAAAGCGAGCAGGAATTTGCAAAGGAAGCAGCGAATGATTTAAGTGGTGATGTAAGGCAAGGAGGGATAAGATTGCATACCGCTGAATTTGCCAGATTGCTTGATCTCATCGTGAAGGATTATCAGACCCACATGGAAGAGGAGCTAGCTCCAACGCTGACGACTTCGCAATTAACCGTTCTGGAGCTGCTGGAGCAGCAGGGCAATCTGAAACCGTCCGATTTGATCCCGTTTCTCTCCACAACGCCGGCCGCAGTGACGATGCTGCTTGACCGGATGGAGCGGGGGGATTTGATCCGCCGCGATCGGGACGAAAACGACCGCCGCAACGTATGGGTGTCGATTACTGATAAAGGACAAACGGAAGTACAACGGGGCATCGCGGTTCGCAACGCTTATTTAAGCGGGGTATTGGACCGAATCTCCACCCATAATCAACAACTGTTGGTTTTTTTGCTGGGCAAAATCTCCGGAACGAAATAAGAAGCGGTGTCAAAAAAAGAGGCGGGACCTAAGGGGTTGAAATCAACCCTAGGCATCCCGCCTTTTTACAATTCCATTCCGTTCTCCCCGGCTTGCAGCAAGGCTGCGAGGCGGGTATACATTCTATCCTCCCATAAATTCCAGGGATACGAGTGTGGCGGGAGGGAGACCAGATCAACCGGCTCCTTGGTTACGGGGTGCGGAAAACCGACATACAGTGACCAAAGGGCGATTTGTTGACCCGGTTTGTTCACTGCCGCACCATATTTCTGGTCGCCGTAGAGGGGACAACCGATGCGATTCATTTGGACACGAATCTGGTGCGGGCGTCCGGTATGCAGTTCCACTTGTACGAGGCTCAACCCTTCTGACGTAGAACTACCGAGCACCCGGTAATCCAAACGGGCCTCCTTAGCGCCCGGCGTCCCGGCGGGGACGACAGCCACCTTGTTGGTGCGTTCATCCTTGAGCAGCGTATCGTTCAATCGGCCTTGCGGCTGCGGTGGTGTCCCGTGCACGACGGCGACGTACGTTTTGCTGAAGCGGCGGCTGCGCACCGTCTCGGCCAACCGCGAAGCGGCTTTCGACGTCTTGGCGAAGATCATCGCCCCGCCGACAGGGCGGTCCAATCGGTGCACGAGTCCAAGATACACGTTGCCGGGCTTGCCGTATCGCTCCTTGATATCCGCCTTCAACAGATTCAGCAGATCGGGATCGCCGCTGGCATCCTCTTGGGTCGGGATGTTCACCGGCTTCTCAATGCCGAGCAGGTGGTTATCCTCATAAAGGATCGCCATCGCCGGCTGTCCCGAGGTCCGCTTGGCTCCGGAATCCATACGTTATTCCTCCCAGCGTCCGAGAATACCGCAAGGAAGGTGAAGCCCCGAACGAGTGATCGGCAGTCCCAATTCGCCAGCGGAGATCCGTCCGCCGTACCGCTTCTTAACCGTCATCGATAGCATGTTGTTCAGTACGGTCGGAGAAATGCCGGTCGTATAGGAGTTAATCAGGAAAAAGAGCGGCTTGTCCGACAGAATGGACAAACAAGACTCCACAAACGGGTAGAGGCTTGTTTCCAGCTTCCACATCTCCCCGCCAGGGCCGCGCCCGTATGAAGGAGGGTCCATGATGATGGCGTCGTAGCGGTTGCCGCGCCGCTGCTCCCGCTGCACGAATTTGAACACGTCGTCCGTGATGAAGCGCACGGGGCGGTCCGCCAACCCGGAGAGCGCCAGGTTCTCTTTGGCCCACTGGACCATTCCCTTTGCGGCGTCGACGTGGACGACGGAAGCGCCGGCCGAAGCCGCGGCCACGGTTGCGCCGCCGGTATAAGCGAACAGGTTCAGCACCTGGATCGGACGTCCGGCACCGGCGATCTTGTCCATCATCCAGCGCCAGTTGGCCGCTTGTTCCGGAAACAATCCGGTATGCTTGAAATTCGTCGGGTGAATATAAAATTTCAGCCGGTCATAAGAAATCGTCCAGCGATCGGGAATTTGCTTCTTCATTTCCCACTGCCCGCCACCGGAGGAGCTACGGTGGTAATGACCGTGCACTTCGCGCCAATTGCGATCCTCATCGGCAATCGGCCAGATGATCTGCGGGTCGGGGCGGCGCAAAATGACGTCCCCCCAGCGCTCGAGTTTCTCCCCGTTTCCGGTATCCATGATTTCATAATCCTGCCAATCATTTGCTACGTACATGCGTTGATCCTTCCTTCCGCCGCTCATGCGGCCTGCCGTTCAGGCATTTCCATTAGTTCTGTTGATTCGGTAGTTATTGTACCTTATTTTTCTATTTGCATGCCACCTTCTTGGCTGCGATCTGCATCGTATCTCACGAGTTATCGCAAATAGGCATAATAATCCTGAGATCGGCAGACCCGAAACCCAGCTTGTTCGTACAATTTCATGGCTTGGGGATTGTTTAGTGCCACTTCAAGCCATATCTCGTAATCGCCGGCTCTTTCGCGATCAATGACCTGACGCAGGGCGGAGCTGCCGATGCCTTGTCCCCGGCGCGATGAAGATACAACAAACCCGTAAATCCATGCTTCTCTATTACGGCGGGAAACGCGGATTTTGCCGACAGATTCCCCCTTATGTACAATCAATTCATTCTGCCCGATTTCATGCTTGTTCAATGTCTCATAAAACAGCCGTGTTTCCTCTGCGGTAAGCCCGAACCCTTCCTGGTCAAGACGAGCAAGCAGCGGTCGATCCGCATCCAGGGCTTGACGGAGAGAGACGTGAATGTCACGTGGGGGCTGGCTTGCTAAAACTGCCTCCAACCCGTATTTCATTTGGTATTCGCTGAAGTCGAAACGGCAAGGGTAATCCGCTAAGAATTTCTTGGCTGTTTCTGAGTTGCCGGGAGCATTCAGCAATATCGTCGAATACGAAACCACGGTATCGGAATTTAGTCCGCGACGCAGTAATGAGGTAAATAGACCTTGTCCGCGATATTTCGGATGAACCATGCCGCAGACCTCCAGCGTGTTTCCGAACGGATAAAGACCCAAGAAGGCGACCAACTGGCCGTCTCGGAACTCCACCAGCTCTGCTGCGCTGTCTTCCGAACGAGAGTGGAGCGTATCCCAATTCAGCTTCAGGGCAATCCCATCGTGCTCCTCAACAAGGTGTTGGAGAGTTTCGACGTCGGCCCAAGTCCATGTCGGTTTCAAGATGCCTCACTTCCTTTCACTAGTATTCTAGACGATCGGAAGAGAATTGGCACTAGAAATCATACAGCGTCCGCCTGCGCTTGACAAACCGCGGAGACAGGCGTAGCTTGAGATTACTGCAAACCTACTTATTTTCGGAGGTACTCGAATGAACATCATTGAGATGAACCAGGTAACTTGGTTCCGGGAAGGGAAAGCGGTTTTGAACGGCATTGATTGGACGGTAAGGGAAGGAGAGCACTGGGCCATGCTCGGATTAAACGGCTCCGGAAAAACAACTCTCCTTAACATGCTTAGTGGATATCTCTGGCCGACGTCCGGCGAAATTCGCGTGCTGGGAAACCGGTTTGGCGAAGTGGATTTGCGGGAGCTGCGTAAAACGATCGGGTGGGTTAGTTCTTCGATGCAGTCCAAGCTGCACGGGGAGCAAAAGGCCGAAGATCTTGTGGTGAGCGGCAAGTTCGCTTCGATCGGACTTTACGAGAAACCAAAGCCTGAGGATTATGACCGGGCCGATGCCTTGATGAATCAACTGCGATGCAGTCATCTGCATGGCCGCACCTATCAGACCTGCTCCCAAGGTGAGCAGCAAAAGCTATTGATCGCCCGGGCATTGATGGCATCGCCCAAATTGCTTATTTTAGATGAGGCGACGAACGGGTTGGATTTCATCTCCAGGGAAGGGTTGCTTGCCAGCATCGCAAACCTGGCTGCCGAGCCCGATACGCCGCATATGTTGTATGTGACGCACCATACCGAGGAAATATTGCCGATATTCAGCCATACACTGCTGCTTCGCCGAGGTGAGGTATACGCGCAAGGGAAAACAGCCGAAGTCCTGAACGAAACGGGGTTGTCCGACTTTTTTGAGACTCCTGTTGCCTTGCGTTGGAATCAGGAACGGGCTTGGCTGTCGACGAAATAAGTCTTAACCCGCTGAACTTTTCTCGGCGGGTTTCGTTGTTTTAGACTTCGAAGATGGGGAACGAATGGCACTCATCAACCAGTAAATCGCTGGGATCAGGAATTCGGCAAAGTACAACAGCGGTGCACAATCCCAGGACAGGAAATGATACATCTCCGGTGGGTTACGGACGATAGCCAAGGAGAACACGGAAACAAAGGCGACCACCGGCAGGGTGAAAGGTTTATGATCCTTGACGCCAGTCAGCTGGGAGAGGCAAATGACCGCCGTAAATACAATAAATGAGATTTTTACAAAGATGCTAGTTAACCATAAGATGATTAGAATCGGGTCCATCGTTTCGATAAACGAGCCGACGCGAATGAAACGAACGAGTTCCATGTCAGGGTACAGCAGGTTGGCACCCAGGTTTGGCCCAAACGTCAACAGTACCGGGATGAGGTGCAAAAGGATAAACAGCAGCGAGATCCCGGTTGCCCAAGTGAGAGAGTGATACACCTTTTTAGGCGCTTTTAAATAAGGAAACAACAGAAACAGAAAAGCCATTTCTCCAAAAATGGCTACCGTTTCATAGACACTGGACCCCATTTCTTTCACCGATAAGTGAGTGATTAAGGCGGTGAACATACTCGTCTCCATCTCCTGAAACCCAATAAACGGAATAAAAAAGAAGGCGACTGCAAAGATGAGAAAGAACCCCTCGGCCGTCCGAAAAATTGTCGAAATCCCGCAGCGTACGGCATAGGTGACACATACTCCGAAAATGGCCGCAATCGCCCAGTTCGGTGTACCGATTAAATACTCCGACACTAAAAAATCGCTGAGTTCTCTTAGATCCAAAGCGGCAAGAAAGAGATGGGTCAACAGAAGATAGAGGATGAAAATGAAATGAAGGGGGCGACCCACCAATTTGCTCCCATAACGTACGAGGAACTCGTCGGGGCGGGAAGAGCCGACTTTGTATGCCGGGTAGATTAACAACAGGCCGAGCAGGCCGCCCACTAGAACCGCGACAGGGGTGGAATATTTGCTGCCCCCGATTAGCATCCCCGAATAAAAGGCGATAACCGTGGTGAATATCTGCAAGCTATAAAGCGTGAAAATTTGATTGGATGTAATATTTTTAAGCATGCTATCCGCCTCCTAGTAACCAGAATCGTCATGATCCACTAAACATCGTTGCACGTAAATAATGGAACAAACTAGGTAAATTCCATTGGTCTTTCAGTTTAAATAAGACTTCCGCGGTAACAAAAAAGCAGAGCGAGACGAGCAGAACTTTGAATCGAGTTTTGAGCTTGATCCCTTCTTTTTTCTGCATGAACCAGTCCGCCAGCATAATCAGCGTAAACAGGATCCCTATCCAGAACACGCTTATCCCTCGCTATCTATTGGTTTCTTGAACCACGGAACGGTAAACGCCGCCCGAACGGTTCAGCTTGATGTCCACGCTCACATCAATGGGGAGCTCCTTGGCATATATATTTTTCCATTGGTCTCGAACCGAATGCCAAACTTTTGGATACCTCCAGTCCAGATACTGGCTCATAATAAAAGCGTCGGAACGGGCTTGACGGGTTTTGGCCAACACATCAATAAACTGTTCTTCCACTGTTTTATTGAGGATTTCTTCCAGTTTCAGAAGGACTTCCGGATTTTTTAGATCAATGTGAGAAAGAGAAGATTCTACAAAAGCTTTGGCGCTGCTCTTGACCCGAAAAGAGATGTTCTCTCCATGCACGACCGGATCGATACTCGTCTTGACATCCTCGATGAAAAAGCTGATCTCTTTATCATCGGTGGGGGAAGAGATAGTTGTGGTCGTATTCTTGAGCTGGGAACTAATCCAAAGCGCGACCCGGTGTTCATGGGGGGATAGCTCGATCTTCGACATCCTTCCACCGCTGAATATCGCTGCCCCCCCGGATCCCATCCAGCGGTTCTTTTTGGGGTCCTCTTGCGCCACTCCCGGAAGTTCCCCGAAATTTAGCAGCGGGATCAGGATATCTCCACCTTGGTACAAAGCAATTTTGTAGTCCTTGATCGTGGTGTCCAGCGTATAGTGATGGTTTACGTATTTACGTAGGATGTCACTAATAATTCGTTCAAACACCATCGGTGAACGCGTAATTTCTTTGACGTCGCCGGGCGTTATGAACAGGCTGGCGCTGAGCCGGAAGGAAGGTTGGCGGAAGACGAATTCGACGACCTTGTCCAAGCCTTGCTCCGCCTGTCTACGACCAACCACAATGATTCGGGTTTGACCGAAGGAGATGTTTCGCGGGAGGTCGACTTGCAGCATATTTAATGCCTGGCTCAGATTATCCGCATGTTTGGTTACAAAGCTAAACGGATCCCCCTTAGGTTGACCTGCACCGCCGGCTTGTCCAGGGATCATCCGATTGGGCAGAGGAACCCCGACGGTCAGCTCCGTCTTCCCATCTTCTGTCAGGTCGATCAATACGGTGTTCACAAATGCACGATTATTCAGTTCTTCGGCAGACCAGCAGCCGCTAACTCCGATGAAGAGCAGGAAGACTAGCGTTGCCTTGATGGTTGTACGATGGTTTCTCGTCACTCCAGATCACCTTTCTCCTTGATCCAAGCACGAGGATCCTTGGTTTGGCGGACTTTGTTGTTCGTGAGTTGAACAGGACGCTTCTGCATCTTCCACCAGGGGGCTCGAAGGAACGTATCGCCTAAATCCTCGATCACGAGCGGTGCAATTGGGGACATATATGGAACCCCAAAGGACCGCAAATTCACCAGATGAATGTAAATCAGGATCATTCCGCAGGTCACGCCGTACAATCCAAACATCGAGGCTAAAATCATGATCGGGAAACGCAGCAAGCGAAAGGCCAGACCCAAATCAAAATGGGGGATGATAAATGAGGCGATTCCCGTTAATGAGACGATGATGACCATCGCCGCCGATACGATCCCCGCCTGTACGGCAGCGGTGCCGATGATCAAAGCTCCGATAATGGATACGGCTTGTCCAATCGATTTCGGGATGCGGATCGAGGCTTCTCTAAGCGCTTCGAAAGCCAGTTCCATGGCAAAAGCCTCCCATAACGCCGGAAACGGGACGATTTCTCGGGATGCGGCGATCGTAATGAGCAGCTGCGACGGAATCATCTCCGGATGAAAGGTCGTGACGGCGATATAAATGGACGGAAGCGTTAAGGAAGCAAGCACAAAAAAATAACGGATCCAGCGAATCCAGTTCGCTGCGACATATCGCTGGTAATAGTCCTCAGCCGATTGCAGCAGCATCGGCAGCGTCACCGGGGCAAGCAACACTATCGGTGAACCATCCACGAGGATGGCAATTCTCCCTTCTAGCAATGCCGCGCTGACGACGTCAGGGCGTTCCGTATACTGGAGTTGCGGAAAGGGCGAGTAGGGATTATCTTCGATAATTTCTTCCAAGTAGGCAGAGCCAAGCACGCTATCCATGTCGATGTAGGATAGTCGCCGCCGCATTTCTTTCAGCAATTCCGGCTTGCAAACATCTTCGACGTAAGCTAGAACGACACTGGTTCGCGTTTCCCGGCCTTTGTTGATCGCCGGGGTCTTGAATTTTTTCGATTTGATTCGACGGCGAAGCATCGTTAGGTTCTTCTCCAGATCTTCGATAAAAGCTTCTCTTGAACCTCGGATGACCGATTCATTAGGGGCTTCATCGATTCCGCGCGTCGGATAAGCCGAGATGGAGAACGTCAGCATGCGCGTGTCACCGTCGATCATCAGCAACGCACCGGCGTTTAGCACGGCTTGAATCGCTTGATTCAGATCATTGATGACCGTAGCTTGGGATACACTTAACGCCTCGTCTTCGAACAGAAATTGATAGATGTCCTTCTCTTCCAATTGCGCGGATTCCCGCTGCAAACTCCGCACGATAAATTGCTGCGCCGTTTCCTGCGCAATCATGCCTCGTACGTATACCAAGACACAACGCTGACCGGAGCTGATCGTAAATTCACGGTAGATCACGTCCGAGCTGTCCTTAAGCTCCTGTTTGATCCAATCCAGACGAGTGGACAAACTTCCGTCTTTATGAGATCCGGATGAATCCGTGTGACTTGGGGGATTCGCTGGGGTTTTACTGGGCTCTCCCCCTCCGGAGAGTTTCCGGCGTTGCAGTTTTCTGATGAAAGGCATGGAACCTCCTCCTTCCTGGGCCGATTATTCCCAGTTAAGATGTACGATGCAAAGGAAATTTATTCTTTTGTCCGACTTGGGGGAGGTCTATGAAAAAACGAAAAGGGATTATTTTCGGAGCAAGTTGGTAATAAAGGGTAACGACATCATAGATGATCTGACTTATTGGGGATGATGTGTTATGCCAAGATTTATGTTCCGAAATCAACACAAACGAAGCCCCGTCCTAAAGAGTGGAGCAGCGCAAGGCGATGCGCTCGCTTCGTCAGCCTTCGGCGGCAGCGTTCATGAGTCGATTGCCAAGATCGTCCGTATCCTAGATGCTCCTGACGACTTGGTTACCCGATTTGTCAGCGGCGGGGAGGGGATCCCGCAATGCGGGATTCTTTGCATCGCAGGATTGTCGGATTTAAATATGATCAACGAACAGATCGTAACTTCGTTGCAGCAGGCGTTTTCCGCCGTAAGACATGCCGAGAAGATGTCCGGGCAGGATCTGTTTGATTTATTAAACAAACAATTTTTATCGGTTCAAAAATATAAAATAACCCCATCGCTCGACGACGTACTGGTATCAGTGTTATCGGGAGATACCGCGTTGTTTATCGATGGCTTTAATCAAGTTTTGCTCATCAGCAGTAAGAAATGGACGGGACGGAGCGTGGAGGAGCCGCAAACGGAAGCGTTGGTCCGCGGCCCGCGCGAAGGTTTTAACGAAAGCATAGAAACGAATGTCATTCTTTTGCGCCGAGCGATTCGCGACCCGAAACTGCGATTTGACACCTACTGGGTCGGGGAAAGGGGAAAAAAAGAGCTCATTATTGCCTATATCGATAATATCGCGCATCCAGCCCTTGTCCAAGAGGTCAAGCGGAGAGTGGAGACGATCGATATAGACGATGCCCCGGAGAGCGGGACGATCGAGCAGATGATCCAGGACAGCTTCTTGTCTCCATTCCCTCTCATTTTGCATACGGAGCGCCCCGATAAAGTCGCCTCTGCGATTTTGCAGGGCAAGGTCGTTATTATGCTTGACGGAACGCCGTTCGCGCTGATTATGCCAACCACGTTTGTCTCGCTGATCCAATCGCCCGAGGATTATTATGAGCGTTGGTTAATCGGGTCTTTGATTCGAATCTTGCGGTATATGGCGGTCGCCATTTCTTTGACGTTTCCGTCGCTATATATCGCGCTCGTTTCGTTTCATCAGGGCATGATTCCTTCCAAGCTTGCCTTTTCGATTGCGGCTGCCCGGGAAGGAGTCCCGTTTCCTGCTGTAGTTGAGGCCTTTCTTATGGAGTTAACACTGGAACTGCTGCGTGAGGCCGGGGTTCGCCTGCCGAAGCCAATCGGGCAAACGATTGGGATCGTTGGGGGGCTGGTTATCGGCGAGGCCGCCGTCCAGGCTGGAATCGTCAGTCCAATCATGGTGATCGTGGTGGCCGTGACGGCGGTCGCTTCATTCGCTATTCCGTCTTATAGCGCGGGAATCGCCTTTCGCATCCTGCGATTTCTTACGATGATTGCGGCTTCCGTATTTGGTCTTTACGGGATCATTCTAGCCATGATTATGATCTGCATTCACTTATCGAGGCTGCAAAGTTTTGGGATTCCTTATTTAACGCCACTGTCTCCCGGATTTTCTCACGATTGGCGAGACATGATCATTCGGGCTCCTTATACAATGCTGACGAAACGGCCGAAATTTATGCAAACCAAAGACGATTCCAGGATGGGGAATGGGGAGGGTGGTCCGTGAAATCATTCGAATACGGGGATCGAGAAGTTGGAACCTATGAAGTATTTGCTTCAGTCGCAAATATGGTCATTGGTTTTGGCGTGCTTACGCTGCCTCGTTCGATCGTAGAAACGACGCGTTCAGTCGACGGCTGGATATCGATTCTCATCGGTGGTTTAGGCGCACTGGTGTTCACATGGATGGTTGCCAAACTAGTATCCCGATTTCCGAAAAGAAACCTCCATGACATCGCCAGCGCGGTCATCGGGAAGCCGCTGGCCTTTCTTTTTACGTTGATGTTTGCCGCTTATATGCTGACTTTTGTAGCCTATGAGACCCGGGGGGTGGCCAGCATTTCCCGGATTTACCTGTTTGACCGGACACCCATCGAAGTCATTTGCCTGGTCTTCCTGCTGGTACTCATTTATGGCGTAGCGGGGCCCAGTGTGACGTTGTTTCGCTTAAACACTTTATTTTTGCCGATTGTGATTTTCCTGCTGTTCGTCTTGTTTATCATGAACATTAGTTTTTTTGAAGTCAAAAAGCTGATGCCGTTTTTTGTTACCAATTGGCGGGATGTGGTTGCCGCTTCCAAAGAGTCGGCCTTTTCATTTATCGGGTTTGAGATCTTGTTATTCTACAATGCAGTGATCAATCAGCCGAAAAAAATCGTCAAAGCCTCGACATGGGGAATGCTGATTCCGCTTGTGTTGTATTTACTCGTGTTCTTCTTCACCGTTGGGGTCTTTGGCCCCGAGGTGACGGCCAGCGTACTGTATCCTACCGCGGAGCTAGCCAAGCAGGTTGAGGTTCCCGGCGGCTTCTTCGAGCGGTTTGAATCGATCTTTTTTTCAGTATGGGTGCTTACCTTGTTTAACACGGCGGCGATGGCCTTTGACGTATCTTTGCAGGCATTCGAGGCCGTATTCAAAAAAGCCAAGCGCACAACATTAGCATTTTGGCTGGGTCCCATTATTTTTCTGATTGTGATGCAACCCCAAAACCTGATTGAAATTCAACAATTCGGCGAATGGATCAGTTATGTCGGCATTGGGCTCGGCATGATTTTTCCGACGCTTTTGCTTCTACTGTCTCTACTCCGGGGGGTGAAAGGGCATGCGTAAACGTATGAACTGTTACGGATGTTTGATCGCGATATTTCTGACCTTAACTTTATTTTTGACCGGTTGCTGGGACCGAGTTGAAATCGAAGAAAGAGGTTTTGTGGTCGGGGCCGGGATCGATCTCGCGGAGGATGAAGAAGCCGAGAAGGGGCAATATCGTTTAACGTTTCAATTTGTCATTCCAGGCGGATTGCAGGCCAAAGAAGGAGGAGGTAAAGGCGCTAAGGATGCCGCTTACTTTAACTTGTCTTCATCGGCAAATACGATGTTCACGGCGGCGCGGGACATGTCTTTTCTAACAAGCCGAAGTCCCTACTTACAGCACTTGCGTATGATCTTGATTTCTGAGGAGTTGGCTGAAAAAGGCGAGTTGGCCAACTCCCTGGATCTATTTCTGCGGGACCATGAAATGCGAAGAGCCACGAAAATCATGGTGACCGAAGGGGAGGCGCGTCAACTACTGGACACGAATCCGAAAAATGAGAAGCTGCCCGTCATGTATTTTGAATCCACAGCGCTAAATCCGACGAAGAGCTCAAGGATTTACCCCCCGACGACTGTCGGGGACGTGCAAGCCTTTATCCTATCCAAAAGCAGCTTTGCGCTCCCGAGAATTCGGAAGACGGACGGAGAAGTTTCCGTTTCCGGAGCGGCTCTTTTTGACGGCACTCAGCAACTGAAGGGATTCCTGAATGACGACGAAACGTCCGGGCTTAACGTCTTACGTGGAACCGCCCAGGACGGGGTTCTAGAATTTCCTCTGGATGACCGTTTCATGGCTTATGAAATCAAAGGTCTGCGGCGCACCATTCATGCGGACGTGTCCAATCCGGAGCATATTCGATTCCGTATCCGACTCGATATGGAGGGGAACGTCGGTGAATCCCAGGAGCGAATCGATTTGCTTAATCCCAGCCAATTAGCGGAAATTGAGAAAAAAACCGCAGAGCGGTTAACTCGCTTGACTTCAAGGACCCTGAGCAAGGTTCAGCAGGAGTACGGCGTTGATGTGATCGGTTTAGGGGAATACCTGAACCGCAGGCATCATGCGATATGGGAGGGGATCAAGGAGGATTGGGAGCAGGGAGAACGATTTTTTACCCGATGCGACATCGTTGTTGAGGTCCGCACGAAAGTTCGAATTGTCGGAGCAACGGTGGAAACCAGTTGAAAGCAGGAGGTGAGATGTCATGTGGGTCATGTGGAATCTGTTGTTGGATCGACTTCCTACTCCAATGACATGGGTATGCGCGGTTTTGTCAGCCGTAATCCCCTGGGTGATCTATTCTATTAATCAGACGCTGCATCGGTACGGCGATCCACCGTGGAAACGAAACGCCAAGTAGGCAGGGGCCTTTTGTCCCGCGTGATGCGAAGGATAAAGTACGAAACCCCCTCCAAAACACGCCTTTAGGACTATTCATGGGAGGCCCAATTTGCGCGATATTTATAGATAATAGTACAAATTTCGTCGGTTAACGCGCAGATGAAGAAGGGAGGGGCATATGAAAACTCACGTCATGGAGCTTCAGGAAGGGGATCGTCTAAGAACCGATGTGTTTAACCGGGCCGGTTTGCACGTTCTTCCAAAGGGGACAAGCATTCATACGGAGGAAATCGCCCTGCTGATTCGACAGAGTATCGAATACGTCGATATTGAACTACGTGCAGGGGAAGACGCCCTGAATTCGGAGAAGAACCCTAGCTTCACGCAGCGTTTACGCGATAACTTTTATTTTACGGTTAAAGGTTATCAAGCGTTATTTCTAGAGGCGCTCACGACAGGGAAATTCAACCAATCCATGGTTGAGCAGCAATTGGTGCCCATGCTTGAAGCGCTCGATCAAAGTAAGGATGTCGTTTCACTTCTGATCGCCTTCTCGGAAGAGGATGTCAATATTTATAACCATTCATTGCAGGTGGGTCTATTGTCCTACTACATTGCCACTTGGCTTGGACATTCGCCTAATGAGTGTTATGAGATCAGCAAAGCAGGTTATTTGCATGATATCGGCAAAAGCCGGGTCCGCCAGTCGCTGCGTAATCGTGAACAGGAGTTGGTTGGGGAAGAGCAGGAAGAAATGAACCGCCATACCTCCTACGGTTATGAAATTATTCGTAGGTCGACAGGGGAAGAGGTGACGGCACTTGTCGCACTGCAGCATCATGAACGGGAAGACGGTTCCGGTTATCCGGCCGGCCTCCGGAAAGAGAAAATTCATCCCTATGCCGAAATTGTAGCGGTCGCCAATGAATACATAGCCATGACTTCACCCGACGCTTCGGGTACTCGGCAAGATCTCTTATCCGTACTGAGAAACATCTACATGATGGGGTTTGGCAAGCTGAATGAGAAAGCGGTTCAGGCGTTGACTTCCAACCTCCTCCCGAACTTTATAGGGAAGAAAGTCAAATTAAGCAACGGCGAAACGGCGACGATCGTATGGAATAACCCATCTGATATTTTTAAACCGCTCGTGCAAATTGACGAATGGCAGTTCCGGGATTTATCAAGGGAACGGCATATCGAGTTAGTCCAAGTGTTTGTTTAAGCTACTAAAACATGAATAAACAACCCGTTATCTCCATCTGATGAGAACGGGTTGTTTTTGGTTTCGAATTAATCGGATAATCCTAGAGCCTGGTAGACCCGGTAAGACACAACGCCGTTGGGGATCAACCCGTGATCGCGTTGGTATTGGGTTAAGGCCTGGGCAGTTGCCCGATTGAACTTGCCGTTACAATCGCCCTTGAAATAGCCTGCGCTCTTTAACCGTGATTGAATCAACTGCACGTCACCCCCAACGTCCCCTTCTGCCAAATCGCGTGGGTCGTGGTCTGCGTCTCCGAGAATATGGCCATAGATCGTTACTTTGGTTCCTAAAGGAATCAGGTCAAACAATTCCATGACGTCGTGATTCCGCATCCGGATACAGCCATGGCTCTTGTGCCTTCCAATCGAATCGGGCCGGTTGGTGCCATGAATCCCATAAAAGCCCCATGGCACGTTAAGTCCCAGCCATCTTGGACCAAAGGAAGGCCCCCAGTCCTTGCCTTTATACGTGACCAGATACTCTCCTACAGGGGTAGGAGTCGAAGGGTTGCCTACCGCAACGGGGTAGGATTTATAGGATTGTCCTTGAATTTTGACAATCAGCCGATGTTGCCGGGGGTAGACTTCGATCGAAAATATGCTTTCCTCCGAGACGATGGGCAGCGAGGGGGAGGCTCCTGCATCCGCAGGAAAAGCGATGATGGGGGTTAAGACGCATAGAAGCAGCGTAAGTACCGCCAAGGGTTGCGTTATAACCCAAACCCTGTTGTCTTTGTTAGTCATGGATTCACCATTTTACCTGATGGGATTGAAATAGGAACGAACACTCGTCAATTCCGCTTGTAGTGTCTCCTGCGTGTCGGTGATTATGCACCACTGAAGATCATCCAGATCGGTCCAGTTTCGGTAACACCGTTCGAGGCCGGGATTACTGCTACCCTCGTCTCGCTGCAAAAAGGGAAACGTTTTTGGGGCTAGAGATGCTTTTTTGCCATTAGGGTTCAGCAACTTACTAATCGCAACGATAAAGATATATAGGGGTTCACCCCCATAAACGGTAACCATTTTTACGTAATAGGAAGTGATCCGCTGTGTTGGATAGACCGATAAATGAACTACTGCATCAAGCTCAAGCGGGGAACAACAACGAAAGGGACCTGTTGATCGACTACTATCGTCCGTTCATTATCCGTGCGGTATCCCATGTTTGCAAGAGGCAGGTCGGTTGGAACCAGGATGAGGCAAGCATCGGAATCATTGCGTTCAATGAGGCGATTGACCGGTATCTCTTAGCATCCGAGAAATCATTTGATAATTTTGCTTATATGGTGATCCACCATCGTCTTATTGATGAATTTCGCAGGCAAGGAAAATACATGCAACTGGAAAGTGCCATTTGGGACGGGAGACACGCGGAGTTGGACCATTCGCCACTTGAGGTCGCTAGTTCTTTGGAAATCTTCGAGCGGGAACAAGCGGCTGAGGCGCTCGCGGAAGAGCTTCGCTTGTACGATGTGACTCTTCAGCAATACGGGATTGATTTGGAAGAGTTAGAGGAAGTCTCTCCCAAGCATCGGGATACCCGAGCGCAGTTGATTCGGATCGCTCAAATCTTTAGTGAGCATCCGCAATGGCTCAATACGTTAAGGACGACCAAAAGGCTTCCGGCTAAAGAAATGTTAACCGTCTTTAAAGTTAGCTCCAAAACGCTGGAGCGCAACCGAAAATATTTGATCGCGTTAATTTTGATTTATGCCAGCGAAGAGTTCAAGCGAATTAAGACCACGGTATCGTTTGCGGAAGGAGGTGTGGAAGAGGATGCAAGGAACCGTCATGAAAATCACAAAAGATAACATCGTCGTCCTCTGCGAAGACGGAACCTTCCGCAATCTACCGAAGCCGGAGGTGCTGCCGGGGTTAGGAGAGCAAATTTCAGTGACTTCATCTGCTAGGAACGGTAACGTTAACCGGCGAAACATCAGACTGACAAGGACTATAAGCTCTGTGGCCGCTTCAGTTCTGTTGCTGATCGGTGTCGTTTTCCTATTCCAATGGATGAGGCAAACCACGGAACCCCTTACTCGAGTGGCCATAGACATCAATCCGAGCATCCAACTTGGCGTTACATCAACCGGTAAGGTTAGGGAAGTGAACCTGGTTAATGATGAGGCTAAGTTGCTCATCACCCCTCGTCAGCTGAAGGGGAAGACGTTTAGCGAGGCGGTTGGTCAGATTATTACTCAGGCGAAGAGAGACGGTTATTTAGAGGATGGAACAACTAAAACCTGGATCTGGATGACGCTTATTCCACCGGAGAATTCCGATGCTCCCGCTTATTCGATCGACCGCTCCTCACTTCCGATCTCCGAGAGCTACAACCTGGAGTTATTTACAGCAACACCTGTACAGGTAGAAAAGGCGGCAGAAGCCCATTTATCCGTAAATAAATATAGGGTGTACGAGCAAGCGCAGATGCAAGGTATCAAGTTGGATATTACGGAACTGCAGACTCATTCCATTGTATCCGTGCTTCAAGCTGTGGGCATAACGCCCGCCAGCCTCTTTGAGCATGATGCGAATACGGAGAAGCCTGCCGCTGCCGGGGGCGGCCTTTCTTCTGAACCGGCGCCTTCGCAGAAGACGGACGAGGACTTGAACGAGCAGCATTCGGGTCCGAACGGAACTGAAGGGCAGGAGCCAACCCAGCAAAAGGGGAACAACTCTACGCGTAATCAACCGCCTGCCAAGGAGGAGAAGACCAAACGCTCCCAATCTTCGTCTTCGGGGAAAGAAAGACAACCTTCTATGGAACCGGTGGTAGAGCTCCGGGAAGAACCATCTTATGACAGCGCCACTGATCTGCAGCTGCCAGAAATGACAAAACCGGATCCGGTTAAGGTCCCTGGGAATGAATCGGCTGGAAACGGAAATGAGAAGGAGAATGGCAACAAGCGGCCGGAGAAAGAGGTACTGGAACCCCGTAACACAGCACCATCGCAGCCAGTGAACTCGGTAGGGGAAAACCAAGGAGAAGATAACGGGGACGCCAATCATAAGAACAATAGTAACGGTAATAGTAACGGTAACGGTGACGGTAGCGGTAATAGACATGGCAACGGTGATGCTGAGAATAGCAATGGAAAGAGGGGGACGGTAAATACGAATAACCCGTAAACTTTCCTGCGCGTCCGCAGACAGGTACAATAGGTGTCGAGGAAAGTAAAATGGAGGCACTTATGGAGAAAACGAAAATCCTGATCATCGATGACGAAGCGGCTATCGCCGACTTATTGGCTTACGGGTTGTCCAAGGAAGGGTTCGACACGCAGACGGCGGGGAACGGAGCGGAAGGGCTGGAGCTGATGAAGTCATTCCGTCCGGACTTGTTGTTACTGGACTGGATGCTGCCGGACCAAAGCGGGCTGGACATTTGCAAAAAAGTGACGGCGGCGTACAACCTTCCCATCCTGATGATTACGGCGAAGTCGGATATTACCGACAAAATCCTCGGATTGGAATTCGGCGCCGACGATTATATTACGAAGCCCTTCGACCTTCGCGAAGTGGTGGCCCGAATACGCACGATTCTTCGCCGGATTCAGTCGACCGGAGGCGGGCAGGGGGCATCCCAGGAGGAAGAGCGGATTCGCTTCAAAAATATTGAAATTATCGAAAGCGAAAGACTTGTCCGAAAGGACGGTGAGCCCGTAGATTTGACACCAAAAGAATTCGATCTACTGCTGCGGCTTTATCGTCATCAGGGCAAAATATATACACGCACGGACCTGCTTGAGCTTGTGTGGGGTTATGACTTTCCCGGAGATACGCGCACCGTCGACACCCATATTCAGCGACTACGCAAAAAGCTGGATGCCGGCGACCAGATCACCACTGT
Organism: Paenibacillus timonensis; assembly: GCF_009725205.1. Lineage (GTDB taxonomy): Bacteria > Bacillota > Bacilli > Paenibacillales > Paenibacillaceae > Fontibacillus > Fontibacillus rhizolycopersici. The sequence continues at coordinate 8,066 of NZ_WNZY01000028.1, read as the reverse complement.
ATTTGGAATCGGGTATAAATTCGAGAAACAGGTGGACTAGGCGATGATCCGTACGATTCGGGGAAAGTTTCTCGTCGGTTTCTTTCTTATCTTTGCCTTGTCCTTTGTCCTGCTGAATCAAACCGTGGACCACATCATCCAGAAGAGCAACCGGAACATTATCACCGATGATTTGATTGGGTTGAAGAAGAACAGCAATGTCTATGTTCGTCAGGCGTTCTTGATCAATCACTTCACGAACGATGATCTCTATTTCGGGCAAATGTCTGAAGAGATCGTAAATGACCTGAAGAGGGCGACCTCCAGCGAGGTTAGCGCGTATACCGTGGATGGGGTGTTGCTTCATTCGTCTTCGGAGGCGTCGTTTACCCGGGCGGCCGATGATGATTTAAAACAGGCGCTTCAAGGTAAAACCGCTTATACCATCTCCTATGAACAAGGGATGGCAGCTGTACGTTACTCTTACCCGGTGATCATCGACGGAACCAAAGTTGGGATCCTGCGATTTGCCAAGGACTTTACATTGCTGTACGAACAAAGTGGCACGATTCTGGATACCATCACCTATTTAGCATTCGGGATTATGGCTGCGGCGTTCCTGTTCTCCTATATCCTGTCACGCAATATGACCATCCCCCTGGTCAAGCTCAGCAAAGCCTCCAATGAGGTCATGAACGGGAATTTGGACGTGAGCATCGACGTTAAGCTGAAGCGACGAGACGAAATCGGCCGGTTAGCCGCTAACTTCAACGAAATGATCGGTCAAATCAAGCAGCAGATCGCCCGCATTGAACGCGACCGTGACCGTCTGGAGCGGTTGAATCAGCAGCGGAAGACGTTCTTCGACAACGTGACCCATGAGCTCAAAACCCCGCTGACCTCGATCCTCGGTTATGCCGAGATCATCCGTCAACAAGGGGAGTCGGATCGGGCTTTTTTTGATAAAGGCATGAACCATGTTGTCCAGGAAAGCGAACGATTACACGACATGGTCTTGCGGTTGCTGGAATTATCGAAGGAAACGGCAGGACGGGAAGAGTTCAGTCGAGTTGAGACGGGACGAATTTTGCGCGATACATGCGAGGCCTTAACGTTTAAAGCCAAACGCTACCAAAAAACACTCCGCTGCGAAATCGACGAACAGCTTGAGGTTTACGGGCAGGCAGACCGCATCCGGCAAATGTTTATCAATTTGCTAGACAATGCCATCAAATACAGCGAAGCCCGTTCGGAGATCCAGGTTCAGGGGGGACGCGCGGGGGAGATGGCTCGTTTCCTCGTTATCAATCGGGGGGAGACGATCCCGCCAAACCAATTGACTGAAATTTTCGAGCCGTATTATGTCCCGGACCGACAAGGGGCTAAGGAGACGGGAAGCGTTGGATTAGGGCTGGGTATCGTGAAGTCCATCGTCGACGATCATGGAGGAAACATTCGGATGAGCAGCGAACACGAAATGACGACCGTTGAGGTGGAGCTGCCCTTGATGATGGCGGAAAGGGAGCGGACATGAAACGAAGGATATTACGTACCCTCGTTTGGTTGATGATCTGTATCATGATGTTAGCGGGTTGCGGCGGGAGACCGCAAACCCAAACGATCATCATTCCGGACACGGACGAAAGTCAGAACTCAGGCAGACAAACCGGTCCGTTCGAAGTCCAGAAGATCTACCGAATCGAACTGGCCGCGAAAGGCGGGTTGATCGGCTGGTCCGGAGCGGATGCATTGTTAGGGTATTTTAGCGGACCTGGGGGATCGCAAAGTTTTCAGGAAATCAAGCCTCCTTATGACAACCTGCTGCAGGTCCTCGAAGTGGATCCTAAACAGTTTGTATTTGATTTATCCCCGGATGGACAGCGAATTACAGCGATCGAGGAGAACGATGGCAAGTATGAGCTCAAGCTGCTGTCTCTTGCCGATGGAACGGAACAAAGGTTAAGCACTTTTGACCCTTCCCAACTCACCTCGAAATGGTTCACCTGGTCAGATAATAGCCGATACCTCTCTTTCGCGAGTTTCACCACTCAACCCGAGAGCAAAGGCCAATCCGATATCGTGGTGTACGATGTGCAGAATGGAACGCAAGCGACCTATTTGGTCCCGATCCCCGAGGGCAGCCGGGCGGAGCTGTATTCCTCCGTCCATGTTGCAGATGACGGGAACAGCGTGTTTCTTCTCAACCAACGGATGGATGAAACCTGGATTGTCGTCGGAACCTGGAAAGACGGGGTATTCACCGCTCAATATAAACATGAGTTGATCGGAGACGGTCAAGCCGCGTGGATGAATGACGATCAGGTCGCCTTCCTGGGGAGGGATGGGACGTTATACACGTACGACCTTCGGAATGAAGCGGTGACGGTCTTGCTGGACAGCGCTTTTAGCTTCAAGCTGTCCGGGGATCACCAATACGTCGCCTACAGCAAGGGGGACGGAACGTTGTTCGCCGGTAAGCTGCAGGGGAACAACGTTCTGAACGCCAAACCGATTTATCAGGGCATTCTGCCATCTCAGATGGCCTGGAGCCCGGATAACCGAAGACTGCTGATTTTCGGCGGAAGAAGTCTACTGAAAGGGAAGCCGGAGCCCGTAGAGGTGCAAAATCCAGAAACCTCCCTTCAGAGCGCCGAATGGCTGCCCTTCATTATCGAATTTAAATAACTTTCTTTCAATGGACAGGAGCGTGAACGATGACGCCCCTGTCTTTTTTGTGTTTGCAAGCATTTAGAGACATTTTGTTGACAACTCGGTCAAACGATGGTGACATCTGCCCTTTACGATGAAGTAGGCCTATCAAACAGGAGTTCATCTTTCGCAATAGCGCCGAAAGGAGTAAAAGACGGTGAAAACCACAATCAGAATGAGAGCAAGAGCATCTGCAGCCGCCGGTTTCTTCCTGTTGTTCGCACTTGCCGCATGCAGCGGCGGGGGAGGAGAAACACCCCAAATCCAAATCGGCGAATCCGGCGATAGAGGATCCGAACAACCGGTCGAGGCCCCGGCGAATGCGGGGATGACCACGTTGACTTTTTCAACATTTTTTCCGGATACGCATTTGGAGGAGCTCGTCAGCCAATATGAAGCCTTGCACCCGGAGGTAGATATTCAACTCCAGAGTGTACAGACAGATAATGCCCATCTGGAAGCGGAAATGGAGAAATTCAAGACCCAAACCAATACAGCCATGCTGGCAGGAAAGGGGCCGGATTTGCTGCTGCTGGACGATTTGCCGGCAGCAAGTTATGTGAAGAACGGTCTTCTCGTCAATTTCGATGAGCTCATCGCGCAGGATGCTGCCTTTAAGAGAGAGGACTATTTCACGAATATCTTGGATCATGCCAAGATCGGCGGCGGCCTGTATGCCATGCCGATTTCGTTCTTCCTGCACGGACTGGCCGGCGACGAAGAAGCGCTTGCCCAAGCAGGGGTTGAAATCAACGACGAGTCCTGGTCATGGAACGATTTCGCGGTGCTGTCCAAACAGCTGGTCAACAAAACGTATCCGCATGTCATCCACACCGAACCCCAATATATGCTGAACTGGATGGTGTCTGACAATTTATCGCTGTTTGTGGATGAGCCCAACGGGACGGCCAAGTTCAACACGGCCACGTTTACCGGCTTAATGAAGCAGGTCCAGAAAATGTCCGAAGACGGGGTGATCGGCGCAGAGGGAACCCCCTATTTCTTCCCGGTACAGATCAATTCGCCCGGCGATTATTTCGAATCGTTAAACAGCTTCCTGAGTTCTAACATGAAGTTGTACGTAAAACCTCACGCGCAGGACGTTGGCGCCGGCGGGTATTTCCAACCCTACCGAAGCATCGGCCTGAATGGAAGTTCCAAGGCGAAGGAACAAGCCTGGGACTTCGTGAAGTTCATGATCTCCGATCAAGTGCCGGTGGATCCGAACCATGCCGGCTTTCCGCTCAATAAACGGTTGTACGCCCAGGAGGTTGAACAGTTGAAGAAGGACGGCTCCGTACCGACCGCCAAAGAGGGTCCTTTGAAAGGGGTTCCGATCCAGGTGAATCCGGACGAACTTGACGCGCTGGAGAGCGAACTGACAGGTGCAATCCATCTGGTATCTAAGTTTCAACCGGATCAGCTGTCGGAGATTATCATGGAGCAATCTCAAGCTTTCTTCAGCGGGCAGAAATCCGCCGAGGACGTCGCCGGCCTGATCCAAAACAAAGTTACGACGTATCTCAATGAATAGCCGTTGGCTGTCGAGGACGTTTCGGAGGGAAACCGCTGCAGTGCTGTTATTCTTGGCGCCGAGCGTGCTTGGTTTTGCCGTGTTTTACATCATTCCATTTGTGATGGGCATCACTCAATCCTTGACCAACCGCACCCTTAACGGCAGCTTCATCGGATTGTCCAACTATTCGGAACTGCTGGCCAGTGGTTCGTTCCGCAAAGCGGCTGCTAACACGCTGTTATTCACAGGGGTCAGCGTTCCGCTCCTGATCGCCTTGTCCTTGAGCTTGGCGCTGTTGATCAATAAAGGGCCGTTCTTCCGTCAAGGCTTACAGACCGCTCTGATTCTGCCGCTGGTCGTCCCTGTGGCATCGGTTGTCCTGGTCTGGCAAATCTTCTTCGACTGGAACGGGACGTTGAACGCCTGGCTAACTCATGTGGGGCATAGCCGTGTCGACTGGCTGCAATCGAACGGGTCTATGGTCGTGCTGGTGGTGTTGTATCTATGGAAGAACATCGGCTACAACCTGATCTTGTTTCTGGCGGGCTTGCGGCAAATCCCGCGGGATTACTACGAAACCGCACGAATTGAGGGGGCGGGAAGGTGGCATCAGTTTACACGGATTACACTGGTCTATTTGACACCAACGCTGTTCTTCGTTGTGCTGATCTCGATCATCAATTCGTTTAAAGTGTTCCGCGAAACGTATTTGCTGGCAGGGGATTATCCCTATGACCGGATTTACATGCTGCAACACTACATGAATAATATGTTCGCGGCGCTGGAAATTCAGAAGCTAACGGCGGCGGCTACCCTGATGGTTCTCTGTATTTCCGTCCTGGTCATCGTTCTTCTCTCGGTGGAGCGGCGGTTTCGGGATGTTCTGGACTGAAGGGAGGGAAGCACGATGAAAAAGTCGAGGCAGCTCCCGCAGCTTGCGTTAACAGTAATACTTGGCTTCATTGCCTTATTAATGTCCGTTCCACTGCTCCTGACGTTTACGAATTCGTTGATGACGGAGACGGAGATCGGGTTGAATTACGGGCTCATCGGACAGATGACGGATGCTGCGGCGGGAGGCAATACCCACTTTGTCAATCTAAAGCTGCTTCCGGATTGGCTGAGCTTCGGGCAATATCGGGAGGTCTTAATCATGAATTCCAAATTCTTGCGAATGTTCTGGAATTCGGTGGGGATGGTGGTACCGATCATCGCTGGTCAGACCGGGGTTGCTTCTCTGGCAGCCTATGCTTTCGCGAAGCTGCGTTTTCGCGGAAGGGACAAGCTGTTTCTGGTCTATCTCTTAACCATGCTGATGCCGTTTCAAGTGACGCTGGTGCCGAATTATTTGGTGGCTAGTACGTTGGGGCTGATGAACAAGGAAGCGGCCATTATTTTGCCTGGAATCTTCGGCGCGTTTGGGGTGTTTATGCTGCGTCAATTCATGGCGCATATCCCTGGTGCTTACGCGGAAGCTGCCAAAATAGATGGGGCTGGAGAGTGGACGGTGTACCGGCATATCGTTATTCCGTTGGCCAAACCCGGTTTGGCGGCGCTAGCGGTGCTGTTGTTCGTGGACTATTGGAATATGATCGAACAACCGCTCCTCTTCCTGCAGGATTCATTTAAACAGCCATTGTCGCTTTATCTGGCTCGCATTGCCTCGGAGGAGCGGGGAGTCGGTTTTGCGGCCTCCGTGTTGTACATGACGCCGATGCTGCTGCTGTTCTTCTACGCAGAGTCTTATTTCATCCAAGGGGTACAATTGTCGGGAATTAAAGGTTAGCAGGACGGAGGAATCGCATTGGAAGCGCAATGGAATGAGGAGTCGCGGCTGCGAGTTAGGCAGCGGAAAATCAGATGGCTTGCCGGTTTGTTTATCGGCTTGCTACTGGTTTGTACGCTACTTGGCAACACGCTGCAGAACCTGATGCTACCTAGAGTGCTGGTAGCCGCTGCGAGTCCCGGCGAGCTGGCACATTCATATGAAGGTTCAGCTCTATTGAAATACGGAGCCACTCAGGCTTTAATGAACCCGGCCGGCTGGAAAGTCAGTCAGGTGCATGTGAAAGAAGGGGATGTGGTTCACAAGGGTGACCTTCTGATCGAATATGACGACGGTGAAGCAACCCAAGAGTTGGCCGACATGAAGGCGAACCTTGAGAAGCTCAAGTTGTTACTTGCCGATGGGCAAGAAGCTTACAAGCAGGCGGCACAGGTGGGAGATGAGTCGGCACAACAAAGCGCTCGTACCGCCATTCAAACCGCGAAGATCGATATCGCCACACAAGGTCAGCATCTGGCGGCTTTACACACCAAAATCGAGGACAACCGCCGACTGGTCGCCCCGTTCGACGGCACGATCATCGAGATCTCAGCGGTTGAAGGACAAGCTTCCGCCGGGGGGCCGGATATCCGCTTATCCGACAGTTCCAAAGGGTTTCGCCTTGAACTGCTGATTCCAAACGATGTCGCGGAGCTTGTGCGGATCGGTGATGAGCTGGATGTCCTGCTGCCAGATCAGGAAAATTCGATCGTTCAGGGGCAGATCTCAAGCTTGGAAGCTAATGCAGGAAGCGATTCGACCGGCAGCGGAACCGATCAGACGGACCTAGCTACAACACCCGGTCAACTCTTGACGGTTTCGCTCCATGGAGACCATTTGCGCAGTGGGATCAAGGCTCGAGTCGTTATGACGAAAACCGGAAGCGCGGGGACGCTTCTAGTGCCTAAAGCGGCGATCCATGAGGATGATGCCGGTACGTTCGTCTATACGGTTGAGCCCAGAGAAAGCCCGCTTGGCAATGCTTACTACGTTGCTCGAGCTAACGTCGAAGTTGCTGGAAGCAACGGGTACAACACCGCCATTACCGGAGGGGTTTTCGAGGGTCAGCAGGTGATTGTGGAGAGTACCGATCCAATTCTGGAGGGCAGTCGCGTTCGTTTTTGAACGGAGATATAGATGGTGATGGAGAGGAAGAAGAGGAGAAAAGCGGGAGGAGAGCAACATGGGGAGAAGTGGGAAAGTTGCGTATTTCATTGCCTTCTTAGGTATCGTTATCGTTTTGTTATCCTTTGGTGGAGTGATCACCTTCGGTGGTGAGGATAAAGTAGGCTCCGGTCATCGGTTCTTGTCGTCCGCACCGGCGACCGGGGAGGAAGTGCCCGTACCCGACAGATCCGAAGGGAAATACCGGATCGTCATCGACCCCGGTCACGGGGGAAAGGACCCGGGGGCCAGCAGTGTGAGCGGCAGGGAGGAGAAAGAGTTTTCGCTTGCCCTCGCTCGGAAAGTGGTTGATCTCCTTCGGCAGGATCCAAAGTTCGAACCGTACTTAACTCGAACAAATGACGAGTTTATCGAATTGGAGGACCGTTCCAAGGTTGCCAATGAGCTGCATGCCGATGCATTGATATCTCTTCACGGCAACACCTATGAAGGGCCGGAGAACGTGTCCGGAACGGAGACGTATTATTACGCTGAAGGAGATGGCAGTCGTGATCTTGCGGAGGACATTCATCAGCATTTAATCGAAGCCTTGGATTTCCGTGATCGAGGGGTTCGTCAGGAGGACTGGAAGGTGCTGCGAACAAGCAAGGTGCCGGCAGTCCTGGCGGAAATTGGGTTTCTGACGAATGCTGAGAACGAGTCGGTCCTGTTAAGCGAAGCGGGACAGTACAAGGCAGCGAAGGCGATCGTGGAGGCACTGAAGGATTACTTTGGGAAATAATAACGGGGCTGTCCCAAAAGTCATCGTAGATGACTGAGGGACGCCCTTGTTTTTTTGATTTTGTTAAACAAAAAGAAACCAATCCTTGGTAAAATGGAAGTGACTAGCAACCATTCAAAAAGGAGAGGTTT
>NZ_WNZY01000027.1 GCF_009725205.1 Paenibacillus timonensis | reverse complement strand
CGTTTCGTATCCAGTTTTCAAGGATTAAACCTTGAACCGTTTGGTGGCGATGGCGGAGGGGTTCCACACGTACCCATCCCGAACACGACCGTTAAGCCCTCCAGCGCCGATGGTACTTGGACCGAAGGGTCCTGGGAGAGTAGGACGCCGCCAAGCAATATTCCCTGATAGCTCAGTTGGTAGAGCACTCGACTGTTAATCGAGTTGTCACAGGTTCGAGTCCTGTTCGGGGAGCCATATGCTCTCATAGCTCAGTAGGTAGAGTGCATCCATGGTAAGGATGAGGTCACCGGTTCGATCCCGGTTGAGAGCTTCTCTACATAGGGCCCGTTGGTCAAGGGGTTAAGACACCTCCCTTTCACGGAGGTAACAGGGGTTCGAATCCCCTACGGGTCACCATTTCCGTAATATGTAGATCCCAGATATGGAGGCTTAGCTCAGCTGGGAGAGCATCTGCCTTACAAGCAGAGGGTCGGGGGTTCGATCCCCTCAGCCTCCACCATACCATTGGGGATTAGCCAAGCGGTAAGGCAACGGACTTTGACTCCGTCATGCATAGGTTCGAATCCTATATCCCCAGCCACTTTTCTTAGTAAGAGCCATTAGCTCAGTTGGTAGAGCACCTGACTTTTAATCAGGGTGTCGAAGGTTCGAGTCCTTCATGGCTCACCAGTTTCAATTATGTGCGCGTGTGGCGGAATTGGCAGACGCACTAGACTTAGGATCTAGCGTCTTTGACGTGGGGGTTCAAGTCCCTCCACGCGCACCATCTTTAATGCGGACGTGGCTCAGCGGTAGAGCATCGCCTTGCCAAGGCGAGGGTCGCGGGTTCGATTCCCGTCGTCCGCTCCATCTAAATACGCGCCCTTAGCTCAGCTGGATAGAGCGTTTGACTACGAATCAAAAGGTCAGGAGTTCGAATCTCTTAGGGCGCGCCATTTTTTAAATCAATACCACCTTATTGACGGGATGTAGCTCAGCTTGGTAGAGCACCTGGTTTGGGACCAGGGGGTCGCATGTTCGAATCGTGTCATCCCGACCATTTCTTTAAGGTGCGGGTGTAGTTCAATGGTAGAACTCCAGCCTTCCAAGCTGGTAGCGTGGGTTCGATTCCCATCACCCGCTCCATACATAACAGCAACATCATCGGATAAGATGATGTTTTTTGTTATAATTTTAGAGATTATCTCCTTCCCGGGTATAAAAATTTTCTATCATTAACTTATACCCTTGCATTTTACTGCTTTACCGTGTTAGGGTAAGTGGAGTTGAAATGAATAGCGCTCCACTACGCGCATCACAGCTTCCCAGGATAAAATTTCTTACAAATTAAGTGAAGATTTTCAGGGGAGTTTATTGTATGATGTTAAGAAACGCTTAGCGAACGCCATTTGGTCTAAACGACAAAGATGATGACAATGCGGAATGAAGCTTACTGCATTAGGGATGAAATGGGGGAGAAACATGACAGAGTTAACGGTTACCGCAGGAAAAGGCAACTCGAATAACTTGCTTCGGCGCGACATTCGTTTTTTGGGCAATATTCTAGGAGAGGTCCTGGTGCATCAGGGCGGCAATGAGCTCTTGGATATTGTCGAGAAGATACGTGAAGCCAGTAAATCCCTGCGGGCTGTATTTTTGCCGGAATTGCATGAAGAATTTAAAGGTATGATCAATTCTTTGGAGCCCGGAATCCGTCATCAGGTGATCCGTGCATTTGCGATCTACTTCCAACTGGTGAATATCGCAGAGCAGAACCACCGGATTCGCCGCAAACGTGACTACGAGCTATCTGCCGGGGAGACCGTTCAGTCCGGCACGATCGAGGCAGCTGTCCGCGATTTGAAGGAGCAGGGCTTTAACTATGCTGAAGCCCAGGAGATCCTGGGAGGCATGTCGCTGGAATTGGTCATGACAGCCCATCCGACGGAAGCGATGCGTCGCGCGATTCTAGACATCCACAAGCGTATCGCTGACGATGTTATGCAGTTGGATAACCCGACGCTCACGTTCCGGGAACGGGAACAACTGCGGGAGAAGCTGCTTAACGAAGTGATTACCCTTTGGCAAACCGATGAGTTGCGTGATCGTAAGCCCACCGTACTGGATGAAGTTAGAAACGGCATGTACTATTTTCATGAAACCTTATTCCATGTATTGCCTGAAGTGTATCAGGAGCTGGAACGCTGTCTGACTAAATACTATCCGGAGCATTATTGGCACGTGCCAACGTATTTGCGCTTCGGTTCCTGGATCGGCGGCGACCGGGACGGCAATCCATCGGTAACCTCGGATGTGACTTGGGAGACGCTGCGGATGCAACGCAAACTTTCGGTTCGCGAGTACCAACGGATTTTGTCCGAGTTGTTCAAGCACCTCAGCTTCAGCACCAGCATTGTAGATGTAACGGACGAACTGATGGCCTCCATTCAACGGGATCGCCTTCAGGTCACTTTGCGCAAAACGCAGCAATGGAACAACGATAAAGAACCGTATCGTATCAAGCTGACGTACATGACGGAGAAACTGCACAATGTTTTGGATGACAACAAGAGGGATACGCCAGAGCGTTACCCAAGTGTTGAAGCGTTTATCCAGGATCTGAAAATCATCGACCGGAGCTTACGTCATCACTACGCCGACTATGTTGCCGATACCCATATTAAGAAACTGATTCGTCAGGCAGAGCTGTTTGGCTTCCATACGGCCACGCTCGATATTCGTCAACACAGCAAAGAACATGAGAACGCCATGACGGAAATTTTGGCGAAGATGAATATCGTGGACAATTATGCCGAGCTGGAGGAGCAAGACAAGATTGAGTTGCTGGAACGTTTGTTAAACGACCCTCGGCCACTCACTTCTCCGTATCAGGATTACAGCGAGAATACGAGAGAGTGCCTGGATGTTTACCGCACCGTGTATCTGGCGCAAAAAGAATACGGCCAGCAGTGCATTACCAGCTATCTCATTAGTATGGCGGAGGCGGCCAGTGATATTCTCGAGGTCATGGTCTTCTCGAAAGAGGTGGGCTTATTCCGCAAAGAAGCCGATGGATCGGTCGTATGTACACTGCAAGCTGTTCCGCTGTTTGAAACGATCGACGACTTGCACGCAGCGCCAGGAATCATGCGCCAGCTATTCGGCATGCCGATTTACCGCGAGTCGGTAGCGGCGATGAACGATCTCCAGGAAATCATGCTGGGCTACTCCGACAGCAATAAGGACGGCGGTGTCGTTACGGCGAACTGGGAGCTACGCGTAGCGCTGAAGCAAATTACGGCCGCAGCCCATGAATATGGCGTTAAGCTAAAGTTCTTCCACGGACGCGGCGGCGCGCTTGGGCGTGGCGGGATGCCGCTGAACCGCAGTATCCTCGTGCAACCGCCAGAAACGATTGGCGGAGGTATCAAGATCACCGAGCAAGGCGAAGTGATTTCTTCGCGTTATTCTTTACGCGGTATCGCGTACCGCAGCTTGGAGCAAGCAACCTCGGCCCTGATTACCGCGGCGATTCAAGCGAAGCTCCATCAAGGAACAAGTCCGGAAGAGCAACGTTGGGAAGACATCATGGCGGGCATTTCCGAGAAATCGCTTCATAAGTATCAAGATCTTGTTTTCCGCGAACCGGATTTCTTGAAATTCTTCCGTGAATCGACGCCATTGGTCGAGGTCGGCGAGTTGAATATCGGTTCCCGTCCTTCCAAGCGCAAGAATAGCGATCGGTTTGAGGACCTGCGGGCGATTCCATGGGTGTTTGCCTGGACGCAAAGCCGGTACTTGTTCCCAGCCTGGTACGCAGCGGGGACCGGTCTGATGGACTTCTACCAAAACAACGAAGAGAACCTCAAGGTTCTTCAAAATATGTATCAGCATTTCTCATTCTTCAGAACGGTGGTTGATACACTACAGTTCGCGTTGATCAAAGCAGATCTGGTGATTGCTAAAGAGTATGCGAAAATGTGCTCGGATGACGAGGTTAAGGATCGCATCCTCAGCCAAATTGAAGAGGAGTTCCGCTTGACTCGGGAAATGGTGTTGAAAATCACCGGCATTACCGAGATCCTCGATAACATACCTGGGCTGCAAGAATCTATCCGCTTGCGTAACCCATATGTCGATCCGCTTAGCTATTTGCAGGTACAGCTCTTGACGGAGCTGCGCACGGCGCGAGACCAAGGTCAGGATGATGCCGAACTGCTGCGTGAAGTGTTGCTTACGATTAACGGAATTGCCGCAGGTCTCCGGAATACGGGTTGATACCTGCAGATTTATCGACAGGAAAGTCAAAACGGGCCTTCTCTACGAGGAGGTCCGTTTTTTTGCATTCCGCTTTTGCTGAATGTATTGCATTTTGTGAAAAGTTGCTTTAACATTTGAATGAAGTGCCGACGACTGGAAGTACCCTTTAAATTGTCATAAAGTCAGGTTACTAAAGGGACGAATAGCCGGACAGGCAGGGTATAAGTATATAAGGATATCATGTACCTGAGCCCTTCCAACCGATTTGGGGGAAAATATGGTGGTGGAACATTTTGATGCAAGACTGGTGAAGCTGGCCCGCAAAGGAGATCAGGGCGCCTTCGCCGAACTTGTTGATCTATATAAGGATAAGCTTTATCATCTCGCATACCGGATGTTGTCGAATCGTCACGAGGCGGAGGATGTCGTACAGGAGACGTTCTTAAGGGTGCACAAAAATTGGAGCCGATACGACGACAAGCAAAAGTTCTCCACGTGGATTTACCGGATTGCGACCAACTTATGCATCGATCGGCTGCGAAAGCGGAAGCCAAGTTATTATCTGGATGCCGAAATGAACGACCAGGAGGGCATGGACGGATACACCTTGATTCCCGGGGACGAACGAACGCCGGAATCGGAATATCTGCTGTCGGAAACGCAACAGACCATCCACCAAGCCATCGACGGCTTGCCTGCCAAATACAAGTCGGTGATCGTGCTCCGTTATCTTCAGGAAATGTCGCTGCAAGAGATCAGCGACGTGTTGGATATGCCGGTGACGACGGTCAAGACGCGCGTTCACCGTGGACGGGAATTTCTGCGTAAGAAGCTAGAGCATAAGATGCTTTAAAATGGGGACTCCTCCAACGATATTATTTTTGAAACGAAATGTGAATCGTTACGTATGTTAAGGTAGGACGACTATGATCTCTAGCCGTGCCCTCCGCTTTTCGCATAGATTAGTACTACTGAAAGGATTGGCTGATATGGAATGCAAACATGCCTCATCCATGATGCATGATTACCTGGACGGCGAATTGAGCCGCGACCATGTCGAACAGCTGAAGCTGCATCTAGACCAGTGTCCGGATTGCCTAAAGGAATTCAGGGAATTGGAAAGAACCGAAATGATGCTGTTTGCAACGATTAAACAGCATGCTAACCTATCGGCTCCCGATGAACTGGTGAACCGGATCATCAGCCAGATCCCGAGTCAGCCCAAGCAGCAGGCATGGATCCAATGGATCAGACGCCATCCGGCTTTGACGGCGGCAGCGATGTTTTTACTGGTCATGCTGTTCAGTGCAGTATCTCTTTGGGATAGCGACGATCAACTCGTCGTTAAAGGAGCGGACCTGGATCAGGTCATAATTCAGGGCGATACGGTCACCGTACCCAGCGACTCCAAAATTGTCGGGAACTTGACCGTCGAGAACGGCAAAGCCGAGATCTACGGTGAAGTGCAAGGCAACTTGACGGTGATTGACGGCTCCTATTACCAAGCCTCCACGGCGCATGTCTCGGGCGAAGTCAAACAGATTGATCAAGCGCTGGATTGGATCTGGTATAGGATTATCAATACGTTTACGGAAGTTGCCTATAGGTGATCATCGAACGATGTAGAATAAAATGGCGCCTCACCTTCGGGAATGGGCGCTTTTTTATTTGGTGAACGAAGGAAAAAATTGACAACAGATACGGAATGAGCCTATTTTTACTGAACGCTTGCATCTAACTTGTGAACGTTATAACCTAGTAGTTAGGGGAAACTTATAGAGACAAGCTTGTAGGTTGTACATATCGTTTCCTTGTCGGCGGGCCAAACGTCCGCAAGGAACATTCCGGGGGTCGCAGCATGAACTATTTTGTGAATCTGACTTGGCAGGATACCATCAAGGATGTTATCGATATCCTCATTGTTACCTATATAATATATCACCTGATTTTGCTCGTACGGGGGACGCGTGCCGTGCAGCTGCTCAAGGGGATTCTGGTCCTGGTGTTTATTTGGGCCGTGAGTACCTGGTTTGATTTGTACACGCTGAAATGGCTGATGAATCAGATGTTTACGTTTGGGGTGCTGGCGATCTTCATCATTTTTCAGCCAGAGCTTAGACGTGCATTGGAGCAGCTCGGTCGAGGTAAGCTGTTTGGGCGGAATAGTGCGGATGAAGAGGAATTCGGCAAAGAGATCGGCGAGATCATTAAGGCCGTAAATTATTTATCACGTAGAAAGATAGGGGCCCTAATCGTTTTTGAACGAGACACGGGTTTAAATGAATACACCGAATCGGGGATTCCAATGCAGTCGATCATTTCTTCGCAACTGCTGATCAACATATTCATTCCGAATACCCCTTTGCATGACGGTGCCGTAATTGTACAAGGTCACCGGATTTCCGCTGCCGCCTGCTATTTGCCACTGTCGGAGAATCCGTTTATTAGCAAGGAGTTGGGTACAAGGCACCGGGCAGCGATCGGGATCAGTGAGGTCGGTGATGCCGTCTCCATCGTCGTATCCGAGGAGACGGGGCAAATTTCTCTGGCGATTGACGGTCAAGTCGTTCGGGATATCAACGAGGAGTCGCTGATTTCCAAGCTTTATGCGGAATTAGGTCCCAACTCGAACACCAAAGAAAAACGCAGCCCGTTCCGCAGACGGAAGGAGGCCGGCAAAAATGGATAAATGGCTCACTCATAACAATTTTGCCAAGGTCCTCGCTCTTGTGTTTAG
This sequence comes from Paenibacillus timonensis, assembly GCF_009725205.1. GTDB lineage: Bacteria > Bacillota > Bacilli > Paenibacillales > Paenibacillaceae > Fontibacillus > Fontibacillus rhizolycopersici. The sequence continues at coordinate 60,690 of NZ_WNZY01000027.1, read as the reverse complement.
CATTATTTTGTGGGCCATGGTGCATCTGGACAGCGGAACCCCCGTTGACTCCACGACACTGGCGCAGCCGCGATTCATCGACAACGTCAAAATCGAAGTGACTGGATTTGACGAGGACAAATACATTCTGTATGACCTTGAGCCTAGCACAGTACGTATGGAGGTCAAAGGAAAACGAATTGACCTAACCACGAACTTTTCCGATTATAAGGCGAGGCTAAATCTTGAAAACCTAGGACCCGGAACGTTCACGCTCCCATTGACCCATGAGCTTCCTCCTGGAGTTGAACTCATCTCGATGGACCCCTCAATCGTAAAGGTGACGATCGAAGCGAAAGAGACCCGGACGATCCCCGTGACCATTGTCACGAAAGGGGAGCCGGCCGATGGATTAGTTCTTGGGACTCCGATTGTAGCTGGAGAAGGAACCGTAGATGTAACGCTGCCGGCAAGTGAGGTCCAAGAGTTGAGTAAAGTTGAAGGCACAGTGGACGTCACTGGACTCAAGGACTCGGTAAAAGGCAAAAGCGTCAAGCTGACGGCATATGATAGACAAGGGCAGCCGATGGAAAATGCGAAAATTTCGCCTAGTTCGGTGGACGTAGAAGTACCGATTAATAAACTTTACAAAAACGTGCCGCTCGAAGTACGCAAGTCAGGGCAACTGCCTTCCGGTTATGTCTTAACCGGTGTCGAGACCGATGTGGAAGGCGTCGTGCTATATGGCTCCAAAGAAGCGTTGGAGGGTATATCCTCCTATCCGGTGACGGTCGATCTGAGTCGTTCCGACGGGTCGACTGAGACTAAATACTCGGTGGACTTGACTCCTCCGGAAGGTTTTGAGAAAATCGAGCCGAGCTCTGTCACGATCACATTGCATGTCATGCCAGGCGGGCAAAAGCAGCTTGAAGGCGTGCCGGTAACGTTGAAAAATACGGGATCTTCGTACGACGTCAAATGGATCCGGCCGGTGGAGGCAATGCTGAGCTTGACGGTGATCGGGCCCAACGAGACGTTGGATGCTCTTCGGCCGGAGGACATTCAGATTACGGCGGACTTGGCGCATCTGGGGGCGGGAACCCACTCGGTACCGATCGAGGTGAATCTGCCAGAAGGTGTGGAATTAGCCGACTCGGAAACCTCAATAACCGTAGACGTGGAGCTGACGGAGAAAGGAAACCCAACCTCCGGTGTGCCTGTGGAACATTCGGATCCGGCAGACGGCGCTCAAAGCCCTGCTGGAAGCGGAACGCCATCCCGTCAGGAGGAAGGCGGCAATACGACAGAGGATATCACCTCGGGCAATGGTGCGTAACAAGAAAGATTAGCGGACAACCAAGAATATAGACCGGACAGTCATCACCCGGGAGACGTGGAGAACGGTACGGTGCTGGCAAAATATTGAAGGAGTGAAACCATGGGGAAGTATTTTGGAACGGATGGCGTAAGAGGAATTGCGAATCAAGAGCTGACAGCTGAGCTAGCTTACCAGATCGGGCGCTGCGGAGGTTACGTGCTGACTGGGCAGGCCTCCAAGCCGAAAGTCGTCATTGGTATGGATACGCGCATTTCGGGCGTCATGCTGGAGTCTGCGTTGGTGGCGGGAATGCTGTCGATCGGTGCGGACGTCATTCGTCTGGGCGTCGTGACAACGCCGGCTGTGGCCTATTTGACCCGCTTGCTTCAAGCGGATGCGGGCGTCATGATTTCTGCCTCCCATAATCCGGTTGAGGATAACGGGATCAAGTTTTTCGGCAGTGACGGATTTAAGCTGTCGGACGATACGGAATTGCAAATCGAAGAACTACTCGATAAGGATACCGACGAATTGCCACGGCCGATTGGCGGCGGTTTGGGTACGGTGACGGTCGATAACGAATCGAAGCTGAAATACCTGGATCATCTGAAAACGACAATCAGCTCCTCGTTCAAAGGGCTGAAAGTCGTGCTGGACTGCGCGAACGGAGCGGCCTATGAGCTGGCACCGAAGCTGTTTAGCGAGCTGGGAGCCGAAGTGCATACACTGGCCGCCGAGCCAAACGGCCTCAATATCAATGACCATTGTGGATCTACGCATCCAGAACGGCTCAAAGAGGAAGTTGTGCGTCTAGGTGCTCATCTCGGACTTGCTTTTGACGGCGATGCGGATCGGTTGATCGCCATCGATGAATTAGGCGAAGAGGTAGATGGCGACTACATCCTGTGCATCTGCGGTGACGCGATGAACAAAGCCGGTAAACTGAAAGACAGTACCGTTGTTTCGACGGTGATGAGTAATTTTGGCTTCTACAAGGCAACTAAGAAACTGGGATTGGCTACTCAGCAAACCGCGGTGGGTGACCGTTATGTGATGGCAGAGATGCTACGCGGCGGCTACAATCTTGGTGGGGAACAATCAGGGCACGTGATTTTCCTGGATTACAATACGACCGGGGACGGAATTCTGACGGCGATTCAGCTAGTCGATACGCTGTTGGCTTCCGGCAAGCCGCTTAGCGAGCTGAAGAAGGTCATGAAGCAGTATCCGCAGGTGCTGGTAAACGTCCGCGTTCAGGACAAGAGCAAGTTTGCCGGAAATGCTCTGATTGCCGAAGCGATTGCCGAGGTCGAGCAAGAGCTGGCCGATAACGGACGGGTACTGGTTCGTCCGTCGGGGACGGAATCGCTTATCCGCGTCATGGCTGAAGGGCCGGAGAAGGCAGAGCTGGAGAAGCTGGTTTCGCAGATCGTGGAGGTCGTGGAGAAACAATTGGTGTAACGACCTGACTTTTTATTTGGATATAGGATCCTTCAAGGACCGCTGAACAGGATTGATTTCCTGTTCGGCGGTTTTTTGCTTAGGTTTGGTAAGGACTACAGTATCTTTTTTACTCCTTTTGACGATTATCCCGTTGCATCAGGTCATGTCATGCATAGCCGTGGTGCCGTCCTGTAAACAGGAACAACTCGACTCGGGGGCATGAAGCTACTTCAACTGAGACACAATTCCCCCATTTCTGAACGAAAGGGATAATCGTGTAAAGAGGCGTGAGGTTGACCCTAAGGGCATTAAGGACCCTAAGGACCCTAAGGACCATAAAGGCCGTAGCTCGACAGGGAGGGGTCAGACGTTGTTCTGGGCCAGAGGGGTAAAAAGCACGATTTGATGAATCAGGACAAGTTGATCATTGCCAAATCGGGTGAAGGTGCATATAATTAAGCATATTCGAGCAAAGAAAGTGAGGGTTGTCAGGTTTACCGGAATTTAAGCGCCAGAACTTCATTGTGCGCGTGCGTTGGGATCGTAAAGGGTAAACAGGCGCTCTTAGGAGACGTTGTCGCTAGGGCAGAGGCGGAAGGCCAATCTGCCGGTGACCGCAGAGAATCTTGAGGCGTTAGCGAACCAAGCGTACGGCAAAGCGAAGTTGACGAGGTGGAGGTGTTCGGAATGTTCGGCGGGGGCCTCCCGGTGCTTCATCGCACCGTAACCGCATCGGCAAAAGGAATGGGCGACCGTTCCCACAAACCGTGCGGGCAGATGGAACATCACATTCATTGGATTTTCATGAATGTACGTAAGCAAGCAACGCGGAAGAAATCCGCGGTGGACGGAGCAATCTGGGCATTCGTGAAAAAATGGTTGAAAATTGCAGAATCGTCTGCTTTTGACCAAGGTGTTTTTTTGACAATTGAATAGTTCTGTCTCAGTACACTGCGTGATTCTTCTTCCGTGTTCCGCTTCTTACGGCCAAAAACCATCTTGTAAGAATGAAACGGAGGATAAAATATTATGTGTGGTATTGTTGGATATATTGGGAATCGGGATACGCAGTCGGTGTTGCTTGACGGATTGAAGAAGCTGGAGTACCGCGGGTACGACTCAGCCGGGATCGCGGTATTTACGTCAAATGGCTTGAAAATCGCGAAATCGTTGGGACGTCTGGCCAATCTGGAGTCGAAATTGGAAGGTGCACCGCTCAAGGGATCGGCCGGGATCGGTCATACCCGCTGGGCTACGCACGGCAAACCGTCTGACGTGAATTCCCATCCGCATACCGACCATACTCAGAAGTTTTCGGTCGTGCATAACGGGATTGTTGAAAACTATCTGGAGTTGAAGGAAGAACTGATCGAGCAGGGGTACGTCTTCGTTTCGGAAACGGACACCGAGGTGATTTCCCATTTGGTGGCCCGCGAATATCAAGGCGATATCGTGAAAGCCGTTCAGAAAGCGATCAGTTTTATGCGCGGCGCTTTTGCGCTTGGGGTTTTGACCGAGTATGAACCCGAGAAACTGGTTGCGGTTCGTCAAGCTAGCCCGCTCATTATCGGTCTCGGTGAAGGCGAGAACTTTATCGGCTCCGACATTCCGGCTTTGTTGAATTATACGCGGAACGTGTATATTTTGAATGACGGTGAAATGGCGGTATTGACGAAGGATGCTGTCGAATTGATGACGATCGAAGGGAACTTTATTTCTCGGGAAATGATTCGTGTCGATTGGGACGCCGTGACCGCGGAAAAAGGCGGTTTCGATCATTTCATGCTGAAAGAGATCCACGAGCAACCGAAGGCTTACCGCGACACGATGTTGGGACGCATCGACGAAAGTGGACGGAGAGTTGTGCTTCCAGGCCTTAAACTGTCGGACGAAAAAATCCGCAGCTTGACCTCGGTTCATGTCATCGCCTGCGGTACGGCTTATAATGCCGGTCTGGTCGGCGGGACGGCGATCGAACAACTGGTGCGCATTCCGGTGATGAACGACGTTGCCTCGGAATATCGTTATCGCTCGCCGCTGATCACGCCAGAGACGCTCGTGATCGTGGTCAGCCAATCCGGTGAAACGGCGGATACATTGGCGGCGCTGCGTGAAGCGCAAGCGAACGGTGCGCATGTACTAGCGATCACCAACGTGGTTGGCAGCTCGATCGCCCGCGATGCGGACGATGTGATTGCGACGCTGGCGGGTCCGGAAATTGCCGTTGCTTCGACGAAAGCTTATACGTCCCAGTTGATCGCGTTCTACCTGCTTGGTCTGTACATGGCTCAAGTGCGCGGTACCCAAAGCGCGGACGATGTAGCCCATGTCATCGCCGCGATGCATTCGCTGCCGGAGCAGGTGGAAAGCATGTTGGCTCAAGCCGATACGGTGAAAGCTTACGCGGAGCAAATCGCCAGCCACGAGCATCTGTTCTTTATCGGCCGCGGCCTTGACTATTCCGTCGTGCAGGAAGGCTCGCTGAAGTTGAAAGAGATTTCCTACATTCACTCCGAAGCGTATGCCGCTGGCGAGTTGAAGCACGGCACACTGGCTTTGATTGAGGAAGGCGTTCCGGTCATCGCGCTTGCGACCCAGGAAACCGTGCTCGAGAAAACCGTCAGCAACATCAAGGAAGTGAAAGCCCGCGGGGCGGACGTCATGGCGATTACGCACGAAGAGAACGTGCCTGACCTGCTGAAGTCCGTTGACCAAGCGCTGGCCATTCCGAAGACGTTGCCGCTACTGACGCCGGCCTTGTCCGTTGTACCGCTGCAACTGCTCGCGTACTACGCAGCGCTGGCTCGCGGCAACGACGTCGACAAGCCGCGGAACTTGGCGAAGAGCGTGACGGTAGAGTAAGTGGGAGAGATTGATTTGTGGAAATGTAGAATTACAGTAAGGTTAGCTACTAGTCATTAATGTTATTTTAAGTCGCTCATAGATATGAGCGACTTTTTTATTTACCATGAGTTTTGTTAACTTTAATAGCTTCACTGACAGCGAATGTCAGTGAAGTCATTTTATTATGATGATAATCATGGATTACCGATGGACGGTTGGTATCACTTGATGAATTGAAAATAAGGAGAACTTGCAAATGGATAATACGGTATATCTTTATGTTTTTGATACCATGGCAGACTGGGAAATAGGCTACTTAACTGCCGAATTGAACTCGGGAAGATTTTATAAAAAGGGGCTGGCCCCATCCCAAATTGTCACCATGGGAATTGATAAGACTCCAGTAACTACAATGGGTGGATTGAAAATACTGCCTGACATCCAATTGGATGAGTGCAGCATTGAAAGATCTGATCTATTGATTTTGCCCGGTGGAGATACATGGACAGAAGCCATTCATCACCCTATCTTAAAAATGGCTGAGAGGTGTTTAAGGGAAGGAATATGGGTTGCAGCGATTTGTGGTGCTACAATGGGACTTGCCCAGACAGGATTGCTGAATTCACGTGGGCATACAAGCAATGATCTGGAATACCTGAAAATGATCTGTCCCACCTATACAGGAGAAAATGATTACAAGATGGAGCCAGCAGTAACTGATGGAAAACTGATCACGGCCTCTGGAATAGCTCCGTTGGAATTTTCTGCGCACATCTTGAAAGCTTTGGATGTGTTTTCTCCAAAAACGTTAGACGCCTGGTATAGCCTTAATAAGACTAATGAATCTAAATATTACTATGAGTTGATGAATTCAATACAATGATGTGCACGTTAGTTCAATAAAAAAGATGCTCGATATGAAATATCGAGCATGACCCAAAATCGGCCTAAGAACGCTCCAACGTTCTTAGGCCGAAGCTGTTGAAGCAGGTGCTTCTCAATAGCTACTATACGTGCTGTCCCCCTAGAACAGCCTGAAGACGGTCCAGGTTCTGCTCGTTGCTGTCCGGGCAATATGATTTTACTTGCTCAAATAGGTTCTCGTCTTTAAACTGTTGACGGAATGTCACACGCGTTCGCGCCCCCTCATCGGTAAATGTCGCCGTCAATCGGAACTCAGGAGCGCCTTGATGCTCCAGAACGATACGCTTTCCCGCCTCGATCTCGATGAACTTATTCTCGTTCGGATATTCCTTGCCGTCTGGTCCGTGAAAGGTAAAGCGCCAGAAGCCACCTTCGCGAAAGTCGAATTCGTGGAACGTGCTCGTGAAGCCGTTAGGACCCCACCACCGCGTCAGAAGCTCCGGTTGCGCCCACGCCCGGTAGACCTCTTCCCTTGGGGAGTCGTATAAACGCGTGTGGGCAAACTCCAAGTCATTGGCAACCAGATCAAAGTTGTCCTTCGCGGCTAAGGACCCTTCGGTTTGAACAAGCGATTTGCCAAGGAGCTCAAGCAGCTCCCTCGACCCGTGTTCCCGATTCTCTATCGCATCAAGCCCATCGAAGAAGGTTCCTTGCTCCGTAAAGGTCAGCTTCGTGCCGCCATCCGTGTCTGTAAGCTCAATCGTCGTGATGGACACCGAGAACCGCACGCCGTTAAAGTCCATTACGTACGTATAAACAATCCGTTCGAGCGGAACGATGTCCTGATAGATTGCGTCGAATGTGAACAACCCGCCTCCTGGCGCCTCGCCGCTGCTGAATTCCCGTCCGCCTACCCGGAACTCGAACACTTCGGGCTTCGTGAACCAACGCGCTTTGGCTTCAGCGTCAGCCATTGCGTTGTACACTAGCTCCCTGGATGTCGGATACGTCTTTTCAATTACGAATGTGCCATGGTTTACGAATTTTTCTTTCATGATTTTATTCCTCCTCGTCATCTGTTTGTACTGTTTCCTCATCCCCGCTCGCCAAAAACATCCCCAGTAGGCCAAAACGTTTCTCCCAACTTTGTTGACGATTAAGGATCGGCTTCTCGTAGTCGTTCTTCATTGCTTGCAGCAGTGTGGTGAAATCTTCTACCGTTACTTGAGCTTTTCCTTTCATCCGCTTTGACACATGCCTCAGTTGATCCAGTAGCTTTTGCTGACGCCGTATTTGCTCCTGTACCCGCTCGATTTGCAAGTTGACGACTTCAAGCGGGTCAATTTCGCGGCCCGTTAGCGCCGCCTTCACCTCGTCGAGCGATAGGCCTAACTCCTTCAGCGAAACAATTCGGAAGAGCCGCGATAAGTCTTCGTCGTCATAGAGCCGATGTCCTGATTCCGTGGCTGCCGACGGCGAGAGTAGCCCGATCTGGTCGTAGAAGCGCAATGTACGCACCGTTAGCCCCGTCAATTTGGCCAGATCCCCAACCTTCCAATATCGTTTCATTGATCATCTCCGTTCTTTGTCGCTAGCTCGATTTCCGGTAGCCTTATTATAAAACCTGACGTTACGTAAGGTGCAAGTGATTTATTAAAATTTTAATTTTCTTTGGAAAAAAGAAGAGCCTAAGAAAAACTTAGGCTCCTTTTTTGCTGCTAATGGATAAACGACTGCCATCGTTTTGCTGCCCTTAAAGTCGGGTTCCCCCAGTGGCGTCAATAAACTGCCCCGTAACCCATCGTGCTTCCTCAGAAGCTAAAAACGCAACGATATCCGCAACATCCTTGGTAGTTCCCACTCTTCCGAAAGCAGACATTGAAGCAGCTTCAGCATGAGATTCCGGGATGGCTAGCCAATCCTTGTTCATATCCGTAGCCGTTACTCCCGGCCTTACTGCATTCACCGTAATACCTTTTGCTGCAAAATGTGGCGCCAAAGCCAAAGTCAGGGTCTCAACGCCGCCTTTAGAAGCCGAATAAATCGTTTGCATTGGACCGGCAACCCGAGTAAAACCTGTAGATATGTTAATGATCCGCCCGCCATTCCGCATAAAGGGGCTGACTGTCTGGGTAAGAAAGTAGGGAGCTTTCAGGTTGACATTAATGACTTCTTCAAACGTTTCAATTGATGTTTCTTCAAAAGGAATGGCCGGCGCAATCCCTGCGTTATTGATTAAAATGTCCAAGTGCACGGTTCCAAGTTCCGAGCGAATCGCATCTTCAAATGCGCTCCAAAGCTGTTTTACACCGGAAAGGCCATCGCTTAATTCCGCCTGTAGAGCTACTGCCTTTGAGCCCAATACTTGAATTTCATCAACCACTTTTAAAGCCGCATCCCGATTACTAGCATAATGCACGCCGATCCATTCCGCTCCACCCGCAGCTAATTGCTTGGCGATTTCAGCGCCGATCCCACGACTTGCTCCTGTAACCAAGGCTACTTTACCACTGAATTTTCCTGCTTTCGTCGACATCTGATCCTTGCTCCTTTATTGAGAATTTTAGGCCATGTCCTCGTCCCCAGGGGATTGACGAAATAACATAACGTTCGTTACGATATTGAATATACCCATTTTGGCGAGAACTGTCAATTGTTTAATTACAGAACTCAATGCTGATTTTGTCGACGTACGTTGCACGGGCCCTTGTCCAATCGATCGACTAGCTGCGAACCGTAACGTATGTTATGATAACGTACAGTAAAATAATTGAGGTGATCTGACGGGATGGGACGTCATCGCGAATTCAATGTGGATCAAGCACTGGACGCAGCACTTTGCGTGTTCTGGCAAAAGGGTTATGAGGGCACGTCGTACACCGACCTGACGCAGGCCACGGGTGTTGAACGCCCCGCACTCTATTCGGCATTCGGCAACAAGGAAGCGTTGTTCCGCCGAGTTCTGGAGCGCTATTACGAGCATTACCACGATTTCTTCCCGACGGCGATGGAATTGCCAACCTCGCGAGAGGTGGTTGCTCACATCTTTCGCAGCGCCGCCGATTTACAAACTCGTTACCCAGATCATAAGGGGTGTCTATATGTGCACGGCGACTTGGCAGGCTCGGATGAAGCCGAACCTATTCGCCTTTCTCTGATTGATGCGCGTGCCGAGGGAGAGACGATGCTGCGTGATCGCTTGGAGCGGGCAAAACAGGAGGGAGATCTGCCGGAGACTGCGAATTGTGCTGTGCTAGCTGCATTTGTGATGGCCGTGCTCCACGGGATGGCGGTCCAAGCCAAAGCCGGCTTCAGCCGCGACATGCTGGAAGCTGTTGCGGAGCAGGCGCTCTCCACCTGGCCTACCGGCGGCACCACACTTACGAACAAGTCATCTTAAATCGGTATCGGTACTTTATCTCAACACTAAAAGCCACTCCTTCATCAGGAGTGGCTTTTGTTTACCGCAATTCCATAGATTAGATGTTTATTTTCTGACGCAGTTCGTCCATCATCGCTTCAGCTTGTGATGGATCCTCATCCAACAGCTTCCTGTAGGTCAACATCCAATTTAGGGTTACAAGCATATGATCGTATTCGTCTTTCTTGCGCTCGATCTCTTGGATCTTCTGAAGAATCCATGAGATTACTTCTTGGTTCGTACGTGCGCTAGTATCTTGTTCCTGCAAGATCGTCTTCAGCTCAGCTAACGTGCAGCCGATGCCTTGGAATTTCTTAATTAGCTTCAGCCGCCCAATAGCTTCGTCTGAGTAGTTGCGGTAATTATTCTGCTCTCGCTGAATATGCCTGCCATCAAGCAAGCCTTCTTTCTCATAAAAACGAATGGTATGCGGTGTTAGTCCCATCAAGTCTGCTAATTCTTGAATTTTCATATGATCGCCTACCTCCAAACGCTTGCCTTAGAGTGTACTTTATAGTTTAGACTGATGTCAGATCTTCGTCAAATTCAAAGGAGGCGTTAAACGATTATGCGTATCTTCGTTACAGGTGCATCAGGTTATATTGGAACTGCCGTCGTTCGTGAACTCATCGATGCGGGCCATCAGGTGGTTGGGTTGACCCGTTCAGAGAGCGGTGCACACCTATTAGAGAGCTTAGGAGCTGAGGTGGCTCGCGGTGTTGTTGAGGACTTGGAGTTTTTGCGCCAGAAGGCAGCCGCTTCAGACGGTGTGATTCATCTTGCGTTTAACCACGATTTCTCTAATTTCGCAGCATCGCTATCAGCGGATCTTCGCGCTATCGAAGCATTGGGAGGGGGACTTGCGGGCTCCGGTAAACCACTGGTGATCACAGCCCACGCGAATGGCAAAGCATCGGAGGATGCAGCACTTTCGTTTATTGAACAAGGCGTGAGAGCCTCGATTGTCTCGCTTGCTCCTTCCGTTCATGGAGAAGGGGATAAAGGCTTCGTGCCTCAACTCATTCGAATTGCCCGGGAAAGAGGGACTTCAGCATACGTTGGAGACGGTACCAACCGTTGGCCGGCGATACATCGCTTGGATGCGGCTGTTTTGTTCCGACTCGCCGTCGAATCAGCGCCTGCAGGCTCACGATTGGATGGCGTCGGCGATGAAGGCATTCCGTTCAAAGACATTGCCGGCGTCATCGGTCGTCACTTAGATGTGCCGGTAGTCAGCATTCCGCATGAAGAAGCCCAAGCCGTTTTCGGTTTTTTAGGCATGGTCGCATCGCTTGACTTAGCAAGATCAAGTGAGGGGACGAAGGAACTGCTCGGTTGGAAGCCTCTCCAACAGGGTCTTCTTGCAGATCTGGAGCAAGGGCATTACTTCATAAAATAGCCCTGGACTAGCAAGGCATCCTCACCCATGCTTTATTTTATCCCAATACAAAGCCACTCCTTCCCAGGAGTGGCTTTTGTACGCGGCTCGCGCAGAAAGGGGGTTTTCGCGGACGGCCGCAATGCCTTACAATATGCTTATGGACTTCGTGTTACACGAAGCTATGCGAGCTTCATCCACTTTTCCCAAGGAGGATCACATATGTATACGGTCAAAGAAGCCGCCCAGATCACGGGGCTCACCGAGCACGCCATACGCTTTTACACGGATAAAGGGTTGGTCCCTAGCTTGCAGCGGAATCAGAACAACGTTCGGATGTTCGACGAAGAATCGATCAATTGGCTGCACGGCATCAAATGTCTCAAGCAATCCGGGATGCCGATTGAAGGGATCAAAACGTACGTCGATCTCTGTCTCGAAGGAGATTCGACGATCTCGCAACGTTTTGCACTTATGATGGAGCATAAAGAAGCGGCAATTGCCAAGCTCGAAGAAGCCAAACGGCATATCGCTCATCTAGAAGAGAAAACCGTTCTTTATCAGGCCATTCTGGAGCATCGCTCTCCGGATACGATGAATCCCGGCAATTGGGACAAAATTCGGCATATGCATCGTGACGTATTTTATTCGCCTTCTGCATCCTCAGCCGCTCGGCGTTGATAGCGTCCGTCGGTTTCTTTTCTTGTCGGCCACGACTGCAGCCCAGTTCGATGCTCCAGGTGGGCGTTAAACCAGAAGGTTCAATTCCTTGGCTTGAGCGATGGCTTTTGTCCGACGATTGACCTTTAATTTGGCGAATATATTTTTCACATGGACCTTTACCGTACCGATGGCGATAATCAGGTGATCCGCAATCTCCTTGTTGGACAATCCTGACGCTAGCAAGCAAGAACCTCGAGCTCGCGTTCCGTCAGCGGTTCTTCTATCCGATCCGGCGGCGGGACTTCTTCCGCTGAATCCGTTTCCGTATAGGTCGGTTCGCTCGAGCCTTGCAGGACGCACATCAATATGCCATACGACGCCATAGCCAGAAGGACGGCCATATGATCGCGCGTAAATACGCCGCTTGCGAGTCTGTTTTCAAGGTAAAGAACGCCCAACATCGTGCCGTGAAGCATAACGGGAATGCAAAGAACCGATTGCGGCTGGCGCTTCGCGATATACGGGTTATGAATCAGCCAACTTTCCCCTCCCCTAGCATAAAGGACTTCCTCTTGGGTACGAAAGACATAACGGATGATTCCTTCTGGCAGGAGGGAACTGTCAGTAAGTTCTAGAGGCGAAGGAACTGTTGGCACCTCCGCGTCGGCGTATACCTGAATGTAAAGCTCATCGTTGCTTCCCGTCAGAAGAGCGCCTTTACTGGCCCCGGCATGCTTCATCAGGGTATTCATGATTTCCGCAAGCATGGCGTCCGTGTCCGTCAGATTCGAGATCGTTTGCGTCGTATTAAGAATCGCGGCAAGATCAATGTTGTCCGCGTAAGCGGGCTCTGTTCGTAATCGGGTAGTCTCCTCCGCTTGTTTCGTATCGCGATCGCCTGCCATAGTCGGGGAGCTGTCAGCCGTTAAATCGGCCACCTCTTGTTGCTGCCAATGCAGGAGACGCTCCTCCAATTGCCTGGTCTTTAGATGAACTTCCCATTGCCTGAACCCCTCTACTGCCATTTTAAAATAATGCAGAGCCGTCTTTCTATGGCCGCGACTCCAATAGTGATTGGCTGCAAGTTCACTTGCAAGGCTTGTTGTCCGAATATCGCTTTGCTCCCGTGCCTCCCGGATGGCCTTATCATACAAAGCCTCAGCCAGGTTGAGTTCGCCGTTAACGCGCGCTAACTCCGCTTGAAGAAGATGATGTCTTGGTTGGAAATTAGCTGGACTCCACTTGACCCACTTACCGAAACGGCGAATATTGCGAATGACGTTTTTTTTCATTCTCGGCCAATTCTCAGAGGGGGGATCATCAGCTAAAATGGCTAGCGATTCATAAAACAGGCATTCCGGCAAATGGGGCAAGTGCGTAGCATACGCTATATAGGTTTTAGCTTCCCGCGCCCAGTGTATGGCTTCCTTCGGATTCCCTAACAAATAATGCAACTGGGCTTTATACGTGCTGTATTGAAATAAGGTGGTGGCTGAAGTCTCTTCCTTGTAAATCCGGGACAGAAATTCTTCTTCGTCAAAAGTCCCTCCGTTGAACGAGTCTGGTGCGTCCGTTCTGCCTTGAAGGGCGAGAATAACCTGCTGATACAAGTGAAAGTTCTGTCTTATGAATTCATCTTTGGTGGTATCAAGCACGGCCATATAATCCGCAATCGTTCTCGCTAACTCGCTCAAGGATGCTCTTACATACAAGGAGTTGACATGAGCGCCCATCGCGTAACTGGCAAATACGTAGTCCCCCGATTCCATCCCGAAACGAAGCGCCCTTGTTAAATAAGCGTCACCTTCATGAGCATCTCCGACAAATTGGCAAAGTACGCCGCCGAAGATGGTATAGGTTTTACTTTTAACCGAAGGGATATTGCTTTGCTCCGAAAGCTCCTTTGCTATCTCGCCAATTGCGTACCCCTTATCGAATCTGCTCTTTGCGGTCCCGAGAATCATGCCGAATCCGGAGTAAGCAGCCGCAGAAACCGGGGTGTTTCCGTATTGAAGGGAGAGCTGGATGGCTCTGCACATCAGCAGAAAATAGACCTTCTTGTTGGTGAAAAAGGTAGAGGGTGCAATCGCAAAGATCAGATTCATCGCGATAATTCGGTCCGGATCCGACATCTCCTTTAAATGCGTGAGTTTGTCATAACGGTTATGCAACAGCATCTCAATGCGCATTGCTTCGATCAGGAGCGTGAGGCTTCCCGGATGGGGCGAAATGAATATGCGATGTTCCCGCAAGCTTTCAAGACCGAGTGCGGTGCCTTCCAAATATTTTCCTTGATTGACGTACTGCCTGATCCTGATCATTTGTACCTTGCTGCGCTCTGCCGGATTTCGTGCATGACCGAGTAAGAAATCGATATCCTGATCGGATACCGTATAGTTGCCGCATAGATATTCGCATTCCGCTTTTTGCGCATGCAATTCGAACAAGAGATCAAAAGCATCGTCCCAAGCGTTCTGCGACAGAAGCGCTACCCCTTTGCTGAAATACCCAAGCGCGACATCGTAAGCGGAAGAAGACATGGCACGGTTTCCCGCAGCCAAATTCATGTTGGCCAGATCCAGAATCTCCTGTGCGTCCGTTATTTTTTGGGTACCCCAATTCAAATGGTTCACGGCATCAAACGGGTTCTCCGCGTATGTGGGATGGATCTCATTCAAGCATCTGCCGATTTGAAGATGGGTCGCCTGTAAGGTATCTTCATCGATCTGGTTATAAATCAATCTTTGGATGTGATCGTGGGCGAACCGGTACTTTTCGGTTTCGAACGGGATAATCATTCCTTCAGATTCGATTTCATGCCATGCCGCGCGCATGTCTTCGATTTCCCGTTGCTTGACCCGAGCGATCAAACTGGGGTGAAACGCGCTTCCGACACAGGCGGCGATGTTAAGCATCTCCCGTGCATCACTCGATAGACGGCGCAGCCGATGCAGCATCAAATCATGGATGGCATAGCTGGGCTCTTGCTCGATGATCCGCCCCAAATCCCATTGCCAACACCGATTCTCATGGTTGTAATATAGACTGCCTTCGTCTTGCAGGCGAATCAAAATATGCTTGAAATGAAAGGGGTTCCCTCTAGACAGATGATAGAGTAATTCCGTCAGGGGCAGCGCATCCAAAGGTCTGCTGTGAAGGGTCTCCATCATGATCAAGTTCATTTGCATGAGATTCAGCGGGGACAAATGGATATGGCGGACAACGGCTTGGTGCGTAACCCTGCTTTCGTTATCGTAACCGGGTAGCGTACTGCGGTCCGTTTCTGTATGGCGATATGCGCAGACAAACATCAAATATTGGCATTCCGGATCGCAAAGCAGCTCATGAATCAATTGTAGGGATGAAGTGTCCGCCCATTGCAAATCGTCGATAAACAGGACAAGAGGATATTCTTTGGTCGCAAGGGCTTGTACAAATTTGCGAAAGGCATAAATGAACCTTTTCTGCGATTCGTGGGCCGGAAGCTCTTCAACCGCGGCCGTGACGCCCAGCAATAGCTCGATTTCAGGAATAATCGCTATCATGACGTTGGCACTGGCGCCTAAAGCTTCTCGCAGCTTTCGTGTCCATTGTTCGACGCGATCTTTGGGTTCCCCTAGCAAATGGCGTATGAGTCCGCGAAAAGCCTGAATGATCGGATGATAAGGACTGCCGTTTGAGAGCTGCTCGAATTTCCCGGTGATATAGTGAAAATGTCTTGTTTGCTGTTGTTTGCGAAACATCTCCTCCAGCAAGCTGGTCTTGCCGATACCGGCTTCACCCGACACATATACCATTTCTGTCGACCCGAAACAAGCGGAATAGAAAGCTTGCGTCAGAATGGAAATTTCGACCTCTCTCCCGTGAAATCCCGGGTCCATGAAGGCCATCTCCCGAGAACGTCCGACTTTATCGAATTCTGCAATCAAAAGTCCTGCGCTTTGACAGCGATTGTCTGGATTTTTCTCGAGCAATTTCATGACAATCGAGGATAGATGATCGGGCAGGTCGGTTCTATGATCTTCCAATGTCTTAGGGCTTTGCGCCAGGTGCAGATACACCCACTCAAGCGGGTTATTGGCTTGAAAAGGTAGGCAGCCAGCAAGCATTTCATAGAAAATGACCCCTAACGAGTAGAGGTCGCTTCGTTCATCGATGGGTCGCTGCATTCTTCCGGTATTCTCAGGGGAGCAATAGGGGAGGCTCGCTTCGGAAACACCGGTTCCACCCGATCGTATGTATCCATCGGTCGTACGGTACGCGGCATTCCCTAAGTCCAATAAATCAACCTGCAGTGTAGCGGGATGGATTCCGATTCGCTCCGGCCGTAAATCGAGATGAAGGGTTTGCTGCTGATGAAGCTTGCCGACAGAAGCAGTCAGTGACCTAGCTATTGTCATAAAAACTTCGGGTTCTATCGAGGTAAATCGATTCAAATAGCTTCTAAGCGTCATCGCGGAGACAACTTGTCCAGTTTCGGCACCCGCCGTGCCGCTCTCGTTAAGATGATGGTACTCCATGGCCCTAACACCCCAAATTCAACAACATTTATCTCCTATATTAATGGAATAGTGAATATCTAACAATTTAAATTTTCAAGTTTTCGCCAATCCTTATTCGCTGAGAATCACAAAAGGCAAGGTCCCAAGTATCATGAAAACGATAGGAACGGCATTCAGGACATAAGTCCAGCGATATCGTTTTTTTGCAAACAGAATCCAGGCTAAAGCGATCATCGCCAAGGTGATGTAGGGATAGCCTTTTAAAGCGTAATACAACACCAAGGCGGGCCAATAATGCTCGGAACCCGGGGCGTCGAACAGCATGACAGAGAACATGGCCACAAAATACCAAACAGGCAGGGATAAGATGTACAAACTATGACTAACGAGGTTTATCACGAGAGAAGCCCGATTTCCACGGATCTCGGTAATAGTTTGACTTGCTAACATAGTAGTCTCCTTTCTTGAGGCAACCTGATTTCATTCTATTGCTGTGAATGTTGTTATTTATCATAAAGCGATGCCTTAGAAAGGGCCATACCCCTTTTGAGGTAGATTCCTCCGCTTCTGCTTTCTGCACATGATGAGAAAGATACCCCTTTATAGGTATGGAGGAATAGAGAGGATTACTTTATTTTATTAACAATATAGAAGAAAGGTTTAGGTGGCTTAATATGTTCAATGCTTTCATCGCTTTCCTTTCTACATTTCTTTTGGGTGCAGTGATCTACGCGAAAATATGGTGGGACGGTTCAGGCGTGGGCTGGAAATTTACGAAATGGTTTTTCGGCCTGTTCTTCATAGCGGCTTTGATTGTCGGGGGGGTTACGTATGTCGCGGGATAACCGCGAGAGGGTTGAAAAGATAACAAAAAGGGGGATCGGGATGAAGGGTCTGAAAAGGTATCAACGATGGGTGGCGAGCTTTCTTGCCCTGATCATGGTAATGGGGATCGCGCCGATCGGTAGGCAAGTGAATGCTGCTGAGATAGAGGTTATGGATCAGGAGCAGGCGAACTTCAATGGTAGCTTATCCATCTATGGTCCACAGATTTACCAGACATTCACTCCGGCCATTACCGGGAATTTGAGCAAGATTGAACTCAATATCTATGATGTTATGGGCTCGCCCGGTGCCATTCAGGTAAGTATTTACAAAGAAAGCGATTTGTCAACGCCGCTTGCCCAAACTTCAGGAAGTGCAACTACCAGTGGATGGGCTGCGATGGAATTCTCCGGGCCCCAGCCTTATCTAATTAAGGAAACGATGTATCGCATGGTCGTTACCGCATCCGGCGATTTTTCCAACTATTATTCCTGGTATACGAATAATGGCGACACGTATCCAAGAGGATCTTTAATGGGGGTTGGTTCCGATGCGTCGTTCAGGACCTTTATGATTCCAGATCATTCGGTGTCGCCGGCATACAGCGTGGTCTCCATAGATCAGTCCAGTCTGGTCGCGGACGGGACAAGCCAGGCAACGGTTACGGTGCGGCTCAAGGATATGCAAGGCAATGATATGACGACCGGAGGAGCGGCGGTGAACATCTCCTCGACGCTGGGGTTGGTCAGCGACGTAACAGACCATAATGATGGAAGCTATACGGCAACACTGACAGCCCCAACCAGTGCAGGCACCTCGACGATCAGCGCAAGCGTCGGAGGCAATGCCTTGGCGGCGACGGCAGCGGTTCAGTTCATCCCCGGACCGCCGTCAGCGGTTACCGCTTCGGCGGGAACACTCACGCCGATGGTTGGGGTGAGCAATGCGGTCAATTTGAGCGTGTCGGATGCGTATGGCAATCGAGATACGGCGTTTAACGGAACGCATGATGTCACAATCTCAGGCTACCTGCCGGCCCCGGATGGCTCCTATGGGAGTTTCAACGGAAAGACCCTGTTGCCGGTATCAACGGTTGTCAGCGTGAATTTCACAAATGGCGTGGCCACCGTGGGTTTAAACCTGCACCTTGCCGGAGCGCAGCCTATTTCCCTTAACGTAGCAGGCGTGAGTACGCCGTCGGCGAATCCGCTCAGCTTCACGCCAATCGCGGGCAACGCGTCGGCAATGAAGCTGACTACGGACATTGCAGCACCGACCAGCAACGGCGGGGCATTCGCGCAACAGCCGGTCGTAACGCTGCTCGATGACTATGGGAATGTGAGCGTTAACGACAGCTCGACCGTCGTCACCGCGATGAAGAAGGACGGCGGCGATTGGACGCTGAAGGGAACGACTTCGGTCACGGCAAGCTCGGGCGTCGCCACCTTCAGTGATCTTGGCGCAACCAATGCGGCGGTCGTAACCGGTGCGCAATTGGTCTTTCATGCCGGAGGACTGATGCAAATAACGAGCCTGCCCGTGACGCTCCCGGTAGCCCCGGCACTGACAGTTAGCGCGTCAGCGGCAACGCTGGCCCCGGTCGCCGGTGCGGATGATGAGATTACGTTGACCGTCAAAGATGGAACGGGCAACACGGATACGACATTTACCGGTGCGCATGATGTCTCCATCTCGGGGTACTTGCAGGCGCCGGACGGTTCCTATGGCAGCCTTGATGGGGAGGCTTTGGCCGCTTCACCTAAAGTCGTCAGCGTGAACTTTACAGGCGGCGTGGCTACCATAGCCTTGAGTCTGAACAAAGCGACGGCGCAGACCATCGGCCTAAGCGTAGCGGGCGTGAACGTGCCGGCGGCGGATGCTTTGACGATCACGCCAATTGCAGGCAACACGACGGCTATGAGTCTAACCACGGACATTACAGCGCCGCCTAAAAATGGGGAAACGTTCGCACAGCAACCGGTCGTGACACTGCTTGACGACTACGGGAATGTGAGCGTCAACGACAGTTCAACCGTCGTTGCGGTGTCGAAGCAAGATACGGGCGCGTGGACGCTGACAGGAACAACTTCGGCCACAGCAAACGCGGGAGTTGTTACCTTTAGCGATCTAGGCGCAACGAACGCAGCAGGTGTGAATGGCGCACAACTGTCTTTTAACGCAGTAGGGGTGGCAGGGGTTGCAAGCGCACCTGTGATGCTGCCATGGCCATCGCTTAACGGACCTGTTATCGATTCGGTCACGGCTGGGGACGGTCATGTTCTGATCGAGTGGACCCCCGTCTATGGTACGGTAACTTACGAGGTGTATCAACGGTCTTCTTCAGGAAATTATGACGATCCGGTAGCCACTGTCAGCGGATCGGTATACAGCTATGACGCAACAGGCTTGACCAATGGAACGACCTACTATTTTAAGGTCAAAGCGACGAATCCCGGCGGCGACAGCGCCGAATCTAATGAAGTCAGCGCCGTGCCTAAGACCGTTCCGGCGGCGCCAACGCAGGTGACGGCCGTAGCCGGAAACCATTCGGCCATCGTCTCTTTTACGCCTCCTGCGGATCATGGCGGGAGCGCGATTACATCCTACGAGGTAACGGCTTCTCCGGGCAATATTGTCGCATCGGGAACGGCGGGGCCGATTACGATATCGGGCTTGCCGGATGGCGTATACACGTTTACGGTAAGGGCGTTGAATGACGTCGGACGAAGCCCGGCTTCCCAGGCATCCGCTCCACTCGTTCTCACGACAATATCCAACGGCGGTGATAGGGAGCCGACTCCAGCTCCTGCGCCCCCTGCCCCAGCAGCTCAAGCCCCCGTCCCGGAAGCCGCAAATGTGCTGATTAACGGCAAAATGGAGCCGCTCGGCACGGTGACGACGGCCGTTATAAATCATCAAACGGTGACAACCGTGGTTCTCGATGCGGAAAAGCTGGAAGCGCGGCTTGCTTTGGAGCAGGATCCGATCATTACGATCCGGGTGAATGCGATATCGGATGTCGTAGTGGGCGAATTTAACGGACAACTCTTGCAGCGCTTGGCGCAAAAGCAAGCGGTCATCGAGGTTACTTCGAGCCGTGGCGCCTACGCTTTACCCTTAACGCAGCTCAATATCGATGCCCTCAAAGATCAACTAGGCGCCGATGAAGCATTGAAGAACATGAAGGTTCAAATTGAAATCGCCGTCCCGACGGCCGAAGCCATGAAAGCGGCTCAGCGTTCGGTGTCGCTACAGAAATCTATTCTTGTCGCTCCGCCGTTGAATTTTACCGTACGCGGCGTCCTGAAGGATAAAGCGGTTGAAGCGACGGGGTTTAGCAACTATGTGGAGAGAGCGATCGCGATTCCAAGCGAAACCGATCCTCATCAAATTATGACCGGGGTCGTTATTGAACCGGATGGCACAGTTCGGCATGTCCCAACGAAGGTGGTTGCCATTGACGGACAGCATTTTGCCAGAGTGAAAAGCTTAACTAACAGCTCCTACGCCGTTGTCTCGCACCCGGTGGCGTTCGAGGATGTTGCGGCGCATTGGGCTAAGGACGCGGTGAATGACATGGGTTCGCGTCTGATCCTGGGCGGGACTGCGGAAGGCAGATTCGATCCCAACCGCGACATGACGCGTGCCGAGTTTGCGGCCATTCTGGTTAGCGCCTTGGGATTGAGGCTGGAGAACGAATCGTCCCGCTTCGCGGACGTCAATGCCACAGCATGGTACAGCCGTGCGGTAAATACAGCAGATACCTACCATTTGATTAACGGTTTCGAGGACGGGACTTTCCATCCGATGGATAAAGTTACGCGGGAACAGGCCATGACCGTCATGGCAGAAGCGATGGCGCTCACCGGCCTGAAGGCCAAACTACCTCGGCAACAAATCGAAGGAGAGCTTCAATCCTTCACGGACGCCGCGGATGTAGCGCTATGGGCAAAGGCCGGTATTGCGGACTGTCTGCAGGCAGGAATTGTCTCAGGAAGAAGCACGAATCTGCTTGCTCCGAAATCATACATCACCCGAGCGGAAGTCGTCGTAACGATAAGGAATCTTTTGCAAAAATCCGAATTGATTTAATGATCGTTTCCATACACCGATGAATTTAACTCCATTCCCACGTCTACATTTACAGAAGGACCAAATCAATTTCTGAGAAAGGTTGTTGATGTAGAATGGGAGCACAAATTTACGCTTATCTGATGTCGGAGGATGCAAGAAGCCAGGCCAACTTCTACATAGCGGCTTTAGGCGGAGAAATTCAATTTCTGGCTACCTACGGGGAAGCGCCGGGAACACCTGAGGCGATGAAGGAGAAGGTCATGCATCTGGCTTTGACCGTAGCCGGGACGAACACCTTAATGTTTGCGGACTCTCTTGAGCCGGTATCGTACAATCGCAGCACTAGCATCTCGATCGTTTATGATGATTTGGCGGAAGCCACGGCGGCCTATGCCAACTTAAGTCAGGGCGGGGAGAGTAAGTATCCGTTCGCCCTTCAACCATGGGGGGCTCATTACGGAGAAGTGATCGATAAATTTGGCGTCACGTGGATGATTACCAAACAGTAAGTTTAAGCTGTCGAGGTCCAGACCTCGACAGCTTTTTTCTTTGCGGCGTTGCTTGAGATTAGCACAACTTGACTCCAATACCTCCAGCGGTTATGATTTACTCAACGATCGTTTAGTGAAAAGAAAGAAGGTCTACGAATGCCAACCGAGCGGAGAACCAACCGAATAACCAGCCGGGATCTGCAAGCGGCTGAACGCAGGCAGCAAATCCTTGATATCGCGAAACGGCTGTTTGCGGAGAAGGGGTATCATGCGACCTCCATGCGCGAATTAAATAAAGAGATCGGCATGGCGGAGGCGTTAACCTATCATTATTTTCCCGGAGGTAAGCTGGAGATTCTGAAATCGGTGCTGCAAACTGCTCAGGAGGAGCGAATCTCCAATTTTGTGGCCTTTTTCAAGGAGCTGTTCCAAGGCGGGGCGGAGTTAGAAAAGGTTCTGCTTCAGCTCACCAACGGAATATCCCGGCGCATCCAGGAGGATCAACAATACTTTCAGATCTTGATGCGGGAACGTAAATTGCTTGGACAAGAGCAGCAAGATGCTTTGGATGAGCTGACCAAACAACCGTTTGCGGCCCTTGCCGATTTCCTATCGAAGCAATCCGCTCAGGGAAGTGTCCGGGAGATGGATTATGAGATGGCTGCCTCGCAATTTCTATCCCATGTAGTCGTCTTTGTTGTCCGGGAAATCCTGAATGGCCGGGAGCTGTCCCAGAAAGAGATGCAGCGGATCGCCAGTTTTTACGTACAAATGTGGGCGAAGTAAATTTTTTTACCTATTTTACTCAACGAACGTTCAATCAAATAAAGACTTGTTTCAAATCATAATGAGGAGGGCATCTACGATGGAAGAAATCATCCGCACCGAGCGTCTGACAAAACGTTATAGCAGCCGAACCGTCGTTAATGAGGTTACGATGACGGTCAAGAGAGGAGAAATCTACGGCTTCCTCGGTCTGAACGGAGCCGGCAAGACGACGACGATCCGCTGCTTACTTGGGATGAACAAGCCAACCTCGGGAGAGGTCTATTTGTTCGGAAGAAAGCTTGCCCAGGGGGGAGAAGCGCTTTGGAAACGAGTTGGTTATCTGGTGGAGACACCGGCAGCCTATCCCGGATTTACGGTAAGGGAGAACTTAAAGTTGTTCGCGAGGTTGCACGGAGTCCGGGAGCGGAGTGCCGTGGAGGCGGTGATGGAGAAGCTGAGCATGAGCGAATATGCCGAGACGCAAGCCAAGCATTTATCGCTGGGCAATGCGCAAAAGCTGGGATTAGCCAAAGCGCTGCTGCATCATCCGGAGATTCTGATTCTTGATGAACCCACCAACGCGCTCGATCCGGCCGGAATCGTTGAAGTTCGTGAATTACTCCGAAATTTAGCTGAACGGCATGGGGTGACCGTATTTATTTCCAGCCATATTTTAGAGGAGATTTCGAAGATTGCCACACGAATTGGAATCATTCATCGCGGGGTACTTCTGCAGGAACTATCGGCGGGCGAATTCGAACAACTCCGGCAAAAGCGGCTCTATATCGGGGTCAACGATCAGACGGAGGCTGCGCGAACCGTTCTGATCAATGGCGGTTATCATGTCCGGGTTACCGATAACGGGGGGTTAGAGGTATCCGATGAACACGCCATCCGGCAACCGGAGACCGTGGCAAAGCTGCTAACGGACGCGCGTCTCCCGCTTGCTTTATTGAAGGTGGAGGAAGAGGAGTTGGAGGCTTATTTTCTGAAAACGATTGGAGCCAAAGGGGGGACGGAAGAATGAGATCTTTGCTTGCAGCCATTCGGACCGAAAATACGAAGCTATACCGTTCCTATGTCTTGTGGGGAACCCTGGTATTCTTCCTGTTTGTTACGGCCATTCGCGTTGGCGAGGGGGATTGGAACACTTACCTCACTAATGTCGTGTTTATGTTCGCTAGCGTGTTTGGTATTGTCGGCTTTGGCGTGGTAGCGGGTTGGACGTTTGGACGAGAATATGCGGACCGTACCATGAAGGATTTGCTGGCACTTCCCGTATCACGGGGGAGAATCGTTGCCGCGAAATCGATGTCAGCGATTGTCGGGTGCCTGGTGGTCGTGCTAATCACGCTCGGCTTTGCGATATTGCTAGGTTTTGTCGTAGGTGTGCCTGGTTTTTCGATGGATAAGATGCTGCATCTCGTGCTCCAATTGCTGATTATTTCCGGCATTCATCTATTCATGTGCGGTCCGGTCATTTGGATTGCTTGCCTATCACGGGGTTATTTGGCTCCGATGGCTTTCGCCTTTTGTACGCTGATGGTGGCCTTGATTGGGGGACCGACGCGTCTAGGTGCATATCTTCCTTGGTCGATCCCGGCTCTCCAACTGGCGCAGAGCGGCGGGGCCGTGTTTCCGCTGGGGCCGGCAAGCTATATTATCCCTATCGTTGTGGGCTTTGCGGGTTATCTCGGGACTTGGGCCTGGTGGCGTTGGGCGGATCAGAAGTAAGGCTTGAAGAAGCTGCCGAGAAGTAGTTAACCCGAACCACCCTGCAGCATTGCAGGATGATTCGGGTTCGTTGGGTTTCGAGGCCTTGGTGGACTAAGCTTTCGGTTTCAGTTGGAACTGCTTGATCTGGCTGTTCAATGATACCGAAATGTCGTTGAGTTGACCCGCGTGGCTGGAGACTTCCTGGGCGCTTGCCAGCATCTCTTCGGACGAGGCGGAGATTTCTTCCGAAGAGGCGGACATTTCTTGGGCAAAGGCCGAAACGGCCGATACTTTATCGACGACGATGTCTTTGGTTTGAAGCGTGTTTTGGATGTTAAGGTTAGTTTCTTCGATCAATGGAGCAATCGCCGATACCGCTTCAAGAATATCCCGGAAGGAATCGGTCGTGAGCTCAACCGATTGCACCTGGTTACCCATGAGGTCTTCCACCTCGTGAGACGTTTGAAGGACTTCTTTCGTTTCAACGGCAATGGATTCGATCAACGCTTGGATCTGTTCCGTAGCAATTTTAGATTGCTCCGCCAATTTTCGAACCTCTCCGGCGACGACAGCGAAACCTGCCCCTGCCTCCCCGGCTCTGGACGCCTCAATCGCGGCATTTAAGGCTAGCAGATTCGTTTGATTGGAGATTCCGTTAATAGTCTGGGTAATCATACCGATTTGCGAGACGCTGTCTTCGAGCGCCGTCAGTTTGAAGTGGACCTCTTGGACGGCTGTCGTCAAGCTTCCGCTGGAGGACGAGACGAGTTCGATGTTTTCCTTGCCTACGCCGGCTTTGTCCTCTGCTCCGTCTACATGATGTTTCACCATAGCCATCTTATCTTGAATTCCATCGAGATGTTCCGCCAATTCCGACATCAACTCGACGATTTGCGTCAGCTCGTCCGCTTGCGAAGCCGTTCCTTCCGCCACGTGCTGGATTGCGGTCGCGACCTCGCTGGAAGCAGAGCTTAGCTGGGTGGAGGCCGTAGCCAACTGTGCGGACATATCGTCCGTTTGATCGGCTTTGCCCTGAATGCCGGATACGACGTCTCGCAAATGGATGACCATGTCTCTGAAGCTAAAGGCTAAGGCACCCACTTCGTCTTTGCCTTTCGCCGTAATCTCGTGATATAGTTCACCGTCAGCTACTTGCTTGGAGGCTTTGGCCAACTGTTGAATCGGCTTGATCACCCGATTGGTAACAAAGAACAAAATGAGCGAGATCAGAACATAAGCAGCCGCACTGACCACCGTGGTGAGCAGGATAATCTGGTTGATGGTTCGTTCTGTATTTTTCATCGAAAGTCCGATGTCGATTGCGCCAAGAACTTTGCCGTCCATTTTGATAGGGAGAATGATATCGTAGACCTTCGTTTTCTCTTTCTCGTAATAATACGTTGAAGTATACGTCTTGCCTTGTTGTATCGCCGTCTTACTTCCCTCATCATCCAGAGAAATGCCGATTCTTTCCGGATCCGAATGGGCGGTCGCCTTCAGGTTCGGATCGATGAAGAGGGCATATACGATTTCTTCGTTTTTGCTTAGATTATTGATTAAATACTGGTACCCTACACTGTCCGTAAACGTCTGGATTTTATTGGCCAAAATGCCGATCTGGATAACTCCGCCATCGCTTCGTTTCACGTATCCGTATTTATAATAGTCCCCCGTCTCCTTGCTTTTTCTGATGTCTTCTACATAGAAAGCGGCTCCGCCGCCAAGAACCTGCTGGGCCTTATGTTCTTTGCCGAAGACGGTGCCTATGCTGGTGGGCAGATTGGAGTACTCGATCGTACCGGACGCGTCTGCCAAATTGATTTCGTCGACTTCAAATTGCTTGGCGATCGCAGTCAAATATTCATTATTGGTGGCCGACTGAATGTTTGCATTCAGGTAACCGCCTAACGTTCGGATATCGGCTTCTGTAGAGGAATTGATGATTTCGAGTGCTGAGGAGCTCATTTCAAGTTGCGAGACCGCTTGATTTGCGATCAGGAGCCCGTCACTTTTCATTTGGTTTAGTAGACTTCGTTCTGTTATGTTGGTCACGCTAAAGGCAATAACCAGAATCGCAATCAATACACTTGCGAGGGGAATACCTAACAGTTTCAGCCGAATGGAATGCAGGTTAAGCAATTTCTTCATGTTTTGCGCCGTCCTTTTTGTAGTCATTTTTTGGGTAATAGGGCCCAACCATTATACCTACCTTTGGCATATCAATCTGTGTCATTTGTACTATTTTTTTGGTTTTTACACCGGTGGCCCTGCAACTGCGCAGTGCAATAAATATCTAAAAACTTAAATAAAAAAGGAGAGTCTCGAATAAATTGTTAATTAACAACACGAATGGGATCATTTATAATGAACGAAACGGTTTGGGAGAGTTGGCTTTATGCGAATGAACTGGTATTACCGTACGATTCTTTCCTATGCTCCGATTCTCTTCGTCATCATTTCCTCGATGATCTTCATGATTTTCCTGGCTCTTAACAATGCTTCCGAGCGTAAATACCTGGAGACCAATAAAGCGATCCTGGATCGAATCGTATTTAATGCAGATGCGAATCTGATGCTGATCGAGCGAAACGTCGTCAGCAAATTGTTGATGGATGGCGAGATCCAGGACTACTTCACGAACGGCCCTAAGGATGCTCTGGATGATTTCCTGCTTCAGAAGAAGATGATCGAATTAAGCTTGACTTTGCCGTTTGCCAACACCATCTACATTTATAATGAAACCGAACAGCGGGTGATCTCGGATTTGGGATCGTATTCGCTAGATGCGTTTGGTGACGCAGACTTCTTGACGGCCAACTACGGGAATAAGGAATCCGCAGGTTGGTTTAATCCGCGATCCTTTGCCTATCTGCCCCGTGAGGAAGAGGAGCAGTCCGTCGTCTCCCTGATGAAATTTGCCTTTATTGGGGACGACATGCATGGAGCCCTCGTCGTAAACGTGTATCAGCGCTCTTTTCTGGAATATCTCAACTCGTTAAGTGAAAGCGGTTACAATCAGGTTCGTCTGATCGATGCGGCGACTGATGTATCCCCGGATTCGGAGCCAGCTGTGAGTCCAATTCAAGTTCAATCCGATTATACCGGCTGGACTTATGTCTCGGAGGGGGTACATGACCAAGGTTATAATTGGCTCTCCCTCTTCTCGAACGCATGGATGGTCATTTGGGTTGTCCTGATTATGCTAGCCTTGCTGGGGTTCACGATCGTGACGCATATCCATTACAAGCCTATTCAATCGATCATGGAAAAGGTTAGCCAGTTTTCGAATCGAAAAAGCGAGGAGCTTGGCATCAAAGGGGCAAACAATGAGTTCACCTTTATCGAGACGGCGCTGGACCATCTGCTAAAGCGTTCGTTGGATTATGACAACCTGCATAAGGAAGACAGTTTGCTGCGGCAACAGCGGCTTTTTCACGATTTGTTGGCGGGGCATCTCGTGTTGACGGATGCCGAATTCCAGCAACGGCTGGCCGAGTTTAATCTGTCCGCCCCCTATGACCGCTTAGGCGTGATTGTGGCAGAGCTGGACCGGTATGCTTGGTTTACGGACAAATATAGGATCAAAGACCAGTACCTGCTTAAGTTTATTATCGAAAGCGCCTTCCGCGACCTGGGACAGAGCCATCATTCCTTTGTATGGCATGCGTGGATGGAGCCGCATCGCATCGCTTTCGTCGTGCATCATACGGCGTCTGAACCGCGCAGCAATCAAGCAGCGGCGGAATATGCGGAGGAATTTAAGAAGTGGATTCATCAGCATTTGGAGCTGACGATTTCGATCGGAATCGGGGCGGACTCCAAGTCGATCGAAACCATCGCGGATTCCTATCGAAACGCACATGAGAACGTAGAGCTCAAAACCATCTTCGGCATCCATTCGATCATCGATAATCGGAAAAGCGCCGCCATTCTAAATCTGGACCGGTACGCTTACCTGCAAGCTTTGGATTATGCCGCACAGTCTTTCCGCATGAACGAAAGCGAATGGCGAGAGAAATTAACGCAGATTTTCGGCGAACTTGGAAAAATGCGGTTTCGCAAGCGGGACATGGCGGAGTTTGCCCAGGCGTTCCTCAAACGAATGGATCAGGCCGTTCTGGCTTTATCCTCCTCGATCCAGGCCCGTTGGAAGGAAGATTTTCAGGATCGATTCGCGGGGATGACGGAGACGACGGAAACGCTAGGTGAATTTCAGGAACAGTTCATGAGCCTCATGAATCAGTTCGAGGCGAGCGTGGAAGAGGATCGCCAAGCTCGCAGGCATCATAGTTTAGCGTTGCAGGCTAAACATTTCATCGATGCGCATTTCACCGATCCGGGCCTCTCCCTGGTCCAAGTCAGCGACTATCTGAACCTCCAGCCCAGCGCGCTAAGTCTGATTTTCAAAGAAGAAATAGGCGAGAAATTCGTGGATTACGTCTTAAAGGTTCGGATGCAGCACGCCAAACAGCTCCTGGTGGAAACCGAGGATTCGATTCAGTCGGTTGCGGAGAACATCGGTTACCAGAATGTGAACTCGTTTTACCGCGCCTTCAAGAAATTTCAGGACATCCCGCCGGGAGAATACCGCAATATGTACCGTATGATTTAGAGCTTAGTCAATCCAACGTGGGAGGAGGAGTCGCGATGTTACTTTCGAGGTCGTGGTTATCGAAGCTGGCGGTCATCGTCATCTTGAGCTTATTGGCGGCAGGTTGCGGCGGATTTGAGGATACGGATCGGCTAGGCCTGGCGTCGGACTCGATCCGGTCCTTCGAAGCGGATGGATTCGCGGCGGCCGATGACGGCTGGGCCACACTTCGAATCGAACTGTTTGAACGAAGCAACAAGCCGATTGGCGCGCCGACCATTACCGATAATGCGATGACGCAGTACATTCAGGAGCATTTCGGAGATCCGGAACGGATCAAGATCGAATTTGTTACGGTTCCCCGCGCGGAGGAAGTCAGGCGTTTGCAGGTATTGATGGCGGCGAATCAAGCGCCGGATATCGTGTTCACTTACGACCTGCCTACCGTCTACAATTTCTTCACGCAGGGGAAATTAACCGATCTGTCGCCATTGTTGGATCAATACGGCTCACGGTTGAAGCAGCTTCTGGGGGAGGAAATCTTGAGTTACGGGCGGCTTGAGGGAACCCAGTTTGCGATCCCGGCGAAACGGGTACTGACGGCTCGAAGCACCACTTTGATCCGGGAGGATTGGCTTCGGGAAGCCGGCTTGCCTTTGCCGGAGACAACGGAGGACTTCTACAGGGCGCTTCAGGCATTTAAAGAAAATCGGCTGCGGAAGGACGGAGAAACCATCTATCCCTTCGGTCAAATCGATTATTATCATACGGCTCCGCTGCAGTACTCGTTTTGGGATTGGGATCGGATCACCATGGAGGACTTGTACGCCGAGCCGGGGTGGACAATGCCCGGAAACAAAGAAGCGTTCCGGTTTCTGAATCGTCTGTACCATGAGGGTCTGATCGATCCGGATTTTCACTTGGACCGGTTCGCCCAGCAATCTCAGAAAGACCTGGTAAACGGCCGAGTCGGAGCTGCAACACCAAATACGAATGAGCCGGTATATATGGGATATCTCGCCGAACTGCTAAGGAACGATCCGGACGCCATCTTGACGCCAATCGATCCATTTACGAACGTAAAAGGCAAAAAGCCCAAGCCGATCCTGGAGGATACGGGCATGTACATCATGGTTCCGAAAACGAGTAAAAACGCGGAGGCTGCCATTAAATACTTGAACTGGATGGCGCAGCCGGAGAACATCATCACGCTGCAGAACGGCGTGGAGGGGGTGACGTACCGGATGGAGGATGGCGTGCCGGTTACCCTGGAGAGCGAGGATGTGGACCGTTTACTATTTAATTATTTTGACTATTGCATCATCCTGAATGGGAAATATGTCAGTAGCAAGGACGAACGGTTGAATCTGAAAGCCAATGCGTCCAACGCGCGATTCGAGGAGTTTACGCGTAAGAGCGTAGAATACGGCATGAACGACGGTATCGAGCCCCCGCGCCTACATGCGATCTTATCCTCCGAAATTCGGTATGCCGCCATTTTGAACGAGAAGAATGACGAGATCTTCGTGAAAATTATTACGGCGTCGCCGGAGGAATTCGATGCCGTTTACGATCAGGAAGTAGCGGAGTATTTATCCATGGGCGGACAGCAGGTCCGTGAGGAAAAGCACCAGGCCTACCAAGCGCAGAGCAGCGGAACACCATAAACTGAATCAGCCAGATGAACGAGTTGAAATCAGGTCGTCCTAAGGAGGGAGTTATTCCTTCTTGGGGCGATTTTTCTTTTGATCGAATCGTCCTTCCAGCCCGCTATCTCAACAAAGGTTAGGCATATAAAAAAGGTGAAACGGCCGTTTTTAAAAGAAAAGGGGTCCCTAAAAAAGGAGAATTTCCCATCGATCGCTCATGCGTTATAGTAAGCAGCAACCAAGCCATGGACATACACCCGAAAGGAGGATGCTGATGCAAACTGAAGTCAGGCGGGGGCGTTCGCCGCTTCCCGTCAAACGGAATAACGGTATGGCTGCTTTAAAGCGGCAATGGCCTTTGTATCTCCTGATGCTCGCGCCGATGACGTTCTTTATCGTATTTAAGTACATTCCCATGGCGGGCGTCGTGGTTGCGTTTAAGGACTACAACATTTTTAAGGGGGTCTGGGCCAGCGAGTGGGTTGGATGGGATGTATTTCGGGAGATCTTTGGGATGCCGCAGTTTTATAAGGCGCTACGCAACACCTTAATGCTGAATGTCATCTCCTTACTTACGTTCCCGATTCCGATCATCCTGGCGATTATGCTGAATGAGCTGCGCGTCAAATGGTACAAACGCGTAAGCCAAACGCTGCTGTATTTGCCCCACTTTATCTCCTGGGTCATTGTCGGCGGGATGGTCATTCAATTGCTGGCAACCCACACCGGCAGCGTAAATGAGTTCATCAAAAGTGTCGGCGGTCAACCGGTTCCGTTCCTGGAAGATACGGTGCTGTGGATTCTTACTTACACGGGGGCCGGGGTATGGCACTATGCCGGTTGGGGAACGATCCTATACTTGGCAGCGCTTACAGGAATCAACAAGGAGCTGTATGAAGCCGCCGAAGTCGATGGGGCGAGCCGGATGCGAAGAATTTGGCATATCACGCTACCTGGAATCAAGCCGACCATCGTCGTGTTGTTTATTATTCAGATCGGCCACATGGCGGATATCAGCTTCGAACAGCCGTATGCCTTGCAGAACGGTTACGTCATGGATGTCGCTCAGGTCATCAGCACCTATGTGTACACGGTTGGGATTCAGTCTGCGCAATTCGCGCTGGCGACGGCCGTTGGATTGTTCCAGTCCGTTATCGGACTGATCTTGCTGCTCACCGCCGAACTCATTTCCAGAAAAGTAAACCAGCAAGGCATCTTCTAGCAAAGGAGGGAGCTCTCGTGATTCGGAATCCGGTTGATAAAGTGATCGATAGCCTCGTCATCGTGTTCATCGGTTTGTTTGCTTTATTTTGCGTCGTGCCGATGATCCATATCTTTGCCTTATCCTTCAGCGGCAACCGGGCCATTATGTCGGGAGAAGTGTTCCTGTGGCCGGTTGAGTGGAACTTCCATGCGTATTCCGCGGTATTTGGGGACATCTCCATGATGCGTTCCCTGGCGCTGACGGTGATTCTGGTGGTCGTCTATACCGCAGTCGCCTTGGTCATGACCATCATGGCCGCGTATGCGTTAAGCCGCAGAAACTTCAAAGGCCGTAACGTGATGTTCGGCCTGATCGTGGTTACGATGTTTTTTAATCCCGGGATCATCCCCAATTACATGCTCGTTAAAGAGCTGGGTTTGCTAAATTCGCCGCTATCGCTCATTTTGCCTCTAATGATTAATGCCTTTCTGCTGATCATTATGAGAACGTCTTTCTCCGGCGTGCCTCATGAACTGGAGGACTCAGCCTGGATGGACGGTTGCGGGCATTTCCGGTTTCTGCTCCAAGTCGTCCTCCCGCTTCAATTGCCGATCCTCGCAACCATTGGGTTGTATTCGGCCGTGGACCGCTGGAATATGTTTCAGGACGCTTTGTTTTACATCAATGATAAAAATTTGTACCCGCTCCAGCTCAAGCTTTATCAGATGGTCATCAACAGCCAGGTGAATGATGCCACGGCGCAAGAGGGCTTTAACGCCGCGACTCCGATTCCTCAGAGCATTCAATCGGCCAGCATCATGTTTGCCACCGTGCCGATATTGCTGGTTTATCCTTGGCTGCAGAAATATTTCATTTCCGGTATGCTGCAGGGAGCCGTCAAAGGGTAGGACGGCGGGTATCACTTCGATAGCTGTCTTTCGGCGGGGCGCAACCTTCCATATCGACGGCAACGCCGAAGGTCACTATATACAAACAAATTGAAAAGGGAGGCAACACCATGCGCAAACCCATTCGTTCCTCGATGTTCGCTCTAGTTGCTTTGGTCCTGGCTGCCAGCTTGACCTTGGCGGGCTGCGGCGGCGGAGGGAACAACGGTAAATCCAGCGGAGAGGGGAACAGCGGCGGGAATACCGCGGCTACGAACAATGCCAAGGAATCCGAACCGAAGGGGGAACGGATTACGTTAAAAGTGGAGCTGTTCGATCGAAACAATACGCCGGCGGGGGAACCGCCAATTACAGACAACTTCATGACCCAGTATGTTCAGAAAAATTTCGGCGACCCGAATAATATCGACGTCGAATTCGTCACGGTGCCGCGCGCCGAAGAGGTAGATAAGCTGAACGTCCTGATGGCCTCCGGTTCCGCTCCGGACATTGTCTTTACGTACAACAAGCCGACCGTACAAAACTACGTAAAAAGCGGAGGTTTGACCGACCTCGGACCGCTCATTGACCAGCATGGGCCGAACTTGAAGAAGGTGCTGGAGCCTTCTCTGCCTTACGGCGTGTTTGATGGGAAACAATACACCCTTCCAGCGCTCCGCGTGATTCAAGCTCAAACCACTACCTTTATCCGCAAGGACTGGCTGGATCAATTAAATCTTCCGCTTCCTGAAACGACAGAGCAATTCGTGGATGCCATGCGCGCCTTTAAAGAGAAGGATCCCGGCAAGACGGGAGGCAAGGTCATCCCTTACAGCTACATCGACGTGTTTCATATGATGCCTTTGGTCAACTCTTTCTGGAAATGGGACGAAATTACGGATAAGGATCTGTATTCGGTTCCCCGCTGGCTGCAGCCGGGAAGCAAAGAAGGCTACCGATTGCTGAATCAGATGTACAATGAAGGACTGATCGACCCGGATTTTGCACTGAGCGATGACTTTAGCCAAGCGTTCGCCCAGCAGGTCGTGAACAGTGTTGCTGGGGCAGGTACGCCGAACACGAATGAACCGGTGTATAACGGTTACTATGGCAATCTGAAGACGAACAATCCGGACGCGGTCCTGGAGGCCATTGATCCGTTCTCCACTCCGGACGGGAAACATCCGAAGCCGGTCTATGATCCGACCGGCGCGTACATCATGATCCCGGCCACGAGCAAGAACGCGGAGGCCGCGGTGAAATATTTGAACTGGATGGCCGATCCGAACAACATTCTGGTGCTACAGAATGGCGAGGAAGGTGTATCGTACGAGATGAGCGAAGACGGCCTGCCATTGCTGCTGAATACGCCGGAAGCCCAGAATTTACTCTACAACTACTATGATTACTGCATTATTCTTAACGGCAAATACATTTCCACGGAGGATCCGAACAAGAACATTGCGGCCAACGCCTTTGACCCTGACTTCAAGGATTTCACCGTCAAGAGCATTCAGGTGGGGACCAACGATGGGTATACCTTGCCACGGGTGGATATCGCGGTGGACGCTGAGATCAAATACGCGAAGATCCTGGAGGATTTCGAGAAAGAAATGCTGGCCAAGATCGTGACGGCCAAAGCGGATCAGTTCGATAAGGTCTATGACCAGAAGGTCGAGGAATATATGGCCATGGGCGGTACCGCGGTTATGGAAGGAAAGCAGGCGGCCTACGACGAGTTTTACAAGAAGTAACGGGTAGCGGATAGGAGATCGGGCCTTTCGGGAAAGTATCGCCGGAGAGGCCCGATTCACATCCAAGCCCAACGAGCCAAGGAGGGAACCCGAATGATTCATGTAGCGATCATTGGCGCCGGAGCTATATCCCCGGCCCATATTCAAGCGTATCTGCAGTTTCCCGAGCAGTGCCGTATCGTAGCGCTCTGTGATATTTACCCGGAGAAGGCGCGGCAAAAAGCGGATCAATTCCAGTTGGATGCGGAGGTATTCGCCGACTACACGGAACTGCTCCAACGGAGCGACATTGACCTGGTATCCGTGTGTACTCCTCCGTATACCCACGCAGACACGGCGATCGCCTTTTTGGATGCGGGCAAACACGTGATTGTCGAGAAGCCGATGGCTTCCTCGCTGGAGGAATGCGACCGGATGAACGAAGCGGCGGAGCGTAACGGCAAAATATTGTCTGTCGTAGCCCAAAACCGGTTTACAAGCCCCATGATGAAACTGAAGCATGTCTTGGATACGAAGCTGATGGGGCCAATCGTGCACGCGCAAATTGACTCTTACTGGTGGAGGGGCCATAGCTACTATGATCTATGGTGGAGAGGAACCTGGGAGAAGGAAGGCGGCGGCTGCACACTTAACCA
Source organism: Paenibacillus timonensis (assembly GCF_009725205.1). Lineage (GTDB taxonomy): Bacteria > Bacillota > Bacilli > Paenibacillales > Paenibacillaceae > Fontibacillus > Fontibacillus rhizolycopersici. The sequence continues at coordinate 25,684 of NZ_WNZY01000027.1, read as the reverse complement.
TGCGGTGCACCATATCGATCTCTTTCAGTGGATGAACGGCATGCCTGCCGAAATCACCGCGGTGATGAGCAACACTTCCCATGACAATGCCGAGGTGGAGGATATCTCTATAGCCATCGCCCGCTACGAGAACGGGGCGCTAGCCCAACTCACCAGCTCCGTCGTGCATCACGGTCAGGAGCAGCAGTTAATCTTCCAGGGGAAGCACGCGCGCGTGTCCGCGCCATGGAAAGTGGCGGCCTCTACGTCGAAAGCTAACGGATTCCCGGAGCAGGACGAGGAGCTGGAAGCCAAGATCCAGAAGGTCTACGACGAGCAGCCTGAGCTTTCCTATGAAGGCCATCGCGGTCAAATTCAGGACGTCCTGAACGCGATCGAACAAGGCTCGTCCGTACTGGTAGACGGCATTCAAGGACGAAGAACGCTGGAACTCATTACGGCGATTTATCAATCCGCCAGCACCGGGCAATCGGTGAAGCTGCCTCTGGGTCCGGAAAGTCCGTTCTATACGCGGCAGGGGATTTTGCAGAACGCGACTTCTTTTTACGAGAAGAAGACCAGCGTGGAGAACTTCAGTGACAACGCGATTACCTCGGGAGGCAACAGCTGAGAATGGGAAAGGAGCTGACGTTATGACGAAGAAACAGGACGGCATGAATTACGCCCCAAAAGGGAAACCCCACCCGGTGGTTGGCGAAGGCGAGTTTCACTTCGCAGCTATCGGATTGGACCATGGGCATATCTACGGGATGTGTAACGGGTTAATCGAGGCCGGAGCCGAGCTGAAGGCGGTGTATGATCCGGATCCGGAGAAGGTGAAGCGATTCGTCGAAACCTTTCCGCAAGCGAAAGTGGCAACGTCCGAGGAGGAGATTCTGGGGGATCCGCAGATTAAGCTGATCGCCGCGGCCTGCATTCCTTCCGAGCGCTGCGAGCTGGGGCTTCGGACGATGGAACATGGCAAGCATTATTTTGCGGATAAACCGGCATTTACCACGTTGGAACAGGTCGATCGGGCGCGCCAGAAAACGGAAGAGACCGGGCTGAAATGGGGAATCTACTACGGCGAACGCCTGCACGTGGAGAGCGCCGTGTTTGCCGGCCAATTGATCGAGGAGGGGGCCATCGGCCGCGTTGTACAGGTAATCGGTACGGGACCCCATCGCGCCAATCCCAAGTCTCGGCCGGATTGGTTCTTCGACCCCGACTGTTACGGTGGGATCTTATGCGATATCGGGTCTCACCAGATCGAGCAATTCCTGCATTACGCAGGCGCTAAAGACGCGAAGGTGCTGCATAGCAAGGTGGCTAATTACAAGTTCAAAGACTACCCTCGATTTGAGGATTTCGGCGACGCGACCTTGGTAGCGGACAATGGGTCAACCTTCTACTTCCGGGTGGATTGGCTGACTCCAGACGGCTTGGGCACGTGGGGCGACGGCCGAACCCTTATCCTGGGGACGGAAGGTTATATCGAAATTCGTAAATATATCGACATCGCCCGGGAGCCATCCGGCAATCATCTCTATTTGGTCAATCAGGATGGCGAATTCCATGATGACTGCTCCGGGAAAGTGGGGTACCCCTATTTCGGTGCATTGATATTGGATATCTTAAACGGTACGGAAACTGCGATGACACAGGAGCATGCTTTTAAAGCGGCGGCTTTGTGTATCGAAGCCCAGATGCAAGCGATTCGAATCGAAACGGCCTGATTCGGCCTGCTAATAGCCAAGCCCGCAAGCGATTCGTTTGCGGGCTTAACACTTTGCTTATGCGACTTACTTATCGAGCATGGCCATCGAGACTTCTGCGATTTGATGCAGTTTCTTTTTATCGGCGGATGTACGTTTTAGGACTCGGAGACCAATCATTGTCGTATACAAGCTTGATGCAAGCTGGTACGGATCTAGATCAGCCGAAATTTCCCCTTTTTGCCGCCCCTGTTGAAGAAGCTCTACGAGAAATTGCTCTCCCTTGTTAAATCCCTCGCTCGTCAATTCGTTTACAGCCGGATCTCTGTAAGCCAGCTCGGTTGCAGAGTTCACGAAGAAACAACCAAGAGGCTGCTCACCGTTGGTTTCAATTAGATAGTCAAAGATGAGACGGATGGATTCTTTCGCCGTGCGACCGCGTTGGGCTTCGGCCTTTATCGTAGCGTTCGCAAACTTTGCATATTGTTCCATCGTTTTGATAAAGAGCGTGTGTTTGTCGCCGAAGGTGTCGTACAAGCTTCTGCGATGTATCCCCATATGCTCAACCAGATCCTGAAGCGAAGTCTTCTCATATCCCTGTTCCCAGAATAGATACATAGCCTTCAGGAGGACTTCACTTTCCTCAAATTCCTTGCTACGCGCCATAACATGTCACCCTTTCAAACTCATTTTATCATATGAGAACGAACGGTAAAAGAATCTTTCGGAATTGTAAATTTTACGTTAAAAGTGTTGACAAATGGGAGATTGGTTTTTAATATGAGAACGAACGATCTAAAATACCTGCGCAGGTACTTAGCATTCAATCCAACTAAGAGGTGACTAGCACATGAGGAGTAACCGTAGCAAGGCAGGTATGATGCAGCGGAATATCAACAAGGAGAATACGTTCTTGTTCTTTACCGACATCAATTCCATATTGGTTAGCGGGGAAGACACCAACGGAGAATTTTGCGTGGTGCATTGTGCAGCGAAGGAAAATGAGGGTCCGCCCCTTCATATCCATGGGGATGAGGATGAATCTTTCTACGTGTTGGAGGGAGAGCTGGAGATGATCCTTGGCGATCAAACGCTTCGGGTTCAAAGCGGGGATTATGTTTTTGCTCCTCGCGGGGTTCCTCATACTTTTAGAGCGAAGTCTCCCCAAACTCGGTTTCTAGTCACCGCTTATCCTGCGGGATTTGATTCCTTTGTGAAGGAGTTGGGCGTTCCTTACGAGGAGGGGATGGAGGTTCGCATAGAACCGCCTACTCCCGAGAGTATTCAACAGCTGATCCAGGTTTCGAAGAAATACAATATATCCTTTCCTGGTTTAGGATAAACCCAGAAAAGAGGGATTCTCGCGATGACAATACCTTTAAGCAAGCATAGAATCTTGATCAACGGGGTGGAGCAAAGCTTCCACGTTGCCGGCCGTGGGCCGTTCTGTTTGGTTCATTCCGGAGGACCGGGTTTTCATTGGAGTTATATGCGCATGCCGCAGCTTGAACAAATGATGACCATGGTTTATATCGAGCCGGTAGGCACGGGGAATTCCGGCGCATTGCCGGACGGTGATTACAGCATGCCGAGGTATGCTTATTATGCTCATCAAGTGGCGCAGCACCTTGGAGCCCAGAACCCTTATTTCTTGGGACATTCGCATGGAGGGTTTGTGGGACTTCAATATGCGCTCGATTATCCGAAGGAGCTGGGAGGGTTAATCCTTTATAGCAGTGCTCCGTGTATGGGACCTGAGCTCGGGATGGAGCAGGTTCGGCAAATCGAGCTTTATGCCGAGCGCTGGACGGATCGATCCGAAGCGCAGGAAGCAAAGCGAGCTTGGATGGACCTGATCACTGGAGCTGCCCAAGACAGAGAATCGACGCTGACCGTGCTGCAGCGGTTGTTACCGGCATTCTTCGGCGATTACTGGAACCTTCCGCAAGAAGCAGAGGAGTGGAAGGCGGCTATTGATTTTAGCGTTGATCCAAATCGGAAGCCGTATACGTGGGACGTTAGGAACCTTCTAGATACGGTGCGTATCCCAACGCTGATCCTGGTTGGCGAATACGACTTTAACTGCGGCCCACGCTGGGCAGCGGAACTGGCGGAGAAGATTCCTGGATCACAGCTCTATACGTTTAAGCAGGGTGGGCATATGAACCATGTGGAGACGCCACGGGAGTTTAGCCAGGTAGTGAGCGATTTTGTACAGCTACAAGAAGGCAATTAAACCATAAATATTCAAGATATGGGTCGGGCGGTAGGGTGAAACCTACTGTCCGGCCTCTTTGCACGATTATCCCGTATAGTCAGGGCAGCTGGGATGGTGACGGAAATACCGTTCGATTCAAGTTAAATGGACCGTCCAAATGACCGCGCCCCTAGTTCTGCTAGCTGAACAAAAGGGATAATCGTAAAAAGAGGCAAACAGAGGATACAAGGTTACACAGAGGCAACGGCACCAGACCCATAACTCAGTTGGGAAGCTGAAAGCTCGCTCCGGCTGCCGTTTCTTCTATAAACCTTCTTAAACGCTCGATCCCCGGTTCGATATTCTCTTCGGGGAGGTTGCCATAGCCGAGCAGGATATGCCGCGTGTAATTTCCTTTGATCAGGCAGTAGTCCTCGACACTGTAAACGCGTACGCCGTGAGCCTGGGCGTTTGACCAATCGATTCCGACGGGAAGACCGGCGATCTGGACTTGCAGATGCATTCCGGCTTCGTCACCTTGGACAAGCACACGATCGCCGAAATGTTGTTTCAAGGCCTCGATTAACAGTTGCCGCCGCTGGCGGTAGAGTTTCTTCATTTTGTGGATATGTCGGTCTAACCGGCCATCCTGCATGAACCTCGCCAAGGCAACTTGGGGAATCGAGGGGGTGCGAAGATTCAGGCTTTCCCGCAAATCGGCCACAGGATTCACGAGATGACGTGGGAGGACCAGAAAGCCAAGACGCAACCCTGGGGCCAACGTTTTGCTGAATGTTCCCACGTAGATCACGCGATCTGGGCTTAAGGCTTGCAGCGGCGGGATGGGGACACCTTTCAGACGGAAATCCCCGTCATAGTCATCCTCGATGAGATAAGCTCCGGCTTCCTCTGCGAGCCGGATCGCTTGCTGTCGTCGTTGAATCGACAAGATGCCGCCGCCCGGGAACTGGTGGGAGGGCGTCAGTAGCATGAGATGTCCCGGTTCCCATGCGGGAAGTTCGTGCAGTTTCATCCCGGTGCCGTCAACGGCGACCGGCGAGATCCGATAGCCGGCCCTCCGAAAAATATGCTGTGTGAACTCAATTGTCGGATCTTCCAGATACACGCCGTCAAATGAATCCCGCAGCGCTTGGGCGATTAGGGTAAATCCTTCGGAGGAGCCCGATACGATCATGATTTGGGCCGGATGGCAGCGCATGCCTCTCGTTCGGTGAAGGTAGGCGGAAATCTCTAGGCGTAGGGTTTTCTCTCCGCGGATATCACCGTAATCGAAGGAAGCGGACGGCATCATTTCCGCCGCTTCCTTCAGATATTTCGCCCAAAGCTGCCGGGGAAACTGGCGTAAATCCGGCGTTCCGATCTCGAAATCGATGAGACCTTCAGGAAGCGGGGGAGTGGAATCCTCCGTCAGCCCTTCCACATCCAACTGTTTTTCATCGGCAGCGCCAGCAGGGCTTTGCTGAATTCCCCCGGCCACATAGGTTCCGGAGCCCGCTTGGCCGATAAGGTATCCCTCTGCGATTAATTGTTCATAAGCGTCGATGACCACGTTCCTGGCAATACCGAATTCCGCGGCCAGCTTTCGGGTGGGCGGAAGCCGCAGCCCTTCGCCGAATTCGCCATTTTCGATGTTTTGCCGGACCTGCTGGCAGAGTTGAGCCGTAATCGACAGGTACGAGGCGGGGTCTAACCGAATTCCAAACATGACGTTATTCTCCCTTATCTGAATTGGTTCCTCAAATTAGACAAGAAATGGCTCTAAAAAGAACCGATTTCCTTCATTATACTGAGAATGTAAATAACAAGGAATATGGAGGAATGGAATATGGAGAAGAAAACTTTAGGTTCCACGCCACTTCAAGTCAGTCCGCTAGGTTTTGGGGGTTGGGCGATCGGGGGGCCGTTTTGGCTGGACGGCTTGCCGGATGGTTGGGGTGAGGTTGATGATACGGAGTCGATCCGGGCAATTGAAACGGCATTAGAACTAGGGATTAATTTCCTCGATACGGCGGATGTATACGGAACCGGCCATAGCGAGGAGATCATCGGACAAGTGCTGCGCGGACGGCGCCAGGATGCGGTAATCGCCACGAAATTCGGCTTTACGTATGATTCTGCAAGCCGCAATGTGTATACGAAAATCGACGTATCCCCGGAGTATATCCGTACTGCTTGCCAAGCCTCCTTACAGCGCCTTGCCACCGACTATATCGATCTGTACCAGATTCACCCCGGCGAGTTCTCCACCGAGCAGCTTGATTCGGCTATCGATGCACTGGAGCGGTTAAAGCAGGAGGGTCTTATTCGCGAATACGGATGGAGTACCGGAAACACGGCATGCGCGGAGCAGTTTGCCTTGCGATCCTCCGGCGCCGCCATTCAGCACCCTTTCAATGTGCTATCCGATGACAGTGCCATGGTAGATTTGTGCGAGCGGCATGGTCTGAGCAGCATCAATAATTCTCCGCTGGCGATGGGGCTGCTAAGCGGCAAGTTTACGGCTTCGTCAAGCTTGCCGGCCGAGGATGTGCGCGGCAGCAGCCATGAGTGGGTCCTGTACTTTAAGGACGGCAAACCCAGAGCCGAATACTTGGCGAAGCTGGACGCGGTTCGCGAGATCCTAACGTCCGGCGGTCGAAGTCTTGTGCAGGGGGCACTGGCCTGGATTTGGGGAAAAAGTGCGCACACGCTCCCGATCCCGGGGCTGAAGAACGTCAAACAGGTGGAGGAAGCGGCGAAGGCAATCTCATTTGGTCCGCTGACCTCGGCGCAAATGAACGAGATCGAGGGGATTTTGCGGGGATCGAAATGAGAATAAGCCGCGCAAGCCAAAAGGCCTTTTCGGAGAAAACCGAAAAGGCCTTGATGCGGAACCCGGAATGGACAATTTCGATTATGACGGTTGCACGGTCGGGCGGATAAGGATCTCGTTGACGCCCGTGTCCTCGGGCTCGTTGACCGCATAAGCGATTGCTCGTGCGATGCTATCCGGCGAGATGGCTACCTGGTTCATCTGTCCGACCATCGCTTTGATTTCGGGGGTCGTGATGCCTTCCGTCAGCTCCGTATCCGTAAGGCCCGGAGAAATGAGGGTCGAACGGATGCGGGAAGCCGGAGATTCTTCCTGGCGTAGACCTTCGGCGATGGCCCTTACCGCCATCTTCGTCGCGCTGTAAACGGAAGAGGTCGGCGAAACCTGATATCCGGCGACGGAAGACACATGTACGATATGGCCGGACTGCTGCTGCCGCATCACGGGAAGCACCGCGGCGATGCCATATAGTCCCCCTTTGATGTTGACATCGATCATTTGGTCCCATTCGTCGACCTTCAGCTCATTCAACATCGAGAGTGGCATGATCCCGGCGTTATTTACCAGCACGTCAATTCGTCCGTATCGATTCATCGTGAATCGAGCCAGCTCCTGCATCGAGGCATAAGAGGCGACATCGGTTTTCAAAAAAACGACTTCTCCACCGGTTTCGGCAATTTCGGCCGCCAAAGCCTGCAGACGCTCCTCCCGACGGGCGGCTAGTACGATCTTGTTTCCTTGATCAGCCAGTAATCGAGCGGTGGCTTTGCCGATGCCGCTGGAAGCTCCGGTTATGATGACGACTTTTGAATTCAAACTTTGCATAAGTATCTCTCCTCCATAGTTGATCTTGATTGGGTTTGCAGGATCAACTATACGGGAGTGAATATGACAACTAAGTGTCATATTTAATAATTAAGCCCTCTTCGAACGTTTCGAAGAGGGCTTCCTATTGTTAAGAAGATTTTATTTCAGTCCCTCAGCTCAATGTAGCGAGGGATTCCTTCGTGAACGGCTGCAGTTCTTCCATACGACCGTCGCGGATCTTAGCTGCCCAAGCCGGGTCGGTTAACAGCGCACGACCGACGGCAACGAGGTCGAACTCGCCGCGTTCAAGGCGTTCGATCAGCTGCTCAATCCCGGTTGTTTCTCCGCCTTTGCCTGACTCGAACAAGCTGGTGAATTCGGAGTTCAAGCCGACGGAACCGACGGTGATGGTAGGTTTACCAGTTAGTTTGCGTGTCCAGCCGGCCAAGTTCAGCTCCGAACCCGAGAACTCCGGTTCCCAGAAACGACGTGTGGAGGCGTGGAAAATATCGACGCCAGCGGCGCTAAGTGGAGCCAAGAAGCGCTCCAGCTCCTCGGAGCTAGCGGCCAGCTTGGCGTTGTAGTCAGCAGGCTTCCATTGCGAGAAACGGAAAATAATAGGGAATTCCGGCCCAACTGCAGCCCGGACCGCTTCGATAACCTCAACACCAAAGCGGGTGCGTCCTACAAGGTCGCCGCCGTACTCATCGGTCCGTTTATTGGTGACCTCCCAGAAGAATTGGTCAATCAAATAGCCATGCGCACCATGGATTTCGACAGCATCAAATCCGAGGCGTTTCGCGTCTGCAGCGGATTGAGCATAGGCCTGAACCAGCTCGCGGATCTCCTGCTTCGTCAACGGTTCGGAGACCGGCTCGCCAGTCAAGCTTAGACCGGATGGGCCGATGGGATCGACATTCGATTCAGAGAACGTCTCCCGTTGGCGAGCCGTACCGGTATGCCAGATTTGCGGAGCGATTTTGCCACCAGCTTCATGCACTTCGCGGACAACTCGTTCCCATCCGGCTAACGCTTCTTCTCCATAGAAGTGCGGCACGTTCCGATCGGCAGGAGCCGCCGGGTGGTTAATCACTGTGCCTTCTGTAATGATCAGTCCGACGCCGTTCTCCGCTCTGCGGCGGTAATAGCCGGCCACGTCGGGTCCGGGTACACCGTCAGGCGAGAAGGTTCGGGTCATGGGAGCCATGACAACCCGATTGGCAAGCTTTAGTCCGCCGCCTTCAAAGGGTTTAAATAGGGAAGCAGCCGTTTTGGAAATGGACATGGTATTCTCTCCTCTTCACGATTATTTATTTTATACATATATCTAAATATATAGATTAACTTATAAATAAGCAAGAGAGATTGAAAAATTTTCCTAATTACTTTTTGATTTCAGCTTGCCGGCGAACTGCTCCAAAAAGGCGTCGATTCTCGTTTCATTTAGACGATAATACGTATATTGCCCATATCGGCGGGATTCTAACAACCCGCTTTTTTGCATACTGGCTAGGTACGAAGAAATCACGGATTGCGCTAATCCGGACTTTGCCTGAATGGAGCCTACGCATGCGCTGCCCGGAAACTCCTCTTTGAGGACATCCGGCAGTTCGTATTCCCATTTCTCCGACTCTCGAAGCCAGCATAGGATGTTGAGCCTAGTCTCGTTCGAGAGGGCCTTCAGCACGGCCAGCATATCTTGATCTTGATCGTTCATGGCTAGACCCCCGTTCATCGTTGATTTGTTATCAGTATAACAAAACAATCGCCGATCGATAAAGAGAGGATCTGCCAAAGATGCTTGATCTTTTATTTGAACGGGAGTTCGATTATAATTAGAGTGCATTTACGGACAAGCTTTGGGAGGGTTAGGTAAAAATGGTGCATAATATCAGACTGCGTTATTCCGCTTTGAACAAGTAACTTCATATGCTCAAAGACTCTGTTCGCCGGAACAGGGTAAACGGGATCAGTCTGCCCATTTTTCATGACTCTTCATGGGATATATCGCGAAAAGTTGCATGAAGGAAGGTGGCCCTGCCGCCTTTCTTTTTTTACGCTCATTTGGGCTTATTTAGGCATGCTCATCAGACTCTCCATGGTTATGTATGGTGCAACCTTCCCTTTTACTCTGATCCGCGAGGCAGCTGTCTGGCTGTTTCGGTTTTGGTAGAGGAAAGGAAGCGATGAGATGAATCAACCATTTAACAGCGCGAGTTCCGTGCGAAAATATATCTCCATCTTAAAATGCCCGGTATGCGGGGGGCAAATGGATGCGGTTGACCCGCAAAGTCTGGCCTGTTCTCTGGGACACACCTTTGATATGGCGAAACAAGGCTATTTGAATTTGAATCGGACGACGCGTCCAACCCCAGGCCATTACGACAAGGAGCTCTTTGCCGCTAGGCGGAGCATCATTACGGGGAGCCGCTTATACGCGCCTTTGCATGAGGCGATCGTCCGAATCTTGGCTGGCCGCGTGGGTGACCCTGCATCTGCCGACCTGATGGTCGACATGGGGTGTGGAGAAGGCTCGCATTTACAGGAAATTTTACGTCGGTTCGAACCATCGGATTGGGTTGGCGTCGGGATCGATTTGTCCAAAGAAGGTATCCGGATGGCTGCCCGGCATTATGCGGATGGACTCTGGCTTGTCTCGGATTTGGCCCAAGCGCCTCTGCGGGATCAATCGGCCCAAGTGGTATTAAACCTGCTATCTCCAGCCAATTATCAGGAATTCAGACGAATTCTTGTACCCGAAGGCGTTGTCATGAAAGTCGTTCCGGGCACCGGATACTTGCGTGAACTGCGGGAGGCACTGTACAGCGGCAGCAAAATAACGAACTATTCCAACGCCAAAATCGTGACGTTGTTCCGCCGGTATTTCCCTGAGATGGAGGTGGTGCATCTGCAGTATCGGCAGCGGCTTGAGACCGAGCAACTCCGCGACTTGGTGCGCATGAGTCCACTCGCCTGGTCCGCGGAGCAAGGGCATATCGCGGCGTTCACGAACCGGGACGCACTGGAAATCACCGTGGACGTGGATCTGCTGCTGGGCGTGAACCACTGACTTTGCTAGACGGGTAATCAGCATTGCGCTATCATTACCTTGACTAAGAACATGTACGGATGGGAGCAGAAAAATGATCGGGACATTGGTGAACACCGCGGCGATTTTGGCGGGCAGCGTGCTGGGAAGCATTTTTAAGAAAGGCCTGAAGGAAAAGTACCAGACCGTGCTATTTACTGCGATCGGCTTGGCCGCAACATTGCTGGGGATTAACGCCGCGGTAACCCATATGAAGGACAGCTCATTTCCCGTGTTGTTTATTATCAGCCTGGCGGTGGGGAGCTTGATCGGAACGGCGTTGGATATCGACGGCCGTTTCCAAAGGTTGGTCGGGCGCTTCTCTACGTCAAATCTCGGACAAGGGTTGTCCACGGGCATTCTACTGTTCTGCATCGGCACCTTGTCGATCTTAGGTCCGATCGAAAGTGCGATTCACGGGAATCACACCTACCTGTACATGAACGCTACCTTGGATCTTGTGACCTCTATGGTACTGGCATCCACTTACGGCATCGGGATCGCGCTGACCGCCGTGGTCCTGTTCGTTTGGCAGGGAGCGATTTACCTGAGTGCGGATTACCTGGCACCTTTCCTGACAGCCCCTCTGCTAACCGAAATTTCGATTGTCGGCGGCGTGTTAATTGCGAGCTCGGGATTATCGATTTTGAAGATCATCGAAGCGAAGACCTTAAACATGCTGCCGGCGTTGTTGGTGCCAGTGGTGTGGTTTTTGCTGAAGGGGTTATTCGGTTTGTGAGACGAACCGGTCTGGATTAAACCGCTCCCTATAGCGGAAACCCGCGGGAATAACTGCAAAAAGCAGGCACAGCATGAGGAACAAATCTGTTCCTGCGCTATGCCTGCTTTTATTTATGTTTCTATAGTTCCAATAACCGAACCAATAGGGTTACCGCTTCCGCCCGGGTCGCAGTTCCGTTCGGAACGAACTCGTTATCGCTACGGCCGTTCATGATTTCGAGTTTGTGAACCGCCATAATAACCCCTTTCGCCCAATTCGGGATGTCTTTATCGTCCGCGAAGCCTGTCATGGTGCCTTCTTCAGTAGACAGTTTAAGCGCTCTAGCGCTTATCGCAGCCATTTCCGCCCGGGTTATCCGCTCATTCGGTCGGAAGCTGCCATCCGCGTACCCGCTCACAATGCCTGCTTCAACCGCATTCGCGATCTCTTTCTTTGCCCATCCACCGATTTTGGCCTCGTCCGTAAACGGAGTCGCTGAACCTGCTCCTTCCAGCTTAAGTGCCTTGGCCAGCATAACCGTAAACTCGGCGCGTGTAATAGTGGCATTCGGCTTGAACGTTCCGTCCGGATAGCCGCTGACAAGCTTCATCCCCGCCGCGCTCAGGATGGCGTTCTGTGCCCAATGTCCCACGATGTCTGTGAATGATGGCACCGGCGCGTTCGGTTCGCCGCTTTCATCCTTCTTCTCCTCAACAGCCATGACCGCAAACTTGGTGAAGTGATCCACATTGGCCGTAATACGATCGCCGTTCACGATGCCGCCGATTTCAATCCATACTTTCTTTGCTTCGTCATAGTAGAAGATGGCGACTCTTTGACTATCCCTTACGAGAGACAGGTCGAACATCATCGAGATGATGATCGGCTTCTTGAAGTTGCCGGTCGTATTTTTCGTTAATTCAAAGACGTCGCTGACGAGCGTTTCGTTATCGAAAACGAGGTCTGCGGTACTGCGAAGCTTATCGATCTTGATGCGGAGATCCTGCTCCGCCGCTCCCGTGCTTATCGTAAGAACAAGTTCTTTATTAAGGCTGACTTCGCCGGCCCGCCCGCTTGGAATAAGAATGATCCCGTTCGTCGATTTAATGATGGAAGTATCATTGCTATATCCAGTTTCGCCGCCGTTGACCGGCGTATCCGGTTGCGGTTCATTAGGCGTCTCAGGCCGCGGAGCCATCGGTGTCGCCATCACGGTGTTGGAGAAAACACTTTCGCCACTAGCATCTGCGGCTTTAACCGCGAACACATAGCTCCTTCCGTTCGTCAATCCGGTTACTGTATACGTGGATTCCGTTACGCTGGCTTGGACCAGCTGCCAGTTGCCTGGATTGGTCGGAGCAGCCACGCCTTCATATTGGTATACGGAATAGGTGACGTTTTCCGCCGAAGCATCCCATCTTAAGGTTATGGATTGGTTGCCGGGCGCCGCCTTCAAATTCACAGGTGGAGCAGGAACAGACGTCCCATCCAGCGATGGAATCACTTCGTTCGACGGTGCGGACGAAGCCGATTCCCATGTGGCGTTCTTTGCGATCACCGTGAAAGTATACGCTGTACCGTTCGCCAATCCGGTAACGGTGATTGGGCTGCTCGAGCCATCCGCCGTCGCAATAGCTACTCCGTTTGCCCACGCGGTTACTTGATAGCCTGTAATTTCGCTTCCGCCGTTATGAATCGGTGCGGTAAAGCTCACCACAGCGAACCCGTCATGAGCGACGGCATGCACATCGGTAGGTGCGTCTGGGGCGGTAGCAAGGGGCGAAAATACTTTAAATTCCCAGAGTGAGTAGCCGTAAGTGGTTCCTCTTTTCGTACCATACATCTGAACGTATCTTGCATTCACGGGCTCAAAGGAGATTTTGTCAATTCCGCCGTCTCCGGTTGTGGTGCTGTAAACGGTAGTCCAATTCTTTGCGTCGTCGGATATCTGAATTTGGTACTCCTTCCCGTAGGCGCTCTCCCAATGCAGATCGACCTCCTGGATGGACTTGCTTGTGCCAAGATCGACATAGATCCACTGCGAATCGGAGTAGTTAGATCCCCAACGGGTACTCAGTGAACCGTCAACCGCATTTTCGGGTCTCACATCAGCGGCCTTGGATGAACTTGCCGTTGCCGGCTTGCCTTCAGCAAGGTTGGGCGGCACTGCTTCGTACACGTTAAATTCGTTTAGTGAGTAACCATTTCCGGCGCCCTGCTGAACGCCCAGCATCCGAACGTATTGGGCAGTGACCGGGCTAAAAGCGATATCGTCGGTACCTCCGTTCCCCGTCGTCGTCGAGTAAACATCCGTCCAGTCAACAGCATCGTTCGATACCTGGATTCGATAACTCTTTCCGTACGCGTGCCCCCATTTTAATCTAACTTGATTGATCGAATATTGATTTTGCAAATCAACATATATCCATTCATGATCCGAATCGGTTGAATTCCAAGACGAAGTTCTGTAGAGATCCGTGGCATTTGAGGCAAAATGATTGTCTTTGCTGGATGAGGCGATCGCGCCTTTACTGTAAGCGAGATCGAATGCGCTGTCGTCAATGGATTCGCCTTCATTCAAAGTCATACTTCGGCCTGTGAACGTATCCTTTCCGAGCCTAAAGCTTGTTGTGGATGTTGCTCCATTTCGATCCAGCGTCACGTTTACTGTAATCCCCGGAGTCTCGGGATTGGCGACTGTAATACGGAGGGGTGCCGCGGATTCGTCAATGATGACCATGGCGGGTCGATCAACGGTAACCGTCAAACCGTCTCTTACCGTCACCGTCCCGGGTTGATAGAACAGCAACTCCGCAATACCCAGAAATTGATGTCGGACAGCCTGGACGGATGATGTATTCGAGAGAATGCTTACCGGGTTGTCGCTCGCGTAGTTGCTGACTTCAGTAGAATTTTTGTTTGGCAATACAATGTACTGGTAGGAGGCGTTTGTGGGTTTTACGCCATGATCTAGCCAAATCGAAAAAATCGACTTCGTGATCTGATCCGTCGAACTTCCCGTAACCACATCGCTCCAGCTGCCGGTTTTCGTTTCCCGTTTTATTTGAAAATCCGTCGGATTCGGGAATACATAGCCCATGTTATCGTTATAGGCCCAGCGTCCGGTAGTTTGCATCGTTCCGTCGGCTATCGGATTGCCATCTACGAGAACTTCGCCGATCGCTTGGCTTTGGTTCAACGTCGTGTGGATCGGCGCGGCATTCGTCGAGGCGATTCCTGCACCAAGTGCAACCATTTCATCATCGAAGAAAAAGTAACCTTTCTTTCCGCTTGTACTCAACTTGTTGAAATCAAACGCGGTGGCTCCATAACGCTCGTTTGTTACGCCGCCTACAAAGGTTTTCGGATTGTTGAAATTTCCGTCTTTCGTGAGTGTGTACGGAGCCGTCGTGCCGGGAACGTGGGCCCAATCCATCAACGGGTAAACCGGTTTGTATTCGTCGCCGGTTCTCTGAATGGCGGTAGCTCCTTGGGGCGTCCAGTACAACAGGTTATAACCGCTAGGGTTAATCGTTCTCCATTCTCCGCCTTTAACTGTGCTGGAGGCCATCTTGACGGTAATCCCATAGTCGGTTCGCATATGAGAGGAGACAAGAGTCTGCCATTGTGTCATATTGTTGGCGTTCAGTCCATTGCTCGTGCTCGTACCGACCTTGCGAATATTATCAAGGAAACTCGCAAACTCCGCAGCTCTCTCCGGATTGGCCGGTTGCATCCACTGTAACGGATCTTCATAGAAGGTCAAAGCCGCGCTCGAATAATCCGGCCAATCGGGTCCATTCATCCCCATGCCCAAATCCGCAACATCGCCTCTCACGAGATACCTTGTGCCGTCCAACAAATAGGACGATAACGAATCTATCGCCGCTTTGCTGTACGGGAATACGGTACCGGAGGTGATGTACGCCCAGAATGACATGTCTCTGGCAAAGCTTCTTCCGTAGCCTGTCGTATAATTCGTTTTGCCATGCATGAAAAAAGACATGTCCGACTGGATTCCCGTCACCGTCGTCGTCACGTTCGACAGTACGTTAAACGCATTCACGGCGTTCCGAACGATCTGGGCATCCTCCAGCAATAAGCCACGGTACATATAATTTTGATTGTACCAGGAGGAATTGGCTCCATCGACCGTGTGAGGGCTGCTGTCTAACGTGTCGATAATATTGGAGACTTGGGTTGCCGTTAAATAGCCTTCACATAGAAGCGCAATTTTCTCCAACCTTAGCTGTTTGCCGATTCCAGTCTCCCACCAGTTGGTTGAAGTCGGCTTTACAGTGAACCAATAGTCTAGCGCCTTTTGGATACCGTCTAGCAGCGCTGCACTATGATAGTTTGGATCATTCGGGTCAGCGAACGCCTGAGCCATCGATTGCATCCGATCTAAGGCAAGGTAGGGCGACCAACCTCTCCCGTTGGCGGCGGAAGTTGTACTTGCGTAATCGACATCCCCCCAGCTTCCATTCGGATTTTGACTGGATAAGTAAGTGCTAGCCTTTGATTTGAAGGTCCATTCGACCCGACCGTTCGTTCCGTCGTTTATGATGTCTCTAGAGATGTAATAATCAACCATACGCTTTTTCATCAATTTCATATCCGCGATCTCTTGAGGAGTACTGGCTTTGTCAACAATTTGGAAATCGAAGCGATTCGCATTTTCCGTATAACCGTCATTTAGTAAATATGCGATGTAATACTCGCCTGGCGCCAAGTCTTTGAGACTTGGATACTCTTTTCGCCCCTCACTTTTGTCTGTAAGTGTGATCGTACCGTCGGGAAGGTCCTTCACATAATCCCATTTCCAAGCGTTGGTTCCTTTTTTCGGCGTTTCGTTTTTGAGGTATATCCCGATCCAATCTTTATTGCCTTGAGCTCCTGTGTAATGGATAGTTAACGGCTGTCCGCGTTCCACAACGGTTTGATCCATGCTAAGCGTGCTGCTGTATTCGGGCTTGGGGGCCGATGGCAGATTCAGGTCAGCGTAACTGCGCGGCTGCACATTGAATTTGGATACAACAGCGCGGTGGTCGGATAAATAAGTATCCAATTGGATGTCTGCATAGGATATCGGACCGCCGTTGACCGTCTTTTCTCCGATTAATTTGCTTTCCAGTGTTGTTGCAGGACCACCGGCATACACGTAATCAATCCGATCGTATACTTCCGGCGTTCTCCACTCGGTGCCTTCGACGGCCCAAGTGATGCCTGGCGTTGCGGCCGGATCAGGATGCATGGACCGATAGGAGTCGACCATCCCCAATTCAGCAAGTTTCTTCGATACCGGCCATTCCACCACCTTACCGAAATAACGTTCTTTTGTTGCCTCCGTCCAATCCAGGTGCGACGGCACATTGAAGTCTCCTGTCAGAAAGACGGGCATTCCTTGCCCGGCGAGAGCAGGGAGCTTGCTGAACGGGTTGCGCATCTCGGCCATATGCTTGAGGTTTTCATCGGCAAGGACACTGTCTACTGTCTTGCCATCTGCGATGCTGTAAGGACCGTAGGGGTTGGATGACAAATGCACATTGCTGATTGCCACAGCTCTGCCCGAATCTACTTCAATCAGGTAGTAATCTTGTTCCTTATCGACATCAAGTATCGGATATTTGCTCAGGAGACTAACATTTGGGCTTGCCTTCATGCTGACATAGTATCCTAACGATGCAGCCACCTGAGTTACGATGGTATTGTTGGATTCTTGAATGCCTATCACATCTGCATCTGCCGTCTGGATCAAGTTCTCGAGGAAGTTGATGACACTATCGATGCCGTTCTTTTTGATCGCGTCACCCGACCAAAGGTTCAAGCTCATCACGGTGAGCTCGATTTCCGCTTTGGGATCGGGGCCCGGCGTCGTCGAAGTTACGGTGACTTCAATCGTTGTCGATTTCCCTTCGAGCGAAATGTTTATCTCAGCGGTACCCTCTGACACGGCCTTCACCAGTCCGGTTGAGGTCACCGTTGCCACTTGCGGCATGCTGCTGACATACTGGATGTCAGTTGCCGTTGTTACATCTTGGGTTTCATTCGTACTATAGGTGGCTTCAACTTGCAGTTGCGCACTGTCTTCTGGTTGATTGAGCTTTAGCCCCACCGATTCGGGAGTCGCCTTCAATTGTGTGATTTCCTTGCCAACAATCTGGAAGTAAAAGCGATCAGCGTTCTCTGTATAACCGTCATTAAGTAAATACGCGAGATAATATTCGCCTGGTGCCAAATCCTTTAAGCTTGGATATTCTTTTCGACCCTCACTGTTGTCTGTAAGTGTTATCGTACCGTCAGGTAGGTCATTCACATAATCCCATCTCCACGCGTTAGTTCCTTGTTCGGGCGTTTCGTTTTTGAGGTAAATCCCGATCCAATCTTTATTGCTTTGCGCCCCTGTGTAATGGATAGTTAATGGCTGTCCGAGTTCTACTACCGTTTGATCCATAATCAGCGTGCTGCGTTCCGAAGCACGCACAACATCCGTAGACATACTGCCCCATGTTCCTACCAAGAGGATGAATGCCATCAACGATTTCAACAGTTTACTCATAAGCCGCTACCTCCTAGAGTAGCAAGACCGATCAATCCCTTTAAGTAGATTTGCATTTGGTTAGCCATCCACATGACCTCCTTGGTTTAACTAAACATCAAAAGTTAATGACAGCGCTTTCCGAATTGTTTTGTTCTCCTTTCTTCGAGACCGCCATCGTCAGCGGCGGTGTCTCGTTATTTGTGTCGTAACCTTACCAAGCCCCTGCGGCAACGACAATTCCAGTAAGCTCCAATTTTTCCTGTAAACGCAGATTTACGAACTTCCCGAAAACAACACGATTTCAAAAACGAACGATTAATGTGGATGGACAACCTGTATTTCACGTTTATTTCATGTCCTTCTTATGCGATCTCCGATACTGAGCCGGAGTCATTCCGTACACCTTTTTAAAGACGGAGTAGAAGGTATTCAAGGAGGAAAACCCATAGTTTTGGATGATCGGTTCGATCGGCGAATCGGAAGCCAGTAACTCGCGGCAAATCAAATCCAGCCGTCTTTCCGAAATGGTGTCCGTGATCGATCGGTTCGTTTCGGCTTTGTATAAGCTGCGCAGATAGTTTACGGACAACCCCAGCTCATCGGCCAGCATTTTAGAGGAGAGGTTAGGATCGTTAAGCCGTTCTCCGATCAGACGCTCCACCTGCTCGATCAGCACCGCGTTCCTGGACAGGCTGCGAGCGGCCGTGATGTCCTCCAGTGTTTTGTCCAGCAGCTTTTCTATCCAGAGGGCTACGCTTTCAAGCGTCTCTAGCCGAATGATCTGATTTTCGAGCGAGGTCAATCCCCATGAGCTAGGCAACGGCTGATGCAACTGATCTTGCATCAACCGGCGCATATCGTTAAACAAAGCGATCAGCGACATTTTACACTCAAAATAGGGCAACTCCCTCAGCGTTTCTACGGCAAAAGCCATGATCTGCAGTACCGAATCCCGGTTCCCTTTCTGGATCGCTTGCGCCATTTGGCGCTCCTTCTCCAGCGGAAGATGGAACAGCAGGCCGGGGGCGCCGGACAATTGGCTCATAAGAATCATCGCGCCGTGACCAAACCGGAATCGCTCCTGCGTTAATTCGTAGGTTTCTAAATACACCTCGCGCATGTCGGTCAAGTGATGGAGCGTTCTGCCCCAGGCAACGGTCGTTCCGATCGACAAGTATTGTTGCAGCAATTCCTGTGACCCGCGTAGCTTGTCCGGGAAATCAGGGGACAGCGCTGCCGCAGACAGGACGACGGCGATATGATCGTTCCCCATATCTACCGTTTGCAGCCGGTGATCCGAGGCTTGCAGCGACTCCTGGATAATATTCGCCATCGCGAAGCGGAGTAGCCTACGGTCTTTCTCCGAATAGATCCCCGTGAATTCAACAAATCGGTCTATCCGAAAAATCGCAATAGACAAATTGGTTTCTGGCAGATCGATCTCCCACTCCTTGAAATGCCTGCGGATTTCAGCAGGGGAGCCGGCCTCGTCCCCTAAAAATTCGCGCAGAAACCGTTCCTTGCCAAGAATTTTGTTGTGTCGCCAATGCTCGGTCAATTCATCGATCTGTTCTTTTTGGGCTGTAAAGACACTGGATAAATAATCAAGCTCAGTTCCCGACTTACGATCCTCTAGCCGCTCGGCCCGATACTGGCGCATGACACTGCTGACCAATTCCTGAATGGGAGAGTATACCCGCTTGGAGATCAGGACGATGACGGTCAGCGAAGCAACGAACAGGCCTAGAAACAAGAGCAGACTGATGTTGCGGAGCACGGCAATCCGGCCCAGAATGACTGCCTTCGGAATGCTCTCAATGAAGGTCCAGTCTTGAATGCCTTTAATCGAAGTTGTCGAGTAAACCATAAGCTGCTCTTCCTGATCATAGGGCTTAAACAACTCCCAGCCGGATTTTCTTAATTCCCCCTGATGGCTAAGCTCCACAATTTGCTCGCCGCTAAGGCGGGCGGTGCTGAACACCTCTTCATTCCGGTCATTCAACACGGTAACTTGTCGGTTGGGATAGTTCGAATTGTTCTGAAGCAAGTTCATTAATTTATCGGTATCTATATTCATGACAAAGGCGGAAATGGAACTGCCCTTTTCGTAGAGTCTGACGATGGTGATCACCTTTTTGGTGGCCTTACCGCTAAGGGGAAGCGTCAGTGTTCTGGGTAAGGGGACGGCCCCGTCCGCCAGTCTCGAATCGCGTAACCGCTGCAAAATATCCTGGTCGTAAAAAGTGACTGCGTCATTGATACCCAAGCGGGAATCGACCACCGTGTCAGTGTAGTCGTTGATCAAGTAGACCGAATCGATTGCGGGGTTGGCGTTCTTGATCTCCCCCAGCCGGCTCCATACGTTATATGTCTCAAAATCCGTGTAATGATCGGAGAGCGCGTACACTTTCAAGTCGCTGTCATTGCTCGAGGCGTAGCTGTAATCCAAGGACCATTCCATGAGTCCGGCTGTACTTCGGGCGCTATTCAGCAGAAGCGATTCGGAATGATCGCCAATTTCCTTCAGCAGCGTTCTTGATGACTGCCAGTACAGCAATAGGAAGGAGATGGCTAAGACGAGTACGTTTGCGCCGACAAAATAGAAAATGATTTTCATGTAGGTCGGATGCTTCCTGAATGAAGCGAGGAGTGGAAAACTTAATTTCGACATGCTGGAACCCCCGTCATATCTCTCTCTTAGTTAAAAAGGTAGTACTAAAGCGCAGACTTATTGTAGCATATTGTGAATTTCCGTCAGCAAAATCGTTCCTTTTTGGAAAAGTGATGCTTTTGGGAAAAGGCGAAATCCGCGCTTGCGGGAAGAATCCGAGTTTGCCGGAATTGTCTTCTAGATCGCGGACTTGTTATGGTGACGACATCGGACCGCAGACAACAAAACACCGGTATCCGATCTTAGACACACAAGGGAGGACTTGAAACCATGCAGTACGATCGGAACAAAGGGAGAGGATCCAAACTAAAACATATCGCTCGAAATCCTTTCCTATACGTGATGGCTGTGCCCGGCCTGTTGTTTTTCCTCGTATTCAGTTATCTTCCCATCTACGGGATCACGATTGCATTTAAGGATTATGACTTCTCCAAAGGGATAACGGGAAGCGAATGGGTCGGCTTCAAAAACTTCGATTATTTCTTTACCTCGGACGATTTCTGGACTGTCCTGCGCAACACCTTAGTGCTGAACGCGCTGTTTATCTTCTTTACGACAGTGGCCGCCGTACTTATCGCGCTGATGTTCAATGAAATTCGTAACAAGTATTTTAAGAGAGTCTCGCAATCGCTCATCTTTCTGCCATATTTCATGTCTTGGATCGTGGTCGGGATGATTGTCCAGTCCATGTTCGGCGGGGAAGAGCCAATGCTTAACACTTGGCTGCAAAATCTCGGCATGGAACCCGTCAACTGGATGTTTGAGTCGAAATTGTGGCCTGCTATTCTCACCGTGATTCGGGTCTGGCAAGGGGCGGGGTATTTATCGATTATTTTCCTGGCGGCGATTACCGGTATTCCAGAGGATTTATATGAGGCAGCCCGTATCGACGGAGCCTCCAAGCTGCAGATTATGCTACGCATCACGCTGCCGTTGCTGGTGCCAACCATTATGATCATGACGCTGCTCGCCGTAGGCAAGATCTTCAACGGGGATTTTGCGATGATCTACGCCATTATCGGGGATAACTCCCTGTTGTATCCCACAACCGACGTCATCGATACCTTCGTGTTCCGCTCGATGAGACAACTGCACGATTTCGGGATGTCTTCGGCGGTCGGGCTGTTCCAATCGGTGATGGGCCTGATCTTCGTGCTCGTTGCCAACGGGGTGACCCGCAAGGTATCCAAAGAATCCGCACTTTTTTAGGAGGCAAAACGATGAGACAGAGTGTTCCAGACCGAATTTTTTCGGTGACTGCCTATACGATCATTCTATTGTTCACCCTATTCTGCCTGTTCCCCTTTCTGCTGATGGTCATCGGTTCTTTCACCGATGAGGGCGAACTAATCGCGCATGGGTATACCTTATTTCCGCAAAAGTTCTCTTTGGCCGCGTACGAAGCGGTGCTCCAGTCGGATGTCTTGTTCAGCGGCTACCAAGTGACGGTTCTGGTCACCGCCGTCGGGGCGCTAGGCGCGCTTTGCATTTCGGCCATGCTGGCCTACTCTTTGGCGAATAAACGGAATGTCCTGCGGACGCCTTTCCTGCTCTTCTGCTATCTGCCGATGTTGTTCTCGGGAGGCATCATTCCATTCTATATCGTAGTCAGTCAATGGCTGCATTTGCAAAATACCGTTTGGGTGCTTATTCTTACAATGTTATGCCAGCCTTTTCTCGTATTTCTGCTGGTCAGCTTCTTCCGCACCGTTCCCGAAGAACTGGAGGAAGCCGCCCGGATCGACGGGGCCAACGAAATGAGGATTTTCTTTCAGATCATCCTGCCGATCTCGAAGCCGATTCTAGCTTCCGTCGGCCTGTTCTATGCCTTGAATTATTGGAATGACTGGTTTATGGGACTCATGTTCGTGGATAATGAAAAATTGTTTCCGCTGCAGTTGATTCTGCGTCGAATGGTATCCAATATGGAGGCCGCGAAAAACCTGATTCCTTCGGGCGCAGCCATCGCGATCACGCCTCCGACTTACGGTGTGCGCATGGCAACGACCGTACTGACGATCGGCCCCATTATCCTGCTGTACCCGATGCTGCAGAAATACTTTGTTAAAGGCCTCACGGTCGGGGCTGTGAAAGGGTAACCGAAGATTCCGGCATTAACCGGAATCTTCCGGTTAAGCATAGATGAAATGATTCATATTTAAGAGGTTGTTCAAAAAGTCGTCTTCCCATGACGAAGCAGTTCAGGGAGAGAACTCGACGTCGAATCTTGAATTTAGCCGGGCCTTTCGTTGCTCACGTACCCAAAACGTACGCTCCGCTACTCAGTCCCTAGCTTCATTCAATCTTCTCGGTGCTAAAAACCTGACTTTTTGAACACACAATTAACAGGGAGGTTAACAAAATGAAATTCAAAAAAATGTTTGGCACGGCCATGGCTACGGTACTGGCTTCAGCGCTACTGCTGGCCGGTTGCGGAGGCAACGGCGGGAATGCAGAGCCGGGCAGCACGAATTCGGGTGCCGTTTCCGCTTCCAACACAGCGAAAGAAATCGTGGAGTTGAAGGCTTATCTTCCGGGGGATAAACCGGCCGGTTTTGATGAGGTGCTGCAGGCCGTCAATGATAAATTAAAGACGGACAACGTCGGCGCCTCGCTGAATATCAACTTTCTCCCGTGGTCGGATTACGGCAACACGGTAGCGGTTAAAATGTCCGCCGGCGAGGATTTCGACATGTACCTGGATGCGCCATGGCTGTCCATGAACCAGATGATCGCGAGCAATTCGCTCCAACCGTTGGACGCTATGGTAGAGGAGCGGCCTGAGCTGAAGTCATCCATTCCCGACGAAATGTGGGAATACAACAAGTTCGGCGGCAAAATTATGGGCATCCCGCTCGGAACGACGCAAGGATCGGTATACGGCCTGCTGATCCGCAAGGATTTGCGCGAAAAATACGGGTTGCCCGAGCTGAAAACGCTGGCCGACCTGGAGAAATTTTTGTATGCGGTCAAGGAAAACGAAAAGGACATCAAACCGTTTGTCATCAACGGGATCAAAGCGGACAAGTTGCCGTTTATCCTGAGCGACTCCGCCAATATGGCGCAGGATGAAGTGCTCGAAATCGGCGTCAACATGTTCGCCTATTCCACCAAAGACAAGAAAGTCGTCGGACAATGGGAAAGCCCGATGATCGCGGATGCTTTTGAACGCGTCACCAAGTTCTATAAAGACGGCATCTTGTCCAAAAACATCGCTCAGGAGCAAAATGCCGAAACGTTGTTCAAACAAGGCAAATACGCAGCCACTTATTATGCGGCAGACGGTGTGGAAGGGCTGAAATATGCGGAAATGCTGAAGGACGGAAGCGACAAGCTGGAGGTTTTCGTGCCGAACGGCGATAAAGCTAAACCGTATACCGCCTTCCAACAATGGAATTTCCTTTGCATCCCCGCTTCCTCGAAGCATGCCGACTTGGCTATGGATGTAGCCAACTGGCTGTCGATCAAGGAAAACCACGATTTGATGGAATACGGTATCCAAGGGAAGGATTGGGAACCTGTCGGCGATTCAAGCTATAAGGTGCTTTCGGGCTATGTTTTCCCGGGCTATACGCTGACTTGGCGTCCAACGCTCAACCGCACGCCGGATACGATGATGGCGGACGACAAGAAGTGGTTCGATTTCTCCGCCGACCCGGCCAACTTTACGCTCAGCCCAACGGCAGGGTTCACCTTTGACGCTGAAAAAGTCAAAACCGAATACGCCAAAATCACGCCGTTCCACGACTCTTTATTCCTGCCGCTGGCCCAAGGCGTGCTGCCTGCGGATAAAGGCAAAGCGATGTTGGAGGAGAAAATCATGGGCGTAGGCGGGCAAAAAGTCATCGATGAGATTCAAGCGCAAATCGATGCCGTGGTATCCGGCAAATAACATAACAGAAAGAGGTACTTCATCTATGAATGTGAAACGCTGTGCGCAAAATCCCGTGATCCGAACGCAGGATGTCAAGCCCTCGCGCCCTGATTTTAAAGTGTTGGGGGCATTTAACGCCGGTGTTGCCCAATACGAAGACGAAACGATTCTGCTTCTTCGCGTCGCGGAAGCGCCGGTTTCGGTCCGGTCCGGTGAAGTGCTGGTTCCGCGGTTAAACGAAGCGGGTACCGAGGTGATCGTGGAGCGTTATGAGGATACCGATCCGCGTTACGATTTCTCCGATTCGCGCTTTGTGGCGATGGACGGACGGGTGGTCATGCTTACATCCCTTTCCCATCTCCGCGTTGCAAGAAGCAAGGATGGCGTTCATTTCGACATTGATCCGCAGCCTGCCCTGTTCCCGGAGAATGCCTTGGAAGCTTGGGGAATTGAAGATCCGCGAGTAACCCAAATCGGGGATACGTATTACATCACCTACAGTTCCGCGTCCGTTCGCGGCGTTGGCGCAGGTCTGGCGGAAACGAAAGACTTCCGCACGTTCAAACGGCACGGGCTGATGTTGGCTCCCGAGAATAAAGACGTCATGCTGTTCCCGGAAAAAATCGGCGGCAAATACTATGCGCTGCATCGTCCGGTTCCGAAATCGTTCGGGGCTCCCGAGATGTGGATTGCCGAATCGCCGGACCTCTTGCATTGGGGCAACCACCGCTTTCTGATGGGCCTAAGCGAGCAAGGCTGGGATTCGGCGAGAATGGGCGGCGGCGCGGTTCCGATTCGTACGGAGCGCGGCTGGCTCGCGTTGTACCACGGGGCAGATGCCAGCCATCGATACTGTATGGGGGCGGTGCTGCTTGATCTGGAAGATCCGGGAAAAGTCATCGGGCGATCGGTTCGGCCGTTTATCGAGCCGGAAACGGATTATGAGGTGAACGGTTTTTTCGGCGGGGTCGTATTCTCCTGTGGTGCGCTGTTGGTCGGCGATACCGTCCGCATGTATTACGGAGCGGCCGACGAAGTGATGGCGGTCGCGGATATTCCGCTGGACGACATCTTTGGCACGCTATCATAAAATCATAGGGTCAGGAAATTCAACATCAGATGCAATAAAAAGGGGCTGTCCCAAAAGTCATCGTAGATGACTGAGGGACGCCCTTGTTTTTTTGATTTTGTTAAACAAAAAGAAACCAATCCTTGGTAAAATGGAAGTGACTAGCAACCATTCAAAAAGGAGAGGTTT
>NZ_WNZY01000026.1 GCF_009725205.1 Paenibacillus timonensis | reverse complement strand
TCCCAGTGTGGCCGTTCACCCTCTCAGGTCGGCTACGCATCGTCGCCTTGGTGAGCCGTTACCCCACCAACTAGCTAATGCGCCGCAGGCCCATCCGTAAGTGACAGATTGCTCCGCCTTTCCCAAGCTCCCCATGCGAGGAACTTGCGTATCCGGTATTAGCTACCGTTTCCGGTAGTTATCCCAGTCTTACGGGCAGGTTGCCTACGTGTTACTCACCCGTCCGCCGCTAAGTTAATCAGGAGCAAGCTCCCGATTAACTCCGCTCGACTTGCATGTATTAGGCACGCCGCCAGCGTTCGTCCTGAGCCAGGATCAAACTCTCCAATAAAGTGTTTGACTTGCTCATTGAAACAAACTGACGAGATTAAAATCTCATTGTATTACTCACTCGTTGTTCAGTTTTCAAAGATCAACTTTCGTTCTTTCGTTCATCGCTGCGTTTCAGCGGCGACTTTTATAATATATCACAGTCGGCAAGCTTTTTGCAAGAGGTTCGACCAAACTTTTTTCTTACCAATGTCTTCCTGCCTTCTGCAGCTTGTCCCCCAAAACTGGGACGAATGCTAATTTACCATAAGGGCGGTCCCGCCGTCAACCCCAAACTTAGCCTATTCTCTAGCTTGCGGGAAACGAGCGCGGCGAGCGTATTTCGATAATTCCTTGGAGGGTGCAAATCGGGCATACATACGGAAGATCGTTTTGTACCGATTGGCGATGGCATGCCGGATATCCTGATCCAGCCGGGTATCGCTCATATCCAATAGCATCTCATCTAGCTCTTTTCGCAGCACATAGTCGAGTTCTTTGCATTCTTTGTCGCTAAACAACATTCCCAGCACGCGCAACACTCCTTATTCAGCCATTGTTATAAGGTATAGGTCCTTCTAAAGACGCTTTAATGTTATGCTCACTTTTTGGGAAAATTATGAATGTTGGGCCAAATAAAAGGTTAACGTACTCTCAATCACCGCGGCGATCAGCAGCATTCCAACGATCCAGATCGCTCCCCGGCCGGCAGAGATCAAAAAACCCCTCCAGTCGACTGTACGTTCAGAAGCGTCTCTGGAGCCAATCTCCCCCAAGCTTTTAAGAATCAGATATCCGAATTGCATCCCGAAGCCGGCTGCGATCAGAATGGCGGGGATTTCGATGACGCCATGAGGAAGCAATCCCCGTACGATCAGATTCAAAACATTTCCTCCATCAGCCCCAGCTGCCGTCACCACAAACCCCAGTACCAAGCCATTCATCAGCAGGAAGAAAGCCGGCAATATCCCGAAAATGGCCCCCAGCAAAATGACCATAATACTTTTTACCGCATTATTGAAGAAAATAAACAGAAAAAAGTTCAGTTCAGGATGATCGGACTGCGCCAAACTCCGGCTAATCTTGCCAAGCCGCTCGATGTCAGGCATAACCCAACGGGTGATCAGATCCACATTTCCTGCTCCCAGCGCCACTCCTGCTGCAAAAATGAGAATCGAAAGAAGCATTGCCTTCTTATATTTGCGTAAATCACTTCCAAATCCACGGATTGAAAACATCGCATCAGGTCTCCTTCAAATATGTAATCGACGTAAAGCGTCATAAAGCTTTGGAACAAGCATACATTGGTACAAGCGGATCAGTTCAAGATCATTCATTCTGATGACGAGAGGGGCTTACTGTTCATGAACAACTTCTTCTATGTCCTTAACGGGAAGAAAATCAAACGCTTTTTCTTTGTTTTCGCCGCGGCCCTCTTTGCTGCCGGCGTCATTTACGTGGAACAAGGGCAGGTTACGGTGTTTTCCGAGGAAAGCGCCCCGTCGGCCATTTATAGCGTGTCCACGAACAAAAAAGTCATAGCCCTCACCTTCGATATCAGTTGGGGCGATACGCGGGCCGAGCCGATTCTCAAAGTGTTAAAGGAGAAGAACGTGCAAAAAGCGACCTTCTTCCTATCTTCCCCCTGGAGCAAGACCCATCCGGAAATCGTTAAGGCGATTCAGCAGCAAGGCTTTGAAATCGGAAGCCACGGGCATAAACACACGAATTACAGCAGCCTGAGCGATGAGGAAATATCCCGGCAAATTTCCATAGCCCACACGATTCTGACCGAAGTGACCGGCCAAGCTCCTAAGCTGCTGCGGCTTCCCAACGGCGACTTCGACAAGCGCGTGCTAAAGATCGCCGCAAATCAAGGCTATAAGGTCATTCAGTGGGATACCGACTCCCAGGATTGGATGAATAAAGGCGTGCAGACCATCGTCGATCGCGTCGTAAAAAAAGCTCATCCGGGAGACATCGTTCTCCTGCATGCCAGCGATTCGGTCAAGCAGACGCAGGAGGCGCTGCCGATTATCATTGACGAGCTGCGCAAGCAAGGCTATGAATTCGTAACCGTAACGGATCTGCTACAGGAAGCCAGCGTGCAGGGCAATGAAGTTCGCGACCAAGCCTGGCTTCAGGAGCAATTGGAATACGCCGCCGGGTGGTAATTGGCAGCAAAAAAGCCCAGTCTAGGCTGGGCTTTTTTGGGTTTTCAAATTTCCCGAACTCAGAACTCGCTGTAAAATCAAAATTTGATAAGCATTGCAAGCGATTAAAGGCGCAACAATCCAAGCAGTTGCGGAATTAACGCCAATTTTCAATACGCCAACGGTCTCAACAATCGTTACGGCTATCATGAAGAACAGTGTGGGAATCCAGGCGGTTGCATTCGTCAACTTCGCCTTATAAAAGGCGGTACCGGCAGCCACAATAAGAAGAATGATGCCTAATACGAGGTCGAATACCCCCTCTTGTTCGCCGCCTACAAAAATTCGGAAGAACATCAGCTCCAGCAGCGCCAAGGCGGTCAAAACTAACTGTATGTATTGCCACGTTCTTTTGGAAAAAACGCCATTCCCCATATAATTGATCATTAAATATGCGAAAAAGCCCATCTGGGAATATACACTTACCATGACGCCGACGCCCAACAAGATCCCGACATTCACCAAAATATCAGTTAGGCCCTTGTATTGCAGCGTATCCGTCCATTGCAACAGCAAACCGACGATTAGCGATCCCGCCGCCCCAACGGCCAAGGTGGTCCCAAATAAATAAAGCCATTTTTTTAAGTTCAAGCCCCTTACACCTCCACTAACGAAATATTTTACCAACGATCCCGGTAAAAAACCATTGTTTTTAAGCTTTTCGTTGGGATATTTCCGTTTTTAAGCCGCATACTAACTTCAGCAATGATGATAAGGAGGAAGGGAACCATGAAATGGCGGGGTACCCGTTGGATTTTATGCTTCTTATGCACATTTACTCTTCCGCTAGCCGCTTGCGGTTCTGAACAAAGCTCCTCCTCCTCTTCCCAAGGTGGAGGATATAAGGAAACGAAATCCATGGTCATCGATATCCTTAAGACAGATGAAGGTAAAAAGGCCATTTATGAGGCGCTAAGCACTCCCCCAAGCAGCAGTGAAAGCGGCAGCAGCGGCGGTGAGAGTGGCGGCGGCTCCGAATCGGGCTCCGATTCCGGGTCCGGCTCGGGCGGTTCCGGTGGAAGCGGTGGAAGCGGCGGCGGAACGTTTGGGGTAAAAATGATTCTTCCGTCCCAAACTTCCAACGAAGTCCGCATGGCGGTCAAGGAAACCATCACCTCACCGGAATATAAGAAGGAAATCGAGAAGATCATGACCGATCCGCAGTTTGCCGGAGACTTTGCTAAAGCGGTTAACTCGCAAAGCAAGGAGCTCCATATGCAATTGATCAAGGATCCGACGTATCAAAAATCCGTCAGCGATATTCTGAAATCGCCGGAAGTCATGAAGATGTTCCTTGATTTAACCAAAACGCCGGATTATCGCAAGCAATCGATGACCGTGATGCAGGAAGCAATGCAAAGTCCGTTGTTCAAGATGGAAGTCCTTGAGCTGTTAAAGACCGTCGTTCAAGAGCAACTGCAACCGAAGGTAGAAAAAGAGCCGAAACAAAATGAAGGCGGCGGTTCTAGCGATGACGGCGGAGAAGGCGGCCAAAGTAAAGATGGCGGCAATAGTGGTGGCGGCGGAGGTTCCTAACCTGAAGCCCATCAGAAAAAAAGACTGGCCCGTAATGGGTCAGTCTTTTTCGCATATAAGGGTAATGCGCTGAGCCAGTTCATCGTACAGCCGGCCGACGGAGGAGTCTGATTTATACACGGATGGAGAAAAATCCGGTTCCGACGGATGGTTGTCCGGCGCTCCGAGTGGAATTTGCGCCAGCAGTTCCGTATGCAGAGACTCCGCCAATCGAGCGCCCCCGCCGCGGCCGAAGATATAATCCTTATCGCCGCATTTGGAGCATTCGTAGTAGGCCATATTTTCGACGACGCCCAGCACTTCATGCTCGGTACGCAGGGCCATCGTCCCTGCCCGAGCGGCGACGAATGCCGCCGTAGCATGCGGCGTCGTTACGATGATCTCCCGGCTCTGCGGAATCATCTGGTGTACATCCAGGGCAATGTCGCCCGTGCCCGGCGGGAAATCAAGCAGCAAATAATCCAGCTCACCCCACCGGACGTCGCTGAAGAATTGCCGGAGCATCTTGCCAAGCATCGGTCCGCGCCATATCACGGGGTTATTGTCCTGGATAAAGAAGCCCATCGACATCACTTTGACCCCAAAACGTTCGACCGGTACAATTTCACCATCCTCGATAAGCGGCGCTTCCTCAATCCCCATCATGTCAGGGACGCTAAAGCCGTAAATGTCGGCGTCTATCAATCCGACCTTCTTGCCTTGCCGCGCCAGAGCCACTGCCAAATTGACCGTGACCGTCGATTTGCCAACCCCGCCCTTACCGCTGGCTATGGCTATAAATTGAACGCCGGACCTCGGATCAAGAATCGGCAGCTGTTCCAATCCGGCCCCATGACCTTTTAGTTCTTCCCGCTCGCTTTGAGCCGGTTCAGATGGATGGCGGGCCGAGCTGAATGCGGCCTCCCTCTCCTGTTCCGATGCTTCACGGAAACGGAGATGAACCTCCCCCACGCCTGCTTCGGATAAGCGAAAGCGGATGTCTCGTTCTGCTTCGGCCTGCGCTTCGCTGCCTTTCTCAAAGCCGACAACCGTTAACGATACGCGGCCTTCCTTGATCATGATGTCGCGAATCCACTGCAATTCCACCAGGCTGAGACCCGTGGTTGGTTCGGCTACAGGGCGCAATGCCGCCTGAAGCTGCTCCTTCGTTATCACTGACAGCACCTCGACTTCATCAGATAATTAACTTAGCTGGTCCATTATGAGGTATATTATATCATTACCTGACATCGTCTGCCGGGGTTTGTACTTTTTCGCCGGAATAATATCGCAGGATCCCCTGATAAATTGAGGCGGCTACTTTTCGCTGGTACGTTTCACTGCCGAGCAATTCCGCTTCCCCCGGATTGGACAAGAAACCAACCTCCACCAGCACGGAAGGAATATGTACCGCTTCAAGTAGATACACCTTCTTGTCCGAACGATTGGCGACCCGATCGGTGTTTTCCAGATTCCGCCTTAACTCTTCTTGTACGAGGGCGGCCAAATTAGCGCTATTTTCGTGATTGGGGTAGTAGAAAGTTTGCGCGCCCCTCCAGCGTGGCGAAGGGATGCTGTTCATGTGAATGCTCACAAGCAGATCGGCCTGCCGCTCCTCGATGAAGCGGACGCGGGTTTTCAAGTCCTCTGTCTTCCGTTTGCTGTAGCCCTTCGTGTTCCCGCCCGCCAGGTCTTTGTCCTCCTCGCGCGTCATAACGACAACCGCACCGGCCTGCTGCAAATAGTCGCGCAGGTATAAGGAGACCGCTAAATTGATATCTTTCTCAATCAGCCCCTGTTTGCTGCTGGCTCCGCCGTCCGGCCCGCCGTGGCCCGCATCCAGAGCGATAATCTGACCCGCCAACGGCAGACTCCAGTAATTCCATGCTTTCTGCGACGGCACGTGGTAGAAAGCCATCCCGAGGATCATGGCAGCAAGGCCGACGCCGATCAGCGCTATTTTGATGTGGTTCAGGGAAATCCATAACGTCACCTTATCTCGATCGCGCATAAAAAAAGCCACCTTTCTCCTTCATGACATTACTCATGATATGGGACAAGGTGGACAAATATGACACATGGAGATGCGCGTTTAGTTGTGGACCTGCTGCTTCATCCCGTCAATCAGGACCTCGGCAACCTCGGGCCGGGTAAATTCAGGCGGCGGGCAGATCCCATCACGCAGCAATCCGCGAACCTTCGTACCGGATAAGGTCAAATGATCTTCTTTCGAATGCGGGCAAGTTTTGCTGGAAGCCATATTCCCGCACTTCGTGCAGAAGAAGCTATGTTCAAAGAATAGGGGAGAGATCCCCAACTCCTCGGGAGTGAAATTCGAGAAAATTTCCTGTGCCTCATACGTGCCATAGTAATCGCCAACACCCGCATGATCTCGGCCAACGATAAAATGGGTGCACCCGTAGTTTTTGCGTACCATTGCATGAAAAATCGCTTCACGCGGTCCGGCATAGCGCATTGCTGCAGGGAAAACGCCCAGAAACGTACGGTCTGCGGGGTAATAGTTATCCAGTAGGGTCAAATAGCTCTTCATCCGGACATCCGCAGGTACGTCATCCGATTTGGTTTCACCCACTAGCGGATTAAGAAATAAGGCATCCACGATTTCCATTGCACTTTTCTGGATATATTCGTGAGCCCGATGAACTGGATTCCGAGTCTGAAAACCAACGACAGTCTTCCACCCCTTCTCGGCAAAAATACGACGCGTCTCGGCTGGATCGAAATAAAACTCCTTGAAGCGTGCCGGTTCTGGACGATTTAACACCTGAACAGAGCCACCGACATAGTATGGGGAGCGCTCAAGCAGTTTCTTAACCCCAGGATGCTCGGAATCATCGGTTTTGAATACCTTCCGCGCTTCCTCCGCCTGATCAACATGATATACGCTGCCAATTTCCAAAAGGCCGTAGATGACCCCGTCCTGTTCACCAACCAAAGCAACCTGCTCTCCGATCTCTAGGCCTTCCGCCTGCTCACGGGCGACGGAGAGGGTGATCGGGATGCTCCAGACCGTTCCGTTCGCTAGCCGCATGCGGTCGACAACGGATCGATAATCTTCTTCGTTCATAAATCCAGTTAATGGCGAAAAAGCACCTACCCCAATGAGGTCGAGGTCGGATATGGCCCAGTTACTGATCGGAATAGCCGGAAGTCCCTTAGCTGTCTCCAAGAGATGATCCCGTTGCTCTCCAGTAACCAGTCGATGTACTAAGCTTCCGCCATGTGGTAATATTGTCGTCACCCGTATCTCCTCCACTTTTGAAATCTTCCGAATCCGTCCGTTTTATTTATGCAGGCCACATTCCGTCTTCTCCGTACCGGACCAGCGTCCCGCACGAGGGTCTTCGCCAGGCATTACCTGACGCGTACAATATTCACAGCCAATGCTGGGATAATTGCGGTCATGCAAAGGATTATAAATGAGCTCATGTTCACGAATATAATTCCATACGTCATCGGATGTCCAATGCGCGATTGGATTAAACTTGACCAGTCCGAACTTGGCATCGTATTCGATTTTCTTCGCATTCGCTCGAGTTGGGGCCTGATCGCGGCGAATCCCTGTAATCCAGGCCTCATAGCGCCCCAAAACCCGTGTCAGCGGTTCAACCTTACGTACATTACAGCAGGCGTTTGGATCCGACTTCCACAGTTCCTCCCCATACTGGACCGCCTGTTCCTCTGGCGTCAGCTTCGGCGATACCCGAACGAATTCCAGCCCGTATTTGGCAGCAATCGCATCCCTAGTCTCATAAGTTTCTTTAAAATGAAAGTCCGTGTCCAAGTAAAAAATGTCGGTGGATGGGCTGATTTGCTGCAGCATATCCACCAGAACGACATCCTCGGCGCCAAAGCTGCAGGCAAAGGTGATATTCGGAAACGTTTCAACCGCCCAGGCGATGATTTCTTGGGGTGTGGATGACTCGAACTCGTCGGCCTTGGCCGCAATCAACTGCTCTTTTTCCAATAGATTCACTTTCCTCAGACCTCCCGCATTAAGCTAAACATGGTAAATCAAAACATTATTCCAACTAATCTGATTAGAATTATATTTTTAAGTATATGTCATTCGCCTTATAAGTCAATACTAAAAAAACCAAAATGAAAAAAAGACCTAACCTCTCCATAGAGAAGCCAGGTCACTAGTTATCCTATTAGTCGTCCTATCCAATTATTCTTCGATCTTGATCGCTTTTAAATCCGTATCGCCGACTTCGGCCATGTCGTCCAATGCGTATTCTACAAGCGCAGAAAAGTTATTGGAGGATGTAGTTGCTCCAGCAATGGCGTCAACGTCGCCGATCAATTGCTTATCGACAAGTTGTTTCTCAAGCTCTTCGGTGTATTTCGCTGGATAGGTTCCCGATTTAGGTTCCATAGCGGCTTTATAATCTGCGTCTTCGGTTTTCAGCTTGCCTTCCTCATTCACGTAGTCAAAAGCAACGGAATCGACCTTGTGGTCCTTGATGGTCAGCTCTAGCTGCGGTTTCCAGCCATGGTCGTCAAACGCATCGGCCTCAACCTTGTAGGTGCCATCTTCGTACAGATTAACGATCGCATCACTGGTATCACCCGTCTTGGCATGTTCCAAAGCGGCAGCAGCCAGCTCGTTGAAGTTTCTGGAAGAGTGCGTAGCACCTGTCACGGCATCTACCTTCGCTGCATCTTGAACCTCAACCAGTTTACCTCCGAGTTGATCGAAAGCTTCCCGCGGTGTCATTTTATTAGCCGCTTTAAATGCACTCGTGTAGTTCTCGTCGTTGGTGCGCAAATCGCCGTTTTCATTCGTATAATCGTAGTAAGCCTTCTCGATCTTGCCGTCCTTCACCGTCACCTCGACATACGCCGTCCAATTCCGGACGTCCTTGCGGTCATAGATCCCTTTGTACGTACCATCTTGATACGTACCGGTGGCCGCCGAGTTATTCGTTGTCGCAGCGGCGTTATTCGAGCCATTGTTGCTTGTCGTTGCATTATTAGCGGCTTCTTTGTTATTTCCTCCGCACGCCGTTAATGCCAGGGCAAGAATAAGGACTGTCCCAACGATTGTCATGCTTTTCTTCAAAATAATTACCCCCACTATCTTGTTGTCATTTCCAAGAAGATGGTAGCATGGTTGGCAGGTAATGTATGTGAATTATTGCACATAGTAGCATTGTTTTACTCTGCTCTCTCGGCCAAAAATCGCTTGACCAGATGCACTGGGATCAACAAATAATCATCCTGAAACTGATCCAGTTCATTCCTATATTCCGTTACCCTTCCGTCCCAGAGATTCACTTTATAGGCTGCATAACCTTCGAGTAGCTTTAATATATCCTCAATGGAATGTTTGGCGTTATTATGATCTTCCAGCGCTATAAGAGGTTTCGATTCGTTGATTACGCTGCTGGCGCCTTTTAATACTTGATACTCGTTGCCTTGCGTATCTATTTTAATCACACTGACTTTTTTCTTGTTCTCTTCGTCCAAAAAGGAATCCAGGGAGGTCATCGTTACTTCGATCTCTGAATACTCCCCACCGAGTCCATCGTAATATTCTACCGCGGACATTCCCCGGTTGTAGCTATCCTCCTTTTGCATAAAAAAACGGGTTTGGCCTGGCGTTTCCCCCACAGCCAAGGGATATATCTCAATGTTGTCAAAAGGATTTAGCGATACATTTGCGGATAACTGCTGATAGATGGAAGGGTGAGGTTCAAAGCTAATACATCGCGCATCTCTGCAAAGGCTGGCCACATGGAGGGAATGATAGCCAATATTCGCACCTATATCCAAGAACAAGTTGTCTTTCTTAATAAAAGACCTGAGCATAGGAGCAAGATGCGGCTCCCAATTCCCCTTCTGGATAATCATCTCTTCAATGAATCCCGGCGTTTGCAATAGCATCTTGAACGGCTTGCCATCCACATCCAATAAGGTGACTTCATTCAAGGTCATAGCAGGTGCAGACGATTTCCCAAGCAGCTCATCAAGCGTTTTCTTATTATTCAAACCATACTCGTTATGCGGCTCATACCGCATCGCCTGTTCATTATGCTCATAAGCACTTTTATAGTCTCCCAGCTGGTAGTAACAAATACAAAGCTGAATATGCGGCAGCCATGTCCAGCATGCCTCATAATATAATACAGTTTCTACTTCCGGTCGTTTTGCTTTGGTGGCTTCCTTATACCAAAATATAGCTTGTTCCAGCCGGTTCAGCTGCAGAAATTGATAACCCAATCGGCAACAGATTTCGGCCCTGGGCGGGGCATAAAGAAATGAGCGGAATGCGTATTCTCTTTCTTTATCCTTGTTTGCCTGACGGTAATAGACGTCTGCCGCTTCATTGCAGGCGGCAATTTTATCTTCTTTAGACGTGGTAGACGACATGAGGATGCCTTCATACAGTTCAATCGCTTCTTCATAGCGCATTCTTTTTTTTAGCTCTTCCCCTTTTTGAATCCAATCGGTTGTTTCTCCGAGTTCCTCCCCCCGCCTGATCGCCTGTTCATACACATCGAAATAACCATCAGCCATCTGCTTTACCGAAAAATGATCGGCGACATATTTCCTTAATGCATCCGAATGGTAATGGAGACGACCCAGTTTTTCACGCATCTCCTCCGCAGATCGGCAGATGAACTCCGGATAGGAATGGAGAACCTCAGGAACGGCTCCATTCCCAAGAGCAATGACCGGCGTACCGCAAGCCATCGCTTCAACCATAACTAATCCAAAGGGCTCTTCCCATGAAGTAGGAAACAATAGACATCGGGCTTGCTGGAGAAGTTTCAGCCGTTCTTCTCCTCCGACCTCACCCACAAATTCAACATGAGACATCGCTTGGATGCGAGGCTCGATATCGGTTCGGAAATAGTCGTGATGAAACACTGGACCTGCAATGATCATGCGCTGCTTTGTTTTTTCGGCCAGGTCGAGCGCATGATGGATGCCTTTATGCTGACTTAATACCCCAAGAAACAGCAAATAGTCCTCCTTCTTATGCTGAACCGGATATTCCTCCACATCGATGCCGTTATATACGTAGTACCCATGGTTATTCCCGATCACTTCGAGCGCACGTTGACTAACATAAACTGGATGCTCAATCTCGTTATTCAAACTATCATGGATGGTGCATACGGTCGGAACGGAAAGGCGTTTCCTTCCAATCACTGAATGATGGGTGTGGTCATGGATGATGTCGATCCCATCGGGAAGCGTATGTAGAACATAGTCGGCGATGAGATCCGGATTGCCCGCCGGATGGTGGTAAGGAATCAGGCTTGCGCTAGTCTCGCTCCCCTCCCTCGCATACAAATAAACCTCATGCCCTCTTCTCACACTTTCTTCGATGAGCGAATGGATCATCCGCTCAATTCCGCCATAATATTGCGGAGGAACTGGATAGAAATCGGGAGCAACATGAACAATTTTCATAAACTCACCTCGGATCGCAATATTCCTTCCAGCAGTTTCTTGTTGTGAAGGACATGAAGGTCGTCGGGTCTATACTTTCTGGCCAGCTCATTATGCTTGTGTGATTGTATAAAGTCGCCGAGATGATAATAGCAAATACATAGCTGGAGGTGCGGGAACCACGTCCAGCAAGCCTCCTGAATAAATCCCAAGTGGTCTGCCGGTTTTTCCATTTCGGCAGCCAGCATAAACCAATAAGCCGCCTGTTCCCATTGTTGCTGCTTTAAAAAAAGCAAACCCAGCCTGCAGCACAGCTCTGCTCTTGGCGAATCATAATCAAAGGAAAAGATCGCTGCCCTGAACGCTTTCTCATCCTGATTTTGCAGCGTATAAATCTCACTTAACCGATAGCAGGCGGAAAGAATATCTTCCACCCAGCCATTTCGTCCTGCCATGAAGGTTTCATATATTTCGGCTGCTTTTTCATAATGACGGTTGTCCATCAATTCATTTCCGTAATAATACAGGTCGCGAGGAGAGAATGTTTCTCCCCCCGCAAACCGCTTGTCAAAAATGGTCAGATTACGCCCTGTATGAGCATGCTTTCGCGTATGGGTTACCACGATATCCGAGTGAATGATGTTGCCCTTTACATCAAGGTATTCGTGCACTGGGCCCATCCATTGAAATTGCCGGCTCCGTTTGACCAGCCGGTTTCTTCTTAGACTTGTAGTTACATTTCCAAACTCATCGAAGGCATAATGGTAGAACATGGTTACGGAATCGATGGTGTCATTCAGCTCTTTTTTCAGCTTTGCTAACTTCTCCAGGTCTTCTTCCAGCAAAACGTCATCTGCATCAAGCCACAGGATATAATCCTTCGTGGCTTGAGCAAATGCAAAATTCCTCGCGGCAGAGAAGTCATCGATCCATTGAAAATCCGTGATGCGTGCATGAAATGATTTTGCGATTTCCCTCGTCTCATCGGTAGATCCAGTATCTGCGATGATGATCTCATCAACGACAGATGCTGCGGATGTTAAGCACCTTTCTAGATAGGCCCCTTCATTTTTTACAATCATACAAAGACTGATCGTTGACATGATCTTCCTCCATGTGTTTTAGGCATTCGTATTAAGGAACACCGTGTAAGCGGCACTTGTTGCAGCAACTGGAGCTGCATACAACGAGATAGCGTCCGTTCTTGAGACCAGATTTCCTACTATGTTGCTGGTCCACGACACGGAACCCGGAGTCGTGACGTACGGGCCGCCGTTTGATGAAAAAATAGGCTGAGCTATGGCATCCGTTGGTTTGATGGAAAAGATCAGCGTACCTCCTGTGCTTGCCGACACATTGAGTGTAATCGTGGAAATGATATTGGCAGGAGGTGGGGTGACCAAATTATTCTGAACATCAAAACAAATTTGAAAAATATAGTTCCCAGCCGGAATGTTATTGGAATTTAACGACGCTGAAAAAGCGACAACCGATCCTGACCCTCCCGTCACGTAAGGAATGGCTTGGGACAAAGCACCGGGGGAGCCCGCAAGTCGCTGAAATCCGGCATTCGTTCCAGTGAATGTAATCGGTTTTGTTGACGAAGCAGAAGATCCGGTAGCCCCCGTTGCACCGGTGGGACCGGTCGGACCGGTCGCACCCTGTGCACCTGTGGGGCCCGTCGGACCGATCGGACCTTGAGGACCCGTCGGGCCCGTCGCACCTTGCTGCCCGATGGGTCCTTGATCACCTTGGGGGCCGGTCGGGCCGGTTGGGCCGGTCGGACCTAGAGCCCCGGTCGGACCACGTTCTCCCGTAGCCCCTTGCGGACCTTGCGGGCCTGTGGGACCTGTCGGGCCAGTCGGGCCAACGGCGCCAGTGGCGCCCTGTTCGCCTTGCGGACCGGTCGGACCCGTGTCCCCAGCCGGGCCCTGATCCCCGGTGGGGCCTTGTGCTCCTAGCGGACCCGTGGGGCCCAGTTCGCCTGTCGGGCCTTGCTGGCCGATCGGGCCCGTGGGTCCCGTTGGACCGGTGGGACCCGTCAAACCGGTTGGCCCTAAAGCTCCTGTGGGACCTGTCGGTCCAGTTACGCCTTGCGGACCAAGGGCTCCCGTTGGACCTTGATCTCCTTGGGCCCCTGTAGGACCTTGGGCACCAGTGAACCCTTGAGGTCCGGTTGGACCCGTAACACCCGCGATTCCTTGAGGACCGGTCGGACCCGTTATGCCTTCACCGGTGGGGCCGGTTGGACCCGTTGGACCGGTGTCCCCCGTTGGACCGGGAGGACCTCCAGAGGGTCCCGTCGGCCCGGTTG
This sequence comes from Paenibacillus timonensis, assembly GCF_009725205.1. Taxonomy (GTDB): domain Bacteria; phylum Bacillota; class Bacilli; order Paenibacillales; family Paenibacillaceae; genus Fontibacillus; species Fontibacillus rhizolycopersici. The sequence goes on along the minus strand of NZ_WNZY01000026.1, from coordinate 56,069 downwards.
GACCGGTTGGCCCTCCTGGCGGGCCTGTGGGACCGGTTGGACCCATTGCACCGGTCGCTCCAGTGGCACCATCCGCTCCCGCTGGACCGGTCGCCCCCGTAATACTTGCCCCTGGCGAGCCGGTCGGGCCGGTCGGGCCCAGCGCCCCCGTTGCTCCTTGCGGACCGGTTGCCCCTTGAGGACCTAGAGATCCTGTCGGCCCGGTTGGGCCCGCTATGCCCTGTGCACCTGTCGGGCCCTGCTGGCCTTGTGGGCCAATCAGACCTTGAGGCCCGATCAAACCCTGCTGACCTGTTGGACCCTGGGGACCAAGCGGTCCGGTTTCTCCAAGAGGGCCCGTTGGACCGAGAGCACCCGTTGGACCAATGTCACCGGTTGGACCTTGCAAACCTTGCGGACCGGTTGGACCCGGATCACCCGTTGGTCCAACTGCCCCAACCAGACCTTGCAAACCTTGCGGACCGGTTGGACCCGTTGGACCTGTTGAGCCTATGCTTCCGGTTGGACCTGTTGCTCCCAGTGGCCCGATCAGACCTTGCGGACCGGTTGGACCGGTTAAACCGGCAGGTCCTGTTGCTCCTTGATCACCAATCGGTCCGGTCGCCCCAATGGGGCCCTGAGGCCCTTGCGGGCCGGTTTCCCCTTGTGACCCAGGAGAACCCGTAGGGCCAGTGGGGCCCGTCGGACCTCCAGGGTCACCTGTAGGGCCCTTTTCGCCCGTAGGCCCCGGTATTCCCTGGAGCCCCATTGGCCCTCGCGGACCTGGAGATCCCGGAGGACCAACATGACCTGCAGGGCCCAGTATTCCTTGAGGGCCCGCCAGCCCTGGAAGACCTGGAGGGCCCGGCAATCCCGGAGGACCTGGGGGGCCTGGAAGACCTGGTGGACCTGGAAACAAACTCACTTTCTTTCCTATTTTCTTTTTACGAACTTCTATTAGTTTTTTTATCTTGTCTGGAATTAAGGGTTCCCAGATCAATCCGTTGAAGCGATAAAAGGTACTGCTTTCAATATCTAAAAAAAGAGCTCCCGTTTTAGCTTTTTTCGGTCGCTGAAGTAAAGTCCCTTCCCTAATAATCGGTGCTCCACAGCCATTTTTCACATGTTGCGTCGAAGGACTTCGCTGATGGAATTTCTTAAGTTTCTTCTTTCTTAATGGGGTTTTGCAGTGGCGGGTTAATCGATATCTTCGGTATCTCTTCGACGCCATAGGATATACTCCCCTTTATGAGTGAAAATGCCGTCAACCCAAATATATTCCTAAAAACCCAATTTAGTTACTCCTTCGTTTTTGTCGCTCAATACTTTAATCAACGGGTTGAAGCAAAAATAAAAAAGGATAAGGTACGCCCTTATCCTTTTTGCTTAAATAAAACAAACCAATTCTTATGTATGAAAAAGGCCCCCAACCCTAACGGTTGAGAGCCTTCCAAATCTTGAAGATTAACGTTTCGAGAACTGAGGAGCACGGCGAGCTGCTTTGAGGCCGTATTTCTTACGTTCTTTCATCCGTGGGTCACGAGTCAGGAATCCTGCTTTCTTCAATGCAGGACGGAATTCCGGATCTGCCTTAAGCAGAGCGCGGGAAATCCCGTGGCGGATTGCGCCGGCTTGACCGGAGATCCCGCCACCATGAGCGATGACGATTACGTCGTAGTTACCGAGCGTTTCCGTCAAAGTCAACGGTTGTTTTACGATCAGCTTCAGCGTTTCCAGACCAAAATATTCGTTGATGTCGCGTTTATTGATGACAATGCGTCCTTCACCCGGTACAAGGCGAACACGTGCTACCGAATGTTTACGACGACCTGTCCCATAGTATTGTACTTGTGCCATGAAACTGTCCTCCCTTTTAATTATCCGCGAAGTTCGTAAACTTCAGGTTTTTGTGCCGCATGTGGATGCTCTGTGCCAGCGTAAGCTTTCAGTCTCAGCTTCATTTTCTCGCCTTGGCGAGTTTTAGGCAGCATGCCGTGAACGGCGGACTCGATTACACGTTCAGGTTTCGTTCTCAGCATATCTTTGGCAACGGTCACTTTCAAACCGCCCGGATGCAGGGAATGACGATAGTACTTTTTGTTATCCATCTTTTTGCCAGTCAAGGCAATTTTCTCCGCGTTAATGACGATAACAAAGTCACCGCCGTCAACATGTGGAGTGAATTGTGGTTTGTGTTTACCGCGGATAAGAGCAGCAGCTTCGCTAGCCAAGCGGCCCAGCGTTTTGCCTTCGGCATCGATAATGTGCCATTTGCGCTCTACTTCGGCTGGCTTCGCCATATAAGTGGTACGCATGTAAAGATCCTCCTTCAAGTTCGTCCGAAATGGTTCATCCTGCTGAAAACGATCTTGCTCTTCGGGTCGCTTGACCTCTCCAGCAGATTTATCTTCGATCGTTTCGTTCATGTTTAGCAAGCTTAAAATCTGATTTGAGCGGTTTTCTCGATTGGGGGCTGTGGGATAGCCATCAAGAAAACACAACTTTTATTTTACAGGAAGCGCAATTAATACGCAAGTCTTTTTTCAGAATATCCCCCAATAATCCGGGAACCTGATCAATCGAACAAATCTCCAAAGATGTCCAGCGCCGACTTCTTCTTCTTGGGCTTATAGTGTCCCTGCTGAGGGTATCCTGAAGACGACTTGGGCTTCTCATAATGTCCCGAGTTGCGGTGATCTTCGTATCGATCCTCCCGGTGCTCGTACCACTCGTTAAAAGCCGGTCGGATATCCCGAATTTCGCTCATCAGCTTCTCTAGCTCTCCACGGTCAAGCCATACGCCTTTGCAATCCGGACATACATCGATCAGAACGCCGTCTTTCTCCACTTCTCTCATACGCACATCGTTACATACTGGACATTTCAAGGTAAAACCCTCCTTAGATTCATCGAACTATCTTACTTTTTAAATAAGTTACGGATAGCCGTCTCTAAGGTTTCAGTCTTCACACCTTCACCCCGATATTTCGTCATATTCGACACTCCAGAGCATAAGTCCCTTGCTTTCGGCCGTTGGGCCTGCGGCTTTCCGGTCCTTCGCCTCTAGAATCGTCTTCATGGATACCGGCGTGCGTTTACCTTCGCCTATTTCAAGTAACGTCCCTACGATGATTCTGACCATATGCTGCAGGAACCCGTTGCCGGTTACGTATAAATGGAGGATTCCCTGGCCCGTTGTGCCTGCTACATTCGCTGATGAATCCACTATCATCCGGGCATCATAAATGGTACGAACATGACTGGCCTTCGTGGAGTGACGCGAAGCAAACGAGGTGTAATCATGGGTTCCAAGCAAGAAAGGCAGACTCTGCTGCATCGCCTCGATGTTCAACTTGCCTGGATGGTGAAACTGATAATTCCGTTCAAATACATCCGTGATTCGGTTGGCATTGATGGTATAGCGGTAGGTCTTACGTTTGGCCGAGCGCCGGGAATGAAAATCCAACGGGACTTCCCGAGCCGTTAATACGCGTATATCGGAAGGGAGCCGCCCGTTTAGCGCCAAACACCAGCGTTCCACAGGAATTTGCGAAGCGGTGTGAAAATGGAACGGTTGTTGCCGGGCATGTACCCCAGCATCCGTTCGCCCGGAACCATGGATCTTCAATTGTTCTCCCGTCAACTGACGGATGGCTTCCTCGATATGATCCTGAACCGTGTTTCCACCCGGCTGGGTTTGAAAACCGAAATAGTTCGTTCCGTCATAGCTGACGGTCATCAGCAAGTTGCGCATCGGTCCCTTCCTTTCTTGTTTGAATCCCAATAAAAAAACTCTCCGAAAGCTTAGCCATAAGGCGAGCCGACAGAGAGTTTTACACGCTAGTTAGGGAATCCCCTGAATTATGCGCGGTCTACCAGTTCCAGGTAAACCATAGGTGCAGCGTCGCCGCGGCGAGGTCCCAGCTTCAGGATACGAGTGTATCCGCCTGGACGGCTGGAATAACGTGTTGCCAGTTCGTTGAACAGCTTTTGGATTGCATCCTGCTCGCCATCGATCGATTCGCGGCGAACATAAGCTGCCACTTGACGACGGGCGTGCAGGTCACCACGTTTTGCTTTGGTGATCAGTTTCTCAGCGATCGAACGAACTTCTTTCGCTTTCGCCTCCGTCGTTTGGATGCGTTCGTATAAGAACAGGTCGGTTACCAGGTCACGGAACAATGCTTTACGCGCGCTGGAATCGCGGCCCAACTTTTGGTATGCCATGAGTTTTCCCTCCTTCGCTAGAACGATTTAAGCTAACTTATTCTTCAGTACGCAATCCCAAACCAAGCTCTTCAAGCTTCTCTTGAACTTCCTCCAAAGATTTACGACCCAGGTTACGCACCTTCATCATATCTTCTTCGGTTTTCGTCGTCAGCTCTTGTACCGTATTAATGCCGGCACGTTTGAGGCAGTTATAGGAACGAACGGAGAGATCAAGCTCTTCAATCGTCATTTCAAGCACTTTTTCTTTCTTGTCTTCTTCCTTTTCGACCATGATTTCCGCGTCTTTCGCTTCGTCCGTTAAACCAACGAACAAGAAGAGATGCTCGGTCAAAATTTTGGCGCCGAGGCTAACCGCTTCTTCAGGTCTGATACTGCCATCGGTCCATACTTCAAGCGTGAGCTTGTCGTAGTTGGTCACTTGGCCAACCCGGGTGTTCTCCACCACGTAATTGACCCGTGTAATCGGGGTATAGATCGAATCGACGGGAATGACACCGATCGGTTGATCATCTCGTTTATTTCGATCTGCCTGAACGTAACCACGACCACGGCCTGCGTAAACGCGCATGTGGAGTCTCGAACCCGGTTCAAGCGTAGCAATATGCAAGTCCGGATTCAAAATTTCCACGTCGCTGTCCGCACGGATATCTCCTGCCGTTACGACTCCTTCGCCTTCTGCATCGATTTCGAGGATTTTTTCCTCATCCGAATGAATTTTCAGCGAGAGAGCCTTAAGGTTCAGAATGATCTCCGTAACGTCTTCCATAACGCCCGGTACGGTCGCGAATTCATGCAGAACTCCATCGATTTGGACCGAGGTTACCGCAGCACCCGGCAGAGAAGAGAGCAAAATCCGGCGAAGCGAGTTGCCCAGTGTGGTGCCATACCCACGTTCAAGTGGTTCTACTACAAATTTCCCATAGGTGCCTTCATCGTTAACTTCTACGGTCTCGATTTTTGGCTTTTCGATTTCTATCACGAAAGTACCCCTCCTTCAAAACGTCGTTCCTTTGAATCTGCCTATTTTGCTGAAGTTTGAAACGTAGTATGCCTAAACAACCATTGTTCCCAATTGACGCTGTTGTTATACCACGGCTTCAGCGCGGCTTCATTAAACGCGGCGGCGTTTTGGAGGACGGCAGCCGTTATGAGGAATTGGAGTAACGTCTTTGATCATGTTGACTTCAAGGCCTGCCGCTTGCAAGGAGCGGATAGCGGCCTCACGGCCAGCACCAGGGCCTTTAACCATAACCTCAACACTCTTCATGCCATGTTCCATCGCAGCTTTGGCAGCAGATTCAGCAGCCATTTGCGCGGCAAACGGAGTCGACTTACGGGAACCTTTAAATCCGAGGCCGCCGGAGCTGGCCCAGGAAATCGCATTACCATGCGGATCCGTAATGGTTACAATCGTATTATTGAAGGTGGAGCGAATATGAGCCACACCAGATTCAATATTTTTCCGGTCACGACGTTTTGTACGTACGACTTTTTTTGGTTTAGCCATTGTCTGTTATCCCCCCTTCTTATTTCTTCTTGTTCGCTACAGTACGACGAGGACCCTTACGAGTACGGGCATTCGTTTTCGTACGTTGTCCACGAACCGGCAAGCCGCGACGATGACGCACTCCGCGGTAGCAGCCAATCTCGATCAAACGTTTAATATTTAAGGAAATTTCACGACGCAGGTCGCCTTCAACCTTGACCGTTTTGTCGATCGTTTCGCGTAGTTTGCTAACCTCATCTTCCGTCAAATCACGAACACGAGTGTCCGGATTGATGCCTGTTGTGCTCAGGATTTTCTGGGAAGTCGTTTTACCGATTCCGAAAATGTAAGTTAAGGCGATCTCAACGCGTTTATCACGTGGCAAATCCACACCAGCTATACGTGCCATTTTACGCTACACCCCCTTCAATTAACCTTGTTTTTGTTTGTGTTTCGGATTTTCGCAAATCACCATGACATTGCCTTTGCGACGAATGACTTTGCATTTTTCGCAAATCGGCTTTACAGAAGGTCTTACCTTCATGCTGATTACCTCCTAAAAGTTTTACAGAAGTAAAACTGGGATCGAAAGCATACGCTTTGTTTTGCGAAGCAAAACTCGAATCGCAGGCATTCTAATCATAAACTACTCTCTGAAACAACTCAACCTGAATATTGTACCACAACTTTACCGTAATTGGTATAGTCTATTTGCGGTAAGTGATCCGGCCTTTCGACAAATCATAAGGCGAAAGCTGAACGACCACTTTGTCCCCCGTCAAAATGCGGATAAAGTGCATCCGCAGCTTACCGGAAACGTGAGCGAGAATTTGATGCCCATTCTCCAGCTCCACTTTGAATGTAGCATTCGGCAATGGTTCAATGACCACGCCTTCGACTTCAATGACATCTTCTTTAGCCACAGTCAGTCTCCTTTCTCTTCAGCCATAGAATCGGCGGAGTTCTGATAAACAAGAACTGCATGCCGCAGTTTCCCGTTTGTCACACGTCCGCTTTCCTGCAAACTATGAACAACCTCGCTGCTAACTATGGGCAGTAGCTCAAGATGCTGGGCGTTTTTACGTTTGGGTTCATCAAACTTGCGTTTGTTTCCATCCGCGATCCAGACGAATCTGTTGTCTAGAATCCCGACAATCACATAAATCGCCCCGGCATCTCTGCCTTTGAGAACTTTCACCAACTGACCGACCTGCGGCTCCGAGCGTTCTTTCACGTTCATCACCTACGCATTCAGCTTCGTGAAAATTTCCATTCCGTCCGGCGTTACAGCTACCGTGTGCTCAAAATGAGCGCAGAGGGAACCGTCGACCGTGACCACTGTCCAGTTGTCTTCCAGCGTTTTTACATATCGCTTCCCCATGTTAACCATCGGTTCGATCGCCAGGACCATCCCGGGCTTAAGCCGGGGACCCCGGTCAGGCAAACCATAATTCGGAATTTGCGGTTCTTCGTGCAAGCTCGCGCCAATGCCGTGACCGACATATTCCCGAACGACGGAAAAACCGGCAGCTTCGATAAATTGCTGAATCGCATGCGAGATCGTGAACAATCGAACATCCGGTTTAACGAGCTCAAGGCCCGCATACAGAGATCCTTCGGTAACTTCCAAGAGCTTCTTGGCTTCCTCCGAAATTTCGCCCACCGGATAAGTCCACGCCGAGTCCCCATGGAAACCACGATACTCCGCGCCGATATCTAAAGTGATGATATCGCCTTCGTTCAATTTGCGTTTGCCGGGAAATCCGTGTACCAATTCTTCGTTGACCGAAGCGCAAATGCTGTAAGGAAAACCGTTGTAACCTTTAAAGGACGGCACGGCGCCCTGACTGCGAATGTATTTATCGGCGAGTTGATCGAGTTCCCCCGTCGTAATTCCAGGCTCAATCGATTCCGCCATGAGCCTGTGCGTTTCCGCTACGATCCGCCCAGCTTCTCGCATAAAGCCTAGTTCCGTTTCGGATTTACAAATGATCATTACACCTAACCTCGCAGTAGTGACACGATTTCTTTCGAAACCGCATCGATTTCCTGTTCACCATCTACCTGACGCAACAGGCCTTTATCTTCGTAGAACTTCAGAAGCGGTGCGGTTTTGTTGATATATTCGTCCAAACGAGTGCCTACGCTCTCCTCGTTATCATCCGAGCGTTGGTACAACTCGCCGCCGCATTTATCACAAACACCCTCCTGCCCCGGAGGATTAAAGATCACATGATAAGTAGCACCGCAGGATTTGCAAATCCGGCGTCCGGTCAACCGCGCCAGCAGCTTGTTCCGGTCCACTTTCAGGTTGATGACGTGGTCCAGCTTGCGACCCAGGCCTTCAAGCAGCTCTTCCAGCGATTCCGCTTGCGAAAGGGTTCTTGGAAAACCGTCCAATAAGAAACCTTTTTCGCAATCGGGCTGCTGCAAGCGTTCGCGAACAATCCCCACTGTCACATCATCAGGTACCAGAAGTCCCTGATCCATATATTCCTTCGCTTTCATCCCCACAGGTGTTCCCTGTTTGATTGCCAGGCGAAATGCGTCGCCGGTAGAGATATGAGGAATACCGAATTCGTTAACAATGACCTCGGCTTGTGTTCCTTTTCCTGCTCCGGGAGGCCCCATGAATAGTAGGTTCATGTTTCTCACTCCCTCCAAGACTTCTCTACAACAAGAAATAGCGCAGTTAGGTGCCAGGCAAGGGCGTTTGCACGTCCCTGTTCCTGGTACCTACCGACTATTTATTGATGAAACCTTTATAGTGACGTTTGATCAATTGGCCTTCGATGGTCTTCATCGTATCCAGCGCAACGCCGATAACGATTAGAATCGAAGTACCGCCAATCAGAACCGTACGCGGCAGTCCTGCCAAAGCCCCCAAAGCCATAGGAAGGATGGAGATTGCGGCTAGGAAAATAGCGCCGGTCATCGTCAGACGGGTCAATACCCGAGTAAGATAGGTTTCCGTCGTTTTACCCGGACGGATCCCTGGAATATATCCACCGTTTTTCTTCATGTTCTCAGCCATCTGCTGCGGGTTCATCTGTACGAACGTATAGAAGAACGTGAAGCCGACGATCATGACCACATAAAGCACCATCCCGAGCGGACGGTTGGTAGACAAGTTGTTGCTGATCCATTGCGCCCAAGTGTGCGTCGACCAAAAGCTGGCGATAACCACTGGGAATTGCAGCAAGGAAACGGCGAAAATGACCGGAATCACGCCGGCAGCATTGATTTTGAGCGGAATATGGGTATTCTGCCCGCCATACATTTTATTGCCGACTACGCGTTTAGCGTATTGTACCGGAATTTTCCGAATCGCTTGTTGGATGTAAATGACGCCGATCACGATCAATACGCAGACGAGGATAATCGCAATGGACTTCACCACGTTGATAAACGCTTGACCTTCAACAATAAACTCGGATTGAGCAATTGTCGTGATATGCGATGGGATCGTTGCGACAATCCCGGCGAAGATGATGAGCGAAATCCCGTTGCCGATCCCTCTTTCGGTAATCTGCTCACCTAACCACATCAGGAACGATGTACCTGCCGTTAACACGATTGCAATGACCAGATAGTCACCAAACGTTGCGTTTGGCACCATTTCCGTACCATACAACCGGTTAAAGCCAATCGATGTGGCGAAAGCCTGAATCACGGCCAAAATGACAGTACCGTAACGAGTCACTTGAGCCATTTTTTTCTTGCCGTGTTCCCCTTGTTTGGCCCATTCCGCAAATTTCGGAATGACGTCCATCGACAAGAGTTGCACGATGATGGAAGCCGTGATATAAGGCATAATCCCGAGGGCGAAAATAGAGAAGTTCTTCAGGGCGCCGCCCGAGAAGGTGTTCAAGAACCCTAACAAGTCGCTGCCTGCCGTGTTCGTCGCCTCGAAGACGTCTTTATTAACGCCCGGAACCGGAACGAAAGAACCGATCCGGTAAATGAGGAAAATAAACAACGTAAACAAAATGCGGTTGCGAAGGTCTTGAACATGCCATATGTTCTTAATGGTTTTAAACATTAGATCACCTCGGTTTTACCGCCGGCAGCCTCGATTTTCTCTACCGCAGATTGGGAGAACTTATTCGCTTTAACTGTCAACTTGACAGTAACTTCACCGTTGCCGAGAATCTTGATGCCGCTTTTCGCGTCTTTCACGATTCCTTGTTCAAACAACAGTTCAGGAGTCACTTCCGTATCCGCCGCAAAGTTGTTCAAATCTTCGATGTTAACAATCGCATACTCTTTCCGCGTCGGATTGATGAACCCGCGTTTTGGCAAGCGACGATACAGCGGGTTTTGACCGCCTTCGAAGCCTGGACGCACACCACCGCCAGAACGAGCGTTTTGACCTTTGTGACCGCGAGTAGATGTTTTACCCATACCGCTACCTGTACCGCGGCCGACGCGTTTGCGTTCTTGGCGGGAGCCAGGAGCTGGGGAAAGCTCATGTAACTTCATCGTTCGTTGCACCTCCTTATTTATTGTTGGCACTTAAAAACTTACGATATCCTTAGGCTTCGATTTCTTTAACCGATACCAGATGGCTCACTTGATTAACCATGCCACGAATGGCTGGGTTGTCGTTGTGAACAACGGATTGGTTGATTTTGCGAAGACCCAATGTTTTCACGGTAGTACGTTGGTTCTCCGGACGACCGATCAAACTACGCACGAGGGTAATTTGCAGTTTAGCCATGAGATTCCCTCCTTAACCGAGAAGTTCTTCGACGGTTTTACCGCGCAATTTCGCAACATCCTCAGCGCGTTTCAGACGGGACAAGCCCTCCAAAGTCGCGTTGACCATGTTGATGGAATTCGAAGAACCCAAGGATTTAGTTAAAATGTCGCCTACGCCTGCTAGCTCGAGAACCGCACGAACCGGACCGCCAGCGATAACCCCGGTACCTTCGGACGCCGGTTTCAGAAGAACGCGGCCAGCTCCGAAATGCCCGATTACTTGGTGAGGGATCGTTGTGCCTACGAGCGGAACATGCACAAGGTTTTTCTTCGCATCTTCGATGCCTTTGCGGATCGCGTCAGGCACTTCGCCTGCTTTACCGATCCCGGCGCCAACCCAACCTTTGCCGTCGCCGACAACCACGAGCGCGCTGAAGCTAAAACGGCGTCCGCCTTTAACTACTTTAGCTACGCGGTTAATGTTTACAACTCTTTCTGTCAGTTCTAAAGTGTTCGGATCTACACGCAAGTCGTTAACCTCCTTTTAGTGATTATTTTTAGAATTCCAAGCCTGCTTCGCGGGCTGCGTCAGCCAGTGCCTGAATCCGTCCATGGTACAAGTATCCTCCGCGGTCAAACACAATGTTTTTGACCCCTTTTTCTTGAGCGCGTTTAGCGATCAATTCGCCAACTTTGCGAGCGGACTCCACGTTGCCTCCGTTGCCGATCGAACTGCTCAGCTCTTTATCAACCGTCGATGCGCTAGCCAGCGTTACGCCTGCTACGTCGTCGATCAATTGTACGTAGATATGTTTGGAAGAACGGTATACGTTCAGTCTTGGACGAGCTGCCGTTCCTTGGACTTTTCTACGCACACGCAGATGTCTTTTCAGACGTGCTTTATTCTTATCACCTTTTGTAATCATGACTTCCATTTCACTCCCTTCGGTTTACCACTATCGGACATTTCATTTCAAGACGCCAGAAGGACAGGCGCGTTAAGAAGAAACTTATTTCTTCTTACCGGCTTTACCTTCCTTACGAATGATGCGTTCACCTTCATACTTGATCCCTTTGCCTTTGTATGGCTCAGGTGCGCGGACGGAACGAATTTTAGCAGCGTATTCGCCTACGCGCTCTTTATTGATCCCTTTAACGATGATCTTCGTATTCGAAGGTACTTCAAATTCGATGCCCGCTTCCGGGGTGATTTCCACCGGGTGGGAGTAGCCTACGTTCAAAACCAGTTTGTTGCCGGACAAGCTTGCGCGATAACCGACACCAACCAGCTCGAGCGTTTTGGAGAAGCCTTCCGTTACCCCGTTGACCATGTTGCTCACAACGGAGCGAGTCGTGCCATGCAGAGAACGATGCAGCTTATTATCAGAAGGACGTTCAACGGTAATCACGTTGCTGTCAACCGATACCTTGATGTCCTTATGAAGCTCACGAGTCAAAGTGCCTTTTGGCCCTTTTACCGTAATGACGCTATTATCAAGTGTGATATCCACACCACTTGGTACTGTAATTGGTTTGCGACCAATACGAGACATTTATTGCACCTCCTTGTTATAAGACGTTAATTACCAAACGTAGCAGACAACTTCGCCGCCGGCTTTGGACTGGCGAGCTTCCTTGTCAGTCATGACACCTTTGGAAGTGGAGATAATCGCGATACCCAAGCCGCCGAGGACACGAGGAACTTCGTTACTTTTCGTGTACACGCGAAGGCCTGGTTTACTGATTCTCTTAAGTCCAGAGATGACGCGTTCGTTGTTCGGGCCGTATTTCAGGAAAATACGGATGATCCCTTGTTTGTTATCATCGATATATTCAGCGTCACGGATGAAACCTTCACGCTTCAGGATTTCAGCGATTTGTTTCTTGATCGTGGACGCAGGCAGTTCAACCGTCTCGTGACGCACCGTATTGGCGTTACGAATACGAGTAAGCATATCTGCAATTGGATCTGACATAGTCATACGTGTAAACCTCCTTCCCGTTGTTGATTAATTACCAGCTTGCTTTTTTCACGCCAGGAATCTGGCCTTTATAAGCTAATTCACGGAAGCAAATTCTGCAAATCTTGTACTTTTGCAATACCGAATGTGGGCGACCACAACGTTCACAACGGGTATAAGCCCGAACTTTGAATTTAGGTGTACGTTGTTGTTTAACTTTCATCGAAGTTTTAGCCACTTAGCCTGACACCTCCTAAATAGTTTCGGAGAAAATGGACTTTTACTTAGCAAACGGCATGCCGAGTTGCGTCAAGAGCTCGCGGGATTCTTCGTCGGTTTTCGCCGTCGTTACGATGACGATATCCATACCACGCACTTTATCCACTTGATCGTATTCGATCTCTGGGAAAATCAGTTGCTCTTTCAGGCCCAGCGTATAGTTACCGCGACCGTCGAATGCTTTCGTCGATACACCGTGGAAGTCACGGACACGCGGAAGCGTTACATTAAACAGTTTGTCGAGGAAATGGTACATGCGGTCACCGCGAAGGGTTACTTTCACGCCGATCGGCATGTTCTCACGCAGTTTGAAACCGGCGATGGATTTCTTCGCACGGGTGATAACCGGCTTTTGACCAGCGATCAACTGCATATCGTTTACTGCGGAATCAAGCACTTTGGAGTTCGCTACAGCGTCACCAACACCCATGTTGATAACGACTTTCTCGATCTTCGGTACTTGCATTACCGTTGTATAGTTGAATTTTTGAACCAAAGCAGGTGTTACTTCGTTCAAAAAGCGTTCTTTCATTCTTGCTGCCATGAATCATGGACCTCCTTTCTTAACGTTACTGGATTAGTCGATTACTTCTCCGGATCTCTTCGCTACGCGAACCTTCTTGCCGTTGTCCAATACTTTGTAACCGATACGGGTTACTTTTCCGCTCTTCGGATCAACATGCATTACGTTCGAAACGTGAATCGGAGCTTCTTTCTCGATAATGCCGCCTTGTGGATTCAGTTGATTTGGTTTTTGATGTTTCTTAACCATGTTCACGCCTTCCACAAGAACGCGGTTTTCGCGAGGATAAGCGGCGATGACGCGGCCTTTTTTGCCTTTGTCTTTACCGGAAATCACGATGACCGTGTCGTCCTTTTTGACGTGCAGCTTATTGTTATGAGATTCAAGAATCTTCTTCAGTCTAGGCACTTGGTTTACACCTCCTGTTAAATCGGGCTCCCCGTTTGTTTATGGGGTGTTCTTAGATAACTTCCGGAGCCAAGGAAACGATCTTCATAAAGTCTTTGTCGCGAAGTTCGCGAGCGACAGGTCCGAAGATACGCGTTCCGCGTGGGCTCTTATCTTCTTTAACAACAACCGCTGCGTTCTCATCGAATGCAATGTAGGAACCGTCTTTACGACGAACCGAACGTTTCGTACGAACGACAACCGCTCTGACTACATCACCTTTTTTGACAACGCCGCCTGGTGTTGCTTGTTTGACGGAACAAACGATCAGATCTCCGATTTGTGCTGTACGACGACCCGTACCACCCAAAACGCGGATACACATCAGTTCCTTCGCGCCGGAGTTGTCAGCAACCTGCAAACGTGTAAATGGTTGAATCATGGATATTTCCTCCTTTCGGTCTAAGCTACCGTGCTATTAAATGATAACCGCTTCTTCAACGACTTCAACGAGTCTCCAGCGTTTGTCTTTGGACAACGGACGAGTTTCGGCGATTTTGACGGTATCTCCGATTTTCGCGGTGTTGTTCTCGTCATGCGCTTTAAACTTCTTCGTATATTTAATACGTTTGTGGTACAAATCATGCTTTTTGTAGGTTTCTACAGCAACAACGATCGTTTTGTCCATCTTGTCGCTGACGACTTTACCAATTTGCACTTTACGGCTGTTACGTTCGCTCATGGTTAGCCTCCTTCCTGGACTTAGGCGCTTCGCTTACGCATTTAGCGCTTCTTAACTGATAATCCCAAGTTCTCTTTCACGGATAACGGTTTTAGCACGAGCTATTTCCTTACGCACATCGCGGATCCGAGTCGGGTTATCGAGTTGGCCGGTAGCCAACTGAAAACGGAGGTTAAAGAGTTCTTCTTTAAAACCTGCGATTTTTTGTTCGATTTCAGCAGTGGTTAAGTTGCGAAGTTCATTAGCTTTCATTTGCTTCACCACCCAATTCTTCACGTTTCACAAACTTCGTTTTGATCGGCAGTTTGTGGGCGGCAAGACGCATCGCTTCGCGTGCAATTTCCTCCGATACACCGGCAAGCTCAAACATGATTTTTCCCGGTTTCACAACTGCGACCCATTTTTCTACGTTACCTTTACCGCTACCCATCCGGACTTCAAGAGGCTTTTGAGTAATCGGCTTGTCAGGGAAAATCTTAATCCATACTTTACCGCCACGTTTGATGTAACGAGTCATCGCGATACGCGCTGCTTCGATCTGACGGTTCGTGATCCAAGTCGGCTCCAAAGCTTGCAGGCCGTATTCGCCGAAGTTAAGTTCGGTGCCGCCTTTTGCTTGGCCTCTCATATTACCGCGTTGTTGTTTGCGGTGTTTTACGCGTTTAGGTACCAACATGATTAGTTGCCTCCTTCCTGAGCAGCTTGTTGTTTCTTAGCCGTAGGAAGAACCTCTCCACGATAAATCCATACTTTTACGCCGATGCGGCCATAAGTTGTATGCGCTTCTGCCGTACCGTAATCGATGTCGGCGCGGAGCGTATGAAGTGGAACAGTTCCTTCACTGTAGCCTTCCGTACGAGCAATTTCAGCACCGCCGAGGCGACCGCTGACTGCCGTTTTAATCCCTTTAGCTCCCGAACGCATCGTTCTTTGAATCGCTTGTTTCAGCGCACGACGGAAAGAAACGCGACGTTCCAATTGTTGTGCGATGCTTTCAGCAACCAAAATTGCGTCAAGATCGGGGTGTTTGATTTCGGAAATGTTAATGTGAACTTTTTTACCGCCTGCGATTTTCGTAATTGCTCCGCGCAGGTTTTCTACTTCCGAACCGCCTTTACCGATAACCATACCCGGCTTGGCTGTGTGGATCGTAACGTTCACACGATTTGCCGCTCTCTCGATCTCAATCCGAGATACCGCGGAGTCTTTCAGTTTATTTTTCAGGTGCTCACGAATTTTTACGTCTTCCAGCAAGAGATCACCAAAATCTTTGCCTGCGTACCATTTGGATTCCCAATCACGGATAATCCCTACTCGTAATCCGACCGGATTTACCTTTTGGCCCACACGTTTTCCCTCCTTATTTTTCGGATACCACCAAAGTAATGTGGCTGGTGCGTTTGTTGATCCGGCTAGCACGTCCCATTGCCCGTGGACGGAAACGTTTCATCGTCGGGCCTTGGTTTACGTAAGCTTGCGTAATCACCAATTTATTTACATCCATAGAATAGTTATGTTCAGCATTGGCAATCGCCGAGTTCAAAAGCTTCTCAACGATCGGGGACGCCGCCTTTGGCGTATGGCGGAGAATCGCGATCGCGTCGCCAACTTGCTTACCGCGGATCAGGTCGATAACGAGCTGAGCTTTGCGGGGAGCAATACGAATCGATCTTGCATGTGCTTTAGCTTCCATGTAGTATTACCTCCTCTCAAACGAAGAACTTATCGTTATTAACGTCTCGTTTTCTTATCGTCATCCGTATGACCTTTGTAGGTCCGGGTTGGAGCAAATTCGCCCAGTTTATGTCCGACCATATCCTCGGTCACATACACCGGTACGTGCTTGCGGCCATCATAAACACCAAACGTTTGACCAATGAATTGCGGATAGATCGTGGAGCGACGGGACCAAGTTTTGATCACGACCTTCTTGCTCGAAGCGCTCGCTTCCTCGACTTTCTTAAGCAGGTAACCGTCGATAAAAGGTCCCTTTTTCAGACTGCGACTCATTCATTTATCCTCCCTTCACAATGCGCTGCATGTTACGCTCGTTCAAGCCGCGAAGTGATCCGCGATATGCGGATTACTTCGTGCGACCACGAACAATATATTTATCAGATGCTTTGCCTTTTTTACGAGTTTTGTAACCCAGGGTCGGTTTGCCCCAAGGAGACAACGGAGATTTACGGCCGATTGGAGCGCGACCTTCACCACCACCGTGAGGGTGATCGTTCGGGTTCATGACGACACCGCGCACTTCCGGACGTTGTCCGAGCCAGCGGCTGCGTCCTGCTTTACCGATTTTCACGAGCTCATGGTCACCGTTACCCACGGAACCGATCGTTGCACGGCAAACTTTCAAGACTTTACGTACTTCGCCAGAAGACAGGCGGATCGTAACGTATTTCTCTTCTTTACCGAGCAATTGAGCTTCTGTACCAGCAGCACGAACGAGTTGTCCGCCTTTGCCTGGTTTCAGCTCGATGTTGTGGATTACAGTACCTACCGGGATGTTCTCCAGCGGCATAGCGTTACCGATTTTGATGTCGGAGCCTACGCCAGATTCGATCACGTCGCCCACTTTCAAACCTTTAGGAGCGATGATGTAGCGTTTTTCGCCATCGGCATAATGGATCAAAGCGATGTTCGAAGTCCGGTTTGGATCGTATTCGATCGTAGCAACGCGGCCTGGAATTCCATCTTTGTTCCGTTTGAAGTCGATGATGCGGTATTTACGTTTATGCCCGCCGCCGTGGTGACGAACAGTAATTTTACCTTGGTTGTTGCGGCCAGCCGTTTTGCTCAGCGGCGCAAGCAAAGATTTCTCCGGTTGATCCGTCGTAATTTCTTCGAAGGTCGACACGCTCATGGCGCGTCTTGCCGGGGATGTCGGTTTGTACTTTTTGATTGGCACGAGATTTCCCTCCTTACTTTAAACGATTTTATACCGATTCAAAGAATTGAAGCGGCTTGCTGTCCGCAGTCAATGTAACAAAAGCTTTCTTCCACTCAGGAGTGTATCCGGAGTAGCGTCCGTAACGTTTCAACTTCCCGGGAACACGCAGGGTGTTAACGTTCTTAACCTTCACACCGAAAATCGACTCAATTGCTTGTTTGACTTCGGTTTTGTTGGCACGCAGATCTACTTCGAAGACATATTTCAAGTCGTTCATGTATTCCGTAGAACGTTCCGTAATCACCGGGCGTTTGATAATATCGCGAGGATCTTTCATTACGCGAGCACCTCCTCTACCTTCTGAACTGCTTCCTTCGTAATGATCAGTTTGTCGTGCGTCAGCACGTCAAGAACATTAATGCCGTCTGCCGCTACGAATTTAACACCTGGGATATTGCGTGCGGAAAGCGCCAGATTGTCGTCATAGCTAGGCGCTACGATCAAAGCTTTGCGTTCCACTTTCAGGTTGTTCAAAATCGCCGCGAATTCTTTCGTTTTAGGAGCGTTCATCGCAAGTGTATCCAATACGATGATGTCCTGATCGATCACTTTCGACGAGAGCGCCGATTTGATCGCCAAACGACGAACTTTCTTAGGCAGTTTGTAGGAATAGCTGCGCGGAGTTGGTCCGAATACCACGCCGCCGCCTTTCCATTGAGGAGCGCGAATGGAGCCTTGACGAGCCCGCCCTGTACCTTTTTGTTTCCAAGGTTTACGACCGCCGCCACGAACTTCGGAGCGTCCTTTAACTTTATGCGTACCAAAACGCAGAGAAGCGCGCTGCATGACTACAGCTTCATGAAGGACATGCGCGTTCGGTTCAATTCCGAATACGGCGTCATTCAATTCCACTTCGCCTACTTGGCTACCGCTAATATTGAAAAGTGCTACTTTTGGCATTTGTTGTTCCTCCTTTCTTGAGGGCTAATTATTTCTTAATGGTTTGTTTGATTTTAACGAAGCTGTTTTTAGGACCTGGAATCGAGCCTTTAACAAGCAGTACGTTGCGTTCTGCATCCACGCGCACGATTTCGAGGTTTTGGATCGTTACGGTTTCGCTGCCCATATGTCCTGGAAGGTGTTTACCTTTAGGAACACGGTTCGCTTGAATGGAACCCATCGAACCTGGTCTGCGATGGTAACGGGAACCGTGAGCCATCGGGCCGCGGCTTTGTCCCCAGCGTTTGATTACGCCTTGGAACCCTTTACCTTTCGAAATACCTGTTACGTCAACAAATTCGCCTTCAGCAAAAATATCGACTTTGACCTCTTGGCCAACCTCGTATCCTGCCAAATCAACACCGCGAATCTCGCGAACGTAGCGCTTAGGCGTTGCGCCTGCTTTCTTCGCATGCCCAACTTCCGGTTTGTTCGCTCTTGCTTCCTTCTTATCGGCATAACCGATTTGGATCGCTTCATAGCCGTCATTCTCCAGATCTTTCTTCTGCAGAACCACGTTAGAACTCGCCTCAATAACCGTTACAGGAACTACGTTCCCTTCCGGAGTAAACACTTGAGTCATTCCAAGTTTTTTCCCTAAGATACCTTTCATGTTGACACCTCTTTTCCTTTCCTGGTTACCTTACATATAGTAGGTATTACAATTTGATTTCGATATCTACACCGGACGGCAGGTCCAAGCGCATCAAGGCATCCACAGTTTGTGGAGTCGGGTTCACAATGTCGATCAGACGTTTGTGCGTCCGTTGTTCGAATTGTTCCCGGGAATCCTTGTACTTGTGTACCGCACGGAGAATAGTAATCACTTGTTTCTCAGTTGGCAGCGGAATCGGCCCGGATACGCCAGCACCCGAACGTTTTGCCGTTTCAACGATTTTCTCTGCGGATTGATCAAGAATTCTGTGGTCGTAAGCTTTCAAACGAATACGAATTTTTTGCTTTGCCATTTTAGTCCCTCCTTCTATCGCCCAATTTAGTATCGGACATACTCCGTGAAAATTTTCTGGCACCCCTCCCATGGCAAAGGGGCCGGGTGTGTCAGTAACCTCTCACATCATCGCAACGTCACAGAACAACATTCACTATTATATAGAAAAGATAGGCGAAATGCAAGCATAATATCTGAAGTTTTTGTTTTCCATAAAATAAAAGGAGCTGCACTCCGAAACCGGAGTGCAGCTCCTTCTTTCAGGCTGATTAAGCCTTATTATTTGCTGATGTTAACAACGGCACCGGATCCAACTGTACGGCCGCCTTCACGAATGGAGAAGCGAGTTCCTTCTTCGATCGCGATTGGGGAGATCAGTTGAACGGTAACTTCGATGTTATCGCCAGGCATAACCATTTCAGTACCTTCTGGCAGGTTGATGATGCCAGTTACGTCCGTAGTACGGAAGTAGAACTGAGGACGGTAGCCGGAGAAGAACGGCTTATGGCGTCCGCCTTCTTCTTTAGTCAATACGTATACTTGAGCGCTGAACTCAGTATGCGGATTAACGGAAGCTGGTTTAGCCAATACTTGACCGCGTTCGATTTGGTTACGGTCAACACCGCGGAGCAATGCGCCGATGTTGTCGCCCGCTTGAGCGGAATCGAGCAATTTACGGAACATTTCAACGCCAGTAACGACGGATTTTTTCGTTTCTTCGTGGATACCCACGATTTCGATTTCGTCGCCGACTTTAACCGTACCGCGTTCAACACGACCCGTAGCAACTGTACCACGGCCAGTGATCGAGAATACGTCCTCGACAGGCATCAGGAACGGTTTGTCAACTGGACGTTCTGGCAACGGAATGTACTCGTCGATGATTTCGAACATTTCAACGATTTTCTTAGCCCAATCGCCTTCTGGGTTTTGCAGAGCTTCACGAGCGGAACCACGGATGATTGGAGTGTCGTCGCCTGGGAACTCATATTCGTTCAACAGGTCACGAACTTCCATCTCAACCAATTCGAGCAACTCTTCGTCTTCAACCATGTCGCATTTGTTCAGGAACACAACGATGTAAGGAACGCCTACGTTACGGGACAACAGGATGTGCTCGCGAGTTTGCGGCATTGGGCCGTCAGCTGCGGATACAACCAAGATTGCGCCGTCCATTTGAGCTGCGCCGGTGATCATGTTTTTAACATAGTCGGCGTGTCCTGGGCAGTCAACGTGTGCGTAGTGACGGTTGTTGGTTTCATACTCAACGTGTGCCGTCGAGATTGTGATACCGCGTTCGCGCTCTTCTGGAGCTTTGTCGATTTGGTCGAATGCTACAGCAGCACCGCCATATGTTTTGGACAATACAGTCGTGATGGCTGCAGTCAGAGTTGTTTTACCATGGTCGACGTGACCAATCGTACCGATATTAACGTGCGGTTTTGTACGTTCGTATTTAGCCTTTGCCATTTTAAACAGTTCCTCCTTAAAATATGGATTGTTATGTGTGACCGATCGGAAGAACGGGTCTCCCGACCAGCAAATACATTAAATTACTCTCCGCCTTTGTTCTTGGATACGATTTCTTCGGAGATACTTCTTGGAACTTCTTCATAGTGAGAAAGTTCCATCGAGAATACGCCGCGTCCTTGCGTACCGGAACGAAGAGTTGTCGAGTAACCGAACATTTCGGAGAGAGGCACTTTCGCACGGATAATTTGCGCTCCACCGCGAGAGTCCATACCTTCGATACGGCCACGGCGAGAGTTCAGCATACCCATAACGTCACCCATGTACTCCTCAGGTACCGTCACTTCGACTTTCATGATCGGTTCAAGCAGAACCGGTTGACACTTCTCTTTAGCCGCTTTCAGGGCCATAGAGCCGGCGATTTTAAACGCCATTTCACTGGAGTCGACATCATGGTAAGAACCGTCTACGATCGTGGCTTTAACGTCTACAAGCGGGAAGCCTGCGAGTACGCCATTCTTCATAGCTTCTTCAATACCTTGTTGTGCCGGAGCGATATACTCTCTAGGAACGGAACCACCGACGATTTTACTCTCGAATTGGTTACCAGTACCTGGTTCCAGCGGTTCGAATTCAACCCATACGTGACCGTATTGACCGCGGCCACCGGACTGACGAACGAATTTACCTTCGACGCGTGCAGGAGCTTTGAACGTTTCACGATAAGCAACTTGTGGTTTACCTACGTTCGTCTCAACTTTGAATTCACGGCGCATCCGGTCAATGATGATATCAAGGTGAAGCTCACCCATACCAGCAAGGATCGTTTGTCCCGTTTCTTCATCCGTATGAGCACGAAGCGTTGGGTCTTCCTCCGTCAGTTTACCGAGAGCAACGCCCATTTTATCCTGGTCAGCTTTCGTCTTAGGTTCAACGGCGATTTCGATAACCGGATCAGGGAAGTTCATCGATTCAAGAATAACCGGTGCCTTCTCATCACACAGTGTATCACCTGTCCCCGTATCTTTCAAACCAACAGCTGCCGCGATATCACCGGAGTAAACTTCGGAGATCTCTTGACGGCTGTTCGCGTGCATTTGCAGGATACGTCCGATCCGTTCGCGTTTGCCTTTCGTTGCATTCAACACGTAGGAGCCGGATTGCAAAATACCGGAGTATACGCGGAAGAACGTCAGCTTACCCACATAAGGGTCGGTCATGATTTTAAATGCAAGCGCCGAGAATGGCTCTTCATCGGAAGAGTGACGTTCCACTTCCGTACCGTCTTCCAAGTGACCTTGGATGCTTGGTACGTCAATTGGAGCTGGCAAGTAATCGATGACGGCATCCAGCATCAGCTGAACCCCTTTGTTACGGTAGGAAGATCCACAGATAACCGGGAAGATTTTCACTTCGACAACACCCTTACGGAGCGCTGCTTTCAGTTCTTCAACGGTGATTTCCTCACCTTCGAGGTATTTCATCGTCAAGTCTTCGTCCAGCTCAGCAACCTTCTCAACTAGTTCCGCACGAAGCTCTTCAACTTGTGCTGTGAATTCAGAAGGAATTTCTGTTTCTTCGATATCCTGACCCAAATCATCTTTATACATATACGCTTTTTGCGCAACGATATCGATAATCCCGACAAAGTCATTTTCCGCACCGATTGGCAGTTGGATTGCAACTGCATTCGCTTGCAGACGCTCGCGCATATCTTTGACAACGTTCAGGTAATCAGCACCGATGATATCCATTTTGTTGACGTAAGCGATCCGCGGAACACCATAACGGTCAGCTTGTCTCCAAACGGTTTCAGACTGCGGTTCAACGCCTTCTTTAGCACTGAACACGCCTACAGCCCCGTCCAATACACGCAGGGAACGTTCGACTTCAACGGTGAAGTCGACGTGTCCCGGGGTATCGATGATATTTACGCGGTGACCTTTCCATTGAGCGGTCGTCGCAGCGGACGTAATCGTGATTCCGCGCTCTTGTTCTTGTTCCATCCAGTCCATTGTCGCAGCACCCTCGTGAACTTCCCCGATTTTGTGCGTACGGCCTGTGTAGAACAAGATCCGTTCCGTCGTGGTTGTCTTACCGGCGTCAATATGCGCCATAATCCCGATATTACGTGTATTTTTCAAGGAGAACTCTCTTGCCATGAATCTGTCTCCCTTCAAAATATAAATTTTGAAATACGGGCGTTATCCTACCAACGGTAGTGCGCGAACGCTTTGTTCGCTTCCGCCATCTTGTGCGTATCTTCGCGTTTCTTCACGGAAGCGCCTGTGTTGTTGGATGCATCGATGATCTCAGCAGCCAAACGTTCTTCCATCGTTTTCTCACCGCGGTTGCGGGAGTAGTTAACGAGCCAACGTAATCCCAAGGATGTACGTCTCTCTGGTTTAACCTCGATTGGAACCTGGTAGTTCGCACCGCCGACACGACGAGCTTTAACTTCCAGTACAGGCATGATATTTTTGATCGCTGCTTCAAACACTTCCATAGGGTCATTCCCCGTACGTTCTTGAATGAGGTTGAACGCATTGTACAGAATGCTTTGAGCAACGCCGCGTTTACCGTCAAGCATGATGCGGTTGATCAAGCGAGTAACCAATTTGCTGTTATACACCGGATCTGGCAACACGTCTCTCTTCGTAACTGGACCTTTGCGTGGCATAGTTTGTTATCCCCCTTTCAACAATAATTAAAACCTTTAGTAGTAGTTCAAAAACCATCTTTTGATCACGATGTACATCATGATGCAATCTCGACTTCGAATCTTGAATTCAGCCGGGCCTTCCGTTGCTCACGTAGCTTACAGCTACGCTCCGCTACTCAGTCCCCAGCTTCATCCAACCTTCTCGGTGCTGAAAAGCCGGTTTTTGAACATCCATATAAATCCCAAGCAATCTTAGGACTTCTTCGCTTTCGGACGTTTCGCGCCGTATTTGGAACGTGCTTGCATCCGATTGTTAACCCCAGCGGTATCCAAAGCTCCGCGTACGATATGGTAACGTACACCTGGAAGGTCTTTGACCCGGCCGCCACGAATCAGCACCACGCTGTGTTCTTGCAGGTTGTGACCGATCCCTGGAATGTAAGCCGTCACCTCTACACGGTTCGTCAAACGAACACGGGCATATTTACGAAGTGCGGAGTTCGGTTTCTTCGGAGTCATCGTACCTACACGAGTGCAGACACCGCGTTTTTGCGGAGAACTCAAATCCGTAGCCTCACGTTTCAGAGCATTAAAACCTCTTTGCAACGCTGGCGATTTGGATTTGTACACCTTATCTTGGCGTCCCTTACGTACTAATTGGTTAATAGTTGGCATGTTGTTGCCACCCCCTTCCTCAGAATTCATTTCACTTTACAAACCTCTTGATTAAGCCCACAGACCCAGGCGGTTCATAAAAGAACAAAGGAAATGTTTTTGCCAAGGAGTCACCCTCATTAGCAAAAACATTTTCGATCAACTATGACTTTACAATCGCAGCCATCGCCGCTCCCACTTCAATCCCGCAAGCCTTGCCGAGATTGGCCATCGTATCCACATATGTGACTTTGACGGCGTGTTGGTTGCATAAAGCGACGACCCTTGATGTAAGACGCGGATCTGCATTCTCAGCAACGTAAACTTCCTCGGCCCGTCCAAGCTCGACCATTCGCATGGTTTGCTTGCTGCCGATCTTAATCGGTGCGTCCCGTAGTCCTTTATCATTAGACATCATGACGTCCTCCAAAGCACAGGGTTTATCCTTACTCACGCACTATGATATAGTATCACTCCGCTATAGCCGATGTCAAGCAAATTATTCAGCGGATTTCACCTAAGAAAACAGGCCGGCGCGCCCCGGAAACAACTTGCTTCAGGGCCGCGCCGGTAATAGCTTTCGTTTAATTAGTTACTCTACGGAAACAGGCTCTAGGCTTTCTTCTGCCGTCTCGTCTTGCTCCGGTTCTTCAAATTGAATGCTGCGATAACGATTCATGCCGGTACCGGCCGGAATCAGCTTACCGATGATAACATTCTCTTTCAAACCGAGCAACTTATCGACTTTACCTTTGATGGCAGCGTCGGTAAGCACCCGCGTCGTTTCCTGGAAGGAAGCGGCGGACAGGAAGGAATCGGTTTCCAGCGACGCTTTCGTAATCCCGAGCAGAACCGGTTTGGCAACCGCCGGCTCTTTCCCGGAGAGGATCGCGTCTTTGTTGGCGACTTCGTACTCGTGCAGGTCAACGAAAGAGCCTGGCAAGAGCGGCGTATCGCCGGCATCGACTATCCGGATCTTGCGCAGCATTTGGCGAATCATAACCTCAACGTGCTTATCGTTGATTTCTACGCCTTGGTTCCGGTATACGCGTTGTACTTCCTGCAGAATGTAGTTCTGTACGCCGCGGATCCCTTTGATGCGCAAAATTTCTTTCGGGTCGATCGAACCATCCGTCAACTCGTCGCCAGCTTCGATTTCATCGCCTTCGCTGACGCGCAAACGAGAACCGTAAGTGACGGAGTAAACCTTCGTTTCTGCTTCGCCTTGAACCTCGATTTCGCGGCGGTCCTTGGCTTCACGGATCTCCTTGATCACGCCGTCGATCTCACTGATCGTTGCTTGACCTTTCGGATTCCGAGCTTCGAACAACTCCTGAATCCGCGGAAGACCTTGGGTAATATCGTCACCCGCAACGCCCCCGGTATGGAACGTACGCATGGTGAGCTGTGTCCCTGGTTCACCGATCGATTGAGCCGCGATGATCCCGACAGCTTCCCCGATTTCCACGTGTTTCCCGGTAGCCAGGTTACGTCCGTAGCACTTCTTGCACACGCCATGACGAGCGCGGCAGCTAAGTACGGAGCGAATTTGCAGCTTGGCAATGCCCGCATCAACGATTTCATGCGCTTTATCGGAGTCGATCAATTCATTGCGATGAATGATGATCTCACCCGTTTTCGGATGCTTGATCGTTTCAAACGAGTAGCGGCCTTCGATCCGGTCGTACAGGTCCTCGATGACTTCTTTACCATCTTGAATCACGCTAACGGTAAAGCCTTTATCCGTACCGCAATCTTCTTCGCGAACGATAACGTCCTGGGCCACGTCGACAAGTCGGCGTGTCAAGTAACCGGAGTCGGCAGTCCGCAGCGCGGTATCGGCCAAACCTTTACGCGCACCGTGCGTCGACAAGAAGTACTCGAGGACGGTCAGGCCTTCGCGGAAGTTCGATTTAATTGGGAGCTCGATGATCCGACCCGCCGGGTTGGCCATCAGACCCCGCATACCGCCCAGCTGGGTGATCTGCGATTTGTTACCGCGTGCCTTGGAGTCAACCATGAGCATGATGGAATTGTAGCGATCCATCGATTTCATGAGCACTTCGGTAATTTGATCCTTACATTTAGACCAGATATCGATAACGCGGTCATACCGTTCTTCGTTGGTGATCAAACCGCGACGGTATTGGTTCGTTACAACACGGACTTTCTCATCGGAATCACGCAGGATTTCCTGCTTCTCCTGAGGCACGATAACGTCCGCCACCGCGATACTTACACCCGCGCGAGTCGAGTAAGTAAAACCGGTTTGCTTGATTCTGTCCAGTATGACGGAGGTTTCCGTCGTATGGTAGATTTCGAAGCAGCGGCCGATAATTTCGCCGAGGTATTCCTTGCCGACACCGCCTGCTAGCGGAGCAGCCATGATGCGTTCCAGAACATTGGCGCCTTTATCATGGATAAAGTAATGATCCGGTGTTCCTTGGAACAAGTTCACCCGAGTTGCTTCGTTGATATATGGGAAACTAGCCGGGAAAATCTCATTGAAAATGATTTTACCCACGGTCGTGATCAGCAAAGCATTTTGCTGTGCTTCCGTAAAGCTGGTTTTGCCCAACGCTTTAGTTGGAATCGCTACCCGCGCATGCAGAGAAGCCGTTCCGCGTTGATAAGCCGATACCGCTTCGTTAATCGAAGACAGAATCATGCCGGCGCCTTTGGCTTCCTTGTTATCCATCGTCAGATAGTAGGAGCCGAGGACCATGTCCTGCGAAGGCGTAACGACAGGTTTACCGTCTTTCGGGTTCAAAATGTTGCCCGATGCCAGCATCAAGATACGAGCTTCTGCTTGAGCTTCCGCAGACAACGGCACGTGAACAGCCATTTGGTCACCGTCGAAGTCGGCATTGTACGCCGTACAAACGAGCGGATGCAGACGGATGGCACGGCCCTCAACCAGAATCGGTTCGAACGCCTGGATACCGAGACGGTGAAGCGTAGGTGCACGGTTCAAGAGAACCGGATGCTCCTTAATGACTTCTTCGAGCACGTCCCAAACTTCCGGACTGACACGTTCAACTTTGCGTTTTGCGCTCTTGATGTTATGGGCCAAACCTTTGTTAACCAGCTCTTTCATGACGAAAGGCTTGAACAACTCCAGCGCCATTTCCTTCGGCAAACCGCATTGGTACATTTTCAGATACGGGCCTACAACGATAACAGAACGACCGGAGTAGTCAACCCGTTTCCCGAGCAGGTTCTGCCGGAACCGACCTTGTTTCCCTTTGAGCATATGGCTCAGGGATTTCAACGGACGGTTGCCCGGACCTGTAACCGGACGCCCGCGGCGACCGTTGTCGATCAGAGCGTCAACAGCTTCCTGCAACATGCGTTTCTCGTTTTGAACAATGATGTCCGGCGCGCCCAGGTCAAGCAGACGTTTCAACCGGTTGTTCCGGTTGATGACGCGGCGATACAAATCGTTCAAGTCGGACGTTGCAAAACGGCCGCCATCGAGCTGAACCATCGGGCGCAGTTCCGGCGGAATCACCGGAAGCACGTCGAGGATCATCCACTCCGGCTCATTGCCGGAGCTTTTGAACGCTTCGATGACTTCTAAACGTTTGATTGCACGGTTACGGCGTTGACCTTGGGCCGTGCGTAATTCTTCCTTCAGAAAATCAAGTTCTTTGTCAATATCGAGATCCTGGAGC
This sequence comes from Paenibacillus timonensis, assembly GCF_009725205.1. GTDB lineage: Bacteria > Bacillota > Bacilli > Paenibacillales > Paenibacillaceae > Fontibacillus > Fontibacillus rhizolycopersici. The sequence goes on along the minus strand of NZ_WNZY01000026.1, from coordinate 28,477 downwards.
AGCTTCTTCACCGCTTCCGCACCCATGCCGGCTTGGAATCCGTAGCCGTACTTCTCGCGGTAGCTGCGGTATTCTTTCTCGGACAATAGTTGCTTTTTCTCCAACGGCGTTTCGCCTGGATCCGTTACGACATAAGATGCAAAATAAATGATCTCTTCCAAGGAACGCGGAGACATGTCGAGCGCAAGGCCCATCCGGCTCGGGATCCCTTTGAAGTACCAAATATGAGACACCGGCGCTGCCAGTTCGATATGCCCCATCCGTTCGCGGCGCACTTTAGCGCGAGTAACCTCAACGCCGCAGCGGTCGCAGACGACGCCTTTGTAGCGAACGCGTTTATATTTACCGCAATGACATTCCCAGTCCTTGGTTGGGCCAAAAATCTTTTCGCAGAACAGCCCTTCCTTCTCTGGTTTCAACGTACGGTAGTTGATCGTTTCCGGTTTCTTCACTTCTCCGCGGGACCAAGAACGAATTTTATCTGGGGAAGCAAGCCCAATTTTCATAAACTCGAAGTTGTTGACGTCCAACAAGGAGCATCCCTCCTTAACCAAGTCCTGATTTGACTGTATAACGCTCTATTCTACGCCGACTTCTGCGCCTTCCAGATTGAGACTAAGCTTGTCGCCCGACGCATCGTCCTCGTCGTCGATCTCTTTCATCTCGATCTCTTCTTCGTTCTCGGTCAGGATCTTGACGTCCATACCTAAGCTTTGCAGCTCCTTGATCAAGACCTTAAACGATTCAGGCACGCCCGGTTCAGGCACGTTTTCTCCTTTGACGATGGATTCGTAGGTTTTCACCCGGCCCACCACGTCGTCCGATTTGACGGTAAGAATCTCTTGCAGCGTATAAGCGGCGCCATAAGCTTCTAGCGCCCACACTTCCATCTCCCCGAAACGCTGACCGCCGAACTGAGCTTTACCACCCAGCGGCTGCTGCGTAACGAGCGAGTAAGGACCTGTCGAACGAGCATGGATTTTATCGTCAACCATGTGTGCGAGTTTAATCATGTGCATGACGCCGACGGTGACTTCGCGTTCAAACGGTTCGCCTGTCCGGCCGTCGTATAGGATCGTTTTACCGTTACGTTGCATACCGGCTTCTTCCATCGTGTCAAACACATCTTCTTCGTTCGCTCCGTCGAATACCGGCGTAGCTACGTGAATACCCATTTGCAATGCAGCCATACCCAGGTGGATTTCCAGCACCTGCCCAATGTTCATCCGCGAAGGTACGCCCAGCGGATTCAGGACAACCTGTACCGGTGTTCCATCCGGCATGAACGGCATATCTTCTTCCGGCAAAATACGAGCCACGACCCCTTTGTTACCATGGCGTCCGGCCATTTTATCGCCTTCGGAGATTTTCCGTTTTTGCGCAATGTATACGCGAACGAGTTGATTCACGCCCGGCGGCAATTCATCACCGTTATCGCGGGTGAACACCTTCACATCGACGACAATCCCGTCCGTACCGTGCGGCACTCGCAGAGAAGTATCGCGGACTTCGCGAGCCTTCTCCCCGAAGATCGCGTGCAACAGGCGTTCTTCTGCCGTCAGTTCGGTTACGCCCTTCGGCGTCACTTTCCCGACCAGGATATCGCCAGCGGCAATTTCTGCGCCGACGCGGATAATCCCGCGTTCATCCAGGTTACGCAACGCTTCTTCGCCGACATTCGGAATGTCGCGGGTAATTTCTTCCGGCCCCAGCTTCGTATCGCGGGCTTCGGATTCGTATTCCTCGATGTGGATCGAAGTGTATACATCCTCCTTCACCAACTTCTCACTAAGCAGGATCGCATCCTCGTAGTTGTAGCCTTCCCAAGTCATGAAGGCAACGACTACGTTACGGCCGAGTGCCAATTCACCCATTTCGGTCGAAGGACCATCCGCCAGGATGTCACCTTTCTTGATGACTTCTCCCCGCTTCACAATCGGACGTTGGTTAATGCAGGTTCCTTGGTTAGAACGCATAAATTTGTGTAATTTATGTTTAACAAGGTCGCCTTTGACTTCCTTGCCATCCACGACTTCAACGCGGCGCAGCCAAATTTCGTTAGCCGCCGAACGCTCGATGATCCCATCATATTTCGACACAATGCAGACACCAGAGTCTTTGGCCGATTTATGTTCCATCCCGGTTCCGACGAGCGGAGCCTTCGGAATGAGCAACGGTACCGCTTGACGCTGCATGTTCGAACCCATAAGCGCACGGTTCGAGTCGTCATTTTCCAAGAACGGAATCAGCGCCGTCGCGACGGATACGACCTGTTTCGGCGAAATATCCATGTAATCTACACGGCTGCTCGGCATGGTCAAGATGTTATCCGACTGTTTGTTGTAACGAACGATAACCGATTCGTCTTCGAACTTGTTATCTTCGGTCAACTTCGCATTGGCCTGGGCAATGATATAGTTATCTTCCTCATCTGCCGTCAGGTAAGCGACTTGATCGGTAACGACTCCTGTCTTCGGATCAACCCAACGATACGGAGCTTCAATAAAGCCGTACTCGTTAATTCTCGCAAACGTCGACAAGGAGTTAATCAAACCGATGTTCGGACCTTCCGGCGTTTCGATCGGACACATCCGTCCATAGTGGGACGGGTGAACGTCACGGACTTCCATGCCGGCGCGTTCCCGAGTCAAACCACCAGGACCCAGTGCGGACAAACGGCGTTTGTGAGTCAACTCAGCAAGCGGGTTCGTTTGGTCCATGAACTGCGACAATTGCGAGCTGCCGAAGAACTCTTTAATCGATGCGATGACCGGACGAATGTTGATCAAAGCTTGCGGCGTGATCACATTAGCGTCTTGAATCGACATTCTTTCGCGCACGACGCGTTCCATCCGGGACAAGCCAATGCGGAATTGGTTCTGCAGGAGCTCACCGACCGAACGCAAACGGCGGTTGCCAAGATGGTCGATATCGTCCGTGCTGCCGATGCCGTGCAGTAAATTGATAAAATAGCTGATTGAAGAAATAATATCAGCAGGAGTGATATGCTTCACCGATTTATCGATGTTGCGATTCGCGATCACCTTAACCACTTTACCGTCTTCAATCGGCGAGAATACGTCGATGGTTTGCAGAGGTACATCATCTGCATCAAGCACACCGCCGGCAACATGGTAATTCTTGAAACCAACGTTGTTCTCAAGATGCGGCAAAATCTCGTCCAACAGACGACGATCCACCATTTGGCCGGCTTCGGCAATGATTTCACCCGTGTTCGTATCGATCAACGACTCAGCAAGACGTTGGTTGAACAAACGGTTTTTGATATGCAGCTTTTTATTGATTTTGTAACGGCCGACATTGGCCAGATCGTAACGTTTTGGATCGAAGAAGCGGGCCACGAGCAAGCTCTTCGCATTTTCTAGTGTCGGCGGCTCGCCTGGACGCAGACGTTCGTAGATCTCGATCAGCGCTTTCTCCGTCGAATCCGTATTGTCCTTGTCAAGCGTATTGCGGATATATTCGTCGTTGCCGAGCAACTCCAAAATTTCCGCATCGGTTCCGAAACCAAGCGCACGAAGCAACACGGTCACCGGAATTTTACGAGTACGATCGATCCGCACGTAAATAATATCCTTCGCATCCGTCTCCAATTCGAGCCAAGCGCCGCGGTTCGGAATAACGGTTGCGGTATACATTTTCTTACCGTTCTTATCCACTTTCGTGCTGAAATAGACGCTAGGAGAGCGAACCAACTGGCTGACAATAACCCGTTCCGCACCGTTAATAATGAACGTGCCGGTTTCGGTCATCAGCGGGAAATCTCCCATGAATACTTCCTGCTCTTTGACTTCGCCGGTTTCCTTATTAATAAGCCGGACTTTTACCCGAAGCGGCGCCGCATAGGTAACGTCGCGTTCCTTCGCGTCATCCACCGTATACTTCGGTTCGCCCAGGCTGTAATCGATAAACTCCAACACCAGATTCCCGGTGAAATCCTGAATCGGCGAGATATCTTGGAACATTTCCCGAAGGCCTTCTTCCAAGAACCACTCATAGGATTTCTGCTGGATTTCGATCAGGTTCGGTACTTCGAGTATCTCGTTAATTCGCGCATAACTACGCCGAGTGCGTCGACCATATTGAACAAGATGTCCTGCCAACTTAAACTCACCCCTCATGTCTACTCACTTTAAAAATACATTGCGAACCCGTGTTTGTGCCCTTATAATAGGACCATACGGATTCATCCACAAATAAAGAAAAGCCCTTATCGAATGCTTTCGAAAAAAGAGCATCATTTATCCGTGTCTGTTTCTGCTCTGATGTCCCCGTATTTATTAGTTTATCCAAAATGTGCATATTATACGTAAAACAACACATTTTTATGCATTGTTTTCGCAAAGCTATTGACATTTCACCAAACTAAAGCCACCGAGGGCATCCTAATGCTGACATTTTATAATAATAACATATCGATTTTGTCAAGTCAACCTTAATTCCATCTCAGGCTTTGACCGCTTTAAAGATGCGGTACCCCTTCTCCTTCGTCACTTCCTCCACCCGCGCAAAAAGAGTCTCCAACTTCTCCTTCGCCGATGGTGCACCTTGCTTCTTCTGAATAACTACCCATAGGGATCCGCCTGAACGCAAGCGTTCAAAGGCACCTTCAAAGATCGCATGAACCGTGGCTTTGCCGGCGCGAATCGGTGGATTGGTCAGCACAACGTCAAATTGCCGGTTTCCTACGGCCGAGAACAAATCGCTTTCCGTAATCGTCACGTTGTTCACGCCATTGGCAGCCGCATTTTCCTTGGCCAATTCCACGGCACGTGAGTTCACGTCGATCATCATCACATGCCCCCGGTTAGCCAGCTTGGCAGCCGCAAGTCCAATCGGTCCGTAACCGCAGCCTACATCAAGAACTTCGGCATCTTCCGGAATGTCCATCGATTCGATCAATGTACGGCTTCCGAAATCAACGCCCCCTTTGGCAAATACGCCCGCATCACTCACAAAGCGAAAGGTTTGTCCCCTCAACTTAGCGTCCCAAGTCTTACGATCATGAGCTGCGGTCGGCTTGTTGGAGTAGTAGTGATCAGACATGATTACGTGTTCCCTCCATTATTTCTTAGGATCAATTCATGGTTCGTCCCCTATTATATCCATTCCTGCTCCCTCAAATAAGAGGGTGATAGGCAACAAACCCCTTGAATCAAGTTCAAGGGGTTTGTTATAGGAGAAGTAGTGATTACTTCACTTCTACAGTTGCGCCTGCTTCTTCCAATTTGGCTTTAACGCCGTCTGCTTCTTCTTTACCCACTTTTTCTTTCAGTGGTTTTGGTGCGTTGTCAACCAAGTCTTTTGCTTCTTTCAAGCCGAGGCCTGTGATTTCGCGAACCACTTTGATAACGTTGATTTTGGAAGCACCAGCGTTAGTCAGGATTACGTCGAATTCAGTTTGCTCTTCAGCTGCTGCAGCACCGCCGCCGCCGCCAGCTACAACAACCGGAGCTGCTGCAGTTACGCCGAATTCTTCTTCGATTGCTTTAACGAGATCGTTCAGTTCAAGAACGGTCATACCTTTGATTGCTTCCAAGATTGCTTCTTTACTCATGGTAGAACCTCCATTATATAATAGTTTATTTTTTGCGAATCAGATGACTTGCTTTCGCAAGGCTAACTTACGCGCTTGCTTCTTCTTTCTCGGCAACGGCTTTGACAGCCAGTGCGAAGTTGCGCACCGGTGCTTGAAGCACGCTGAGGAGCATCGAAAGGAGACCTTCGCGGGACGGAAGATCCGCCAGCGCTTTGATTTGGTCGACGCCAACAACACGGCCTTCAACCACGCCACCTTTCACTTTCAGGGCATCGTTCTTCTTGGCGAAATCGCTCAAGATTTTGGCTGGAGCCACTGCATCTTCTGCACTGAACGCGATGGCCGTAGGACCGGCCAACACTTCGTCCAGCTCAGTCAATTCCGCAGCAGCTGTTGCGCGGCGAACGAGCGTGTTCTTAAGCACTTGGAATTCCACGCCAGCTTCACGAAGCTGTTTGCGGAGTTCAGTAACTTGAGCAACATTCAATCCGCGATAGTCCGCAACGACGGTCGTTGCGCTTTCGCGCAATTTAGACGTTACAGCGTCAACGGCTTCTTGTTTTGCTTGAATGACATTTGCGTTTGCCAAACTGCACACCTCCTATTAGATTCATGAGCCTCTTGCTACTTCCGCAAGGCATTGAAAAAAGCCTCCGCAGAATCACGAAGGCTTGATGGATCATCTGCACACAGCAACGCTGTATCCATTGACGTTCTATCACAACACCTCGGTAGGGAATTAAGCCTTACGGCACCTACTGTCTACGGTAAGCATATTCTTATTTAAGTCTCACATAAAACAACTGTTTCAGTATACCAAGGGCGACACTAGTGTGTCAATCCCCGATCCGCAAAGTGCGGGAGGTATTATCTGTAAACGGCCGTATTCACGCGAGCGCTTGGGCCCATGGTCGAAGAAATCGCGATATTCTTCAAGTAAACGCCCTTAGCAGCAGCCGGTTTAGCCCGGTTCAATGCGTCGATGAGAGCTTTGAGGTTCTCATTCAATTGTTCGGAAGTAAACGATACTTTACCGATCGGCGCATGAATTTGGCCCGCTTTGTCCAGACGGTACTCGATTTTACCCGCTTTGATTTCTTGAACGGCTTTAGCTACGTCAAACGTAACTGTGCCTGCTTTCGGGTTAGGCATAAGGCCTTTACCGCCGAGCAGACGGCCAAGTTTACCAACTTCGCTCATCATGTCCGGTGTAGCTACGCAGACATCGAACTCGAACCAGCCTTGTTGGATTTTGTTGATCATGTCTTGATCGCCGACGAAATCTGCTCCGGCCGCTTCCGCTTCCTTTGCTTTGTCGCCTTTGGCGAACACCAATACGCGTTGGGTTTTGCCCGTGCCATGCGGCAGAACAACGACACCACGAACGGCTTGGTCTTGTTTACGAGGGTCTACGCCCAAGCGAACTGCAGCTTCAACGGTTTCGTCGAATTTAGCAGTCGCTGCCTTTTTCACCAGTTCAACGGCTTCAGAAGGCTCATATGTCGCTTCGCTGTCAATCAGCTTAGCGGCTTCCAGGTATTTCTTACCGTGTTTAGCCATGAATTCGTCCTCCTTTGTGGTATTAGCGGAAATTCCTCCCACTTGAGAATGGAGTTTGACCTCCATTCGAGGATCCAAGATTAGTCTTGAATCGTGATGCCCATGCTGCGAGCGGTACCTTCAACCATACGCATAGCCGCTTCAACGGATGCTGCGTTCAGGTCAGGCATTTTTTGCTCCGCGATTTGACGAACGGTGTCGCGTTTCACGGTAGCCACTTTCTTCTTGTTCGGTTCGCCGGAACCCTTCTCGATCTTCGCTGCAACACGAAGCAGAACGGCTGCCGGAGGAGTTTTGGTGATGAAAGTAAAAGAACGGTCTTCAAACACCGAAATTTCAACCGGAATGATCAAACCTGCTTGATCGGCGGTACGTGCGTTAAACTCCTTACAGAATGCCATGATGTTGACACCTGCTTGACCCAACGCCGGACCTACCGGAGGTGCAGGGTTCGCTTTACCTGCAGGAATTTGCAGTTTTACCACTTTAATAACTTTTTTCGCCATGTAAAACACCTCCTTGCCCTAATTGTGGTAGACGGAACTGATACCAGCCCCTCCCACTTTGAAACCCTAAGAAACCTTATATCTTCTCCACTTGAGTGTAATCCAGTTCAAGCGGGGTTTCTCGTCCAAACATGTTGACGTGAACCTTGACCTTGCTTTTCTCGGTCAGAATCTCTTCCACCGAGCCAACAAAATTGGCAAACGGACCAACTTTGATGCGCACGGATTCTTTGAGCTCGAACTCGATGACCGGCTTCGGCTCCTCCATCCCCATATGCGCCAAGATCTGATCCACTTCTTCAGGGAGCAGCGGCGTAGGTTTGGAACCAGAACCCGTAGAGCCAACAAACCCAGTGACTCCCGGCGTGTTGCGAACAACATACCAAGAATCATCGGTTTGGATCATTTCCACCAAGACGTACCCGGGGTAAACTTTACGCATGACAGTTTTCTTCTTACCGTCTTTGTTTACCACTTCTTCTTCCATCGGAACAAGAACGCGGAATATCTTGTCTTCCATGCCCATAGACTCGACGCGTTTTTCTAAATTGGCTTTGACTTTGTTCTCATACCCAGAATAGGTATGAACGACATACCATCTTTTTTCCATATCAAGCCACCTAGGGACCCTTCTTAAATTATCGCTTCGATCACAGCAGAGATGCCGATGTCCAGAACCCAAAAATAAATCGCGACAACGGTAATTGTACCGAGCACAATCAGCGTATAATTAGTCAGCTCTTTACGATTAGGCCAGCGAACCTTTTTAAGCTCAGCCCAGCTCTCAGAGAAAAAGGAAAACAACGACTTAAAACTACGTTTCATGCGCGACTACACCTCCAAAGACTATCTGGTTTCGCGATGAGGAACTTGCTCGTTACAAAACTTGCAAAATTTCTTCATCTCCATGCGGTCGGGGTGGTTACGCTTGTTTTTCGTTGTCGTGTAGTTTCTTTGTTTGCAATTCGTACAAGCCAACGTAATTATTACCCGCATGATGTGCACCTCCCGAAGACATTCTAAATGAGCTGTCTCTATATTGACCTAAATCGAATGTTTGCCACCTAAAAAAGGGAAACACAAAATTAGGCCTACCTAAAACACTTTATCACATGGCACTACCCGTGTCAACGAGACATCAAGCCAACCTCTTCGATTATTTATAGTATAGCTCACGAATTTGGAAGATAAACCCTTGAGAGAGAAATCCGTAGGGGAAACGCTAAAGAGAGGCAGGGGAGAAGAAGTGGGATCCGGTCAGTAAATCCGCTTAGTTGCGGCCGTTCCGAAACTTTGGAGCATCGATATTTTGTGGTAAAAAAAGGGCCTCCTGCAACCAGGCAACCCTTGAGTCTACTTGTTTATGTAAGGCCTAATTAAATTAAGAATAAGTTCAAATGCTGCCGTCGCGCACTTCCAGATAACGTTCCAGCTTACGCTTTACGCGCTGCAGGGCATTATCGATCGATTTAACGTGGCGATTCAAATCCACTGCGATTTCCTGATAGGATCTACCGTCCAGATACAGCATTAGCACTTTGCGCTCCAGATCACTGAGAATTTCGGACATCTTGTCCTCTAGGCCGGTAAATTCTTCTTGATTGATGATCAATTCTTCCGGATCACTCACCTGAGTGCCGCAAATGACGTCGAGTAACGTCCGATCCGATTCCTCATCGTAGATCGGCTTGTCCAATGAAACGTACGAGTTGAGTGGGATATGCTTCTGTCTCGTTGCCGTTTTAATCGCGGTGATAATTTGGCGCGTGATGCACAACTCCGCGAACGCTTTGAAAGAAGCGAGCTTATCCCCCCGAAAGTCACGGATCGATTTGTAGAGTCCGATCATACCTTCCTGGATGATGTCTTCGCGATCGGCGCCGATGAGAAAATAAGACCTAGCTTTGGCGCGCACGAAGCTCCGGTACTTGTTAATCAAGTACTCCAACGCTTCACTGTCGCCTTCCCGAACCGCCTCGACAATGTCTTCGTCACTTTGGATCTCATAGTCAAACCTTACCCATGTTTCGAGTTTGACACTCACCACAAATCCCTCCGGCCGCAACGCACGGTTCCCCGTCACTCATTCAAGTAATACGAACAGTATATATGAAGGTGCATATTAGCGTCAACCGCAAAAGTACCAAAAGATGTAAAGTCGAACTTTGTCAAGGGCATTTGGTAGCAAAACTTGAGAATGCCCTTTCATTCCCTGCGCCATCGTTCGAACAACTTACGCTGCTCTGGAGTCAGCTTGGCATCCAGTGTGTTGCGGCTAGAATTCGCGCTGCGCTCGGCGATTTTGGCCTGAATTTCCTTCTCGCTTTGCTCCACTTGGATTAAGAGTTCTCGAGCCGATACCCGCAACGCCCCTTGACCAAAAATCACGTGCTGCTCTACCATATCGCTCGTAGCAACGTATATCTGCCGACGACGGTGCTTGAGCTCGCCGACCAGCCGTTCTATACATTCGTCCGCCGTTTCCTTCTCCTTCGTAAAGTACATCTCTACCTTGTTTTGGGAATAGGCCTTCCCAAGCCCCGGAACCCGATAAGCATCAAAAACGACGATCACCTTTCTTCCGGAAAAGGCTTGATAATCGGCGAGCCGCTCAAGCAATCTGTCTCTTGCGGCCTGCAGGTCCCGTTTGGACAATTCGGCCAGTTCAGCCCACCCGCCGATCATATTGTATCCGTCAACCAATAGCACATCGCGCAAATCGCGCATGGCCTTTATCCTTCAGCGCGTCGTCTGCGCAACACTTCGTACATGATAACCCCGGCGGCGACGGAGGCATTCAGGGAGTTGAGACGACCGTTCATCGGGAGCTTAACCAGAACGTCGCAAGTTTCCCGAACCAGCCGTCCCATGCCTTTGTTCTCATTGCCGATAACAATCGCCACCGGTCCGGTCAGCACGTTGCCGCTGCGATACATCTCTTCTTTTGCGCCTACGTCCGTACCGACGATCCATACGCCCGCTTCCTTCAGTTGTTCCATCGTCTGCACCAGATTCGTCACCCGAGCGACGGGGATGTATTCCACGGCACCGGCCGAGGTTTTGGACACGGTAGCCGTCACTGCTGCTGAGCGGCGTTTAGGGATGATCACCCCATGCACTCCCGTGCACTCGGCCGTCCGCAAAATCGAACCCAGGTTATGCGGATCCTCGATCTCGTCCAGAATCAGCAAGAACGGGTCTTCGCCGTGTTCCTGAGCGCGGGCCAGTAAATCCTCCACCTCAGCGTAAGCATACGGGGCAACCTGGGCAACTACGCCCTGATGCTGCAGGCCGGGTGCCATTTGGTCCAGCTTGCGTTTGTCCACAAACTGCACGATGATGCCGTGTTTTTTGGCTTCAGCCACAATGGGCTGGGTCAGATGCTTTTGGGCGCCTTCGGCCACCCATATTTTATTGATCGTGCGACCGGCATGCAGCGCTTCGAGCAGCGAATGCTTGCCGCCGATCCATTCTTGTTCCTCCATCGGAATCCTCCTATGCATTGGTGACGCGTCTCTAGCCGCGGTCCCGGTTATCCTCCAAATCAGCGAATCCTTGGGCGATCAGCCCGCGAAGGCGGTCATGCGCTCCGATATAATACAGGTACCCGACCAAGCTCTCAAAAGCGGTGGCGAGGCGATAATCCAGCACGTTGGCGTTCTTCGGCACCGTGCCGGACTTGGCGTTGCGCCCTTGGCGGACAACGTCCTTCTCCTCTTCGGTGAGCAGCGGCTCGATCAACTCCAGCAGCCGCGCCTGCGCCTTGGCCGAGACGTACTTCGTCGACTGGCCATGCAGATGGTGGGGCCGCAAATTCGGGCGGGCCATCACATGCTGGCGGACAGCGACCTCGTAGACAGCGTCGCCGATGTAGGCGAGGGCAAGGGGCGGCAGCAGCCGGGCGGGCTTGGCAGGCGGGTCGGGGAACCAGAGCGCGGCGGCGTTTCGTGACGCCGCGGTCTCTTCGCCGGGAGCCGTCTGCCCTGGCTGCGGCCCGGTCAGGGCCCCTTGCCCCGCGCCTGGCCCGTGCGGCCCGCTCATTTGCGCCGCCATCTCATGCCCTGCGGCGTGTCCTCGAGCACGATGCCCCGGGCGTCCAGCAGGTCGCGGATTTCGTCCGCGCGGGCCCAGTTCTTGGCCTTCCGCGCTTCGGCCCGCTCCGCGATCAGCGCTTCGATCTCTTCGCCGGGCAGTTCAGTCTCCGGCGGCAATGCGATGCGCAGTACGCCGTTCATCTCCTCGAACAACTTCAGCGCCGCTTCAAGATCCCCGCGGCCGGCGACCGGCTGCTGCAGCAGCGTATTGACCTCGCTCACCCATTCGAACACCGCCGTAATTGCGTCCGGCGTGTTGAAGTCATCTTGCATTTTGGCGTGAAACAAAGCACGGACCGCCTCCAGCTTCTCGGCCCAATCTGGCGTGACCTGCGTCTCTCCGCCTTGTGGCGCCGCATTCATCCGATGACGAAGATTGTTTGCGGCATTGCTGATCCGCTCTACACTGCGTTCCGCCTGCTGCATCGTATCTTCCGAGAAGTTCAGCGGATTGCGATAATGGGTCGACAGCATGAAGTAACGGATGGCTTCCCGCTTGTATAGCGAGCGCAAATCCTTGACAAGTACGCCATTGCCAAGCGATTTGGACATCTTCTCCCCGTCTATGTTGATATATCCGTTATGCATCCAGTAATTCGCCAACGGCTTGCCGGTGGCGGCCTCCGACTGCGCTACCTCGCACTCGTGGTGAGGGAACTGCAGGTCCTGACCCCCGCCGTGGATATCCAGCGTATCGCCCAGTAATTGCCGGGACATTGCCGAGCATTCAATATGCCAGCCGGGGCGACCCTCGCCCCATGGACTACTCCAGTGAATTTCGCCGGGCTTGGCCGCTTTCCATAGCACGAAATCCTCCGGATTTTCCTTGCGATCGTCCACGTCAATGCGGATACCGAACTGCAGCTCGCCGATATTTTGTCCGGACAATTTGCCGTATTCCGAGAATTTGTTCGTACGATAGAACACGTCCCCGCCGCTTTCGTAAGCAAATCCCTTTTGTTCCAGGTCGCGGATAAAATCGATGATCACTTCCATGTTCTCCGTGACCCGCGGATTGGCTGTGGCGCGCGGAATCCCGAGACCATCCAAATCCTCGTAGTAGGCCTCAATGAACATCTCAGCCACTTCGGGTACGGTCAGGTTCATTTCTTCCGCTTTGCGAATCAGTTTATCGTCCACATCTGTAAAGTTTACGACGTAATTTACATCATATTGTTGATTCTCCAGGTAACTGCGCACCACGTCAAAAAAGATCATCGGCCGCGCGTTCCCAATATGAATATAACCGTAGACGGTAGGTCCGCAAACATACATCTTCACTTTTCCGGGCGTCAGGCTGACGAACTCTTCCTTGGCGCGGGTTAAGGTGTTATAAATCTGCAATCCCATACTGCACTTTCCTTCCTTGTAAGGTAGTTTTCAAATCGGCTTCCCATCACGAAGTATATCAAGGGAGTGGACTCGGCGTCGAATCTTGAACTCAGTTGGTCGCTCCGTTGCTCACGTAGGCATCCCTACGCTCCGCTACTCCCTCTCTCCTTCATCCAACCTTCTTGGTGCTGAAAACCCCATTTGAAAACCTTGATTTAACTGAGGTAGTTTTCAATTTGGCTTCCCATCACGAAGTATTTCAAGGGAGCGGACTCGGCGTCGAATCTTGAACTCAGTTGGTCGCTCCGTTGCTCCCTCGATTCTTGAATTCATTCGGTCGCTGTCGACCGCTAACGGACCTCAGAGACGCTATTCTCCCATTTCCCGGGGATTTCCCGATTTAACGGACTCCATTGACCTTATTTCGCCCAATTCACATGCTAAGTCGCTGATCCAGGGCAAATAACGTCACCTCAGTCCGTTACAATGGAGACCGCTGGTATTCCATCACATTAACGTCTCTGGAGTCCGTTATACTCGGAAACCACGATCGCATAACCGACAATATCAAGGGACCTCAAGTTCCGCTGTCCCGCCGGTTGTCCAGACTCCTCGCATAAAGGTTTTCGCCCAGCAGTAGCTCACAGCTCACTCGGTTGCTTGTCGCGCACCTGCCCCCTGAGCTCGAGGACCTCGCCGCGCAGCTGTTCGATCTCGCGCTGCATCTCGCGCATCGCGTCAACCATCGGATCGGGCAGCTGATGGCTGAGGCGGTCCAGGCGTTTTCCGTCCTGGCGAACCACTTTGCCTGGGATGCCGACCACGGTGCTGCCGGCAGGCACCTCCTTCAGAACAACCGAGTTTGCTCCGATGTTCGCTTGGTCTCCGATCTTAAACGAACCAAGCACCTTTGCCCCCGACCCGATAACGACATTGTTGCCGACGGTCGGGTGGCGCTTGCCCTTTTCCTTACCGCTGCCGCCCAATGTGACTCCCTGATAGATAACCACATCGTCCCCGATTTCGCAAGTTTCCCCAATCACAACGCCCATCCCGTGGTCGATGAACAGCCGATTGCCGATCCGCGCTCCCGGATGGATCTCGATGCCGGTGAAAAACCGGCTGATCTGCGAAATCGTACGTGCAGCGGTATACCAGCGGCGGCGGTAAAAAAAGTGCGCAATCCGGTGACTCCAAATCGCATGCAGACCGGAATAGGTAAAGATCACTTCGAACCAGCTTCGTGCTGCCGGGTCGTTGTCGAACACCGCCTGGATATCGGATCGGATTCTTTTGAACATAGTTTCCCCCCACCTTCTATTCCTATCGCATACGGACAGATCCAATCAAAAAAGGCGCCCCTGCAGCTTTCGCTACAGAGACGCCTAACGACGCGGTTCCACTCTGCCTTGGATGAGTCAGCCTCGATAAAAAAGCCGACTCCTCCCTCTCAAGATCCTTAACGCGGACGAAACGGCGAAAGCTACTTCGCCTCTCTAGGCGAGTTCGCATTCGCGGCTCCCGGGTGCATTTCCGCCAGCGCGTATCCGGATAACTTCCAGCCTGGTAACTTCTTTGCGCGGTCCGCACCGAAGGGTCCCGGTTATCCTCTCTGGACGATACGGCTGATCGCGTACTTCTCCCGATCTATGCCGGTGGCATTAAGGCGGCTAATGGCCGCCAGTCATCTAGTTGTAAGGTATTCCTGCCTATATATTACCTAATGGACGGCCTACTGACAATGGTACCCGAAAAAAATACGTACCTAACGCTTATATCAAACGCGATCTGGGCGAAAAAGGCACTTGCTCTGCGCTAACGCTTACCTGCAACCTTATCCCCTTATTTTATCAACGAAAAGGGGAGGAATCGTCCCTATAAGCATACAGACAAGCGTTAGAAATGAAACAAGCCTCTTTTTCCCAAAATAAGCTTCCTGGCAAGCGTTAGCATAAGTACGAGCCTCAGACACTTTATCCCTGCGTCCAGTAACCCCGCCGCCTTACAAAGCAGCGATACGCGACTTCAACCGATCGATGACTTTGTCCTGTCCAAGCAGATAAATCGTCTGGTTCAAGTCGCGGCCATGCATCTGTCCGGTCAACGCCACGCGAATCGGCATGAATAGACCTTTGCCCTTGCTGCCCGTTTCCTTCTGTACCTCTTTGATCGAGGCGCCGATGTTCTCCACGCTGAATTCGGCAAGGCCTTCAATCTTCGCCAAAAACGCGGCAAGCACGGTCGGCACCTGCGGCTCCGCCAACACGGCGGCACCTTCTTCGTCTAACGCCGGCTCGTTGCGGAAGAACATCTCCGACAACTCCACAATATCGGAAGCCGCGGTCATTTGCTCTTGGTACAACGCGACGAGCGCCCCGGCCCATGCCTGCAGCTCCGGCGACAGCTCGACTGGAAGCTTGCCGGCCCGTTGCAAATGCGGGATGGCCAACGACGCAATCCGCTGCGGATCGGCGTTCTTGATATAGTGGTTGTTCAAATGGGCCAGCTTGTTCGTATCGAACACGGCCGGACTACGCGACAAACGATTCGCGTCAAAGATCGAAATCAATTCATCCTTGCTGAAAATCTCTTCTTCCCCTTCCGGCGACCAGCCGAGCAGGGCGATAAAGTTAAACATCGCTTCCGGCAGATAACCAAGCTGATCATATTGCTCGATAAATTGAATCACCGATTCGTCGCGTTTGCTCAGCTTTTTGTGGTTCTCCCCAACGATCAAAGTCATATGGCCAAATACCGGCGGCTCCCAGCCAAACGCATCGTAGATCATGAGCTGACGCGGCGTATTGGACACATGGTCCTCTCCACGCAATACATGGGTAATGTTCATCAGATGATCGTCCAGTACGACCGCGAAGTTGTAGGTGGGGATTCCGTCTTTTTTCACGATAACAAAATCACCGCTAACCTCGGACTCGAACGAGATCGGACCTTTGACCAGATCGTCAAATGTAAACGTACGGCCTTCCGGAACGCGGAAGCGAATGCTGTACTGACGGCCTTCAGCGTCAAACGCAGCTAGCTGCTCAGGCGTCAAGTGACGGCACTTCCCGGAATACCGAGGGGTTTCGCCGCGAGCCATTTGCTCTTCCCGCTCCTTCTCCAGCTCCTCTTCCGTACAGTAGCAACGATACGCCAGACCCCGGTCCAACAAGTCCTGTACCAGTGGACGGTACAAATCTAGACGCTCCGTCTGCCGGTACGGCCCGTAGTTCCCGCCGACGTCCACGCTTTCGTCCCAATCCATGCCTAACCACTTGAGGTAGGTCAGTTGGTTTTCCTCGCCACCGGCCACGTTGCGCTTCACGTCCGTATCCTCGATGCGGATAATGAATTTCCCCCCGTGATGTCTAGCAAATAAATAATTGAACAACGCCGTTCTGGCGTTCCCGATATGTAAATGACCCGTCGGACTTGGCGCATAGCGCACGCGGACTTCAGCCATTTCAATCCCTCCCTAAATTGCAGTTCTTCATGATATGAAAAAAAGCTCGATGCAAGTTACGATGATAGCACATTCTGCACAAGACACACAATGCATTGTGCCGCAATCCCTTCGCCGCGTCCGGTAAACCCGAGCTGTTCCGTGGTGGTGGCTTTCACATTGACGAGCTCCGGCTCCGTCCCCAGGGTACGAGCAATGACCTCAACCATTTGCGGAATGTATGGGGCCATCTTCGGCTTTTGCGCGATAATCGTTGCGTCCAGGTTGCCGAGACGGTAACCTTTCTCAACCGCCATGTCCCACACCCGCTGCAACAGAACTACGCTATCCGCATCTTTGAACGCCGGATCGGTGTCCGGGAAATGACGCCCGATATCTCCGAGACCTATCGCACCCAAAATCGCGTCACTGATCGTATGCAGCAACACGTCGGCATCGGAGTGTCCCAGCAATCCTTTCTCATAAGGTATATGCACCCCGCCGATGATACACGGCCTGCCCTCCACGAGCTGATGCACGTCGAAGCCTTGTCCTACTCTAAACATCCTTCCCATCCTCTCCCAGTCATCTTTTAATCACGAAGCAACTCGATGAAGCTGATTCGACGTCGAATCTTGAATTCAGTCGGTCGCTCCTTCATCCAACCTTCTCGGTGCTTAAAACCTGACTTCCTTTAATCACGAAGCCTTTTCCCCCGGATAAATTCTGCATAATCCAGATCCTCGGGTGTCGTGATCTTAATATTGTCGTAAGCCCCTTCCACCAGCTTAACGGAGATGCTCAGCCGTTCGACCAACATCGCGTCGTCGGTGCCGATAAACCCTTCCTCCACAGCCCGCTCGTGGGCTGCCAGCAGGTCAGCGCGACGAAAAGCCTGCGGCGTCTGAATCGCCCACAGACTCCGCCGGTCCAGTGTTGCTGCGACCCATCCCTGTTCGTCCGCCAGTTTGATCGTATCCTTCACGGGTACGGCGAGCACGGCGGCTCCATACGTTCTGGCCGCTTCACAACAAGCCGTAATCTGTTCTCTCGTGACAAAAGGGCGGACACCGTCATGCACCAGTACCCAAGGTGTGCTGAGAGACAGCAATCCTTGGCGCACCGAGTGTTGACGTTCAGCCCCGCCCGGAATAACTTGTATTTGCTCGGCCATGCCATACTCGGCAATCCATGACCGGCACCGGTCCACATCCTGTTCCCCGGTGACAAGCACGATTTGCGAAATCGACGGATGACGGTGAAAAACCTCCAGTGTATGGATAAAGATCGGCTTGCCGTCCAGCATAAGATACTGCTTGCTTTCCACCGTTCCCATACGCGTACCGCGGCCTGCCGCCACCACGATGACTCCCGTATCGCCGCTTGCTTGTAAACCCATCATGTTCTGCCTCACCTTTGTCCGGAATTCACCCGCGCCGCGGCCAGCGCAGCGTAGTTAATCCCATCATACCGAATTACTGCGCTTTTTCCAACAGTTTTGGCTTGGCAAAAATCATTCGTCCCGCCGAAGTCTGCAGCACGCTCGTGACCAGCACCTCCGTAATGGTGCCGATGTAATCGCGTCCGCCTTCCACGACGATCATCGTTCCGTCATCCAAATAAGCGACACCTTGTCCATGCTCCTTGCCGTCCTTGATCACCTGGACCATAATTTCCTCGCCAGGCAGCACGACCGGCTTGACCGCATTGGCCAAATCGTTGATGTTCAGCACGGATACGCCCTGCAGCTCGCACACCTTGTTCAGGTTGAAGTCGTTGGTCACCACTTTCCCCTGCAGGACTTTCGCCAGCTTGACCAGTTTGCTGTCGACCTCGGAGATTTCCTCGAAATCCCCTTCATAGATCATGACTTTGACGTCCAGCTCTTTCTGGATCTTGTTCAAAATATCCAGTCCCCGCCGCCCACGGTTCCGCTTGAGCAGATCCGAGGAATCGGCGATATGCTGCAACTCCTCCAGCACGAATTCCGGAATAACGATCGTCCCTTCAATGAAGCCGGTTTTGCAGATGTCAGCGATCCGCCCGTCGATAATGACGCTGGTATCCAAAATTTTGTGTTCCTCCGCCCAACGCTCCTCTTCCGGAACGGACGCTCCCCATTTGCCGGATTTCCAAAGTGAGGACAGCTCTTCCTTCTTGGCCAGTCCGACGTATAGCCCAATGTAGCCAAACAACGCCGATACCGCGAATTGAGCCATGCTCTCCAGCGTACCGAGCCAGGACAGCAGGGGATAGACCGTTAAGGAAAGAAGAAGTCCCGCAGTCAAACCGGCCGCACCGGCAGCCATTTCATTCATCGGAATCCGCGTCAAAGCGGAAATCCACGATTTCACTCTGGAAGAAACGACGTCTGCAGCCAAGGAGAACAGGAACAAGAACAGTAGCGCGCCGGCTGCGGCCCAGATCAAATTTGCCGCGATCGGGTTCATTTCACGAAACCAGTCACTGGCGGCACCCGGTAGCACACCGGACACACCGCCGGTCGTGTAACCGAACCAAGCCCCGCATAAACCGGCTAGAATCATTAAGTATTTTTTCAGCACGTCTCTCTTCACCTCCTAGTTAAGTATCTTCTTTAGCCAGTATGAACCAATTTGGGGGCACATAATCCGTGGACGACAACTTTTTTACCAAAAAATAACCAATCCATATTCAAACACAGCCCTTGGCTATGGGATTTCAGGTTGATCTTGGAGGAAAAGGTGGAATATAATGAATTCAATTCATAATATTGAGGTGGATGGAAAATGAGCGCACCAAGCCTTCAGTCTTTTCAAGAACAAGTTTCTGAATTGTTGCTCCGTCACCGCAGCCTGTTGGACGTCATGTCGAAGATGGGACAAACCAACGCCGCTGCTGTCCGTTCCGTGACCAAATCGGTAACCGAATGCGGTTGCATCGAGCTGCATGCCACCAAACAAGACTTCGAGCCTGGCATGGATTTGCAACACGCCAAAGAAACGATCGCCAAGCATGTTCATGGCGAACTGTGCGAAAATTGCCGGGATGCGATTACGAATGAGCTTGGACGTAACCTTTTCTATATGTCCGCCCTTTGCAATCTGCTGGGGATCAATATGGAGGAAATCGTGGAGCGCGAGTCGCAGAAATGCGCTACGCTGGGGTTATTCAACTTATCGTAAACGTAAGCGTAAATGTTAATGTTAATGTGTATATCAAAAAGGCATCGATCCATTCCGCCCGCGGGAGATCCATGCCTTTTTCGTATAGTTATAGGATTATTCGTTCTTAACGCTTCGGACGATACATTTCCTGGGCATCGGCATCCTCGTCCTGACGTTTACGGCGAAGCAACCGATTGATGTTCTGACGTAAACCGTAAACTGCGTAAATGACCAAGGGGATAAAAATAAGCTTCGCCATCTGATCCGGAAATACGACGGCGATAACCACTGCAAAGATCACGACAAGCGGTGTATACGCGATCGCCTTTTTCGGCAGACCGATTTTCTTGAAATTCGGATATCTGACCGTACTGATCATCAAATACGATAACAGCAGCATGGACACGATGAAATAAGGCGCCGATATTTCTCTGTAAAACAGCGACAGCGTGGCCAGAACCCCGCCTGCAGCCGGAATCGGCAAACCAATGAAGTAACCCGGAGCTCCCTTCTGAACATTAAACCGGGCGAGCCGCAGCGCTCCGCACATCGGAAAAATGATCGTAACGGCCCAAGCAACACCGGAAGGAACGCTGTGAAATGAGATCAAGTACATAATGAGTGCCGGAGCGATACCAAATGAAATTAGATCTGATAATGAATCGAGTTCCTTCCCGAACTCGCTTTGAGCGTTCAGCGCACGAGCGACCCGTCCATCCAAACCATCGAGCAGCATAGCGACAATGACCATGATGGCGGCCAGGCTGAAGCGGCCTTCCATTGCCAGCATGATGGCCAGCATTCCGAGAACCATGTTTCCTAACGTAAACAGGTTCGGAATCGATTTCGTTATCATCTCTTCACCTCGAGTAGATATTCCTGAACCATTCATTGATGATAGGTGATTTAAATTTGTCTGTCAATGAATACCTGTTCCTGAAGACGTTTGAGCCCTTCTTTGATGGAACGGGCGCGCACCTCACCAATACCGTCAACCTCATCCAGCTCCTCGATGCTGGCCATCATCACGTTCGGCAAGCAGTCAAAGCGTTCGACCAGATTGTGAATGATGACATTCGGCAAGCGGGGGATTTTGTTCAAGACACGGTACCCGCGTGGTGCTATCAATTCCTCCGAAGTCGCGGCAGAGGAAGGATATCCTAAGAGCTTGGTAATGTGATTGTCGTCCAGCAGCTCATCGTCGGTGGAACGTTTGAGTCCCATAATAATTTCTCGGATCGCTTCGTCCTGATCCTCTTTGGCATAATCTTTGTATAAGAGCCATGCTTCTTCTTCCATGTTGCTGACCAGTTCCTCCATCTGCATGCTGATCAGCCGCCCTTCCGTACCCAATTCATTGATGAATCGCTTGATCTCCATCTTGATCCGGATCACCATCTCCACCCGCTGGATCACATTGATCACCTCAGGCAAGGAGACCAGCTCTTCAAATTCGGAGGCCGTTAAATTCGTTAAGGCTTGATTCAAGACAGACCGGTATTTCTCCAGCGTCTGAATCGCCTGGTTGGCTTTGGTCAGGATGACGCCAATTTCCTTCAGAGCGTACCGTAATCCCCCTTGGTAAAGGGTAATGATGTTACGGCGCTGGGAGATAGAGACGACCAGCTTGCCCGTCTGTTTGGCCACCCGTTCCGCGGTACGGTGGCGAATGCCCGTTTCAGAGGATGCGATCGAGGAGTCCGGGATGAGCTGTGTATTTGCATACAAAATCCGTTTCAAATCCTCGCTAAGGATGATCGCCCCGTCCATTTTGGCCAGCTCATAGAGATAGTTCGGGGAGAAATCACAGTTGATGGAGAAGCCCCCCTCGACGACCTCCATCACCTCCGGGCTGTAACCGACGACGATTAGGCCCCCGGTCTTGGCCCGCAGCACGTTTTCAAGGCCGTCGCGAAAAGCCGTCCCCGGCGCAACAAGCCTCAACAAATCGTTCATTTTCTCTGCTTGGGTAGTTTCCTTCATCTCAATGCCCCCTAATCTAACGCAACAGCTAGCGCATCTGCAACGGTATTTACGCCAATCAATTGAATCTCTTGCGGTCCCTTCCACCCCTTCATGCTTTTCTCCGGCAAAATCACCCGTTTAAAGCCGAGCTTGGCCGCTTCCTTTACGCGCTGCTCCGCCCGGGAGACCGCCCGAACTTCGCCGGTCAAGCCAACTTCTCCGAAAAACACATCATACGGCTTGGTCGGCAGGTCACGGAAGCTGGAAGCGACGCTAACCGCAATCGCTAAATCGACCGCCGGTTCGTCCAGCTTGACGCCGCCGGCCAAATTGACGTAAGCGTCCTGATTTTGCAGGAACAGGCCCATCCGCTTCTCGAGTACCGCAAGGATCAGGTTCATCCGCTGATAGTCCACACCGGTGGCCATTCGTCTTGGCGAAGGGAAATGGGTGGCCGCGATCAAAGCCTGCAGCTCGACCAGCATCGGGCGAGTCCCTTCCATGCTGGCAACGACGGTGGAACCGGCCACGCCGAGCGGCCGTTCGGATAGGAACAGCTCCGACGGATTCGCTACTTCCGCCAAGCCGGATTCGTTCATCTCAAATATTCCGATTTCGTTGGTCGAACCGAAGCGGTTCTTGACCGCCCGCAGCAGCCGATAAGAGTGATGCCGTTCGCCTTCGAAATACAACACGCAGTCGACCATATGCTCCAGCATCCGCGGTCCGGCGATGGCTCCTTCCTTGGTAACGTGGCCGACCAGAACCGTTGCAATGCCCTGCCCTTTGGCAATCCGCATAAAGCGCGCCGTGCATTCGCGTACCTGCGATACGCTGCCGGGGGCACTGGTAACTTCGGGCAAATAGACCGTTTGGATCGAATCGATCACCAAAAAATCGGGTTTTACTTCGTCGATCGCTTCTTCAATTCCGTCCATACTGCTCTCACACAAAACGAATAACTCCGGGGACAATGTCCCGAGCCGCTCCGCCCGCAGCTTCGTCTGACGAACGGATTCCTCGCCTGAGATATACAGAACCTTCAGACCAGAGCGGGCCATTTCATGTGAAGTTTGCAGCAGCAAAGTCGACTTGCCGATCCCGGGGTCCCCACCGACCAGGACCAGTGAGCCCGGCACAACGCCGCCGCCGAGTACTCGATTCAGTTCCCCGATCCCCGTTTGGATCCGCGGTTCTTTGCCGCTCTCTATATTTATGATTGACTGCGGCTTTTCTTTCGCATGAAATATCCCGGAATTCATCCCTTGCGTTTTGACGGTTTTCTCCACTTCTTCCACCATGGAGTTCCACGCGCCGCACCCCGGGCATTTTCCGTACCATTTAGGCGATTCATAGCCGCATTCGGAGCAGAAAAACTTATGTTTTACTTTAACCATTTATCTCACCTTCTCGCCACTGCAAAATTTGACAGACCTAGCCGACACCGTATTCGTCATGGTACCTAAAATTTTACCATCCTTTCGGGTTTATCGAAAGTGATCCGAGCGCTGCCGCCAGGAGTGGCGGGATAAAAAAAGCAGCTTCCAAAGCATCGCCTTGGAAGCTGCCTTTAACTTATTTCATCGGCTTAAACGTTACGGATTTGTAGGATTTACCAACAATTTTTATTCGCGTTACGCATTTTTTACGTAAGTTCCCGTACGCTCCACCTTCAGGGCGCCGTTCTCTTCGTCGATCGTTAGCGAGTCGCCCTTCTTGACGTTGCCGGTCAACAGCTCCTCGGACAAACGGTCTTCGATATGCTTCTGGATCGCCCGACGCAGCGGACGTGCTCCATACGCAGGATCGTAGCCCTCTTTAGCCAGGAACTCCTTCGCCTTATCCGTCAAGGTAAAGTCGACGTCATATTCGCGCAGACGTTTACGCAATTCTTCGGCCATGAGCGTGACAATTTGGCCGATATGCGCTTCCTCGAGCGAATGGAAAACGATGATCTCATCGATCCGGTTGAGGAATTCGGGACGGAAGCTCTTCTTCAGCTCTTCCATCACTTTGCCCTTCATGTTGTCGTAATCCGCACCGGAATCTTGCACGGCGGTGAAGCCAAGACGCGTATTTCGTTTGATGGCTTCGGCGCCGACATTTGAGGTCAAGATGATCAGCGTATTACGGAAATCGACTACGCGGCCTTTGGAGTCGGTCAGTCGGCCATCCTCCAATACCTGCAGCAGAATGTTAAACACTTCCGGATGTGCCTTCTCGATTTCATCCAGCAGAACAACGGAATACGGTTTGCGGCGAACCTTCTCGGTCAGTTGCCCGCCTTCTTCGTACCCGACATATCCTGGAGGCGCACCAACGAGTCGTGCCGTGGAGTGTTTCTCCATGTACTCGGACATGTCAATGCGGATTACGGCGTTTTCGTCGCCGAACATCGCTTCCGCCAATGCGCGGGCCAGCTCCGTTTTACCAACCCCCGTAGGACCTAAGAAGATGAAGGAGCCCATCGGACGTTTTGGATCCTTGAGGCCTGCGCGCGCCCGGCGGATTGCCCGGCTGACCGCCTTAACTGCTTCTTCTTGACCGATTACGCGCTCATGCAGGATACTCTCCATATTGAGCAAGCGTTCGGTTTCTTCTTCCTTCAGCTTGTTGACCGGAATCCCCGTCCAGCTGGCGACCACCTGGGCGATATCCTCTGGCGTCACTTCGGAATCGGTGCGTCCTTGTTTTTCTTTCCATTGATTTTTGGTGATATCCAGCTCTTCACGGATCTTCTGCTCCGTATCGCGCAGCGCAGCCGCTTTCTCAAATTCCTGGCTTTGCACCGCAGCGTCCTTCTCCTTACGGATATCATCCAGACGGCTCTCCAGTTGCTTCAGATTCGGCGGTACCGTATACGAGTTCAGCCTTACCTTCGAACCCGCCTCGTCGATCAGGTCAATCGCTTTATCCGGCAGGAACCGGTCTTGAATATAACGGTCGGACAATTTAACTGCCTGCTCGATCGCCTCGTCGGTGATTTTCACCCGATGATGCGCTTCGTAACGATCGCGCAACCCGTGCAGGATGAGAATCGCTTCATCCACCGATGGCTGATCCACCGTGATCGGTTGGAACCGACGTTCCAGTGCCGCGTCTTTCTCAATATATTTCCGATATTCGTCGAGCGTGGTAGCGCCGATGCATTGCAGCTCGCCGCGGGCCAGCGCTGGCTTCAAGATATTCGAAGCGTCGATCGCGCCCTCCGCGCCGCCAGCCCCGATCAGGGTGTGCAATTCATCGATAAAGAGGATGATATTACCGGCCTGACGAATTTCGTCCATGATTTTTTTCAAGCGGTCCTCAAATTCGCCGCGGTATTTCGTACCAGCAACGACGGAGCCCATATCCAGCGTCATCACGCGTTTGTCGCGTAGCGTCTCCGGAATTTCGTTATTGATGATCTTTTGTGCAAGACCTTCGGCAATGGCCGTTTTCCCGACGCCAGGTTCCCCGATTAGCACCGGATTGTTCTTCGTCCGGCGGCTCAGCACCTGAATCACCCGTTCAATCTCTTTGCTGCGGCCGATGACCGGATCCAAATTGCCCTCTTTGGCCGAAGCCGTCAAGTCGCGAGCCAAGCTGTCCAGTGTCGGCGTGTTCACGTTAGTTGGGGTTCCATGATGACTGGACACCGCTTCGCTGCTGCCCAGCAACTGCAGCACTTGTTGGCGCGCCTTGTTCAGGCTGATGCCGAGGTTATTCAGTACACGGGCGGCTACGCCTTCCCCTTCACGAATCAGGCCGAGCAAAATATGCTCCGTACCGACATAAGTATGGCCGAGCTTACGCGCTTCATCCATGGACAGCTCGATGACCTTTTTGGCGCGCGGCGTATAAGCGATATTGGTCGGTTGTTCCTGTCCACGGCCGATCAGCGTTTCCACTTCGTCTTGTATTTTCTCGAGTCCCAGACCCAATCCGATCAGCGCCTTGGCGGCAATGCCTTCACCTTCACGGATCAATCCGAGCAGCACATGTTCCGTCCCGATATTGTTATGTCCCAGCCTTACGGCTTCTTCCTGGGCCAACGCCAGTACCTTTTGGGCACGTTCCGTAAATCTTCCAAACATCATCTTCTCCTACACCTCCATAGTAGTCCTCTCGTTATTTCCCCATGCGCTCTCGAATGAGTTTAGCGCGGTACATATCCCTTTCCCCTGGGGACATACTGCCACTGAATTTTTTTTGCAAAAATCCAGGCTGCGTCAGCACGTTTAGTTCATTGAGCGCCTGCGCCGACACGCCTTCGATAATCCCCAAGTCTACGCCAAGCCGGACATCGGATAACCGCTGAGCGGCTTCCTTCGAGTCGATGATGTACGCCTGTGACAATATTCCGTAAGAACGCATGACCCGGTCCATCATCCGCAGGCGCGATTCGCCGATCAGCTTTTCTCTTGCCGTCTTCTCATGCTGAATGATCTGCAGCACCACGCCATATAAATTTTCGATGATCTCAGCTTCACTTTGTCCTAGTGTAATCTGATTTGAGATTTGAAACAAGTTGCCCATGGCCTCGCTGCCTTCGCCGTAGATCCCGCGGACGGTTAAACCGACCTGCGATACCGCGGATAAAATGCGGCCGATCTGTTGTGTCAGTGCCAAGGCCGGCAAATGCATCATGACTGAAGCGCGAAGCCCCGTACCCACATTCGTCGGACAACTGGTTAGGTAACCCCGACGGTCGTCAAAAGCATAATCCACATGCGATTCAAAAATGTCGTCGATCGCCGTCGCTTTTTCCCAAGCCTCTTGGACTTGCAGACCCGGATACAGACACTGGATGCGCAAATGATCCTCTTCATTAACCATGATGCTGAGGCTTTCATCTTCGCTAATGAAGACCGCCCCATTTCTGGAGTCGTTCGCTAAGTTGGGACTGATCAAGTGCTTCTCAACCAGCACCCGCTTATCCAGTTCATCCAAGTCCGCAAGGAGGATCGGGTACAGTTGGCCTTGAGCCTGAAGCTGTTCGTCGTCCAGAACCTCCTGAAGCAGCTTCAGCACCTCCTCCGATTGCGTGTTGGTGGCCAACATCGGGAAGGGTTGATGAAGCACGTTGCGGGCGATCCGTACCCGGCTGCTCATCACGATATCCGACTCTTTGCCTTCTTGGCTCATCCATTCGCTAAGCGGCTGTTCAGTAAAACGGAGATTGGTCACCCTGCATCCCTCCTACTCTGCGGATATGTTCTTCTCAAGCTCGCGAATTTGGTCCCGCAGCGCCGCAGCCTCCTCAAATTCCTCCTGGAGGATCCGGTACTGCAGCTCACGGCGGAGATCATCGAGCTTACGCTTCACTTGAATGTGACCGCCGGTCCGTTTCGGGACTTTCCCGACGTGGACGGTATTCCCATGCACTTTCTTAAACAAAGGATCCAGACGATCGTTAAAATATTTGTAGCACGAGCTGCATCCAAAACGTCCAATTTTGCTAAACTGGGAATACGTCATGCCGCATTCTTCGCAGCGCAGATGTTCTGGCGTACTAGGCCCGGAAACTTGACCTTTGTTCGACGGACTCAAATCGAGAAAGCCCGATAGCAGGTTATGAATCGAAAAGCCGCCCGAAGTGCCTGGAATCAGCTCCCCTTTTTCCCTGGCGCAACTTTCACAGAAATGAAACTCCGTCTTCTCGCCATTGACGATCTTCGTAAAATGCAAGGTTGCCGGGCGTTTGCCGCATTCTTGGCATTGCATCGCACGTCCCTCCTTACGGGATAGATGTTGCTAACACAACAAAGAGATTAACATCGCTTTCATCATCCTAGCCCGGATCTGGTCGCGATAGGGCAGCTTGATCGCCAACACTTCGCGGGATACCGCCGAGCGCATTAAGGCAGCTTCCCGAGGGGTCAAAAAGCGGGCTTCCTCCAGGCGATAAATCAACCCTTCCGCCGCGGATTGCCCGATCTCGTCACCGATCGTTTCATGCAAATGCGTGTGCAGCGACGTTGGACCTGGCAGTTGAATTCGCCGAATCCGAACGTAACCGCCGCCGCCGCGTTTGCTCTCGACCAGGTACCCTTTCTCCAGAGTAAAGCGGGTGCTGATGACATAATTGATTTGCGACGGCACGCAGGAAAATTGGTCGGCAAGTTCGTTACGCTGAATCTCTATAGTCCCCTCCGGACTTTCATGCAAAATACTCTTGAGATATTTCTCAATGATATCGGAGATATTACGCATCACTCATCCTCCATTATTCCACACGTGAATCTCTTGTTGCGACTTTGCGGTATTTCATTCTTGCTCGTCAAGTCCCGCCAAAATAAACGATTTCCGTTTGTAGTTGACTTTGACTTTCTTTGACTTTATCAACATTATACCATAATTTAATGATTTGCCAAGGGGGATGCGTTGTCCTTTTCAGTGTGTGCGTGTGAGGTGGAAAATATTCGTGGTTAAGCGTATGAGAAACCCGTCCGGTTGGTGCCGAACGGTCTAGAATTGGGAGCGTGTTACAGGATACATACGGGTAAGTCACTTCTTCGCTAATTCCTGCAAAAATACAGTTATTCGAGAAGCTGACTGCCGACTTATCAAAATACCTGCAAAAGTGCAGGCTTTTGAGGCCCAAACGCTTCATATACACCGAATCGAAAAAAATTACCTGCACTTTTGCAGGCTTTCGCCCATGACGAGCGACTTTCTCGAAAATAACTGCACTATTGCAGTTTTTCCTCGGGAGTGCAAAAAGAGCACTACCGAATGAACGGTAGTGCTCTTTCCCTTTGCTTGGCGGCGTCCTACTCTCCCAGGACCCTTCGGTCCAAGTACCATCGGCGCTGGAGGGCTTAACGGTCGTGTTCGGGATGGGTACGTGTGGAACCCCTCCGCCATCGCCACCAAACGGTTCAAGGTTT
>NZ_WNZY01000025.1 GCF_009725205.1 Paenibacillus timonensis | reverse complement strand
AAACCTCTCCTTTTTGAATGGTTGCTAGTCACTTCCATTTTACCAAGGATTGGTTTCTTTTTGTTTAACAAAATCAAAAAAACAAGGGCGTCCCTCAGTCATCTACGATGACTTTTGGGACAGCCCCTTCTTTGCGTAATTACACAGCTTCCATCTTCTGCGCCGTATACAAGCGGTAGTACAAACCTTTCTTCGCCATCAGCTCATCATGCGAACCAGACTCGGCGATCCCTTTGTCGGACACGTACATAATGCGGTCGCAGTTCTTCACGGTCGACAGCCGGTGCGCGATGATGAACGAGGTGCGTCCCTTCAGCAGTTCGTTCAAGCCTTGCTGGAGCAGGCGTTCCGTCTTGGCATCGATCGAGGAGGTCGCTTCGTCCAGGATCAGGATGCGCGGATCGGCCAGCAGGGTCCGGGCGAACGAGATGAGCTGCCGCTGTCCTTGGGATAACTTCGAGCCGCGTTCGTTAACCTCGGTCTGGTAACCTTCCGCGAACTCGCGAATGAAATCGTCGGCACAGACCGTTTTGGCTGCGGCGATAATCTCCTCTTCCGTGGCGTCCAGCTTGCCGTATCGAATATTATCCATGATCGTGCCGGAGAAAATAAAGCTGTCCTGCAGCATAATCCCCATCTGGCTGCGCAGCGACTTCAGCGTCACCTGCGAGATATCGTGACCATCGATCAGGATCTCGCCGTCGGTCAAGTTATAGAAGCGCGAGATCAGGTTGACGACCGTGGTTTTGCCCGCACCCGTCGGACCGACGAGGGCGATGCTCTCCCCGGCCTTCACGTCGAAGTTCAGGTGCTCCAGAATGTTAAGGCCTGGATCGTAGGCAAACGTCACATCGTTGAACTTGACGTTACCTTTCACCGAAGGAAGTTCCTTCGCCTCCGGTACGTCGCTGACCGTCACTGGCTCATCCAGCGTCTCGAAGATCCGCTCAAGGTAAGCAACGGCGTTAATAAAGTTGTTGTACAATTGCGACAGGTTGAGGATCGGCTGCCAGAACCGGGCTGCATAGCTGCTCATTGCAAGGATGACCCCGAAGGTCACGCCTTGCGGCCCCATCGCAAGCAAACCGACCAAATAGATGAGCGTCGTCACGATCGTCGCCAGATTGTCGACGGTGAACGGGATCAGAGCGTTGTAACGCAGTGCCCGCATCCATTCCTTGCGGTAGTTCCCGGCCAGACGAGTGAAGATGCCTTCGTTATGCTTCTCGCGGGAGAAAATCTGCGTGACGCCAATCCCGCTGATGCTTTCCTGCAAATAGGCGTTCATATTGGAGCTTTTGTTCGAAACGGCCTGCCATGCCCGGCGCTGCCGGGTTTTGATCAGCAGCATGACGCCGAGGAACACCGGCAAACCGGCCAAAGTGACCAGCGACAACCGCACATCCACCGCGAACATAAAGGCGGCGATAAAGATCAGGTTGACGATTTCCAGAATGAAGTTGATGATCCCGTTGGACAAGACGTCCGATACGGCGTTGACGTAGTTGACGACACGGATCAGGATTTTTCCTTGAGGGCGGTCGTCGTAATATTTAAACGGCAGATTCTGCAGATGCTTGAACAAATCCGTGCGGATATCGAAGATGATATCCTGCCCGACCCGGGTCATAATCCGGGAGCGAATGGTCGCCAGCTCGACGCTGACCACGATCGTGAGCAGCATGAGCACAGACCACCAGATCAATGCGCCGAAGGCTTTCTCCGGAATCGTCACGTCGACGACGTGTTGAATAATGAGCGGCGCCGACAGCGCGATTGCAGCTGATAAGGCGCTTAGCACAAACGCCAAGATCATCGGCTTTTGCTGTTTCCGGATATATACCATGGCTCGCCTGAAATGCTTGATGTCAAAGGGAGACTCTAGGTTTTCATCGACATCGAATTTATTCCTGGCCATGAGCGCTCACCTTCCTTCCGATACCTTCATTCTGAAGCATAAAGACCTCGTAATAATAGCCGCGTTTGGCTAACAATTCGGCATGGGTGCCTTCCTCGATCAGGCGGCCGCCGTCCAGGATCAGAATGCGGTCGGCTTCGGCCGTCGTGGACACGCGCTGGGCAATGATCAGCTTCGTGCACGGGAAGTCTAGCTCGCGCAAGCTCTTCTGTATATGCTCCTCGGTTTCGAGGTCAACCGCAGACGTGGTATCGTCGAGGATCAAGATCGGCCGACGCACGGCAAGGGCCCGGGAAAGCGCAATCCGCTGCTTCTGCCCGCCGGACAAGCCGACACCGCGTTCTCCGACGATCGTATCATACCCTTCCGGCATCTTCGTGATAAAATCGTGCGCCGCAGCCAACCGAGCATACTCGACCGTTTGTTCCTCCGGTAACTCGGGATCGCCATACGCGATGTTCCCGTCAATCGTATCGGAGAAGAGCAGCACATCCTGGGTTGCGATGCCGATGTTGCTGCGGAGCTCGTCGAGCTCCAGCTTGCGTACGTCGACGCCGTCAACCAATACTTGACCGCCGGATACATCATAGAAACGCGGGATCAGATTCATGAGGGACGTTTTACCCGATCCGGTAGAGCCCATGATCGCAACGGTTTCTCCTGGTTTAACCGAGAAGCTGATATCGTGAAGCACTTCGCCGCCGTCATATTTGAAGCTGACGTGATCGAAATCGATTCGTCCTTCATAACGACGTTTCTCGGTAACCTTGTGTTCGTTCACAATGTTTGGTTTTGCGTAGTAAATTTCCACGATTTTGCTTAAGCTCGCGAAGAAACGTTGAATATCATTAATGATAATACCGATATTGCGCATCGGGTTGGAAATCGCCCAGATCAGCGCGGAGAACGCGGAGAATTCCCCAAAAGTAATTCGTCCCTGCATTACGAAGTAGCCGCCGGCCAGCATCAAAATGACGTTAAACGCCTGCGCGAACGTCTCCAGATAAGGGAAGTAGTCCAGCCACACGAGCGCAGCTTTTTTGTTGGCTTGGGAGAAGTGGATGTTCTTGTCTGTAAACTTCTCGATTTCGTATTCCTCGCGGGCAAAGGCTTTAACGACACGGTTCCCCGAGATATTCTCCTGGGTGGTCGTGTTCAGCTGAGACAACCGCTCGCGCAGGTCGATGTACATCGGACGGACCTTCTTCGCGAAAATGTAAGCCACGACGAAGATCGGAGGTGCCAAAACCAGCAGCCACAACGTCAACACGGCATCGATCGTGAAGAAATAAATGACGGCCGCAAGGAAGATCGTGACCGACTCGATAATCGTCTTGATGATCCACGCCATGGAGTGGCGAACCATGTCCAGGTCCCCGGTCATCTTGGTCATCAAGTCCCCGGTCCGGTTATGGTCGTAATATTCCATATCCTGGCCTTGGATTTTGTTGTACAGGTAGATGCGGACTTTGTACAACATATTTTGCGAAGCCTGCTCGTATTGCATCGTTGTTAGGTAAGCAAGCCCCGTGCGCAGCAAGGAAAAACCGATCATGCCCATACAGAGCATGATGAGCAGTCCTCGTTCCTGCGTTAGATTTTGTGCCGCATTCTCACCCGTGATAAACGTGTCGACAATGCGTTGGCCTATGTATGGATTGATAATCATGAGCGAAGAGCCCACGACGGAAAGCACTAGCGCCGTAATGTACCTGGCCCGGTTGCCCTCCAAATTCTGCCATAGCCATTTGAGTTCGAACATCTGATCACCCGTTTCTGTTTGTTCTTGCAAGCTGCCGGATGGCAATCCGTTTTCGCAAATCATCGTGATTATACCACAACCACCCACAGGTAAAACCCGCGTATTCCAGCTTGTTGTCACGTATGTTTGCGTTTTCTCGAAGGGATCGCCCCTTTGCTTTTATTTCGGTAAAATCTTTAGAATATGAAGTGGATATCGAGGTTTTTAAAGGCAGATTGAGGAAAATGTGAAGGAGGGACCGCGATGGTCGAAGGAATCGATATCGATGCGTTAGCCCCGGCAGATCAGGAGGAGGCTTGCCGGGTGTTCGAGCGAACCATCCCGGAGGCTTTCGCCGAGGAAGGGCTCGGGCATTTAATGGAAGAAATTCGCGAAGAAATTGAGGGAAAGAAGCGGCTAGTGGACGTGGCGCTTCGGATTGCCCCAGGCTTGGGTCCCCACCGTCCAAGCCCCCATGCGGCGGAGCGGGATGTCTTTTTTTTGGTGGCTAGGTCTGCTGGGGAGGTGGTCGGTACGATCTCCTTTGGCCCTTGCGGGAAGGAAATCGCCGAATGTACTCGGCACGCTTTGGATGATGTTGGTGAACTGGGAAGCTTATACGTATTGCCTGCCCGCCAAGGACAAGGCATCGGGGCGGCTTTGATCCAAGCGATGGCGGAAGCGTTGAAAGGGCGGGGCATCCAGCGGTTTTGCCTCGATAGCGGCTACAAAAAGGCACAGCAAAAATGGCTTCGCAAGTTCGGCGAGCCTTATACCGTGGCTAAGAACTACTGGGGACCGGGGCAGGACCATATGGTGTGGTTGTGCAACGTGGAGGATTACGTTTCGCGCGGGTGATGTGCGTTCCTTTTTTATTGGCGGATACGACTCTCTTCCGTAAGGAACGTCAGAATTGTATTCGGTTTTTCATATATAAAATGGTGCTGCCGGCCGAAATTTGGATTTCTATTCATTTTTTCATATAGATTCTGGGCAAACGCCATCAGGATGGACAAATGTGTATGAAATTTCATATATAATTGGTTGAAATCGCCGGAAATCATGAAATCTATTCGGTTTTTCGTATAGAATTGGCGCTTGATCGTCCGGTGGCAGGTATCGCTGTCTCGAGAGTCCGAATTTGCCGGGTGACCCGCGCCGTGTTATATTGATATGATCGGTGACCTGAAGCTCTGGCCGCCGAAATTAGTGATTTCGGCAAGGAGTTATTATGCAATTTACAGAACTGAACTTGATCCCTTCGATATTAAAAGCATTGGAACACGAGAACTATACGGCGCCTACGCCGATTCAACAACAAGCCATTCCGCCTATTCTGAGCGGCAAAGACCTGCTGGGCTGCGCGCAAACCGGCACAGGGAAGACTGCCGCATTTGCTATTCCTACACTTCAATTGCTCCATAAGAACCATACGCCTAAGCCTGGCCGCCGCAACATCCGGGCGCTAGTGATCACACCAACCCGTGAGCTGGCCCTGCAGATCTACGAGAACTTTTGCGCTTATGGCAAGAATTTGCCTCTGAAATGCGCCGTCATCTTCGGCGGCGTGTCCCAGAAGCCGCAGGAGATCGCACTGCAGAAGGGCGTGGATATTCTGGTCGCCACCCCCGGCCGGCTGAATGATCTGATCCAGCAGAAGCTGGTGGATTTGAAGGACGTGGAGATGCTGATCTTGGATGAGGCTGACCGCATGCTGGATATGGGCTTTATTCACGACGTCAAAAAAATCATCGCCAAAACGCCATCCCAGCGGCAGACCTTGCTCTTCTCCGCAACCATGCCCGGCGCGATCGCGCAGATGGCCGATTCCATATTGCGAAACCCCGTAAAAGTAACGATAACGCCGGTATCCTCCACAGTGGACGCCATTGGACAACGTTTGTATTTTGTGGATAAGAGCAACAAGAAAGACTTGCTGCTGCACCTCTTGAAGGACTCATCCATCGAATCCGCCATCGTCTTTACGCGGACCAAGCATGGGGCGGACCGGCTGGTACGCCACTTGGCCAAAGCGCAGGTCAGCGCGAAAGCCATCCATGGCGACAAGTCGCAAGGCGCCCGGCAGACAGCGTTGCAAAATTTCAAGAACCGTACCTTACGTGTCCTGGTGGCGACCGACATTGCGGCACGAGGGATCGACATCGACGAGTTGTCCCATGTGATCAACTATGAGCTGCCGAACATCCCCGAAACGTACGTTCATCGGATCGGGCGGACAGGCCGGGCGGGACAAAGCGGTGTTGCCATTTCGTTATGCGATTTCGACGAGAAGCCTTACTTGGCCGATATCGAGAAGTTGATTGGCAAACGGATCCCCGTCATCAAGGACCATCCTTACCCGATGACGCAGACCGCACCAACCCCAAAAGAAGCCCAGCCTGTGCGGGCACCTAGAAACAAAGGCAAGGAAATGGAAAGGGTTAAACAAAAGGTAAAAGTAAAAGGATAATAGGTATACCAACTGTAGCGGAGTGATGACATGGCCAAAGGGAAAGGCGGCACGGGTAGAGGAACGGACAAGAAAGGTTGGAATCGCTGGCAAGCGAGTGAGCGGAGAGCGAAAAGCGCTCCTAAACCTTATACGAGTAAAGCGGATAAAAAGGGACCAGCAGAATCAAAGTAAGCTACAAATCATCATCATAAAGAAAAGAGCTTCCTGCCGAGATTTCGGTTGGGAAGCTCTTTTCATATAAAGGGACGAGGGTTATTCTCCGCCCGACAACAACTTCAGCAGGTTTTCCGGAATATTGAACTTCTTGTTGTCGATGAGAAGCTGGAAGTCCTCGGCGGCTTCGGCTTGATGCGCGTGCTTGATTTCTTCCATCTCTTGTTGGAGCTGCTCCATTTTCAGATCCAGCTCATAGGCGGTGTCGGCAGCATTCTTGAGATCTTCCAACAGCCGGTCCGGCACCGACTCATTATATTTGTAGAAAATCTTGTGCTCCAGGCTGGCCCAGAAATCCATGGCGATCGTGCGGATTTGGATTTCGACACAAACCAGCTCCTCGCCGTCGGACATGAACACCGGCACTTCAACCAGCAGATGCAGGCTTTTGTACCCGTTGGGTTTGGGATCTTTGATGTAATCCTTCACGGAGAGGATATTGAGATCCTTCTGAGCTCGCAGCATATCACTGATCCGGTAAATGTCCGAGATGAACGAGCAGGTGATTCGGATGCCGGCGATATCTTGGATGTTTCGCTTAATGTCCTCCAGAGAGGTGGCACCGCCCTTGCGGTACAGCTTCTTCATGATGCTCTCCGGAGATTTGATTCTCGATTTCGTGTGTTCGATCGGATTATAGTCGTGGAGAAGCTGAAACTCCTCCTGTAAAATTTCGATTTTCGTCTCCACCTCGTGAAGAGCAAATTTGTACATCATCATAAATCGGGTCAGCGTCTTCTGCAATGCTTTCATTTGTTCCAAGGGGTTCACAAAAGAATTATTAATCATTTGGGGGTACTCCGTCCTTTATCTTAAGTTCTCATCATGATTCCATTTCCATTATAGCTTAGGGGACAGGCCGGAAGCCAGAAAGGGGAATAGATCCCATGAGAACATGCCTTAACGGTACGGAGTCGTCCGTCTTCCATATTACGTCGTTTGCAGCAATGGCAGCGCGTCCGTCAATTGGATCTTGTAGGATTTGACAAGGGTGGCTCCATTGGATGTATCCGCTTCGTAAGCCCGTTCGAATCCCAGGCTTTCATACAGCTTCACTGCGGCAGCCATCATGTCTGACGTATGTAAATACAAGGTGCGGGCACCCAGTTGAAGGGATCTGCGGGCGGCCTCGCGTAGGAGCAGCTTGGCGATGCCGCGTCTACGGGCGTAAGGCGATACGGCAAGCAGTCGGATTATAGGCGAATCGATGCCAAGATCCGACCTACCATAAGCTGCCTCCGAGGTTAGGAAAAGCTGCAAACTGCCGACAATGTCTCCGCCAAGCTCCGCCACGAGTCGGGCGTGGGGGCCATTGCCGTACACGGAGCTCCGTATGTTCTCCTGATACTCCTCCCACCGTTCATGGGGCATGTCAAATGCATATTGCCGATAAGCTTCCAGCATCACGTTGGCAATTTGTACGCGTTCTTCGTCGCGGGCATCCCGAATCTTTACTTCCTGCTCTAATCGGCTCATTTTTCCAACACTCCCTTATCGAGGTAATTTATTCATCCATC
This sequence comes from Paenibacillus timonensis, assembly GCF_009725205.1. Lineage (GTDB taxonomy): Bacteria > Bacillota > Bacilli > Paenibacillales > Paenibacillaceae > Fontibacillus > Fontibacillus rhizolycopersici. The sequence goes on along the minus strand of NZ_WNZY01000025.1, from coordinate 64,402 downwards.
AGGTGAACTTAGTATAATCCAAATACCTACTAAGCGCATCGGAATATAAAAATATTTACGCATCCATTAAAAACTTCTATATCCGAGGATTGACAAAAAGTGGCGGGCTCCCTAAGATAAAGGATAATTTCAATAAAACCATCTATGTGGATTGGGATAGTGTGATATATAGGAGCAAAGGGAGGGGTCTTTTTGAACATCGATCATATCGAGGCGTTTGTTTACATTAATCATTACGGTAGCTTCAACAAAGCTGCGGAGGTGCTGTTTCTTTCGCAGCCGACGGTAACCGCGCGAATTCAATCGCTCGAACGGGAGCTGGATACCCGATTGTTCGATCGCTTGGGGAAACAGATTCAATTGACGGACAAAGGCAAACAATTCCTTCCTTACGCCCAGCAAATCCTCCAGACATATCAAAAGGGGAAACATCATCTTCACTCCCAGCCGGGTACCCCCGAGGAGCTTCGGATCGGCAGCACCGTATCTGTGTCCAATTACTTGATGCCGCATTTGCTTATGCTCCTGCATCAACGCTTTCCGTTGATCAACTTCAAAGTGACAACCGGCCCGACGGACGTCCTTGCGGCGAAGCTGATGACCAAGGAAATCAACCTGGCTTTCGCGCGCAAGCAAATGAGCCCGGCCTTTCAATCCTATCCCTTCTATAATGACCCCATCCGACTTTACGTCTATAAGGATCACCCGCTTGCCGCGGCCGAAAGTGTATCCATCCGTGACATCCGGCGGGAACCCCTCATATTCTTCGAGTGCGGCTCCCTCGACTGGATGCGGATTCACCGCGCCTTCGAAAGTCTGGAGCAGCCGCCGAACATCCTGTTTCAAGTCGACAATGCCGAGACCGCCAAGAAACTCGTGTTAAGCCGGGCTGGGATTTGCTTTCTTCCCGGTTTGTCTGCCAGACAAGAAGTACAGGAGGGAAGTCTCGTCCCGGTAGACATCCTCGAGACGGCAGGCGTCTCCTTGCAAACCCACCTGATTTCCCTCAGCGGCGAAAACAACATCTTTATGGACGCTTTATTGGAACTAGGTGTTCCTCCCATCAACGATTTGCATGTACCCATAGAAAAACTCGATTAGACGCGTAACAAAAATCACAGTAAAGTAGTGTCAACATAATCCTGACTAAACTTATAGGGATTGTAAAACTAAGAAAATGGGAAATAGGGAAGGGGTTAGGGACATGAAGAGATGGTTAAGTGCCGCGATCGTGCTTGTGTTAACGGGAGTGTTGGCAGGATGCGGAGCGGGGTCGTCCGGTGGGACGGAATCGAAGGACGCGGCGGCGAGCGCAGCTTCGGGGGAAGTTAAGAAAATCATCGTGGGTACGGGCACGGGTTTTCCAAAGGTATGCTTTATCGACGAGAACGGGAAGTTAACCGGGTTTGACGTTGAACTTGTTCGCGAAATCGATAACCGTCTGGCAGAATATGAATTCGAGTTCCAGACCCAGGAGTTTTCCAACCTGTTGCTAAGTCTGGAGACGAAGAAGATCGATTTTGTCGCCCACGAAATGGAGAAGAATCCGGAGCGAACCGAGAAGTATTTGTTCAACAAAGAGCCTTACGCCCACTGGAGAAACAAAATCATCGTCGCCAAGGACAACGATACGATTCATTCGCTGGACGATTTGAAAGGGAAGAAGGTGCTGACCTCGGCAACCAGCGCGCAGGCGCAAATTTTAGAGAACTACAATAAGGAAAATAACAATGCCATCGAGATCGTATATCAGAACGGTGCGGCTAACGATACGGTTAACCAGCTTACCTCTGGCCGGGTGGATGCCACGCTGGGAGCGGACTTCTCGCTTTCGCTGATCGACCCTCAAGGGAAGCTGAAGACGACTGGGGAGGAGCTCTCGCAAGCCGATATTCTCTTCGTCTTCCGCAAAGACGATCCCGAGGGACAGAAGCTGTCGGATGCCATCGACGAGGTGATCAAGGAATTGAAAGCGGATGGTACTTTAGGCAAGTTAAGTAAGGAATGGCTCGGTGACGACTTTACCTCGGATAACTAATCAACATGACGGGAGAGGAGGGGGACTTTCGTGGGGGCACCGTTTGATTTTTCTTTCGTGATCGGCGCCTTTTCGAAGCTGTGGTCGACGCTGGGCGTGACCTTGCTGATTGTGGGCGGATCATTGCTGACGGGGATTGTTATCGGATTTCTGATTGCACTCCCCAGGCTTTACAGGATCCCGGTGTTGGATCTGTTTTCGAAGGTTTACGTTTCTTTTTTCAGAGGGACGCCGATTTTGATCCAATTGTTCCTGTTCTACTATGGCTTGCCGGAGTTGTTGAAGTTTGCCCACTTGGATATCTCCCGCGCCCCCGTGTTGTTCTTCGTCATTTTGACCTACGGCTTGCACACCGGAGCCTTTATGTCGGAGACGATCCGCGCTTCGGTTATGGCCGTGGACCGGGGGCAGGTCGAAGCGGCTTATGCCATCGGGATGAAGGGGCTTCAGGCGTTCACAAGAATCGTATTACCACAGGCGCTGGCGGTTGCGGTGCCGGTATTTTCCAATATGGTGATTGCCTTGTTGAAAGATACATCGCTGGCGTTTACGCTCGGCGTCATGGAGTTAACCGGTAAGGCACAGACGCTAGGCGCGCTTACCCAGCATTTTATTGAAGCGTATCTGGCTCTAGCGTTCATTTATCTGGTCGTGAGCTTCACGCTGGAGAAGTTGCTGCGGGCAGCCGAACGGCGTTTGCTGAAGCATGAGCAGCCGGATGGGGCGGAGAGAAGAAGATTTCGCATCGAGCGGAAGCCATCGATCCGTGGCATGTTCGCCGGAATCGGCGCGGAGAAGGGAGGCGCAAAACTATGAAAATCGACCCCTCGTTCATCTGGACAGCGTTCCTTCATCTGTTGTCAGCGATTCCTACCACGTTGCTGATTACCGCCGTATCCGTCTCGGTCGGCTTTGTGATCGGGGTGATCACCGCGTTGTTCCGGCTGTATCGGGTGCCTGTGTTGGGTCAGCTTTCTACCGCCTATGTCACTTTTATTCGCGGAACGCCGATGCTGACGCACTTACTGCTCATTTACTTCGGCTTGCCGGTGATCCTTGACGGCTTGTCCGCCTCGTTCGGCTGGGGGTTCAAATCCGCCTCCATTCCGATGATCGCTTTTGCCTTCATTTCATTCTCCATCACGGCCGGAGCTTATATGTCCGAGGTGGTCCGCTCGGGGTTGCTGGCGGTGAACCGCGGGCAGATCGAGGCGGCTTATTCCGTCGGGATGACGACGTTTCAGGCGCTGCGGCGGATCGTGTTCCCTCAGGCGCTGGCGGTCAGCCTCCCGAACCTGTCGAACTCGGCGATCGGGATGCTGCACGGCTCGACGCTCGCTTTTACCGTCTCCGTCGTGGACATTAACGCCAAAGCGCAAATCGTTGCCTCGACCAACTGGAAGTTTTTTGAGGCCTATTTGGCGGCGGCGTTGATATTCTGGGGGCTAACCGTCTTGATCGAACGGCTGACCGCCCGGATCGAGAAACGAATCCAAATCTACAATCGAGGGGGAGTGGCATGATTCAGCTTCGTCACATTTCTAAGTCCTTTGGGCGCCAGCAGGTGTTAAAGTCGATTGATCTGACGGTGAACCAAGGCGATGTCGTAGTCATTTTGGGTCCGAGTGGTTCCGGCAAAACAACGCTTCTGCGATGCATCAACTATCTGGAGAAACCCAGCGGCGGCGAGATTGCGATCGGTGACTTCCAACTAAGCTGCAACCGGGCGACGAAGAAAGACATTCATGCCCTCCGCCAAAAGTCGGCAATGGTGTTTCAACAATATAACTTGTTTAAGCATAAGACTGCGCTGGAGAACGTGATGGAAGGTCTGGTCATCGTCAAAAAAATGCCGAAGGAAGAAGCCAAAGCCCGCAGCATTGAGCTGTTGGAGAAAGTTGGTCTGGCCAGCAAGCTGGACGCCTATCCGAGCCAGTTGTCGGGAGGGCAGCAGCAACGGGTGGGCATTGCCCGGGCACTGGCCTTGGAGCCGGAGGTGATTCTTTTCGACGAACCTACGTCGGCTCTGGATCCCGAGCTTGTCGGCGAAGTGCTGGAGGTCATTCGCAAGATCGCCAGAGAAGGGATTACGATGATCGTCGTGACCCATGAGATGGGGTTTGCCCGGGACGTGGCCAACCATGCCGTGTTCATGGACGGCGGCGTGATCGTCTAGGAGGGGAGTCCGACGGAGCTGCTGTACCATCCACGCGAAGAACGGACGAAGCAGTTCCTGAAACGAATTACCCCCGAGCTCAGCTATAGCATTTAGGAGGCGAAAGAGAGATGGGACTAACGATAAGCGTGTTGGATCAAAGCCCGATTTACCCGGGAGAAACGGCGGAGCAGGCGTTTGCGCATACCGTTGCACTGGCCCGAAAAGCCGAGGTGTTGGGGTTCCGGCGGTTTTGGGTGTCGGAGCATCATGATTCGGAGCAGGTGGCCGGTTCCTCGCCGGAGGTGCTGATCTCCTACCTTTTAGCCAAAACGAACACGATCCGCATCGGCTCCGGCGGCGTGATGCTGCAGCATTACAGTCCATACAAAGTGGCGGAGAACTTTAACGTGTTGGCTTCTCTGGAGCCGGGGCGGGTGGATCTTGGCGTCGGCCGCGCTCCCGGAGGATTGCCGAAGAGCACGCAGGCCTTGCAGCAAGGTTCGCGAGAGTCGGCTTCGTTAACGGACAAAATCGTAGAGCTGCGCAAATACGTGCAGGACCGTCTGGAGGCGGATCATCCGTTGGCCGGATTGCGCGCTGCCCCTCACCCGGCGCAGGCCCCCGAGCTTTACGTGCTCGGAGCAAGCGTGGACAGTGCGGAAGTCGCAGCAGGGCTTGGCTTGCCTTATGTATTTTCCCTGTTCATTAACGGGGATCCGGCGATCGCGCTCCAGGCGATCCAAACATACCGGCAGAGCTTTGATACGTCGCACGGTTCGGAGCCTCAAGTCATCCTGGCGTTGTCCCTCGTCGTCGCCGAATCCGAAGCGGAAGCCGCCGAACTTGCCGGCAAGCAGAAGGTCGTGAAGGTGCGGCTGGACAGTGGCAGAACGGTGACGCTCGGCACGCGGGAGCAAGCGGAAGAGTTTGGCCGCCAAGCGGGAGAGTCTTATACGATTGAGGAGCAGGATCCCTGGATTGTCAAAGGCACCAAGGAAGTTGTCCGTGAGCAGCTATTGGCGTTGCAGCGGGACACGGGCATCGAGGAAATGATCGTGACCAGCAATATCAGCCCTTTTGAGAAGCGCGTCCGCTCCTTTGAACTGCTTCACGACGCTTTGGTCGAAGTGAAGGCAGAGGCGTAACCATGACAAACGATATTTTTACGATTCAAGGGACGTCCGGGATAGCGGCAGAACGGTTCGTGGAGATTCGCCGTGAGCTGCACCGGTACCCGGAGCTGTCGAACGAGGAAATCGAGACGACCCGCCGTATCCGTGGATGGCTGGAGGAAGCGGACATCCGGATCCTGGACGTTCCGCTGGCGACGGGGCTGGTCGCGGAGGTTGGCGGACTCCAGGAGGGGCCGGTCATCGCGCTTCGGGCGGACATCGACGCGCTGCCGATTCAGGAGGAGACCGGGCTCCCGTTTGCCTCGACGCATCCCGGCAAGATGCATGCCTGCGGGCATGATTTCCATACCGCCGCCCTGATCGGCACGGCGCATGCGCTTAAAGCCCGAGAGTCGCAACTGAAGGGCACGGTCCGGCTGATCTTCCAGCCGGCCGAGGAGAAAGCCAAAGGCGCGCGCCAGGTCATCGACAGCGGCGCCTTGATAGGGGTGCAGGCTATCTTCGGCATGCACAATAAGCCGGATCTTCCCGTCGGGACGATCGGGATCAAGAGCGGTCCGCTGATGGCCGCCGCCGACGGCTTTGTCGTTGAGATCGCCGGGCGGGGGACCCATGCAGCCGTGCCGGAAGCCGGCAACGATCCGATCGTCACCGCCGCGCATCTCGTGACGGCGCTGCAAACAATCATCAGCCGGAATGTCGGCTCCTTGGAAAGTGCCGTCATCAGCGTCACGAGGCTGCATAGCGGCACAGCCTGGAACGTCGTCCCCGAATCAGCGCTGCTGGAGGGAACGATCCGGACCTTCGACGAGGAGGTGCGGCGGCGGGTACTGGAGCGTTTCGAAGAAGTTGTTCAGGGAGTGGCGGCTGCGTTTGGCACAACGGCCGCTGTCCGCTGGATCGAAGGGCCGCCGCCCGTGTTAAACGACGCTGCGCTGGCGGAGCTCGGGCTGGCGGCGGCGGAGGCGTCAGGGTACCTGGCCGTTACGCCGGTTCCGTCGCCTGCGGGAGAGGATTTTTCCTTCTATCAGCGGAAAATTCCCGGTCTCTTCGTCTTCATGGGGACGGATGGGCCGCGGGAATGGCATCACCCGGCCTTCGATCTTGACGAGCGGGCCATTCCGGTAAGCATTGGCTTCTTCGTGAAGCTGGCGGAGCTGGCTCTGAACGATCTGGATCAGGAGGACGGCCGGAGGGAAGGTGCATCCCGATGAGTACGCACGCCTCTTATGACGTCATTGTCGTCGGCGCGGGCTCCATGGGGATGAGCGCCGGTTATTATCTGGCCCGCAAGGGTCTCCGGACGCTGCTGATCGACGCCTTTGATCCTCCGCACCGGGAGGGCAGCCATCACGGCGAGCCCCGACTGATCCGGCATGCCTACAGCGGAGATCCCTTGTATACGGAATTGGCAATTCGAGCTCATCGGTTATGGAATGACGTGGAGGAGCAAACCGGGACCCGTCTGCTGGAGCCGTCCGGCGTGTTAAATCTTGCAGATCGCGGGCTGTATTCCTTCAAGCCGCGAATCGCGCAATCGGGGGCGCTGGGCGTCCGCACTGAATGGCTGGACGCGGCGGAAATCCGCGCGCGCTGGCCGGAGTTGACGATTCCGGATTCGTTTGAGGCGATGTACGAACCGGACGCCGGGTATTTGTATAGCGAGCGATGCATCGAGGCGTACCGCAAGCTGGCTTTGAGGCAAGGCGCGGAGCTGCTACCGTACTCCATCGTTCGAGAGGTGAAAGTGCACGGCGGAGAAGGCGGCGTTACGGTATATACGGCGGACGACAAGTTCCACGCGGGGGCCGTTCTGCTTGCTGCCGGAGCGTGGTTCAGCACGTTGGCTCCATTCGTCGACCTCCCCATTCGCGCTGTACGCAAGGGGGTCGGATGGTTCGAAACCTCCGGACCTGGTTTTGACGCGGGACGGTTTCCGGGGTTTACGCTGGGGACGCCGGAAGGCGGATACTACGGATTTCCGAGCATCGGTGGAGCCGGCCTGAAGATTGGCCGCCACGACGGCGGAATCCCCTGGGCACCGGGAGAGAAATTGGCTCCGTTCGGCGCCCATCCGGAGGATGAGGATGATCTGCGCCGTGTGCTCGAGGCTTACTTCCCGGGGGCGGCTGGCCGCCTGAAGCAAGGTGCGGCCTGCAAATACGAGCTGACGCCGGACGAGGACTTCATCATCGACCGGCATCCGGAACACCCGCAGGTTTGGGTGGCGGGCGGATTTTCCGGACACGGCTTCAAATTTGCCAGCGTAGTCGGGGAACTGCTCGCGGACTTCATAGGAGATGGGAAGGCCGGTTACTCCCTGCGGCCTTTTGCGCTCGATCGTTTCGTTCAGCCAGCCCCATTGGGGGAGTAGGGAGGAAGCTTGATTTTGAATCGGAGGGGATCGAATGACCCAAGTCAATTTTGAAGCATTTTTGAATACGCACGGGCAACTCGTCTCGGCGATCGATGGCCTGAGCGAGGAACAGACGGTATGGAAGCCGAAGCCGGAGAGCTGGAGCGTACTGGAGGTGTTGTCCCATTTGGTGGATCACAGCATCGTCATCTCCTTCCGGATCCGGGATATTCTGGCGGGGACGGAGGCCCGGCTGCCGGCTTTTACCCAAGATGCCTGGGTCAGCGGCCAATATGCCAACTCGGGTAACGTAGCCGATGTGTTGCAGGCTTTCCATGCGCTCCTGCTGTACAACAGTCTGCTGCTCAGCCGCTTGGATGCGGCCGACCTGGAGAAAACCGGAGTGAATGCCAAAGGGGAAACCGTCGCCATTACGGATATCGTAGAGGGTTTTACCCGCCACGTGCAGCGCCACTTGGAGCAAATTAATCGGATCAAACAAGCAGCCGAAGTCGCCTAAGCCAGGGGAAGAAACAAAGTAAGTTATATCAAATCGATAAGGAGGAACGAAATGATGGCAAAGCAAAAACAACTCAAATTGGGCGCGTTACTGCACGGGGTAGGTGGAGGGACCTCTTTGTGGCGACATCCGGAGGTGCAACCTGATGCCAGCATCAATATTGACGTCTACAAACATTGGGTGCAAAAAGCGGAGGCGGGCAAATTCGATCTGGTGTTTATCGCAGATGGTTTATATATCACGGAGAAATCGATCCCCCATTTCTTGAATCGTTTTGAGCCGTTAACGCTCCTTAGCGCCCTGGCTGCGGTCAGTAAGCATGTCGGCCTGGTCGGGACGTTATCCACTTCGTACAGCGAGCCGTTCACCGTCTCCCGTCAGTTCGCCTCCCTGGATCGGATTAGCGGCGGCCGTGCAGGTTGGAATATCGTGACTTCCCCCTTGGAAGGCTCCGCACTCAACTATGGGAAGAAAGAGCATCCGGATCATGACAAACGTTACCGGATTGCCACCGAGTTTCTGGAGGTTGCCCGCGGCCTGTGGGATTCGTGGGAGGATGACGCTTTCGTACGGAATAAGGAGACAGGGGTGTTTTTCGATCCGGACAAAATGCACACGCTCAATCATGTCGGGGAATTCTTCTCGGTGAAGGGGCCGCTCAATATTGCCCGTTCCAAGCAGGGGCAGCCGGTAATCTTCCAGGCAGGCTCCTCTGAGGTCGGCAAAAATTATGCGGCAAAGCATGCGGACTCCGTGTTCACGGGACATGAAACGATTGAGGACGCGCAAGCCTTTTATCAAGACGTGAAGTCCCGCGCCGCTTCGTTCGGACGCAATCCGGACGAAGTCTTGATCTTCCCGGGCATCAGCCCGATCCTTGGCCGCACGCCGGAGGAGGCGGAACGCAAGTATCAAGAGGTCGCCAGCCTGGTGACGATTGAGAATGCCTTGGATTATTTGGGACGGTTCTTCGAGCACCACGACTTCTCCCAATACCCACTTGACGAGCCGTTCCCGGAACTCGGCGATTTGGGCAAAAACAGCTTCCAAAGCGGCACGGACAAAATCAAAAAAGACGCCAAGGAAAAAGGGCTGATGCTGCGACAAGTGGCGCTGCAGGCTGCAACGCCGCGCGGTGGCTTCATCGGTACGCCGGAACAGGTCGCGGACCGCATTCAGGCCTGGTTCGAAGGAGAGGCTGCCGACGGATTCATGATTGCCTCCGCCGTTCCGAACGGCCTAGAAGAATTCGTCGATCTGGTTGTTCCGATTTTGCAGGAGCGCGGCCTGTTCCGGACGGATTACGAAAGCGATACGCTGCGCGGGAACCTGGGCTTGCCGGTTCCGGAGAACCGGTATACGTTGGAGCGCCAAAAAGCGGTAGCTAAGGCCTAAGGGAAAGGAGGGAGAGAGTTATGTCTAGAGTGACCATTATTGCAGGGAGCCCAACCCCAGGTTCGCGGTTGTTTGGATTAACGGATTACGTGCGGGAACGACTGATCCAAACGGGCAGTGCCATCGATAGGATTTCGGCTGCGGAACTGCCGGCGGAGGATTTGCTGCGGGCTAACTTCGGTAGCCCGGCCATAAAGGCGGCACTCGCTGCCGTCGAATCGGCGGATGCGGTCGTCATCGCGAGTCCAGTCTACAAAGCAGCCTACTCAGGCGCACTAAAGACGATCCTGGACTTAATCCCGCAAAAAGGGCTGCAGGGCAAAGTGGTACTGCCACTCTTTATCGGCGGGACAATCGCCCATTTGCTGGCGGTGGACTATGCACTGAAACCGGTGGTCGCGGCACTTGGCGGGACGCATATCCTCAGCGGCGTGTTCGCCGTAGATCAGTGGGTCAGCCGTTTGGAGAACGCCGGAGGTTACGCGCTTGAGGAGCAGCTCCGTGAGCGGCTGGACGAGGCGGTTGCTGAGTTGAACCGGGAACTGGCCCGAGACCAGCTGGCGGCAAAGGAGCAGAAGCAGGGGCAATAGTGGGGCTAGGTTAACTTGATGAGATGGAGTACTCGTACTACCGATTTGTATTCGATTTTTCGCATACATCTGTGGCTTGTCCCCTCCTTTCGCCCTAAGGAGATAAAAACCGTAAAAAAGCTTCCTGCATCAAAAAGATGCGAGGAAGCTTTTTGCTACTTGTCGTGCTTCTGCAGGGGGACTCCTCTTCAGCTGCCAAGCTGCGACTTCACTTGCTGTACTTCCTGAGTGTCCGCCATCATCGCCGGCTGGTAGAAACCTTTGGACTCGGCCAGTTGGAACAGCTCGTATTGGGATTTTTCGCAATTGTCCCGGATTTGTTGAACGGTGGATCTCAGCTGGAGATTGGCGCACTCCGAAATGACGCTGCTGTAAGTAGTCAAGCTGCTCTTGACCATGGACAACGCGTCGTTCACCATTTCTTTATCTTGCATCATTGGTTAATGTTCCTCCCTAATTCAAAAATGACATCAGCTGTTGCTTGGTGTTCATCGCGTCTTGGGCCGATTTTTGAAAGTAGGCTTTGACCTGCGGATCGACGGACTGCTGCGCGTAGGTGAGCATTTTTTGATGTGCCGTTTCATGTGCGCCGATCAGGTGCCGCAGGCTCTGCAGCTCCTGTTGGTTGATTTGGGACATGTGATCTGCTCCTTTCATTTGGTATTCGCTGGTTATTGTCTGCGAAACCGGGACAAATATGCAATAAGCTCGTGATCCCCGAAAAAAAAGGTCAGGGTGGTGAATAATTGGTGACGGCCATTGGGGTAGCCGGGTTCCCTAGGATTTGTATTTTTTACACGCAGGACTTAGGTCCTCTATTCCGTGACATGTGAACTATTAAAATAGTCACTGTGATATTATTCGTTTTGGTTAAAATTAGGAAGATAACATCGTTTGTATTAATTGACAATTATGCAAGCGTTGTTGAAGTCGTCCTCTATGTGAAAATAATATCAAAGGTGGAATTATAATGTTCAGGCTAGGAAATCCATTCCGATGGTTCAAGAGATTCAGATTTCGTTCGCTAATCGGCAAATTGGTGGGAATGATCGTGTTGCTAATGGTAGTATGCGCCGTTTCCTTCACTTTGGTGTCTTATTATGAGGTGCAAAGATCGATGACCAGCCAAATGAGAAGTGACGGGACCACCCTCGTAACGAATATCAAACGCGAGATCGTTAGCAACGAGCTGCTGGACATGGGCCAACTTCAGAAGGTATTCCAGACGATCAAAGAGGAGGGAAAAGGCAACATCGTGTATATCTCCCTCTCCGATGCGAAGGGGAATTTAATCGTGTCCGACAATAGCCGGACCCAGGAAGGGAACGATGCTGAGGCGACGGACGCTACGGCTTCGGCCTCGGCAACATCAACGAACACGGATTTAACCACCGTGGTTTCCAATCAGGAGACCCAAGGCAGTATCTTGGAAACGGCCGGCGGGGAGAAGGTTTATAACATCTCGACAGATTTTACATACAGCAAGGAGCTCTCCGGCGCACTAAATGTGGGGATCTCGCTGGAAAGCATGTATGGTCAGATCCGGGAAGCATTGAAAGAGACGATCTTTATTTCACTTGCAATTCTACTGTTAGCGGTTGCCTTGGGCTTGTTCATGGGACGCCGGATGATCCGGCCGATCACGATGATGTCAAAGCGTATCAAAAGCTATGCCGCCGGGGATTTCTCGGAGGAGTTCGTACATGATAGTGAGGATGAGATCGGGAGAATGGCGGCAGATTTGGCGCATATGCGCAGCAAGCTGGGCGGGATGATGGAGAACATCCAGCTTCGCGCGGGTCAGGTCACGTCCGGTTCGCAGCAGCTTTCGGTTATGATCGGGGAGAGCTCGCAGGCGGCTAAAGAAATTTCGACCGCGACGGATGCGCTGGCGGCGGGGTCGGGAGACCTGGCGTTAAACGCACAGGAAGGGTTGGAGCGGTTAAATCGATTGGCGGAGGAGATCATTTCGCTCACCGGGCGGGCAGATGAGATGAAGACCAGCATCGAGGAAACCCAAGAAGCGAACCAAACAACCATGACCAGCATGAAGCATTTGCAGAAGGCGATCCGCGAAAACGCGGAAGTAACCATCAATATCGAAGAGCAGGTCAACGATCTCAGCGATAAATCGGAAGCGATCACTCAGGTCACGACCGTGATCAAGGCGATCTCCGAGCAAACCAATCTGTTGGCGCTGAACGCTATGATTGAAAGCGCCAGAGCCGGCGAACAAGGACGTGGGTTCGCGGTCGTGGCGGAGCAGATCCGCAAGCTGGCCGAACAAACGACGGGTTCGGTGCAAGGGATCGAGGAGATGGTTCGGGAAGTGGCCGCCGCAGTTGCGAAAACCCGAGAGTTTATGCAGCAAGGCGCCGAGGTGATTACCCGCACAAGTGAGGTGTCGCAGGAAACCGGGAAGGCGTTCCGGCAAATCGACCAGACGATTCATCATATGATCGCAGGGATGCAGGAACTGATAGACGGCATCACTCAAGTCAATCACGACAAAAACGAAGTGATCGGCACCATCGAAAGCATCTCTTCCATCGCGCAGGAATCCACTGCGGCTACCGAGGAAATCTCCGCTTCCACCGAGCAGCAGTTGGCTAGCATGGAGCAGGTATCCGCTTCGGCTGGGGAGATGAAGGAAGTCGCTGACGATTTGAATGGTTTGGTGGGACAATTTAAGTTTTAATTCGAAACCGCTGCCTGAAGTGTGCTGAACTTGCCTCCCAAGCAAAACATCCGTTACACTGGTACAAGAGTTGTTGAACGATAAGTTGCGGGTAGGATGATCATCGATAATGAGGGGCAAGCTCATGGGATTGAAAAAAAGGGAGCAGCAATCGCTGCTCACCAAAGAGAAAATTTTGCGGAATTCGATTGAGTTGATTACGGCCTATGGATACGACGAGGTCACGATCTCGCAGATTTGCCAGAAGAGCGAGGTGGCCAAGGGTTCATTCTATACCCATTTCAGCTCCAAGAGTGAGATTGCAATCGAAATTCTGAAGGACATTAACGTCCGTTTGTTCCACGGTCTGGAAGTTGATGTTACGCAGCCGGCAGAGCCGCAACTTCGGGAGTATACCCGGATGTATTTCCAAACGGTCATGGAATGCGGGCCGGCAATGTCGCGGGAGATCTTCAAAATCATCCATACGATTCAGTTCTCCAGCGGAGACGTGTCCGACTTGCATAACAGCTTTATTGAGCGTTATATCCGCCTGGGGCAAGAGCAGGAGGCTTTCCGCAAGGAGCTGAATCCGGAGAAAATCGGCCATTACTGGTCGGACGGCAATCTCGGTCTAGTCCGCTATTGGATCGCCGACAGCGAATGTTACGACTTGATGCAGGAAGGCATGGATTATTTCGAATTTATGATGAATGCGATCCGTTCATGAAATAACAACAACCCGTTTCCCCGCAGTATCGCGGAGGAACGGGTTGTTTTGCTTGTATCCTTGTTATTTGTGGGAGGCCGCATGTTCTCCGGCAATTCGGCCGGAGTTGACGGCAAAGGCCATCGTTAAGCCTTCCACATCCGGGTAGCTGTTGTCATACAAACCACCAGCATCGTTGCCAACCGCATAAAGGCCAGGAATGACTTTACCTTCTGCGGTCAAAGCCTGCAGGTCTTCATTAACGCGTACGCCGCCGATTGACCCATAGGTCGAACCGCTGACGCGGATGGCGTAGAACGGACCTTTTTCAATCTTATATTGAAGGTAAGCCGGGTCCTTGTAATACAATGTATCCTTTTTAGCTGCTACGGCTTGGTTGTAGGTTTGTGCCGACGATTTCAGTTTCGCTGCGTTCATGCCGGTTTTGGCAGCCAAATCGTCTAGCGTTTTGCCGATGGCGACAACGCCGTTTTTGGCGAATGTTTCAAGATCAGATTGCAAATCTTTAATTGGTGCAGTCTTCAGCTTGGTAACGTCGTTGCGCCCTTGGGCAAATAAGCCGTCCCCATTGACTTGATAAGCGCCGCACAAACTGCTACCCTCTTTGGTCAGCTTGTCCACGGTAGCTTGGTCAATCACGGCAAAATATTCGCCGCCCACGGAGTAAGCGGCATTCCCCCACAGCACGTTGTCATACACAACCCCTTCGTCCACGAACCGGGTGCCTTCTTTGTTCACCCAGAACAGCGGAAGGTCTTTAACGGTAAAGGTCGGACGGCCGTTGTAGTTTTCGAAGATCCCTTTGGTCCCCGACAGGTCGCCCAGGTGGATTTGGATCACGCCGCTGCCGATTTCGTCAGCACCGATCGCCCAAGCCATTTTCACGCCTTCGCCTTTGTTCCCCCACCCGTAATAGTTATAATAATTCACCTTCGTTTTCTCTTTGAACATCTCTTCATTGGCCCCGAATCCGCCGCTGGCCAGGATGACGTTTTTCGCCGTCACCTTCAGGGTGCTGCCGTCCTCCATGGTGGCGGTGACGCCGGTGACGCGGCCTTTCGCATCGGTGATCAACGACTGTCCGGTCGTGTTGAAGCGGACGTCGACACCGAGTTCTTTTTGCATCCGTTCATGCAGCTTGGCAAAGTCTGCTTTCGCGTTCGTCCACAGGTGATACGTCTTTGGCGAATCGACATGCAGCTTCTGGTTGACCCCAAGGCTCAGCCGCAATCCGATGCCGTTGGCCTGCAGCCAATCAATCGTACTGCCCGATTTGTTGAGAACGGCCTTGAGCAGCGGGGCATTGCTGCGGTAATGGTTGTATTTCTCCAGATAGTTAAATAGGTATTCGGTCGTTACGGTTTCTCCGGCTTTCTTTTGCAGGGAGGTTTCCGTACCGGCGATGCCCATCGCGTAGTTTAAGAGACCGCCCATCGCGGAGGTTTTCTCCAGCACGATCACCTTCGCGCCGTTTTGAACTGCGGCCAGTGCAGCGGCCGTTCCCGATGTGCCGCCGCCAACGACGACGACGTCCGCCGTAGCGGTATGTACCTTGCCGCCCGTCGTAACCGTTTGCAAGTCAGAAGGCTTCAGGCCGGTTTGTGCCAGCGCCGCTTTAGCGGCGGCCAATACGGCGGCCGAGGTGTGGGATGCACCGGCGATAGCGTCCAGTTCAACGTTTTGCTTAGCTACTATTTGCTCCTGCAGCTTCTTCGCGGCCGCGCCTCCGACTTCCGGCGTTTCCTTGTCCGCTTGAATCGTTACATTGGTGATTTTCTTGCCGTCGACGGTTAAGGTCACTTTGACATCTCCGCCAAAGCCTTTTTCCGTTGCGGTGCCCGTCTTGCTGTTTGCACCTTGTGCCGCTGCGGCATTGACATCGCTGACAGCTTTGCTACCGATTTGTGCGCCGCCGAGGACCAGCGCTAGGCCTAATAAGCCCGCTGTTACCGACTTAATCCAAGATTTCATAGCCCAAACTCCCCTTCAATCTTGATTTGTCCGCGTTCGATGACCGAAGTCAGTGACCGTGGTCACTATCAGAATAGCGCGATTCCTCGTACATTAAAGTGAAATAATTCACAAAATAAGCAAAAGGTTTTTACTTTATAATAGAACCCGGTAATCTACTTGGGTGTGTACTGTTGAGAGGTGGAGAAACGCATGAAAACAATGGAAACTGCCGTCCCACGGTTGGGGGTAGGTGCGGTGATTCGGAACGACCAGGGGGAGATCCTGATGGTGCTGCGCAATCGGGAACCGGAAAAGGACACTTGGAGCATCCCCGGTGGAAAAATCGATTTGTACGAAACGATGGAGCATGGTGTCGTGCGGGAAATCAAGGAAGAGGTAAACCTCGATATCGAGGTAACGGGGCTATTGTGTACGGCGGAGACGATTCGACCGGAAAAGATGGAGCACTGGGTTTCGGTGATATTCGAAGCGGTGGTTGTCGGTGGCGAGCTTCGGAATATGGAGGAAGGGGGAGCCATCGGCGCGATGGAGTGGTTCCCTTTGAATCGTTTGCCGGACAAGCTGGCCAGTTTCACCGCGGCAGCAATTGAGGCGCTACAGAGAAGGGAGTAGGCTGGGACTGTAACGGAACTCAGCGACCTTATTTAGCCCCATTTCGCATGATGGGAGTTCTAACGGAAGTGGAAGACCTTATTTCCTCCTAATCACCTGTATGGACGTGATTTAGAGCGAAATAGGGTCTTTGCGTTCCGTTAGGACGTTCCTAGATTCCGTTAGCCGGTGCTTCCGATCTACTGCCCAGCTCGCGCCGCCGATCGCGCACCTGCGCATAAACGGCGATGAGCTGCGTTAGCAGGCCGGCGATGCACACGCCGGTCCAGCCGAAATGCGCATAGCTGAACGAGCCGACCCAGGAGCCGAGGGCACCGCCGACGAAATACGAAACCATGTAAATCGTATTGATGCGGTTGCGGGCTTCGTCGCTGATGGCGTGGATGCGGGCCTGGTTGGAGATCTGCGTTGATTGGACACCGAGATCAAGCAGGATCACGCCGACAACCAGCCCCGCCAGGATGTAGCCGAAGCCCAGCAGGCAGACGTAGGCGAGGATGACCGCGCCCATGCCGATGCCAATGGTGAAGCGCGGGCTGCGCCGGTCGGCCATCCGCCCGGCAACCGGAGCGGCCAGAGCCCCGACGACGCCGATGAGCCCGAACAGACCGGCCGCGTCAGGGCCTAGCCCAAAGCGGGGTTCGGCCAGCAGGAACGACAGCGTCGTCCAGAACACGCTAAACGCGGCGAACATCATGCCGCCGTTCAGCGACGCCTCTCGGAGTAGCGGTAGATCTTTGATAAGCGACGCCATCGAGCGGAACAAAGCCCCGTAACCTGCCGATGCCGTGGACGGGGATTTGGGTAGACGAAACGTCAGGAAGCCAGCCAGAAGGATCATGAGACCGGAGGCGATGAAATAGACGGACGGCCAGCCAAGGTATTTGCCTACGAGTCCGCTGAAGGTCCGGGAGACGAGAATCCCGATTAAGAGTCCGCTCATAACGGTGCCGATAATCCGGCCGCGTTCCTTCGGGTCGGCCAGCTGCGCAGCGAGCGGTACGATCAGTTGAGGCACAATGGAAGTGAAGCCAACGGCGAAGGAAGCGATGCTCAGCACGGTGCTGTTCCAGGCAAACGCCAGAAATAACAAGGCGCCGGCGGAGCAGAGGAGCATGAACAGGATCAGCGATTTCTTCTCGCGGATATCGGCCAGCGGCAGGATCATCAGCATCCCCAGCGCATATCCGACTTGGGTCAAGGTGGCGGCATAACCCACCTGGGCTTGCGTGACATGAAACGCGGCGGCGATTTCCGCCAGCAGCGGCTGGATATAATAAAGATTCGCCACGGCGATGCCGGCGGTGACGGCCAGGGTCAACGCCAGAAACCGACTCAACCGGACCGGTGTGCTTCCGGATGGCATAGGAACGCCTCCTTTCGGGAATTTTGGCAAAAAAACAACCTAAGTCCGTAAGAAACAGGGCTTAGGTTGTTTCGCGTAGGGACGACTTGGCTTATGGCAAAATGTTGCCCGCAGCGCGGTAAATTTCGTACCACTCTTCGCGGGTCAAGCGGATCTCGCCGGCTTGGATGCAGTCCTTCAAACGATCGATGTTCATCGTCCCGATCACCGGCTGCATTTGGGCCGGGTGGCGCAGCAGCCACGCGATGGCAATGGTTGTGTTCGTAACGCCGTATTTCGCGGCGATTTCGTCAATCTTCTGATTCAGCTCAGGGAACTTCTCGTTGCCGAGGAAGACTCCCTCGAAGAATCCGTATTGGAACGGCGACCAAGGTTGGATCGTGATGTCGTTCAAACGGCAGAAGTCCAGCACGCTGCCATCGCGGTTGACGGCGGCTTCATTTTCCATGTTTACGTTCATGCCGGCCGAAATCATCGTGGTGTTCGTGATGCTCAGCTGAAGCTGATTCGCGACGATCGGCTGTTTAACGTATTTTTGCAGCAGTTGGATTTGCATCGGGTTCTGGTTGGATACGCCAAAATGACGTACTTTGCCCGCGGTATGCAATTGGTCGAACGCTTCGGCAACTTCCTCGGGCTCTACGAGGGCATCCGGACGATGCAGCAGCAGCACGTCAAGATATTCGGTGTTCAGGCGTTTTAAAATGCCGTCCACCGAGGACAAAATGTGCTCTTTCGAGAAGTCGAAGGAGCCTTGGCGGATGCCGCATTTCGATTGCAGGATGATTTTCTCCCGAATCTCCGGGTTCATGTGGATCGCATCGGCGAAAATCTCCTCGCAGGAGCCGCCTCCATATATATCCGCATGGTCGAAGAAATTAGCGCCTTCTTCCAACGCGGTTTGTACGAAACGTTCCGCACCGGCTTTGTCCAGCGAGTTGATGCGCATGCAGCCGACGGCGATGACGGGGACTTCCAGCGTGCTTGTTCCCAGCTTGATGGTCTTCATTAGTCGGATCCTCCTCAGTTGAATAGGTATAGATGAACGGGTCACCCGGGCAGCTATGTAATCGGATAGAAGCAACAATCCATACGGACTGGACGTTATGGGTGCCTGGATGCCCCCATCATTGTGACATAGAAGGACGATGGTTTCAAGAGCGGAAGAGAGAGCCCGGGGAGAATAGCCAAAAGGCCGCCGGGTCATGAATCCCGGCAGCCGAAAGCGGAAAGGAATAGGAACATCTTAGAGTTAGCGAACGGTTTCGCTAGGAGCGGCGACGCGTTTGTCTTTCAGCACGACATTGTTGCTGTATAACATCGAATCGCTGCTTAAACGATAAGTTGGGAAGGGGTCATGGGCAAGCAACCGCATCACGTCATCGAACAAAATTTCCTGCTGGCGATCCACCAAGAAGGTGAAGCCGCCCGATTCAAACGCGATGTCGGTGGGGAGCGGCTCGCTGATCAGATGCAGCGAATAAACGCCGGCTGCGCTGCACCCTTCCGATTCACCGATCAGCTTGAAGTATCCAGGCCGGTCGCCCAGAGTTTGTTGCAGCTTCACTTTCGTATCATTCGTCATGTCTACTCTCATTCCGACACACATCCTTTGTATTTTAAATTTCATAAAATTATATTGTTTACAATTTAATAATAATCAATTTAAAGGGGATTGTCAACCGGGGAAAAGTCACTTGTGCAACCAGACCCTGAGCGTATAATAGTTACTGTGATTTCGATAGCCCAAATTACTACGAAAAGGACTGCGTGCCCACATGAATCTCATTGAGAAGAAACATGCGGAAGATCTGCTGAATGCTTTTGTCGGATCGGACGTGTATCTGCATAGTGAAGCTACATCGTATCTGTTTGTCCGTAATTTCAAGGTGAACCTGACCGACGCCTTTATTGCCGGGGAAGGACCTTACCGGGCGGCATTGCGATTTGACGGCCAGGGTTGGCTGCGCATCGAAGGGCTGACCCATTTAGAGCTTGACGATCAAGGACGTCTCCTGCTAGAGGGCTTTGACGACAAGGGACGTATGGACGTTGCACTGCATTTGGGAAGGGAGCCGTTTCCGGAATGAATACACAACATACTATGGGACGCAAGTTGCTGGCGGTGTTTGCCCATCCTGACGACGAGTCGTTTATTTGCGGAGGTACGTTAGCCAAATACGCCGCCGAAGGTGTGGAGGTCACGGTGGTGAGTGCAACCCGCGGCGAAATGGGGCGGCGGATGGGGAATCCGCCCTATTTAAACCGGGAGACGCTGGCGGCAGCCCGCGAAATCGAGTTGCGTCAGGCGTGCGACCATTTGGGCGTATACGAATTGAAATTTCTCGATATCCGCGATAAAACGGTCGAGTTCATCAACGAGAAACTGCTCATCGGACGGATCGAGGAACTGATGAGGGAGCTCCAGCCCGAAGTGGTACTCACGTTCCACGAAACATTGGGTGGACACCCGGACCACTGCGCGATCGGTAAAGCGACGACGGCAGCGTTTCGCCGGTATAAGCAAGGTGCGCTGTATTTTGTTTCCTTCGGTGACATGATGCTGCAGCCGGACAAGTACGGCTATACCGCAGGCGACATCGCCCGCGTGGATGTACAAGAGCATTTGAAGGCTAAACTGGCTGCCTTCCGCGCTCACCGCTGCCAATCGGAGCTGATGGAATGGGTATGGCAACGGGATGACAAAGCGCTGCGGAACTTTGGCCGCTATGAATATTTTATCCGCGGCAGCCAGTCGCAGCCGGAGAAGGATTCGCTTTTTAGTTAAGATCGAATCGACGGTTCCAGGTGTATTTTTCCAATAATAATGATTTTCATTCTCAATTAGATATGATACGATGGTTCCATCCTAGTGAAATTTCACTTCCTTATGTGAGCAAAAGGAGAGGTTGCGACGATGGAACAAACCGTGTTTGATGTCACGATTATCGGAGGAGGACCTGCAGGTTTATATTCCGCCTTCTACAGCGGCTTGCGCGAGATGAGAACGAAGCTGATTGAATATCAGCCTTTTCTCGGCGGCAAGGTGAATGTATATCCGGAGAAAATGATCTGGGACATCGGCGGCCTGACGCCGGTTACCGGGGAACAGCTGATTCAACAGTTGATCCAGCAGGGATTGACGTTCCAGCCGGAAGTCGTGCTTGGTGAGAAGGTGACGTCGATTTCTCAAAACGCAGATTGTACGTTCACACTGCACACCGCATCAGGCACCGTACATTATTCCAAGACGATCATCCTTGCCATTGGAGGCGGGATCCTGAAACCCACGAAGCTCGAAATCGAAGGGGCCGAACGGTTTGAAGTGACGAACCTCCATTATACGGTGAAATCGCTGGGCCGGTTCAAAGGGAAAACCGTGCTGATTTCAGGCGGAGGGAACACGGCAATCGATTGGGCGAACGAGCTGGCTCCGATTGCGAAGAAAGTGTATTTGACTTATCGTAAGGAAGCGCTGAAAGGCCACGAGGCAGAGATATCGAAGCTGTTGAGGAATAATGTGGCTTGCCTGCTGAACACGTCGATTGTGAAATTGACCGGGGCCAAGGGCGGGGAGACGATCCACAGCGTCTGGATTCAAAATCATGAGGATGGCTCCATCGTCGAACTGGAAATCGATGAGGTCGTCGTGAGTCATGGATATGAACGGGATAAAGCGTTGCTGGACAATAGCGAAATTCAGATGAACATGGCTAACGAGTACGGGGTCGCCGGAACTCCCCTGAGTGAAACTTCGGTGGAGGGGATTTTTGCAGCCGGGGATATCTTGGCTTATGAGGGCAAGCTGCATTTGATCGCCGGGGCTTTCCAGGATGCAGCCAATGCCGTAAACCGGGCCAAACAGTATATCACCCCCGAGGCAGAGGCTTACGGGATGGTCTCTTCGCATAATGATCTCTTCGTGGAGAAAAATCGGGAACTGAAGAAGCAGCTGTTTGCCGCACTGGCAGATTGACCGAATCTACTTGATATGGATGCGCTTACCTTAAATGGGTAGGCGTATTTTTTTATCCTTATTATGCTTTCTTACCATGAGAATGGGAATATATTGAAACCTCACCAATAGATATAAAGGTATCAGCTTGTATAGGCTCCTTGAAAACTATGAATGGTGAGGGAGATGAGAGTTTGAGCAAGAGAGTCGTCGCAGGAATCTTAAGCTTCATCCTGGCGTTTACGCTGCTGCTGCCGATGGCGGGAGCGGAAGGCGGCGCTTTGGCGGGAGCCGACGGAAGGAGGGAAGGCATTCCCCGGCTGAATCAAGATGTAGTGACCCAGGAAGTGCTGCGGGATCAGGCCGCGAGGGTTCAGCTCAGCGGTAGAGAGAAACGGCAAGTTTCCGGGCAGTCCTCCGCTGTGGACAACGGATTAACTCTGGAGCGCCGGGATGCCGAGGCGTCTGCGGTTCAGCCCCAAAACTTCGTGCCGCTTACGGATGGCAGCGAACCAACGACGGTGATCGTCGAGCTGCAGGAAGCACCTTTGAAGGTGTTTGAAGTTTCGCAGAGCAAAGCGCGTTCGAGCCAGTCGCTGAGCTCCCACAGAAAAGCGATCGATTTGCAACAGCAAACGTTCAAGACGCAAGCGGTTAGTAAGCTGAAGGCGAACATTCACCGCGAATACGAACATATTTTCAATGGGTATTCGTTGACGATTCCCGCTAACGAGGTGGAAAGCCTGCTGAAGCTTCCGGGCGTCAAGGCGATATACCCGAATGAGACGGTTTATGCAACCGAGGCAGAAGAGGTTCCGGCCGCACCGTTGGACAGCGTGTCATTCATCGGCAGCGGGTCGTTCTGGGAGGAAGGGACCGAAGGCCAAGGCATTAAGGTCGGCGTGATCGATACCGGCGCAGCCAAGGACCATCCCGATTTGGCGGAAGCCATTCCTGACGGATATTGGGGATATGACTTCGTCAACGAGGATAATGATCCCTATGAAACGACTTACGATGATTTCTTGAGTTCGGGACAACCCGAATTCAACTCAGACGGTAGACCTTACTATACCTCGCACGGCAGCCATGTGTCGGGCATCGTAGCCGGACGCGGCATCGGTAAGGACGATCTGGCTGGTGTTAAAGGGGTTGCGCCGGAAGCGGAGGTTTACGCTTATAAGGTGTTGGGGCCTTACGGCAGCGGTTCGACGGAGGACGTGATCGCCGGAATCGAGCGGGCCGTGGAGGACGGAATGGACGTCATTAACTTGTCGCTGGGTTCGGAGACCAATAACCAGCGCTCCGCCGATTCGATTGCGGTCAACAATGCGATGAAAGCGGGCGTTGTGGCCGTCGTCTCCAGTGGCAACTCCGGACCTGGGTCTGCTACCGTTAGTGATCCGGGCACTTCGGAGTTAGCAATTACCGTCGGCGCCTCCAAGCCGCCGCTCGTCACGCCGATCATGCAGATTGCGGCGATGGGCGAGGAAGGCTTCTTTATGGAGACGTTCGATAAGTCCGCGGGAATCGAGAATTTGACGGATTCTTACCCGCTGGTCGATGTCGGGTTAGGCAAGCCGGGAGATTATACGGGTAAGGATTTAACCGGTAAAATTGCCTTCATCAAACGCGGCGAAATCTCCTTTGCGGATAAAGCCCTGAACGCCCAAGCTTCAGGCGCCGTGGCTGCAATTGTGTTTAACAATGCGCCAGAAGCATTGGAAAGCGGGACGTTGGGGAACGTGGAGATTAACATCCCGGTGTACGCCCTTTCCGGGGTTTATGGAGAACGAATTCGGACCGCTCTGCAAGCGCAGGAGTTGTCCGCCGAGTTCAGTTCGACGATAGAAGAAGATATTATGGCAGGATTCAGCTCGCGTGGACCGGCCAAACCGGGATATGACATCAAACCAGATATTTCCGCGCCGGGGATGAGCATCCGCTCCAGCGTACCGGAATATGAGGATTGGTATGCCGCCCAAAACGGCACCAGCATGGCCGCACCGCATGTTACGGGCGCGGCGGCACTTGCAGCGCAGAAATATCCAAACTTGACGCCTTATGAAATCAAGTCGTTATTCATGAATAATACTGTGAAGTTAAACGATCGAAACGGTGACCGCTATACGCATATGGATCAGGGAGCCGGACGGATCGCGCTGGATCAGGTGCTCGAGGCCAAAGCGGTAGCGATGGTGGAGGATTCGACGCCTTACGTTGATGGGGAGGCCCCGGAAACTTTTTATACGGGCAGCTTGTCGTTTGGGTACGTCGGTAACGGCTTCTCTGCCGAACAACATGTGATCGTCAAAGACATTGCCGGCGAGTCCTCGAATTACGCGATTCGCTCGCAGTGGTATGGGAATTCACCGATAGACCTGACACTGTCTGCTTCTGAAGCAGCGTTAAGCGCGGGCGGGGAAACCGGCTTCGACGTCGAGGTTGCGGTGCCGGAAGAAGCGGCAAACCAGCGATACGAAGGCGAAGTGATTTTGACGGAGACGACGACCGGGCATGAGATCAAACTACCGGTAGCGGTTTATGTCGGCGATACACCGCAGCAGGATGTTGTGACGGACGTAGAACTGTCGAACAATCCGATCTCGCCGAACGACGATGAGCTGTTTGATACCACGGATATCTCGTTTACGGTGAACGAATATGCCGAGTATTTTTCGTTGGAAGTGCATGATATCGATGGAACTTGGCTAGGCGTGGTCTTCCAAACGGATGGAGGGGTTAGTCCTGACAGCTACACGTTAAGCGGATGGGATGGAAGGATTCTTGATGAATTTGACGAGGAAGTAGCGCTTCCCGATGGAGAATACCTGCTGGTCCCTTATACCGGCACGTCCATGTTCGATTCCGTTCCATCAGAAGATTCAGCCTACGTGTTCTTCGTTGACACCTCAGCACCGGTATCCAAGCTTAACGAGCCGGCATTAAAAGTGAAGAGCACCGGTCAAACCGGGGTCATTTACGGCGAAGTTACAGAGGATATGCTGATCAATTATCTGGTCACCGCCGGCGGACTGGATATGGACGTTGTGATTGGCGTCGAAGCGCTGTATTTGAACGCATTTGGCGAGGTTGAAACAAGCATAGGGACTATCGATAATCAAGGGAACTTCAAAATCGATGTTCCGGTTTTACCTGGAGACAATTATTACGAGGTTTACGTCTATGACTTGGCCGGGAATGGGTATTGGGATCCGGCTCATGTTGTGGAGTACAACCACGTTACACAGCCGGAACTACGGGTAAGCCCGGAGAGTCTGACGCTGCATGTAGGCGAGAGCCAGGCGCTGGCCGTCACCTATAAAGCGGCGGACGGAACGGAAAGCGATGCAACGGCAGCAGCGGAATATCGTGTGGCGGATCCAACCCTCGCAACAGTTACCAACGGCAACGTGACCGGGGTAGCGGAAGGTACGACAACGATTGAGGTTGTGCATGAAGGTCTCTCAAGAACCGTAACCGTGACCGTCACCGCCGAAGGCGGCGAAGAGCAGGCGGAGCTTCGAGTGAGCCCGGAAACGCTGACACTTCAAGCCGGCGAGAGCCAAGCGCTCGCTGTCACCTATAAGACGGTAGACGGTACGGAAAGCGATGTAACCACAGCAGCAATTTATCGTGTAACGGATCCGGCGATAGTTGAAGTGAATGCCGGGAACGTGACGGGCCTAGCGGCCGGAACGACGACGATCGAGGTCGAGCACGAAGGCCTGACTAAGACCGTTGCCGTCACAGTGACCGCTGAAAGCGGCGAAGAGCAGGCGGAACTTCGAGTGAGCTCGGAAACGTTGACACTTCAAGCCGGCGAGAGCCAAGCGCTCGCCGTTACCTATAAAGCGATAGACGGAACGGAAAGCGATGTAACGGCAGCCGCGGAATATCGCGTGGTAGATCCAACCATCGCAACAGTTACCAAAGGTAACGTGACCGGGGTAGCAGCCGGAACGACAACGATTGAGGTTGTGTTCGGAGGTCTCTCAAGAACCGTAACCGTGACCGTCACCCCCGAAGGCGGCGAAGAGCAGGCAGAGCTTCGGGTGAACCCGGAAACGCTGACGCTTCAAGCCGGCGAGAGCCAAACGCTCGCCGTCACCTATAAAGCGGTAGACGGAACGGAAAGCGATGTAACGGCAGTTGCGGAATATCGCGTGATGGATCCAACCATCGCAACAGTTACCAACGGTAACGTGACCGGGGTAGCGGCCGGAACGACAACGATTGAGGTCGAGCACGAAGGCCTCACCAAGTCCGTCTCCGTGATCGTAACTACTGGAGGCGAAGAGTATCCGGAACTAATCATTAATCCGGAGGACTTAACGCTTCAGGTAGGCGAGAGTCAAGCAATTACCGTAACCTACAGGGCGGTGGACGGGACGGAAATGGATGTAACGGAATTGGCGAATTACGTCATCACGGACCCGCAAGTAGCCGAGATAACTGATGGAAGCGTGTTAGGGAAAGTGGTGGGGAAAACAGGGATTAAAATCAGTTATAATAACCTTTTTAAAAATTTATTCGTGTCCGTCACCGGCGGTGAGTTGACCGTCACGCCAGCTTCCTTGTCCCTGAAAGCCGGAACCAGCACTCAGTTAACGGTTACGTATAAGGATGTGGAAGGTAACGAAACAACCGTGACAGATGCGGTTTACGAATCGAAAAATCCGCAGATTGCTACCGTTTCAAGTACAGGTTTAATCTCGGCTGTGAAGGCCGGCTCAACCTCCATCGACGTGATCTACCAAGGTTTGGTGGGACACGTGACCGTCACGGTCACTCCAGCAGACCCGCCTAACAACGGAGGCGGAGGAGGCAATGGCGGCGGCAGCGGCGGGGGAGGATCGAGCAGCGGCGGTTCCACTTCTACGCCAACAACGACGCCTACTCCACCTGCTCCACCGGCAATCCCTAAGGATGCCGTAGCCATCAAGGCAGGCGAGCCTACGGTCGTGAAGCTGCCGAACGGGTTTACGCTGACGATTCCCGCAGGCGCAATTACTTCGTCGGAGGCCGCTTACGTTCAAGTCACGCCGGCGACCGAGGAAGATACGAAGAAGCTGCTGGAAGGCTTGAAGCTGGCGGCGGGGATTCAACCGTTTGGAATCTATTATGATATCAACATTTTGACGAAAGACGGGAAACCGCTGGACCCTGTCACGCTCAGCAAACCAGCCGAAGCGGCGATGCCACTTACAGCATTGAACCCCGGGACTATTAAAGGGGAAAAAATCAGCTTGTTTAAACTGGGAGACAAAGGCGAATTAGACCAATTCTTTGGACGATTGAAGGATGGGAAGGTGGTTGCCAACCTGTACGGGTTTAGCCGTTATATCTACCTGGCCAAGAACGTTACCTTTACCGATGTCACCCCAGCGAAATTCGCATGGGCGGTGGATGCCATCGAAATTCTGGCGTCGAAGGACATTCTTGCCGGCTCCGTCGACGGCAACTTCCATCCCGAAACCCAAGTCACCCGGGCTGAGTTCGTATCCATGCTGGTACGGGCGCTGGAACTGAAGGCCGATCCTAATGCAGTTAGCGCGGTAAGTTTCAGTGACGTTCCTGCAGGCAGCTGGTACGAAGAGGCTGTGAAAATTGCGACTTCCCGAGGTCTGATCAGCGGTTACGCCAGCGGCATCTTCGCGCCGGATCGCCCGATTACCCGCGGCGAAATGGCAGTGGTCTTGTCCAAGGCGCTGGAGGCATTGGGCCAATCTGTGGGGGCAGCCGGGGAGCTTGCCGGCTTTGCCGATCAAGCCCACATTCCGGCCTGGTCCGCCGAGGCGGTAGCCAAAGTCACGGGCCTTGGCATCATGAAAGGCAAAGCGGGGAACCGCTTCGAAGCCGAATTGCTGACGACCCGAGCTGAAGCAGCCGTCGTCGTTTACCGGATCTTCAAGGACTTTACGAAATAAGTTTCTTTCGAACCGCCGTTGGCGCGCATGATGCCGACGGCGGTTTTCATATACATCAGGTAGGTTTCGAACTCACTGAAGGAGCGTGGTTAAATGGATCAGAAAGTGCATCGCTATTATGAACTGAAGCAGCTGCAGAAAGAAACGGAGCAGGAGCTTGCCGCTTTGCGCGGGGATATTTTGGATCATTTTCGGGAGCAAGGTATCTCGGAACTGGACGTGGACGGCTATCGGGTCAGAACGATCCATCAGGAACGAAAGGAGTACGATGATCATAAACTCTACGAAGCGCTACCGGATCCCGAAGTATGGCGGTTGATTTCCAAAGCGGACGCGCAAAAGGTAGCCGGACTCTTGAAGCTGAACGTGATCCCCGAGGACAAGCTGGCAGGGACGTTCTCCGTCAAACAAGTCACATTGGTGCAGGTGGACAAAAAGTAGCGGCGCAAAGCCGGAATTATTCCGGCTGTCGCGTTGCCCCGGGACCGGCTGTCGGCCTAGGGGCGGCTTGGCGACTCCGGCGTAGGTCCAGCGGAGCTTGGCGGTACCATTTTTTGAACTGATGATAAAAATGGCTGACATTCTCGAACCCGCACTCCAGAGCGATTTCCACAACGCGCAGCTCTGTGGTTAGCAACAGATTGCGAGCGATATTCAGCTTGAGCTGATTGAGATATTCCGTTGGGGTCTGCTGCAAATACTGCCGGAAGGCGCGGTTCACGTGGCCAACGCTCCTTCCCGACAATTCATACAGGGCGGGTAACCCGCGGTGGAGGTTGTCTTTTAGCTGCATTTTGCCGAGGGCGTACTCCAGCCACAGTGGGAATTCCGCCTGCTTTACCGGGTCCGGGTTGAAGAAGTAGCGGGTCAGAAGGTCGATCAGCCCGCTTTTGAGAGCGATGCGAGCTTTCTGCTTATCGATGCTGGACAACAGCTTGATGCGTTCGAACAAGGCGACGAATTCGCCGACCTCCGTTTGCGACAGCATGGCGACCCGGGGGGTGGGCGACTGCAGCAGCTGTCCGGTCATCTCCGCTTCCCCTAAATAGGCCAGCGCTTCGCTGACCAAACGATGGCGGCAGGGGACATTGTAAAACCGGCAATCCTCCTCCCCGTTCCGCTCATATTTATGTACATCTTCCGGTCTTATAAATACGAGGCAGCCTGCTCGCAGCCATTGGGTCTCTCCATTAACGACATGGCGGCAACTCCCGTCCTCGATCACGAAAAATTCGAAAAAATCATGAGTATGCTCCGGCGATACCTGGGACAAGCTTTCCACCCAGAAGGGGTTGACCGGCACCTCCGGATCGATGTAGTTTTCCTCGGTATATTTCAACATGGATGACACCTCGCCATGATCAGTTGATGTTAAAATAGCACATGACTTGGGTGAACACAATACAAGAAACTAGCCAGCCTCTTTAGTACAATCAAACCATAGTCAGGATAAAAAAGTACATGAGGAGGCAAAACGATGCTGCTTGTCGATTTGGGCGGAGCTTGGCGGATGAAACGGCTGGACCAGACCGAATGGAGCCCAGGGACGGTGCCGGGTTCGGTTTATTACGATTTATTGAATGCCGGGCAAATGCCGGATCCGTATTACCGTGATCAGGAGTACGAAGTGCTTGAGTTATCCAAATATGATTACGAATATGAACGGACGTTCCTTGTGGACGAGTCTGCGCTGGACCATGACCGGGTAGTGCTGCTTTGCGAAGGGCTGGACACGCTGGCCGAGGTGTACCTGAACGGGATAGCGATTCTAAACGCCGACAACATGCATCGCACGTACGAGGTGGACATGAAGTCGCTGCTGACCCTTGGGGAAAATCACATTTACGTGATCTTGCGATCGCCGGTCGAATATGTGCTGCGCAAACAGGCGGAACGTCCGCTGATCGGTTGCGCTGATGCTGTACCGGGCATATCGCATCTACGCAAGGCGCACTCGATGTTCGGCTGGGATTGGGGACCGCAGCTGCCCGACCTCGGGATTTGGAGGGAGATGACCGTCCGGGGTTACGATCGCGCCCGGATCAAGGACGTGTACGTCACGCAAACCCATGAACCCGGCAAGGTCAGTTTGGATGTGCGCGTACGGACGGATAGCTGGGCGGAAGGGAACCGGGGGATCACGGTCCGTGTGACCAGCCCATCGGGTAACGTGGTTGAAACCGGCGTCCTGGAACGAAACGAGCCGTTAACGGTGGGGCCGGACGGTACTCTCCAGGAGCAACACATCCCGGTGGAGATTCCAAATCCGGAATTGTGGTGGCCAAATGGGCTCGGCGAGCAACCGCTATATGAGGTCGAGGTCGTAGTGAGTGAGCAGGGGCGAGAACTGGACCGGCGCGAGCTGCGCATTGGACTGCGCACCCTGACGGTGCTGCAGGAAGAAGACGAATGGGGCGAATCGTTCCAGTTTGTCGTGAACGGGATCCCGTTCTTTTCCATGGGGGCGGATTATATTCCGGAGGACAACATCTTCCCGCGCCGTAGCCGAGAGCGCACGGAGCAGCTGATTCGCAGCTGTGCCGAAGCCAACTTTAATACGATTCGCGTTTGGGGCGGAGGGCATTATCCGGAGGATTATTTTTACGACCTATGCGATGAATTTGGGATTGTCGTTTGGCAGGACCACATGTATGCGTGCGGCGTTTATGAGCTGACCGAAGAATTCAAGGAGAACATTACGCAGGAGACGATCGACAACATGAAGCGGCTGCGCCATCACGCCTCGCTGGGGCTGTGGTGCGGGAATAACGAACAGGAGCTGGCTTGGGACGAGTGGAATTGGGCGGAGCAAACCTCGCTGCAGCTGCAAGCGGACTACATCAAGATGTATGAGGTGTTACTGCCGGAGATCGCGAAGGAAATTGATCCGAACACGTTCTACTGGCGGGCTTCGCCGTCCTCGAAGGGGAGCTTCGATAAGCCAAATGACGAGAATTACGGAGACATGCATTATTGGGATGTGTGGCACGGCAAAAAGCCTTTCACCGCCTACCGCACGCTATACCCGCGTTACATGTCGGAGTTCGGCCTGCAGTCGTTCCCGTCGCTTAAGACGGTGGAGACGTTTACGCTGCCTGAGGACCGGAATATCTTCTCGTATGTGATGGAATCCCACCAAAAAAACGGGACAGGGAACGAAAAAATCCTCTACTACATCGGGGAGACGTATCGTTATCCGAGGGACTTCTCCTCCTTGTTGTATGCCTCCCAGCTGATTCAAGCCGAAGGGATGCGCTGCGGAGTGGAGCATTGGCGGCGTCACCGGGGCCGCTGTATGGGGGCGTTGTACTGGCAGCTCAACGATATCTGGCCGGTGGCCTCCTGGTCGAGCATCGACTACTTCGGGCGATGGAAGGCGTTGCAGTACGAGGCTAAGCGCTTCTTCGCCCCCGTGTTGGCATCCGCCTGCGAGGAAGGAGCGCGGGTTGCGCTGCACGTATCCAACGAAAGCAAGCGGACTGCGAATGGCCAGCTGGTCTGGACGCTGCGGAATGCGCGTTCCGAAGTGCTCCGGCAAGGAGAGCGGATGGCGGAAATCCCACCGTTTACCAGCAAGGAGCTGGAAAAGCTTGATTTTACCGGAGAGCTGGACACCAAAGCGAAGCTGCGGGAGTCCTACCTCGAATATGCTTGGGTCGAAGACGGCGAGATCGTAAGCGGCAGCACGGTCCTGTTCGTGAAACCAAAGCACTTCAGGTTCGTTGACCCGGGCATCCACGCCGTGATCACGGAGGCAGAAGATCGCTTTACGATAACGCTAACCTCAGAAGCGTATGCTCGGTTCGTAGAGCTGGATGTTACGGAGCTGGACGCGATTTTCAGCGATAACTATTTCGATTTGTCGGCCGGGGCACAGAAGACGGTTACCATCCTCAAATCGGCAATGAGTCGCCCGGCGGAGCTAGCCGAGCTGCGAGAGCGACTCACCGTTCGCAGCGTGTTCGATATTTAACCTGCAGAAGACAGGTGGGGGTGTTCCTTATGGGAACACTCCTTTTGTGTTCTGGAGAAGTAAAACCAAAAGTTGACAATTCAACTCAATGGATTTATATTGAGTTTAAACTCAATGAGTTTAAACTCAATAATTTGTGAACGGAGAAATACTTCATGAATAGAGTATACGGGCCTTCAACAACGGACGGAATGGAGAGGGGGATTGCCTTGGAAGTCAAGGGGAGCGGGGAGAAGGTTAAATCGCAGCGCCAGCAGCAAAAGGAACAGACCCGTCAGCGGTTAATCGATACGGCGTTGTCGCTGTATGCCCGGGAAGGGCTGTTAGCTACTCGTACCGCGGATGTAGCTCGGGAGGCGGGAGTGTCGCACGGCACGATATTTGCCCATTTTGCCACGCAGGAGGCGCTCTTGAATGCAGTGATCGAGGCGTTTAGCGCACAGACGATCGCCCGGATGCATGAGCTGGCTTCCCAGGGAAGTAGCCTGCGCGAGGTGCTGCAGGCTCATTTGGCGGGGCTGCGGGAAGGAGAGGCTTTTTATGCCCGGCTGGTCAGGGAAAGCCGGATGCTGCCGGACGAATCGCGGCATATCTTGACTGCGATCCAGTCGGTTGTATCCCATCATCTCTGCGCCGCTGCCGAACGGGAGATGCGGGCTGGTTTGATCCGGACCATGCCGCTTCATTTGCTGTTCAACACCTGGATCGGTTTGCTCCATTATTATTTGGCGAACGACGATCTATTTGCACCGGAGGGCTCTGTATTGGAACGTTACGGGGAGGAACTGCTGGAGCATTATCTAAGTTTGCTTGCGTCTCGGGGATAAGGGTACCTAGTCAAACTAAAAAGGAGTGTTTAAGATGAAAAATTGTATTGCCTGCGGCATGCCCATGCAAGAGCCGTCCGAGTTCGCCTTAAGCGACACGAGTAAGGATTACTGCGTACACTGCGCGAGACCAGATGGTACGATGCAGTCGTTGGAGGAGAAGTTGAAATCTATGACCGACTTTATAGTTCGTACTCAAGGGCTGGACGCTCAGGCGGCCAGGTCCACCGCTCGAAGCCTGATGGCGCGGCTGCCGGCTTGGCAGGAGCAACTACGGGAAGGGTAGGGATGGGAATGAGTACTTTAAAACGGCAACTTCAACTTCAGGACCTCCCTAATATCAGTACGGTAATTGCGCGTAATTTGCGGCAAGCCGGACTGGACACGCCGGATCAGCTTTATACGATGGGCAGCAAAGAAGCCTTTGTAAGAATTAAGCTTCAAGATCCTACGGCATGCCTGAACATGCTTTATGCGTTGGAAGGAGCCATTCGGGGCATACGCTGGCATCTGATGGATGCGGAGGTTAAAAGCGAGCTCAAGGCATTCTTTGCAAAGGTAAACCAGTAAGCACTTTCCAAAAACGACATACCTATCGTAAAAACAACATATTTACCGTTCAAACCCCCAAAGCCTATCGTTAGAGAGAAAAATAACATTAGGGGGCATGACGATGCGGCCATGGTTTGAAGATGCCAAACTGGGAATTTTTATTCATTACGGAATCTACGCGGTCGATGGCGTTTCGGAATCCTGGTCTTTCCATAATGGCGTGATCTCGTATGAGGAATACATGAAGCAGCTGGAGGGTTTTACGGCGTCCCGGTTCGATGCGGACCAGTGGGCTGAATTGATCGAGCGGTCCGGGGCCAAATACGCGGTGTTGACGACGAAACATCATGATGGCGTAGCGCTGTTTGATACTCAATACAGCGACTTGAGCGTAGTGAAGCGAACGCCGGCCGAACGCGACATCGTTAAGGAATATGCCGAAGCGATCAAGAAACGGGGGATTCGGCTTGGGATGTACTATTCGCTGATTGACTGGTCGCATCCGGACTACCCTAGCGTGTATCCAAGCGGAGTCGTGCCTGAGGATTTGAACCAGGTTAACCGTTTCTCGGAGCCGCTGGACGGCATCCAGGACGAGGAGAGATGGCAGAGCTTCCTAGAGTTCAATCGGAATCAGCTGAAGGAGATTTTAACGAGGTACGGCGCAGTTGATTTACTCTGGTTCGACGGAGACTGGGAACGCAGCGCGGAGCAATGGGGATTGCCGGAGTTTAAAACTTATCTTCGCT
The DNA here is from genome assembly GCF_009725205.1 of Paenibacillus timonensis. Lineage (GTDB taxonomy): Bacteria > Bacillota > Bacilli > Paenibacillales > Paenibacillaceae > Fontibacillus > Fontibacillus rhizolycopersici. Next base: position 30,867 of record NZ_WNZY01000025.1, on the reverse strand, counting down.
CCTTTAACCCGGATCTCATCCTCAATTCGCGCCTAGCCGGCCACGGAGACTACAAAACGCCGGAGCAAGGGCTGCCGATCACAAGACCCGAAGGACCTTGGGAGTTCTGCACGACGATCAATACGTCTTGGGGTTATCAGCCGAATGACCACAACTATAAATCATTAAACCAAATGATTCGGATGTTCTGCGACTGTATTTCCATGGGCGGCAACATGCTGCTCAATATCGGTCCCCGCGAAGACGGGACGATCGATTCGAGACAAGTCGATATCCTGCTTGGATTGGGCGATTGGATTCGAACGCACGAAGATGCGGTGTATGGAACCGCCGAGGGGATTATGACCCGGTATTGGTCAGGCGGAAGCACGCTCAGCAAAGACCGGAGGACGTTGTATCTATTCGTTTACGATGATCCGAAGGAAAGCGTCTGCTTAAAGGGATTATGCAATCCAATCCGTAAAATCACCGTCCTCCATACGGGCAAGGAGCTGAACTATGACATCCATGGCGGTGTGCCTTGGTTTAACATTCCGGGTACGACGTGGATATATATGACGCCGGAGGATTGCCATGCGCAGGTCACTGTCCTGAAGCTGGAGTTTGCCGAGCCCATCGAAATGTACGGCGGATCAGGCGCCGTTGTCACCCATAACTAGAGTAAGAGATTGCGAGACACATTTATATTCTATCGATGAAAAACGGCCGATTGGCCGTTTTTTTTGTGCAATCTATTCATTTCAGTTAAACCGGTTTTACAGACCGCAGCGCTGCAATTTTACAAACTTCAGACGGGAAGACGAAACGGTTTTAACAAAACCGGTTTAATCTAGGTTCGTACTAGTACGAATTGTAGAGAGGATCGAGTGACCTTGGCAACGATTGATGATGTGGCAAAGGCGGCGGGGGTATCAAAGAGCACGGTATCCAGTGTGTTCAGCAAAAAACGCCCGATCAGCAAGGAAGTGACGGCAGAGGTTCTCCGGGTGGCAAAAGAGCTGAATTACCGACCAAACTACTGGGCCCGTAGTCTGGTGAACAAAACGACGCGCATCGTCGGCCTGAATATGCGGGGCGAACAGAAGGCGAAGCTGAACCAGTTTCAGTATTCGCTGCTCAACGGGGTGCTGCCCGTATGTTATGAGCAAGGGTATCGCCTGTTAATCAACAACGTGTCTTCCACCTACAAAAATCAGGTGGAACACATCGCCTCCGATCCGGTGGACGGCGAGATTATCCTTGATGCGGTGATCGGTGATTCCCGAATTGAGGATTGCTTACAGCGGGACCTTCCCATCGTTGTCATCGGTCGTCCGTCGGAGGAGGACGAGTCCCGTGTCTGTTATGTCGACAACGATAATGTCGGTATCGCTGCGAAAGCGACACAGTACCTGATGTCGCTTGGGCACCGTCGCATCCTGTTTCTGAATGCTCCGGCGAACCGTACCGTGGCGGTTGACCGCGGACAAGGCTACCTGAATGCGTTTGAGCAGGCAGGCTTAGCGCCTCCGAGGGACATGATCGTACACAAGCCAGACGGCATCACCTCGTCGATGACGTTTGGCTGCGATACGGTGTTGGCCCAACTGTGTGCGGATCCCGGCATCACAGCGGTTCTTGCCGACACCGACTCGATGGCGCTAGGCGTGTACCAGGCCGCGGAGCGGCTTGGCCTAAGCATACCGGAGCAACTGTCCGTGTTGTCCTTCGCTTACGACAGCCCATTGGCGCAGGAATTTTCACCGCCCCTCACCGGGGTTCGGCTTCATGCCGACCAACTGGGGCAGGAGTCCATGCTGCTTTTGCTGGAGCAGCTCGAAACCGGCAAGCGTCTCGCCAAACGAACGCTAATTCCGGCAGAGATCGTGGTACGTGGCTCCTGCGCATCAACCCTAGGATAGGATAGGAATCTAGAAGAGAAACCAAGGAGGAAATCATCCAGTGAAAAGGAAAGCGACTCATCTCATGGCGCTGCTGGCGATTGGTTCGATGCTGTTGTCGGCCTGCGGTGGAAATACACCTAATAATGGTACCTCGGCGAATGGCGGGACGAACGAAACACAAAACAGCGCTTCAACCGGAGCGCCATCGGAAACGCCGGCAGGGGACATGAAGCTGCGCATCTTGTCCGCCAACGTAGGCGGAAAAACGCCGGAGGAGAACGCCAAATTTGAGCAGGAAATCAAACGGTTAACGGGTATCGACGTGACAATTGAGCGCCCGGCCAGCGACTATGACCAAAAGGTGCTGACAGCGCTAGGTTCCGGTGAGAAATACGACCTTATCGAAGGCAGCGACCTCGGCAAGCTGAACAGCTTCGTCGAACAAGGTGCGCTGACTAACATAACGGATTTCGTGCAAGGTTCGAGCCAATTGTCAGATCCAAGCGTCGTTCCATCCGCGGAATGGGATCAACTGAAAGGTCAAGACGGTAACATCTACGCCGTATTCTCCAAGTTTCAAGGCGGTACGATGCCGATCGTCCGCAAGGACTGGCTGGACAAGCTGAACCTGCAGGAGCCCAAAACGCTTGACGACTATTATAACGTGCTGAAGGCGTTCAAGGAGCAGGACCCGGACGGTAACGGCAAAGCCGATACATACGGGCTTAGCACCTCCGGCCTGTATGATATTCAAGGCTTCATGAGCGCGGCCGGGTTGAAATATCGTTACGTGCTGAAGGACGGAAAACGGACGATTCCGTATGCGTCGGATGCGGCAATCCCGATGTACGAATGGTTTGCCAAGCTGACTAAGGAAGGCATCATGGACCCGAACTTCGTCACGAACGATACGGGCAAGATGCGCAACCTGTTCCTGACCGACCGCGTCGGCATGGTCACGTATTGGGATGCCTGGGTCGGGATGTTCAACAGCACGCGGAAGGAAGCCGACCCGAACACCACGTTTGAGGCCAAAGCTTTGGCCAGTGCAACAGGACCGGATGGCAGCCTGCTGATGCGCCGCGGGGATCCGGACTACTGGATGATGCCAGTGAATGCCGAGCACCCGGATGCGGCGAAGAAGTTCTTGGAGTTTTGGCACACCGAAGCGGGAATTACGTTGGGCAGCCTGGGGATCGAAGGCGATGATTACACGAAGGACGGCGACCAGTACACACTGACTGCGACTGGCAAAGAGCATAACATGGACCACGGCGTACCGTTCTGGTACAACGAAACCGTGAAGCCGCCGTTCGGCAAGCTGCCGGGGGTTCAAGAAGCGCAGGATCTGGTCAAGCAGTACGCCACTTTGGAGCTGTCATTGCCGGAGTGGGCCGACGCAGAGAAAATCGTGCAGAATTACGCCCTGAAGGCCATGTCCGGAGAAATGACGGCGGCTGATGCGGTGAGCCAAATGCAGAAGGAACTGAAGGCAGCTAATCTCATCGACGAATAGGCCAAAGATAGGATGTGACGATAACCATGAAAGCTCTTCGAAAACATGCAGCTTTATATCTCATGATGATCCCGGTAGCCATCTATTTTTTCATCTATGGTTATTATCCGCTCGTTAAAGGGCTGCAGGTCAGCTTTCAGGATTATCGACTCATGGGGGACGGTCCATATGCCGGGCTTGCGAATTATTCGCAGGTCTGGCATGACCCGTTCTTCTGGAAGTCGCTGACGAACACACTGGTGATCGGGGGAGGCATCCTGGCCTTCGGTTTTGTCGCTCCTCTGGTGCTAGCGTTGTCCTTAAACGAAGTACTGCATGCCCGTTTCAAAAAAACAGCCCAAATGGTGCTCTACATTCCTCATTTACTGTCCTGGGTAATCGTCGGGGGAATCTGGATTTTCCTGCTGTCTCCCGATACCGGGCTGGTTAATCTATTGCTGCAGCGCTGGGCAGGCATGCCGCCGATTCATTTTCTGGCTGAGTCATTTTGGGCCCGCTTGGTGATGATCCTCGTGGCGACCTGGAAGGACATGGGCTATAACTGTATCTTGTTCATGGCCGGGATCGTGACGATTAATCCGTCTCTCTACGAAGCGGCGCGCATGGATGGGGCATCCCGCTGGCAGCAGGTTCGTTACGTAACGCTGCCCCAGTTACTGGGAACGATGAAGGTTGTTTTGCTGCTGAATACGATGGGCGTTTTGCGGATCTTTGATCAGGTATTTGTGCTGCGCAATCCATCTACCGCTCCGGATGTCGATGTATTGATGGTGTATACGTTTGAAAAAGGGATCATGAACATGCAGGTCGGCGTAGCCGCAGCCGCCAGCTTTCTAGTACTGCTGTTCACCCTGGCGCTGACGTTGGTCGTGCGCAAATTAACCCGATTTGACGAGGTGGGATAACGATGGGGAGCGAACGCTTCGAACGTTTGGGTTGGAAAAATAAATGGTTTGACGCGATAAATCTGCTTTTTCTGCTGCTGATGATGCTTGTGATGGTCGTTCCTTTTCTCAACGTGCTAGCTTTGTCGTTTTCGTCGGGGCTTGCCTCGATGCAGCCGGATATCGTACTGTTTCCGGCGGAGTTCAGCGCGGAGGGCTACCGGACGATTTGGGAGAGCCTTGACCTATGGCGGCCGTTCCTGAACAGCGCGATCGTTACCGTAGTCGGAACGATCCTGCACGTACTGCTGTCTTCGCTGGCAGGGTATGTATTAATCCATCCGCATGTGCCGGGAAAGAAGGGGATGATCACGTTTATTCTGCTAACGATGATGATTCCGCAGGAAGCGGTGCTGATTCCGCTGTACGTGGTAAATAAGGATTTTCATTTAATTAATACGCTGACGGTACTGGTGTTGTCCGGGTTGGTGTCCGGTTTTTCGATCCTGCTGATGCGGAACTTCTTCATGGGCATCCCTTACGAGATTGCCGAAGCCGGCCGAATCGATGGGGCAGGAGACTTCTGGATTTTCGCTAGAATTTATTTGCGTTTGGCCGCGCCTGGACTTGCCACCGTGTCGCTGTTCGAGTTTGTCGGACGCTGGAACATGTTTACGGCACCGCTCATTTTCATAAACGACAGCATGAAGTATACGCTGCAGGTCGCGCTGAAGTCGATCATCATCGATACGAGCAGCGTGTCGAGCAATTATCTGGTGACGACCAACGTAAAGATGGCCGGCATCGTGATCGCGATTCTCCCGCTGATTGCGGTATACCCGTTTGTGCAGCGGTTTTTCATGAAGGGCATCATGTTGGGAGCTAGCAAGGAATAGAAAGGATGCTGCTAGGTTATGGCAAAGAATCGGTTGGAGCACCAAGTTCAAATTCAGCTTGTTCAAGAGCAAGAACGGAGTTATCCGGAGGTCGCCTTTTTCGTTCCGGAAGAGGCGGAGTCCATCGAAGTTCAATATCGCTACGAAAAAAACGATCGTTCCGTGGTCGACCTCGGCTTGCGTTCACCGGACCGGATCATCGGTTGGAGCGGCGGGGCGCGGAACGGTTTTCAGATAGGTTTAGAAAAAGCAACCCCCGGTTATTTGGCCGGACCCATCCATCCAGGAGAATGGGCGGTGCTGCTAGGTGCCTATCGGGTCCCTGACGAAGGGATACTGGTAGAGGTTGAGATCACGATTACTTTAAAGCATCCGCATTGGCTTAAAGGCGACTTGCACGCCCATACCGTTCACAGTGACGGAAGCTATACAGTCAGCGAGGCACTGGCCTCCTGCCGGGAGAAAGGACTCGATTTCCTCGCGCTCACCGATCACAACACCGCTTCGCAAAATCGCTTTTCAGTGGCGCAGGAGGAAACGTTGCTGCTGATCCCCGGCGTGGAGATGACTAGCTATAAAGGCCATGCCAACCTGCTCGGGCATCCGGACGCGTTGACAGATTTTCGCGTGTTGACTCCGGAAGCAGCGGCCAAGGAGCTCCGGCAAGCACAAGAGAAAGGCGCGCTAGTCTCGCTGAATCACCCGTTCTGCCCGGACTGCCCATGGGAGCTTGGCTTCGACGTACCTTTCGATGCGATTGAGGTGTGGAACGGGCCGTGGCGGGAGCTCAACGAAACGGCGGTGGCCTGGTGGCAGCAGCGCCTTGCCGAAGGCCAGCGCATCGTGGCTGTCGGCGGCAGCGATACGCACCGAGACGATCCGTTCGTCCGGCACGGAGTGCCAACGGCGCATGTATACGTCGCTGAAGAGACGGTTGCGGCAGTGCTTGACGCCGTAAGGCGTGGTGCGGTGGTGCTGTCGATGGGGCCCGACGATGCCTTCATCACGTTGACGGCCGACGGGGTCGGCGTAGGCGATGAACTGGAGGCAGCGCCCGGACGGGACGATGTAGAGCTGTTGATCACGATACGCGGTGCACAGGGAGATCGCGTTAGCCTATGGTCGAACTACGGCCTGGAGCAGGAATGGACCGTGGAGGGGGGCGAGTGAGACCTCGTTTTCCGAATGCCGGCGGATCGGTTGTTTTACCGTGTGGAAGCGCGGCGATACTTGCCCGAGTGGGACCTTGAGGTCATGACTTGCCTGACCAATCCGGTCTATATCGCGCAGGGAACCGTAGGCGAGTCCGTATGAAGCCGGCGATCACGGATCCCCATCACGTATCCGGCAATACGACAATCTTGGACCGTCCTGCCAAGGCGCTGTTATCGGTCAACGCGCTGAACGCGTTAGGGAACGCCTTGTCCAACATCTTTATCAATGTATACTGGTACAAATTGACGAATGATATGTCGCAAACGCTGCTGTTCAACCTGGCTTCGTATTTGGTTTGGCTGCCGGCATTCGTAGCAGCCGGCTGGCTCAGCAAGCGCGTGGACCGCACGAAACCGCTGTGGATCGGCAGCGTGGTGCAAATGCTGTTCTACGTCGTCGTTCTCTTGTCGGGAAGCGAATCGCCGCAGTTTCTGTTACCGCTCGGACTGATGTACGGGATCGGCCAGGGCTTCTACTGGATGTCGATGAACGTCTTATCTATCGACGTGACCGAAGCGGGTAACCGCAATTGGTTCAACGGCATCAACGGCATCAACGGCGCGGCTGGCGCGCTGACGGGCATGGCCGGGCCGCTGATCGCCGGCGCGCTGGTCGAATCCCTGCCGTCGATGGCTGGCTACGCCGCCGTATTCCTTGCCAGCCTGCTGTGCTTCGCGCTGTCGCTGGGGGCGGCGCTGTTGCTGCCGAAACAGGCCGCTGCCGGCGTTTTTGAATGGCGCAGCCTGTTTGGGGTGCTGCGACATCGAGAGTGGCGCCACCTGAGCTGCGCTTTTGTTGGCGTAGCCTTCCGCGACGGTGTACTGACGATCGCGATTTGGCTCTGGGTGTTCCTCGCGACCGGCAGCGAGAACGCCACCGGCCGGTTTGCTTTTGCCACAACGTTGCTCTCCGTCGCCAGCTTCTACCTGATCGGCCGCTTCGGCCGCGATCGTTACCGTTGGCGTTACCTCGTCCTCGGCGCTCTGTTGATGGGGGTGTCCCTGCTCGGGATCACCGCGCATCTGGCGGCCTGGACGCTGGTATTGTACGGCGTGATCAACGCGGTCGCCCGGCCGTTCTTCGACACGCCGTTTAATACGCTAACCTTTAATGCGGTCAGCCGATGGGACCAGGGTGGTCGTCTTCGTATCGAGCTGATGGTTTGGCGAGAAATGGCACTAAGCGCCGGGCGAATCTCCGGCGTTGCGCTGCTATTCGGAATCTATCGGCGAGGAACAGAAGGGCTGGAGACAAGTTTATCGATGTTCCTCGTTGTCGTTATTGTGATGGGCCTGCTGCCGCTCCTTTTTATCCGGCGAGCGATGAAGGACCAAGGGAAGGTGATAGAAAAATAGAAGATAGATCCTATGTGCCCCCTCCCCAATCCCCTCTGTACACCCCTTTGCATGATTATCCCGTACGATCAGGCTCAGAGTAATCGAGCTAACTGACAGGGAGCAAAGAAGCTGCCGCCGATGGATGATAACTTCAGAAATTAGGTAGCTGATAAGGAAGTTGAAAGGCAATTAGCCATCCCCGCTGTTGTCATGGTGCTATATATCAGGCTACAGCGGAAAGAGGGCGGCTCGGATGATGCATGATCAGTTGAGAATAAGGAATTGCCGGAATTGCCACACACAGGCATAGCAATTTCTCGTGCATCGCCTCTCTCGCACCGAGCAAGTACAGTCGGCGGCGTAAGGTATACTCGTTCAAATACGCCTGCAAATGCTTTGGTCCCAAGGCTATATATGTACTCTTCAAAGACACCCATGCTTCTCTGACTACTTTCCGCAAGGGTGAATACAGTTGAAAGGCCAGAGGAAACGAATGCACTTCGGATATACGGGCATCCACATGATCATTGATGAAAGCGGTGAGTTCATGACGGGTTGCCCTATTTTCCCTTCCACGCTTATGAGGGATTAGCTGGATTTTGACCTGTTCCGGCTCCCCCGACTCCGTCACCGTACAGCCAGCTATAACAGCCGAGGCATGAGGTTGGAAAAGCTTACACCGGGATGGATCGTAACCATATGTATCGCTATTCACCTTCACATCCCCGCTCAATAGCTCGCGGGCGTCGAATTCGCCAACGGCATGGCGTATTTTGTGCAGCATTAACCAAGCGGTCTTGTAAGTAACCCGAATGACCTGGTGCAACCGCATTGCAGAGATCCCATCCGGGAGCAGGAACAATTCTAGGGCGTGAAACCACTTCAACAGTGGAAGGCGCGTTCCTTCAAAAATGGTGCCAACCAAAGCCGAAGTTTGATGCGCGCACTTTCCGCACTCGAATAGGGGGATACGCCGGGAGGTCAATTGGCTGCAACGCGTGTAGGCACATCTCGGGCAGACAAAGCCGTTCGGCCATTTCATCGCGATCAGCGCCTCCATACAGTCCTGCTCACGATTATAACGGTGTAATGGTTGAACAATGATTCCTGTATTAACCTCCATATTGACGTCCCCCTCCATTAATTTATGCGTACATACGTTCCTGTCATTAGTTAAATTATACCAAACATGTGTTCTTATTTCAAGTTAAAAATCAGGGGAATAATCCCTCTTCTTTTCTTTTTTTCTAATCCCCGCCATCCTTGGTGTCCTGATCGATAGGGATAATCATGCAAAGGGGGAGCAAAGGTAGGAGTGGAGGACCGGGAGGCGGAGAGGCGGAGTGGCAGAGTCCTCGACCTCATTTCCTGCGCCAGGCCATGAAATATAAGGGGCGCTTCCCGATGACCGAAGGGGTATGCAGCCATTTGACGATTCGAGTGGACAACCATTGGCAGAGTAAGGCTTGAATGATGATTTTCCAATCGATAACGATAGCCGTCAGAAGAAAAATGCCGCCGTTCATCCAAAACAACGCAGATCCAGGGTTGATCCTCTTCCGCTTGGCGATGGCGAGCGCGACGAAGCCGATTCCGCCGTTCGTCACCCGTTCTCGAAACAGGATGGAAATGCCGATACCTAGAAAGAGAGAACCAATGAACAAGTTAATCCATACGTTGGCAAAGGGGCTATGGAAGTAAACGTCAAAATAATTAACGGATACCGAGGTCACCGTGATGACCATGATGGTCCCGATTGCGCTGATCCGCCCCAAGTAATGGACGGCGAAGAGGAGAAAGGAGATATTGGTCAGCCATAAGCCAAGGCTCATTGGCATCCCGAACCAGTAGTTGAGCAGCACGGCAATCCCTGCGCCACCGCCGGAGGGGATCGAATGGGGAAACAGGAATACCCCCATGGCGAAGCCTTGAATTAAGGAGCCTGCAAAGATATGGGAACTCTTTTGCCATAAACGGCGTAGAAAATAAGCCCGGACCGGGGCGCGATTTATCGACACTTAAATCATCCTTCAGGAAGATGGAATGGCAGGCTAGTCCTGCTTGTACAGCCTATGCACCTAAACAGGCAGGCATGCCAAAGACACATCCGCGATCCACGTTTTGTTGCCGGAGAAAAAGGGTTTATGGGGTGAAATATGGAATAAAGGGGATATACATAACAGGGTGAAACCCAATCAGCCGATGAGGGGTGAGCGCGCATGACTATTCTTAAAGATATTATCCTTCAGCTCTTCTTTGCCCATATGCCGTTTGTCATGTATAGCGTGTTCTATCGTGATCAGTCCCAGAATTACACGCAAAAATTTATTGCGATCACCAGCATGATTTGCTTGTTCATTTCCATGACTTTCGGGGCTAGCGTGGTCAGCGGCTATTTTTACGACATTAGGTATACCATCATGTTTTTTGGTTTGATCTTTGGAGGCTTGCAGACGGGGTTCGCTCTCTTGGCGGAATTTGTTCTGTTCCGTTTATATATCGGGGGCGACGGTACGTTTATTGCAATGGTGATCATGTTGGTGACGTTCCCGGGTTCTTACCTGCTTTACCGTATTTACCGGAAGTCCGAACGGAAATCACTGGTTTTATTACTGGCTGGTGTGTTCTTCTCCGTAACGCCTCTGTTGTTCGTTTATCTGGAGAATCCGCAATCGGTCATCCGTAACTTGAGCTTTCACTTATTAGTCATTCCGATGCAGAACCTGGTTGGCTGCTGGCTGCTGATTACTCTGTTCAGAAAAGCGGTCACTGATAAAGAGTTGTTCATTAGCTATGCGCAAAATGAGCGGGTGCGGGCGATCAGCCACGTTGCGGCTTCGCTGGTCCATGAAGTGCGGAATCCACTGACTGCGGTGAAGGGATTTCTTACGCTGATTCGCGATGGCGTAACGGACCGCGGGCGGATTGAGCGCTACATTGAAATCTGCATGAGTGAAATTGCCCGGACGGAATACATACTGTCCGAGTATCTGGCCATTTCCAAGCCGATTGGCGATAAGCAGGAGCCTACCGACCTTGAGGAGTTGCTGCGGATCACGAAGGATGTCATGAGTCCGTATGCCAATATGCACAACGTGCTGCTCGAAATCAGCCATCCTCCGGAGCCGGTGTGGATTCTAGCCAATCCCGATAAAATGAAGCAAGTGCTCGTAAATTTTATCAAAAATGCCGTTGAAGCGTGCGCCGAAGTGTCGCATGCCCGCGGCAAGGTTACTTTGCGGCTGCAGATCGCAGCTCGCAAGGTCACGTTAACCATTCAGGATAACGGAATCGGCATGACCGAAGAACAGGCCAAACGGCTGGGTTCGGTCTATTTTTCCACCAAATCCTCCGGGACGGGACTCGGCATGACCTTCTCCTACCAAGCCATTCTCTCCTTTGGCGGAACGGTGAACGTACAAAGCGAACCCGGCGCGGGGACGAAGTTTACGATCCAATTGCCGATTTATACCCGAGACGTGGAAGAAGCAAGGGAGGCTGTTGAAGCATGAGCAGGCAAGGCGGAGAACTTGTGGTGAAAATCGTGTTGTTCGTATTCTTATCCGGCGTGTTTATCTTTCTCGGATTTTTTGCCGGATTGATCGTTTCTATTTCGGGCGGCGCGATATTCTACGCGCCACTGGTGCTGATCGCGACAGCTGTAGGGGTCCTATTTCTGGCCTTCTTCTTGTTCTTGCCAACACGTCACCGGCGCAAGTTGTACGTATCGATGCTTGCAATCGTCGTCTTGGGAGGCTTGACGACGGCGGGTTACGAGATCCGCGAGGCGTATCATCACCGGATTCCGGTCGTCAGCGACCAGGAAGTGAACATGGAGCCGTACCGGCCGTTCGGGGATACAGGCAAGCTGGCATTGTTGCCGGAACCGTCGGAATTGACATTGACGAAGGATCTGCCGCGGCTGGACGGGGCAACGGCACTTTATCCGCTGTATGCCGCGTTTGCGCAGGCGGTGTATCCGCGCCAAGAATACGATCTTTATCAAAGTGAAGTCATGGTGAATACAACGCCCGTGGCTTATAAGAATCTCATCGAAGGCCAAGCAGATATCATCTTTGTCGCTGCGCCGTCAGAAGGTCAAAAGGCTGCCGCCCGCAAGCAAGGCAAGGAATTGAAGTTCACCCCTATTGGCCGTGAAGCGTTCGTTTTTTTTGTCAACGCCTCCAATCCGGTGTCCGGATTGACGACGGATCAGATTCGTGGGATCTACTCGGGAGAAATCACCCGCTGGAGCGAAGTGGGGGGGGACGGGGGGAGCATCCGAGCGTTTCAGCGGCCGGAGGATAGCGGAAGTCAATCGATGCTGGTCCGTGTGATGGACGGCCGGGAGCTGGCCAAACCTCCCAAGGAGGATGTCGAATCCGGGATGGGCGGCATCATTTCGCGGACCGCGGATTACCGCAATTACAAAAACGCGCTCGGCTACACCTTTCTGTTTTATGCTACCGAGATGGTGCGAAACGGGAATATCCGCCTGCTGAGTATTGACGGCGTGAAGCCGGAGCGGGCGACGATCGCCAGCGGCGAATACCCGTTAGCGGCGGAGTTCTACGCGGTAACGGCAGGCAGTGACAATCCAAATGTGGAGAAGCTGATCGATTGGATTTTGTCCCCACAAGGTCAGTCTTTAGTGGAGCAAACGGGTTATACCCCCCTCTTTCCCTAGAACATATTGACACTCGAATTCTGGATCGATAAACTAAAAAATAGGAATTAGCACTCTGCCCCTCAGAGTGCTAATATATTGTTAGACAAGTTACCCCATGCGGCGAAAGGAGATTTGTTTCATGGCGAAAAAGCAGTTTAAAGCCGAATCGAAAAGATTGCTGGAAATGATGATCAACTCGATTTATACGCAGCGGGAGATTTTCCTGCGCGAGCTGATTTCAAACGCCAGCGATGCCATCGATAAAATTTATTACCGGGCGTTAACCGATGACCAGTTGGTGTTTAACAAGGACGATTACTTTATCAAGATCCAGGCGGACAAAGCAACCCGTACCTTGGTTATTTCCGATACCGGTATTGGGATGACGAAGGACGAGATGGAGAACAATCTAGGCATTATCGCAAACAGCGGCTCGTTTGCATTCAAGAACGAGAATGAGCTGAAGGACGGCCATAACATCATCGGGCAGTTTGGCGTGGGCTTCTATTCCGCGTTCATGGTCGCGGACGTGGTTACCGTCATCAGCCGGGCGCTGGGCTCGGATGAGGCTTATAAGTGGGAGTCCCGGGGAGCTGACGGATATACGATTGAGCCGTGCGAGAAGGCGGAGGTCGGCACAGATATTCTTTTACAGATCAAAGAGAACACCGAAGACGACCAATACGACGAATACCTCGAGGAATACCGGCTGAAGTCAATCGTAAAGAAATATTCCGATTTTATCCGTTACCCGATCAAAATGGACGTTACGAGCAGCCGGCCGAAGGAAGGCAGCGAAGGCGAATATGAGTCGTATACGGAAGAGCAGACCGTGAACAGCATGGTGCCAATCTGGCGCAAGAACAAATCCGAGCTGACGGACGAGGATTACGAGAACTTTTATATGGAGAAACGTTACGGGTTCGACAAACCGGTATCGCATATCCATATCAAGGCGGATGGCGCGGTCGTGTACAATGCGATTTTGTACATTCCGGAGACGACACCTTTTGACTATTACACCAAGGAATACGAAAAAGGGCTGGAGCTGTATTCAAACGGCGTGCTGATCATGAACAAATGCGCCGACCTGCTGCCGGACTATTTCAGCTTCGTCAAAGGGATGGTGGATTCCGAGGATCTCTCGCTTAACATTTCGCGGGAAATGCTGCAGCATGACCGTCAGTTGAAGGCGATCGCGAAAAATATACAGAGCAAGATCAAGAGCCAATTGCAGACGCTGCTCAAGGATGGGCGCGACAAATACGAGAAGTTTTACGCTTCGTTTGGCCGTCAACTGAAGTTTGGCGTGTACAACGACTATGGGATGAACAAGGACGTGCTTCAGGATCTGCTGCTGTTCACTTCGTCCAAGGAGAAGAAGCTTGTCACGCTAGATGAATACGTCACCCACATGCCGGAGGACCAAAAGTATATTTACTATGCCGCCGGCGAATCGGTGGAACGTCTGGAGAAGCTGCCGCAAACCGAGCTGGTGCTTGATAAAGGGTACGAGATTCTGTATTTCACCGACGATATCGACGAATTTGCGATCAAAATGATCATGAAATACAAGGACAAGGAATTCAAGTCGGTATCGAGCGGCGACTTGGGGATCGAAGCCGAGGCTTCCGAAGACAAGGCCCATGCGGACGAGAACAAGGAATTGTTCGCGGCGATGAAGGAATTGCTGGCGAGCAAGGTGAAGGAAGTCAAAGCATCCAAACGCCTGAAATCGCATCCGGTCTGCCTATCGACAGAAGGCGAGCTGACAATCGAGATGGAAAAAGTGCTGAATGCAATGCCTGGCGCGGACGGACAGTCGGTTAAGGCGGACAAGGTGCTGGAGCTCAACGTGAACCATGACGTGTTCCAGTCACTGAAGAAAGCTTACGACAGCGATAAGGAGAAGCTAGCTTTGTACACGAACCTGTTGTACAATCAAGCGCTCTTGATCGAAGGATTGCCGGTCAGCGATCCGGTTGAATTTACGAACGACATTTGTAAAGTGATGGTGTAAGCGGGCAGGGGCCCGAGAGGATGGGAACCACCTTCTTGCGAAAAAGGCGAGAGGGTGGTTCTTTTGTTTTTGGCTTGGAATGTGCCATCATGAGGGTGGGGGCGATATGTAGTGTTTAATGATTTCAAGCTCGTGGCCGAGACGCCGGTATACGTGCAGGTGAAAAATTATATCAAACGTCTGATGATGCAAGGGGCTTTGCAGGCGGGTCAACGGCTTCCGTCGACACGGGAGCTGGCCGAGCTGTTGGGGGTTAGCCGGGGCAGCATCATTGCCGCTTACGAGGCATTAACCGACGAAGGACTCGCATACGCGGTTACGGGAAAGGGGAGCTTCGTGGCCGAGGTGTCCACACCAGGGGCACATGCCATCCCGGCCTGGCGAATGGATTGGCATGAACGAATGAACCGGCAAGCCCGGCTGTCCGTGGAGCTCGACCATATGAAACGCGGCAGGCCCGGCCTGCGGGCGGGTAAAGGCAAGATATTGTTTACGAGCATCGCCCCTGAAGAACAGCTGTTTGATCTGGAGAATGTAAAACGCGCTTTTTTGGATCGGATGGCAGTGGAAGGCCGGGTCCTGTTGAACTATGGTTACGCCAAAGGATATAAACCGCTCATTGAATATTTGCTTAAATATATGGAACACAAAGGCGTGGATCTAACGGGCAAGGATATGCTGATCACCAGTGGATTTACCGAAGGGCTGGACATCGTCCTGTCGGCGATCGGACGGGACGACGGATCGGGCGGGCGCATGCTATGCGAAAATCCAACGCACCAGACCGCAATCAAAAATTTGCGGCGGCACGGGTTCGAGATCACCGGCATTCCGATGGAACCGGACGGCCTGGACTTGGTCGCGTTGGAACGGGAACTCAACAAGCATGCGTTTGACGGTGCGTTTCTGGTGCCCTCCTACCATAACCCCACCGGTATCGTGACGTCCGCCGAGAAACGGCTGGCCCTGCTGGAGCTGCTTGGCCGCTACCGCGTACCGATCATTGAGGACGGCTTTAATGAGGAGCTGAGGTACTCTGGTTCCCATGTTGCCCCTTTGATCGCGATGGCAGGGCAGGGGAACGGGGTGGTGTACCTGGGGAGCTTCTCCAAGGTGTTGTTCCCGGGCATTCGCGTCGGCTGGGTGCTGGCGGACCGGGAGCTGATCGAGGTACTGGAGAGCGTCAAGCGGGCGCGCAGCATTCATACTTCGACGCTGGACCAATCGCTGCTGTATCAATATTTGCTGAACGGCAACCTGGAGAAATATTTGAAACGGGCCCGAGCCGAATACCGGCGAAAATACGAATGGACGAAAGCCTGCTGCGAACGGGAGGTGCCGTATTCCCGGCTGTCAGGCAGCGGGGGCTTGCATTTGTTCCTGGAGTTTCCAGACGGGTTCGATACGTGGGAGTTGCTGGAGCTTTGCGCGAATCAGGGCGTGTTGTTTACTCCCGGAGATATGTTTTACGTTGACGGCAGGGGACGGAACACGATGCGGATCGGTTTCTCCCGTGTGTCAGAGGAGGACATCGAGAGGGGAATTCGCTTGATCGGCGAAATGGCCGCGAAGCTGCTAGGAGATCAGCGTTAGCTGCGGATCGCTTGATTGCGGCTTGGACTTAAACAACGGTTGAAGGAGAGGAATCGGATGAAAGTAGGGGTAATTATGGGCGGCGTCTCCTCGGAACGCGAGGTTTCGCTGATGACGGGGAAGGAAATCGTGGGGCGGCTGAATCCAAACAAGTATGATGTGGTGCCGATTGACGTGGCAAAACGGGAGGAACTGATCGACCGGGTGCGGGGCATCGACTTCGCTTTGCTTGCGCTGCATGGTGCGTTTGGCGAGGACGGTACGGTGCAGGGCGTGCTGGAGACGCTAGGGATTCCCTATTCCGGCAGCGGCGTATTGTCCAGCAGTTTGTGCATGGATAAGAACCTGACGAAGCGGCTGCTAAGGGCCGAAGGCGTGATTACGGCGGACTGGGCCTATCTGGACCGAGCTGGATTGGCCAACGGATCGTGGGAAAACGAGGTGGCGGGACTCGCGTATCCCCTATTCGTCAAGCCGAATGCGGGAGGCTCCAGCATTGGCGTACAGCGCGTCGACCGGCCGGAGTTGTTGCGCGGTGCGCTTACGGAGGCGTTCCGTTGGGACGCATCCGTGATCGTCGAGTCTCTGGTAAACGGCCAAGAGATCACCTGTCCAATCCTGGATGGGGAGCTGCTTCCGGTGTTGGGCATCCAGGCCAATGGGGCGGAGTGGTTCGACTACGAAGCCAAATACAGCGACGGCGGGGCGGAGGAGCGGCCGATAACTTTGCAGTCCGACGTAGAAACGCGGGTCCGGGAGTCGGCGCTGGCCTGCTATCGGGTGCTGCAATGCCGTGTGTATACCCGAGTCGATATGATCCTCCAAGACGGCATCCCTTACGTGCTTGAGGTGAATACGCTGCCGGGGATGACGGCGAACAGCTTGCTTCCCCGCAGCGCCGCAGCCGCCGGTATGAGTTACGGCGAACTGCTCGACCGGATCATCGAGCTGTCGCTGGTCGAGCGGGGCAGCGTTGTTCCTGCACTTCATTCTTTATAGACGCGCTGCCGACACAAAAAGAGACCCGCCGCAAAGGAACGGATCTCTTGGATCAAGCAAGCTGCTGCGAAGGTCGCCTAGTTGGCGGGGTTCCCGGCCAGCTCCAGCACCTGCTCGACGGGGACGTACTCGAAGTGCAGGTCTCGTGCGACGGAGGCGTACGTAATCGCGCCGCCGGCGACGTTGACCCCTTTGCGCAGCGCGGCTCGTTCGCTAAGCGCCGCGTAAAGACCCTTCGAGGCGATCTCCAGCGCGTAAGGCAGCGTGGCATTGGCCAGCGCCAGCGTCGAGGTGCGCGGCACCGCGCCCGGCATGTTCGCCACGGCGTAGTGGACGACGCCATGCTTCACGTAAGTCGGATCGGAGTGGGTGGTGATCCGGTCGACCGTCTCGAAAATGCCACCTTGATCGATGGCCACGTCCACCACGACCGAGCCGGGACGCATTGCCTTCACCATGCTTTCCGTGACCAGCTTCGGCGCTTTGGCGCCGGGGATCAACACGGCACCGATCACCAGGTCGGATTCGCCAACCGCCTCGGCGATGTGCTGCGGATTGGACATCAACGTCTGTACGCTTGCGCCGAAGATGTCTTCCAACTGCCGCAGACGATCCGCGTTCAGATCGATGATCGTCACGTCGGCGCCCAGGCCGATGGCTACCCGGGCCGCATTCGTCCCGACGACGCCTCCGCCGATGATCGTCACCTTGCCGCGCTTGACGCCAGGCACACCGCCCAGCAGGATGCCTTTGCCCCCCTGCGGCTTCTCCAGAAACTGCGCCCCGATTTGCACCGACATCCGACCGGCGACTTCGCTCATCGGCGTTAATAGCGGCAGCGTTTTGTTCACTTCGACCGTTTCGTAAGCGATGGCCGTGACGCCATGGTCCTTTAGCGCCTGGGTCAGCTCCGGCTCCGGAGCCAGATGCAAATACGTAAACAAGATCAAGCCTTGTCGGAAAAAGCCATACTCCGACGGCTGCGGTTCCTTTACCTTCATCACCAGGTCGGCGGACCAAGCATCCGCCGCGCCCGCGACCACCTTGGCCCCGGCGGCCGCGTATTCCGTATCTTCAAAGCCGCTGCCGGCCCCGGCGTTCGTCTCGATCAACACCTGATGTCCCGCGTTCACCAGCGAGTAGACGCCCGAAGGGGTCAGGGCCACCCGGTTTTCATTATTTTTGATTTCTTTCGGCACTCCAACGATCATGATGTTTCCTCCTCCGTCAATTTTGCTGACGACGATTCCGGCATAAAGCCTATTTTGTCCAGAAATCGGCTAAACCTGTCAATAGATTTGACATCAGTATAGGACAGGAACGGCAGGTTTTGTTTGTGGAGATCGAAGAAAAAAAACCGCCGTGTTTGTGAAATTTCACAAATCGCGGCTGTCGCCGAAACGCTCGGCTTTCAGGTCCAGGTACAACGTTACTTTTTGCTCCATGCTGGCCAGGTCAATCCGGCCGATTTCGGCGATTCGTTTCAGCCGGTAATTCAACGTATTCGCATGAATGTGCAGCGCATCGGCGGCCGTCTTGGCATTGCTGTCATACGTCAAAAAAACTTCCAGCGTATGCAGCAGCTCGCTGTGGTGCTCCGAATCGTACGTACGCAACCTGGCCAGCGGGGCGTTAACGTTGCCGCGCTTCCGCGTTTCCTGCCAGATAAGCGGCAGATAGCGATAGTAACCGAGATCGCCGTACATTGCCAAGTCGCCTGTTTCCGAGGGGAACCGCCGTTTCACCTGAAGCAGGAGCAACGCCTCGCGGTAGCTGTCCTCCAGCCGTCCATATTCGCTATAGAGACAACCGCTGGCCAGTCCGTCATAATCCACTTTGAAAAAGGAACGCAAGTTCCGCTGGAGAAGTTGGAGTTGGCCTGCGATTCCCTCCATGGAGCCCGCCACGATCGGGGCGCACAGCAGGATCACTTGATTTTTATCGACGGCTCGCAGCACGACCCGGCTGTTGCTGCAGATGGAGGCGAATTTCTCCAGCGACTGCTGCTGCCATGGCTCTTTAACCTCGGCTGCGAACTGCAGGATGACCACATGGAATTGCAGGGGGAGAGCGATTCCGATCCGGTGGGCCTTATCCCGGATGAGGGCTTCGTTGGTTAGGTGCCCGGTCAGCAGCTGCCAGAAAAAATCCCGATGCGCCTCGTCTTCTTTATGGCGCTGGAGCTGCCATTGCGCCATTTTCGTGCGGGCGGCTCGGGCCGCTTTCATTAACAAGGCCATTTCCCGGTCCGAAAAGGGCTTTTCGGTCTCCAGCACCCATATGAACCCGACAACCCGAGTGCCCGAGCGGATGGCGGTCGCGACCCGTTCGCTCAGCCCCACCTCGCTAATCGCGGCGATGCGGATCGGCGTTTCGCTGTCCAGCAGGCGGGGAATGACGCCGTCCCGCCACAAGCAGCCGATGACCTGATCGGGCACGCGGCGGCCGACGATGGTGGCCAGCCTCGCCGCGTCGGTTTCCGGCACGTGCGAGCTGTAGGCGACCAGGCGGTGGTTCGCGTCTTCGATCGTGACCGGACGGCCCAGCGCTTCGCTGATTTTTTCCGCGAGCAGTTCCAGATTGTCGGAGTAAGGTTCGAATGGGTCGTCCTGATCTTCTCGCATGGGGGGGCACCTCCGATACTTGGATATTTTCAAAATTATCAATCGATAACGGAAAGAGGTTAAACGCGATGACGACAACGCAAACGAGGATCTTCTCATCCACCGGTTACCGCGATACCTGGGCGGAAGTATCGCTGGATGCGATTGCCCATAACGCGGGCCTGTTTCGTAAACAGGCGGCCGAGGGCTGCAGGGTGATGGCCGTGGTCAAGGCAAACGGGTATGGGCATGGAGCCGTACAGGCGGCGCAAGCCGCGATCCGCGCGGGCGCCGAATACCTGGGCGTTGCCCTCGTCGACGAAGCGCTGCAGCTTCGGGCCGCCGGTATATCACAGCCTATTCTCGTGCTCGGCTACACGCCACCGCATGGGGTGGAAATGGCCGTCCGGCACGGGGTTACCCTCACGGTGTATACCGAGGACGTGCTGCGGGAAGCGATCGCTTGCGCGAGAAAACAAGGGCGCGAGGCCCGCATTCATTTGAAATACGATACCGGGATGACCCGGATCGGCTTGCCTTCCGCCGAAGCGGTGATCGAGATGGTCGCACAAGCCGCGGCCGCCTCGCCCTTTGTCGTGCTGGAAGGTTTGTTTACGCATTTTGCCGATGCGGACGGTCCCGATCCGGCGTTTACCTTGGAACAATTCGCACGGTTCGAAGCCTGCATCGACGCCTTGGAAGCCGTCGGCCTGCACATCCCGATCAAGCATTGCTGCAATAGCGCCGCGGCCATGCGCTTTCCGTGGATGCATCTCGACATGATCCGGGTGGGGATCGCGTTGTACGGGTTATATCCTTCCGCGCTGCTGCAGCTGCCGGAATATCCGCTGCGGCAGGCGATGCAGCTGAAGTCGAAAATCGCCTCGCTCCAGCGGATCGAACCGGGCCGCACCGTCGGCTACGGCCGGACATACCGGGCGGCAAAGGAACGAATCATCGCCACCATTCCGGTGGGGTATGCCGACGGCCTGTCGCGGGCGCTGTCCAATCGCGGTTGCGCGTTGGTGCGCCGGCAGCGGGTCCCGATCATCGGCCGGATCTGCATGGATCAGGCGATGCTGGACGTGACCGAAGCGGAAAACGTCCGCGCGGGCGACGAGGTCGTGATCTTCGGCGAAAATGGAGCGGAGGCGTCGATTTCAATCGACGAAGTGGCCGCCTGGATGGGGACGATCCATTACGAAGTCGTTTGTTTGATCGGTTCAAGAGTGCCGCGCGTTTACCCCGACGCTCCACAATTCATGTGATAATAGGTACCATGACTTTGGTATCATAATCCAAGTTTTGGGTTGCGTAAAGAGGAATTTCCTCGGTTTTTCGCGACATACCCCGCGTATGTTATATTACCTAACACAAAACCCCTGCTCTAACAATCAGAGTAGGGGTTTTGCGATGGGAAATGATCAGGTTCGGCGAGTGAATGATAACACGATGTCCTGCGGGTAATCGCCAAAGCCGCTGCCGAAAAGGTTTAGCCCGCGTGGGTTGGCGGCATCCTCGCGAACCTCGAAGCGGACGCGGATCGGCTCGTTGAACGCCAAGCCCAGTCCGGAGATCGCGGTAGGCCCGGCGGAAACGCCGTTGACGAAGCTGCCTTCCGGGGTCACTCGCCATTCGGTAAGCTGTCCGTACTGGGTGCCGCCTTTCCACTTCTCGGACGTCAGCTTGCCCTGGCGCTCGCCAAAATCGCCAGGACTGGTCCAGGTGCCAACCGGCATGCCGTTCACGCTGACCGTAATGTCGGAAGGCCAATCTTCCCGGAACCCCGGGGCCTCGGAACAAACCTCCGCCCGGATGCAGAGCTCCTCCAGCTCTACGCTTGGCGGCAGCGGATTGGCAAAGTAGTATTCGACGTACCCTGCCTCGGCGAACCATAACAGCGCGGCCTCGGTCCGCTCTGGCATGTAAAACGCCCTCGGATCATCCTGAGAGCCGATCAGGCCTGCATCGCGCCCGACCATGCCGCATGGCGGGCTTACCGAGCAGATGGAATACATGCCGATGGGCATATGAATTTCTTCTACATGATGGAGCCCTTCTCCCGGCTGGGTCGGGAGTTCCAGGAGAATGGAGCGGCAGGTAACCGAGCAGATTTTCTCCCGGTTGGCCCCTGGGGAAGAGACGATCAGTTCAGCCTGCTCCAGGATCTGTACGTTGATGGAAATGGTCGGCTGGGCGACGCCAAGCGATTCAGCCAACTGGCTGATGCTCATCGGTTGCCTGCCCAACGCTTCGAGGATGCGGACGCGGACGTCCCCGGACAACGCTTTGGCCACGTCGAGAATCCGGGAGGCCGGATAGCGTTGGGTGTCCTGACGGTACGGTTCACTCATCTAAATATTCCTTTCTTCGAACGGTAGTCAAAAAGTCAAAACACGTATCGGCATCAAACCTGTAGCCAGTGTACCTCAAAAACGTTATATTGTAAATTTATAATATACATTGTGATTATATAATATATGTGCTATCATGGGGGCGAAATGATCCGAATAATCATGTTCCAGTTGAAAAGGAAAGGTGTGCAAACTTGATGACGAAACCATCGTTAACGACCGGAGCGACCGCAATTCCACGCCCGGAGCATCCCCGGCCGGATTGGCAGCGTGCGGATTGGCTTAATCTGAACGGGACCTGGTCGTTCCAGTTCGAGCCGATCGCCGTAGGGCCCGGCACGTCCCGGGAGGATGGAGAAGCAAAGGATTTTTCGGAACGGATCGAGGTGCCGTTTTCCTGGTCTAGCCCGTTGTCCGGCATTGGTAACAACGAAGCCGGCGTCGGCTGGTACCGGCGAACCGTCATCTGGCGGCCGGAAGCGTCCAGGTCGCGGATTTTCCTCCATTTTGGGGCCGTGGATTATCAGTGTGACGTTTGGGTCAACGGTTTCCATGCCGGATCGCACCGAGGTGGATATGGCAATTTCGAGTTTGAAGTGACGGACTGTTGGAACGCGGAGGGGGAGAATACGATCCTGGTTCGCGCGGAGGATGCAGACGGAGACGATCAGGCACGCGGCAAGCAGGGGTACGGCGAGATTCGCGGCATTTGGCAGCCGGTCTGGCTGGAAGCGCGGCCGCAAACCTACGTGCAGAATGCGAAGTTCCACACGTGTCTCGACGGCCAGGTTGAAGTGACGGCCCGCATCATAGCCAAGGAAGCTTCGGCGGCTAAGCTCGCCCTGCGGTTTCAGGACGGGACCGTAGAGCATACGGAAGAATTGACGCTGGTCGCAGGCGAGAATAAGGTCCACCTCTCGTTTAAGGTGGCGGAGCCCCGGCTGTGGAGTCCGGAAACGCCGCACTTGTATGAGGGGGAACTGCGGCTGACGGTTGCCTCCGAGGAAGACACGATCGCCACATATTTCGGCATTCGAGAAATCGGCACCGCCCGATTCGGGCAGCGGGATTACCGCTGGATCACGTTGAACGGAAAGCCGATTTACCTGAATGGCGTGCTGGACCAATCGTTTCACCCGACCGGGTATTTCACCTATCCGACCGACGAGGACATGAGGGACGAAATTTACCTGATGAAGCGACTCGGGCTTAACTTTGCCCGGATTCACATCAAACCGGAAGAACCCCGCAAGTTGTATTGGGCGGATAAGCTGGGGCTGCTCATCATGCAGGATATGCCCTGCTTCTGGGGCGCGCCGGACGCGAAAGCTCGGACATCCTACGAAAGCGAAGCGCGCGAGGTCATCGAGCGGGACTACAATCACCCGTCGATTTTTGCCTGGATCATGTTCAACGAAACGTGGGGGTTAAAATCGGGGAAAGCGGCCGGCAGCTTGACCGGGGATGAATGGGGCAACATGAATTATTTGCCCGAGACTCAGCAGTGGGTTCAAGGGATTTACCGCTGGGCCAAAGAGACGGATCCGACGCGCATCGTGGAGGATAATTCCGCCTGCAACTGGGACCATGTCGAAACGGACTTGAACACGTGGCATTTTTACGTGAACGGGTACGAGAAGGTGCGTGAGCATATCGGCAATGTGGTGGCCAACACGTATCCGGGGGCGACGTTTAACTATATCGGCGGGCGAACGCAGACGGACGCGCCCCTGATGAACAGCGAATGCGGCAATGTATGGGGCATCGAGCACAGCGCGGGGGATAGCGACCTGGCCTGGCATTACCATTACATGCTGAACGAATTCCGCCGTCATGATAAAATGTGCGGTTTCGTATTCACGGAGTTTCGGGATGTGACAAACGAATTCAACGGGTATTACCGGCTGGACGGAACGGAAAAAGACTTCGGTTACGGCGGTTTCGTGCCGGGTATGTCGCTTACCGACCTGCATTCGCCGGACTTCATTGTCATCGATGCGCCTCCATCGCAAACGGTCGACGCCGGGGCGAAGGTGTCCGTGCCCCTGCTTGGCTCCAGCTTCTCAGACCGGTACCACGGCCGCACGCTCCAACTTGTTTGGGAGCTGTGGTACGACGACCTTGGCATCCGCGTCGTGGCGGACCGCGGCGAGCGTGCGATCGCCTGGGAGGATTACGGCGCGGCGGAGCTGGCTCCGCTCGAGATCGCGATGCCTAAGCAGGACGCCGTTGCGGTGCTAGCCTTGCGGCTGGTCGCCGAGGGAGGCGAGACGGTGTCGCGCAACTTCGCTGCGTTCGACGTGCGCGGCGGTGCCACCGCTTCTGACCCCGTCGGTGTGCATACAGTTAGCGTTCCGGTGGGCGGTTTTGCGCAACAGACGTTTGCGCTGCAATGGGAGTCAATTCTAGGAGCGAAGGCGAGCGGCGCGGGGGCGGGCGCCTTCACGTATGAGGTTCGGTTGCCGGACCGGGAGGAGCATGCGCTGATCGGCGACATCGAAATCGCCTTCGAAGCCGGCGCCAAAAGGGTGCTCGGCCGCAACCTCGAAGGCGTCAAAACGCAAGATCACGGGATCGGCTACATGCACGGGGCTTCCGCCGACGTCGAATACAACCCGAACACCTACTACATGACGGATGAAATCCGCCATGAATCCAAGGTGACGGTTTGCATCGACGGCGAGCCTGTCGGAAGCGTGCACCTCCCCGACGATCCGGCGGATGCCCGCGGCATATTGTCTTGGCATTACCAGCCGGTGGACAACCGCTTGGACGAGGCCGGTTCGTACGGGTATCTCTGCCGCATCAAGGTACCTGGGCGCATCGCCGCCAAACTGGATCGCAGCCGCCATTTCCGGCTGGAGCTGCGTGCCGGGGAAGGCGGGCTGGCGCTGTACGGCCGGAACGCCGGGCGCTATCCGCTGGACATTCAGGTACGCTGCCACTAATCCGCAGATTCATTCTCCGTAAGGCGAGAGACCGTCCGTTTATTCCCGGACGGTCTTTTGCGTATGAGACGAGCGACATGCGCCATACCGTTACGTCGATATTCTCTTGCACGCATTGCCCAATCGGTCTAGAATTGGGCATGAGATCTGATAAATTTAAATCCAAACATCGCAGGAGCGTGAGAGGATGAAGTACAGAAGGTATGGGACGACCGGCAAGCAGGTGTCGGAAATCGGCTTTGGCGCTTGGCAGCTCGGCAATAAGCAGGATTGGGCGTCGATGGAGGACGAGGAGGCTGTCCGTCTGGTGCATGAAGCGCTGGACCTCGGAGTCAACTTTTTTGATACCGCTCCCAATTATGGTCAAGGCAAAAGCGAGGTGTTGCTCGGCAAAGCCCTGGAAAGAAAACGCGAGAAAGCGGTCATCAATACGAAATTTGGCCATTCCCCGGAAGGAACGGATTATTCGGCGGCCCAAATTCGAAATTCGATCGAACGCAGCTTAATGCGGCTGCAGACTGATTATGTCGACTCCGTATTGATCCACAACCCCCCGTTCGACCACCTGGACGGCAAATATGGCCACTATCAGGTGATGGAGGATCTTAAGGCAGAAGGCAAAATCCTGGCGTACGGCGTGTCGGTCGATTCTAGCCGTGAGATGCTTGAAGTGTTGGAGCACGCTCGCCCGGGTGTTATGGAAGTGATGTTTAACATCTTTTATCAGGAAACGGCGCAGGCGTTCCAGTTGGCGAAGGAGAAGGAGGTTGCATTGATCATCAAGGTACCGCTTGATTCCGGCTGGTTGTCGGGTAAATATCAGGGTACCAGCTCGTTCTCGGGTGTTCGCAGCCGCTGGTCCCCGGAGGTCATTCAGACCCGCGCGAAATTGGTGGAGCAGATTCGCTTTTTGGAGGATGAGCAAACGACGATGACGATGGCAGCGTTGCGTTTTATTTTGGCATACCCGGAAGTCGCGACGGTCATTCCCGGCGTTCGGAATAGCGCTCAGCTTCGTGAGAATGTGGCTGCCAGTGATGCGGAGCTGCCTGAAGCGGCGCTGAGACAATTACAGGACCTATGGGAACGAGAGATCCGTTTCAAATCATTGGGCTGGTAACCTGAATGAAGTTTATGGTGCAGGATCAAGCATTTTACCGCAGTTTTTTCAGACTCACCTGGATCATTGCGCTGCAAAATGTCATTTCCTTTGGCGTGAACTTATCGGATAATATCATGCTTGGCGGATACAGCGAATCGGCTTTATCCGGGGTAGCCCTTGCGAATCAGCTCCAATTCCTGTTGCAGATGCTCGTCATGGGCGTAGGCGAGGGCGTGGTAATTCTGTCGTCGCGAGCCTGGGGGGCTCGGGACATGACAACCATCAAGAGGGTTGCCAGCATCGGAATGCGCCTCGCACTAGCTCTTGCCTTGGTACTTTGGCTGGCCGTGTTCTTGTTCCCTCATGGGTGTCTGTCCTTGTTCACGAACGAGGACAGCGTCATCGCCGAAGGGGCCAAGTATTTACGAATCATCGGCTTCTCGTATCCCTTTTTTGCGGCGACCAATCTACTGTTGGCTTCTTTACGCAGCGTAGAAACGGTCAGAGTCGGATTTATTCTCTCTCTGTCGACGTTAATCATCAACGTCTGCCTGAACTATTTGCTGATTTACGGGCATTTCGGCTTCCCCGCATGGGGCGTCCGCGGCTCCGCGGCGGCGACGTTAACGGCCCGAATCATCGAGCTAGCGATCGTATTGGTGTATCTGAAACGAGTGGATCGGAAAATCAATTTTGCGCTGCGGGATTTCTTCCACTTTGATCGGGTAACGTTTAAACAATACGTCAGCGTCGGCTCGCCGATCCTGATGTCCAATGCGCTCTGGGGACTGGCTATGGCGGTGCAGTCCGGAATTTTGGGACATATGGGGGAAGCGGCGATTGCCGCAAACAGCATCGCAACGACGGTCTTTCAAATCGTCTCGGTCGTGACGTATGCTTCCGCCAGTGCGACGGCCGTCATTATTGGAAAAACGATTGGTGCCGGACATCCGGAGAAAATCAAGCCTTACGCCCAGACGCTGCAGGTGCTTTACTTGATCATTGGTTTGGGGACGGGCGTGGTTCTCTTTTTGATCAAGGATGTGGTGCTGGACTTCTATGCCATATCCTCTGAATCCAAGGCACTGGCTCTCCAATTTATGACGGTACTTTCGATCACGGCGGTAGGCACAGCCTACCAAATGCCGGCGCTGACGGGAATCGTGCGAAGCGGGGGAGATACGAGATTTGTGTTGTACAACGACTTCATTTTCATGTGGTTGATCGTGCTGCCCTCGGCTTTCCTGTGTGCCGCCGTGTTTGGGCTTTCGCCGTTATTGACGTTTATTTGCCTCAAATCCGACCAAATTCTGAAATGCTTCGTAGCCGTTGTAAAGGTGAACCGATATCGCTGGATTCGGACGTTTGGAACACCAGAACCCCAAGGATGAACACAAAAAAAGAATGGACCGCGAGAGTCCGGCAGTTGCCGGTCCTTGGGTCCATTCTTTTCTCGTTTAAAGCGAATTATTTCGATTGTGCGCCGAGTACCGGTTGGTAGCCCGCCGGGATATACGTAACGGCCGTCACTTCAGAAATAACCTGCGGGTAAAATTGTCCGGGTTGAGGTGCCACAACGCGATAGTCGATAATGGCTTTCCCGTCTTTGAATGTGATACTCGAAACTTCCAGGCCGTACCCTGGGTGCGGCGCCATCGCGGTAATCGACACTTTCGTGATGTCGTTCGAGATTTTGTCTGTATTCATCCCGAAGTCGTATAGGCTTCCGGGAACCGGGTTTTCAACGGGCTGACGGTCCTCAATAAACTGCAAGGTCCGGTCAAGCATGCCGGCGGCTTCGCTGCGGGAGACCGGTTGCTTCGGTCCGAAACTCCCCTTTTTATCCAACGTGACGATTTTGGCCTGAAGAAGAGACTGGATGCTGTTCATATAATCTTTGTTGATTTGTTTCTCATCATTGATGTTCAAATATTGCATCGTCCACATGTAATCGCCCTTGGTGCTCAGTCCTTTGAACAGCCAGTGGCTGAACTGCTCCTTCGTCACTTTAGCGGCCGGATTGATGTCCTTGGGAATGTCCAGCCCATAGTAGTTCGCGATGACGAAAGCTTCGGCATACCAGGCGTTATCGTTAACCTTGGTGTAATAATCGCTGGCTTTTGGCATTTTGATGAACCGGATGGTATCGAAGTTCAGGTCCAGCGTTTGAACGATCAGGGAGACGGCGGAAGCGCCGGTCAGTTTCTGGGCTGGATAGTAGCGGCCGTGGAAATCTCCTTTAATGATCCCCCGTTTCTCGAGGTGTTCGATCGCTTTCTGCTCCTTGTCGCCCTTAATATCATTAAAGGCCGAGGCGGTGCCGCCGAACATCAGGGTGAATACAATCACCATCAGCAGCGTCAGCTTCGGAAATTTGGATAACGTTTTTTTCGTTTTCATTCGCAATTCCCTCCTGGAACCATAGTTAGTTAAACGCAACATATCCGCCGGGTTGCTTCACTGTTCAGCAGCGCCCGACGAGGTGAGGCTTAAGTGTCAATTCCCTCCTCCCGGATACGGTTTGATTTAACCCTTTGACGCAGGAAGTGTTAGAGATGTTTCACTTGATCTTCATTTTTTTGCGAGATCCTTAAGAAATCAACCCTGCGTGGCGCAGCCCTTGGCGAATCCCACCTTCATCCACGGAGGCGGTGACGTAATTGGCGAAAGGCAGTAAGTCCGGATGGGAATTGCCCATGGCGATGCCAAGTCCAACCTCCTGCAGCATTTCCTTGTCGTTCAAACCGTCGCCGAAAGCTACGGCCTCGGAAAGGGGGATGCCAAGGCGCTCCAGCATAGCCGCGATACCAACGGCTTTAGACCCGCCGCGGATCGTCACGTCCATGGCTTTCGGGTGCCAGCGGATCAGGCGCAGATCGTCGAACTGCCCCTCATACAGAGACTCATCCTGCTCTTCACAGTGCAAGAACGCTTGAAACACCGGGGCCTTGCTCCAGAATTCGGGATCGAATCCCGGATGCTCTACTTTTAGGGAATCGATGGACTCGACGATAAACGGGTGAGCATCGGTATTGGCATAGTAACGTTCATGTCCCTGAAACACGAGCGGATGCCGATGGCGTCCAGCTAGTTCAACCAGCTTCCGGAGACTTTGCGGGGGCAGAGCGCGTTGGTACAGCGGCTCCCCCCGGTATACGACGTAAGCGCCGTTCAGACTGACGAAGGATTCGATGTGCAGCAGCTTCGCGATCGGTTCAAAAAAGTACGGCGCCCGCCCGGTCGCAATGACCGGCTCGATGCCGTTCGCTTTCAATTCGGCGATGGCCTTGATCGTATCCTCAGGCACCTGCTTGTCCTCGTTCACCAGGGTACCGTCGATGTCAAAGAAAACGATTTTGTAGTTGTTCATTAGGGATAACTCCTATCCGTTCGTATTAATGATCTATTTATAAGCGCAAGTTCAAAAAGTCGGGTTTTCAGGACCGAGAAGGTTGGATGAAGCTAGGGAGTGAGTAGCGGAGCGTACGTTTTGGGTACGTGAGCAACGGAGGGCCCGGCTGAATTCAAGATTGGATGTCGAATCCACTTCACAAGCTCCGCTTCGTTATGGAAAGAAGACTTTTTGAACAACCTCTATAAAAATAGTCTAACATGCGGGCGCAAGCCGGTCATAATCCTCCATTCCTCTTGTACAGAAAGCGTTGTCAAGCTATACTGTGAGCGATGGCCCGGCGACTGCGGCTGCAGTCAAGCCGGACGGTGAAATCAAACCCTATTGTGGAGAGGAAGAGATCAATGCCGGTTATCGACATGCCTTTGGACGAATTACGCAAGTACAGGGGAATCAACCCGAAGCTTCCGGATTTCGATGCTTACTGGGAAGTGGCGCTGCGCGAGATGCGCGCCGTTGATCCGCAGGTACGTATCGAAAAGGCCGATTATCAACTGCCGGGTGTGGAATGTTATCATCTTTATTTTACCGGAGTCAAGGGAGCGCGCATTCATGCCCAATATGTGCGTCCGGCGAAATTCGAAGGCCCTGCCCCGGCCGTAGTCCTGTTTCACGGCTATTCCGCGAATTCCGGCGACTGGAGCGAGAAGCTGGGATATGCTTCGCTGGGCTTCCACGTGTTCGCCATGGATTGCCGCGGACAGGGAGGTAAGTCGGAAGACGTCGGCGGGACGATCGGAAATACGCTGCAAGGGCATATCATCCGCGGGGTGGACGGGGATCCGCAAAACATGCTGTTCCGCCATATTTTCCTGGATGCCGTGCAACTGACGGGCATCGTCATGGACCTGTCGGAGGTGGACGAGAACCGCGTTGGCGTGACCGGTTGGTCGCAAGGCGGCGGGATCACGTTGGCCTGCGCCGCGCTCGAGCCGCGTGTTCGCCGGGCGGCCCCAGTCTATCCATTCCTGTCCGACTACCGTCGGGTGTGGGAGATGGACTTGGCCCGGAACGCTTACGAGGAGCTGCGGCTGTATTTCCGCCGCTTTGATCCGCAGCATGAGCGGGAGGAAGAGCTGTTCGCCAAGCTGGGATATATCGACGTGCATCATCTGGCGAGCCGCATTCAAGCCGAAGTGCTGATGGGAGTTGGATTGATGGATGAGATTTGTCCGCCATCCACCCAATTTGCAGCCTACAACGCGATTTCCTCGCCGAAGAAGCTGGAGATCTTCCCGGACTTCGGTCACGAAGGATTGCCGGGCATGCCCGATAAGATCGTCCAGTTTATGCTTGGTTTGTAAGAAAAGGGGCTGTCCCAAAAGTAGTTGAAAAACTACTCTAAGGGACAGCTTTCCATTTAAAAACCCTCGTTTTTTGAAAAATCGTCAGCCAGGAGAGGTTATTCCTGGCCGACGATCTTACTTTGTTGTCTT
>NZ_WNZY01000024.1 GCF_009725205.1 Paenibacillus timonensis | reverse complement strand
TGGCTACTCTCCCGCTGAATTTGCAGTGAAACTGGAGAGAAACGAAGTAAACGCGTTTAGAATCGCCGTATAGTTGAGCCGAACTAAGGTTTGATCCTAAAGTGTCCAATATTCGGGGGCCTGGCCGCTATCCATACAGCCCGAACTAATTTAGGTGAAAATGCTGCAAAAGGTGCCGAAAATGTTGCAACAAGGACAACAAAATAGATCCATCCCAGCACGGACCGATGAAAATGTTGCACAAACTACAACAATGGGTCCTCTGCAGATGACAGTGGGCTTCTCTGGCTGCGCGGCAGCGGGGAGGCCTTGTTCTTTTGGACTTGCTGGGGCAGGATGATTATAATGTAAACAGCAAAACCTGGGATTACCATCCAACGCGAGGAAAGGGCGAGACATAGATGAAGATCGTATTATTTGGCGCGACCGGTTCGATCGGAAAAAGAATTGCGGAGGAAGCGGTGCGGCGCGGACATGAAGTGACGGCGGTGGTCAGAGATCGGACGCGGGCGGCCGAGATGGGGTTGCCGGATCTCGTCCCGGCGGACACCAAAAAGGCCGGGCATTTGTTCCTGGAGGAAGGGGACATCTTGGTCCCTGAATCGATCGCCCGGCTGGTCCAGGGGCAGAACCTCGCGATCAGCGCGTACGGGCCGCGCTTCGGGGAAGAGGACGAGCTGCTGGAAGCGACGCGCTCGCTGATTGAAGGCGTCAAGCGCGGCGGCGTCCGCCGGCTGATCGCTGTTGGCGGGGCCGGCGGCCTTGAAGTTGCACCAGGGGTGCGCTTGATGGATACGCCGGAGTTTCCGGAGGAAGTACGGCCGCTGGCCCGGGCCCATGAAGAGGCGCTGAGTATTTACCAGGCGTCGGATCTCGAATGGACCGTGCTAAGCCCGCCGGCGCTCATCGAGCCGGGGAAGCGCACGGGCATGTTCCGGTTGGGCCTAGACCGATTAGTCACCGACGAGCGCGACAACAGCCGGATTACGATGGAGGATTACGCGGCAGCCTTGCTTGACGAGGTGGAGGACCCGTATTATATCGGCACCCGATTCACGGTGGGGTACTAGGGAATAGGGGTTTGGCGCAAGTAAGTTCAGGGGGAGGGGAGAAACCATGAAATTGGTGACGTCGGAGCAAATGCGCGCCATTGACCGCCATGCCATTGAGCAGATCGGAATCCCGGCGGTCGCCTTGATGGAGAACGCCGGACGGGCGATTGCCGAGGAGGTGTTGGCCTTTTGCCGGCTGCGGCGGGAAGGTCGGCTGCCGGAGCGCCCGGCGGAGACGATTCGCGAGCGTCATGCCGGGGTGAGCGGCGGGGAGCGGGTCTCGGCGGAGGAGAAGACAACGGCGGAGCATTGGCTGATCCTCGTTGGCAAGGGGAATAACGGCGGCGACGGTCTGGTGTGCGCACGCCATCTGGCGGATGCAGGCGTGCAGGTGAGCCTGCTGTACGCCGAGGAGCCGGAGCGACTCGGCGGTGAAGCCGGGCTGCAGCACAACATCGCTGCAGCCCTGGGGTTGCCGGGCGAGGCGTACACACCCGGCGCGGTGGCCGCGGCCCGATCCCGCGGGGTGACCGGGATCGTGGACGCGCTGCTGGGCACCGGGGCGAAGGGCGCGCCCCGGGGAGCCTACGCCTCCCTCATCCGGGAGGCGAACGAGAGCCGGCTGCCGATCGTGGCAGCCGACATCCCCAGCGGGCTGGACGCCGATACCGGCGCGGTCCACGACCCGTGCATCCAGGCCCGGATCACCGTAAGCCTCGCCTTTCTGAAGGCGGGGCTGACGCAGTATCCGGGCGCGAAGGCCGCAGGGGACGTGATCGTCCGCTATATCGGCATCCCCCGCGCGCTTCCGCCGGGCTTTGCGGCGGAAGCGGGGGTGCTGCTCACCGAGGAGGCGCTGCGTGGCGAGCTCGGGGTGGACCCCAGCCGGCGGCGCGAGGCCGACGGCCATAAGGGCACGTACGGGCACGTGCTGCTGGCGGCGGGCAGCCTCACGATGAGCGGCGCCGGCCTGCTGGCCGCCAAAGCCGCGCTCCGCGCCGGCAGCGGCCTCGTCACATGGGCGCTGCCGGAGGCGCTGCTGCCGCATGTGCTCGGGGCCGTGCCCGAGCTGATGCTCGCGCCGGTCGGCGGCGCTCCCGAAGCCGGCGCGTGGAACGCCGCAGCAGCCCCCGAGCTGCTGCGGCTGCTGGCGGCGCGCGACGTGCTCGCCGTTGGCCCGGGGCTGGGCCGCTTCCCGGGCGAGGACGGCTTCCTGCGCGCCGTGTGGGAGGGCGCTCCGCGTCCCCTCGTGGTGGACGCGGACGCCCTGAACATCCTCGCCGCCGCGAACGGCTTAGCGGCGTGGCAGCGCCGGGAGGCGGCGACGATCCTAACGCCGCATCCCGGCGAGATGGCCCGGCTGGCCGGCCTGTCCACGGCCGAGGTGCAGCGGGACCGCATCGGCCTGGCGCGGCGCTTTGCCTTACAGCACGGCGTGACGCTCGTGCTGAAGGGCGCGCGCACCGTCGTAGCGGCCCCGGACGGCCGCGTGTTCGTCAACGTCACCGGGCACCCCGGCATGGCGACCGGGGGCTCGGGGGACGTGTTGACCGGCCTGATCGCCGGGCTGCTGGCGCAAGGCTTGAACGCCGTGCAAGCGGCGGCGTTCGGCGTCTATCTGCACGGCCTGGCCGGCGAGCGCGCGGCCGCGGCCCGTACGGGCAACCCGGCGTCGCTGCTCGCCGGAGACATCATCGAGGCTTTGTAGAAAAAGCCTGACCGAGCGGCTCGCCTGCCTAGGAAAGGCACCCTGGCTTGCATTGACTTTTTATTCAAATCTTGATAGCATCGTTTTAAAATTTAGGGAATTCGTCGGGGATTCGAGGGAAGGCGAACGTCCGAATGAGACAAGGGGAGAATCCAAATGAAAGTTACGGTGATTAACGGCAATCCAACACTGGGGTCCCGGCTGGGAGCGGTGATCGCGTTGACCGAGGAGCTGTTGCGAGGGGAAGGCTTCGAAGTCAGCCATTTGAACGTGGGGGAGTTGCCGCCGGAGGATTTGATCCACACCAAATTTGAAAGTGAAGCGATCGTTAAAGCGAATGCGCTGGTGGCTGGAGCGGACGCAGTGATCGTCGCCAGCCCTGTCTATCAAGCGTCGTATACCGGCGTATTGAAGACGTTCTTGGATCTGGTGCCGCAAAAGGGCTTGGCCGGAAAAGTGATTCTGCCGCTCTTTATCGGGGGGAGTCTTGCTCACCTGCTTACGATTGATTACGCATTGAAGCCGGTCTTGTCCGTGCTGGGCGCACGTTATATCTTGGGCGGCGTGTATGCGGTGGACACCCAAGTGGCTCGCACCGAAGCGGGTGGTTTCGAAATCGCCGAGGAGCTGCGCAGCCGACTGGAGGACAACGTCAAGGAGCTCGCCCGGGAGACGCAGCTGCGGCAGCAGCAATCCTAAGCCATTGCGATGGTGTGCTGAACACGGGCATCAATCGCCGGTTTCGGGGAGATTTCCCGGGCCGGTTTTTTTGTGGCGGCCAGCCAACGGCGCAAACGGGAGAAAAAATGTTACAATAGGACAAAATACATAACTGCTCGCAATTGCCGAAGGAGGATATTTGGACATCATGCTGAAATTGGTCTTTTTCGTAGGAGTCGCTGGAACGGGGAAAACGACGGTGGCCCGCAAGTTGGCAAGACGGATACCGGCGGCTTTTTTGGACCGCGATACCGTAGGGGGACGCTGTGTGGAGAAAATGTTGGAGATGAACGGTCTGGACGTGAACGACCGGGACTCCGAATTTTACAAGAAGCATCTGCGGGACCTGGAATACGATACGACGCGGGATATCTGCATTGAAAACTTGGCGGCCGGCCAAAACGTATTTATGATTTCTCCATTCACGGCGGAACTGAAAAACAAAGCGTGGCTAGAAACGCTCCTTCAAGAGGCGGGATTGTCCAAAAGGGAAGTGGACGTCAAGGTTGTGGTCGTCGCGCTGAAGGACATGGAGACCCAAAAGGAAAGAATTATTGATCGTCGCACGGACCGCGATACCTGGAAGCTGGAGCACTGGGATGATTTCAAGCACCGTGTGCAGTTCGTACCGGAGATCAATTGGGACATCCCGGCTTCCTCTATCCTAGTGTTCGACAACAGCGGGGATTTGACGGAGGAGAAGGTCGACAGCGTTTATCGCTTTGTTTTGGGAGAAGAAGGACAAGCTTAATCAACGAAAAAGAAGCCCTTTCCGCGGTTGTGCCGCTGGAAGGGCTTTTGCTTACGCCTCTTACTTCGTTTTGGACGCCATCGCTTCGGGTGAGCCATCGATGACCGTCCACCCGGTATCACTAATGGCGGGAACCGACTCTCCACGGGCCAACCGTAGCAATTGGCCGACCAGCAATCCACCCCACCCATCCTCATTTTGCGCAAGCACGGAAGTGATCTGTCCGTTGCGCAAGCCCTCCTTCATTTCCGGCGTCATATGGAAGGCGACGGCATAACGGTTTAGTCCCATCGCTTTCCAGACGAGCACGGAGGCGGAGCTGGAGGTAAGATCGACCGAGATGAAGGCATCGAAATGGGGGTGGGCATCAATCATCGCTTCCAGGTCAGCCAGCGCCTTGCCGTCGTCCCCCTCGTTGTGACGGATCTCCAACACCTGGATATTCGTTTCGTCATGCAAAAAGTCCAGCAATCCCTCCAGCCGGTCCCGATCCTGACTCATCGAAGAAACGCCGGATGCGACGAGGACCATGCCTTTATCTTTCATCCGTTTCTGGATCACGCGGCCCATTTCCGCCCCGGCCTCCACGTTGTCCGTGCCGATATAAGCCGAACGTCGGCTATCCTGGGCGTCCGATTCAAAGCAGATGACGGGAATTCCG
Organism: Paenibacillus timonensis; assembly: GCF_009725205.1. Taxonomy (GTDB): domain Bacteria; phylum Bacillota; class Bacilli; order Paenibacillales; family Paenibacillaceae; genus Fontibacillus; species Fontibacillus rhizolycopersici. Next base: position 67,987 of record NZ_WNZY01000024.1, on the reverse strand, counting down.
GCGTCTACCGCCTTGTTGATCATCGGGGTGAGCGCGACGGAATCGATCGGGGAAATCGCGATACCGTCAACCTGTTGCTGGATCATCGTCTCCATCATATGGATTTGCTGTTCCACGCTTACCGTTTCGGGGGCTTTGACGACAAGCCTCACCTTTTCGGGAGAGCCCGCCTCTTCCGCAAGCCGGGTGATTTCCTCATAGAAAGGATGCGCCATCGGATAGATGATGCCGAAAATGTACTTCGGCGCTTGGAGCTTAGACGAAGTTGAAGGCGGAAGGACGGTGACAGGGGCGGCGGTCGAGACCGTAGTGCTTGCACCTCCACCCTCCGCGACAGACGCCGGAGCCCTCTGGCATCCCGTGAGCGCCAACACCAACAGCAAACCCAACGCCGGCCCCAAGGTACGTCCGCTCATCAGCCTTCCCAACCAAGCGCCCCCTATCGAGCGTTTATTCCAGCGACTCTGAAATGGCATGATCATGCGGCTCCTCCCTTGTGAGGCGGATGCTGGTTTTGACAGCGGTCAACGCGCCATGTTTACGGAATTCGGTTGTCGTCATCCCGGTCACCCGCTTAAATAGGTTCGAGAAATAATGCGCATCGCTATAGCCGACCTGACAAGCGATTTCATACGTTTTGCATTGCGTCGACTGCAGCAGCTCCATCGCGCTGCGAATCCGTGTTTCCGTCAGAAACTCAATAAACGTTTGACCGGTTTCCTGACTGAAAATTTTGCTCAGGTGGCTCGGGCTCATGCTGACATGCTCGGCGGCATGCTGCAGGGAAATGTAGCCTTTGTCATAATTGGCAGCGATATAATCCTTCACCCGATGAAGTAAATCAGCGTAACGGTCGGTGGATCTGGCGCGCCACAACCAGAATTGTTCCACCAGGTGGGTTAAATAAGCGCAGGCTTCCTCCCAACGGTCCACCGCTTCGATCCGCCCCTGAAACGACCGGAGGCTCTGGCCCGAGTCCCCGGGTCCCCGGATGGACTCCTCGGCCACCTTGAACACCTCCAACGTCAGGTCGTTCAGGATGTAGTAACCGGTCAGAGAGGCATCCCAATCGATCGACTGAAGTACGGCGGCGAATTCAGGGATAAAGGAAGACAGTTGCCGGGAGGTTCCGATCTTTAGAAACCGAATAAAGGCCTGCCGGTCCAGCAAAATATTGTGTTGAATGGAGCTGCGCGTCGCCTCCAGCAGGTTTTGCCGGTTTTGCCTCGTGAGCCGTAGCCAGTGAAGCGATTCCTCGGCTTCGAGAAAAGAAAGGTGAATGCCCTGGATACGCTCATGTCCCGAGCCGATCCCGAGGGAAAGAGGGAAGCGGCAGGCCGGTTCTTCGAGGATGGCCTGCACTCGGCGAAAAGGCTCCAGCAATTTCTTGATCGCACTTTCCGTATCCCCTTTGACGATACATACCTTTTTGGTCCGGCTGGCTGGATACTGCAGCATCTGGCGATGATCGCACTCTTTCTGAATATGCTCTAACAGATCGGTCCAATCCGCGGCCCCCTCGACATCCATTTCTCCGGTTGAAGGTTCCGCAGGACGCAGATCGATAATCGTTACGGCATACCAGCGGGCAACCAACGGAACCGATAAAGTTTCGGCCGTTTGAATGGCCTCCGGTGCGGACAACAGCCCTCCGCATAAATCGCTTAACAGCTTGTGCCGTGAATTCCCGGCTTTCTCCAGTTCCCGGCGCATCAACCCCGCGAGCTGTTCCTTTTCGCTTCGCTCCTTATCGATCTTGTCGCCTACCGCCCGAAGCAACCCAACCAGATCCGAGGCGCTGATCGGTTTCAGACAATACTCCTCCACGCCAAGGCTGAGCGCTTTTCTGGCATAATCGAATTCCCCGTGTCCGCTCAAAATAATGATCTTGATTTGAGGGAATTTAGCGCGTACCACATGGCATAACTCAAGGCCGTTCATAAACGGCATTTTGATGTCGGTGATCAAGATATCGGGCTGCAACTGCTCGATCATCGGCAGAGCCATCTCTCCGTCGGAAGCGTCGCCGAGATACTCGAACCCTTCCCGTTCCCACGGAATGCAATCCCGAATGTTCTCCCTGACGAGAATCTCATCATCGACGAGCAGCACTTTCTTCATCGGTCATTCCTCCTTGCCTCTTGGAATGGATATCGTTACGGTCGTGCCTTCTCCGGCAACGCTGTCGATCACGACCCCGTAGGGTTCGCCATAAAATAGCTTGATCCGCTGATGGACGTTATGAAGTCCAAAGCCGCCCGACACTTCTTCGCCGGTTTCCACGGGCAGGCGTCCGTTCAGCAAATCGCGGCGCAGCCGTTCGAGCTTATCCGCAGGCATTCCGCACCCGTTGTCCCTTACGGTTAGCTGAAGCTCACGCCCGGATTCCTGAGCAGATACCGTAATCATTCCTTTGCCCCGCTTATTTTTGATGCCGTGATACAGCGCGTTTTCCACGATCGGTTGGAGCGTCATTTTGAGAACGGAGCAGGGGAGGAGATGCGGCTCCACCTCGATCCGGTACTCCAAAATATCACGATACCTCATCTGTTGAATGATCAGGTAGCTGTGGACATGTTCAATTTCCTTCTCCAAGGGGATCCAGTCGCGCCCGCGATTTAAGCTGATGCGGAACAGCCGGGAGAGCGATTGCACCAACGTGATGACCCTGTCGTTCTTGCCCGCCTCCGCCATCCACAGGATCGAATCGAGCGTATTGTACAGAAAGTGAGGGTTGATCTGGGCTTGCAGGGCGCGCAATTCGGCTTTCTTGATCTCTTCCTGTTCCCGGATGCTTTGCTCGAGCAGGGCCTTGATTTTACCAAGCATAATGTTAAAGCTGCGCCCCAGGTCAGCGACTTCATCATTGCCTGCGGGTGTGACCTTGGATTCCAGAAAGCCGGATGCGGCCAGCTTCATCTTGTTCTTCAGCAGCTTGAGCGGGCGCGTGAGCCGGGAGGAAATAAAAAAGTGCAAAGAAACGGCAAACAAAATGCTCAGCGCCACGCTGACGATGATGAGTTGCCGAATCGAATCGGCCTCTTTGACGATTTCGCGCAAGTTGACCTGGCCGATGATTTTCCAGCCTGCGGCCTGGGGGGAGGAGGCGAAGATGAACTTCGGCCCTCCGTTCGATTTATCGACATAACTGGTCAAAGCGCCGGTAGCCATTCGGGCCAAGACGTTCCGCTCCGGCAAGACCTGATCCGGGACGAGCCCGGACGGCATGAAGATGGGACGTCCGCTGGCGTCGACGATATAGAAGAATCCGGTTTCGCCCACTTTGACCTCGTCGCAGAATCGGCTGACCGCCGAAGCATCTACATCGATGACGATGAAGCCGATCGTTTCGTGCGTAATCCGCTGTTTGACGGCGGCCATGATCGAAATGGCGGGTTTCTCCTGAAGTCCGTCGGGATGGTCCAACGTCAGGGCGTCAAGCGGAGGGACGGTGAGTACGACATCGGGATTGTCGATTAAATAGGCGAAATGGGGATTACGCAGCGGGTTTTTATCCAGCACAAATACACCGCGCCGTTCGCTGATGCCCCTCCCGTACAGGTTGATCATGGTAATATTCAGGACGCTTTCATATTTGTAGGTTTGACGGTAGGAGTCGATCGTCCGCAGGATCTCTTTGGCATCCTCATAGGTGTCGTTTTGCGAGTAGAGAAAATGCAGCACCTGCGAATGGTTGCCGAGTTCAAGCAATTTACTGCTGTCGGTGAACAACGTTCCCAGGCTTCGCGCCAGTTGATCCGCCGTGAGCACTGCGCTGGCTTTGCTGTTCTCGTAGACCGTGTTGTAAGACTTCTGATAAGCGACCAACCCGATGGCGATGAGCGGAATGACCGTCAGGAACAGGAACATCAGGAGGAGCTTCGCGCGCAGGCTGGAGGAGATCCAATTGATCAGCTTCATGGGAGGCCTGCCTTTCAAGAAGGGCTCTTTTGATCCCATATTATGAAGCAACCCCCTTGAAAACGCAATCATTCATAAGAAAACAAAGGAACGCCGCAAAAAAACAAACTGGACAGATCGAAGTGGAGTATAGAAACGAAAGAAAACGCAAACGTCTGCGATGAAACTCCGTATCTCGAGAGGATGTAAGCGTTTTATAATCGGATCACGCCAGACCATGGTGATCCAAAAAGGGGAGGAATTTGAAGATGGTTTCGATCAAAAAATCCGGACTGATTGTTGCGGCATCCTTGCTGCTTCTCTTGGCGTCCGCATGCGGCGGCAGCGGCTCGGGCGGGAATGCCCAGGAGCCGGCGAATAACGGCGGCAAACAAGCGGAGCAATCCAATTCGGCAAGCAACACAACGACGGAAAACGCGAAGGACACAACGGCGGAAAGCAAAAAAATCGTGCTTGGATTTTCGCAGGTTGGCGCGGAAAGCGGATGGAGAACGGCGAACACGAAATCGATTCAAGATTCGGCCAAAGAGGCCGGCTTCGAGCTGAAGTTCTCCGACGCCCAGCAGAAGCAGGAAAACCAGATTAAAGCGATTCGTACCTTCATCCAGCAGAAAGTGGATGTCATCGCTTTTTCGCCGGTGGTGGAGTCGGGTTGGGATACCGTGCTGAAGGAAGCGAAGGAAGCCGGGATTCCGGTGATTCTGACTGACCGAGCGGTCGATTCTCCAGACGACTCGCTGTACAAGACGTTTATCGGTTCCGACTTCGTGGAAGAGGGACGTCGGGCTGGACAATGGCTGGTGGATCGATTCAAGGACTCGACCGAGGAGATCAACATCGTGGAGCTGCAGGGAACGACGGGTTCCGCACCGGCGATCGACCGCCAGAAGGGTTTTGCGGAAGTGATCGCGGCAAATCCGAATCTGAAAGTGATTGCTTCGCAAACCGGTGACTTTACGCGGGCGAAGGGGAAAGAAGTCATGCAGTCCTTCCTGAAGGCGAATAAGAAGATCGATGTGCTGTATGCCCACAATGATGATATGGGACTAGGAGCCATCCAAGCGATTGAAGCGGCCGGGTTGAAGCCGGGTGAGGACATCCTCATTATCACGGTGGACGGGGTCAAAGACGGGTTCGTCGCGGCTAGCGAAGGCAAAATCAATTTTATCGTGGAATGTAACCCGCTGCTGGGACCCCAACTGATGCAAGCCGTTCAAGATGTCGTCGACGGTAAGGAAATCGAGAAGCGGATCGTGACCGAAGAAGGCGTGTTTACTTCCGAAGACGCCAAGCGTGAGCTGCCTAACCGGAAGTATTAAGCGAGATGAAGGATATGGAGCCTATGGAACCGATTCTGCACATGTCGGGGATCCATAAAACATTTCCCGGCGTACTAGCACTGAAAAATGTGAATTTCCGGCTGTTTCCCGGTGAGGTGCATGCGCTGATGGGCGAGAACGGTGCCGGCAAATCGACCTTGATCAAGGTGTTGACCGGGGTTTACGCCGCGGATCAAGGCCTTGTGGAGATGGTAGGGTCGCCGATCAGGGTGCATAGTCCGCAGGAGGCGCAGCTTGCCGGCATCAGCACCGTTTATCAGGAGATCAACCTTTGCCCGAACTTGTCTGTTGCGGAAAATATTTATATCGGCCACGAGCCTTACCGGTTCGGCCGGGTCCGTTGGAAGGAAATGAACCGGAACGCGGAGCGTCTGCTGAAGGAAAGGCTGCATTTGGACATCGATGTGACCCGTTCGCTCGAAACTTATTCGGTTGCGGTTCAACAGTTGGTCGCCATTGCACGGGCGCTCAGCATTTCCGCCAAAGTGTTGATTCTGGATGAACCGACCTCCAGCTTGGATCAGAGCGAGGTTCGGCAGTTGTTTGCCATTATGCGGAAGCTGAAAGAAGAGGGACTGGCGATTTTGTTCGTCACGCATTTTTTGGATCAGGTCTACGAAATCTCCGACCGCATTACGATCCTTCGCGGTGGGGAATTCATGGGGGAGTATCTCGTGAATGAGCTTCCCCGCATCGAGTTGGTGTCGAAGATGATCGGCAAAGAACTGGAGCTGCTGGAGGAATTCCCAAGCTCGGCGGCGGACGGCGGTAAGCCGGAAGGCGAATGGCTGTTGAACGCGGCGGGACTGGGGAAGCAAGGGTCGATCGAGCCCTTCGATTTGCAGATTCACCAAGGGGAGATTGTCGGGTTAGCCGGATTGCTTGGCTCCGGTCGGACCGAAATGGCCCGCCTTCTCTTCGGGGCCGACCGGCACGATCAGGGAAGCCTTCAAATGGCCGGCAGCGGCGGGAGTATTCACTCCCCCCGTCAGGCCATAGACGAAGGCATTGCCTTTTGCTCCGAGAACCGGAAGAAGGAAGGCATTATCGACGATTTGACCGTTCGGGAGAACATCGTATTGGCGCTTCAGGCGGCGAAGGGGTGGTCTCGTGCAATTCCGCGCAAACGTCAAGAGGAAATTGCGGAGGAGTATATCCGCTTGCTGAATATTCATCCGCCCGATTCGGAGCAATTGATCCGCAACTTGAGCGGCGGCAATCAGCAGAAGGTTCTGCTAGCCCGATGGCTGGTGACCGAGCCCAAGCTGCTCATTCTGGATGAGCCGACCCGCGGAATCGACATCGGCGCTAAGACGGAAATTCAGAAGCTGGTACTGACGCTGGCGGAGAAGGGGATGAGCGTGTTGTTTATCTCTTCCGAGCTGGAGGAGGTGCTGCGGGTGAGCGATCGGATCGCCGTGCTCCGCGACCGCCGGAAGGTGAAGGAAATGAGGGGCGCCGAAATGAATCAGCAGCAGGTGATGCAGGCGATCGCCGGAGGGGAGAAGGGATGAGAAAACATCGTTTGGTATGGCCTTTGCTCGTGCTCGCCTTGTTGCTCTTGTTTAACTTGATTTATTCGCCGGACTTCTTCTCCATCAAAATGCGGGACGGCCATCTCTACGGCAGTTTGATCGACATCCTGAATTTTGGTTCTCCGCTAATTCTCGTGGCGATCGGGATGACTCTGGTGATTGCGACCGGAGGCATCGACCTGTCTGTCGGCTCGGTTGTAGCGATTGCGGGAGCGATGGCCTGTCTGCAGATTAGCCGGGCGACGGACCAGAATAGCTTGATTCCCGTTCTGTCCGCCGTAGGCCTCGCGCTGGTTCTATGCGCCGTGCTTGGCCTCTGGAACGGATTTCTGGTCTCCCGGGTCGGCATCCAGCCGATCATAGCCACCCTGGTCCTGATGGTAGCCGGGCGAGGGATCGCGCAGCTGATTACAAACGGACAGATCATTACGGTACAGAGCTCCAAGTATCAATATCTGGGAGCCGGATTTTGGCTTTCGCTGCCGTTTTCGATCTTTGTGGTTGCGGCCGTATTTGCGGTCGCCTCCTTGCTGACCCGCAAAACCGCATTAGGACTGTTTATCGAGGCGGTCGGCTGCAAGCCCACGGCCAGCCGGTTGGCGGGTGTCCGGTCTCGGACGGTGACCTTGGCCGTTTATTCGTTCTGCGGCTTATGCGCAGGGATGGCGGGTCTGCTGCTCAGCTCCAACGTTTCGAGCGCGGACGGGAACAATGCCGGGCAATGGTACGAGCTGGACGCGATTTTGGCCGTGGTTGTCGGCGGGAGTTCCTTAAACGGGGGGCGATTCCATTTGGCGGGGACACTGGTGGGGGCGCTCATTATTCAGACGCTGACGACAACGATTTACATGGTGGGCGTACCGCCGGAAATCACGCTGGTCGTTAAGGCGGTTGTCGTTCTCGCGGTTTGTTTGATCCAATCCGATCAATTCCGGGCTGCCCTGAGCGGGAATCGGAAGAAGCCAGGAACGCCGACTGCGGCGAAACCGGGGGTGAAGCCGCATGCTTAAACGTAATTACATTCCGTTAGGGGTAACGATCGGCCTGTTTCTGCTGATGTTCGTCGCCGGCTCGTTCCGGTATACCGGGTTCTTCTCCGGGCAGGTGCTGCTCAATCTGCTGATCGACAACGCCTTTCTGCTTATTACCGCGGTCGGCATGACCTTCGTGATCGTGTCCGGGGGGATCGACTTGTCGGTCGGCTCGGTGATCGCCTTGACGACGATGGTTTCCGCGAGCCTGCTTCAGCAGGGGTGGCCGCCCGCGCTCGTGATTTTACTCGTTCTGATCATGGGGACGGGATTCGGAACGGCGATGGGGGCGGCGATTCATTATTTCAACATTCAGCCGTTTATCGTGACGTTGGCGGGGATGTTCCTGGCCCGCGGCCTGTGCTACGTCATCAGCATCAACACGATTACGATCGATAATGCCTTTTACACGGCGGCGGCCCAGACGAAGATCAAGCTGCCGGGCGATCACTTCGTATCCATTAGCGTCATCATCGCTTTGGTCGTGGTTGCCCTTGGCATTTATTTGGCCCATTACACGAAATTCGGACGAAACGCGTACGCCATCGGGGGGAGTGAGGCATCCTCTTTGCTGATGGGGTTGCCGGTAGCCCGCACGAAATTGATGGTCTACGGCTTCAGCGGACTTTGCTCCGCATTGGCCGGTGTTGTGTTTACATTCTATATGCTGTCCGGCTACGGACTCCATGCGAACGGGATGGAGCTGGACGTCATCGCCGCCGTGGTGATCGGCGGGACGCTGCTTACCGGCGGCGTTGGGTATGTTGTTGGTACTTTCTTTGGGGTCATGATTCAGGGCGTGATTCAGACGATTATTAGCTTTGAAGGTACCCTTAGCTCTTGGTGGACGCGGATCGTGATCGGCGTATTGCTCCTGCTGTTTATCTTGCTGCAGAGGCTGCTTGGTGAGCGTCGGCTGGCCGAGCGAGGGTAAGGAACGAACGGGGAGGCTTACGAAAAAAACCTGTGGCGAGACGCTCAGGTTTTTTTCGCTCTTTTCCGGTGAAATCGCTTGTGATAAGCTTCCGGTTAATGGGATATCACGAAATAGGGGGAAGACGTGTTATGCGTAGGCGAAATCGCTTCACATTATGGAAACCCATGCCTCTTCTGGCCCTGCTTGCTCTTCTGTTCATCTTCTCCGGCTGCCAGGCCGGAACCGCGGAGGAGACTTGGGTTCACCCCGAAGCGGATCAAACGGCCATGACCTACGTCACCTCGGGTCCTGAGCTTTCCTCAAGAGAGCCGGCTGCGGAGAAACACCGCATTGTGCTGGGGTTCTCCCAGCTCGGTTCGGAGAGCGACTGGCGGAACGCGAATAGCCAATCGATCAAAACTGCGGCCAAAGAGGCGGGCATCGAGCTGCTGTTTGAAAATGCCGAGCAATCCCAGGAAAAGCAGTTTGAGGCGGTCCGCCGCTTTATCTCGCAAAAGGTCGACGTGATCGCGATCGCTCCGGTCATTCAGACCGGATGGGTACCGATTCTGGACGAGGCGGAGGAGGCGGGAATCCCGGTCATTATCGTCGACAGGGCGGTCGATGCGTCCAATTACGTGACCTTGATCGGCTCCGATTTGTACGAAGAGGGGAAGAAGGCGGGCAAATTTTTGCTGGACAAACTGGTCGGTCGCCCCGGGCCAATCGGAATCGTCGAATTAAAAGGGACGGAGGGTTCGACGCCTTCGATTGATCGCGGCCGGGGATTTGCCGATACGGTCCTCGGGGACGAGCGATTCAAAGTGCTGGCAAGCGAGCATGCCGATTTTACGCTGGAACAAGGAGAGAAGGTCATGCGCTCTTTTTTGCAGAGCCATGGCGGGGAGATTGCCGTGCTCTACGCTCATAATGACGACATGGCGCTAGGCGCCATCGACGCCATCGAGGCTTACGGGCTCAGGCCGGGGAAGGATATCGTGATCCTATCCGTCGACGGGACGCGCAGGGCGCTGAAAAGCATGGCCGAAGGCAAAATCAACGCGGTGGTGGAATGCAACCCGCTGCTCGGGCCGAATCTGATGCAGGCGGTGAGGGAACTGACGGAAGGGCGAACGCTGCCCAAAAGGATTGTCACCCCCGAAACGGTCTTTACCGAGGTGACCGCCGAGTTGGAGGCGGATAACCGAAAATACTAGTTCGGGCGGCGTGGATCGTGAAATGAGAGCCTCCTCCTTAGAGGCTTCCTGTTCTGGTGGCCAAGGCCTGTCGCCAAATACACAAGCTCCCCCAACTGTTTTATAATAAAACAGCATAGTTTACCAAATTGGCGATTCTTACGGAATCACCCGGACTGGAGGAATCAGGATGTCCGTCATGACCGCTATTTTCAAAAAATACCGGGTCGCCGCCATTTCGGCGATCGTCATGCTGCTGATCGAGCTGGCGGTGGAGCTGATTCAGCCGCTGATCATCTCGCGGATTATCGACCACGGGATTCGGCAGCACGACGTGTCCGTGGCCTGGATCTGGGGCGGGGTGCTGATGGCGAGCGCTTTGGCCGCGTTTCTCGCCGGGATTACGAGCTCGTTTTTTGCCTCGCATGCGAGCCAAGGTTTCGGTTACGACCTGCGCGACAAGCTGTACGAGAAGGTGCAGTCTTTTTCGTACGAGGTGTTTAACCGGTTCGCCGCTTCGTCGTTGATCACCCGGTTGACCGGGGATATCACGGTGCTGCAAGACGTGATTTTCATGTGTTTGCGTTTTGCCTCACGGGTGCCGCTGGTTGTCATCGGGAGCGTCGTGATGGCTCTGGTCGTGCATGTGAAGCTAGGGCTGCTGCTGACGATCACCGTGCCCGTCCTGCTGGGGTTCGTGCTTTGGATGATCCGGAAAGCGTCCGCATTATTTCGCACGGTGCAGCGGCGCGCGGATCATGTCAACGGCCTGATCCAGGAGAATTTGACCGGCATGCGGCTCATCCGCGTGTTCGTCCGGATGTCGCATGAGATCGGGCGCTTCGAGCAGCGCAACCGGGATTTGCGTCAGGGCACGGTCGCCGCGCTGAAGCTGACGGAGACGACGATGCCGTTCCTGCTGTTCCTCATGAACGCCGGAATCATAGCGGTGCTGTGGTTCGGCCGAATCGAAATTGCGGACGGGGGCGCCAGCGTGGGCGAAGTCGTCGCCGTCATCAACTATTCGCTGCGGACGATCGGCGCGTTATCGGCTTTATCCTGGATCATGAGCTCCCTGTCGCGGGGAGCCGCATCAGGCGGACGGGTACGCGAAGTGCTGGAGGAGGATGATCCGGCCGGGGAGCGCGAAGGTCGTTTGACGGAGGCGGTTGGTGAGAAAACGGATGGAGAGTTGGGGGCAACGGCGGAGATGGCGGCAGCAGCGGGAGTGTCACCGATCCAAGGCCGCATCGAGTTTAGCGAGGTCTCCTTCCGTTATCCGGGCCGCGACGTGATGGCGCTGGAGCACGTATCGTTTACGGTGGAGCCGGGGCAGCGAATCGCCATCATGGGCGCGACCGGTTCGGGGAAAACATCTCTGGTGCAGCTGATCCCCGGCATGTACGAGCCCACGGAGGGAACGATCCGTATCGATGGGATCGATATCCGCGAACTCGATCAGAGACGGCTCCGACGCGCCATCGGTTATGTGCCGCAAGAGGTCATGTTATTCTCCGGAACGATCCAGGAGAATATTGCCTGGGGCCGCGAGGATGCGACGCTGGAGCAAATTCAGGCCGCGGCTCGGCAGGCGCAAATCCACGAGACGATCGAGCGGCAACCGCACGGCTACGAGACGCGGCTCGGTCAGCGCGGTGTTAATCTGTCCGGCGGGCAGAAACAGCGTTTGTCGATCGCCCGGGCGCTGGTGCGGCAGCCGGCCATCCTGATTCTGGACGACAGCACCAGCGCGCTGGACGTCCGCACGGAGGCAGCTTTGCTGGAGGAGATCTCGAGCCTTTCTTGCACGACGCTGCTTATTACTCAGAAGATTAGCTCGACAGCTACGGCGGATTTGATTCTTCTTATGGATGACGGGCGGCTGATTGCCAGCGGGAAACATGAGGAGCTGTTGCAGCATTCGGAATTGTATCGGCGGATTTGCGAATCCCAGCAAGGAAAGGAGGCGGAACCCCATGCCGTTCAAGACCTTCACTGAACCGTTTCGCCATCCGTACCCGAAGCTGGGTCCATCCTCGCAGGCAACGCAGGGCGGAGGGGCTCGTCAGGACGCTCCGTCTGCGACGGCGGCTGCGCCGCGCCGGCCCGGACATGGCGGCGGACCCGGCGGCGTAAGGCCCAAGGTGCGGGCTAAAAATTGGTCAGGCACGTTAGGGCGGATTTGGAGTTACCTATCTGCCCATAAAGCCCGGCTGGCGACCGTCTTGCTGATGGTTGTCTTCAGCTCGGGATTAGCACTGCTAGGCCCATACCTGGTCGGGATGGCAGTGGATGATTACTTGGAGTCAGGTGGCGGCCGTCCTTGGGTAATGTTCCTCATCGGATTAACGCTGGTGTTTGCCGGTTCGTCGCTCACGTCCTGGCTGCAAAACATCTGGATGATCGGAATCGCTCAGGAGACGGTGTACCGCATGCGCTCCGAGTTGTTCGCCCAGTTGCATCGGCTGCCGATTCCGTATTATGGGAAACGCCAGCAAGGCGAGATCATGAGCCGACTGACCAATGATATGGACAATGTCAGCTCGACGCTGAACAGCTCGGCGATCCAGATTTTCTCCAGCGTACTGACATTGGTTGGCACGGTCGCCGTGATGCTGTACCTCAGCCCGCTGCTGACGCTGCTGACGTTCCTCGTCGTGCCGCTGATGATGGCCGGGATGCGATGGATCACGAAGCGGACGGGGCCGCTATACAAGCGGCGCCAACAGGATCTTGGCAACCTGAATGGTTACATTGAGGAGACATTGTCGGGGCAGCGGATCATTAAGGCGTTCTCTCAAGAGCAGCGAGTGCTGCAAGACTTCCGCGAACGTAACGGGGCAATCCGTAGCTCCAGCTTCTGGGCACAGACGATATCCGGCTTCATCCCCAAGCTGATGAACGGGCTCAATAACCTGAGCTTCGCGATCGTGGCCGGGATCGGCGGGGTGTTGGCGGTTCAGGGGAGTGCCGGAGTGACCGTCGGGGTGATCGTTGTGTTCGTCGAGTATGCACGGCAATTCACCCGGCCGCTGAACGATCTGGCGAACCAGTGGAACACGTTGCTGTCGGCCATTGCCGGCGCAGAGCGGGTGTTCGAGGTGCTGGACGAGGAGATCGAAGCTAGCGACGAGGAAGAGACGGTAGAGCTGTCGTCCGTTCGGGGCGAGGTGGTCTTCTCGGACATCTACTTCTCTTATGAGGAAAATGGAAACGAGGTCGGCGATACGTTGGAGGAGATTAGCTTTACGGCAAATCCGGGCGAGACGATCGCATTGGTCGGGCCGACGGGGGCCGGCAAAACGACGCTGATCCAGTTGCTGTCGCGCTTCTACGAACCATCGCGCGGGACGATCACGGTCGACGGCCGCGATATCCGGACGATCCGGCGCGACAGCCTGCGTTCGCAGATGGCGTTCGTGCTGCAGGAGTCCTTCCTGTTCCAGGGCACGATCCGCGACAATATCCGCTTTGGTCGATTGGATGCGACCGATGCGGAGGTGGAAGAAGCCGCCAAGCTGGCGAACGCACACTCCTTCATCGTGCGGATGCCTGGCGGCTACGACAAGGTACTCGGCGCAGACGGCGGGGGCATCAGCCAAGGGCAACGACAGCTGCTGGCCATCGCGCGGGCGATACTGGCGGATCCGTCGATCCTTGTACTGGACGAGGCGACCAGCAGCATCGATACCGTGACGGAGATCAAAATCCAGGAAGGCCTACAGTGGTTGATGCAAGGCAGAACGAGCTTCGTGATCGCTCATCGTCTGAACACCATCCGCCAGGCCGACAAGATTCTGGTCTTGAAGGAAGGCCGCTTGATCGAGCAGGGCTCGCACGAGGAGCTCTTGCGACGACACGGGTTCTATCATAGCTTGTACCACGGTGCGCTGGAAGGGGAAGGGAGCGACGTTTAATGGAGTTAAACGCCTATCTGCGGAGGATCACGCTGCAGCGGCAGGAGGTGCCGACGTTTGCCGACTATCCCTTTCATCTGCCCGCGATCTCGTCGCTGGGTCAGCTGGAGTTCCACCCGAAAGTGACGTACATCGTCGGCGAAAACGGGATGGGCAAATCTACGCTGCTGGAGGGCATCGCCGTCGCCCTGGGGTTTAACCCGGAAGGCGGCACGATGAACTTTAGCTTCGCGACGGCCGAGACCCATTCCGAGCTTCATCGCTATCTGCGTACCGTAAGGGGGCCGATGCGGCCGCGGGACGGGTTCTTTTTCCGGGCGGAGAGCTATTATAATCTGGCGACGGAAATCGATAATCTGGATCGGGAACCAAGCTTCGGTCCACCTATCCGGGACTCTTATGGCGGAAAATCGCTGCATACAATGTCGCATGGCGAATCGTTTTTCGCCGCGTTCATGAACCGCTTCAGCGGGCGCGGTCTGTACATCTTGGACGAACCGGAGGCGGCGTTGTCCCCGTATCGGCAGATGGCGATGCTGGCGCGGATTCATGAGCTGGTCGGACGCCACTCCCAGTTCATCATTTCCACGCATTCGCCGATCCTGATGGCGTATCCGGACAGCCTCATGTACGAGCTCACGCCGGACGGGATCGAGGAGACCACGCTGGAAGAGACCGATCATTACATCATCATGAAGGAGTTCGTCAATCATCGGGAGGGTATGCTAAGGGAACTGTTGCGAGAAGATCATTGACTTCCTTATCTAGTGTAACTATAATGGTTACAGGTAGATCGATGGCTTCATGGCAACCCAATCGATAAGGAGGATTCCAGGATGAAGATTTTAGTGACAGGGGCGACGGGGCAACTCGGCGCTAAGGTGGTAGAAGCGTTGCTGGCAAAGGTGCCGGCAGAGCAACTGGCGGTCAGCGTACGTGATCCGGAGAAAGCCCGCGCGTTTAGCGCGCGGGGGGTAGACGTACGCCGAGGGGATTTCGAGGATCCCGCCTCGTTGGAACCGGCATTTGCCGGCGTGGAGCGGCTCTTGATCGTATCGACGCAAGGCGATAACGACACGCGGATCCGCCAGCACTTGGCGGCCGTTGCGGCGGCGCAGCGGGCAGGGGTTCAGCTCATCGCTTATACAAGCGTGGTAAATGCGGCGCATAATTCACTGGAGCTGGCGCCTGTTCACAAAGCGACCGAGGAAGCGATCGCGAAGACGGGAATTCCTTATGTGTTCTTACGAAACAACTGGTATATCGAGAACGAAACCGGCACGATCCAAGGTGTTTTGGCTGGAGCGCCGCTCGTGACTTCCGCCGGAGAAGGCAAAGTCGGCTGGGCTACACGTGAGGACTATGCGCAAGCGGCAGCAGCTGTGCTGACCGGCAACGGGCATGAGAACAAAATCTATGAGCTCTCGGGCACGCCGATTCCGCATGCCGAGCTGGCCCGGATCATTGGCGAGGCCCTGGGCCGTGAAGTTCCGGTCCAACACGTCGACGATGCGACTTACGCCGATGTAATGCGCGGTGCGGGCGTGCCGGAGCCAGTGGTGCCGTTCCTCGTCTCCATTCAGCGCTCGATCCGCGAAGGGGCGCTGGACGTTCCGAGCGGTGACCTGGAAACTCTGCTGGGCCGTCCGGCAACCCCGCTCGTTGAAGCGGTACGCGACATCGTGAAGGATCTGCAAGCCTAAACAACGAAGCCCTGTTCCGATATGGAACAGGGCTTTTTTGGGGCTATCCCAAAAGGTAATCGGCCAGGTGGGTTTTATACCGAGCCGATTATTTTCTTTGTTGGCCTAACATGGGATACCGGCAAGAATGTTGCAGTTTGTGCAACAGTTTTTGCCGATTCGTTCGCATACACCCCAAAATGCAACATTTCCGCGAACTGATCTACTACCTTTTGGGACGAACCCTTTTTTGCGTTCAGCGGCCCTCGATTCCTAGCCAGCCAACTGCAAAAGTGCAGTTGATATTTCGCTAAACCTTCGTATCTCGCGACTGAACTGCAAAAGTGCATTTGATTCAGGGACGAATCCGGGAATAGAGGTGATTTGCCGGATTTAGACTGCACTTTTGCACTTGATCGCCCGAATCGAACCGAATTGGCGAAAAAGAACTGCACTTTTGCATCTCACTCATGCGCGCGCGGCTACTTGATACCCTTCCCGCCAACCGGGCGGATCGGAATGGATTCCACTCCGGCGATCAGCGGCATCGCGCGTTGAATCATCGCTCGCGTAGCTTCATCTTGCAGTGAAGCGGCATGAGCTTCCGCGTTGCTCCAAACCTCCGTAACCCACACGGTTTCGGGCTCTGTCTCCGAAACGTTCACCACATATAGCTCGCATTCCGGAACGCTCCCGGCGCCGGCGGCGGCTTCCAGCAAGATGCCGACCAGCTGGTCGCGTTCCCCGGGTTTGGCTGTGAATTTAGCGTACATGCCGAACTTGTCCACCGTCATCCTCCTCATATCGTGTCTATAAACTCAACTGTAACTCTAACTTTGCTTAGGAGAATTATCGCCTAACCTCACCTGGCAAGCAACAACTTCATTGGAAAAATCCCCCGTGACGGCATGGTATAATAAAACAAAATGTCAGGGCAAAGGAGCGGATCGCATGCCGAAAGTGGTATTGGCTGGGGGCACCGGGTTTGTTGGACAGGCGTTTGCGCAGAGGTTCAAGGAACTGGGAGCCGAGGTTAAGGTAATCTCAAGACAAGCGCCCCATATTCCCTGGGAGGACCAAAGTGCCATCGTGCAGGCGTTGGAAGGGGCGGACCTGCTGATTAACCTCGCCGGTAGATCGGTGAATTGCCGGTACACCCCTGAGAATCGACGGCTTATTCTGGAGTCCCGGACGGAAACAACGCGTCAGCTTGGGGAGTGCATCCTGGTCTGCCAGCGTCCGCCGGCGTTATGGATCAACTCCAGTACGGCGACGATTTACCGGCATGCGGAGGACCGTCCGATGACGGAGGAAAGCGGAGAAGTGGGCTCGGGTTTTTCGGTTGACGTCGCAAAAGCATGGGAGGAGGCATTCTTCGCCTTTGACCTCCCGGCAACAAGGCGGGTCGCGCTGCGTATTGCGATCGTACTGGACGACGGCGGGGTGATGGGCCCATTGCGTAATCTGGTACGCTTCGGATTAGGCGGAGCCCAAGGGTCCGGCCGCCAGCAGTTCAGCTGGATTCATATGGAGGATCTGTTCCGGATCGTCCGATTCCTGCAGGAGCATCCCGAGCTCGACGGCGTGTTTAACGCCTCCGCCCCGCATCCGGTCACGAACCGGGAGCTGATGGCCGGCCTGCGACGGGCAATGGGCGTTCCAATCGGCCTGCCCGCGCCAAGTTGGCTGCTGGAGTTGGGCGCTCGCCTGATTCGCACGGAGACCGAGTTGGTGCTGAAGAGTCGCTGGGTGTTGCCGGAGCGGCTGCAACGGGCGGGATTCACCTTCCGATTCGATACGTTGGGGAAGGCGCTGCAAGAAATTGTCGCACGTAACTAGGACAAGGACAAGGGGGAGCGAAGGCAGTGGATCGAAGCGAATTGAAGAAGCGGTGGGAAGCGGAGGAGGCCAAGGTTTTTCAGGGTTGGGATTTCTCCGAGCTAGACGGACGGTTGGAAGAAGAGGAATTGCCTTGGGATTATCGGACCTTGGTTCAACAGGAGATGAGCGAGAACGCAGTGATGCTCGATATGGGAACCGGCGGGGGCGAGTTTCTGCTGTCCTTGTCACCGCCACCCGGCCGCACCTATGCGACGGAAGCGTACCCGCCCAACTATGAGCTGTGCCTTGCCAAGCTGCCCGCTTATGGGATTGAAGTGTCTAAGGTGGAGGAGGATGACCAGCTGCCGTTTGAGGATGAATTTTTCAATTTGGTCCTTAACCGTCATGAATCGTTTTCGGCCAAGGAGGTCTATCGAATCCTGAAGCCGGGCGGAGTGTTTATCACCCAGCAAGTGGGTGGGCGGAACAACCGGGAGCTGTCGCGGGATTTGCTTGGCGAAGGGGCAATGAAGACGCCCGCCGAGTTCGATTTGGCCCATACGGTTCGAGACATGATTGAAGCGGGCTTCGACGTCGAGGTTCAGCAGGAGGCTTTTCCCGAGGTGAAGTTTCGCGATGTGGGTGCGCTCGTCTATTTTGCCAAAATCCTAGAATGGGAGTTTGCCGATTTCTCTGTGGAACGTTGTTTCGAGAAGTTATGCGAGTTGCAGAACATTATAGATCAAACCGGATTTGTATCCAGTCGGGAGCATCGGTTTTTGATTCTGGCGCGGAAGGAGAGATGAGGATGAAATTTGTAGATGTCGCGATCTTAACGGATCAGGTGGTGGCGATGACCCGGTTCTATGAAACGGTCCTGCAAGCGACGGCGGTGGGGGACGAGATTCACGTGGAAATGAAGACCGAGGGTACGGGACTCGCGATTTACTCGCGGCGGGCGGCGGAAACGGATATGGGGTTTGATTTCTCCACCTATTGGGGATCGGGGAACTTCACTTTGGGTTTTAATGTTGAGGACGTTGATGCGGAATATGGGCGGTTAAAAGCGCTGGGCGTTGAATTCGTGGCGACTCCTACCACGTACCCCTGGGGAGCCAGATCGATGCATTTTCGCGATCCGGACGGCAATATCGTGTGCTTTAGAAGCAGAATAGAACCATTTGTCTAAGTTCCAAACCGAAATTTTTCACCCCTGGTGCCGCGATTCGTCTCCTTATGTTTTGAGAGCGCTAACATTAAAATGAGTTTAATCAAAGCAAGGGGGGAGTCAAATACGATGAAAAAATGGATATCACTATTGTGCAGCGCCGCCATGTTGGCGTTGTTGCTCGCCGGCTGCGGCGGGGGAAATGAAGCTTCGGGCAGCGGAGATAACGGTGGAGAGAAAGTGAGCATCTCGATCTGGCATAACTGGACAGGCCAAGATGCCAAAGCGGTGGCGATGCGGAAAATTATCGAGGATTTCCGGACGGCTCATCCCGAAATCGAAGTTGTTGACGAAGGGCTGCCGACGGACGGGCTGAAGACCCGGCTGCGGACAGTGGCCGCGGCAGACGAAATGCCCGACTTGTTCGTGATGTGGCCGGACGCGATGACGAAGGAATTCGTCAAAGGCGATTTGCTGCAGCCGATCAACGATGAACTGGATGCCAATCCGGATTGGAAGAACAACTTCATTCCGAATGCGCTGGACGGTTACACGGTAGACGGTAAAATCTACTCCGTGCCGATGAACCTGGCGCCAAGCTCTTTTATTTACTACAACGATAGCTTGTTTAAGAAATATAACGTGAAGGTACCGGAAACATGGGAAGAATTAGAGACTGCGATCCAAACGTTTAATGACAACGGCGTGATCCCGATCGCGCTGGGCAACAAAGCCAACTGGGTGGCACAATCGACGTTCTTCAGCACCGTGGGCGACCGGGTTACCGGCACGGAGTGGTTCCTGAAGGCCGTTGCGCAGGATGGGGCCAAGTTTACAGATCCCGAGTTCGTCGAGGCGTTGACCAAGTTCCAGAAGCTTGGCGACATCAAGGCGTTCCAGGATGGCTTCAATAGCCTCGACGAAACGCAGATGATGCAGCTGTACTTCCAGGGGAATGCCGCGATGGTCGTCAACGGCGGTTGGGCGCTGGCCAACCTGGTCAACAATGCGCCGCCGGAAGTCTTGGACAACACGCATATCACGATCGTTCCTACGATTGCGGGCGGCAAAGGGGCCGCAGATACGACCGCAGGCGTCGTCGGTACGGGCCTTGGCGTCAGCAAGAAGTTGACCGGTGCCCGGAAGGAAGCGGCGATGAAGCTGTTCTACGCGATGGCAGGTCCCGACGGGCAAAAGGCTACTTTGGACAGCAGCACCCTGGTCAGCTACAACATCGAGCTCGACAAGAGCAAAGCGCATCCGCTGTTCGTAGAGCTGTATGATCTGATCCAACGTGTCAAAATCGTACCCGTTTACGACTCCAAGTTGGGCTCGGCAACCGTAGAAGTGGTGAACAACGGGCTGCAGGAGCTGCTCATGGGCGGCAAAGCGGAGGATATCGCTCGCAAGATTCAGGACGCACAAGCCGCGGCTGTGGCTTCGAATTAGTAGAGTTCCCCCTTCCCCTCAGGGGAGGGGGATTATTTTTTCCCTTAAAGGATGTGAGAGAGCATGAACGCCTTACGCAGCAAGAGCTTCATCATCACCGGCCTGCTGCCCGCGCTGGTGATTTACTCGTTGTTTGTTTTCGTACCGGTGATCTGGTCGGCGTATCACGGTTTCTTCAACTGGTCGGGCATCGGCGAAGCGAAATATACCGGCCTAAGCAACTATGCGGAAATATTGCGGGATCCGGTGTTTTGGCGGGCGCTGAAAAATAATGTCGTGTTCGTGCTGGCTTCGGTGTTCGGGCAAATTCCGCTGGCTCTCGCCTTGGCGGTGTTGTTGCACAAAAGCGATCTGCTGCAGCGCTTCCTTCGCTCGGCGGTTTTTCTTCCGATGGTCTTGTCCACGGTGGTGATCGGGATGATCTGGCAGTACATTTATCATCCGCAGATCGGCATCCTGAACTTTCTGCTGGACGCGCTGGGTCTATCCAGCTGGAAGCTGGAGTGGTTGTCGGACGGCAATATCGCCATTTATTCGCTTCTTCCGCCGCTGATTTGGAGTTATGTCGGACTTTATCTAATCATCTTCATGTCTGCGCTCCAGAACATCCCAGGTGAAATCCACGACGCGGCTAAGATCGACGGCGTCTCCGGCGTTCGCAAGCTCCTGACGATCTCGCTGCCGATGATTAAGAATACGGTACAAGTGGCGGTTGTCCTGTGCATATCGGGAAGTCTCAAGTCCTTCGACCTGGTCTACATCATGACGAAGGGCGGCCCGGCGCATGCGACCGAGCTGCTGGCGACATATATGTACAATTCGACCTTCTCGACCTATCGTTATGGGTTCGGGAGTGCGATTTCCACCAGCATCATGATCATCAGTCTGCTATTGATTGGCACCAGCCAGTGGCTGACCAATCGGAAGAAAGACGCCGCTTAAGATGAAAGGAGGTACCCATTGAACATGAACATGAATCTAACAACCCCTCTATCGGCGAAAAACGCGGGGAATGGCGGCGGCGGGCGGGTGCTGGGCAAAACGGGCCGGCTTTTGTTTTGGGGCCTGCTGACGCTCTATGGGGTGGTGATCCTGTACCCGTTCTTCTGGCTGGTGATCAGCGCGTTTAAGACGAACGCCGATTTCTACGCCCGTCCCTTTGGGCTGCCGCAGGTGTGGCATAGCGACAACTTCACGCGGGCTTGGGAGAGCTCGCGGCTCGGTACCGCATTCGGGAATTCGCTTATTGTGGCTCTCGGATCGCTTGTGCTGACCTTGTTCATAGCCGCGCTGACTTCGTTTATCCTGGCCCGTTTCCAGTTCCGTTGGAAAGGTGGGGTCTTGACCTTCTTCGTGATCGGGATGCTGATCCCGATTCATAGCACCCTGGTTCCGCTGTTTATTCTCATGAAGCAGATGTCGCTGCTGAACACGTATTGGGCGCTGATTCTGCCTTACACCGCATTTGCGCTGCCTACGGCGGTATTCGTGCTGACGGCGTACCTGACGAGTGTGCCCCGCGAGCTGGAGGAAGCGGCTTTTATTGATGGCACCGGCTTGTGGGGGTTATTCTTCCGCATCATGTTGCCGATGTCGGTTCCGGCCTTAGCCACGGTGACCATTCTTAGCTTCCTGCATTCCTGGAATGACTTCTCCTTCGCCCTCGTGTTTATCAACAAGACGGCGCTCAAGACGCTGCCGCTGGCCATCGCTAACTTCGCAGACGGCTACCAGACGGACTACGGCTTGTCGCTGGCGGGCATGACGCTGTCGGTGATCCCGACCATCGTTCTCTATTTGCTGTTTCAGGAACAAATGATGAAGGGGATGACGGCCGGCGCGGTGAAAGGATAAGGGAGGAATATCCTACACCGGAGCAAAGGGGGAGCGCAACATGCATAAATGGCTGACTACGTCGCTTCAGCGCAAGCTGTCGGTGGTGGTTGCGGCGTCCATGATCGTGCCGATGTTGGCTTTGGGTTTGTTCGCCTTTATGATCTCTTCCAACATTACAGAGGAGAAAACGAAGCTGACCGGCAGCGACATGCTGAAGCAAATGGATGCCAATCTGCGCTTTATGCTGGAGGATATCGAAACGTTGTCGATCTTCTTGATCGGGGAACGGGATTTGCAGACCTATCTGACCGGCCCGGAGGACAATGAGGCTAAGCGGACCGAGCTAGTAGGGAGAATGACGAATCTGGCGGCCTCCAAGCCTTATATCGCCAATATCGCCATCTATCCCGAACGGTTTGACGGACGCCTGTCTACGGCCACATGGTATGAAAATGAGCTCCCGCCTGCGGCGGCGGAAGCGATTGCCGGGGGCGTGAAAACATGGTCTGGCGTATACGAAATTCGCGATTATGCCGGGATGGAGCAGGTCATGACCTTGTTCCGGCCGATTCGCAGCATCTATGATTTTCGCCGACTGGGTTGGCTGGCGATCAGCCTTGACGAACGGGAGCTTGCCCGCAATCTGGAATCGCCGGAGTTTGGCCAGGGGATGGGTAAAGTCGAATTGATTGGAGAAGACGGTACCATTCTGTCATCCGCCGACAAGTCCAGGTTAGGCCAGCCGCTGGATACCTTTGCGCCCGGCCTGTTCGCTTTGATCCCGGGCGGGGTCGCGGCGGCGGACGACGGAGGGGAACCGCGCAGCAACCGCCTGATTGAGAACGGGAGCGTGATCTATGGTAGCGGGGATTCAAAATCGACGGTGCTGTACCGCCGCGAGCCGTTGACCGGCTGGATGCTGGTGGGCAGTGTCCCCTACGACCAATACCAAGCGGAGAACCGCTATATCTTGACGTTAACCGCTATGGTGGTTGGTGTCTCCGTGCTGGCGTGCACGCTGCTGATTTGGTTTACGGTGCGCCGGATCACCCGGCCGCTGCGCGTGTTGACCCGACATTTGTCGCGGATCGATCCGGAGCGGCCTTTGCCGCGTTTTCCAGCGACCTCGGATGATGAGATCGGCCGGCTAGGTCAGAGCTACAATATGCTCGGCGCTCATATCGAACGATTAAAGCGGGAGGTCATCCGCGGGGAGGCGCGCAAGAAGGAGGCCGATCTGCGGGCATTGCAGGCGCAGATCAATCCGCATTTTCTGTACAATACCTTGTCTTCGATCCATTGGATCGCCTTGATGTCGGGGGAGCGGCGAATCGCCGATATGGTCGAGGGGCTTAGCGACTTCTTGCGGATCAGCCTTAATCAGGGCCGAGATTATTGTCCGGTTGAGCAGGAGCTGGCGCATATCCGTAACTATGTTCGGGTCCAATCGATTCGTTTTCCCGATAAGTTTGATGTTGAGTATATCGTGGAGGAGGGGCTTCTGGATAAATGGATGCTGAAGCTGCTGCTGCAGCCTTTGGTGGAGAACGCCTTGATCCATGGGATTCAAAAACGCGAGGGCATCGGAACGATTACCATCCTGATCCAGCCGGAGGGGAAACGCATGCATGTGATGGTCATGGACGACGGGCTGGGGATGAGCGCCGCGCGTTTGGAAGAAGTCCGTCAGGCGCTGTCGCTGCCGGGAGTTGAAGGGACAGGGAATACGCAGGATCAAGCGGCGATGCCGGGGGTGGTTATGGCGGAGACCGCGGCCACGATGGCCACGGTTGCAGAATTGAACGCTGGATATGGGCTTCGCAACGTAAACGAGCGGCTGTTCTTGCATTACGGACGCGAAGCGGGCCTTACCGTAGATAGCCGGGAAGGCGAAGGGACGCAGGTTTCGTTCTCTATTCCGATCATGGAGGGATCGCCATGAACGTATTGATAGTGGATGATGAGGTTATCATCCGGACCGGTTTAGCCAGCGTTATTTCCTGGAGCGAGCTCGGGTTGAATCTGCTTCCGCCGGCCGCATCCGCGGAGGAAGCGCTCGAGCGGCTGGAAGCGGAGCGGCCGGATATCCTGATCACCGATATCCGAATGAACGGCAAGACCGGCTTGGAGCTGGCGGAGGAAGCGGCCGCAAGGCTGCCGGGGCTGGAGGTGATCATTTTGTCGGGTTACGGGGATTTTGCCTATACCCAGCAAGCCATCCGCCAGGGAGTTGGCGACTATCTGCTGAAGACCAGCAAACCGGAGGAAATTATCCGAACGGTGCTTCGGGCCAAGCGACGGCTGCAGGAGCGCCGGGCCGAGGACTCCCGCGCTCAGCGGCAGGCCCGGGAAGAGCGGCGGCGTCAGTTGGTTAAGTGGGTGATCGAAGGCGAGGTAGGATCGGTCCCGGTTCTTTCCAAGCAGGAAAATCAGGAAAGGGAAATCTCTCTTAGCCCGGGATACCGGCAGGTTTTGCTTTTGTCCGCCAACGGCTGGGGCCAGGAGGACGACGCCGATTCGCTGCTGCGATTTGCCGTGCAAAATATGCTGGAGGACTTGTTGCCGGGTGCGGCGGTATTGATCCACCAAGGTCAAATCGTTTGCGTGATCGGGCCAGACAGGGGGGATGCATTCGTTACGGTCGGGCGTTTGAAGGGGGTACTTGAACGGATCGAAAATCTGCTGAACTGCCGGCTGCGCCTGGCGGCCGGTATTGCCGTGGACGATCTGGACCAGGTCCATCGAAGTTATGTGACGGCGGCCGCCGCCTTTGCTTACCGTGATCTGCTGATGAGCCATAAATTGCTGGATTACCGGGAAATCGCCGATCGTAAAGGCGGGAGGACGGTGTTGTCGCAAGAGGAGGAGAACGGCCTTGGCGCGATCCTGTTGGAGCAGGATCCGATGGCCCTGCGGGCTTGGACACAGCGGTTGGCCGACGAGCTGGCCGCGGACCCGGAATGTACGCCGGAATCGTATCAGGCCTGTCTGCAATCGGCGGCCGTCGCCGCGCACCGTTGGCTAGAGCGAACGCTCCGGGCTTTAGGGAAAGAAGGAGAAGCGCGCTTCGAGCCATGGCTGCAGCAGCAGGTCGAAGGGGGCAAGCTGAAAGAGGAGCTGTTTCGTCATCTGCACGCCGTGATGAACTTGTATCACAGCCAGCTCGGCGAAGGGCAGGCTTCCCATGTGCAGCGGGCCAAGGCGTTTATGGAGTCCTGCCCGGCGGGGGAGCTAAGTTTGCAGCAGATCGCAGCTTATGTGCACCTGCATCCCGGGCATCTTAGCGAGCTGTTTAAGAAAGAGACGGGAAGCAACTTCGGCGACTACGTCACCGCTCTGCGGATGCGCCGAGCGATGGACCTGCTGGTCGTATCCCCGGCCAAGGTGAGCGAAATCGCCGGAATGACCGGGTACGAGGACGTGAAATATTTCAGCCGTCTGTTTAAGAAGCATACGGGGAAGACGCCCAGCGAATTTCGCGAGGAAGCGTTGGGTTATGATCCGGCAGGCGTGACAGCGAGCGAGAATTAATCGCCATCCTACATCACCATCGGGAAAAGAGGGACGATTCATGATTTTATCGGGACCATGGAAGCTGCAGCATTTTGAGGTTGGGGAGAAACCACCTTTGGAGCTGGCCGCCCCCGGACTGGACGACCGCTTCTGGATCGAGACAAACGTTCCGGGCGATGTGCATTCGGCGCTGTTGGAATGCGGGATCATCGAGCCCCCGTATTACGGGCATAACGATGCGAAGTGTCGCTGGATCGAGCGGAAAGAATGGTGGTACCGCACGACGTTTGAGTTGAATGCCGTACCGGGGGATGAAGAGCGGGTGGAACTCACGTTCGAAGGGCTGGACACGTTTGCGACCGTTTACGTCAACGGACATGAGATTGGCTCGGCATCCAACATGTTTCGCTGCTATACGTTCGACGTCACTCGGATCGTCCGTGAAGGCCGAAATACGCTGGCGGTTCGATTCGATCCGCTAGATCTACATCATCGAGACAAAGAGCAGTTCGAATGGTCCTCTTATACGAAGGAGCGTCCCTGGATCCGCAAGGCGGCGATGAACTTCGGATGGGACTGGGGGCCGCGGATCGTGACGACCGGCATTTGGAGTCCGGTTCGGCTGGAGCGGCGCAGACGGGCGAAGCTGACCGGCGTATATGCCGCAACGTTATCCGCGTCGGCGGAGGAGGCGGTCATCCGGGTGAGCGCCGAAGCGGAGGCCTTTCGTTCCGGAACGACGGCGGTGGCCGTCGTACGATTGCTGGACGGGGATGGGGCGGAGGTAACGTCTGCCAAGCTTCCTGTGCTGGAGGAATGCGGGACTTTATTAGGCGTTCAAGCAGGGCTGAGACAAGCCTTTCCGGAGGCTTTTCGAACGAAGGGATCGGCGTCGGCCGAACTGCGGATCGCCCTGCCGCGGCGTTGGTGGACGCATGATTTGGGCGAGCCTTATCTGTACACTTTGGAGGTGACGCTTCTTGCCGACGACGAGGAGATTGACCGCTACGAGCAGCCCTTTGGCATACGCACGCTGGAATTATCGCTGCAAAATCCCGACGGCAGTCCGTCGTTTGCCTTTATCCTTAATGGCATTAAGGTTTATGCCAAAGGAGCCAACTGGATTCCGGCAGATCATATGATCGGATCGATCTCGGAACCCATGTATCGCGGACTGATCGAGCTGGCCGTGGAGGGGCATATGAACATGCTGCGCGTTTGGGCCGGCGGCATTTATGAGAAGGAGATTTTTTACGAGGAATGCGACCGCCGCGGGGTGCTCGTGTGGCAGGATTTCGCTTTTGCCAATGCGCTATTTCCGGACTTTAACCGCGACTTCATGGACAATGTGCGTCAGGAAATCATCGATAACGTCAAGCGGCTGCGGAACCGCGCCTCGCTTGCGCTTTGGTGCGGCAACAATGAAATCGACTGGCTGGTTGACATGAAGTCGGCAGCGGGTGACATTACCGGAGCTTTTTTCGGCGAGACGATCTATCATGAACTGATCCCCGGACTTTTGGCCGAACTGGACCCGTATCGTCCGTATTGGCCTTCGTCACCGTATGGTGCGCAGGACGGGTATGACGCCAACGATCCGAATCAGGGGGACCGCCATAACTGGCAAGTGTGGCATGGGTCGGTGTACCCGCGTATGCAAGGCGAGAAGCCGCGGCTCGATTATAGCATCGAAGGGGTTACGTTTAAGAACTATAAGCAAGACCTTGCTTTGTTTAGCAGTGAGTTCGGCATGCATGCTTCGGCGAATCGATATACGTTGGCGAAGAACATTCCCGAAGGGAAGTTTACCTGGGGGAGCGCCGAGATGGCGTATCGGAACAAGGATACGAACCATCGCAAAGGGATTTTGCTGATGGAAGGCTACACGGGGATTCCGCAGGACATCGAGGAGTACATGAATTTCTCCATGCTGACCCAAGCGGAAGGGCTGAAGTACGGAATCGAGCATTTCCGCCGCCACCGTCACCGCAACAGCGGCGCGCTGGTGTGGCAACTGAATGACAGCTGGCCGGGGACGAGCTGGTCGATGATCGATTACGAGCTGCTACCGAAGGCTTCGTATTATTATGGCAAGACCTTCTTTCATCCCGTGCTCCTGTCGTTGGAACATGAACCGGGTGAGCCGCTGCGCGTGTGGGTGGTCAACGACACGTTGGAGGAGTTGGAGGGAACTGTGACGTTAACGGTGCATCCTTTGGCCCAGAGCGGCGATTTGGCGGGGGCGCAGGAAGTCGGGGGAATGGGAGGCGGATCCGCAGGCGTGCAGGACACTCCTCCGGGAGGCGTTCGTCGGTTTTCGTTTGCGGCGAAGATCCCACCGCAAACGGCGCTGTCGCTCGGAGGCTTGGAAGAGGCAAAGGCGCTGGCCGGTTTGGCGCCGGAAGAGGTGCTGGTGGAGCTGAGCACCACCGGATTCGCCGCACCGGTGAATCGCTATTATCTGCGCGACCCGAAGGAGCTGCGCTTGCCTGCCGCCGAGCTGGACATGCAGATTGATGAAGCAGCGCAGACCGTCACGGTCACGGCCTCCGGCCAGGGCGTTGCCCGGCTGGTCAAGCTGGAGCTGCCGCTGGGCGGGGTCCGCTTCAGCGACAACTACTTCGACCTGCTGCCTGGCGAGAGCCGGACGGTCCGCCTGCGGCATCCCGGCGGCTTACCGCTCCCGTGGGCGGAGCTGCGCGTCGGCGCGCTCAACGCTGGAACGCTCGCGTAGCGGAACGAGCAGACCTTATTTCGGCGAAAAACGCCAGTTACCCAGTCTAACGGAACGAAAAGACGCTATTTGGTTATTTAAGGCCTGATCCCAGGCTAAATAGTCCCAATAGCGTCTTCTGGTTCCGTTAGATTTCTGTGTTGCCCATTTTTCGCCGAATAAGCGCGTTACGTTCCGTTACGCTTGCGCGGCACCGCCGTCTCCTTAATCATCGCTATTCCTCGTGCTCATAGAGGGTGAGGCTTTCGATCTGGTTAATCGCTCGGCGCAGTTCCCGGGCTTGTTCCCGGTTAATGTCGCCATTCTCGAACATGCGGCTGATTTCCGCGCGTTCAGCGTCCATGACCAGCAACCGCAGCTCTTCCTTCTGCGCTTCCGTTTTCTCGCTGAATGCATCCGCGGTGCCTTTAAGCCGGGCGATCCCACGCTTGTAATCCAGGATGACGAATTGGATCAGGTTGTCCGATTCGTTCCCTTTCTTCAGTCCCTGCAAGTGCTCGAGTGCGGCTTGCAGTGCGTGGATTTGGATGGTTCTTCCCTCGGCCTTCATGGCGAACTCCTTGTATTTTCGTTTCGCGCGCCGAAAGTCTCGAACCGCACTGCCAACCAGGAAAAAGAAGCGAGCACGCCCGCTTTGCGACAGCTTCTCTTCCCGTAACTCCAGCGCCTTCTCGAAGGCCTCGAACATCTCTTTGTCCATGCCTCCGTCTGCCATCACCTGTTGGATGTAGCCGCGTTCCACCTTCAGTGCGACCCGGTGCAATTCGGTGATTTTACCCAGCATGGCCGGACGATCCGGACGCTGAGCTCCCCATTGATCCAAGGCCGGCTGAAGCAGCCGGCTATATTCGTCCATCAGCTGGTAGGCCGCTGTCTTGTTGTCGTCGTTCATTTCTTCCTTGATCTTGTTCATCGCTACCCGCAGTACGCGGGTACGGGCTTCATTCATATCGAGGAACTCGTCGGTCTCTTCGCCGGGCGCGCCCCCTTTGCTAAGCATAGGCAAGAAGATCGTGGCCACAATCAACGTAAACAAGATGACGCCTGCCGCCAAGAACAAGATCAACGATCGTTCCGGGAACGGACCCCCGCTGGCGACCACATAAGGGATCGACAATACCCCGGCCATCGTGACTGCGCCGCGAACCCCGGTCAGGGTCAGAACCAAGCTGGATTTTATCGTCGGTTTGTCAACCTCGCCGACTTTAGCCTTCCGGTATTCATAAATGGCAAAGAAATGCGACCAGATGAAGCGAATCGCCAAAATCCCGATCCCAACAACAAGTACATAACCGATTGCCAGCACATTGTTAATATTCGGGTTGTCGACGGTAGCCTGCATCGTTGACGGGATGTTCAACCCAAGCAGCAGGAAGACAATCCCGTTCAGGATGAAGAGCACGGTGGACCAGATATTTTCCGTTAACACCTGTTCCTCCGCCAGCATCGTTTCCGTCCGCTCCCGCAATAGGGAATGCACGATACCGCCCACAACCACAGCAATAACACCGGAAGCGTGCAGGAATTCCTCCGTGACGATAAAGATCAGGAACGGCGTCAGAATTTGCAGCAGGGAATGCAGCGTGGCATCCTTGATCCCTTGTTTGAGCAGGGAGAACCGAATCCAGGTCATGATTAAGCTGAGCACCAGTCCCAGTAAGGCTCCGGTCACGAACATATAGGAGAAATCGAACACGGCTTCCCGCAGCGAAAAATACCCCGTAACAACCGCAGCAACCGCGTAGTTAAAGGCTACCAGGCCCGAGGCATCGTTGATCAGCGATTCCCCTCGGACGAGATTCAGCACCTTCTCGGGGAGATGAATTCGCTTGGCGATCCCGTTGACGGCCACCGGATCGGTAGGGGACAGAATCGCGGCCAGTGCGAATGCCGCGACCAGTGGAATGTCGGGAATCACCGCATGAATGAGGTAACCGCCACCCAATGTAGTTAATACCACCAAGATAATTGCGTTCCCCAGGATCGCCCCGCGCATATTCCATAGTTGGTCGCGGGGGAAATACCTGCCGTCGTTGTACAACAGGGGCGCAACGAACAGCAGCAAGAACCATTCTGTCTCGAGTTCTAGCGAAAACCCGTTAAAGGCCAGCGCAATCAGAATCCCAAGAGCGATTTGCGTCAACGCGGTAGGAATCAACGGGATATAGTGGCTGATGATGTTGGAGGCTACAAGACAGATCAGAAGCATAATTACGGTAATCAGTAAATCCATAAATGCTAACGTCCTTCCGATGTTCCGGCACTGGGCCGATTTGGTAGTTAATCATAGCATATCCCGTTTTTTTAAACCGAAGTTAAATGGGACAAACTTTTTTTGCGAAAAAATGCTCTTCCGCAGAGCTAATGCAGAAGAGCCGCCATCATTTGTAGCGCCGTTCTTGTCCTTACAGGTCGTCGAACCCGTTGTCGTCGCCAACCTTGCCATAGTTACGGGATTTGGCCTCGAAAAAGTCCGTTTTCGTCGCGTTCAGCGCCTCGTCGGAGAACGGCTTGATCCATGGCATGCAGTTGATATCGACGCCTTGGTACGCTTTGTCCAGACCCATCAACGTCAGTCGCTTGTTGGCGATATATTTGATGTAATCGGACAATTCGTTCAAGTCGATGCCTTGCACATCTTTTAGCGTATAATGCGCCCAATTCGTTTCCAGCTCGACCGCCCGGTCGATCGTGCGATAGGTGTAGTCGATGTTTTCTTTCGTGTTCAGCTCCGGATAATCGACCAGCAATTGCTTGAACACTTCGGCAAAGAAGTAGCAATGCTGATTCTCGTCCCGCTGGATATACGAAATCATTTGGCTGGTGCCCATCATTTTCTGATCGCGCGCCAGGTTGTAGAAGAAGGCGAACGTACTGTAGAAGAAGATGCCTTCAAGAATAAGGTCAGCAACCAGGGCTTCAAAAAAGGTCTGCGGCGTCGCGTTATTACGGAAGTTCTGATAGATGTCAGAGATGAACTTGTTGCGATCCAACAGCACCGGGTCATGCTTCCAGTATTCGAAAATCTCTTTCTGCTCCTGCTCCGATACGATCGAGGACAACACGTAGGAGTAGGATTGGTTGTGTACCACTTCCTGCTGCCCGATGATCGCCGAAATCGCCTCCAGCGACGAGTCGGTGAAGTAACGTTTTACGTCGCCAACGAACATCGTTTGCATCGAATCGAGTACCGCCAGCAGCGAGATGTTGATCTTAAAGGTGCGCTGCTCTTCCGAATCGAGCAGGGCGAATTGCTGCGCGTCCTTGGCCATCGGGATCTCATCCGCGATCCAGTGGTTGAGCAGCAGCACTTTGTACAGCTTGTACATATGCGGCATGCGGATGTCGTTCCAGTTCAAGATGCCCGAGCTTTCGCCGCCGATGATCCGCGTTGATTTGTTGGGGGCTTCGGTGTTGAATATCGTTTGAAGTTGCATGGGATTTCGCTCCTTAATTTGTAGTGGATCATGCGGGAGGGGGCCGCCGGCTGAAATGTTCTTACGATCGCTGTTGCTCGCGGATTTCTCTGATTGAACTAGATTCAGAAGTTGTAGAACTCCACTCGCAAAGGCGACCACTACCGTTTCTTCAGAATCATTTCACCCTCTGGCCCATTCCCCGCATGTTTTATTACAAAGCCGTGAGCGCATCCCCGCAGGGGATGGCGCCGCCTAGCACGCAGTGGCATTTCAAACGCCCCTGCCGCTCAATTTCATTAAAAGTAAGTGCATCCCGAAGGGACAACGAGGGTTACGCACGCCTTATCACCTTTCACCACCAAAGTCGCAGTCACCGCCCTGCAGGAGCGCCTGAAGTAGAGCGGGCCCGAAGGGCGAGAAGCGCTCATCCCGCCAAAGTCCCTCGGGTGCGACGAAAGCAGCAGTTATGAGCAGCACGGTTTACCAGGTCACCCGGGTGCGCCCAAAGTAAGACGTACCCGAAGGGGGAAAAGCGTTCCACGAGCCAATCTAAAGCGTATCCCCGCAGGGGAGAGCGTGCAGGAGCGCCTCAGTCACTCCAACGTTCCTCTCATTGCGGGAGCTCAGAGGGCAGCAGGCCCTCGGGCGCCCTCCCTTACGGTAAGGGAGGGGTGGGGAGGGATGAGTCCACGAAAAGCGTTCCACGAGCCAACCTAAAGCGAATCCCCGCAGGGGAGAGCGGGCAGGAGCGCCTCAGTCACTCCAACGTTCCTCTCATTGCGGGAGCCCAGAGGGCAGCAGGCCCTCGGGCGCCCTCCCTTATGGTAAGGGAGGGGTGGGGTGGGTTGAGATCAAGATGCGCACGATTCGCACTCCTCAATCGTCAACGCCCGACTGCGCACATAATACGTCGACTTCAGCCCGGCCTTCCAGGCATGCAGGTGCAGCTCCAGGAATTCGGTGGCTTTGATGTCCGGCCGCACGTACAGATTGAAGCTTTGCCCTTGGTCGACGTGGCGCTGGCGAGCGCCGGCCATGTCGATCGACCAGTGTTGGTCGATCAGGAACGCTGTCTTGTAATACCAGATCGTTTTTTCGGACAGATCCGGTGCCGGGTTAGCGATCTTGTACGTCGTCTTCTCCTCATAGGAGAGCAGCTCATACAACGGATCAATGCTGGCGGTGGAGCCGGCGATGATCGAGGTCGAGCCGTTTGGCGCGATGGCGAACATCCAGGCGTTACGGACGCCGTTCAAGCTCACTTCCTTCTGCAGCTCGCGCCACTGTTCGGTCGTTACGTATTTGCCTTCGCGCGTACCGTCCGTGTAGTTCCGAGCTTCAAAGTAATGCCCCGTTTCCCAGTCGGAACCGGCGAACTTCGGATATTTCCCTTTTTCTATGGCGAGTTCCATGCTGGATTTGACCAGCAGGTAGTTGATTTTCTCATAAAGCGCATCGTTGTACTCCACGGCCTCCTTGGATTCCCAACG
This sequence comes from Paenibacillus timonensis, assembly GCF_009725205.1. Taxonomy (GTDB): domain Bacteria; phylum Bacillota; class Bacilli; order Paenibacillales; family Paenibacillaceae; genus Fontibacillus; species Fontibacillus rhizolycopersici. The sequence continues at coordinate 35,019 of NZ_WNZY01000024.1, read as the reverse complement.
GATGCCCTCGAGCGCGAGCAGATGGTGCAAGCCAAACGTGCCAAGGCCAATTGCCCGATATTGGCTGTTCGTGTATTGCGCCTGCAGCACTTCGATATTGTTGATATCGATGACGTTGTCCAGCATCCGCGTCTGGATCGGTACGAGCCGCTCCAGCACGCCAGCCGGCACCGCGCGGGCCAGGTGGATCGAGTTCAAGTTGCAGACGACGAAGTCGCCCGGAATTTTGGACACGACGATCCGGGTTTGCCCGTCCTTCGTTACCAGTTCCTCTTGCTCGACGACCGTCGGCGATTGGTTCTGCATGATTTCCGTACACAGGTTGGAGGAGTAAACCATCCCGTGCGTGCGGTTCGGGTTCGCTCGGTTGACCGTATCGCGATAGAACATGTAAGGCGTACCGGTCTCCAACTGTGATTTCAAAATCCGCTTCATGATATCGATCGCCGGCATCGTGATGCGCGAGAGGGTAGGGTGGGCGACGGCTTCGGCGTATTTTTCGCGGAAGCTGCCCTTTCCGAACTCCTCATCATAGAAGTCCTCCAGACCCAACGGACGTCCGTTCTCATCCTTCCAGCCCATCGTCTTCTTCACTTCATGCGGGCAGAATAGATTCCATTCGCCGCGAGCTTCCACCGCCTCCATGAACAGGTCGGGCAGGCAAACGCCGTGGAAAACGTCATGCGCGCGCATCCGCTCGTCCCCGTTGTTCAGCTTCAAGTCGAGGAAGGCGAGAATATCCTTATGGAAAACGTCTAGATAAACCGCGATCGCGCCTTTCCGCGTTCCGAGTTGGTCAACGCTGACGGCGGTGTTGTTCAACTGGCGGATCCAAGGGATGACGCCGGAGCTGGTATTTTTATGGCCGCGGATATCGGAGCCGCGAGCGCGGACTTTGCCGAGGTAGACGCCGATGCCGCCGCCCATTTTGCTCAGTCGAGCCACGTCGGTGTTGGAGTCGAAGATGCCCTCAAGAGAGTCGTCTACGGTATCGATAAAGCAGCTGGAGAGCTGACCGGCGACTTTTTTACCGGCATTGGACATGGTTGGGGTTGCGGCGGTCATATAAATGTTGCTCATCGCCCAATACGCTTCCTTCACCAATTCCAGGCGTTTCTCTTCCGGCTCCTTGTGCATCAGGTACATCGCGATGACCATATAGCGCTCCTGCGGCAGCTCCATCGTCCGTCCGTCGAAATCGGTGGCGAGGTAACGCTCGGTCAGCGTCAGTAGGCCAATGTAGTCGAACAGCAAATCGCAGGAAGGGTCGATCGTGCGGCCCAGCTCTTCGATTTGCTCTTTCGTGTAGCACTCGAGCAGCTCTTCGCGGTAGATGCCCAGCTTGCACAGCTCGGAGATGAGGTGGTGGAACGAGCCGTACGGCTCCTCGGGGTAAGCTTTGTAACGGCGGTTGACCGCTGCTTTTTTATAAAGGGAAGTGAGCAGGGAACGGGCAGCCGCAAATTTCCAATCCGGTTCGTCTTTGCTGACGAGCTCCAGGGCGGACATCGTAAAGGCATTGCTGATCTCTTCGCCGTTCACTTCGTCGCGACGGAGCTTGGCATTCACGCCGCGTAATAGGCGTTCCTTCTCGAGGTTATGTAATCCTTGCAAAATACGGTCGGCATAGACGCCAAGGCGCTCGCCGTCAAACGCAAGTTGTCGGTTGTTTGGTTTGGTCACTAGAGTGGGCATGAGAGGAATCCTCGCTTTCGTGAAATAAGTTGGAATGAATGCTGCAGTCCGCCTGTGTTTACCGCAAATCTTGAATTTTCAAATTGCAGATAACGGGTGAAAAAAGGGGGCGCAAGGGTACTCGCGCTCCGTGATGAATATTGTCAAACTGTGACAAAGGTCACAGGCTTTTAATTATACCAGAAACTTCTATTGTTCGTGATCAAAAAGTCAGCTTTTTAGATGTACCTAGAAAGAGAACATGGACTCCCATAATACGGGCTTTCCCTGCCGCAGGCTTTGCTGAATATCGACCAGCCGCTGGTTGGAGCTCCCGCGATAGAGGAGGGAAGGGTCGCGAAGCTCTTCTACGAATCTTCCGTCAACCAGCACCTCGCAGCGCCTTAGCAGCTCGTATTCAGGTGAGCCAGAGCGTTCTATGATTTCTTCGTAGGTATAACCGCTGTAAATCCAAATCGACACAGGCCCTGTCTCCGCAACCAGTCGGTCGATAAAACCGCTGACTTCAGCGGCGGAGAAGAAAGGGTCCCCGCCAAGGATCGATAAGCCGCTTAGCAGGGGGTTATTTTTAACGTCATGAATGATTTCGGCTTCGCGTTCCAAAGTAAGCGGTTCGCCGTAATCGAAGTTCCAGGTCTTCGGGCTGAAGCAGCCCTTGCAATAATGACGGCAACCGCTGATAAAAATCGCCGCCCTCAAGCCTTCGCCTTCATTAATAGATTCGGGATAGTAGCCGCAGAGATTCATACGTCGTGTTTGACCCGGTCGCGCACTTCCGCTTGTTTGGCGGCATTAAACCGCGTTTGGAAATCGCCGGTCAGGTAGCCCGTCACCCGGCGCAAGCGGCGGATATGCACATCGTTCTCATGGCTGCCGCAGGAAGGGCAGGTTGCCCCGATAATCCCTTCGAAGCCGCAAGCTGAGCACCGGTCGATCGGATGGTTGATGCTGAAATAGCTGACCTGCTGCTGCAGGGCGAATTGCACGATTTTCAGGAACGCTGCCGGGTTGCTGCGGGCATTGCCGTTTAGCTCGATATAAGAGATCGCACCCGCGTTGCAAAGCCCGTGGAACTTGGCTTCCAGTTCGATTTTTCGCGCGGCACTGAGGTTGTAGTAGACCGGGATATGAAATGAATTCGTGTAGTATTCGCGATCCACGACTCCGGGAATCGGGCCGTATACCGCACGGTCCCGTTTAGTGAATTTGCCGGACAGGCCCTCCGCCGGGGTGGCGAACAACGTGATGTTCAGATTATGGATTTCGCTTTGGCGGTCGCAATAGTCGCGCATGTAGGCGATCAGATCATACGCCTTCTGATACACCGCTTCGTCTTCGCCGTGGTGTTTGCCGTACATGGCCTTCATGCATTCGGCCAAGCCGATGAATCCAATGGACAAGCTACCGTGTTTGAGCAGATCGCCAACCGCGTCGTCCGGTGCCAGCGCCTCGCCGCCCTCCCAGACCCCTTCACGCATCATGAAATCCGAAGCCTTCGCCTTCTGAGAGGCTTGGATGTTGAAACGGTGCAGCAGTCCCTCCAGCGCGATATCCATATAATGCGTCAGCTCCCGGTAGAAGCCGCGCTCATCGGCCTCCTTGCGATGGCCCAATTCGATCCCGTGCTCCAGGCCTATTTTGACGAGGTTTAGCGTATTAAAGGATAGATTTCCTTTGCCGGACAGATGGTTCCGTCCGAAACGGTCGGCCAGCACCCGGGTGCGGCAGCCCATCGTGGCGAATTCCGTATCCGGATTCGTCGGATCGTAATACATCAGGTTCAGCGGGGCATCCAGGTTGGCGAAATTCGGATACAGCCGTTTGGCTGAGCATTCCGCCGCTTTCAGGAACAGGGAGTAGTTCGGTTCCCCTGGATTTTGATTGATCCCTTGCTTGCATTTGAAAATCTGAATCGGAAAAATCGGCGTTTCCCCGCTGCCTAGCCCACGCATGGTCGCGGTGAGCAGGGAGCTGATTACCAGCTGTCCTTCCGGCGAGGTGCAGGTGCCGTAGTTAATGCTGGTGAACGGGATTTGCCCGCCGGCCCGGCTCGACATGGTGTTTAGGTTATGGACCAGGCTCTCGGCCGCCTGCAGCGTTTCGCTTTCGGTTTCCTTTAACGCGTATTTGAAGGCTTTCGGGTACCCTTCTCGCAAATCGCTGCGGCTCATGGCAATGTCGCCCAACTCGGCGCTGGCATCGCCTTCCTCAAAGTAATCCAACCCTTTGCGGAAGTACTTGGCGAATGATTTGGCCACGTACGGGGCGAGATCGAAGTCCAGTTTGTTCGCGGATACGCCGCCGTATTGGGAGTTTTGCTGGGATTGAAAAATGATCGCCACCAGCGCCATCGCCGTCATGATGGAGGATGGCGGGCGTACGCTGCCGTTCCCGGTATTGAAGCCTTCGCGCAGCAGCTTATCGAAAGGGATAAAGATGCAGTTGGTTGTGCCGATGGCGTATTGGTCCAGATCGTGGACGTAGACAATATTGTCCTGGATGGCTTGGACCAAGCGGGCCGGCATCACGAAATGGTTTGCGTACCATTTAGCATACTCGCTTCCGAATTTACTCATCTTGCCGGAGAAGCTCTCCCCGTTCAAATTGGCGTTCTCACGCAGCACCTCGAGATTTCGACTGTGCACGATTTCCTCGCCTAATTGAATGACTTCATCCAGCAAGGTGTCTCGGCCGGTATACGTCTGGTTTAGCAATGCCATAACAAAGTTCTCCTCCCGATAAACTGAGTTTTTACTTCATATAAAAGGGCATGTCCAACCCGACGAGGGTGGACATGCCCGAATGCGCTGCATCATAACGATCACGTTGGGCATAGAAATAGAAGCCCTAAGGTTCAGCGGCAAGCGGACACCATCCCTGTTCCTCGCAGGTTTTCCGTCGGTGTCTTCCAAACGGGCAGGTCTCCTGGCTTTCGGGTCATTGCTGACGCCTTCCCGCAGCCTTAGAATCAAGCCGCAGTGGCATAAAGGTCAGACGAACGGCTGGGCCTTCAAGACGATTCGATGAACGTTTCGTCTCTAGCGCCTAGCTACCGATTACAGTGGCGGGACCGCAGCGGCTTTGCACCGCACTTCCCTTTTAAGGTCCGGAGGCTTGTCCGCCGGATCACCCGTTCACACTATATTTTGTTGCGTTGATCTAAGGATAGCCCAAGATGTTGTGTTTGTAAACCGAATTTTTACCATGTAAATGACCTGAAAACGTCGTGAAAATCTCCAGTCCTTATAACGATGCGGAGAGTGGGGGACGAGGGAGAATTGTGAACATTTATGAATGGGACTGAGGAACTAGGAGGATAGTTGGGGAGGTCATGCCCGTATGAACGGTATTGGCTAACGGAATCTAGAGCTGCTATTTATCCGTATTGCAGATGTCTCGATTGCTAACGGAACCAAGAGATCTTATTCCGGGCAAAAGCAGATGAATCTCCGTCAAATGAGGCCAATAGAGCCTCTGAGTTCCGTTACAACGGGAAATAGGCGGGAAATGAGTGAATAAGGGCGCTACGTTCCGTTAGAAGTTTGGCCTCCGTAACAAACTCCATGACACGGTTGATCTTCAAGTGCGAGGATGGGTAGAATGGAGGTAGGTTGAATAACAAGCTCGTGATTGAAAACAAAACCACTACCAGAAAGAAGGGATCGATTATGGCCATCGCTGAAGTAACTGTCATTCCGATCGGAACGGGTAGCACCAGCCTGAGCGCTTATGTCGCTGAGTTGCATCGGGTGCTGGAGAAGCAGACGGGAATTACGTTTACCCTAACCTCAATGAGCACGATTATTGAAGGGCCGCTGGACGATGTGTTCGCCGCCATTCGCGCCATCCATGAAGCGCCGTTCCAGTCGGGTGCCGGCCGCGTGTCGACGTCGATCAAGATCGACGACCGCCGCGACAAAGCCAGCTCCTCGGAGCAGAAGCTGCGCTCCGTTCGCGAGAAATTGTAATTACCAAGCATTGGCGCTTGCATTATTTTGAAAACGAGTTATAATAATTTTTGTTCGCTAAAAACGAACTTGCTGGTGTAGCTCAGCTGGTAGAGCAACGCATTCGTAATGCGTAGGTCGGGGGTTCGAATCCCTTCACCAGCATCCTTAATGCAAGTGGAAACGCGCCCTCCGAGGTCTCGGGGGGCGCGTTTTTGCGATTATAGTCCAACTTCTGCCGGACAGTCACTCAATCCCCTTATTCTTCCCACTTGGAATGTAGGACATGATGGCAAAAGTTCGGGCGTTGATAGCCCGGAAGAAACATCTCGCACACGTCAGCGTTCATCGTACCGTATGTCGTTTCCGGTTTGTGCTTGAAGCCTTCCCAGAATGCATGCAAGATGTTGTGTTTGAACTGGTCGCGAGGAAAAGCTTCGACGACTTGCTTCCGCACTTCTGCCGGAATGAAATCAAAGTTCTTCCCGACGACGTCATAACCGACGCCGAAATTCATCAGAGCCGCCTCGGTTTCCATGTATTCCACGATTCCGACGGTGGTGTGCAGGGCAACTGCATTCCATACCAATCGAATGGATTCTTCCGGAATGCCGCGGCTTCTCAGAAAGTCGCGGGCCGCATTCGCCCCATCGACCTCAAAGCGTTTGTCCGGGCTTCGGAAGGCGGGAGTCAAGCCGAGATCGTGGAAGAGTGAGCTGATATAAAGCAACTCGGCATCGTATTTGACTTGACTCGAATTCCCCTTCATCGCCGCAAACAGAAAGACGCGGTTCGAGTGGTTCCACAAAAGGTCGTCGCCGTGATCGCGCAATAATTCGGCAGCTTCTACGGCTAGCTTGCTATCTGGAATTTTGATATCCGCGATGAAATTCGTCATCTAGAACTTCCCCTTTTCGTCATTTAAGCGCATTGTAGGCAGTTGCTTCGGCTTCTTTATAAGCTCAGTGTATTTGAAGGTTTCCTTAGCAATTATGATATTATCCATATCATCTTAGCCATGTGCTCATTGTTGGTTCCTCCGGTTTTATTTTGTTTAGTACATCCTAGAAGACATCTGAAGGATCGTATTTGTGACAGCAGTAATCTAGAAATAGGAGGGGAGGGAGAGATCAGTGAAAACTGGGTTATCCTAGTGAGCTGTCTATTCGGAGGAACGTGCAGCTTAATGATCGGGGGTATCATTTTTTCACGGTATCAAGAGGGAACTGTTATTCCTAGGGTTATCATCTTAATTGTTATTGTCATAGTCTATTATTACTTCCTACGTTGGCGGCATGAGAAAGTGAATACGGATATGGTTCTTCTCAATATAACCTTGTTCGTTCTCTTCCTGTTTATATCTCCATTTCTGATGACCAGTCTAAACAAGCTCGTCTCATTGCCTTTCCCAAGTCAAATAAACAACACTGTCGAGGAAATCACAACAATCTTAGAACAGAAGCAGCTTCCGTTTGAAATCGATATCAAGGAGAGCAAAAAGCAAACCTATAAATACGGTGTAAGAGTAACGATAATATTGGTAAAGACCCAGCAGGGGGAGTTACTAAAAAGTGAAATCGACACGTTATTAAGAAGTTTGCCGACTAAAGAGTTACATATTACTTTCTATAGCAGAAATAGGGAAACGTTTCTAGGGATTGTGATCAATAAGGAGAAAACGATTGTAGGTTGTTCTCCCTATGAAATGTGTGCGAGCATGGATATAAATTATTAATAAATGGGCCTAGGAGCCAATAAAAAATCGGGAGGTTAAATAACCTCCCGATTTCTCGTTAAACTCGTTCTTCCTCCATTGCATCCTTCTTCGTCTGATGCACGGTGCCGAACGGATGCTGAGGCGGCGCGTAAATCACATAGACCTTGAGGGGAACGGTGCCGGTATTGGTGATATTGTGCCATTTCCCGGCGGGGACGAAGACGGCGTCGTCATCGTGAACATTTTGTACGAAATCCAGCTTTTCCGGTGTATCCCCCATTTGTGTAACCCCTTGGCCTTCCTCGATCCGTACAAATTGGTCCGTGTGAGGATGGACCTCGAGTCCGATATCTTCTCCAACGGGAATGCTCATCAAGGTAACCTGAAAATGTTTCCCTGTCCATAATGCCGTGCGGAACGTTTCGTTTTGCTTGGCAGCCCGGTTGATGTTAAGAACCAACGGCTGTTGCCCGTAATCTTGAAGCGGCAGCTCGCCCCAGGACGCAAAGCGCGAAGGATAGGGAGTAATCCCTGGGTACGAGCCTGGGGGAAGAAACGGTGGAGCTGCATTTACTCCGTAAGGATAAGCATGAGGGGGCAGGAAAGGTACGGAATACGCAGGGTAAGGGTACGGTCTGGGATAATCATTCATCTGAATTACGACCTCCAAGGTTTTTTTACCCATCATATGCCTAGCCTCCGCTCACGTGCTTGTATGCAAAAATGAGTCAAATCTACTGATGCAATCATCTAAGAATCTGAAATCTCCCTTACATAGAATAGAGCATAACCTAGTAAAGGAGAGAAGAAGATATGGCAAAGACGATTTTGGATTACAACTCTACTGTCGTGACCCCAGTAACGAACGGGGTGAACATTCCGATTCCGGTAGTCGGTGGCGTGCAAATTGCGGCGGTTTCTGTATTTATTGATCCGGCCAATCCGGCATCCACAACCAACCGTGTCGAACTGAAGGCGACCATCGGTGTTGAAGCGCTGTCAGATACGCCGAATGTCCTGGTGCGCATTTGGAGAGCAGGCACCGAAATTTTCTATGGGTTGGTAGAGCTGGAGGATGCCTTCAACGACTGGGGTCTCATTAGCGTGCATTTTGTAGAACATGCCCCGCTCGGCGTCCAAAACTATCAGTTGATCGTAGAAAATCAGGATAACAATAGCACAGCCAGAGTAGTAGGACCGATTGTCTTCACGGCTATGGCGATCGGCGGATAAGCTGCCTTCATCATGGATTAACCCCTCACGGCCTGCCGGAGGGGTTTTTTTGCGTTTGTGATGTAGAACGAAGTCTTATTTGAGGAGCTCATCCCTGACGGTTTTCAGATTGCCTTCATTTTGGATCGTTGTTCTCACTTCCAAATCCATCTTTAGACGGGGAAGGTACTCCGTTCGCCAGTGGGCTAGCTTGTCTCGTGGGATTAAGGTTCGGAAATATTGCCCCACGCCCAGGATGTCTGCTTCGTGCTTTTGAATATTCTTGAACATCTCGTTGAAGCGCTGGGTCAACAAGATCTCCAGTTCATCTTTGATATTATCCACGGTAGGTTCTCCCCTGGTTTCCAGAACGGATACCTTTAAGTTGATTTGGCTGTGCATATACGGGGCCCCGTCTTTCAGGGCAACATGGTGTCTCATGGAGTTGTTGACGATCAGTACGCTGGCGTGGTTCATAACTTCAATCTTGCCGTGCGCACTTTCCTCGTCAAAGGCATTCAACAGCAGGGTTTCATCTTCCGTAATCTGTCCGACCATTCTGCCATTTCGGACAATAGCGGCCCCGACGTTTTCGATGACCGTGCTTGTTCCCGATTTAATAAGCGGGATGGCGATGTCCCGGGTATAAGAATGGATGCTGCGGAATATTTCCCAGATTCGCGTTACTGCGACGGAGGGGCTCCAACCCGCATTTTTTTCAAAAAAATTGTAAAGCACGGTTTCATCCGTTGATGAATTTTTCTGGAGCTTGGTAAAAAACGTATCTAGATTCTCATCGCAAATGGCAACCATCGCTTTGGCCGAGATCTCGCGGGAGCGAATGAAGCTGGAGATGCTGTCCGTCAGCCCTTCCTCGGCATAATTTCGTTCGAAAATGATGACCTTCAAATGCAGCAGATCGACGCGGGTCTCCATATTTGAGCTAATTTCGTCGACCACTTCCGTAATCGTTTGCCCCTCTCGCGTAACGAGCATGGAACGGGTCCCGTCCTGGCCAGATTGCGGGATATCCAGGTACACTTTGTACTTGGCATCTTTCTTAGAGATTCCCATGACAACCGGTAGGGAACGGTGGTTGATATCCCGGTTGTCCCAGCAGCCACTAAGGGTTAGGATGCAGCAGGCGGCCAGCACGATTTTTAGAAGAAGAGGACGAGTTGTCATGTGGCAGCAGCCGCCTTCCGACGGGAGATCCATCCTAGGATAAATATTGAAGAAGGGATCGTTAGGTATATATATAGTCGCATCCAAGCGTTCAATCCAAATAGGAAGTCGACGTCCCGCCAATCCGGGATGTTGATGCCCATGATAAACGTAAGCAGGGACAGACCGATAACGATGTAAGAGGTCCGGATTGATTTCGGCAGGCAACGCCTCAAGATTTCCACATTGACCCAAGCCGTCAAAGCCGTAAACAACATAACGAACGTTACGGTGCAGAGTAGAAAGAACATGGTGATCCGGTCAAACATCAGCCAGGTAATGTCAATCGTGTCCACCGCAACGATAAACGGAAAGTGGAATTGGGAGGCCGTTTCTTGCCCAAATGTAAACACGGGGATATAGACCGCCATTAGAAAGAACGGGAGCAGCACCAGGCTTCCCCAAACAACTTTTTTTCGGTTATAACGGATTTTCGGCTGAATGAAACCGAGATACATAAACCCACCGAAAAACGCAAATGAGCTTTCCAGGTAATCCGGATCCGTAAGAAATGAAAAATGGCTGTTCCAAAAGGGGGAGATGTAGTGCCAATCGACGTTTTGGAAAGACATGCACAAGACGAAGGCGATCAGCGGAAAGAAGATCAGGGCCATGAGCACGCCAGTACGAAAAAGAGCTTGCACGCCCAGAGAGGTGATGTAAGCCGAAATCAACAAGGTCAACAAAATGATCGCCCATAACGGCTTGTTGGACAGAAATACGAGGGAGATCGTTTCTGCATAGGCCCGGATCGTCACGGACGTCACCATAAACATGTAAATAAACAGGGGCAACAAGAAAATCACGGCGACAGGTTTACCGAATTGGAGATAGATATCCAGCAGGTTCTGGCTCTCAAATCGACTTAGGCCTTTGGTATATATGAAAATAAGGATCCAATGGAGCAGGAACCCAAGCAGAATGGGGATCCAATGGGCTACCGTTGTACTGTCGATAATGTTTGTCGGGAAGATAAAAAAAATAAGCCCGATATGGATCAAGAGATGTACGATCACGACCTGCAGGCTTTTATCCATGCGAATCATCCTTTGATTTGAAGAAATATAAGTAGGGGATGCCGTAGGTTGTCACGCTAGCCATATAGGCGCAGACCAGAACCAGGCCGGACATGATCCCGAGGACGCCATATAATGAAGCCAGGATCAGCGTGAGATACTTGAACAGGCGGATGGGCAGCGAGTTTTGAAAGCCGACTACGGCCGAATTGGCAATGGTAGTCGCCGCCAGAATAATAATAAGCAGGCTGCTAACGAGTTTGGCTTCAACGACGGCTTGGCCTAATATAATCCCCCCGACCACGGTTAACGTCGGACCGACACTCTTCGGCAGCCGGACGCTGGCGACGATGATGAGCTCAAGCACAACCAATAGCAGCAGGGTCTCCACAAAAGCTGGATAGGGTACGCCGGACCGGCTTTCGGCGATGGTGAGCGCCAATTCGATGCGGAGCACTTCCGGATTTACAGAAACGAGAGCTACGTAGAGGCCGGGCATAATCAGATTGATCATGATGCCGGCAATGCGCAGCCCTCGAATCAGGTACATGAACAGGATCGGGTAATTCCGGTCGTTCTCCATCATGAAGATGTCGCCGATCAGTGCAGGCAAGATCATAGCAAACGGAAACCGGTCCAGGAAGAGAACGACTCGCCCCTGACGCAGCGTATGGGCGGCTTCCGTCGGCAGCTCGGTGGTGTAGAATTTGGGTACCGCTTTCCAGGGCTGAAAGCCCAGCGCTTTGCAGATCCGTTGCAAGTTATAGAGATCCCGGTTTTTATTGGCTTCAAGGCGCTCCGTGACCTCTTTGAGAAGAGCCGGTTCAACCTGGCCTTCCAAGTACAACAAGGCCAATTTTCGGGGCGAGTGATTCCCGGAGACGTAGACCTTGGTGCGTAAAGACGCGGTGTTCAATTCCTTCTTCAGTAGGCCGATATTCGTGGCAATATCGTCGTTAAAGGCGCTGGCCGAACCCTGCAGCACGTTTTCATTTAACGGTTGTTCGATGCTGCGGGTTAAGGCGGTTGGAACAGGCACGACATCCAGGTAAGTTTCGGGATCCTCATAGCAGATGATGAGGTCGCCGGACGTCATTACGGCAAGCAGAGCGGCCTCGTCAGGTTCGGATATGATTTGACCTAGCTTCTGAAGTATGGACAAGGCCGATTCTGGATTTGGAGCGATGGCAAAGTGGGCCTCCCGGACACGGGACTGTAGATTTGCCCACGTTTTTGGCAGATCGATCAATGACTTAAACCCCATGATTTGTACAGGCCGCCCAGCCAGAATATGCTCTTCCATAATAAAATCGCCGTCATGCTCAAAACGGTTGCGAATTCGGTCCGTAAGCTTCATAGGGCAAGCCTCTTTCTCTATGGATTATCCCCATTATTTGTTGGATGCGCTGGGAATATACCCTCGGCTGCCCCACAAAAATAACCCGGAAGCCAAGTGCTCCCGGGTCGTCCGTCCCCCAAACGGAATGCTAACGGTGCTCGATGAGGTCGATCGTACCCAGTACAATATGGGCCAAACCGAATCCAAGTACGCCGGTAGCGGCAAGCTTATACTTGCTTCCAAGCAGTGATGCGGCCGAAGCGGATACTACAGCTCCAAGAACGGTAGGAATCAAACCTTCGCGCATTTCACACACCCCTTTGGTTTTGTTTGGAAAGACAACGTTAGTGTAAGCAAAACAGGCATCGGCTATTCGCGCCAATGCCCGCTTCGTATTGTTATCCAAGCCTTCATGTACACGTGAAGACTGGCCTATTGTTCCTGCCTCGACTACAACAAACTGCCTGTTTCTAAAACAACAAAAGCCCTACCTCTCAATTGTCCTTGCGGCTCCGATGACCGCGCCAGTGTGAATCAGAAATTCGTCAAAATTCTTACTTATCTTGGGTCATTCAAATAGGAATTTCATACCGGATTGGTATAAGGAGAGTTATAATCTTTTGAGGAACTGCAACGTGGTCATAACAATCTAATTTAATATTATACTTTGAATATTTTAAAAATGCAATAGTTATCCATAAAATCCCTTCTAAAGTGATGATTTTGTGAAACCCTGGGAAAACTCCATGAGGTGAGATATTTGTCACACTAGAGCGCGGGAGGCACCATGTATAATGAGTTCATCTAAGATTTATATAATCAAAAAATAAGGGAGTTTGCCATGAAACGCGGAGATATCCTGTTGATCGGGTTAATCGTTGCCGTCGCTTTAGTGTTCTTGGTACCGAGATGGCTTGGCGATTCAAGTGAAAACAATCACAACAATGAGAACCGGGTAGCGAGAATTACGGTTGACGGGAAGCTGTTTAAAACGGTTCAGTTGACCGGAGAAGAACAGACCGTGGACATCCAAACGGAATACGGTTACAACATTTTGAAGGTGCATGATTACGGCATTGAGATGATTGACGCCGATTGCCCGGACAAATTGTGCCTGACCTTCGGGTTTATCGACCGGAACGGCGGGACGATCGTATGCCTACCACATAAGTTAATGGTCGAAGTGGTATCCTCGGGAGAAGGAGACGATGTCGATGCGCTCGTTAAATGAACAATCCAATCTAATGTTAAAAAGAACGGTGATCGTGGCGATTTTCGCGGCGGTAGCGGTTGTGCTTAGTCTGGTCGAATCCGTGATTCCGGTAAACATGAGCGTACCGGGCGCGAAGCTGGGGCTAGCCAATATTATGGTGCTGACCTGTCTCTATTTCCTGCGGGCCCGGGACGCCCTGATGATGGTACTGCTGAAGACGCTGCTCACCGCATTTATATTCGGGACCTTTTCCAGTTTCTTGTTTAGTATTATGGGGGCGCTGTTCAGCTTTGCGGCGATGTGGTTCCTGCTGCTGGTCGGCCGCAAGCAACTGAGCGTGATCGGGATCAGTATCGTCGGGGGGATCGCCCATAATATCGGGCAGTTGACGGCTGCTGCCCTGTACTTCAATACGTCGAAGATCTTTTATTATTTACCGATGCTGTTGATTATGGGGGTCTTGACCGGTATTGCTGTCGGCATCGCCGTAAGATATTTGATTCCGTCTCTGTCGAAGCTATCTTTATTTGAAGGCTTTTTGGCGGAAACGGCTTAAGCTGGGGCTGCCCTGTGCTTAGTATACCTGAGGGGGGAGAGAGAAATGGGCGAAACCGGAATGGCTTATGAACTTCGGGAAGTTTCCTTCGCATATCACCCGGCGCATCCCGTGCTTCACGAAATCACACTGAGTATCCCTTCGGGCAGCTGGGTTTCGTTGGTGGGCCCCAATGGCTGCGGCAAATCGACGCTAGCCAAGCTGCTAGGCGGACTGTTAGCCGTCAATGGCGGCACGGTTGATGTGGAAGGAACCCCGCTGAATCGGGACACGGTCCAGCGGTTGCGACCGCGGATCGGGATGGTGTTTCAAAATCCGGACAATCAATTTATCGGCGCCACTGTTGAAGAGGATATCGCCTTCGGTCTGGAGGGGCGCAACCTGCCGCGGGAGGAAATGGTGACCCGCGTGCGGGAATATGCGGATAAACTGCAAATCGGCCATCTGCTGCCCAAACATCCCGCTGAGCTGTCGGGAGGGCAAAAACAGCGGGTGGCCGTCGCTTCGATATTGGCGATGGAACCGGGCATCGTGATTTTCGACGAGGCTTCTTCGATGCTGGACGAGAAAGCCCGCGGCGAGCTGCTCGCCATCCTGCGGGAGATGAAGCAAAGCGGCCGTTACACGATGGTGTCGATCACTCATGATGCCGACGAGATCCTGGCATCTGACCGAGCGATCGTACTGGGTGGCGGGACGGTCGCTGCCGACCTGACCCCGGGCGAACTGTTTCGCAATGAAACGCTGATGGCCGATTGCCGGTTGATTGCCCCATACCGGATACGATTACAGCAGGAGTTGAAGCGGCGAGGAGTACCGTTTCCTGTCGGCTTAGGACGGGTCGGCGACGAGGAGGCGGATCTCTGATGGCCATCGAGTTCAAGCAAGTGCACTTTGCCTATGATGAGCGCAGCCTATGGCGGCATAGCGCGCTGGAGGAGGTCGACATGTACCTGGCAGACGGGGTGTTTGCCGGAATAGCCGGGGCCTCCGGATCGGGTAAATCGACGTTGATGCAGCATTTTAACGGCATTCTGAAGCCGACAGGCGGTACGGTTCGCGTACTGGATGTGACGATGCAAGCCGGAGGCAAGACGCCGCCGATGCGCGAACTGCGGCGCCGCGTCGGACTCGTCTTCCAGTTCCCGGAGCAACAGCTGTTCGAGGATACGGTGGAAAAGGATCTTTGCTTTGGGCCGCTCAATTTCGGCTGTTCCTTAGACGAAGCGAAGGAGCGAGCTAGCCGCGCGTTAGCGCAGGTCGGCCTGGATGATTCGTTCCTCGACCGCAACCCGTTTCACCTGAGCGGTGGACAGATGCGCAAAGTAGCGATTGCCTCGGTGCTGGCAATGGAACCGGACGTTCTTGCCCTCGACGAACCGACGGCGACGCTGGATCCGCAAAGCCGGGCCGAATTGGCCGAAATGCTGTCCCGGCTGCACCGCGAAGCGGGAAAAACGGTGATCGTGGTCACGCACCGGATGGAAGAAATGCTCCCGTTCGCGGAGCAGTGGATCGTGATGAAAGAGGGGCGGAAATCGTTTCAAGGCAGCGCCGCGGAGCTGGCACGAGAGGCGCCGCGTCTGGAGGCCGAAGGACTGGCGATTCCGGCGTGCATTCGTTACTGGAATAAGGCGGCGGCACAATACGGCTTGACGGGTGAACCGCCGTGTCTGACGGCGGCGGCGCTGGCGGAACGGCTGGCCCGGCTGCAGACAGAACGGACAGCGGCGGGCCGTATGGAAGAGTTCGTTCCAGCCGGCGCTTTCGGGGAAGGAGGCGGTGGAGATGCGTAATAAACTGCTGTTTGGCCGCAGCATCGATACCGGCTCCTGGGTACACGGTGTTGACCCTCGGGCCAAGTTGACCGGGATGGTGCTTTATCTGGTCGCGATTGTGGCCGTGGGCTCTTGGCCAGCGTTGGCTGTGGCTGCCGCATTCTCTATCGCCTACATGCTGTCGACCAAGATTCCGCTGAAATATTACCTGAAGGCAGCCAAACCGCTGTGGGTCCTGATGGTGTTTATCTTCGTCGTTCAGTGTTTGACGGTGGAATCCGGGGCGGCGCTCTGGCGCATCGGATCCTGGACGTTGTACATCGGAGGAGTGAGCAGCGGGCTGATCGCCGCCTTTCGCATGGGGCTGTTGGTATCCTTCACGGCGATCCTGACGTTTACGACGACGCCGGGTCTGCTGAACCAGGGGCTCAGCGGCGTGTTGAAGCCGCTGCGACGGGTGGGCATCTCCTCCGAACGCCTAACGTTGATGATGAGCATCGCGCTGCGTTTTATTCCGACGATTTTGGACGAAACGCACAAAATCCTCAAGGCGCAGGCTGCCCGCGGTGCGGATCTGAAGGAGCTGCCGTGGAAGGAGAAGGGGCGCATGCTGGTATCGCTGCTCGTCCCGGTCACGGTCAGCGCCTTTCGGCGGGCGGAGGAGCTCGTCTTGTCTATGGAGTCCCGCGGCTACACGATCGGCGCGCCGCGTTCCGAATATCACCTGCTGGCCTGGAAGGGACGGGACACCTGGTTTGTTGCATCCTACATCATTCTGGCGGCAGCGGCCGTGGTTTACCGCTTGATTTGAACCGGGGGCTGGTGCTTCGCGCATCTGCGCTAACACGTTGCATCATAGCTCCTGGCGCTGTGCCTTGCGCACCTGTGCTGCACCTCGGCTTGCTTGCCCTCCCCTGTGCGGATTGTTGCATTTTCTGCAACATTTGGAGTGGGCAAGCGAGGATAGCGTAAGAATGTTGTATTTCCTGCAATACAAGAAGGTAGATAGAAATGGATGGATAGGTTGATAGGTTGGCATTTAATCATGTGAGGGGGAAACGACTGTGGCACGTTTTTTTAATGGGAAAGAAGTCGAGCTGCTTGCGCCCACGGGAACATTTGAAATTTTCAAACAAGTGATTGGAGAGAATTGCGACGCGGTCTATTTCGGGGGGCCTAGCCTGAATATGCGTCTGATGCGTAAAGGCTTCAATTTTAGCCTGGAGGAAATCACGGAGGCGGTCAAGATTGCGCACGGACTCGGCAAAAAAGTGTACGTCACCGTCAACAATCTGCTGAACGAAGGCGAGCTGGAGGAAGCGCAGGCGTATTTGCGATTTTTGGAATCGGCGGGTCCGGATGCGATTATCGTACAGGATTTCGCCGTTTTGTCCTTGGTCCGTGAAATGGGCCTAAATATCAAGGTTCATTCCTCCGTCATGATGAACGTGCACAACGTGGAAATGGTTCGCGCCCTGCAGGAGATGGGAGTGACCCGTGTCGTCACGTCGCGCGAGATGGATCTGATGACTACCCGCTATCTGCAACAGGCGACCGGTATGGAGTTGGAGTACTTCGTGCATGGGGATATGTGCTCGGTGCATGGGGCGAACTGCTATTTTAGCTCGATGGTGTTCGGCATGAGCAGCAACCGGGGCAAATGCCTGAAGCCGTGCCGTTGGGATTATCGTGTGAAAAAAGACGGCAACGTCTATCCGGCGGAATACCCGCTGGCCGTCAAAGACATGTTCATGTACGAGCACATTCCGGAGCTCATCCACGGTGGGATTACCTCCTTCAAGATCGAAGGACGCATGCGTGACGCGGCATTCGTCATCATGCTCGTGAAGGCGTATGGGGACGCGATCGATCGCTACATCAACGATCCGGTTGGCTTTGATCGCAGCCGGGACACGAAGCTGCTGCACGAAAATCGCAAGCGTGATTTCTCTACAGGGTACGCGTTTGGCCGTCCGGGGTTGTCCAACATCAACCGGCGATATGAAGGGACGGGCAAGTTCTACAGCACGGGCAAGGTGTTCAGCACGCCGACAGAGGAGCGGGAGCTTGGCGAGAAGCGCGTTGAGGCTATCCGTGAGGCGCTCGTAGCCGTTGCTCAAGAGAAGAAGGGGGCAGGACGGCAGAATGGAGTTGTTGCGGGCATATCCGTGCATGTGAATAACATGGCACAGGCCAAAGCCGCACTGGAGGCAGGAGCCGATCATCTCTATCTGTCCGGTGACGTATTCGAGCCGGATCGGCCGTTTACGAAGGAAGACGTGAAGGAACTGGCGGCGTTGAAGGGGAATGCCAAGCTGTACCTTGGCTTGCCGCGGATGATGACGGAGCAGCATTTCGATCTCTATGAAGGATTGCTGTTTGGAGAGCGGTTGCCGATCGACGGCCTGATGGTAACTAATCTGGGCGCCATTCGCAAGTTTGTCGGCAAAGGTTACCCACTGGTGGGCGATTTCAATCTGAATGTGTACAATCGTCTGTCGGCCGATTTTTACCGTGGGCTTGGCGTTGGTCGGTTGACGGCATCGATGGAGCTGCCGCTGAAGGATCTGGCGGGGCTGCTGGCATATGCGCCAGGACCGCTGGAGGCCATCGTACACGGTTCGCCTGCGATCATGTATATGGAGCATGACTTGTACGAGAACGCCGAAGTGTACCAAGCCATTGCGGAGGAAGATAACCACTATGTCGATAACAGTATCCTTGTGCTGAAGACAGATAAAGGCGAAAACCCGGTCTACCGGGACGTCCATGGCCGCAATCATTTAATGATGGCTAAGGAACTCTGCTTGATGCCGGTCCTGAAAGAGCTGCTTGAGGCAGGCTTATCGGTCTTCCGCATCGAAGGCGCAACCTACAAGCCAGAGCAGTTGGCCGAGATCGTGCGTTCTTACAAGGCGGCGCTGGCTAATCCGGATGCTGCTAGGGATCAATTTGGTCGAATGACGCCGGTTTATGCCGGCTATACGCTGGGCGTGCTGCAATTTGACGGCGGCAGCGCCAGTGGGGCAGCAGGCGCCGGAGAAGAGGCTTCGGCTAACGAGGCGGAAGCAGCAGTAAGCCGAGCCTAACGGGGGAAAGGAAGCGAAGGGATATGCAGAGCTATATTGGACCGGAACAAGTGTTGAAGAAGCGGGAGCAATATTTCTATCCATGCACCAGCCACTTTTATCGGAACCCACCGCAGCTGGTGAAGGGAGAAATGCAGTATTTGTACGGGCATGACGGCAAGCGGTATACGGACTTTTTTGCCGGCGTATCCGTTGTGGCCAGCGGCCACTGCAACCCGGAAATCGCCGAACGGACAGCCGAGCAGCTGCGGATGCTGCAGCATACCTGCACGATCTATTTGACGCAGCCCAACGTGGATTTGGCGGAGCGGCTAGCCGATGTGCTGCCCGGGAATCTGCGCCGGACGTTCTTCGTCAACAGCGGCTCGGAGGCGAATGAAGGCGCCCTGCTGCTGGCCCGCATGCATACGGGGCGGCGGGGATTCCTGGCGCTGGAGCAGGGGCTGCACGGCCGGACGTACCTGACGATGAGCGTGACCGGTCTCCAGATGTGGCGGACCGATCCACTGCTGGCGCAGGACACGGACGTCACGTTTATTCCCCGGCCGTACGAGCCGGGGCTTAGCGCTGATGAAGCGGCACGCCGCTCCCTCGCGGCGCTGGAGGCGGCACTGGCGGAGAAGGGCGATACCATCGCCGCAATGATCGCCGAGCCGATCCAGGGCAACGCCGGTATCATTGCGCCAGCGGACTGGTATTTCGCTGAAGTGAAACGGCTGCTGGAGCAGCACGGCGTGCTGCTGATCGCCGATGAGATTCAGACCGGGTTTGGCCGGACGGGCCGGATGTTCGCCATGGACCGGTACGGCGTCACGCCGGACATCCTGACGATGGCCAAAGCGCTCGGCAGCGGCATCCCGGTGGCGGGCTTCGCCACCACCGACGAGATCGCAGCCAGCCTGAACCGGCCATCCGCCTCCACGTTCGGCGGCAATCCCGTCTCGTCCGTGACCGCGCTCGCGGTCCTGGACTACATCGAGGCGCATCGTCTGCCCGAGCGGGCAGAGCGCCTCGGCGAGCTGCTGCGCGGCGGCCTGACGCGCCTCGCCGCGCGGTTCCCGCAGCACGTCTCCGAAGTGCGCGGCGCGGGGCTGATGCTCGGCGCGGAGCTCTGCGCCGAGGAGCCCGAACGCGGCGCGCAGCTCGTCGACGACGTGCTGGAGGGGATGCTGGACCGCGGTTATATCATCGGCAAGAACGGCGTAAACCGCAACGTTCTAGCCTTCCAACCGCCGCTGGTCATCGCCGAGGACGACGTGCGCGGCATGCTGGACGCGCTCGAAGCCGTACTGGCGGAGCTGGCGTAACGGCCCCCCCGCCCCGGCCCCGCCAACGCCCAGGTCGGCGAAATAACGGTAAATAATACCGTTATTTCGCTGCTCCCAACCTCTGGTCGCCCGAATAGCGGTATAAAGTACCCTTATTTACCAACTAAGCCGGAATAACCCGACTTTAGACGCGATATAAGGGTAGAAAATACCGCTATTTCGGTCATACCGGCAGTTTTCCAATAAATAGCGGTACATTTTACCGCTATTTATCTGGCGGCTAGTAGGGATGGCTCGAAGGGGCTGGGCGCTGTAGTGTTGGGGCTTAATGCAGAATGCTTTAAAGGAGAGTGACCATCCCATGGAAGTAGCCCGTAAAATCGGCACCAAAATCCGGTTGTACAGCGAATTGGTGATGTTTTCGCATACATTGTTTTCGCTGCCCTTCGCGATCATCTCGATGATTTGGGCCGCGGAAGGGTTCCCGTCATGGCGCGTGATGCTGTGGGGGCTGATCGCCCTGATCGGGGCCCGAAACGGGGCAAACGCCTTTAACCGCGTGGTCGACCGCGTCTTTGACGCGCAAAACCCGCGCACGGCGCATCGCCATCTGCCGCGGAAGCTGCTGGAGTCGAAGGAGGTGCTGGTGTTTGTTGTCATCAACTATGCGATCTTTATTTTTGCCGCGGGGATGTTGAACATCCTGTGCCTGATCCTGTCGCCGGTCGCTATCTTCCTCATCTCGTCTTACTCCTATACGAAGCGGTTTACGTATCTCAGTCATCTGTACCTTGGGTTTACGATCGCTTCGGCTCCGATCGGCGCCTGGTTCGCCGTCACCGGCCAGTTTGCGTTTACGCCGTTTATTCTCGGCACGATCGTCATGTTGTGGATCGCCGGATTTGATATTATCTACGGTTCTCAGGATATCGATTTTGATCGCAGTCACGGCCTTTGGTCGATTCCCAGCGCGTTTGGCTTGAAGAATGGCTTGCGTATCGCTGCAGGGTTGCATTTCATCATGGTTCTGCTGCTGATCGCTTTAATCCCTATACGCCAACTGGGTTGGCTGTATATCACGGGAATCATCTTGGCCATCCTGCTGCTGATGACGGAGCACAAAATCATCAAACCGTCGAACCGAAAACGCATGAACGTGGCCTCATACAATTTAAACCAGGTAATCAGCATGGTGATTTTGTTCTTTGCGCTCGCCGATTACTTTCTGTTGAAATAGCTAAGCTAAAAACCCCCCGCGCCTAGCGACAGACGTGGGGGGTTAACTTAGATTCGGATATTAATATGCTGGGAGTAGTCGACTTCCATCTTTTCGATGACTTTAAAGGGCCGGAGGGAACGGTCCAGATCCTCGATTTCAGCCTGCCATTCTTGTGAGTTGCGATCCACTGTGTTGTTGCGGGGTTTCGAGATGATCCCGGCCGTTTGTTCGAGCTGCGCTTGATAATCGGATAGTTCCGTCACGGTGCGGCGGTACAGATCTCCGATCTCGGCAGCGCTTTTCCCCGTTAAATTACTCCATCCCAAATCTTGGGCCGATAGGGAGTTATGTCCCGGCGGCAACAGGGGAGCCTGCTGATTCAGCCGACTCACGCCAATATAGAATTTCCCATAAAAATCGGTCATCAGGTTAACCTGATCCTGGATGCGGGATTTGACCAGACTTACGCTTTGCTCAAGCGTTGCCAGTTCTTCCGCACTCGTTTGTGAGTTGTCCCGGGCATCTTGTAAGGCCTGTTCTCGCTTATCCAGTACAGCGATATATTTCTCCACCGGCTCCAACCCGTTCAATAAGTTATCGTAGGTGGATATCGCCCGGTTTAAATTTGAGGCACCGACACTTATCGTTACCCCTGTCGGGTTGCTTTGTTGCTGATCGCTCCTCGTCGTCTCGGCCAATGCTAGTTTCTGGGTGAGAAGCTCTTGCTCGACTCCGCAATCTTTCTGCTGCGCACGTTCATTCAGCATAGAAACAACTTGATGCAGCGCATTGGAATTCTTCTGGTTTTGACTCATAGGTGTGATTCGCATATGAACGCAACCCCCTATTCGAAATCGCTCTAACCCATATATCGGACAATCATGGTAATTGTTTATAACGCAAAAAAAGGCGCGAACCTCAAGGACATTCATCCCAGAGATTCGCGCTTTATCGTATGAATTACTTCTCCCGTCCGCCAAAATAATCCAGAAGCGCTTGCAGATCCCGGTGCGCCGGATACGGACTCAACTGATCAATGATGTCCTGTGCTTCACCAAGGTACCGGCGGCTCAGCTCCTCGGTTTGCTCCAGTGCGCCGCTCGCCTGGATCGCCGCTACAACGGCGTCCACTTCCGCAGAGGGGCTGTCTGCCGTAATCGCCCGGATCGATGGCGCCAGCGCCTTGTTCTGAAGGGCGTACAGGACGGGAAGCGTCACCTGACCACTGCGCAGGTCGCTGCCGGCCGGCTTGCCCAGCTTCTCGGAAGATTGGGTAAAGTCGAGCACATCGTCGCGGATTTGGAAAGACATGCCAAGCTTTTCGCCGAAGGTATACAGCAACTGAGCAGTCTCTGCGTTCGCGCCGGCGGCCTTCGCGCCGATCTGCAGGCAGGTCGCCATGAGTTGAGCGGTTTTGTTCTTGGACTTCTCCAAGTATTCCGGAATCGTCACGTCGTAATCAAACAGATGGGAGAGTTGCTGGTATTCGCCTAAACAAAGCTTCGTCGTAGCCAGGGAGGAGAGGTCGTAAACGAATTTCTCCCGTTCCGCGGAATAGACGGAGATCAGCTCGATGACTCTGGCGGACATATAATTGCCGACATGCAGGGCGCTACTGACGCCCAGCTTGATATGCATCGCTTTCTGTCCGCGGCGCAGCGTCGAATCGTCAATGATGTCATCATGGATCAGAGAAGCGGCGTGAATAAACTCTGCAGCGGCAGCGAGCCGCCATACCTTCTTGGGATCGGGACTCGGACCAAACCGGCTGCCGACGATGACCATCAGGGGGCGAACCCGCTTACCGCCTGAACGGACCAGCTCCACGATGCTTTTGGCAAGCTGGGAGGAACGGGGGACGTCACGGTCGTATTTCACCATGTTTTCGATTTCCCGATCGACCGTATTCAAAGAGATGTTCAGCGATTCCTCAAGCTTCATGGCGATCCCTCCTGGCATGGATTAGCGGTCTGTGTTCCAGATCCGTAGCGGCGGTTGCTGTGCGAAGACGACAGATGGCAATTTTGCGCCTCACATTGCCTTTGTAGCAGTGCTGCGGTTGTTCTCTAACTGTAGAAATAGTTCCAAGGCCTTGATCAAGCGCTCGTCCTCGGGGCGTCCCTCGACGCGTTTGATTTGCATTTGCTTGATAATAGGAGCAAGATGCGTCAGCAGGTCGTATTCTTCCCACTTCAGGCAAAGCTCGACGTAAAAACTGTATAGATAGTCGCCGTCCAACACCTTGCGGGTCAGCGTTTCACCAGGGGCGAGGGAGCTGCATTCGCTGTGGCGTTGAAGAGCGAGCTTGATTGCGATGTAAATGGATAACAGCTGGCACTGGCGTACCGGCGTCATGTCGTATTGCTCCAGTAGAACGGCTAGTGGGGTTACTTCTTCATGGGGTAAATCTAACTTTATGCCGGCCTCGGGCGAGATTTCGCCCTGCAATAAGCGATAAGCGTCTTGGATGAGCTTAGGATGATTCATAAAGACACACACTCCTTAAAGAGGTAGTTCAAAAAAGTCATCTTTCAACCACGAAGCAAGAACTCAAAACCTGACTTTTTGAACTTGCACCTAAAAGCAGGTAGGCTTGCAGGGACCCTGACACCGATTTCGGCAAAGGAGAAAAAGGGGAGTAATGGGCGCCAAGCGCTCATTACTCCGGTTCAAGGTTTTATAAAGAGCTGTCATTATTCCGTGTAGAGATACCATCTTCGCACGAGCGGGATTCGTTTCCATTGTTTCTTGAGCCAAGGGAGTACGTAGTAATCCAAGCCAAACGCGCTGCCCGATCCACCGATCAAAGCGACGCCTGCGGTCATGTACCACAGCATTTCCGTCGAAGCCATGCTGGAGGACCAGATCATGACGCCGAGCGCGACAGTGGCTGCCGAAGCGATTGCGGTGAACAGACCCACGATAATCATGACGCCAAGCGCGATCTCCGCAAAGACCATGAAGAATTGGAATACGGTGGCCAGAGCGGTGTAACCGCCGTCTGAAGTGTAGAAGAACACATCCATAAACCAGCCAACGATCGACTTGATGAATCCTGGCACCGGCAAGGCGGTGACTGCCGTCGAGGCGCTTTCTACAGCCGAAGCTGCCGCCTGGGCATCTACGGTTTTGGTTACTTCACCGGCCGCTTCACTGGCCGCCGAGATGACGTCGGCATTTGGAGATGCTGGAATCAAGAAGATGTTCGAAGGATCTTTCCACACTTTCGGAAGCTTGTCGATGCCTTCCTCCAGCCATTTGTAGCCAACGAAGATCCGCAGCGGCAAGAGCCAGAAGTTGGGCGAACGCTTCGCAAAGTGACCGCCAACAAAGCTTCTGCGATTGTTCACATGGAAGAATTCATGCATCATATAAGTCCATACTTTGGCAAAACCAGCCACGGTGAACAGATAGTACATATTGATCAAGTGCTTGCTGAACATCGCCATGAAGCCGCTGAGCATAAACATTTTATTCGGCAGGCCGACATTCGCTACGCCGTAGCGGCTGCCGATACATACCATGGTTCCGTGGAAGCCCGGTTTATAAGACTTCTTCGGTTTGCCGTGAATGTCCGCATGAATGTTATGTGCGATAAGAGGACCGGCTTGCTCGGCGTTCTCAACCATCTGCGGTACCGGACGGGTTTCGCCTTCCGGAATGAAGAAGATGTTGTCGCCGACGATATAAACGTTCTCGTGATCGATGCTTTGCAGCTTATCGTTGGTCACGATCCGTTTGCGGCCTTCCTGTTTCACATCGAGCTTACCGACGAGCTCGGAGCCTTCGACCCCAGCCGTCCAAACGATCGTATCAGCTTCCAGTTCTTGGCCTTCGCCAAGCTGTACGCTGGTTGGCGTAACGCCGGTGATCTTGGCGCTCGTAATGATTTCTACGTTCATCTTGTGCAGTCGTTTCGCAGCTTTTTGGATCAATTTGTCCGGCAGGATCGGCAGGATTTTCGGAGCCATATCGGCGACGACCAGACGAACCTCGCTCGGATCAATAAAGAACTCTTTGCAGAGCTCGTCACGGAATTCGGCCAATTCGCCAACCAATTCCACGCCGGTGAAGCCGGCACCTACCACGACGAAGGATAGCATTTTGCGGCGTTTGGCTGCATTGCGAACCTTGGCTGCTTCGCTAAACTTGTTGCGTACTTGCTCTTTCAGACGCACGGCGTCTTCATAGGACCACAGGGTTAACGCATGTTCTTCAGCGCCCGGGATCCCGAAGAAGGTCGGTTTACAACCGGTACCGATAACGAGGTAATCGTATTTATAGGTATTTAGCTCGGAACGAAGTTCTTTGGCGTTAAAATCAATGGCATCGATAGAATCCAGAACTACGTCGACTTTTTGCCCGGCAAAAATCTTCTTCAGTTCAATTTTGACCGAATCTTCGGGTGCCCGGTTCGCTGCGACTTCATGCAGTTCGGTCAGCAACGTGTGATAGGGGTTCCGGTCAATCAGCTGGATCTCCACGTCTTTTTCTTTTTTGAACAGTTTGGCCAGATGCTTGGAAGTAACAACACCGCCATAACCGCCGCCCAAAACTACGATTTTCTTCAAGAGATTCACCTTCTCATTTTAGGGTGGGTGGTAATATGCGATTATTTCGCGGATTCAAGTGCCTTGGTAACGAGTTCGAAGAAAGGTTGCAGCGTGATCGAAGCGCCGGCGATAGCATCGGTTTTGCCTTCTGCGTTAAATGTGACGGATGCCGGATCTTGTTTTTCAACCAAATAAGCTTCGGCTTTAGCCGCTTCTTCATGCCATTCGGCTTGCGCGCCGCCGGCTTTCATGCCATATTTGCCGTCGATCGAGTATTGCTTCTTGTCTTCCCCTTTGTCGTTTACGCCACTGAAGTTGACTTTAACGATCTTACCTGCGGCAACAACGACATCAACGGTATCTTTCCAACCGGAATGTTCGTCGAAAGCGGCTCCTTCAGCATGGTAGGTACCGTCTTTGTAAGGACCAGCTTCAACTGGACCGGCAGCCAACGCTTGATCAGCCAAGTTAAAGAATTCACTTACATGGACGGAAACACCGGAAATTGCGTCGGTTTTGCCTTCATCGTTCAAAGTAACTGCTTTAGGATCTTGTTTCTCGATCAGGAATTGCTCGACTTTCTCGGCTTGCTCATGCCATTCGGAAGAAGCGCCGCCAGCTTTCATTCCGTATTTGCCTTCTTTGGAGTAAGTCACTTTATCGACAGGAGCTTTCTCGCTCAACCCGTTCCATTTGGCTTCCGTGATCTTGCCGCCGGATACCGTCAGGGTAACGTAGGATTGCCAGCCGGATTCCGCATCCACTTCACCTTTGGCAAAGTATACGCCGTCTTGATACTTGCCTTGCTCTGCAGCCGCATTGTTGCTTCCCGCGTTTGTTTCGTTAGTCGCCGCCGCGTTGTTTGCCGGTTCTGCCGTATTCGCGTTGTTCGCGTCATTGTTCGACCCGCAGCCGGCCAATACACCGAGCAGCAGGGCACTGCTAAGGATGATTGAAGCTTTCTTCATGATAGAGACCTCCAGTGAATGAAATATATATATTAAAATGTGAAGACATTTTAATAACGGAAATCAGGTCGGGGCGGTAAAAAAGGCCGATTTTATGGGGGATCCGGGAGTCCCAAAACCTTTGTTCGATGGAATTTTAGCATATTAAAATAGGTGTTAATGTGAAATAAATCACATGAGGTGTGACATAAAACAACTTCCCAAATCGGCGGAGACGGCGCCCCGTAAGGGATTCAACAATTGAAAGCGATTACCTAATTTTTAAAATATTTATTTTTTTAAGATGGCGCTGATAAGAAGGCGAAAAGAACAGGTTGCCTCTAATCCTTAATCGGTCTGAGTGCCTAGTTCTTAAAGACTAAATATCGGCAAGTTTTTCATGCGAGCGGCCATCGGACCATCCGGAATGAGGGCTTATACACAAAAAGTTCCAATCGACTTATGAAAATAGTCATGATTGCTGCCGATATAGATAGAAGCGGGCATGCCCGAAAATATCGCGAAACGGAAAGAAGGCATCCTCTTTGACGGTGTACAGGACGTTTATTTCGCGCCTCTTACTTAATTACGCAGCCGGCTCCTTGCTGGCGCTCATCGCGATCGCGAGTCTGATCGCCGCTGCGCCCTTGGATATATCCCCATCGGAATATGCGTGGCTGATCTGCATCTTGGGCCTGTCGCTCTGCTGCATGCTGGGGCTGGAATGGTTCGTATTTACCCGGCAGATCAAGCCGATCCATATTGTATTCATGGAGGAAGTCGGCAGCTACCAAACGCTTCAAAATGTATACATACGCACACACCGATTGCCTTCGCTTGCCGTCAAGCGAATTCTCGGTCCGCATTTATTTGGTCTGGTCGTCCCCGGTGCAGGTTTAACGCTGGGATTGATCCATGCCGGCCGCTTGTCTATTCCGCCTTACTATGTGCTGCTTGCCGCCCTGGGCGGTATGCTGGTAAGCGGCATGCACGCTTTGGTTGAATACTATTTAACTTCCTATGCGATCCGACCGGTACTGGAGGAACTCATCGCCTGGAGTCGCAAGATGTTTGGTAAGGAATTATCCCTTCATGGAAGGGTTATCGTCCCTGTATCTCGAAAGTTAAAATGGAGCTTTTTCTTGATGAGCATGGCTCCTTTGCTGCTGTACAGCTTATCGATGCAATTTCGACTCGAGGACTATGGCCATGGGGCCTATACCTATTGGCAATGGGCCGGGTATATTTTGGCCGTGAGCATCGTCTTTGCGTTGATCGGCTCTCGGCTGCTGGCGCGTGAAATTATGCTGCCTATTCAACATTTATACGAACGGATGGCCGAAGTGAAGTCCGGCCACATCCGAACGGGAGCAAGCGACTTGTTTTCCGACGAGTTCTCGAGGCTGGTCTCGGGATTTAATCATATGTTGCGGGGGTTGCAAACCCAGGCGGCCCTGAACAGCCAGTTGGTGGATAGCTATTTCGCTACTCTGGCGGCAGCGCTGGATGCCCGCGATCCATATACGGCCGGCCATTCCCTGCGAGTTGCGGAATACGCCGTCAAAATCGGCCAACTGGCCCATTTGTCCGAGGAGCGTATCGATGAATTGCGTAAGTCGGCACTGCTCCATGATATCGGCAAGATCGGCATTCGCGATGCCGTTTTGTTGAAGGAAGGCCGTTTGACCGAAGAGGAATGGGAGCAGGTGAAGCAGCACCCTGTGCTCGGAGAGGCGATTTTGAAGCAGGTGGAGCCTGCGGATGCAATGGCCCCTTATTTGCCTGGGGTCCGGTCGCATCATGAACGTTACGATGGAGGAGGTTACCCGGATGGATTGGCCGGGGAAGAGATCTCGCTGTTCGGACGGATTATCGCCGTGGCTGACGCCTTTGATGCCATGACCTCCGACCGGCCTTACCGTAAGGGTTTGGAGCGAGACCAAGCCATCGAGATTCTGGAGCAAGGCCGCGGAACCCAATGGGATCCGTATTTCGCCGAATTGTTCGTGCAGTATTATCGGCGGGACAACCAAAGTAAAGAATCCGGCTGATCTTCAGTAGCTAGCCGATTCGGCAACAGGAGTGGGGATATGGGGATCGGTAATGCCTTTGTGTTGAATCTGTGTTTGTTGATCACAGTGGCATATTTGGCCAATATCCTATATAAATACGGTTTGAGAAAAATGTCGCAGAACACCCTTTACGTGCTGTCCGTTCTATTAATGATTTTAGCGGGCTGGATCTGCATGAAGTTTGGTTTCCGGTTTGCGGACGACGTTTTGTATGATTTACGCGTGGTACCGCTGATTATTGCAGCTTTTGTGTATTCGAGTCCGCTGACGATGGTCTTGATCGGGATCGGCATCGGTTTGGCCCGGTTGACGTTAGGCTACAGCGAAGCGGCGATGGTAGGCTTGCTGAACCTGACGCTCCTGGGCTTTGTTTGTGCCGGTTTGAACGTTTGGATGCGACGCACCCATCATCGCTTTGTTGTTAAAGGCATGGTCACGATTCTGGTCGTGAATTTGGTGAACTGCCTAAACATCACCTTATTCGGTGTCATGCCGGCGCAACGTTATTTGTTTGAAGTCATGCCGGTTGCGCTGCCGATGAGCATCGTACTCAGCCTGCTGTTTGCTTTGATTCTTCGCGATTTCCAACTTGGAGCGAGGCAAAATCTGGAGCTGAAGTACGCCAACGAGCTGCTTCGTAAACAGACTGATGAGCTGCACAAGGCCAAGATCGGGCTGGAGGATCGGGCCAAGCAACTAGCTCAGGCTTCCCGTTACAAATCGGAGTTTCTGGCGACGATGTCACATGAACTGCGTACGCCGCTAAACAGCATCATCAATCTGGCGGAAATGATCGGTGAATCGGACGAGGCCGGAGAGGAGATCTCGGAATACGGCCGCATTATTCATAAATCTGGACATGAGCTGCTGCAGATTATCAACGACATTCTGGATTTGTCCAAGGTCGAGGCGGGGCGGCTGGAGATTACGGCCGAAGAAGTAGTCTTGGCCGAGCTTCCCGTCTGGATGCAGGCACAATTCGAGCGGGTTGCCGCCCAGAAGAATATTGAATTCAAGATTACGCAGGAAGCGGGCTTACCCGATTCAATCATCTCCGATCCGCAGCGGATCATACAAATCCTGCGAAACTTGCTGTCCAACGCATTTAAGTTCACGCATAAGGGGCAGGTGGAACTGGATATCCGCAAAGCGCCGGCGGACGATACGTCTGAAACAGAATGGATCGTCTTCACCGTATCGGACACGGGCATCGGTGTAGCCGAGGACAAGCAGTTGGCTGTCTTCGAGGCGTTTCAGCAGGCGGACGGTTCGATTAGCCGGCGATATGGGGGGACCGGATTGGGCCTTTCGATCAGCAGTAACCTGGCCCGACTGCTGGGCGGTCACATTTGCATGACCAGCAAGGAAGGCCAGGGTAGCGCGTTTTCTTTCTATTTACCGTTTAAACCAGCCCGGGAACATAACGGCGAGGTAAGTTAGTTGTCTGGGTTGCCGTAAGGGACCGGTTATCGTTAAAATGGGTGTAGAAAGGATGGGATGACAGGTTATGGAGAAACATGTAATTTCCACGACGTCCGCGCCGGGTGCGATTGGCCCGTATTCGCAAGGGATTCAGTTGGGCGATTTGATCTTCACTTCCGGTCAGTTGGGGCTGGTACCGGAAACCGGTCAGCTCGCGGAAGGGGTCGAAGCGCAGGCCGCACAATCGTTGCGGAACGTTCAGGCCGTGCTGGCTGCTGCTGGGAGCGGATTGGACAAGGTCATCAAGACGACCGTATTTCTGAAGGACATGAATGATTTTGCGAAGGTGAACGAAGTGTACGGTTCGTTTTTTGCCGAGCCATTTCCTGCACGCAGCGCTGTTGAAGTAGCTCGCCTGCCAAAGGACGGCCTGGTTGAAATCGAGGTTATCGCGGTCAAATAACGAAAGCCCAAGATCCGGCTCGTTGAGTCGGGAAAGCTGCCGGAGGCGAAAGCCTTTCGGCGGCTTTTTTATCGCAAGAAGAATTACCGCTAGTTGCCTGAATGTCGGAGGGTCCCGAAGAATGAGGCGATAAGGCAATATGGCGAATGGCGATGAGGTGGAAAAGGTGTAAGGCGATAGGGAAGGCAATGAGGCGGAAAAGATGTATGGCGGTGGGGAAGGCGATGAGGCGGAAAGGGCGAAAGTCGGTAAGGAAGACGATAGCCGAAAGGGCGTAAGGGACGTAAGGCGCTAATGTATGCGAAAAACCGAACACATTGGGGCAAATTTGGAGATTTCAACGGAATGTATATGAAATTTCATACTTATTTGCCCATTCAGGGGACATTAGCCGACAATCTGTATGAAATTTTGAATACATTGCGAAATTTTTTGACAATAGCACGGTATTAGATACGAAAAACCGAATACAATAGGCCGGCACTAAAGTTGTGCGATGGATCGTACCTCACGGTTGGTTCTTCTAAAGATCAGGGCGCTTCTGGCGAAGTAGAGAAGGCGGGAGGGAAGACGGTTTTATAAGCGGCGTTTTTCGTATAAGATGTTAGTAATGAATTTTGGTAGGAATCAGGATAACCGACGGGAGATCATCATGAATCAACGTCTTTACGGAATATGGTTGGGCGACATATTGTTTTGCTTCTCCGGAGAAGTATCGGAGTCGAAGGTGGATGCTTGGACCGCAGTGCTCCGGCGCAAGGAGCTGGAGCCGGGAGTCCGCCCTTTTCAGCATGCCGTGCTGCGACTCGCGGAGGTTAGGTATCCGGTCTCTTCCGTGCGGAGGTCCTATAAGAGCGGAGAACGGCGGAGTTTAGTCGGACGATCGCTGGAGGGATTGGCTTTGCCCGTACCCGAGGCGTGGCGCCTGCTGCTGCAATGGGACGAATCGGTCTGGGAGGAGCAAGGGATCAAACCGGGAGCAGAAATGGGCTATTGGAGCAAAGCAGCCCGGTTTGCCTTGGAACTGCTGCTGCGCGGCCGGATCGCGCCGAACATACGCCCGGTGGCTGCCACCGGACGGCGGCGCGGGGCGCAGGGGCAAATGCGGGCAGCCTGGGGGCCATCGCTGACAGAGCCGGAGGATGCGGCCCGGTTTCAGCGACTTGCCGGTGCGATGCCGCCGATTTGCTTAGCCGCGGTTCAAACGGGGGCCGGGGCATCCTCCGAAGACGAGGGATCGCTGGAGGACCGGCAGATGGCGGTGCTGCACTCGTTTTTAACCGCAATGATCGATCACGAAACGCGCGGGGCGGTTCAGGATTTAGGGCGGAAGCTGAATCCCAGCCGGGCGGACTATCACCGGGGTTCCTCGCCACTATCCGAGCTGTGGTGGAACGGCCTGCTAACCGGTGGGCAACCCGCAGATATTCAAGGGAGTGCGGCGGAGCTAGAGCAGCTGAGTGCAGACGTTGCCGCTGCCGGAGGCGGACGTCCCCGGGCCGAGGAACCCGAGGCCGACGGTCTGGCGACCGGAAGCTTGCGCTTATGCCTTCGCGTGGAGCCTTACCAAGGGGGCGGCGAAGCGACGGAGGAGGATCGAGCTGCGGCAGCGACTTCGACCTGGCGGCTTAGCCTTTGGGCTGAAGGAGCCGAGGACACCCGCGTGCTGCTGCCGGCTGGACTTATCTGGAGTTACCCCGAGCCGGACATGGAAATTCACGGTCTCCTGTACCGGAATGTGCAGGAGAATTTCCTGCTGCGGTTGAACAAGGGGGCTGACGTATCCCGGGAAGTCGCCGCTGCCCTGGAGGCCCCGCGTCCGCAGGAACTCATCCTGGAACCGGAAGAAGTGTTTGCGTTCTTAAGCAAGTCGGTACCGGCGCTGCGAAAGCACGGAGTAACCGTGCAAATGCCAAGCCGCTGGACCCGAGAGGGGCGTCGTCCCGCCAGCATTCGTATCAAAACCCAGGGTTTTGCGGGTGGATTGCCGGATAGCGGGACGGCGGGAATGTCGAAGCTGGGCGTGGACCAACTGGTCGCTTTTGAAGCGGAGGCGCTGCTTGGCGACCGCGAACTGACCCGGGAAGAACTGGCCGAGTTGGCGTCGGCGAAGCTGCCACTCGTTTTTTTTCGCGGCGAATGGATTGAAGTAGATGTGAAGGAAATTCGTCAGGTGCTCAAGTTTATGAAGCGCCATGAGAATGGAACCCTAACCTTCCGGGAATTGATGCATTTGGCTTCCGGTGAGGAGGATATCCAACTGGAAGGCGTAGATATCGCCGGGATCGAAACCACCGGGATGTTATCCCTGTTGATGACCGGTGCTGCGGTCCGTCAACCTCGGCCGCGGCCTGTGCCCCCCGGGTTGAACGGGACGCTGCGGCCCTATCAAGAGCGGGGATACCAGTGGCTGACCACAATGCGCGAGCTCGGGTTCGGCGCCTTGCTGGCCGACGATATGGGCTTGGGAAAAACGGTCCAGGTCATCTCCGTGCTGTTGGATGACGCCTCGCAGACGAGGGGAAAAAGCCTGATCATTTGCCCAACCTCTCTGCTGGGCAACTGGCAGCGCGAGTTCACCCGTTTTGCTCCGGGGCTGCGCCTGTACGTGCATCATGGGAGCGACCGCTACCGCGACGAGCGCTTCCTGCAGGAGTACCAGACATGCGACGTCATCCTGACAACGTATCAGTTGGCTGGTCGAGATGCCAAGGAACTCCGGTCGGCGGATTGGACGACGGTCGTGCTGGACGAAGCCCAATATATCAAAAATTATGGCACCAAGCAGGCGCAAAGCGTGATGAAGCTCAGTGCGCCGCATCGGATCGCCATGACGGGCACCCCTGTCGAAAACCGGCTGAGTGAGCTATGGTCGATCTTTCAGTTTCTTAATCCCGGGTACCTGGGCACGCACGCTTCGTTTCGGACACGTTATACCGGAGCCGGGGGAGAGCAGCAAACGGCTGAGCTGCAGAAGCTGCGGAAGCTAGTTGCGCCGTTCTTGCTGCGCCGTCTCAAGAGCGACCCGGACATCCGCAAGGACCTGCCGGAGAAAATCGAGCTGAAATCCTACTGCTCGCTAACCGTCGAACAAGCCCGCTTGTACCAAACGGTGACGGCGGAGTTGCTCGGTCGGATCGGCAACCATAACGGCATTGCCCGCAAGGGTTTGGTGCTATCTTCCTTGACGCGGCTGAAGCAAATCTGCGATCATCCCGAGCTGGTTCAAGGAGTCCGGACATCGGAGTCGGTCGCCTTCGGGCGCTCGGGCAAGATGGAGCGGCTCGGCGAATTACTTGATCTGATTATGGACAGTGGGGAAGCCGCGTTGATTTTCACCCAATACGTGCGGATGGGCGAGCTGCTGAAGGAGCGGCTCGCAGAGCGGTACGGCGTCCGGCCGTTTTTTCTTCACGGCGGAGTGCCGAAGGCGGACCGAGATACCATGGTGCGGGCATTTCAGGACGGCGAGGGCTCACCGATCTTCGTGTTATCGCTGAAGGCGGGTGGGGTCGGTCTCAACCTGACTCGGGCTAACCACGTCGTCCACTATGACCGGTGGTGGAACCCGGCCGTGGAGAACCAGGCGACGGACCGGGTGTTCCGGATCGGACAGCAGAAGAACGTTGAGGTGCATAAGCTGATTTGCCAAGGAACGCTGGAGGAGCGGATCGACGAATTAATCGAGCGGAAAAAGTCGCTGTCCGAGCAGGTGGTTGGCTCTGGCGAGCAATGGCTGACGGAAATGAGCGATGAGGAGCTGCGGAGCTTGATCGTGTTGCAGGAAGGCGGGCTGTTTCCGGAAGGAGCGTTCGGCTGAAAATAAGAGTTCACGCATAGGAAGACAAATATCTTGCTACGAGGAGGAATACGCATGACCAGGCCCAAGACGGTTGCGCTGGAACCCGGAGAGCCGCGGGTCCGCTATGAAGCGAATGGGCTGCGGGTGGAGCTGGAACCGGATCATGTTGTGTTGATCCCGGTGGCTCCATCGGCGGAGCGGGAGAAGCAGGCGCTGCTGCGGCGGTTGGCGGAACGGCCACGCCTGGCGGCGGCGCTGGCCGAGCATGGGGCCGGTGGCATCGCGAAGCAGCTGCCGGCGGAGCGCGCGCCGTGGCCGCTTGGCGAAGGCGAAGGTGCGGGGGAGGCCGGAGGCGGCTCTTTTAAAAAACTCCGAGCCCCCCAGAAGGAGAGGGAACTCGTATGGCGGCTTTTTCTTGGAAAAAAAAAAAAAACAAAACGCGTTACTAGGTACACAGCACTAGATTTCAACATTTTGTTCGGGTAAT
>NZ_WNZY01000023.1 GCF_009725205.1 Paenibacillus timonensis | reverse complement strand
AGTCAATGAGGAGGACAGCTTCTTCTCACTCCGGCTACCCATGAACCGGCCGCTGCCTGCCCGGTTTAACGACACCTTGCCGAGGGGCAGTCCCACCGAATCCGGGGGACAACCCTACTTGCCCCGGCGGACGGTGGAGGGCGTGTGCGGTGAGGGGGGCTGGGAGGTGGGGGCGGGAGGCGGCACGGCCGCGGGCCTGGCCCCCACCGGGTCCCTGCTGGACCGGTGGGGGCTGAGCCCTGCCCAGCGCAGCGCGGCGGGGCAGGCGCTGAGCTTCCTGGCGCAAGCGCAGGAAGCTCCTTTACCTGGCGGGGCCCGCAATAGACCCGCCATTGTCCCAGTTCTGCGACGCTCGCACCCTATGGTTTCCCACCCGCCTCGCTTCCTACTCTGGGCCGTCACCGGCGCCGGCAAAACCGAGATGATCTTTCCCCTGTTGCGCTATGCACTGGACCGAGGGGGGCGGGTCTTGGTCGCCACGCCACGGCGCGACGTTGTGTTGGAGCTGGCGCCGCGGGTGGCGAAGGCTTTTCCCGATGAGCCCCTGGTCGTCCTGTATGGCGGGAGCCCGCAGCGCTGGGAGGATGCCCGGTTGATCCTAGCCACAACCCATCAGTTGTTGCGGTTCTATCATGCGTTTGATCTGGTTGTGATCGATGAGCTGGATGCGTTTCCGTACCATAATGATCCGATGCTTGGCTTCGCAGCAGAGGCCGCCTGCAAACCGAAAGGCCGTTTTATTTTTCTCTCCGCAACGCCTCCCGTACGTTTGCAAAAGGAGATCCGAACCGGTCGTCTGCCGCACGCCAAAGTTCCGGCGCGGTATCACGGCAGTCCGCTGCCGGTCCCGGAACGGATCATAGCGGCTAACATCGAGCTTTGCCTGCGGCGTCATTCTCTACCCCCCGCACTGTTGCGCCCTCTCCGGCATTCGGTACAGCGCGGGGCACAGATTTTTATCTTTGTGACACGGATCCGCCAGATTCCGGGTTTCTCCCAGCTCCTGCGTTCCTATTTTCCCGGTATCCGTATTGAGGGAACATCCTCCACGGATCCGGACCGGAACGAGAAAGTGTTGGCTTTCCGAGAAGGAAGGATTCGAATGCTGATTACTACGACGATTCTGGAGCGCGGCGTGACCGTGCCCAAAAGCGATGTATACATAGTAGACGCGGACAGCGACCTATTCGATGAAGCTTCTTTGGTGCAAATGGCCGGAAGGGCCGGTCGTTCCAAGGATGATCCGAATGGGAAAGTCGTATTTGCTGCCCCGGCTTGGACCAAATCGCAGCGAGGCGCCATTCGGCAAATTCGGATGATGAACGCCGCTGCTTATAAAAACGGGTTTTTAAAGGTAAAGGAGGGTCAATAATATGATGAAGTCATCCCTGAGTGTTGCGAATCGCGGGCCACGGACGAGAGGCCGTAATTGGGATCGGGCAAAGGTTTCCCGGATTCCCCAGCAAAGTCCCTATGTACTGTCCGGCGGCAGGTTTTTCCCGGGTCAAGTGGATGGTGATGCGTTTGCCGAGAATAGGTACATCCCGAATCGAGCGCTACAGGGCGGGAGGTCTGTTTCAGCAAAAAAAAGGGGACAAACGGCGAATGGCGTCCATTCTGCGGATGATTTCTTATCAAATTCCTTGTCCTCGAGTATTTACAGCTTCTATGAGGGGAAAGGCTTTACCTGGACCCGCTTATTATCCCCGCTACATCAATTGCTGGCGCCACCCGCAATTCCCTGTTTGGCCTGTGGCAAGACGATTTCCGACCGCGTGCGGGGCTACCCGGAAATTTGCTTGTCCTGCTATATCTCGATTCCGTGGATCAAAAGCCCTCGCTGCCGGATCTGCGGCCGACAAGTGGGCTGCCCGGACTGTACCCGTTCGGGTCAAGCTCCCCGCAGTTTTGTGATGAATCGGAGCGCTGTCGCCTACAGTCCGGCCATGCGCGAGTGGCTTGCGCAATACAAATACCGCGGCAATGAGGCGTACGGTGCTGTCCTGGCACGAATGACAGGAATGGCTTACCGGCGGATGATCAAAGAACTAGATGAAGCCGGCTATAGTGGCAACGGGAATGGCAACAACGGAACTCCCTTTCGTTTCCATGCCGTAACCGCCGTCCCGGTCAGCAACGATCGTATGCAGGAACGGGGGTTTAATCAAGCCGCCCGGTTGGCCTATGGGGCTGCGTCCGCAGGACAAATTCCCCTGCTGAACCTGCTGGAACGTTCCCGGAATACCGAAAAACAAAGCTTCAAAACCCGCTGGGAACGCCTGCACGATCTGCATGATGTGTTCCAGCCGACAGCCCGGGCAGCGGACAAACTGTTAGCTGCAGTAGATGCCGAGAAACGGAATCGGAGTAACCC
The DNA here is from genome assembly GCF_009725205.1 of Paenibacillus timonensis. Taxonomy (GTDB): domain Bacteria; phylum Bacillota; class Bacilli; order Paenibacillales; family Paenibacillaceae; genus Fontibacillus; species Fontibacillus rhizolycopersici. Next base: position 72,901 of record NZ_WNZY01000023.1, on the reverse strand, counting down.
CTCCGCTTGGTCGGTAACCTGGCTTCCTCAAGCTGTGAAGCCGGATCCTTTTGCCCGAATTTTGCCCGATTCTTCACCCGAACCGGTACGTCTGTTGCTGGTAGATGACGTATATACGACAGGGAGTACGCTGGAGGCCTGCTCCCGGGTACTGCATGAGATCTGCGAGCGAATCGGGCGACGCGCCGAAATTTATTGTTTGACTTGGGCCCGGTCTTAACCTAATTTCTTACAAATTTCTGCAATTCTGTTGACAAAGATATAGACGAATCCCCCTCAAATAAGGTAATCTAGCATCAAATGATGATTTAGAGAAAGGACGTAAGAGCATGGGGTTGAATCTTGCGAATTGTCCACGTTGCGGAAGATTGTTTGCCAACAATTTCAGAGACATTTGTCCTTCTTGCATAAAAGAAATCGAAGATGAGTACGAGAAGTGCTTGAAGTTTTTGCGTGAGGAGAAGCTGGCTACGATTCAAGACGTCTCCGACGGTACGGGAGTTTCCATCCGACAAATCACCAAGTTCATCAAGGAGGGGCGTATTTCGGTTGCCAACAACCCGAATATGATGTACCCCTGCGAGGTGTGCGGCGTGCTGATTCGGGACGGGAATATGTGCGATTCCTGCCGTAACCGCTTAACCCGTGATCTTGCGGCCGCTGCCAAGGATGAATCCGGGAAGAAGTCGGGTCCCGACGATAGAACCGGTAGCGGTGCTTATAGCGCCGTCGACAAATTCCGTAGTCCCAAATGACTAAATCACTGATTCTTTGGCATAATATTCTTTATACTCCAATGGTTCGCTATTAAAAAAGCCTAAACCCACGCCGATAAACTTAGTAAAGATTATCGGCTTTTTTGATGATCAATTAATGAAGGTTTTATTGAAAAGGAAGGTGAATCATGATGAAGGTGAATGATACAGGACGCATTGTTGGGATAAACCCTTATTATCGTAATCTGGAACCGCGAGATCTTCATGTGAATAAAAAGAAACAGTCTCAAGATCAAATTTCAATTTCTACGGAAGCAAAAGAAATGCTAAATGCACAAAATCATGTGAATGATCCTGCGCGGGTAGAACGGCTAGAAAAATTAAAACAAGAGGTGTCTACAGGCAATTATCATGTAGAAAACGAGAAGATTGCTGGCAAACTATTGCCGTATTTTAATTCCTATCTTAAGTCAGGAGAATAACGGTGAGCATTCAACAAATTATTTCTGCCCTAAAAAAAGCAAATGAGTTGCACTTGCAGATGCTCTTGGTAGGTGGGGAAAAACACCGTGCAATTATTAATAACAACACCTCCGAATTAATAAAATGCATGACGGAGGAAACCCGCTTACTAAATCAAATGAACGAGACGGAAGAACAAAGGGTTGAAGCTATGAGTGCATACTTGAAAGGGAAAGGAATAAAATCCCAATTGGATCTGACGGTTTCTGAGCTTGCCCGCCTAGTTTTTGATCAAGACGAAAAGATTGAATTGTTGGAAGTACGTAATCAACTATTGAACAATGCTTCCGAACTAAAACAACAAAATCAAATCACCAAACAATTGCTTGAACAATCTCTAAACTTTATTGATTTTTCATTAAACCTGTTCGTCGGAGTGGATGACGACTTAATATATCAGAACCCAACGAATGTGCCCGTGAAGCCGAATAAGAACAATTTTTTCGACGCGAAGGCGTAGAACTTAAAACGCCATACTTTAGTGGAGGAGGGAAAACATGCCATCTACTTTCCATGGAATAGAAACTGCTAAACGTAGCTTGTTTACGCAAATGGCAGGGATGAACACTGCTGGCCACAACGTTGCTAACGCCAGTACTCCAGGATATTCTCGTCAAGTTGTCGGTATGGTTGCTTCGCGCCCTTTAGAAATGCCGGGGTTGTTTAAGTCGGTTGCCCCTGGACAATTAGGTACGGGTGTGGAAGTCAGCTATATCAAACGGGTCCGGGATAAGTTCTTAGATGAACAATATTGGAATGCCAATCGATCATTGGGGGATTGGGAGATTCAAGCCGAGACGCTGGCTAAATTAGAGACGGTTTTTAATGAACCTTCTGATTCAGGGCTAACGACTGTAATCGATAACTTCTGGAAATCATGGTCTGAATTTAGTAAGGATCCGGAAAATGTAACCTCCAGAAAAATTGTTCGGGAAAATGCATTGGCATTAGCGGATGCTTTTAACGAAATAAGCAAGAAATTGACAGACATGCAAGCAGATTTAACTCGAAGTTTGAACGTAAATGCAGAGCATATCAATACACTCACAAGTCAAGTCGCACAGCTCAATTATGAGATAATGCGAATCGAAGGTATGAAAGACAATGCCAATGACTTGCGTGATCAAAGAGATTTATTACTTGATGAGTTGTCTAAAATGGGCAATGTTACCGTTAATGAAGAGGAAAATGGTTACCGAGTAACTTTTGGCGGAATTGAACTAGTAAATGGAAGCAATTTTGTTGCCACCTCAGGTACAGCGCTAGAGGCAGCATATGCCGGCAATACATTAAACAGTGGGACCATGTTCGGTATTGTCAAATCCAGAGATAGCCTGGTAAGGGATTACCTAGATCAACTGAACGAAATGGCTAATACGATAGCTAATGGCGATGTTACTATAACCATTCCGGCAGGTTCTGTATTGCCGGAAGGTACTGCCTTAAACGGAGTTACTTATTCAGGTGCGAATAGGACACTTACCGTAGATACTACTGTAACAGTACAAGGGATAAATGGCCTCCATGAATTGGGGTATTTATTTACGACTCCCGCTCAAACTGCTGGAGAATTCTTTAGTTCGAGTGACGGCGGGCCGATTACTGCTGCATCATTCAGTGTGAATACTGCAATTGAACAGGATCCTAATAAAATAGCATCTTCTTTGCGTGTGGAAATTGGAGCATCCGGAGATACAGTAGTTAAAGGGAATAATACTTTGGCGCTTTTAATGTCCCAACTTAAGGATGTCCCATTTACTTTTCAGCCTATTGCAAGTAATAATGGTATCACTCAAGGGACCGTTGATGATTATTACCGTGCGATGATGGGACAGCTAGGTGTACAAAGCCGCGAAGCATTAAGACAACAGGAGAATAATCAGTTGCTCGTCGATCAGGTGGATTCTAGACGTATGTCCGTTAGTGGTGTTTCTTTGGATGAAGAAATGTCCAATCTCATTAAGCTTCAGCATGCATATGGTGCAGCTTCTCGTTTCATGACAACCATGGACCAAAACCTAGATAAGGTTATTAATAGCATGGGGATTGTAGGTAGATAAAGGGAGGATTGAAAAATGGCTTTACGTGTGACTCCTGGAATGATGAATTTGCAGATGATGAGGAATGTTAACTCTAATTTAGTGAGAATGGATAGTAACCAGAATGTGTTATCAACCGGTAGGAAACTAAACAAACCGTCAGATGATCCTGTTGGAATAACATATTCACTTCGATATCGAAGTGAGCTTTCTATCAATGATCAATATCAAAAGAATGCGGATGCTGCCACTTCCTGGTTGGATTATTCGGATACCGTATTAAATCAAGTTAATGATGCCTCGCAACGTGCTTATGAATTATTGGTGCAAGGTGTGAATGGAACAAATCCGAAAGAAGCAATCGATGCGGTTAATGTTGAAATAAAACAAATTTATGACCAGGTAGTATCTCTGGGGAATAGCAAATATAACGATAAGTATATTTTCAACGGACAATTAACGGACCGAGCTCCATATGATCCTCTTCTTGCCCCAACACAAGATACAGACACAATGGGGATCTCTTACAAATTCACCGAAAACGCAACACTATCGGTTAATATTTCCGGACAAGATGTGTTTGGAAAATCAACTGATCCGGATAATTTATTTGGCGTCTTGACCAGAATACAGAATGCTTTGAGTCTTGGAGATCAGAATACAGCTCGGACAGAGATTGACGCACTAAGTAGTAGATTGACTAAGATTAACGAAGCTCGATCCCAAATTGGTGCTAAAACCAATCGGGTAGAATTGATTAGCAACAGATTAAGTGATCTCGAATTAAATCTGACTTCAATGCAATCAAAGACCGAAGATGCGGATTATGCAGAAACTATAATGAAATTGAAAGAAGATGAAAGTGTTTATCAAGCATCCCTGGCAACGAGTGCGAAAATCATGCAAATGAGCCTTCTAGATTATCTGCGTTAAAATCTATAGGTAGAAGGTGCTTGGAATGAATTTACTTCGTCTTTCGATTCGACAAACTTATGCTTCAATTGGTATTGAAACAAAGCAAGCTAAATTGGAAATGGAGTCCCCACCAGGACAACTTGAGGTACAAAGTACCCCGTCTTCAATGCAAGTAAGTACAAATCCAGGAGATTTAGAAGTTGACAGTTCAAGAGCGTGGATGGCTCTGGGTAAAGGAAATCATTTGGAATGGCTACACCATATATCTAGTCAAATGCATCAGGCATTTTTGTTAAATGTATCTCGTATTGTTGAGGAAGGCAATCAACTTGCTCAGTTTAAGAAGAGCACAATTGCTGACATGATGGTGAATCGAATTCAAGAGAAATCCAATGTGAATTATCTTGGAACAGCATCTGTTGCCAATGTGGATATCCATTACAGACCTTCTAAGACGAATATCGAGTGGGCTCCGCATTCGGTGGATGTTCAGTACACCCCTCAAAAAGTCCAGGCATCTTATAAATCGGGAAATGTCGAGGTTTATTTGAAGCATAAGAATAGTTTAAGCATGTGGGTAAGCGATTATAATATTTATGCATGAGAGAACTATGGCTTTAAAGCTGTAGTTTTTTTCTTATAGGAGGCGATTGTGTGCTAAAGGATCTTGACGGTATGAAGTTGAATTTTCAGGGGAGTATTCTTGGGTTTGAAGAATTGAATGAATTTATATTAGAGATCATTAGCGATACTTTATTTGTAAATTTAAAAAGTACGGAAAACGAGGATATTTCTTTTGTTGCCACATCACCGTTTGATTGGTATACTGAGTATTCTCTAACTATTGATGAGCCCCTAAAGAACAAATTGAATATCGAGAAACCAGAGGATGTCCTTGTTCTATGCATAGTCACGATCAGGGAAACATTAGAAACTTCGACCATTAATCTTGCTGCCCCATTAATTATTCATGATAAACAGAAAAAAGGGTTGCAGCATGTAGTGCAGGATGCCAAATATCGAGCTAACAGTTTACTGATAAGTAACCCCGAACAGGAAGGGGAGGTTGGTAAATGTTAGTACTTTCTAGAAGACGCGGAGAATCGATTTTGATTAATAAGGATATAGAAATTATCATCTCATCCATTGAAGGTGAAAACGTAAAAATTGGGATTCGAGCACCGGCAAATGTTGAGATACTGAGGAAAGAATTGGTGGATGAAGTTGAAGTTAGCAACCGTGAAGCAATATCAACGTTGCATGATCCAGTATTATTAAAAAAAATAAAAAAATAATTATCATGCTATTAACATTCTATTAAATGCGCCGATATATAGATTGTAAGGCAAAATGCCTACTTCACAAGGATGTGAAATTTTAATATTCAAGGAGGAACAATGCAATGATTATCAACCACAATCTTAACGCGATGAACTCTCATCGTAACCTGGTGTTCAACAACACCCAACAAGGCAAATCCAGTGAGAAATTGTCTTCCGGTTACCGTATCAACCGTGCTGCAGACGATGCTGCTGGTCTTGCAATCTCCGAAAAAATGCGTGCTCAAATCAAATCTTTGAACCAAGGTATGCGTAACGTTCAAGACGGTATCTCCATGGTTCAAACGGCTGAAGGCGCAATGACGGAAATTTCCGACATGCTGGGTCGCATGAAGGAATTGGCAACACAAGCAAGTAACTCCACTTATACTACCAACGACTATACTGCAATGAACAAAGAGTATCAACAATTGAAAGCTGCTATTACTGATATTGCGACCAAGACTACCTTCAATGGCCAAAAATTATTGGATGGTACTGGCTCTGCGAACACTGATATTCAATATGGCGCAAATAGCGGCGATAAAGTAACAATCGATTTGACTGCAATTAAAGTTGATGCTGGTACTCTTGCATTGGGTGGAGTTGATACTGCTGCAAATGCTCAAGCTGAACTTGCTAAAGTTGACACGGCTATTGACACTGTAAATACTGCTCGCGCAACTCTGGGTGCTTATCAAAACCAATTGGAGCATATTTACAACAATACTTCCACGACTGCTGAAAACCTTCAAGCCGCTGAATCTCGTGTACGTGATACTGACATGGCAGCAGAAATGATGAAATACACGAAATTCAACATTTTGCAGCAAGCTTCTACTGCTATGCTGGCACAAGCTAACCAAGCTCCACAAGGTGTTCTGCAATTGCTTCGTTAAGACTCTTCATCATCTTAAAAAAAACCCGCTGCATACAGCGGGTTTTTTTTATAACACTATAAAAACATTGACTTTTTTTACGATATTTATACATAGGAGAGTTAAAAGGAGGTAATAAAGATGCCGATGAGGATTACTGGGATGGCTTCTGGTTTGGACATTGATTCTATTATCAAACAACTTATGAACGCCGAAAAAATCCCTTATAATAAAGTCGTGAAAAAACGTGATCTGCTGGATTTTAAGATGAATGAATATCGGGAGGTTAACTTGAAACTCAGTTCCTTTCGAGACAGTATGCAAAGTTTTCGTTTGACTAGCAATTTGGCCGGGTCAAAATTCGCATCGACAGATAGCTCGAAGGTTACGGTGACAGGAAGTGCAACACAAAGCATTTCTCATACAATTGAAGTTGAAAGTTTGGCTTCAAATGCTGTCAAGTCTAGCCTAGCCAGCGTATCGAAAATGGGGTTGGCTGGAGATCCGCTGCCAGCATCCACCAGTATTACCGCCGGAGTAAATGATACACTAAATATTTCCCTAAACGGCGTAACCCGAAATATTACTTTAGATGCAGGAACCTATGATCAAACTCAATTAATGACTCAACTTCAAAGTAAGATGGATCAAGTTTTTGGTCCTAACCGAATTTCAGCATCCCTGAATGGCGGCGCTTTACAACTGGATGCTGTCGGAACTGCCGGGTCACTGCCCGTAATCACAGTAACAGAGGGGAACGGGGGACTTGCTGCTATCGGTTATAGCGGCAAGCAATCATCTAAAATTGATTTAACGACCCCGCTTAAGGATATCGCGAACAAATTCAATACCCCGCTTACATTATCATCAGGGGTAGGTAGCTTCAAAATAAATGGCGTTGATATTACATTTTCAGAAAGTAATAGTATCCAAGAAATAATGAGTAAAGTGAACCAATCAGGGGCAGGAGTTAATATGTCTTACGACGGGGTTTCTGATCGTTTTACATTTACATCAAAAACCACAGGTGTTGCTTCTCAGGTAAAATTGGAGAATGGGACGGGGAATTTCCTGGATGCAATTGGGGTTGACTTGGAAGTAAAAACCGGCACGGATGCGGTCGTAAAGATTGACGGTGTCTCCTCTTCTCGAGATTCAAACACGTTTACAATTGATGGCCTTACTTACACCTTACTTGATAAGACTTCATCTCCAGTTACAGTTAAGGCTGATCGAGATGTTGACGGGATTGTTAACAAAATCAAAGATTTTGTTAAGCAATTCAATGAAGTTGTCGAGCTTGTGAATACCAAACTCACGGATAAAAAAGTCAAAGGTTATGATCCCCTACTTGCTGAAGAAAAAAATGAACTAAGTGAAAATGAAATTAAGTTATGGGAAGAAAAAGTGAAGACGGGGCTTTTACATGGTGATTCTATTCTTAGCGGAGCAGCTTCGAATCTTCGCGGAATATTAACAGCATCTGTTGATGGAGTGGCTGGAGAGTATAACTCATTATATGAGATTGGTTTATCAAGCAGTAAGTTTGTTAAAGGCGGTTATAATCCAAAAGACACAGGAAAAATTGTTATTGATGAAGAAAAATTGAGAAAAGCAATAGAAGAAGATCCTGATGCTGTGATTGGATTATTTACGAATTACTCAGAGGACGAATCTTCCAAGGGTATAGCACATCGGCTTTATGACTCGATTAATACCACAATATCTGATTTAACCAAAAAAGCTGGAAGATCAGGCGCTGCGTTGCTTGACTCATCAACTGAGTTGGGGAAACAATATTCAGATTTACAGTTGGATATTTTGGAATGGGATGATCGTTTAACCAAAAAGGAAGACCAATACTACAAAAGATTTTCCGCAATGGAAAAGGCACTTCAAAATAGTAATAGCCAGTTGTCGTGGCTGTCACAACAATTTAAATAATGATGGAGGGTAGTAATATGGATGTCTTAAATAGTCCGTTACTATCGTCATCAAGCATTAAGCAGAGCAGCGAGGAACCTTCATATACGGTGGTTGGTGGCGAGTATTTGGAATTATCTCAAAAGCAGAAGTATAGTGTTTTATCTGTTTCTGAGCGTGCCGTTTTGGATGCTATAAACAAAGTTAACAAAGTGCTTGAAGGGGCTCCTCAAAAATTTGAGTATAAAGTTCATGAGAGCACGGGAGATCTGATTGTTAAAGTTATAAATAAGGATACTAACTTGGTAATCAGAGAAATTCCGCCGGAGAAGATTATTGAACTTGTGGAAAAACTGCAGCAATTGGCGAGTGGGGTTATTATTGATGAGAAGAGGTAATTAACTTATGAACCAGGCACTAAACACCTATTTTAATACTCAAGTCACTACAGCCACTCCGGGTGAACTTACGCTCATGTTGTACAGCGGATGTGTGAAATTTTTGAAGTTGGCGTTAAAAAATATGGAAGCGGGAGACCACGAGCAAAAGAACAACAATTTAATGAAAGCTACAAATATCATCGATGAGCTTTTGATCACGTTGGATATGAAATATGAAATCTCTCGCTCTTTATCTAGTCTCTATGTCTACATCAAGGAACTCATTATTAATGCAAATATTAAGTCTCAGCAGGAGCCATTGTTGGAAAGTATACAATTGGTCACTGAATTAAGAGATACGTGGAATGAAGCGCTTAAAATGGTGAAAGCATGAGTATAAGAGCTCTGGTAACTCAACTTCGTCAACAGACTGAGGAATTGCTTGCATTATCAACAGAAGACGAAAGATATATTGAACGACTGGAAAAACTTCAGTTAAGTCGTTCTGAAATTTTGGATCATATTAATTCGTATAAGGAATCTCAACAAATTACTCGATGGCCTGAAGATATAGAGTCGGTTTTCCGCAAATGCTATGATATGGAAATGGAACTTTTGGGGAAATTTCAACTTCAAAAAGAGCAAGCGTCTGCAGAAATTAATAAAATCGGAACAGCCAGAAAAGTAAGGGAACTATACGGAGCGAAAAACTTATTTAATCAAGGGGCCTATATCGACCGGAATAATTAGTTTTATTACTTACTTTAAGAAAAAGGGAGGCATGACTATGAAAAAAAACAAAAGCATATCCATTGCAATACTTTCATTTTTATTGATATTCACGGGGATGTACGTCCCAAAAACAATTGCTGCAACGGCCGATTATGTAAACGTTACTCGCACTGTAAATCCTACCTCGATTGTAACTGGGGGAGATGCGGAGGTTACTCTAAATATTCAAGGAACACCTCCGGTAAATGTTGTAAAGCCTAATGACGTCATCTTGATAATTGATAAGTCCGGCAGTATGACAACTGAAAATAAAATGGCAAGTGCAAGGGAAGCTGCAAAAGGATTTATTGATTTAATGAACTTAAATGTTCATCGCGTCGGTATCGTTGATTTTAGTTCAGAGACTAACGTAGGACTGTTTCCGTTAGGGACTGACGCAGCTGCAGCAAAAGATTACATCTCTAAAATCAATGCAAATGGCGGGACGGGAACCGGGGCAGCAATTGATAAAGCCATGGTGGAATTGCAAAATGTCAGGGACGAAGCTCAACCGGTTATTGTAATTCTGACCGACGGAGATGCTACGGAACCGTCCAACAATCCTTACCAGTATGCACTTCAAAAAGCAAATGAAGCAAAAGAACAAGGTATTGTTTTCTACACAATTGCGTTATTAAACTCTACAGACGATCCAGAAACAAGCAAACCAAACCTGCTTCTTAAGGAAATGGCAACCACCTCAAGCCATCACCATTTTGTTCTTGGTTCACAGGGGCTTTCTGATATTTACGCGGCGATTGTTAAAGAGATTGGTGTGGCTAGTGCATATGATTTAACTGTTACTGATACGGTAGCGCCACAATTTGAAATCGTCCCGGGTTCTTACGAAAATAACATACCTAAACCGGATGTGAATGGAAATACGTTAACCTGGAGTTTTAAAGAACTTAAAGATAAAAACTTAATCTTTACTTACAAAATTCGTCCGGTAGACAAAACAATAACAGGGAACTTTAACGTTGCTGCTGCGGGCGCTCAAATAACTTATAAAGATTATGCCGGAGCTATCCGTACAAAGAGTATTCCTAACGCTAATTTACAAGTAAAACTTCCTGCGCCTGTGGTAACATCGGTGAATCCTGCTTTCGGACACCCGAATGGTGGTAACACGGTGATTATCAACGGAGAGAATTTTGTTGACGGCGCAACCGTTACTTTTGGTGCAAAGGCTGCAACTGCTGTGAAATATGTGGATTCCGGGAAATTGGAGGTCATTGCTCCAGCAGGACCACAGGGAACAGTTGTTGTCACTGTAACTAATCCGGATAAACAAACTGCTACAGGTGATTACAAATATCAAACAGAGCCGATTGTTACATCTATATCTCCTCAAACAGGACCCTATGAGGGCGGAAATAACGTTATCATTGAGGGGAATTACTTTATGAAAGGCATCAAGGCTTATTTCGGTAATAAGCTAGCTCAGGTCAACATAAACCTGTCAGCAACATATTTATCAGTAACTGCTCCACCTGCTGAGAACTCGGGTCCAGTAGATGTAAAACTTGTGAATCCCGATGGGACAGAAGTCATTGTCCCGAATGGTTATACCTATCAGGAGAAAGTTGTTCCTAAGCTGGAGATTCTTTCAATAACACCAAGCAAGGGACTAACTACCGGAGGGACGACCGTTTATATTAACGGCAAATTAATTTCCTCTCAAGTAAAAGTGTTTTTTGGGGAAAACGAAGCTACCGGCGTAACTTATTATAGTGACCAACAGATCCAGGTGAAGGCTCCAGCGAATAGTGTTGCAGAGGTTGTGGATGTCAAATTAGTGAATCCTGACGGACAGGAAGCTGTTTTAACGCAGGCTTTTACATATGAAGAGCCTCCGAAACTGAGCCCGCCTTCAATTACATCCATAACTCCTACAGAAGGACTGCTTGCAGGAGGAACAACAGTTTACATTAATGGTGCTAATTTGGTTAATGGAACTAAAGTGTTATTTGGTTCAAGTGAAGCAACTGTTAGGATGAATACCTCGGGAAAATCACTAATGGTAACTTCTCCTGCCGGAAGCAACGATGGAGTTGTAGATGTTAGCGTAGTATTGCCCGATGGTCAAACGGCAAGTCTGCCTTCGGCATTTAAATACTATACTCCGCTTCCTGATCCGATCACCATTACGTCCATTACCCCAAATACGGGTACTGTTCTTGGTGGTGGTACAGCATATATTCAAGGAAGCAATTTCAAATCAGGAATGACGATTGAGTTTGGCGGAGTAAAAGGTACGGTTAGCAGTATCACAAATCCGAACAATGCAACTGTAACTGTTCCTGCATCTACATTTGTCGGGGCCGTTGATATTGTTGTGACCAATCGTGATGGTGGTAAAGCGACCCTTTCCCAAGGTTATACTTACGCCCCTGTCCAGCCTAAAATTACAGGGTTCACTCCAAACAAAGTTGTGAACACCAAAGGTGGGACAGTTTACGTAAGCGGAGAATATTTTGATAAAACGATGACTATAACAGTTGGTGGAATTAGTGTACCAATCTCATATTATACAAACGACAGGTCCTTTAGCTTTAACGCCCCAGTTCTACCAACAACTGTAGGTGAAGTCCCAGTGGTATTAAACTTCACAAATGGGCAAACTGCCACTGCAAATTTGATCTACGAGGCGCCGGCCCCAGCGCCAGCCCCGGTTCTTACGAGTATGACTTATACTAGCGGAAAGGCTTCCGGAGGCGGAACTAACTATATTTATGGTAGAAACTTTACATCAAATACAACCGTATATTTTGGGTCCGTAAAAGGAACAGTCACTGGAATTTATAGCAGCTTTATTCAAGTGGTGATTCCGCCGGGTGTTGCAGGTGAAACGGTACAGGTACAAGTGTTTAACAATGAAGGTACAGGAAGCAATACCTTAAACTATACTTATAATTAAATTTTTGAATTAAGCAGGGACCCATCGATGTCCCTGCTTATCTTATTTTTGTACGAAATATTGAAAAAACTGGATGCTCCAGAACTATCAAAAATTTAATAAAATTTACCGATAGTATCAAAGTATAGATTTCAAGCGGGAGAGACTTAATGGACTCCTAGAAAGGACTTGGGATGAAGAGAAAATTTGAGGTATTAAAACCCCAATACATGAACGAATTCACTTGCATCGGAGCCGCATGTTCAGATACTTGTTGTGCTGGGTGGAGAGTGGATATAGATAAACGGACCTATAAAAATTATAAAAAAATCAAAGATAAGAATATGTCTGGAAAAGTTAATGAGCTTGTACAAAGGAATAAGGATTCACGAAATGATGATAATTATGCATTCATACAATCAAGTGAAGGAGGATGTGGTTTTTTAAATAACGGATTATGCGATATTCAACTTAATTTTGGTGAAGACTATCTGTCTAAAACCTGTCTTTCTTATCCGCGTGTTTTTAATATTGTTGATGATCGAGCAGAGTTGTCAGCCAAATTATCTTGTCCTGAGATTGCAAGATTGGCTTTATTAAATCAGAACCTGATGGAATTTGATTTAACGGAAGAATTGTTTGATGCCAGACACAGCTATCGCAATTCATTGAAGACAAGTGGCAGTACTTGGCATAGTTGTTTTTGGGATATTCGAACTTTTATTATCGACTTACTACAAAATAGAAATTACACTATTTCAGAACGAATGATAATGCTGGGTATGTTTTGTGAAAAACTAAGTTCGGTGTCTATGGTTGAAGATGAATCAACTATTCTTAATGTTGTTCATGAGTTTAGAAGTAAGACAGATTCTGATTTAACAAAAGCACAACTTTCTGAACTTCCAAGAGTAGTACATGTTCAAGTAAAGCTATTAATAGAAATGTTACAAGCAAGGAAAAGTACGCATGAAAGGTTTAATGAATATTCTGAGCAAACCAACACCGCATTTTTCATTGATACAATGGATGTAAAGAAAGTTGAAGAAAGCTTTACTGAAGGGTACGATCAATACTACAAGCCATTTATTGACGAGCATTCTTATATTTTTGAAAATTATTTGGTTAATCATGTTTTTGAGAGACTATTCTTGGTTCGCGATAATCTCAATGTTCAGGAAGATTATATTCTGCTCGTTGTATTATATAGCATTATAAGATTCCACATCCAAGGTGTTGCAACTCATAATAAGCAAATCAGTGTTAATGATGCTGTAAATATCATTCAAGCATGCTCTAAAGTGATTGAGCACAGTCCCCTGTTTCTAAAAAGTATAATTGATCATATAAAGAGTTCCGAATTTGATCTGTGGGCACTTTTAATTATATTAGTTAAGGAGTAACCCATTACAGTTTGCTGAGAGGAAAGACAATGAAAACCTTATCACTTTTAATGATTGTAAAGAATGAAGCCGGTAACTTGGAAAGGTGTTTAAAAAGTGCTTGTTTTTTAGTTGATGAAATTATCGTGGTGGATACAGGGTCAACTGACAATACTAAGGAAATTGCAACATGTTTTGGAGCCAAGGTTTATGATTATATATGGAATGACGATTTTTCCCAAGCAAGGAACTATGCTATAAGACAGTCCACCTCGGACTGGAATTTAATGCTTGATGCCGATGAATATTTTGTTAAGGATTACAGTAATGAGATTCGACATTTTATTGAAAATAGTCATGCAATTGGAAGAGTGAAGATAGTAAATAAATATCACGATAAAAATGGGACGGGGTACTCTCAAAGTTTTATCTCTAGATTGTTTCCCAAGGGGTTGTATTACGAAGGCAGGGTTCATGAACAAATCGCTTCTGAACTTCCCAGAGTTAAATTGTCTGTGGAAGTTCAACATGATGGTTACTTTATGAAAAACAAATCTGCTAGAAACATCCCAATTTTAGAACATGAGTTAAGGGAAAATCCACAGAACCCCTATTATTATTATCAAATAGCAAAAGAATATAGGGGGCAGGGAGAACATGAGTTGGCTTACCAGTACTTGGTGGAAGCTTATAGGCGGGTTAGTAGGACAGAGATGTTTGCTCCCAATGTAATTGTTGATTTTATATATGCAATTATAGAGACAGGTAACTTCGATGAAGGAATCTCTCTTATAGCAAACGAAAGAGAATTTTTGTGGGACTTTTCTGATTTTCATTTTGCATCCGCCGTTTTTCTTCTTGATTTAATCATGAGTAATCCCCAATATTCGGAACTTATACCCGTAATTGAACAGTCGTATTTGCGCTGTTTGGAAATAGGGGATACAGATCAATATGATAGTGTAATAGGTACAGGGAGTTATCTGGCCTATCATAATTTGGGTACTTATTATGAAGTTACGGGCAATTTAGAAAAGGCATGTGATTGTTACAAAAATGCGGCTAATTATAATTATGGACCTTCAATTATGCGAATAGATGAGTTGAAAAGAAATTCAGCTGTGAATTGAAATATTACCATGAAGGACGGACCGTCGTGCTTCATCTCTTTATCGTAGATCTTTTTAATAAGCTGTAAATGCAAGTGAACTGTTTCAACAACTTCTCCTCAGGGTAATGGCGTAGTAGAATCTGTAACCGCTCCTGTTTACTAACTCCCGAAAAAGACTATAATCCGACAAAACTTTACAAATTCCTTACAGTAAAACCTTTTCCTTGGTAATTGACACTGGATAAGTTCGGGTGGTATAGTCAGACATGTGAGGCTTGGTTACAAGGATCACACTCTTATTTGATAACGAAGGGAATGTTAGTGCATGCAAGGTAAAGTAAAATGGTTCAACGCAGAAAAAGGCTACGGTTTCATCGAAACTGAAGAAGGCGGCGACGTATTCGTACACTTCTCCGCGATCCAAACTGAAGGCTTCAAAACGCTGGAAGAAGGCCAATCCGTCGAGTTCGAAATCGTTGAAGGCGCTCGTGGTCCACAAGCCGCTAACGTAATCAAACTGTAATCATCCGGCACAGCCGACCTACATATGAACGGTACGATGGTTAACAATTGAAGATTCGCTAGCAAACACCCCGGGGGAACCCGGGGTTTTCTTATGCATTTATATCATAAACAAACGAGGTGACCCCCTTGCACAACCTTCAACCCTGGCTGCGCTGGCTGCCGGCGATCGCGATGATGGCGATCCTGTTTGGGTTCTCGTCTCAATCGTATCAGGAGCAGTCCCTAGTGCCCGATATCGAAAAAAACACCTCCGACCAATCGATCGCCGACTGGTTCGGCGGGATCCGGTTTAGCTACGGCGGGCATGAAATCAGCGTGGATAGCGTGGGCGGGGCAAGCTTCATCGAGTTCTTCATCCGCAAGGCGGCGCATTTTGGCAGCTATGCCCTGCTGGCTGCTCTACTCGTTTACGCCATGGGCGGGAATTCACGGACTAACGGCGGACGGCGATACGTCTACGCGATTCTGATCGCGTTCCTCTACGCCTGCACGGACGAGCTGCATCAGAGCTTTACTCCGGGACGGACGGCGATGGTGCAGGATGTGGTATTGGATACGATCGGGGCGGCGTGCGGCGCCTTGTTCACGATTTTGTTGAATCGCTGGCGGGGAGCCGGTAAACGCCGCCGAGCCTGACCGCACGGGACATTTGCTGAACTGCAAGCATTTTTTATTGATGCCGGGGTGCTTTACGACCCCTTAACACTTTTTACTTTGCCTTTACGCCATGGTATAATGAAGGTGCAAAGCAAAGGAGGAGTGCCCTATGAATTTTAGTATTCGAGGACAGCAGATTGAAGTGACTGAGGCCTTGCGTGACTACGTAGACAAGAAGCTCAGCCGGCTTGACAAGTACTTTGATGCACCCCCCACCTCAGACGGTACTGTCACATTAAGTGTGGTACGAGGTTTGCACGCGGTCGAGGTTACGATTCCTCTGATCGGCGTTGTGCTTCGCGCGGAGGACCGCAGCGACGACATGTACGCATCCATGGATGCTGTTGTGGACAAGCTTGAACGTCAGATCCGCAAGCACAAAACGAAAATCAACCGTAAGCTGCGTCAGAAAGGCGCCAAGAACAGCCTTTTTGTAGAAGGCGCGACTGCAGGCTCCGTGGCGTTGGATGAAAGCGATGATGAGCTGGAAGTGGTCCGTACGAAACGCTTTACCTTGAAGCCGATGGACGTCGAGGAAGCGATTTTGCAAATGAATATGGTAGGACACAACTTCTTCGTTTTCTCAAACATCGACACCAAGGAAGTCAACGTCGTCTACAAACGGAATGACGGCAAATACGGTTTGATTGAACAGGATTAACTCCCAGCGGATCGTACATTGATGACGATTGGTTGAACCAGGTGGTAATTCCTGTGATCCTAACGCAAAGGAAACGAGCCTTATCCGCCCGCGGATAGGGCTCTTTATTCGTATACAAAGGCGCTTTACTGCAGTGCAGACGTGACGGGGCGTGTTGCGGCATGCCTTACAAACTGTTACAATTTAGGCAAATCATCTGTTTATGCGTGAAAGGGGTAAATCATGCTGGGAATAGTAAAAAAGATTTTTGGCGACACGAACGAACGTGATGTCAAACGTCTTATGAAGACGGTAGATTATATTAATACATTGGAGCCGCAATTTGAGGCACTTTCGGACGAGCAGTTGCAGGCGAAAACCGCCGAGTTCCGGGAACGGATCGAGAAGGGCGAAACGCTGGATGATCTGCTGCCGGAAGCTTTTGCAACGGTACGGGAAGCTTCCAAGCGTACGCTGGGTATGCGTCACTTCGACGTGCAGTTGGTCGGGGGGATGGCGCTTCATGAAGGTAGAATTGCTGAAATGAAAACCGGTGAAGGGAAAACGCTGGTCGGAACCCTGCCGGTTTATTTGAATGCGCTCCTGGGGAAAGGCGTTCATGTCGTTACCGTCAACGACTATTTGGCACAACGCGACAGCCAGCAGATGGGGCAGATTTACAACTTCCTCGGCATGACGGTTGGAGTGAACCTGAACGGCATGGAGCATGAGCAGAAGCAAGAAGCTTATGCTTGCGACATCACGTACGGGACGAACAACGAATTTGGGTTCGACTACCTGCGTGATAACATGGTGCTTTACAAAGAACAGATGGTACAGCGGCCGTTATATTTTTGTATCATTGACGAAGTGGACTCCATTCTCATCGATGAAGCGCGGACGCCGCTCATTATTTCCGGCCAAGCTCAGAAATCGACCGAGCTGTATTATGCAGCTGACCGGTTCGTAAAGACCCTGACGCCGGAAGAAGATTACACCGTAGACATTAAAGTCAAGGCCGTTTCGCTGACCGAAAAAGGGGTCGCCAAAGCGGAGCGCGTCTTCGGCATTGATAACCTGTATGACCATAAACACGTTACGTTGAACCACCACGTAGTGCAGGCGCTCAAAGCGAACGTCATCATGCGCCGCGACGTGGATTACGTCGTGACGGAAGACGAAGTGCTGATCGTCGACGAATTCACCGGCCGGATCATGCAAGGCCGCCGTTACAGCGACGGTTTGCACCAGGCCATCGAAGCCAAAGAAGGCATCGAGGTTCAGAACGAAAGCATGACGCTGGCCACGATCACCTTCCAGAACTACTTCCGGATGTACCGCAAGCTGGCCGGGATGACCGGTACCGCGAAGACGGAAGAAGAGGAATTCAAGAAGATCTACGGCCTCGAAGTGTTGCAGGTGCCGACCAACCGGCCGAACCAGCGCCAGGATATGGCGGACGTCGTCTATAAGAGCGTCGACGGTAAGTTCAAGGCAGTCGTAGAAGAAATCGTAGAACGTTATAAGAAAAATCAACCGGTGCTCGTCGGTACGATCTCCATCGAGAACTCCGAGCGCGTATCGGAAATGCTGAAACGCAAAGGCGTTCAGCATAAAGTGTTGAACGCAAAATATCACGCGGAAGAAGCCGAAATCATCTCCCGCGCCGGGGAACCGGGCTCCGTGACCATCGCCACCAACATGGCGGGCCGCGGTACCGACATTTTACTTGGGGAAGGCGTGGCCGATTTAGGCGGCCTGCATATCATAGGTACCGAGCGCCATGAATCGCGTCGGATCGATAACCAGCTTCGCGGCCGTGCCGGTCGTCAGGGCGATCCAGGTTCCACGCAATTCTACCTGTCGCTCGGCGACGAACTGATGAAGCGGTTTGGTGCGGATAACGTGCTGAACATGATGGACCGCCTTGGCTTCGAGGAGGACCAACCGATCGAGAGCAAGATGATCACCCGCGCGATCGAATCTGCGCAAAAACGCGTCGAAGGCAATAACTTCGACGTACGTAAAGTCGTCCTACAGTATGACGACGTAATGAACCAACAGCGCGAGATTATTTACAAACAGCGCCGTGAGCTGCTGGAATCGGATAACATCAAGCAGATCATTCTCGATATGATCAAGCCGGTTATCGAGCGGGTTGTTGAAGCGCATACCGCTGACGAGCTGCCAGAGAACTGGGAACTGCAAGAAGTTGCCGATTACGTGAACAGCAAGCTGCTGGACGAAGGCTCCGTAACCAAAGACGATCTTTGGGGCAAAGAACCTAATGAGATGGTCGAGTATGTTTTTGAGCGTGTATTGGCTAAATACGATACCCGTGAAGAAGCCATCGGTCCGGAAATGGTTCGTGAATTCGAGAAAGTTATCGCCCTCCGCTCCGTAGACAGCAAGTGGATGGACCATATCGATGCGATGGATCAACTGCGTCAAGGGATTCATCTTCGGGCTTACGGCGGTACCGATCCGCTGCGCGAATATCAATTTGAAGGTTACGAGATGTTTAACGCGATGATCGCCAGCATCCAGGAAGAGGTTGCGACTTACATCATGAAGGCACAGGTCGAATCGAACCAGGAACGTCAAGCGGTTGTGGACGAGGACAAAATCTCCACAAGCGGCGAACCGGCTGAGAAACGTCCGGTCAAACGCGGCGACACCATCGGACGTAACGACCTTTGTCCGTGCGGCAGCGGGAAGAAGTACAAACACTGCCACGGCCAAAACGCATAAAAGTCATGTCATCTTTTGATCACGAAATAAATTGCAAGGCCTGAAGCAAGATTCAGCGGGTGGCCTGGGAATCCCCGGGTCGCCCGTTTTTGCCCGTTTGGGCTGCGAATTCGAAGAAAGAAAGGGGATCCAACGTATGATCGATCCAAACGTGAAACAGGACATGCGCGAAATCGCGAAGAAATTAACCAACCTTAGGGGGTCTCTTTGACTTAGATCTGAAGCAAGAGATGATCGCCAACTATGAGGAAAAAATGGCGGCGCCCGACTTCTGGGACGACAACGATAAAGCCCAAGGTCTCATCGCCGAGATGAATGCGGTGAAGTCCTCCGTGGACCAGTACACGGCGTTACAGAACGAATACGACGAGCTGGAAATGATGGCCGAGCTCGCCGACGAGGAAGGCGACGAATCTCTGGCTGCGGAGATCGGCAGCTCCGTCACCTCGCTTGTGAAGAAGCTGGAGGAGTTTGAACTCCAGCTGCTACTCAACCAGCCCTACGACAAAATGAACGCGATTCTCGAGCTACATCCCGGCGCCGGCGGCACCGAGTCCCAAGACTGGGGCCAAATGCTGCTGCGGATGTACACCCGCTGGGCGGAGAAACGCGGCTTCAAAGTCGAAACGCTGGACTACCTGCCGGGCGACGAAGCCGGGATCAAGAGCGTTACGCTGTTGATCAAGGGCTACAACGCCTACGGCTACTTGAAGGCGGAGAAAGGCGTGCACCGCCTGGTGCGGATCTCGCCGTTCGACGCTTCCGGACGCCGGCATACGTCTTTCGTCTCCTGCGACGTTGTGCCGGAGATTAGCGATGACGTGGAAATCGACATTCGCACGGAAGATTTGAAGATCGACACGTACCGCGCTAGCGGCGCGGGCGGTCAGCACATCAACACGACCGACTCGGCGGTGCGGATTACGCACATTCCGACGGGGATCGTCGTGACGTGCCAGAACGAACGCTCGCAGATCAAGAACCGCGAACGGGCGATGACGATGCTCCGCTCCAAGCTGTACGAACGCAAAATCGAGGAGCAACAGCGCGAGCTGGACGAGATCCGCGGCGAGCAATCGGATATCGCCTGGGGCAGCCAGATCCGCTCGTACGTTTTCCACCCGTACAGCATGGTTAAGGATCACCGGACTTCCGTGGAGACGGGTAACGTCGGCGCGGTGATGGACGGGGATCTGGACGCTTTTATCGACGGTTATCTGCGCAGCCAGATTAAGACGGAGAGCTAATCGGCGGGAGCACCCAACGCATCCCACATGTAAGGAGGGGCAGGAATGCCGCCGAAAGTTCGTAAACGCCGATTACAAGAATATATTCCGGTCACCGGACCGGTTCGCCACACGCTGGACACGGTGATGATTATCGTTGGCTCGTTAATTACGGCCTTGGCATTCAATCTGTTTCTGGTGCCCAGCAATATTGCCTCGGGTGGGGTATCAGGGATCTCGATCATCGTTCAATCGCTGTTAAGCATCGAGCCGGCCTACACCCAGTGGGCTTTGAACATTCCGCTGTTTATCGCAGGTTACCTGCTGCTCGGGCGTGATTATTCCATCCGTTCCTTGCTCGGCACCGTGGTGTTGCCTTTCTTCGTCTTTTTGACGCGAGATATGCCCGTGCCAACGACGGACCCGCTGTTGGCTTCCTTATATGGAGGCATCGGCGTAGGGCTTGGTTTGGGGATCGTGTTCCGGGGCCGGGGATCCACCGGCGGGTTGTCCACCTTGGCGCAAATTATCCAAAAATACAGCGGCCTCAGCCTCTCCGTCTGCGTCGTGATGATGGACGGAATCGTGATCGCGTTGGCAGGATTTCTGCTATCCCCGGAAAAAGCGCTGTACGCCCTGATTGGCCTGTATATCACAGGCAAAATCATCGACGCCATTGAGATGGGCTTCAATTATACGAAGGTCGCTTACATCATTGCGGAGCGGACGGAGGAGATTTCGCAGGCGGTGTTGACCCACCTGGACCGAGGACTCACCAAGCTGGACGGTCGCGGCGGTTACACCGGGGATGCGCGGACCGTGTTGATGGTCGTCGTCGGGCAAAGCGAAGTGACGCGGCTGAAGACGCTGGTGCAGACGCTGGATCCGACCGCTTTTGTGATCATTACAAATGCTCATGAGGTGTTAGGCGAAGGGTTCAAAAGAGTGCAGGGCGAGTAACATCGCCTCACCAAGGGGGGCTCTTTATCGCTCCTTTGCACCATTATCCCTTTTGATAAGGGGAACTGGACAGACTGCACGGAGTTTAAACAAGCCGGGTTTGTCGGTCGACCCAGGGATCTGATCGAACGGGATAATCATGCAAAGTCCCCGCACAGTAAGTCCTATACCTCTCGAACAATGGAAAAAACCGTCCGAAGAAGCTCGGACGGTTTTTTGTTATAGCAAGTCGTCGTAGATCGAGGACTCGTTTTTTTGCGGATACTTTACGCCTCGTTCCCAGACCAACTCAAACGACTCGAACTGGTGGCCGGGCGGAATTGCAGGGCCCAACGGGCCAAACACCCGCTCCACGCTCCAGATTTGCGATTCATGGGCGGCCAGTGCTTGGCGTTTGGCTTCCCAGCGATTACCGGCTTCCACGCGCAATACGCTGGAATGATCCGAAGAATACGATCCGAATTGGTTATAGTACAACTTCTGTACAGAAGGCGCTTGGCCGCCAAACACGACCTCATTCACGGCATGATGGATCACGATATGATCCGGATGTCCGGATAGGCCGTCCTCCGGAAACGTGACCACCACCTCGACCTGATGCCGTTGCAGAAAGTCGGCGATCTTCTCCTGCAGCATAGCCGGGTCTGCCTCTTTCAGCTTACCGTCGGGCAGCCCCAACTGCTCAACGACAGAGATGCCCAGGATCGCTGCAGCTTTGTCCAATTCCTTGTCTCTTCGGGCAGCCAGCTGTTCGCGTGTCATCTCTCCTAAATGCCCGGTTTTACCGGCGTCTCCCCTAGTCGCAGTCAGCAGGACGGCGGTGCCCCCCTCATCGGCGATTTGCCGGATTAGATAAGAACAGCCAAATGTCTCATCATCGGGATGAGCGTATACGAATGCGATGGTTTTACCGGTCGTCATGTTGCATCTCCTCCTTCATCTGCGGTCTATAAGGACTCCCTCTTACTATACTTGATTCGGGCCCTGCAATAAAAGCCGGCGATGGGAAGCCTGACATGGGAGGGGAATTTTTTTGCGAGAGTTATTGTATTTATATAAGTTCAGCCGTATAATGATACATATTTACTTCGGAATAATGCATATTGTTGATTTCATAGGCTTATCCATCGGGAGAGAAAGCGAGGTAAACGTCGTGAATGGGGAAAAAGTAAAAGTAGCCATCGTCGGTTCCACGGGGTATGGGGGCGTGGAGCTGATTCGTTTTTTATGGGGACATCCGCATGCCGAGATCGTGTCGGTCATATCCGTCTCCAGCGCCGGAGAGCCATTGACGGACGGATTCCCGCATTTGTCGGAGATTATCGTTCAACCGTTGGACGGCCTAAATCCGGAGGAGCTTGCGGCGAAGGTCGATGTGGTGTTTACCGCAACGCCGTCCGGGGTCAGCGCTAAGCTGGTGCCCCAACTGCTTGGGGCGGGGCTGAAGGTGATTGACTTGTCCGGCGATTTTCGGCTCAAAGACGGCCGTGAATACGAGGCTTGGTATAAACACGAAGCCCCAGCGGAAGAATGGCTCACCCAGGCCGTGTACGGCCTAGCCGAAATTTATGGTGACGAGGTGAAGGGCAAGGAGATGGTCTCCAACCCGGGCTGCTATCCAACCGCAACGCTTCTCGGCTTGATCCCGGCGCTGAGCGCAGGCTGGATTGATCCGTCGAGTATCATCATCGATGCCAAGTCTGGCGTGTCCGGTGCGGGCCGGGGCATGAACTTGACAAACCACTACGCGGAAATCAATGAAAATATGAAAGTGTATAAAGTGAACAAACATCAGCATATCCCCGAGATCGAGCAAACTTTAGGCCATATCGCCGGTGAGCCGGTGACGGTGACGTTCACGACGCACTTGGTGCCGATGACGCGGGGGATTATGTGCACCATGTACGCCCAGCTCAAGGGTGCTTATACGGAGGAAGATTTGGTTCAGCTTTATCGTCAGTATTACGAAGGGCGTCCGTTCGTCCGAATCCGAGACAAAGGCAAATGGCCGGCGACCAAAGAAGTGTTCGGCTCCAACTATTGCGACATTGGCTTTGCGGCGGATGAGCGCACAGGACGGCTGACGATCGTGTCCGTGATCGACAATCTGGTCAAGGGGGCTGCGGGTCAGGCGATTCAGAACCTGAACCTGATGATGGGCTGGGAGGAAACGACCGGCTTGAAGCTGACGCCAGTTTATCCATAGGTTTATTCAACTTATACAGGCTTTTGAAAGGAGTTCGTCATGGGAGTGGTTAGTTTATTTCGTACAGCGCCGGAGGGGAGTATCACGTCGCCCAAAGGGTTCCAGGCTGGCGGGCTGCATTGCGGCCTGAAAAAGACGACGCGCAACGATCTCGGCGCGATCCTCTGCGAGGTGCCGGCGGTGGCCGCGGCCGTTTATACGACGAACGTATTCCAGGCCGCGCCTTTGAAAGTGACGCGTGAGAGCGTCGCGTCGGGGGGGCGGCGGCTGCGGGCCGTCGTCGTGAACAGCGGCAACGCCAACGCGTGCACGGGCGCGCAGGGCGAAGCCGACGCGTACGTGATGCGCGCCGCGGCGGCGGAAGCGTTTGGGCTCGGCGAGGACGAAGTCGCCGTAGCCTCCACCGGCGTCATCGGCGAGCTGTTGCCGATGGATCGGGTTCACGCCGGCATCGTGGGTTTGCCGGCGGCTTTGGCGGCGAACGGCGAGGGGGCCGAGCAGTTCTGCCAAGCGATTCTGACCACGGACCTCGTGAAGAAAGAGGTATGCGTGAAGCTTGACGTGGACGGCCGCGAGGTGACGATCGCCGGGGCCGCTAAAGGTTCGGGGATGATTCATCCGAACATGGCTACGATGTTGGCGTTCGTCACGACCGACGCCGCCATTGAGCCGCAGGCGCTGCAAAGTTTGCTCGGGCGGACGACCGACGTGACGTTTAACATGATCACGGTCGACGGCGATACGAGCACGAACGACATGCTGCTGGCGATGGCCAGCGGGCTGGCCGGCAATCGGGAGCTGTCGACCGGGCATGCCGATTGGGATGCGTTCGCTGCCGCGTTCCGCCACGTCTGCGAGACGCTGGCGAAAGCGATCGCCCGCGACGGCGAAGGCGCAACGCGCCTCGTGGAAGTGACGGTCCGCGGCGCTGTGACCGACAACTCCGCTCGCGCAATCGCCAAGACGATCGTCGGCTCAAGCCTTGTGAAGTCGGCGGTGTTTGGCGCCGACGCCAACTGGGGTCGCATCATCGCTGCGGTCGGCCGTGCCGGCGAGCCGGTCAACCCGGAGACGGTGGACATCAAGCTGGGCGACATCGTCGTCCTGGAAGGCTCACGCCCCATTCGTTTCGATGAGGAAGAGGCGCTTGCCTATCTGAAAGGCGACACCGTGGCCATCTCCGTCGATCTGCATAACGGCACAGGCGAAGCGACCGCCTGGGGCTGTGACCTGACTTATGACTATGTCCGCATCAACGCGGCTTATCGAACCTAACGACTTCATCAGATAAATCATTAACCAGATGAGATAAACTCCGACTCCGGAAAGGAGACAACCAAGCAATGTTTGTGATGAAATGTGGCGGCAGCACGCTCGCGGAGCTGCCGAATTCTTTTTTTGCCGACCTTGTGCAACTACAGAAGGACGGAGTAAAGCCGGTCATCGTGCACGGCGGCGGACCCGCAATTTCGGAGAACCTGGGCAAGCTGGGAATCGAGAGCAAGTTCGTCGGCGGACTGCGTTATACGACCGAGGAAGTGCTGGATGTCGTGGAAATGGTGTTGGCAGGCAGTATCAACAAAACGATCGTCCGCCGCATCAACCAAAACGGCGGAAAAGCGCTGGGCTTGTCCGGCGTGGACGGTGGTCTGCTGCAGGCAAGACCCGTCGCGAACCACAAAGAGGTTGGGCTCGTCGGCGACGTGACGGACGTCAATGCTGAATTGATTGGCGGCGTGCTTGACCTCGGCTATATCCCGGTCATTGCCCCCGTCGGCATCGATGCCAACGGCGCGCAGCGCTATAACATCAACGCGGATACGGCCGCGGGTGCTGTCGCTTCCGCACTTGGCGTTTCAAGGATGATCGTTGTGACGGACGTGCCGGGGATTTTGAAAATGACAGGTACCGAAAGAAAGGTACTTGATTCGATTACCGTACAGCAAATCGAAGATATGATCTCCACCGGAGAAATTTACGGCGGTATGATCCCAAAGGTGCGCGCTGCGGTGGCCTGCATCAGCGGCAGTGTGAAGGAAGCCGTCATTGTAGGCGGCAGTGAACCTGGCGTGCTCGGCAAAGTGCTGTCCGGCGAACGCATCGGGACCCGAATTGTACGCATGGCGTAGCGAATTGGTGGGCACAGGGTTATATTAATAATTAATCATGAAGAAGATGGGAGTGGAAGATACGATGGCGCAAAGCGATCTGAAAGATGCCGCAACGGTTTCGGCAGCCGCCGCGGAAGGGAGCAACCCCAGCGCGTTGTTTCCAAGTTATGCTCGGTACCCGATTCATTTGGTCAAAGGAAAAGGCAGCTGGCTGTGGGACGACAAGGGGAATCGCTACCTCGATTTCATGAGCGGCCTTGCGGTCGCCAACCTGGGGCATGCCCCGGAGAAGGTAGCGGCTAAGGTCAAGGCGCAACTGGATGAGCTATGGCATGTGAGCAACCTTTTCCACATCCCGCAGCAGGAAGCTGCAGCGCGGAAGCTGACGGAGATCAGCTGTGCGGACGTCGTCTTCTTCTGCAACAGCGGTGCCGAAGCGAACGAAGCGGCGATCAAGCTGGCGCGGCGCTACCATCAGAAGGTCAAAGGGACGAACCGCTACGAGATCATTACATTCGAGCAGTCCTTCCATGGCCGGACGCTGGCCACGCTGACCGCTACCGGCCAGCAAAAGGTGAAGGACGGCTACCTGCCGCTCCCTGAAGGGTTTAAGACCGTGCCTCTGCATGACATCCCGGCATTGAAAGCGGCGATCGGCCCGCAAACGGCGGCGGTCATGTTGGAGATGGTGCAGGCCGAAGGCGGCGTGTATCCGGTCGAGCCGGCGTTCGTGCAGGAGCTGGCCGAGCTGTGCAAGGCACAAGGCCTGCTGCTGATCATTGACGAGGTGCAAACCGGCATGGGACGTACGGGCGCTTGGTTTGCGCATCACCATTACGGCATCGAGCCGGATATTTTCACCTCGGCCAAAGGGATTGCCAGCGGCTTACCGGCCGGGGCGATGCTGGCCAAGGAATATTTGCGCGAAGCGTTTCCTCCGGGCAGCCACGCTTCTACGTTTGGCGGGAACCCCGTCGTAACGTCGGCGATCATCGCGACACTGGAGACGATGCAGGAGGAGCGCATTCCGGAGCATGCCGCGGAGATGGGCGACTACTTGGTGGGTCTCCTGAAGGAGACGTTTAAGGGGGAGTCGTTTGTCAAAGAGGTGCGCGGTAAAGGCTTGCTAATCGGCATCGAATGCGCCGGCCCCGTTGGCGACATTGTCCTGCTCGGGCAAAAACACGGGCTCCTGTTCGTCACCGCCGGCCCTGACGTGATTCGTTTGCTGCCAAACCTCAAGGTGTCGAAGGAAGAGATCGACCAGGCCGTGACGATTTTGGCCGAGGTTGTTGCCGCCTATTTAGCCAAGGAGGGAAACTAAACCTATGACATTGCTGGAACCATCGAAACGCAGCAGCATGAATCTCAGCGGCCGCGATTTTATAGAACTCACCGATTACACAACTGAAGAGATCCATTATTTGATTGATTTGGCTATCGAGCTGAAGCGCAAGCAGAAGAATGGCGAAGAGTATCAACCGTTGAAAGGGAAAACCGTCGGTTTGATTTTTGAAAAATCGTCGACGCGGACGCGGGTGTCTTTTGAAGTGGGGACGTATCAGCTGGGGGGACACGCTCTTTTTCTCAGCAAAAACGATATCCAGCTCGGACGCGGCGAAACGATCGCCGATACGGCGGGTGTCATGTCGCGTTACCTGGACGGGATCATGATCCGAACCTTCGGTCATGATAAGGTGGTTGATCTGGCCCGTTATGCGACTGTACCGGTTATCAACGGCTTAAGCGATTTGGCGCACCCGTGCCAGGTGCTGGCTGACTATCAGACGCTATACGAATATAAAGGCACGCTGCAAGGACTCAAGCTCGCCTACATCGGCGACGGCAACAACATGGCACACTCGCTGATGATCGGCGGAGCGAAGCTTGGCGTACATGTATCGGTTGCCAGTCCGGAAGGGTATGAACCGGACCCGCAAATCGTGGCGGACGCGCAAGAAATCGCCAAAGCGACGGGAGCGGTTATAGAAGTGGTTCGCGATCCGAAGGCAGCGGTTCAAGACGCGGACGCCATTTACACGGATGTTTGGGCGAGCATGGGTTTCGAGGAGGAACAGAAGGCACGCGAAGTTGCCTTCCGGGATTACCAGGTCGACGAACAGCTGGCGCGGCATGCGAAACCGGATTATGTCTTTATGCACTGCCTGCCGGCCCACCGGGGCGAGGAAGTGAGCGAAGGCGTGATCGACGGCGAGCATTCGATTATTTTTGACCAAGCGGAGAACCGGCTGCACGCGCAAAAAGCGCTGATGGCCGCATTGATGGGATAATTATTCGGGGAGGACTAGGAATCATGGCAAAGGAAAAAATCGTACTGGCGTACTCCGGAGGCTTGGATACGTCGGTGATCCTAAAGTGGTTAAAAGAGACTTATGATGCGGAAATCATCGCGTTTACGGCGGATATCGGCCAGAAGGAGGAACTCGATGGACTTGAGGCGAAGGCGCTAGCGACCGGGGCTTCCAAAGTCTATATCGACGACCTTCGCGACGAATTTGCCAAGGACTTCATCTATCCGATGTTCCAGTCGGGCGCTTTGTATGAAGGTCAATATTTGCTGGGCACCAGTATCGCCCGCCCGCTGATCGCGAAGCGGATGGTGGAGATCGCCCGCGCGGAAGGCGCAACGGCCATCGCTCATGGCGCGACCGGCAAAGGCAACGACCAGGTGCGCTTCGAGCTGGCTGCGGCTGCTTTGGCGCCGGAGATCCGCGTCATCGCCCCTTGGCGGCTGAGCGAGTTCCGCGACCGGTTCCCGGGACGGGCGGAAATGATCGCTTATGCCGAAGCGAACGGCATCCCGGTTACGGCCTCAGCGGCGAAGCCGTATTCGATGGACCGTAACCTGCTGCATATCAGCTATGAAAGTGGCGTGCTGGAGGATCCATGGTTCGACGCGTCCGCGCCGGAGAACAAAGACATGTTCCTGCTTAGCGCATCGCCGGAGGATGCGCCGGATCAGCCAGAATATCTGGAGTTGGAGTTCGAGCAAGGCAACTGCGTTGCGCTGAACGGCGATCGGTTGAATCCACTCGCGGTGATGGAGAAGCTGAACGAGCTGGGCGGCAAGCACGGCATCGGCCGCGTCGACATGGTCGAGAACCGCTTCGTCGGCATGAAGAGTCGCGGGGTCTATGAGACGCCGGGCGGGACGATCCTGTTCACGGCCCATCGCAAAATGGAGTCGCTGACGATGGACCGCGAGGTCATGAACCTGCGCGACAGCCTGATCACCCGCTACAGCACGCTCGTCTACAACGGCTTCTGGTTTGCGCCGGAACGTCTGGCGCTGCAGGCGCTGGTGACGGAAAGCCAGAAGAACGTGACCGGTACGGTACGTGTGAAGCTGTACAAAGGCAATATTATCGCTGCCGGCGTGAAGAGCCCGGTGAGTCTGTACAACCCGGACATCGCCACGATGGAGGCTGATCCGACGCAGGCGTACGACCAAGGCGACGCAACGGGCTTCATCCATCTGAACGCGCTCCGGCTGAAAGTCGGCACGGGTGTGGCGCAGAACAGCGGCAAGTAAGCGAAGGCAAGTTTCGAATTTCGAGCTTCGAGTTTCTTAAATCTATTCGAAAAATCGAATACAATTCGCCGGTACCCGGTGTTTGGACCTTCATGTGCATGAAATTTCGTATATAATGGTGCATTATGCGGGCTTAGGCGGGAATCTGTATGATTTTTCGAATAGAATCTATAATTTCGGACGTTTGCGAGGAAATGTACTCGAAAAATCGAATATATTTCTTCGGGTCGACGGATAACAAGCAAGTTTCGAGTTAAGGAGTGGGTCAGGTGAGCAAGCTGTGGGGTGGCCGCTTTACGAAGCAGACCAACCGTTTAGTTGAGGAATATACCGCCTCCATCGGGTTTGATAAAGCGCTGGCGGAGGAGGATGTGCAGGGGAGTCTCGCGCATGTCACCATGCTAGGCAAATGCGGGATTTTGCCGGAAGAGGACGTCGAGAAGATTAAGGAAGGCCTGCATCAGGTTCTGCTCAAAATCCGCCGCGGCGAGCTGGAATATTCCGTGTCGGACGAAGACATCCATATGAACATCGAGAAGCAGTTGATCGACGAGGTCGGTTCGGTCGGCGGGAAGCTGCACACCGGACGCAGCCGCAATGACCAGGTGGCTACGGATATGCACCTCTACCTGCGTAAGCGGGTGGTGGAGTTCGTGGGCCTACTGCAAGAGCTGCAGGAGGCGCTGCTAGGACAAGCCAAAGCCAATCTCGATACGATTGTGCCGGGGTACACCCATCTGCAGCGGGCGCAACCGATCCTGTTCGCCCATCATCTGCTGGCGTATGTGTCCATGTTCCAGCGCGACATCGAACGCTTGCAGGACAGCTACAAGCGGATCAATGTACTGCCGCTGGGCGCGGGGGCGTTAGCGGGAACGACGTTCCCGATCGATCGCCATTTCGTGGCCGAGCAGCTGCATTTTGATGGCGTGTATGAGAACAGTCTCGATGCGGTTAGCGACCGCGACTTTATCGTTGAGTTCCTTGCCGACGCCTCCATTCTGATGATGCATCTCTCGCGCCTCAGCGAGGAGCTGGTCCTATGGAGCAGCACGGAGTTTCGCTTCATCGAGCTGGACGATGCCTTTTGCACCGGTAGCAGCATTATGCCGCAGAAGAAAAACCCGGATGTGCCGGAGCTGGTTCGCGGCAAAACGGGGCGTGTGTACGGTAACCTGATGGGGTTGTTGACCGTGCTGAAGTCACTGCCGCTGGCGTACAACAAGGACATGCAAGAAGACAAGGAAGGCATGTTCGATACGGTCGCTACCCTGCAGGGAGCGTTGCAGCTCTTTGCACCGATGATCGCCACGATGAAGGTGAACAAGGAGCGGATGCGCGAGGCGGTGAATCAGGACTTCTCCAACGCGACCGACATCGCCGACTTCCTGGCGAACAAGGGTCTGCCTTTCCGCCAGGCGCACGAGGTCATCGGCAAAACCGTGCTGTATTGCATCCAGAACGGCAAATATTTGCTGGACCTGACGCTGGAGGAATTCAAGCGGTTTTCGCCGCTGTTCGACGACAGCATCTATGCGGTGCTGCAGCCGGAGAGCGTCGTGAATGCCCGTAACGTTTACGGCGGGACGGCGACTCCTCAAGTCACGGCGGCGATCGAACGTGCAGAAAGTAAGTTGGAAGCAGGTCGCGCGTGGACTCAAGAATACGCGGAAAAAAGTAAATAAGCGAAGGACCTCACTGTGAGGTCTTGTGCCCCTAGAAACAGCCACGCCCTCGGGCGAACGGCTGTTTTTTTTGTGTTCGGCCGCGGTGTTCAGTCCAGTTGGAAGAGTATGTCCATAATCTGAAATAATCAGGAAATAACAAGAAAATTCACGAAAAATGACGAAATTTTCTGAAAATGACTAAAGATATGGTCGCAATTTGTCGAAATAGAGGTTAGATTAATCACTGCCAACGCGGAAAATCTATTGTATGAACTCTGGCTAAATCAGAATTGGTTGACATCCCGGTACAGTTTTTTACAGTTGATCGACCCCTGGCACACAGCATGAGTCGACAGGATGCCCCATTAAAATAAAAGGAGAAAACAAAGCATGAAGCAACTATTTACAAGGATTCGGAATTTGGTGGAAGTTAGGACACTACGCAACCGGCTGTTGATTATTTTTGCTGTATTGCTGGTCGTGCCCAACCTGGTGATCTCTTACACGAGCTTCAACCGGGCCAGTGAGCAATTGCATGAGAAAATGGACGCCAGCACGCAATCAAACGTGAACCTGCTCAACGATTCGATCACGCAGATCGTGGAGGCGGAAGTTCGAAATGTAGAGCAATTGGTCCAGCAAATTGAATCGGCCCAGGTGGATTCCCATTCCCCCGAGCTGCGGGCATTAATCGATTTGTTCGTAGAGAAACACCCGGAACTCGAGATTATGGTTGTCGGGAATCAGAACGGAGCCTGGATGAAAGCCCCTGATCCCGGCAAGCAGGATTACGATCCCCGGGAGCGGGATTGGTACAAAGCCTCGCTGGAAAGACCGGAGGAAACGGTCATTATCGATCCGTTCATATCCGCAACGACCGGAAATTACAACCTGTATATCAGCCGTGCGCTGAAGGACCATCAAGGAGCGATCACGGTCGCCCTGGACCTTGCGAATCTGAACCAGGATGTTAGTGCCATTCGCCTGGGAGAACGCGGATTTGTCTATATCGTGGACCGCACGAACAAGTTTGTCACACACCCAACTAGCGCGGTCGGCGAAGAGGCCGTCGGTGATCATCTTTCTCAAATTCATGCGGCGGAATCGGGCTACATGAAATATATCGACCCGGTATCCGGGACGGAGGAAAGCGCGTTTTTTACGACAAATAAGCTGACGGGTTTCAAAATCGTAGGGGTTCTGGATGTGAAGGAATTCAGCGATGCTTCGCTGCCGATTATGTGGACCTCCCTGATTGTTCTAGCTATCTCCTTAGTGGTTGCCGGTGTCCTGTTGTTCATCGTCATCCTTAACATCACGCGTCCAATCGAGCAGTTGAACCGTTCGGCTAAACGAGTTAGTGAAGGTTACTTGAACGAGGATGTAAGCACGAAGCGGAAGGATGAAATCGGACAATTGGCCGCGAACTATAACGGGATGCTGGCCTCCTTGCGGCAAATGGTGCGGGAGATGTCCGAGACGGCAAGTCAGCTCGCCGCCTCCAGCGAAGAACTAACCGCGGGAACGGAACAGAACGCCAAGGCGGTGGAATATGTCGCCGAGCTGGTTCAGAACGCTTCCGATCAGGCGGAGAAACAAGCCTCCACTTCGGCGGAAAGTGCCGATACGATGGATGAAATGTCTCAGGGTATCCGAAAAATCGCTGAAGCGTCCGGTACGATCGTCGAGTCTTCGATGCAGACGGTAGGGGATGTCCGGGGTGGTAGCGAGAAGATCAACCTCGTTGGTTTGCAGATGGAGGAAATCCGCAGATCAACGCTGGAATCGGCGGAGTTGATGCAGCAGATGAACGAGCTCAGCGGACAAGTTGCCGGGATGAGCAGCGCAATAACCGAGATCGCCAACCAAACCAACCTGCTGGCGCTAAATGCGGCGATCGAAGCGGCGCGTGCCGGAGAAGAGGGACGTGGCTTCGCGGTTGTTGCGGGTGAGGTGCGTAAACTGGCGGAACAGTCAGGATCAACGGCGGAAATGATTCAACAGAACATCGGGCGGATGACCGAGCTCACGGGCAAGGCTTATGAAATGATGAATCACAAAGTGAATGCCAATGTGGAGCGAGGAATGTCGGTGACTGAGGAGGCGCAAACGGCTTTCCAGGCGATCGAGCGTTCCACGCAGCGCATCTCGGAGCAGATTCACGAGGTGTCGGCCATAACACAGCAAATGTCGGCTAGTGCCGATGAAATTGCGCACTCTGTCGAACAGATCGCCGCAACCTCAGCCAGCAGCATGGAGAGCTTCCAAGGCGTAACGGCTGCGACCGAAGAACAACTGGCTTCCATGGAGGAAATCTCCTCCGCTTCGGATGGCTTGGCACGGATGGCAGCGGATATGCATGCCCAGATCGACCGGTTTAAGTTATAACTTATAGAGGCATTTCTAGCCCCCTGAGCCATTAACATTGGCGAAGGGGGCTATTTCTTTAGCTCAATTTCCACCTTGGGCCGGGGATGTAAATCCGCCTCGAGACGGATGGAGGTCGCAGGGAAGTCGATTAAGATGAATAGCAGCAACGCTCTTGCTCGGTATCCGCTCACGCCTGCTTTACAACGTAACAATGTTATGTTACGTTGTTGGAGCGAGAAAGGAGCATGACAATGAGTGAGGAATTGATCTCCAAGAAGGAATTGCTTGATCTGACGGGCATTTCGTACGGGCAGTTGTATCGCTGGAAGCGCAAAAACCTGATCCCGGAGCAGTGGTTTATCCGCAAGTCGTCTTTTACGGGACAGGAGACGTTTTTTCCAAGGGAGAAAATCCTGCAGCGTATCGACCGAATTCTGGGTATGAAGGACGATTTATCGCTGGATGCATTGGCGGACGTCTTTTCACCGAGTCCGGGGGATATTCGTCTGAGCGCAGGTGACTTGCTCGACCGAAACATTGTTACGTCAACATCTTTGAATTTATATATCGAGACCATAGGATCGGCCGAGAGGAAGTCGCTGTTTACCTTTGACCGGATTTTGACCGTTTACGTGCTCGACAAGCTGCTGCAAAGCGGAGATATTTCGCTGGAGGAAGGGCGTTTACTGGTTCAGACACTGGAAGAATATTTACCTGGCTTGGCCGGTCAGGAATGCGGCGTTCGTCTCACTCGTAAAATGGGGGTGGCTGCTTTTATCCTAGTGCCGGGGGATGTCGAGCTTTATATGGACCGCAGCGTTAGGATGGTGGCCCGTCTTTCACTGGCGCGCTGCACGGAGGAATTGAAACTATTGGTGAGCGGGAGTGAAGGGTAATGGCGGAACGAAGCGTCAAGGATTTGAAAATCAACGGGGTGGGTCAGGCGTCCGGCGGTGCGTATCGAAAAATACAGGCTGAAGGGATTGCTACGTTGAACGGAGATATCACCTGCGAGTCTTTGGGGGCTAACGGGACGCTGAAGATCAAAGGGATGATCGACGCGGGCGAGTTTCGGCTGAACGGTACCGGCTCATCGGAAGAGTCACTGCGAGGCGGAAGGTTCGAGCTGGACGGGATGTTTAAAGTCGGCCGGGACGTACGGTTCTCTCGGTTACATGTCCGGGGGATCCTCAAGGTCGGAGGTTCCGTTACCGGGGAGACGGCCAAAGTGGATGGCGCCTTAAAGCTGGAAAGCAGCGCCGAGTTCGAGGAAGCCGAGGTTTACGGTCAGCTTCAGGTTGGTGGCATGCTGAATGCCGGACGCTTGACGATCGACCTGGAAGGCCCTAGCCACGCCAAAGAGATCGGTGGGGAGTCCATCGTCGTGCGGCAGCGCAAGGGCAAACGGCTGCTAGACTATCTGTCCCCGCTGCGAGCCTCCCGGTTAACGGCAGGCGTGATCGAAGGGGACGACATTCAACTGGAAGGCACCAAGGCGGATGTGGTCCGTGGCAATTCGGTCGTGATCGGACCGGGCTGCGAGATTGGCCTTGTGGAATATAAGGAACGTTATGAGGTTTCGCCGCAGGCCTCGGTGGGACGCGCAGAACAGAAATAAATCGATGATGAAACAGGAGGGAACGGGGATGGCCGTACAAGTACAGGATGACCGTGACCGCAGTGCTGATTTGAAAATTGTCGGCAACGGGACGTCAAACGGCGGAGTGTTCAATAAGATCAAAATTGTCGGCGAAGGCGATATCAACGGGGATGTCGATTGCCGAACCCTGACCTGCACGGGAACGCTGGAGGTCGACGGCGGTTTACGTGTCGGGACGATGAAGGCCACGGGCACAATCGTTGTGTCCGGTCCGATGGGCGGTGAAGAACTGAACCTGACCGGCAATTTAAGTGTCCGGGGCGGTCTGCAAGCTGCGAGTTGACGGGCGACTGCCAAGCTGAGCGTTTACGCCTAAAAGGAGCCATCCAATCCCAAGGGACGATCAATGCCGAGCGCGTTGAAATCGCGATGTTCGGCCGTAGTCAGACGAGTGAAATCGTCGGCGGGCAGATCCGCATCGCCCCGCATCCGACATGGAAGTGGGTGGCGCTATTCAAGTCCTGGGGGACGCCGGGAATGCAGGCAAGCATCATCGAAGGCGATGTTATTCGTTTGGAAAATACCGTAGCCGATATCGTGCGCGGCGGGGACGTCTCGATTGGTCCCGGCTGCCGGATCCGGCTCGTGGAATATACAAAACACTATCATCAGGACCCGCACGCGGAAGTGGGGGAACACCTGAACGTTTGGAGGAACGAGGGATGAACGCGCAACAAAACAGCCGTCTCGGCTTCGTGGTCGCCGGTCTGCTGCTCGGCATTTTAATGGCCGCGATGGATAATACCATCGTGTCCACCGCAATGGCAACCATTGTATCCGAGCTGGGCGGCCTGGACAAATACGTCTGGGTCACCTCGGCGTACATGGTCGCCGAAATGGCGGCGATGCCGATCTTTGGTAAGCTGTCCGACATGTATGGGCGCAAACGATTTTTTATCTTTGGTATTGCTATGTTTTTGCTGGGATCCGTGTTGTGCGGTACGGCCGACACCATCGTGCAGCTTAGCATCTACCGTGCGATCCAGGGGATCGGGGGCGGGGCGTTGATGCCGATCGCGTTTGCCATCGTGTTTGACGTATTCCCGGTGGAAAAACGCGGCGCCATGGGGGGGCTATTCGGCGCGGTATTTGGGATCTCCAGCCTTGCAGGCCCCTTGCTTGGCGCCTTTATCACCGACCATCTGAACTGGCGTTGGAATTTCTACATCAATATTCCGCTTGGCATCCTTGCGCTGTTCCTGATTCTGGCCTTTTATCGGGAATCGGCCGTCCATGCCAAACAGCGTATCGATTGGTGGGGCGCATTGACCTTGATCGGCTCGATCGTCGCCCTGATGTTTGCGCTGGAGCTGGGCGGGCAGCTGTACGCCTGGGATTCCGGACAGATTCTGGGACTGTTCGCGGCGTTTGCCGTGCTGTTTACCACCTTCCTGTTAGTCGAACGGAAGGCGGAGGAGCCGATTATTTCCTTCGGGATGTTCCGCAAACGTCTGTTTGCCAGCAGTAACCTGGCCGGATTGTTCTACGGCGCTGCGTTTATCGCTGCTTCCGTGTATATTCCCTTGTTTGTGCAAGGGGTAACAGGCGGTACGGCAACCAATTCCGGCTTAATCTTGCTGCCGATGACGCTGAGTTCCGTGGTCGCTTCCCAAGTTGGGGGCTTCCTCGTGCAGCGCACCAGCTTCCGTAACGTCATGGTGTTGTCGGCGATCATCTTTATGGCAGGGATTGCTTTGCTCGCGACGATCACGCCGGACACGACCAAAACTCTGCTGTCGATCTATATGGCGATTGCGGGATTTGGCGTCGGGTTCTCGTTCTCCGTGCTGGGGATGTCCGCGATTCAAGATTTCGGACCTTCGCAGCGGGGAGCGGCCAGTTCAACCATGTCATTCATACGCTCGCTTGGGATGACGGTGGGAATTACGGTGTTCGGGATTGTGCAACGCAACCTGTTTGCGAACCGATTAAGCGAATCGCTGTCCGCCATGGGCGGCGGGGCAGAAGGATTGCCATCCATGGACGATCCTCGGACGCTGCTCGCCTCCGAAGCGCGCAAGGCGATTCCGGCTCCTGTTCTGGAGCAGATTGTGGGCGGCTTGTCGACGTCGATCACGACGATGTTTTGGTGGACGCTAGTGCCGGCTGTGCTGGCGTTGATCACGGTGTGCTTTATGGGCAACGCCAAAATGATGGGGTATGGGCCGGGAGCCGCTATCGTACAAGAAGCTAAGCCGGCGGCCTCTAAGTAATCTTTTCCGGAAACAAGGGATTAAAAGAAACATTTGACATCACTCTATGAAATATGGATAATCAATAGTTCATCCTAGCAAGTTAAGAAGTAATGAGGTGTTTAGAAGATGAGTCATAATTCACAGGCTTTACCCGCTTCCGGCAGTTTGTTCCGGAACCGGTTCTACCAGACGATCCTAATCTCCAACCTGTTTTTGCAGATCGGGATCTGGGTCCGTAACTTTGCGATTCTGATGTTCGTAACAGATCAGACCAACAACGATCCGCTCGCGATCTCGCTGATTTCTGTCGTCGAATTTGCACCGATTTTTGTGTTCTCCTTCATCGGCGGAGCGTTCGCCGACCGGTGGAAGCCGAAGCGGACGATGATCTGGTGCGACTTCCTGTCCGCGATCTCGGTATTCGCCGTGCTGTTGACCTTGCTGTATGAATCGTGGGAAGCGGTCTATTTTGCGACCTTCATTTCGGCGATTCTGTCGCAGTTCTCGCAGCCATCGGTGATGAAGCTGTTCAAGCAGCATGTTCATCCGGAGAAGGTGCAACAGGGAATGGCGTTGTTCCAGTCGCTGGTAGCCATTTTCATGGTCATTGGGCCGTCGCTGGGGATTTTCTCTTACCACCAATTTGGGATCTACGTGTCGATTGGCGTTATGGGCGTGGCGTTCCTGATCTCCGCTTTGGTACTGTTCCGGCTTCCGGCGGATGAGGAGCAAGAGGCAAAGCGCGAGCAAACCGGAAATATCCGCAAAGAACTGGCGGACGGCTTCCGGTATGTATGGCGTAGCCCCGTATTGAAAGTGCTGGGCGCGACGTTCGCGATCGCTGGCTTCTCCGTCGGGATCATCCAAACGCTGGGGTTGTTCGTCGTCACCGAACGGTTGGGCCAGCCTAAGGAATTCCTGCAATTTCTTCTGGCGGTTAACGGTGTAGCGATGTTGATTGGCGGCGGTGCAATTATGGGCTTGGCCAAAAAAGTTCCCCCCCAAGTCCTGCTTGCCTTCGGGATGGCGATTAGCGCCGTCTGTATCGTAGGCATGGGGCTGTCGACCAGTGTTCCGTTAACCCTGGTGCTGCAGTTCCTGAACGGCCTGACGTTCCCTTGCATCCAGATCGGGATCAACACGATGATCCTGCAATGGACGGAACAGTCTTATGTCGGCCGCGTCAACGGCGTATTGAGTCCGATGTTCATGGGGATGATGGTCATCATGATGTCGTTGTCCGGCGTGCTGAAGACCATCTTCCCGCTCGTCGGGATATACGCTGTATCCGGCATCATCATGTTGCTAGGTGCAATGATTCTGGTGCCGATCTTCAAACATAAACCGGCTCTGCAGCAACAGCCGCAGTTGGGCGAACAGCCTACGAGCTGAGGTTTGGAGGTAAAGAAAAGCTGTCCTTCGGAGTTCCTGTAATAGGGGCTCCGTCCGGGACAGCTTTTTTTGCGTAGGGATGAGGTGCAGGTGGTGGGGTGGAATGTTGCAGAAAGTGCAACATTCGGACAACCGACAGGACCGCGGGGACGGGTAATCGGTCAGTCGGTTTACAGTCTGCGCCTATGCGGCGTCGACATATCCTTTGCGGCCGGCGGCGTAGCCGAACAGGGCGGTTAGGATCGATACTCCGGTAATCACGGCAAGCGGAGTATCCCAGCTACCGCTAAAGTCGTGGAGATAACCGAACAGCGTAGGCCCGAACGCGGCAAGTACATAACCGACCGATTGCGCCATACCCGACAGGGCGCTGGCCTGCTCCGTCGTCCGTGAGCGAAGCGAGAAGAAGACGATCGCAAGGCCGAAGGTTGAGCCGGAGCCGATCCCGAGCAAGAGGATGGAGAGAGCGGCCAGCGAGACCGGCCCTGCCCAGATGCCGCCGAAGCCGATCACGCATAAGGCGGCGGTGGCGGCGGTCAGCCATTTCTGGCTGTTGGACCGCGCGGCGAGCAGCGGCATCAAGAACGAACCGGCCATACTGATCAGTTGCATGAGCGACAGCATCCAACCGGCTTGTTCGGCGCTCATTCCGCGCTCCTGCAGGATATCCGGCAGCCAGGAGATACTGACGTAAAACAGGATCGACTGGAAGCCCATAAACATCGTCACCAGCCAAGCGACCGGAGAGCGCCATATGCGGAAGCGTGTGCCGGTGGCTTCGCCTTGGGTCGATGGGCGGCTCGCCGGGTCGGTGGCCACTCCCACCTCTGAGATGCGGGAGTGGTTTGCGCCCGTGGTCTGGCCGTTGCGCCCGGATGCTTTATCAAGCCGTGGGAGCAATGGCAGCCAGACGAGGGCGCTGACCGCTGTCAACGCAACCCAAATGGTTAACGCGCCGCGCCACCCGAGCGGGCCTTGGGATAGCGGCACGCTGATCCCGGAGGAGATCGCCGCCCAGAAGGTCAGGCACGTGGTGAACAGGCTGGTCATTAGCCCGACTTGTTGCGGAAAATCACGTTTGATCAGCCCGGGTAGCAGCACGTTGCCGATGGCGATGGCGATGCCGATTAGCGCGGTACCGGCAAATAACGCGGTCACGGACGGCAGCGAACGGACGAGAATACCGCCGGTCATCAGGATCATGCTGAAGAATAACGTTCGCTCGATGCCGAACTTCGCGGACAAGCCCGGCGCAGCCAACGCAAACACCGCGAAGGCGATCAGCGGGAGCGTCGTCAGCATACCCGACAGCGTGTGCGACAAGCCCGTGGCCGCTTCGATCTCGCCGATGATGGCGCCAACCCCGGTGATAGGGGACCGCAAGGCGGCGGCGGTTAGCAGAACCGCGGTGACCAGCAGCCAAACGGAGGCACCGCGTTCCCGAAGCAAGGCGGGGACGATCGTTTTATTCATATGAAAGGAAGCCTCCTTCGCTCTGTTACTCTAGTTTAGAGATTTGAATGGTTATTTTATGCAGTGAATTGATCGCTGACTTGAGGAGATACGTCAGACGCAGTTCAGTATACTTCAAGTTACTTTGTGCGGCAACTCAGACGTCAGCGCGGAGAACTACAGCTATTTACGAGTAAACTAACTAATGGAGAAGTGGAAGGATTTCGCAGGCTTGTGGTAGAATGGGGCATAGAACAAGTAAACTAGTCGTGAAGCACACGCCTTTTGTTGTCGGATGAAATATCCGTCGACGAAAGGCGTTTTTATTTTCTACGGGGAGGTTAATGAGATGGGATTTCAGGAGACGTATGCATGGTGGCTCAGCGATCATTTGAGTCATCGGGAAGGCGAGAGGGAACGGAGGCTGCGGGAGGGCCATGGGCACGCAGAGAAGGCTTTTGTCGAAAAAGTGTGGTGGCCCGCCTTCGGGCATTTCCGCCATCTTCATCCCGAATATGAGGTGACGGACTTTAAAGATGGGATGCGATATCTCGACTTTGCTTACCTTCGCTCGGGAGTGCAACTGGCGATCGAAATCGACGGGTTTGGCCCTCACTTACGAAACATCAGCCGTGACCGCTTCTCGGACCAATGTCGGCGGCAAAACGACCTGATTCTGGATGGTTGGAAAGTGCTGCGCTTTACCTACGATGACGTCAGCGACAACCCTCACTACTGCCAACAGACACTGCAGCAGTTTATGGGAAGGTGGTTGGGGGAGGGGGAGACTTTATTTCAGGCTAACTACCATGAGAAGGAGCTAATTCGTCTGTTCCTACGAGTGGGTAGACCCTTAACACCGGGGGATATTTGCTTGACGATGGGAGTGGAGAACAAAACGGCGCGCAAATGGCTGCGGCAATTGTCGGAGAAACGGTGGATCCAACCCGCTAGCGGAAGCGTA
Organism: Paenibacillus timonensis; assembly: GCF_009725205.1. GTDB lineage: Bacteria > Bacillota > Bacilli > Paenibacillales > Paenibacillaceae > Fontibacillus > Fontibacillus rhizolycopersici. Next base: position 31,717 of record NZ_WNZY01000023.1, on the reverse strand, counting down.
CGAGTACGTTCTTATCAGCTTTCACTCGACGCCAAACGGCTTATCTTGTAACTCGGGAAGAAATAGCGCCGTTTTATGGTCTTATTTGACTCGCCAAGACAATTTCCGGGGAAATAACGGTAAAAAATGTCCTTATTACAGGCGGAAAGTCGCGAACGTCGCGAGTATTGACTTCAAATCGTAAAATAACGCCATAATATTCCCTTATTTCGGTAAGGAGGTGTGAATTTGGCGAAATAGCGCCCTTTTTTACCGTTATAACGGGCGATCAGCGGGTTTAGGGGTGGGGGGCGAGTGCCCCCCCTAGAAATTCGGACCGTTTACGCCGTCCTCTAAAAGTTGTTTAGGAGGGCGCTCCGACGGGGTGCCCTCGGGACGCCCGCTCCTATTGCTATTGTTGGAGTTGCCGCCTGCAGCGCCACCCTTAGTATCGCGCACGGCGATCACTGTCGGCTGAGCCGGGTACGTGTCCTTGGAGAGCAGCGTGCGGTCAACCGTGCGGCCGTTCACCATTTTGATCCGATACGTTTCAACGACATACCCCTGTTTCCCACGTACGAGCACCTGACGGCTTCCGGCTGGGAGGGAGGCATTCGCCACAAATTTGTTTGGTGGAGGGATGATCTCCGCCGTACGGGATTCGAGCGAGTAGCTGACGTTCTCCGGGATATCGCCGAACAGTTTAACGGTGAGTTGGCGATTTTCCACCGTGGCGCGGATTAAGAGATGGTGCCCAGAGGTGTTCTTGAAGCGGAAGTTAATGTAGCCTTTAGCGAACGTCGCGTCCTGCCCCTTGGGCAAATAGCTGACCGGCAGGGAATGGTTCCGCCGCTCCACGATCGACAGCCCGGCACGTACTGCCGCATTGTAGAGCGTGCTCGACACCTGACAGATACCGCCCCCGACCCCGGGCACCAGCCTGCCCCCAAATATAACCGGGGCTTCCTGGAACCCAAACGTCTTCTCGGCGTATTCAATCGCTTCGCCATAATCGAAAATCTCGCCCGGGGCCAGCACGGTCCCATCGATGCTGCGGGCCGCTGAGTCGACGTTATGTACCCGTCCGACTCCGCTGGTCCGCAGGCTGGTGGAGAATTGGACGATTTTGCGGCGGATTCCTTCCTTTTTGAGAAGATCCACGGTGATCTTGGGCTGCACGGTTTTCAGCGGTACGGTAAATCGCATTGTGGGAAGCTGACTCGACAACGACAATGCCTCCTGTGTCGGCATCGGTTTACGCCATGAATTACTTTCCAATCGGCGCACTTCCTCCCCGAGCCGCGTCGGTACGATCTCCAACAAGCGGTCCCAATCGATGCGTTTCACAGCGGTTCCCGGCTGGTAACGGATCTGATCGTCCGTTGTGATCGTCCGCACGGCGTTGACCGGAGAGCCAAACTGGGATTTTTCCCATTCGGGGGTAAACACCGTTTGCAGTTTCCGAGGATCAAAAGTTATGGTAAGCAGCCACTGTCGATCAAAATTTCTTCTTGTCTGCAGCCGCTCCCATAAAGATCCCTCCCCCAGCCGACGTACCTCCTCCTTAAACGGTTCCGCTCCAAACGTAACCCCTGCCTCCGCCCAAGTCATCGTTTTCACACTGCCGTCCACCGTAAACACTACTTGCTTTCGGCTCAATGCGGCGATTTCCTGGTCGAGCAATTGCAAGGCTTCCGCCCGATGGCGTCGGCCCAACTCCATTCCGGCCACAAGGGTCCCTGACGGCAAGTTGTCCTGCGAGACATATAAAGTTAACGCTCCCCAAAACGCCGTGCCAAGGAGCCCGACACAGAGGAAGATCACTGCCAAATATTTCTTTTTCATAACCGGCTCCTTTATCTAAAGACCTATATTTAATAGAAAAGAACGTTGTACAACCATATGTATGATCAAAATGTCGGAAACTTTCGGGTACTCAAGAGGTAACATCTTTGTTACAATAAAAATCGGACTTCAAGGAAATTACTCAGGTTTTAAAGGATTTGGCAGGAACATGTCGAATGTAAAAAAGGGTCATCTATAGAACGGAATCATAGATCTAGGACGTGATTAAGTGATAGAAATGCAGGATGTCTGGAAGACGTATCCGAATGGAACCCACGCCCTTAAAGGCGTTTCGATCAAAATCGACCGTAATGAATTCGTGTATTTAGTTGGTCCCTCCGGTGCAGGGAAATCGACCTTCATGAAACTAATTTACCGGGAAGAAGTGCCTACTAAAGGGCAAATTTCCGTCAATGGCTTTAACATTGGCAAGCTCAAACCTCGCAAAATTCCCTATGTGCGCCGAAATATCGGGGTTATTTTTCAGGATTTTCGGCTGCTTCCGAAGCTGTCGGCCTACGAGAATGTCGCCTTTGCTTTGGAGGTCATCGAAGCCCCCAAGAAGATCATCAAGAAACGCGTGATGGAAGTGCTCGACCTCGTCGGGCTGAAAAATAAAGCCAACCGCGATCCTTCCCAACTTTCCGGCGGAGAGCAGCAACGTGTGGCGATCGCCCGGGCGATCGTGAATAATCCGTCCGTCATTATTGCGGACGAGCCCACGGGGAACCTCGATCCCGAGACCTCCTGGGGGATCATGCAGCTGTTGGATGAAATCAATTTCCGCGGAACTACCATCGTTATGGCTACCCACAACAAAGAGATTGTGAACACGATGCGCAAACGCGTCATCGCGATCGAACACGGCAATATCGTGCGAGACCAGCTGAGAGGGGAATACGGTTATGAATATTAGCACCTTCTTGCGGCATTTGCGGGAGGGCGCGAAGAGCGTGTTCCGTAACGGCTGGATGTCGGTGGCGTCCGTGACCTCGATTATCGTTTCGCTGCTGATCTTAGGCGTGTTTACCCTGCTTGTGCTGAATGTCAATTCGTTTGCCGATGAGGCGGACAGCCAAGTGCAGATCAAGGCCTATCTGAACACAAATGTGACCGAAGCTGTACGCGATCAGGTATATAACGATATTGGCTCGATGGAAGAAGTCAGCAAAGTCACGCTGATCCCCAAGGCCGAAGGCTTGAAGGATTTCCGGGAAAAGCTTGGCGAGGAAGGCAAGGACTTGTTGGAGGGTTACGACGAAACGACGAATCCGATCCCTGACACGTTCGAAGTGCAGGTCATCGAGCCGACGACCGCGCCTTATGTAGCAAGCAAAATTACCGCGCTAAACGATAAGTACGAGGAGAAGCCGATCTATAAAGTCAATTACGGACAAGGCACGGTGGAGAAATTGTTCAAAATCACCCGGGCGATCCGCAATATCGGCTTTGCCTTTGTGGCTGGCCTAGGGCTGATGGCGATGTTCCTCATCTCCAATACGATTCGAGTTACGATTTTGGCCCGTCGCCGTGAGATCGGCATCATGAAGCTGGTCGGCGCGACGAATACCTTTATTCGGTGGCCGTTTTTCGTGGAAGGCGCAATGATCGGTTTGATCGGTTCCCTGATCACCGTTGGCGTGTTGTTCTTCGGTTACAACGAACTGGTATCCTCGGTGAAAGCCGATGTCACCCTGGCCCTTCAGTTGGTTCCGTTAAGCGAGATCGGACTGGAATTGGGCGGATTACTCGTTGGGCTGGGATTCTTGATCGGGGTTTGGGGAAGTACGATGTCGATCCGGAAGTTTCTGAAGGTGTAGTGCATCGCGATCAAAAGCTGAACTCAAGAAATTTAATGAGGTTAAAAATCCGGCTTTTCAGTGCCGTAGCTTATGCTTTCGAAGTGCGTTTTTTCAAAACGCTTTAGGTTGGATGAAGCTAGGGAGTGAGTAGCGGAGCGTAGCTGGAGGCTACGTGAGCAACTGAAATGTTTCCGAAGGAAACATGGCTTCGGAAGCATCAGCTTGGATTGGGTGAATTCAAGATTCGACGTCGAGTTGCTTCGGAGAATTACATCGCGATCAAAAGCCGTATTTTTAACTACCTTATACGAAGGATGGGGAAACAAAGTTGAAGAAATGGATAACCACGATCACCGTTGTCGCATTAGCCGCTTTCATCTTCCAACCTACCGAAGGCTTCGCCAAAACGAAAACCATCAGCCAGATCGACAAAGAGTTGAAGCAGCTTCAGGAGCAGGCCAAACAGGCCAAGAAGCAACAAGAAAATGCCGCAAATCAGAAGCAAGAAGCGCAGCATTACGTTAATAAAAACACCAATTACCTGAAACAATTGATGGGGCAGATCGAGGTTGTCAGCAACGAGTTGACCCAAATTTCGCTAGACATTGATAAGACCGAGCAAGACTTGCGGACGACCGCGGAAAAATTGGACCAGACCCAGGCTCGGATCGAGGAACGCTCGCATTTGCTCGATACCCGTGTCCGGTTGATGTATACGGATGGCGTCGTTTCCTATTTGGACGTGCTGCTGTCCTCCACTAGCTTTACTGATTTTCTGGAACGGGCAGACTCCTTGCAGGCGATAGCCAACCAGGACCATGTACTTTTGGATGAGCACAAACGGGACAAGGAACTGATCGTGCAGCAGCAACAACAGTTGAAGCAGGACTATGCAAAAGTGAAGCAGCTTTACGCGGATGCCGAATCCCGCAAGAGCGATTTGGAATCTAAAGAGAACGAGAAGCAGCAACTGATCGCGAAATACAACGCCGACATTGAACAATCCGAAGACATTAGCGAAGAGCAGGAAGCGCTCCTCATTGAACTGGCAACGAAACGGGCCGCTTTGGAGCAAGAGAAGAACAAGCTGAAGGCGGCTCAGGTTTATAAATATAAAAAGAGTTCTAACGGTTCGGGCGGATTCAAAGGCAACGGCGGTTCGTTTGGTCTGCCGGTGGACGGCGCACGAATTTCTTCCGGATATGGTACGCGGATCCACCCGATTACCGGCGTGAAAAAGAAACATACCGGCGTGGATTTCGCGGCCCCCCAAGGTACGGATATCCATGCGGCTGAGGACGGCGTCGTCATCGTTGCAGAATGGTGGAGTGGGTACGGTAATACGGTGATCATCGACCACGGCGACAACGTGTGGACGCTCTACGGCCATATCCGCAACGGCGGAATTAAAGTAGAAAAAGGCGAGCAAGTCAAGAAAGGCGAAAAAATCGCCGAAGTGGGAAGCACCGGTAACTCGACCGGCCCGCATTGCCACTTTGAAGTCCGGATTAACGGAAACCCGGTAGACCCAATGCCTTATTTGTAATAAAATAGCTATAGTGTTCGAGCGAAAACGGATACCGCCTCTTTTGGGGCAAGGGTCCGTTTTCCCCGTTTGATCAAGGTTATTAGTTCCATGAAGTTACATCGTGCTAAGGGGCCGATTTTAAAACAACCTGGCTTGGATGAAAGTTTTAAAATTGGGTTCTTAGCACCGAGAAGGTTGGATGAAGCTAGAGACTGAGTAGCGGAGCGTAGTCGTAGGCTACGTGAGCAGCGGAAGGCTCGGCTGAATTCAAGATTCGACGTCGAAATGACCCCCATGAAGTTACATCGTGCTAAGGAGCCGATTTGAAAACAACCTGGCTTGGATGAAAGTTTTAAAATTGGGTTCTTAGCACCGAGAAGGTTGGATGAAGCTAGAGACTGAGTAGCGGAGCGTAGTCGTAGGCTACGTGAGCAGCGGAAGGCTCGGCTGAATTCAAGATTCGACGTCGAAATGACCCCCATGAAGTTACATCGTGCTAAGGAGCCGATTTTAAAACAACCTTATATTGTAAATATTTCTCATGGGCGGGACATATACTATGGGACGTTCAAAATCGGACGGGCCGGTAGGACCCGGCACGTTGTTTAGATGAGAGTTATCAAATGGGGTTATTAGCACCAAATTGATAACGACTATTTTTCAGAGGCGGTGATCTAGGATGTTTAAAGGTCGTACGGTAACCCTGCTCGTTGTCGCAGCCATGCTGGTCAGCAGCTTGTTGACATTAACGCTGACAGGGGAATGGAGCTTTGCCGGTACGGGACCGCTGCGCAGCGGAAATTTTGCCGACACGGCCGGCACCGGCTCGAAGCAAAACATCAAAAAAATCGAGACGGCGCTGCAGCTCGTCCAGAAAAACTACGTCGAAGACGTGGATACGAACAAATTGATTGATGGCGCGATTGACGGAATGATGAATGCGTTGGAGGATCCATTCTCCTCCTACATGGCGCCTGATACGGCGCAGCAATTTTCGGAGCAGATTGAGGGTTCTTTTACCGGAATTGGGGCAGAGGTCTCCATGGAGAACGGCAATGTGGTCGTCGTGTCCCCGATCAAAGGCTCTCCTGCGGAAAAGGCAGGCATTCAGCCGAAGGATATCCTGCTGTCGGTAAACGGCGAATCGTTCGAGGGATTGAGCTTGAATGAAGCGGTGGCCAAAATTCGCGGCCCGAAAGGCACAACAGCCACGGTTAAGGTCAAACGGGCTGGAACAGCCAGCACGCTGGAATTTAAAATCGTTCGTGACGACATCGCCCTAGAGACCGTGTATGCGGAGATGAAGGAAGGAAAGGTCGGAGTCATCGAGGTTACCGAGTTCTCCTTGAATACGGCCGATCGTTTCAAAAAAGAGCTGGCTGCCTTGGAGAAACAAGGCATGAAGGGTCTGGTAATCGACGTTCGGAACAACCCGGGTGGGGTGCTTGACGTCGTCGAAGCGATGTCCGAGGTGTTCGTGCCGAAGGGCAAAGCCATCGTTCAAATCGAAGATAAGTACAAACGCCGGCAACAGTCGGTTTCCAAAGGAAGCGGCAAATCCTATCCGATCGTTGTCGTCACTAATAAGGGCAGCGCGAGCGCCTCGGAGATCCTAGCCGGAGCGTTGCAGGAGTCCGCGGGAGCGAAGCTGGTTGGCGAAGCCACCTATGGTAAAGGTACAGTGCAATCGAGCTATAGCCAGGAGATGGGGGACGGCAGCCTGCTGAAAATCACCATCGCCAAGTGGCTGACGCCAAACGGCGAATGGATTCACAAGAAGGGGATCAAGCCGGATATTGCGGTGTCTCAACCGGACTATTTTACGGTAGCCCCAATCAATAAAGAAAAAACGTACAAATACGATATGCTCGGCGAAGATATCAAAAGCGCCCAAACGATGCTGGATGGACTCGGATACGCTCCGGGCCGGAAGGACGGTTACTTCGATAAAAATACCGAGAAGGCGTTGAAGAAATTCCAGTCCGACCAAAAGCTCACGGTGAACGGCGTACTGGATGCGAAAACAGCCGAGGCGCTGGAGAGCAGCGTCATTAAACAAATCCGCGATCCGAAAAACGATGCGCAGTTAAATCGCGCACTCGAGGTTGTACGGAAGGAAATCACCTCATAATTGTCGAATCCCTTAGAGGGCTGAAATCCGGCCCTCTTTTTTTCTAATTAGCGAAGTGTATAAGTTAACGTAAAGGAGCGTGAGTACCTCTTGGATCTCATTCTGGAAGGATTATGGAGTCTGGCGGAAGCAGGGGTGCAGCTGTTGCTGCAGCCGTTTTACTATATTTCGATCATCGTCGTCCTGCTGATCTATCGCAGGCAGGTTGTGCTGGAGCGCCGTCTGTTCCATGTTCGCCTGCACAGCTGGGGCTTGCAGACTTGGCGTACCGTTCTTGCCGGCTTGTTGGCGGGTCTGGCGGTTTCCGTCGTCTTCGTATTCCTGGGAATGAATCTGACGATGGAGGGGATCCTCTGCCTCTGGGCGGTTACGATCGTGCTGATGCTGTTCCGCATACGCTATTTATGCCTGGCCTATTCCGTGGGTATACTCGGGTTAATTCAGTTCGGGTTGAATTTGTTCCCGGGATTTGCGGGCAGCGGCTTCGTGGGCGACGTCGTGCGTATCGTCCGAGAGCTGGACATCCCGGCGCTGCTCTGTCTTGTTGGGCTGCTGCATCTAGTTGAGGGCATGCTGGTACGGTGGCAGGGCGCGTCGTTTGCCGGACCGTTGTTTTACGAAGGGAAGCGGGGCAAGCTGATCGGCGGGTACCAAATGCAAAGCTTGTGGCCGGTGCCGTTATTCCTGCTTATTCCGGCTCAAACCACGGGCGGGGTGCTGCCGTGGACGCCGTTGTTCGGCGGGGATGCCTGGCAAGGCGGCTTTGGATTGATGGCGCTGCCGATTGTGCTTGGGTTCTCGGAGATGACGATGGGGCTGCTGCCAAAAGACAAAGCCCGCATCTCGTCCGGCCGGCTGTTGGGTTACGGCGCGGTCATCACGGTATTGGCGCTGTTAACGGCGTGGTGGAGCCCGCTGCTGCCGGTAGCCGCACTCGCGGCGTTTGTGCTGCACGAAGCGCTGATTTGGCTGAGCCGTTTCGAAGAGCAGCAACGCAGCCCGTTGTTCGTCCATCCGCAGGGGGGACTGAAGGTGCTTGCGGTGCTGCCGGGCAGTCCGGCGGAAGAGCTTGGGATCCGGGCCGGCGAGTCGATCGTGAAGGTCAACGGCGTGCCGGTGCCAACCAAGGAGGATCTGCATGCAGCGCTGCGGATCAACCCGGCTTTTTGCAAGCTGGAGGTGCTGAATCTCGCGGGCGAGAGTAAATTCCTCCAGCGCGCCATCTACGCCGGCGATCACCACCAGCTCGGCGCGATCCTCGCGCCGGATGAGCTGGCGCCGGCGGCGGTAAGGCTGCAGCCGCTATCGCTGCTGCAGCTGCTGCGCCCGCGCACGAGCGCCCGCGTGGTGCGCGGCGCTCGGGGCGCCACGCCCGCACCGCAGCGCGAAGCGCGGGCGGGCGGCGGTGCGCCGGCGGCGGCCGATGGGCCGGCCGCCGAGGCGTAGGGCGCGCGCGGGCTTATGCAATCCTATCCCCTAATGAGGTGGTTCACCCGCTCATTAGGGGATTTTTTTAGCAGAACTGTCTCTCTAACGGAACTAGAAGCCCTTATTTAGCTCGATTCGAACATTTCCAGCATGTAACGGAACCAGGATCCCTTATTTAGCCCTATCGTGTGCAATCTGCGGTAAAACAACTTAAATAAGATCCGTACGTTCCGTTAGAGCGGGAAATCGTGCGGGAAATAACTAATAAGGTCCCTACGTTCCGTTAGAGCGCTGACGAAGCCTTGAGCCCTAATCAACTAGCTGGTAACTGCGATATCTAGCTTTACCGTTGGTGACGGCGAAGAGGTTCTTCTCAATTAACCCATGCAAAATATTTCTGGCGTGGCGATCAGAAACCCTGAGATGTACTGCCAGCTCGTTGGGCGGGAATGGGCGATGAAGACGGCGACCGAAGCGAACAGTTTCCGCTTCCAGCCAGTTGAGATCAGCCATCAGGTCCGTTGTGATGAATTTCCCGATAAACGACAAGACCAGCTGCTGACATTGCTTCGGCTCCTCCACGATAGACAAATAAGCGATGGGGAGCAACGTCCAGCCATCTAACGCCAGTAAGCTGTGCCGCCAGCATAAATCCTTGAAGCGCCGTACGTCCAGATCTCTTGCATGGGGGCCGTAGCCCTGAATTTCAATAGCCCCTTTCACCGACCCTGATCCAGGGAGATAGGCGAGGTCCAAGTATCGGTAACCGTTGTTGAAGTCCCGCACCTCCCATTCCGCGTATAAGAAGTCGAATTGACCTACGGCAGGGTACCAGACGAGTCGCAAAAATTCCATGGTGCCGTGTCCCAATCCCTTTTTGAGGAGCTCCAACCGTCTAGGGTTCTTCTCTTCCTCCATTTGGCGTGCCATCCACGCATTAAAGGCTTGAACAAATTTCATTCCAACTCATCCTTCCTCCATATGTTGAAAACAAAAACGCCGCCCCGATCCCATTCCACCAATAAAGGGTAGAAGGATCAAGACGGCGTGTGCTTCACGGCCTGTTTGAGCATAGTTTATCGCTTTTAGTGTCTGCTGGCAATGGTTCAGTAGGCGGTTCCTTACCCATTGTTACTGCTAACGGACCGAGTGGCCCTTATTTAGTCCGTAAACATCAGTTGTAGATTTTAACGGACCCCAGAGACGTTATATGGTGCAAATTCGAGCATTAGCGCCGGTGAACCAGCCAATAAGGCTTCTTCAGTCCGTTAGCTGGGGAAATAGGCCGGGAAATAGCGAATAACGTCTCTGAGGTCCGTTAGAGCTAGGTTCGCAGGAAGGGCCCGGTCATCAGCGCGGATACACACCCGACGACTCTCCCCCTACTTCTGCAACTGCCGTAACACCGTGATCTCCACCCGGCGGTTCTTCTGGCGGCCTTCGGGGGTGTCGTTGTCTGCGGCGGGGCGGGTATCGGCGTAACCGGCATATTGGAAGTGCTGCGGGTCCAGCTTCTCCTTGTCCACGAAAAACCGCAGCACCGACAGCGCTCTTGCCCCCGACAGCTCCCAGTTGTCCTTAAATTCCGACGCATACACGATCGGCAGGCTATCGGTATGGCCTTCAATACTGATCACGGTATTGAGCTGCCGGAACAAGCTGGCCAGCTTGGCTAGCGTCTTGGCCGAACCGCTCTTCAGATCGGCTTGTCCGGTGTCGAACAGGAACCGGTCGCTTAACGTGATCGAGATGCCTTTCGGCAAGTCGGTCACGCGGATTTGATCCTCAAGTGAGTTGTCCTTGACATAAGCCTCGATCAGCTTCATCAAATTCGCGAGTTCTTCCTCTTGCTTGCGAAAAGCAAGCTCCCGCTCCGTCAACGGCCCATGACCGGTACTGTCCGCTTGCCCCGTTGTGCTTTTCCCCTCGCCTTGCTTGCTGCCGTTATCGGCTGAAGCCGGCGGATTCTTGTGGTTGTACCTTCCCTCCGTCCCGGTAATCCCGCTGCCCAACTCCAGGATGGAATCCCCGCCTTTGAACGTCTGCTGGAGGGAGGAGGTCACGACTTCATATTTTTCCACGTCTAAACGGCTCATGGCATACATCATCACGAAAAAAATCAACAACAACGTAATTAGATCCGCATAGGTAATCAACCAACGGTCCTTCGTTTCGTTGCGCTCCGCACGGCGTCCGCGCCTGCGGGGTTCTCGCGGCGAACGTTCCGGCCCCGTGTTCTTGCCTGATTTACTACTCGGCCTCATCGCTCATTCTCCTCAGAGCTGCGAATGCGGGAGCCGATTTCGAATCCAGCCGGTTTCTCCGGTTCGCTGTCAGGCAGAAGCCGTGTGGTTTCCGCGGTAAAAGACTCCAGCTTCCGCCGCACGAGCAAAGGATGGTCGCCGTTTTGGATCGACAAAATCCCTTCGAGCATCATATCCATCCGATCGATCTCGTCATCGCAGCGCGCTTTGATTTTGGAGGCGATCGGAAGGAAGATCAGGTTGGCACTGGCCACCCCGTATAACGTCGCCGTAAAAGCAAGTGCGATCGATGGCCCCAGCGCGGTCGGTTCGGACAAGCTGCCGAGTACGTGGATGAGCCCCATCACGGTGCCGATAATCCCCATCGTTGGAGCGTACCCGCCGGCCGATTCGAATATTTTGGCGTAGCCGTCATATTTTTTCGATACAGCATCGATTTCAAGCTCCATGATTTGCCGCACCATCGCGCGGTCCGTGCCGTCCACCACAAGCTGAATGCCTTCGCGCAGAAAAGGATCCCGATACTCAGCAGCCTTTTTTTCCAAGGCCAATACGCCTTCGCGGCGGGAGATCGATGACATCCCGACAATATCTTCGATTACGTCATCCTGTGCAGGAGATTTGCTCATAAACGCCAGCGCCAACGCCTTCGGCACCGTACGCAGCTTGGCGACGGGGAAGCTGATCAACACTGCGGCGAAGGTGCCGCCAAACACGATCAAAGCGGCGGTAATCTGCAGCAAACCACCCAATTGACCGCCTTCCAGCATAAATCCGCCAACCAAGGCGGCTAGTCCGACAATGATGCCTATCAGCGTTGCAATATCCATGGATTGTGTACAACTCCTATTCTCGACTTACCGTTTGCATCTATAGGATGAAAAAGGTATAATACATGGGAACACCCATTCCTATTTTGATAAATTTAGGAAGGACTCGAAGGTTAAGCTTGGTTTATTCATCGGAATGATGACGATCCTAGTTTAGATGAAGAAACGAACATCTTGAGGAAACCTCTCATGCATAGATAGAACGAATACCGGGGACGCCTCTAGTATTCCATTTTAGACGATAGGGTGATGTTGGACAATGAGTGAAATCGTGGTTAGCGACAATAAATTCGAGCTGATCTCCGAATATACGCCACAAGGGGACCAACCGGAGGCGGTTCGACAACTGGTGGAAGGTACACTCGCTGGAAAGAAGCACCAGACGTTACTCGGGGCGACCGGGACAGGAAAGACGTTTACGATCGCGCATACGATCGCGAAGCTCGGACGGCCCACCCTCGTCATCGCGCATAATAAGACTTTGGCGGCGCAGCTGGCCAGCGAGTTTCGCGAATTTTTCCCCAATAACTCGGTTGACTACTTCGTTAGTTACTACGACTACTACCAGCCGGAAGCCTACATTCCTTCCTCCGACACCTATATCGAGAAAGATTCCAGCATTAATGAAGAAATCGATAAATTACGTCACTCGGCGACGAGCTCGTTGTTTGAGCGGCGGGATGTTATCATCGTGGCGAGCGTGTCGTGTATTTACGGTCTCGGTTCCCCGATGGAGTATCGCAATTTGGTACTGTCGCTGCGGGTAGGGATGGAAAAGCCGCGCAATCAGATTTTGAGCCGGCTGGTGGATATCCAATATCAACGGAACGATTTGAACTTTGTGCGCGGTACGTTTCGGGTTCGCGGCGACGTGTTGGAGATCTTCCCGGCATCCCGGGGCGAGCAGGCCGTGCGTGTGGAGTTTTTTGGCGACGAGATTGAGCGGATCACGGAAATTGATGTGTTAACCGGAGAGCTGGTTGGCGAACGCGAGCATATCGCGATTTTCCCGGCGTCTCACTTCGTTACTCAAGAAGAGACGATGAAGATCGCCATCACGAACATCGAACGTGAACTGGAAGAACGGCTGGAGGTATTCCGTGCGCAGGGGAAACTGCTGGAAGCCCAGAGGCTGGAGCAGCGGACGCGCTACGACATCGAAATGATGAAGGAGGTCGGCTTCTGTTCCGGGATCGAGAACTATTCGGGACCGTTAACTTTCCGGGAGCGGGGGGCGACGCCGTATACGTTGATGGATTATTTTCCGGATGATATGCTGATCGTCATCGACGAATCCCACGTTACGCTGCCGCAAATCCGAGCGATGTACAATGGTGACCAGGCGCGTAAAAATGTGCTGGTGGACCACGGTTTCCGTCTGCCATCCGCGTTGGATAACCGCCCGCTGCGGTTCGAGGAGTTCGAGGAGAAAGCGACGCAACTGATCTATGTATCGGCTACGCCGGGTCCTTATGAGCTGGAGCATTGCCCTACGATGGTGCAACAGATCATCCGTCCGACGGGTCTGCTGGATCCAATTATCGAGGTACGGCCGACCAAGGGACAGATCGACGATTTGATCGGGGAAATCCGCGACCGTATCGCTAAAGATGAACGCGTACTGGTAACAACACTGACCAAGAAGATGTCGGAGGATTTGACCGATTACCTGAAGGAAGTCGGCATCAAAGTCAGGTATCTCCATTCCGATATCAAAACGTTGGAACGGATGACGATCTTGCGCGACCTGCGGCTGGGGACGTTCCATGTACTGATTGGGATCAACCTGCTGCGGGAAGGTCTTGACTTGCCGGAGGTGTCGCTGGTGGCGATTTTGGACGCCGACAAGGAAGGTTTCCTGCGCTCGGAGCGATCGCTGATCCAGACCATTGGTCGGGCCGCGCGGAACTCGGACGGCCGAGTGCTAATGTACGGCGACTCGATCACGGAGTCGATGGATCGGGCGATCAAGGAGACCGAACGGCGGCGCAGCATTCAGATCGCTTACAACGAGGAGCACGGTATCACGCCGCAGACGATTCGCAAGAAGGTCCGCGACGTGATCGAGGCGACCAAGGTGGCGGAGAGCAAAGCCGATTATCTGGCCGACGCCAAAGGCAAGATGTCCAAACGCGACCGCGAAGCGATGATCGGCCGTCTGGAAGTCGAGATGAAGGAAGCGGCCAAGAACCTGCAATTCGAGCGCGCCGCAGAGCTGCGTGACGCGATTTTGGAGCTGCGGGCTGAGTGATGGCTGACAGAGTGCTGTCCCTCTAAATGGGGGTGACTATTGGCCGCGAGCCGGTTGCTGTAGGTAGCCTCGTTGACCGGATTCGAGCGGGGAAGGCCGGCCTTGATCGCTAGGACCGGATCCTGCCGTCGCCGTCTTCCGCTGTTGTTGCCTTCGACCAGGGGGCGCGAACCATTGTAAAGGAACTGAGCGACCTTATTAGCTCTAAGAACTACCGGTTTTCATTCTAACGGAACGAGGAGACGCTATTTACTCGAGAATGACCGTAAACGCTGAGATATATGCCCAATAAGGTCTCTGTGTTCCGTTAAACCGGGAAATATCCGGGAAATGATCGAATAACGTCTCTACGTTCCGTTAGGTTACTATCATAGTTTAGGAATCGGGTTATCAGCACCGAGAAGGTTGGATGAAGGAGAGAGGGAGTAGCGGAGCGTAGGCAGACCTACGTGAGCAACGGAGCGACCGACTGAATTCAAGATTCGATGCCGAATACGCTCCTACGAATAACATCGTGATGGGAAGCCGATTTTTAAACATCATAAAATGAAGTCCAAAAATTGACTTTTCAGCACCGAGAAGGTTGAGTGAAGCCAGGGGTTGAGTAGCGGAGCGTAGTTAGGGCTACGTGAGCAACGGAAACCCCGGGCTGAACTCAAGATTCGATGCCGAATGGGCTTCAGGACTTTGCCTCGTGATCAAAAGTCAATTTTTGGATTACATCTAAAAAAGGGAGATGAAGTTGTTGGGTAGTGAGAGTATCGTCATTAAAGGCGCCAGAGCGCATAATCTGAAAAACATAGATATCACGATACCGCGCGACAAGTTTGTCGTGCTTACGGGGCTGAGCGGCTCCGGCAAGTCCTCGCTTGCTTTTGATACCATTTATGCGGAGGGACAACGTCGTTACGTTGAGTCGCTATCCGCGTATGCGCGGCAGTTCTTGGGGCAAATGGATAAGCCGGACGTGGATTCGATCGAAGGATTGTCCCCGGCCATTTCCATCGACCAGAAAACGACAAGTCGTAACCCCCGTTCAACGGTGGGTACGGTCACGGAAATTTATGACTATCTCCGTCTCTTGTTTGCTCGGATTGGCCATCCGCACTGTCCGGAGCACGGCATTGAGATCACGTCGCAGACCGTAGAGCAAATGGTTGATCGCATTATGCAATATCCGGAACGGACGAGATTGCAGATTCTAGCTCCGGTGATTTCCGGCAAAAAGGGTGAGCACAAAAGCTTATTCAGTGAAATCGCCAAACAAGGTTTCGTTCGGGTTCGGGTGGATGGCGAACAACGCGACTTGTCGGAGGATATTGAACTCGAGAAGAATAAGAAGCACACGATCGAGGTCATCGTCGACCGGATTGTCGTGAAGGAAGATGCACGCAGCCGACTAGCGGATTCCATCGAAACCGCGCTTAAGATGTCCGGCGGACAAATCCTCGTCGATATAATCGGCCAAGAGGAGCTTCGCTTTAGCTCCAACTATGCTTGCCCGATTTGCGGGTTTAGCATGGAGGAGCTGTCGCCGCGGATGTTTTCGTTCAACAGCCCGTTTGGGGCTTGTCCGGAGTGTGATGGACTTGGCGTGAAGATGATCATCGATAAGGACTTGCTTGTCTCCAATCCGTCCAAATCCATTGAGGAGGGCGCTTTTGAAGCGTGGGCGGGTGGCACCTCCAACTACTATCCACAGTTTTTGAGATCGGTTTGCGAGCATTTTCATATTCCGCAAAATGTTCCGGTTTCCGAGCTAACGGCGGAGCAGATGGACAAGCTGCTGTATGGAACTGGCGATACGAAGGTTCGGTTCCGTTATGAGAATGACTTCGGTATGAGTAGAGATGCCTATGTGACATTTGAAGGGGTCATTCCAAACCTGGAACGGCGTTATCGCGATACCGCTTCGGAGGGCATTCGTGAGTTCATTGAGGAGTTTATGGGCTCTAAACCTTGCAGTACCTGTCATGGTGACCGGTTGAAGAAGGAAGTCCTCGCAGTCACGGTCAACAACCAAAACATCGCGCACGTGACGTCCTTGTCGATTGGCGATGCAAGAGAGTTTTTTGATAAACTGGAGCTCACGGAAAAGGAAAAATCCATTGCCAATCTGATCTTGAAGGAAATCAATAGTCGGCTCGGGTTCTTGGTGAACGTTGGTCTGGAATACCTGACGCTCAGCCGGGCGGCTGGCACGTTATCCGGCGGCGAAGCGCAGCGTATCCGGCTGGCTACGCAGATCGGATCCAGTCTGATGGGCGTCCTGTATATCCTTGACGAACCGAGCATCGGGCTGCACCAACGGGACAACGATAAATTGATCTCCACACTGAATCACATGCGTGACCTCGGCAATACGTTGATCGTTGTCGAGCATGATGAAGATACGATGCTGGCAGCGGATCATATTATTGATATTGGGCCTGGAGCAGGCATCCATGGGGGCCAAGTGATTTCGCAAGGTACACCGCAGGAAGTCATGGATGACCCACGTTCCCTGACCGGCCAGTATTTAAGTGGCAAGAAGTTTATTCCGGTGCCGGCATCACGGCGCAAACCGGACGGCCGCTGGTTGGAGGTCAAAGGGGCCAAGGAGAACAATCTGAAGAACATCAATGTGAAATTCCCGATCGGCGTATTTTCGGCAGTGACCGGGGTATCTGGTTCTGGCAAGTCGACCCTCGTCAACGAGATTTTGTATAAAACATTGGCTCGTGACTTAAATCGGGCAAGAGTGCGTCCAGGACAATACAAAGAGATCAAAGGGCTTGAACATGTGGATAAGGTCGTCGATATCGACCAATCTCCAATCGGTCGTACGCCACGTTCCAACCCGGCTACGTACACCGGGGTGTTTGACGACATTCGTGATCTGTTCTCGCAGACGACCGAAGCCAAGGTGCGCGGCTATAAGAAAGGACGCTTCAGCTTCAACATCAAAGGCGGCCGCTGCGAAGCTTGCAAAGGGGACGGGATCATCAAGATTGAAATGCACTTCCTGCCCGATGTATACGTTCCTTGTGAAGTCTGCAAGGGTAAACGGTATAACCGGGAGACGTTGGAAGTGAAGTATAAGAACAAGAGTATTGCCGACGTGCTCGAGATGACGATCGAGGATGCCACGGACTTCTTCCAAAACATTCCGAAGATTCATCGTAAGCTGCAAACGCTGCTGGATGTTGGTTTGGGTTACGTCACCCTGGGGCAACCGGCTACAACGTTGTCCGGCGGGGAAGCCCAACGTGTGAAGCTGGCTTCGGAGTTATATCGACGCAGCACGGGCAAAACGATTTACATCCTTGACGAGCCTACGACCGGCTTGCATGTCGATGATATCGATCGTTTGCTTACCGTACTGCATCGCCTGGTCGACTCCGGAGAAACGGTCCTTGTCATTGAGCATAATTTGGATGTGATCAAGACGGCGGATTACCTAATCGACTTAGGTCCCGAAGGCGGCAGCGGCGGCGGAACGATAATTGCCACCGGTACGCCGGAGGACATTGTAAAGGTCGAAAATTCCTATACCGGACGTTACCTGGCTCCAATTCTTAAGCGGGATGCCAAGCGCACCGCGGAATTAAGCGTAGTGGAAGAGAAGGATCGGGAAGTTGTATAGAAGATATCAAGAAGCAGCCTCTTTAGATTGAGACTGCTTCTTTTTATATTAATATATTCCATTAATGGTATAATTACACTAACAACAGAATGGCTGCAAGGGCGGTCGGCTAGTCTCCTGTAAAGGAGGTGATGCCTGTGGAGGTAAAAGATGCTTTGGCGTTAATGATTAGCTTTGGTGCGCTTCATGTTGCACTGATCGGGCTGATCGTTACGATCGTCATGGCACTGAACCAAAGCAAAAAGAAATAGACCGCCCCGAACAAGGTACCGGTCTATTTCAGTAGACAAAACCGTTCACAGTCAACCGCCCTTAAAAGCGGCTGTTGCCGAGTGGAGATGTTCGCGCATCTCCGCTCTTTTTTAGTGTATCCTTCTAACTCCCATAATATCACAACTCTTGCTTCAAATAAAATGGGATTACGAGGCGATTCCCGCCTCCAAGATCTGGCTTAATTGCTCTTGGAACGCCGGGACTCCAACACGAAGGACGAAATCATGGAAGGACTCGGAGGCATTCCGATTCGTTTTGTAGAACAGCAGCAACTGCTCAAGGACATAGGCAACTTGATCGCCTTTAACGCGTCCTTTCAGTGCTTGGTTAAACTGGGCTTGTGGACCATTTGCTCCACCACCCAAGGTACCGCCTACTGCAATGTCGAACGCATCGACCATGCCCTCCGGCGTTTTAACCAAAGAGCCTTGCAATCCGATATCGGCGATGTGCTTCTGTCCGCAGGCATTCGGGCAGCCGATAAAGTGGATTCGAACCTTCTCGTCCAAAGCCACATGTGCGTCCAGATACTCCGCCACTTCGACCGCGCGTTGCTTCGTTTCCACGATGGCCAGGTTGCAAAATTCATTGCCCGTGCAGGAGACGGTCCGGCTCATAAAGTGCTTCGGAAACGGCGTTAACCGTTGCAGTACCGGTGCCTGAAGGGCTTCCTCCACTTTGTCGTCGGGGATACCGCTAAGCAAAATATTTTGAGACATGGTGGTACGGATTTTGCCGTCACCGTATTGATCAGCCACGTCGGCCAATTG
This sequence comes from Paenibacillus timonensis, assembly GCF_009725205.1. GTDB lineage: Bacteria > Bacillota > Bacilli > Paenibacillales > Paenibacillaceae > Fontibacillus > Fontibacillus rhizolycopersici. Next base: position 12,991 of record NZ_WNZY01000023.1, on the reverse strand, counting down.
CTCCAGCTCATCGGCATTTAACCGCCCCACCGGTACGTTGAGACCGATATAGTTAAGCCCTTCTTGCTTCTGTGGATGGACTCCGTCAAAGTAGGCTGCTTGCCAGCCGACGGTTTTGTCTTCCCCGCGAGATTCCAGCTCGCCAACCAACTCGACTAGTTTATCTTTGAATTTCTCCGGTCCCCAGTCGGCAACCAGATATTTCAGGCGGGCTTGATGGCGTTTCTCCCGGTATCCGTAATCACGGAATATCGTGGTGACCCCGATCGCTACCTTCAGCACTTCCTCCGGTCTTACGAATATGTCCAGCGTTTTGGCCAAATGTGGCTTTGCGGATAAACCGCCGCCAACCATGGCATGAAACCCGATAACTTCCTTGCCATCAATCACTTTAATCGCCGGTGTTAAGGCCAAATCGTTGATTTCTGCTTGTGCATTATTATAGACGTTTGCGGAGATCGACATCTTATATTTTCGCGGCAAATTAGAGAAGTCCCGATTCAACAGGAAAAATCGGTTGACCTCTTCGACGATCTCCGTCGTATCGATCAATTCATCCTTGTCGATTCCGGCGAGCGGGTTGCCGACGATCGTACGCGGGCAGTCACCGCAAGCCTCGTAGGAATACAAGCCAACCTCATCTAGCCGCTTAAAAATATCCGGTAAATGCTCCACGCGCAGCCAATGGAATTGAATGGCTTGACGTGTCGTCACGTCCACCAGGTCACGTCCGTATAAGCGGGCAATGTCCGTCAGGGCACGCGCCTGCGCGGTGGTCATGATCCCTGTATTAATGCGCACGCGCATCATGAAATGTCCGTCTTTCGGCTTTTGCTGATATACGCCGGCCCATTTGAAACGGTCCATATCGTCCGCTGGAATGGAGTCGAACCCTTTAACCGCATACTCTTCAATTATCGTACGGATCACGTCCAGGCCGTCTTTTTCCAATTTGACGAATTCAAATTTGTTGAGTTTCTCCGGCTCTGCGGTCCATATCGGTTCATACGCCATGCGATAACCTCCCTTTGATTCCTTGAGCTTGTTAATTCCGACAACAAAACTATGAATAATGTTAATTTTCATGGTACCATAGTTGAGATATAGCGTAAATAATGAAAGGGACTTCTGGACATAAAACTTACTTATGAACAACTAAAGATCTGATGATAATACATATGTCAATGGCCTCTAACACAAGATAAGGGTTAAAACCGACGGTGAATGCATGTTTTTAGCGAAAAGTTTGACAAAAACTTGTCTTTCCTCTTGCATCCGAACCGGAGGGAAGATAACATAGAAGAAGAGTTGTGATTTCGTGGATTTCAAGAGGAGGTTTCGCGATGTTGCTCGAAGCAGCGCAAGAAACGGCAAAAACAACGACATTTAACGGGTTTGATATTTTTATGATTTTGTTTACGATCATCATTTTGATCGGCGTCATCCGCTTGGTGACCCAGCGCCCGAAGAAGAACTTGTTCGCGATCGCTTTCGGGATCATCAGCCTTTTGGTCTTTTTGGCGTCCGATGCGATTATGATCAAAACTTGGTTTAGTTAAGCCAGAACGAGGGATACATATTTCATCCTATGAAATAAGCCAGGACACTTTATTCCTTATGGAGGGATGGAGTGTCTTTTCAATTTACAGGATATGGATTATAATAAAGGGCAGGTGAAGCACACCTTGACATCAATCCGATGGCAGGTGTGTTTTTTTGTTTTCATAAATGGATGAATTTATCAGAAAAGCAAGAACAAAGGAGGTGTATAGAAGAGGGTAGCGAATAAGTGAGGAGGCATATTTTTCCTAAATAGATGCTGTTTGCGGACAAAAGAAAAAAAGGATGGCTCCCACCGCCGCAAACGTTAGGGCAACATCCTTTTCCGGGAGGGGCGAATGTGCCTCGTCCCTTCTTTATCCTTATTGTATCCAATTTATTTTATGCATACAAGCGTAGGAATGGCGGTATGTCCTGGGAGCGTTTTTGACTTCAGCCGGTAGAGTGGTTATTGGCTTGTGGTGGTTTGTCGGGATTTAATGATGGTTCGCAAACGTCTATGAAAACAAAATGATGAGGAGTTAGTGATCATGAAAAAAATGTTGGCGGTGTTGATTTCTGGAGTGATTGTTCTTGGGGGATTTCAGGTTTCGGATGCGAAAGCGGCTGGATCTAATGACATTGTTGGTAGCCCTAAACTGGCCGTCTTGGTCGATGGACGTAAGGTGAAATTCGAAGGAGGCGACCCGGTATCGGAAAACGGCCGTATTCAAGTACCGCTCCGAGGTGTTGGCGAAGCCCTTGGTGCCGAAGTGAGTTTCAGCGGCAAAACCGTGACCTACAAAAAGGAGGGAAAGTCGATCGATCTTACCCTTGGGAGTAACGTCGCTGTGGTTGATGGTAAAGAGGTGAAGATGGATATCCAAGCTAAAGCTGTAAATGGCCGGACTTATGTGCCACTGCGCTTTATTAGCGAAAACCTGGGCGAAACTGTGAGCTGGGATCAAGCTGCAAATTGGGTTTGGGTAGGAAAAAAGGAAATACCGACTCCTGAAGATATTGGAGTGAAGAATGTACCTATCGGTAACTTTACAGAGTTGATTGGTGATCATACCTGGGTTCTAACAAGTGTTGAGGGAACAAAGTACACCACTGTCAACGTGATTAAAGCGGATCAGCTTCCCTTGAAGATTGGGGATCGGGTGATTTATGACCTATGGCCAGTCAAGCAGGGAAGTATTGAAGGGTTGAAAATGCATGTATCGACAAACGGTGGTTCTAACTTGCTTTTTATTGGTTCTCAATTTAGTGCAAGATCAAGAAACCCCATAAAGAGTCTTTCAGTAACAAATCCAGATAAAACGCAGACTGTGACCTATGCGGTCAAAAGCGGTCATGATGTAGATTTCGACCCGAATTTTGGAAAATTTCAATTAGCACTGGTTGATTACATTGTGATAGATATCTCTTCCAATGCTTTAACGGTCATAGAGAACCCGTTTAAATAAGAGGAGATAGGTCTATGTTAAAGAGAGTCTTAATAACAGTATTGACTTCTTTAATATTACTGTGTTACTGTTCGGTTCCTCCAAAAGTAGAGGCAGCTAGTACATTACCAACCACTCAAGACAAGGGTGATCCTAACAAATATTACTTCGTTGCCTTATTTAGTTCAGACATTTGGAGGAGATCGGATGGGGTAAACTGGACAGGTGATGGTACCCCGGGTGGAGCAGTGAACATAACGTTTCCTTATTCCTTTGATTTTCCTGGACGCAAGATAAAAAGTGTGCAAGTGGCTAAATTCAAGGATCCCAGCGATTGGGATAATGGTGAAAATATATGGAATTCGTCGCGGTACAATTCGATGAACTGGACTCAAATGGAACGATTCATGAGTAATAATTTTAATTCTGCCAGATCCGGAACATTGACCGGAGTTGGAACTAGTACGGTTTCCTTTAAGGTACAAGTCACAGGAACATTAACAACGTCTCAGCTAGGCAATGCTGGGGAAGACATAACGCATGAGGGTGGCGGTGGATTAGATCCTGGAGTTCTTGGCTACCGTTACTACTTTCCTTCCATGTTGACGATCGAACTAGAACCTGTGCAGGGGAAGGCTGTCATTAAATACTTTACAACGACGGGTCAATCGCTAGACGGGATTGATGGCTTCCGTAATGAAACTAAACAACTTATCAAGGATCAACTGTATTCCTTAAAACCAATGTCAGCGCCGACTAATTATACATATCAGGGCTATCAAACAAAGGAGGACGTAGAGCCAGTTGATGGCCCACAAGACAAGGGTGATCCGCCAGGATTCACTTACGAAGGTAAGTTCTCAACCTATTACGTCTACTTTTATTACGAAAAAAAGGGTGGGCCACCTCCAGACCCCGATCCAGATCCTGTAGGCCAATGCACCTCCCCCGCCCCCAGCGGCAACTCCATCGACGTTCCGCTGAATGATCCCTCTGTCAGCGCGGTCATACGGGCGGACAGCCGGGGGAGTGAGAGGTTTAATGTGTTGGACGGGATTCCGACGACGGAGAGTTTGTATGGAAACGTACTTGCGAAAAGCTACTTATCCAAAAATAAATTCGTGGAAATGAGCGGGACGTGCAGCTTTGATATTACGGTGAACCGTACGTATGAACTGACCTGGGATCCCGGAAAGGAAGTCACGGACGAGAAGGGGAATAAGCACATCGAACCTGACCCGCAGTTGGCCAGCGAAACGGTGACGAAGTCGTATACGATCGAGCGGAAGTATTCCTTCTGGGTTATTGATAACCTGGAGGTTTACAAAATCAACGAAGCAGCGCTGCAAAACTATGCGTTTGAAGGAAACGGCATTCGGATTTCACCCAGCGGGTACTCGCCGCCAAGCTACGCTACATCGAAATCCAGCGGATATACTCCGCCATCGCCGCCGAGCACGGTAGAAGCGCCGTCCGGAAGCAGGTCGGGCGGGAAGACGAAACCGGATGTCAGCGGAGAAAACCTGAAGTCCTATGCCGAGGACGCTGTTGATGAGGTCAAGGTTAAAAACGACAGCCTCACCTTCAACGGAAGTGCGGTGATGAACGGCTCCCAAACGGAACGTGCTGGACAACGCCCGGGGCAAATCCCCACAGCAACGCAAATCTCCAACAACGTGCTGTACAGTCCGGGACATGTCATTCCCACCAGCAAGACGAACAAAGCGGATCAGCCGAGCACCGGGACGATTTATTATGGGCTCATGAGCGGCAATATCAATGGCGGATCTGACAAAGGCTTCCCCATCTACGGCATCAACAGCGTTACCGTACATACACCCGTGGTCATGTACCCCGGCGTTTCCGACGATCGGGCTCATAATCAGAAGACGACTCCGGCGGCAGGACGGTCGGCGATTATTTTGGACCGGCCTTTTACGGTCATGATGCCCAACAGCGGTCAGCATACGAATGATTTAGGGTATGGAAACCGGGATTATCTGAAATACATCGACAGCAAGCAGGTTCGCTTCCCGTTTGATGTGTATGAAGGGACGAAAGCGGCGTTTTATCCGAAAAACACCTGGATTGAAGTAGACAAGTCTCGGGAGCAATTTGCCTTCTACCTGCCTGTTTGGGTGGATGAAGGGTTTTATGCCGTGGAGTTTCGCAGCATAGCGCATAACGCGCCGCCCGGAGCCACGGAGCAAACCAATGCCAACTTGAACCTCAGCCATCATATTGCCTACGGCACAGTGCCGGTTGACGTGATCGGGCGGGTATATGATTTTCAGGTAACCGATATCGCCGATTACAATTGGGAAGGCGTGTTTCGGACAGCAACCGGAAGTCGAACGCCAACGGGAGCTTCTTACTGGGTCGGGTTAAACGGAATCGATGGGGCGCCAAGAGGCAATCCAACGCAATACACGTTGCCGATTCGCCCGGGGAGCCACCCGCTGTACAAAAACGCCGTCATTAAAACGGGGTACCATTTCAAATTCGACCTCAAAACGAAAGGGAATATGTTTAACCCTTTAGATCAAATCGCGATTACTCCTTCATTTGATTTCATTGATGCAGCGAGTGGAACGCGGCAGCCCGTTGATCTGTATTACCATACCGGGAGCCAAAGTTACGTGCGGATCGGTTCGGCATCGGACCAGGTGCAGCGGTACGTGATTTTGAACGAGCGGCTAAGAAACGTGCCTGTCGAGGAGTTGACGGATACGGCGCTCTATCAATACGATCACGACTATACGTTTGACCAAGTGGGCGGGATCGGTCGCAGTCAATTCGTGCAGTGGTTTATCCACAAGCCTTCGATGCAAAAAACGCCGGTCGGCAGCTTCAGCCTGCTGCGTTTACCGGCGGGGGTACGCACACTGATCGGTCCGAAGACGGGGATTCCCTTCGCCGTAGATCCGGCGCGGGTGAATGCCGCAGTACAAAGATGGTACGGTGAATACAGCCTTCCGGCCGAATTGTACGCCGTTCCGGCGGGCACGAACGTGGCTGAGTACGGACGGACGCATGGGGGGCTGACGGATCGCTCGGCGATCTTTTTGAAAAAAGGTTATATCGTCGTTAACTTCAACATCGAAACCGTTCGGAACGGGGATACCGGGAAGCCGTATCTCCAATACATCCGTGCGCCGCTGATGAACCAGTGGGCCGGGATGGAGGGTTTTGCGCGGAGCGTGATGGACCCTTACGGGCGCCGCTACGCGCTGAAAGACGGGGATGTAGTATTTTATCATGCGGATCTGTCGAGCCGGGATGATTTTCGGCCGCTGGTGACGCACTAACCCCGCCTATCGCATTATTTACTCCTTCCCTTGATGGGGGAGGAGTTTTTTTCGGATTCCCTTATTTCTTGGAGAAGTTGACTTACCCGGCTTTGGGAGATGCCAATCAATCCAGCCCATTCGGTTTGGGTGTAGTTGGGATGGGTGCGAATGGCTTCTAGCAACAGTTCATAGGCATTACTGCGTCTGCGGCCTCGTCTCCTTAAAGGAGGGGTGTCGTTGGATTGACCGGATGCGACGTCCTTTGTGGGGGTGGTAGCTGCTACCGCCACTTCCTCTGTTCCCATCGTAAAAGGTGAGGGGCTGAGCTCTAAGGCAGCCTGAAGCCGAAGGTTCTGAATACAAGAGGGACAAATAAACTTCTCATGGAAATAGATTAGGTTATCCATCGACTGGCAGAACATACAGATTTGCGACTGATATTTACGAATCATAATCCATCGGGATTCGGGGTCAATAAAGAACTCCATGGGGTCCTTCTCCTCGATTTCCAATACTCTTCTCCATTCAATGGGCAATACGATTCGCCCCAGTTCATCCAATGCTCGAACGATACCTCTTCTTCTCATCGGTTTACCTCCCATCGACTAAGCTGATCCTTTCAGTAATTCGGCACAATTCCAGAAATTCCTGTAAAAAAAGTTAAAAATACCTGTTTATCCCTTATTTCGAATCGTCGCAGATCCACCGTTATCATCAAAAAATGAAAAGGCCATGAAGCCGGTTCTATGTTACAATGTTTAAGTCTATTTTTTCAGGCAAGAGAGATGTGGGAGGACCATCAAGTGAAGAAGCCATGCCCGTTTATCGCCGTGGAAGGCGCCATCGGAGCCGGAAAAACCACGCTAGCTACGATGCTCGCCGAGCGGTTTGATTATCCCCTGTTGAAGGAGATCGTGGATGAGAACCCGTTCCTGGACAAGTTCTATCAAAATATTGAGGAATGGGCCTTCCAGCTGGAAATGTTCTTTTTGTGCAACCGGTACAAGCAATTGGAGGATACGGTGCAAAATTACGTGTCCCGGGGTTTGCCGGTCGTGTCGGACTATCATATTTATAAAAACTGGATTTTTGCTCAACGCACGCTGCATGGGGACAAACGGGAAAAATATCGGCAGATCTATCATCTTCTGACCGACGATCTTCCCAAACCGAATGTGATTGTGTACATCCAAACGGAGCTGGCCACCTTGCTGAAAAGAATTGAAAAACGCGGGCGCGGCTTTGAGCAGGACATCGATCCAGGTTATCTGGAGCGGTTGATTGAGGATTATGAAACGGCGATTACGCAGCTTCGAACGCAGGAACCGGATACGGTCATTATTACGATTGACGGAAATGAGCTGGATTTTGTTGAACATCCGGAGCATTTCGAGCAGATCGTTGCCAAAATAAAGGAGCACTTATAGAGATGAATCATGAATTTCGCATCCCCCAGGACGCTCTGATTACGGTAGCGGGTACCGTCGGCGTCGGCAAATCCACGTTGACCACCGCGCTGGCCTCCCGACTCGGCTTTCGCACCTCGCTGGAAAAGGTCGATACCAATCCGTATCTGGAGAAGTTCTACCACGATTTCGAGCGATGGAGCTTCCATCTGCAAATTTATTTTCTGGCGGAGCGGTTTAAAGAGCAAAAAGCGATCGTCGAAGCGGGCGGCGGATATGTTCAGGACCGTTCGATCTATGAGGATACCGGAATTTTTGCCAAAATGCACGCCGATCAAGGCACGATGTCGAAGACGGATTACGAAACGTATACCAGTTTGTTTGAGGCGATGGTGATGACGCCGTATTTTCCGCATCCGGATGTGTTGATCTACCTGGAAGGGAATCTGACGTCCATCCTGAACCGGATCCAGTTGCGAGGCCGGGAAATGGAGATTCAAACCGATGTCTCCTACTGGGAGCATATGCATGAACGGTACGCGAACTGGATCAACGAGTTTAATGCTTGTCCGGTGCTAAGATTGAACATCGATGATTACGATGCAACGGACGAGGCATCGCTCGACGAGATCATCCGCCAGGCGGCGGAGATCATTCAGACTTCGCGGGTACAGCGGGGCAAATAATGCATGGAGAAGCCGATGGGACCTTTGTGGGTCTGGTCGGCTTCTTTTTTTGACAGGCAGGCTAGCCGTTCCAACTCTTATGACGATTATCCCGTTGCATCAGGTCATGGACGACTCGAAAATTGAATGTTAGGCCCCTCCTGAACGAAAGGGATAATCGCGGAAAGAAGCGTAAGAGGGCTTGAGGACAGTGAGAATGAGGTTCCCCCATGTTTTTCCTTGCGAATGGATGGAAAAGCTAGAGTGCACGGGCAATGTCTGCTAGAATATATAAGTTGGTTGACACTTTAATTTTGAAATTTCCGAATCAAGTAGTATAGACGCTGGCTGAAGCTGGCTTGGGAGGACATATATGAGCAAAACAACGTTAACGCGGCAGGATGTTGAGCTGTTGGCACCGGCTGGCGATTGGGATTGCATGCGAGCGGCGGTGGCGAACGGGGCGGACGCGATCTTTTTTGGCGTGGAGAAGTTTAATGCCCGGGCGCGGGCGAATAATTTTCGCATGGACGAGTTGCCGGAAATCATGGCGTTTCTACACAGTTATGGGGTCAAAGGTTTCCTGACGTTCAACATTCTCGTCTTTGAAGACGAGCTGCGGGATGCGCAGGAACTGATCGAGGCGTGCATTAACGGTGGCGTGGATGCGGTCATTGTGCAGGATCTGGGGCTAGTGAAGCTGATTCGTGAATTGTCGCCGGATTTTCCGATTCATGGCTCGACGCAGATGACGATCACCTCTCCGGAAGCGGTGGAGTTCGTGAAGCCTTGGAATATGGAACGCGTGGTGCTGGGGCGGGAAAATAACCTCAAGCAAATCAAGGTGATCGGGGAGCAAGCCAAGCTGCCGATGGAGGTATTTGTGCATGGGGCGCTGTGCGTGTCCTATTCGGGTCAATGTTTGACGTCGGAGATGTGGGGCGGGCGCTCGGCGAACCGCGGCGAATGTGCGCAGGCTTGTCGCTTGCCGTACGACCTGATGGTCGACGGGGAACAGAAGCCGATGGGCGATGTAGCCTACCTGTTGTCGCCGAAGGATTTGGCGGCGATCGACATCATGCCGGAGCTGATTGAGGCGGGGGTGACGTCTTTTAAAATCGAAGGCCGGATGAAAAGTCCGGAGTACGTCGCTAACGTGGTGAGCAAATATCGCAAGGCGATTGACCGTTATTTTGACGGGGATGATACCCGTCCGTCGAAGGAAGAGATCCGAGAGTTGCAGCAAAGCTTCTCGCGCGGCTTCACGCATGGCTTCCTGGAGGGGACAAACAATAAGAAGCTGCTGGATGGGACGTTCCCGAAAAGCCGGGGCGTGTACCTGGGCCGCGTTGAGAAAGTGCTGCGCGACGGTGTGGTCTGCAAGCTGAATGCCCCATTAAAACGCGGGGACGGGATCGTCTTTGATGCCGGGGATCCGTCGCAAAAAGAAGAAGGCGGACGCGTCTACGACCTGCGCCGTCAAGGCGTGAAGCAGGAGGGTGAAGCCGGGGAAGGCTGGATCGTCGATATCGTGCCGGGCCGGAATGACGTCGATTTGCGCCGTGTGCATGTCGGCGACCGGATCTGGAAGACCAATGATCCGGCGCTCGACAAGCGGCTGCGCCAGACGTACGAGACCGAGAAGCCGTACCGCGTCTTCCCGGTGCAGGTGCGGGCGGTGGGCCACGCCGGCGGACTGCTCTCGACCTTCTGGACCGATGTGCAGAAGGGGACGATGGTGCAAGTCGACTCGGAGCTCGAGCTCGAGGTCGCGCAAAAACGGCCGATGGACGCCGCTCTGCTCGAAGAGCAGTTCGGGCGTCTCGGCGGCACGGTGTTCCAGCTCGAGAAGCTGGATGCGGAGCTCTATGGCGACGTGATCCTGCCGATGCGAGAGCTGAACAGCATCCGCCGGCGGGCGGTGGAGTTGCTCGCCGACGAGCGGCCGAAGCCGCCCGTATGGGCACGGGCGGCGGCGGGGGTTGACGCCCCTGCCACGGGCGGGGCGTCTTCGGCGCAGCAGGCGCAGGGCCGCGGGCCCGCAGCGCCTGTGAAGCGCGGCGAGGCGCAGCTCGCCGCGTTGTGCCGCAGCCTGCCGCAGGTGCAGGCTGCCCTGGAAGCCGGCGTATCACACATCTACGCCGACTTCGAGTTTATCAAGCAGTTCCCGGCAGCGGTGGACGCCGTTCGCGCAGCCGGAGCCTGGATTGCGCTGGCGACGCCGCGCATCCACATGCCGGGCGAAAACGGCTACCACAACAACATCCTGCGCCTCCAGCCCGACGCGGTGCTGGTGCGCAACACCGGGGCGCTGTATTACTACTTGCGCCACCGGCAAGAGAACCCGTCGGCCGTGCATCCGCAATTGATTGGCGATTTCTCGCTGAACATCGCCAATCACAAGACGGCCGAGCTGTTCCTGGAGGTCGGCTGCGACGTGGTGACGCCGTCCTACGACCTGAACATCCAACAGATGGTCGATCTGCTCCGGGTCAGCCCTACAGCTGACATGGAGGTTGTCATCCACCAGCATCTGCCGATGTTCCACACCGAGCACTGCGTGTACTGTACCTTCCTCAGCGAAGGGACTGACTACACTAACTGCGGGCGGCCTTGCGAGGAGCATCGCGCTTCCTTGCAGGACCGGATCGGCATGTCGCATCCCGTCCGCGTAGACGAAGGCTGCCGCAACACGGTGTACAATGCCATCGAGCAGTCGGGCGCGGAGTACCTGAGCCATTTTCTCGAGCTCGGCGTAGCGAAATACCGCGTCGAATTCCTCGAGGAAACGCCGGAGCAGGTGCACGAGGTCATCGACCTCTACAACAAGGCGCTTCGCGGAGAAATTAGCGGCACGCAGGTCTGGAAAACGCTCAAAGCGACCAACCAGCTCGGCGTTACGCGCGGACAGTTAGTGAAATAAGGACAAGGGAGCCCTAACGGCAGTGGTTTTGCCGTGGGGGCTTCTTTTTTGCATCGCCCCGCCCATCCCCTTCTTTATAAAGAACAAAACCTGCTTACAAATGTCCTCCCCGGAAGGACAACTACACCCCATAAAGACACTTGTTTTCCTATCAAATACAACTTGTGGAAGGTTTGTGAACTCGTTATGGATAGGGGCGATAACCGATCTTTATCGGTTATCAAAAAATCGCTGATATGCTATAATGAAAGCGTAAACAAACGAGACGCGAAGCGGGTTTATTAGTGAAAAGGATATCGACAAAAATACCTGTTTTTAGCTTCGCTCACAAACTTTTAGGAGGGTGAAAGTGATGTTTGAAGGATTCCTCGAGATGCAGTCGGTCGTGACCCGTGTACAAGGACGGCTGGAACTCGGCGGCGAACAAGAATATCGTAGAATCGAGTTCGGCACCGAACGTTTCCTGCACACGCCAGAACCGGGTAATCGGATCCGCAACGAGGAAAAACTTCCTCAGCGCTTCACATGGCGGAAATTCTGGATCCAATAAATCCGATGTACTAAATCGTTGTTAACTTACCTATAACTTCAGTCGGACTTCGGGGGTGAACCTCGGGGTCCTTTTTGCTAACCACCGGCAGGGATATGGTATAATGAACCAGTGAAATTATTCTTGGAACGAGGGAGTCATGCTTTCATGAAAATCCGCAAAGCGATCATCCCCGCAGCCGGGCTAGGGACGCGTTTCCTGCCAGCAACAAAGGCGATGCCCAAAGAGATGCTGCCGATCGTCGACAAGCCGACGATTCAATATATCGTGGAGGAAGCGGTCGCTTCCGGCATCGAGGATATCATTATCGTGACGGGGAAAGGCAAACGGGCGATCGAGGACCATTTCGACACCTCTTTTGAACTGGAATACAATCTGAACGAAAAAGGGAAATATCAGCTGCTGGAAGAGGTGCGCAAATCCTCGGAAATGGCGGACATCCATTATATACGACAAAAAGAACCCAAGGGTCTCGGCCACGCCATTTGGTGCGCGCGAAAGTTTATCGGCGATGAGCCGTTTGCGGTGCTGCTCGGCGATGATATCGTTGAATCCGGCAAGCCATGCCTCAAGCAAATGATCGAGGTGTACGACGAACAACAAGCTTCCATCGTAGGGGTTCAACCGGTGGGCTGGGATGAAGTATCCCGATACGGGATCGTTGATCCCGTGGGGATTCGGGACCGCGTTTACCAGGCAAAGCAGTTGGTGGAGAAACCGGAAGTCGGCAAAGCACCGTCCAACCTGGCTATTATGGGTCGTTACATTTTAACGCCGGCTATTTTTGATATCCTGGAAAACCAACGCATCGGCGTCAACGGGGAAATCCAGTTGACCGACGCCATATCGCGCCTAGGTGAAAAGGAACGGGTATTAGCCTATCACTTCGAAGGCACCCGCCACGACGTCGGCGAGAAATTAGGTTTCATCAAGACATCAATCCACTACGCCCTCGAAAACCCCGAGCTTCGTGACCAACTGCTCAAATATATGTCGGAGATTATTTTGGATAGCTTGAACTAAAAACCGGCCTCTCCTTTGGGGGGACTGACCCCGTAACGTGAGACAAATCAAAACACCTTCAAGAGAATCCAAAAACATCGTAAGATGTTAGGGACAACTTTGGAGGTGTTTTTGCGTTGGCAACAAGAGTAAGTTACCCAGTTGAAA
>NZ_WNZY01000022.1 GCF_009725205.1 Paenibacillus timonensis | reverse complement strand
TCCCAGTGTGGCCGTTCACCCTCTCAGGTCGGCTACGCATCGTCGCCTTGGTGAGCCGTTACCCCACCAACTAGCTAATGCGCCGCAGGCCCATCCGTAAGTGACAGATTGCTCCGCCTTTCCCAAGCTCCCCATGCGAGGAACTTGCGTATCCGGTATTAGCTACCGTTTCCGGTAGTTATCCCAGTCTTACGGGCAGGTTGCCTACGTGTTACTCACCCGTCCGCCGCTAAGTTAATCAGGAGAAAGCTCCCGATTAACTCCGCTCGACTTGCATGTATTAGGCACGCCGCCAGCGTTCGTCCTGAGCCAGGATCAAACTCTCCAATAAGGATGGAAGGAATCTCGAACCCGAGGGCGTCGAGGTCTTCCATCAAAAGTGTTTGACTTGCTCATTGAAACAAACTGACGAGATTAAAATCTCATTGTATTACTCACTCGTTGTTCAGTTTTCAAAGATCAACTTTCGTTATCGTCTTATCGGCGACAACTCTTATATCATATCACTTCAGCAAGCTTAATTGCAAGAAGTAAATCCTTCCATTTCGCTTACCGCCTACCGTTCATCCGGCAGGATATCTAATGTAACATATCAACGAGGTTCAATTCAAGGCGTAAGTTTTTCCAACTCATCTTTAAATAGTGATTTGCCTCTCCTATTTGGCCGCCCTTTTTGCGGCCGGATTCATAGAATACCATGTGGATTCACCCAACGCAACCACCACTTCATTCCAATTCAATCGTTCTGTTTTAGAAGAAAGACCATTATCCCACAGGACAATGGCCTTTCCATGATTTAAATTCCTTGACGTGTCGCAATATATTCAGGTCTCGGACTTTGTCCGGAATACGGCTTCACGACTTTATTCTCCACACTGTTATATACCATAAATATATTGCTTCGTGGGTACGGGGTAATATTACTATTCGATCCGTGCATGATATTACAATCAAATAGCAGAATGGATCCGGCAGGACCCACGGGTGTGTCGATGCCGAAGCGTTTCACAAGCTCGGTGAGGCTTTCAGGGTCCGGAACGCCGTACTGCTGCTTGCGTAAAGATTCTTTATAATGATGATCCGGCGTCTGACCAATGCAAGGCACAAAAATTTGCTGTGAGCCGGGAAGCACCATCAGAGGGCCGTTAAAAGCATAATTGTCTTCCAACGCGATGGAACAACTGAGCGCCCGCATTCGGGGCATCCCGTCCTCCACATGCCAGGTTTCAAAATCCGAATGCCAATAAAATTCTTTCCCCGTAAACCCAGGCTTATAATTGATCCGGGATTGATGGATATAAGCAGAACTGCCTAGGAGGAATTCAATGATCGCCAGAAGCTCTGGATGCTGCGATAGACCACGAAACACTGGTTGACTTTGATGTATAGCGAAGATAGATCTTACATCATCTCCTCCGGGTTCGCGGATAATTTCGTCCGCCTGCTGCTTCTTCGACGCTTCTTTCAACCGACGCGCTTCTTTTTGATACCCACTCAATTCTTCTTCAGCAAAAAAACGTTCTAAGAACAAGTACCCGTTCTTCTGGTAAAACTCCACCTGTTCCTTACTTATAGGGCTTTTAGAGCTCCATTCGGAGTAAACCACCGGGTCCTGCCGGGGCAGCCATTGCGGCTCCGCATGAATTCGAGAAGGATAAACATCCTTGGTCAAGTCAAGATCAACAGAGAGATTTGTACCGCTCATTTCACTTCATCCTTTCGAAATAAAATAGTGTATGTCGTACGTGCTACAGCAATGGATAAGTCCCTTCTTCATCGTGCACTTCCCGTCCCGTAAGCGGCGGATTAAACACGCAGATCACTCGCAATTGCGAACGGGCCCGCAAGTAATGCTTTTCATGGCCATTCAGCGCATACATCATGCCCGGTGAAATCGGATAGGTTTCCCCCCCGATGACCTCGATTTCCCCTTCCCCCTCGATGCAGTAAACCGCCTCAACATGATTTTTATACCAAATGAATGTCTCGGTACCTTCTTTGATCAAGGTATCATTTAAAGAAAATCCCATGTTATCTTTGGCCAGAAGCAGCCTCCGGGAGTTCCAAGTTTCCGTATCCACGTCGTCAATCGTCCCCACAATGTTGCTCAGATGTTTCACGATCATGAAGATCCCTCCTCAACTGCTAATTGGTTCAAGCAATGTTCTAGTATTTCGAGACCTTGTTCAAGAGTCGAATTTTCAATCGTTAGCGGAGGCATTAATTTAGCCACTTCGCTGCATGGACCCGAGGTTTCCAGAATCAACCCCGATTCAAAAGCCAATTCGGATAATCTCTCCGCCAAGCCTGGCTTCTCAAAGGCAATCCCTTGAATCATCCCCTTTCCGCGAAGCTTGCCATTCAGAGCAGGCTGCTGCTCGATCATCCGTTGCAAGGAGGATTCGATGCGGTTTGCCTTGATTTCTATTTCCTTATGAAATTCTTGAGTTTTCCAGAAATCCAGTGCTTCTGCAGCCCCGACAAATCCGAGGTTGTTCCCGCGGAAAGTCCCATTGTGTTCACCCGGTTGCCAAGCATCCAGATCCGGTTTGATCAAAGTTAGTGCAAGCGGTAAACCAAACCCGCCGATGGATTTTGACAAACAAATGATGTCCGGAACGACCCCGGACGGTTCAAAACTAAAGAAAGGTCCCGTTCGGCCGCAGCCCATCTGAATATCATCGAGGATCAATAGAATGCCTTTCTTATGACAAAGACGTTCCAGCTTTTGAAGCCAGTCGTCTGAAGCAACATTCAAACCACCTTCACCTTGCACGGCCTCCACAATAACAGCTGCAGGCAACGGCACTCCGCTTCCCGGATCATCAAGCAGCTTTTCCATATAGTGAATCGTATCGACATCTTCACCGAAATACCCGTCATAAGGCATGAAGACGGAGTGAGGCAAATCAATTCCCGCCCCTTGACGCTTAAATGCATTCCCCGTGACAGCAAGCGAACCTAACGTCATCCCATGAAAGGCATTGGTAAAGCTAATTACGGTGGAGCGGCCTGTCACTTTACGAGCGATTTTCAACGCACTTTCAACAGCATTCGTCCCGGTTGGCCCCGGAAACATCACTTTGTATTGCCACCCGCGCGGCTTCAATATAACCTCATCAAATGTGCTTAAAAATTGTTCTTTGGCATGGGTCGCCATATCCAAACTATGGGTCACGCCGTCCTCAAGTAAGTAAGCGATCAGCTTATCGCGGATCTTTCGATTGTTATGTCCGTAATTCAGAGCACCTGCACCTGCAAAAAAATCGATATATTCGCGTTCTTTTGTATCCCAAAGCTTGGCATTCTGCGCCTTGTGAAATACCGTTCTGAAGTTTCGGCAATAGCTTCGGACCTCTGATTCAAGCTGTTCGAACACGTTCATACTCGGTGTTTCAAGAGTTTGGGTCTGCATCTCATACCTCCGTTTATAGTTGATGTATAAAAGGACCAATTCGGTAAAGAGGTTCATCCTCATGATGAAGCTCTTCTGGAAACATTTCCGCCTTGTAACCGGATGTAATTTCGACCGGTGCAGCATGTTCCTTGGCTACCCCTGTAAACAAACGGGTCGAAGCCAGATTGCTTCGGGAGATCGTAGCTTCCAGATAAGTAACCGGTGGTGCCCCATTCTCCGACAGCAAGAAGGAAAGCATACGCTTGCCGATCCCCTGTTTTCGATGACTACCCGCTACCGCAACCTGCCATACGAACAACGTATCCGACCGAAGCGGCGAGCGGAAAGCGGACAGGAAGCCGACAAGACTTGATCCTTCCTCCGCAACCACGCAAGTTTCTCGAAAGTAATCGCATAAAACCAAGTAGCCATAAGCGGAATTCAGATCAAGCGTTTGGCAGTTGCGAATCAATTCATAAACCCTTTTCGCATCGCTGGGAACCGGTTTGCGAAATAGAAGACTTCGTAGCGTGTTTTTCATGCAGTTCACCTACCCTATTCAAGCCATAGAATACACTGCGGACCGAAAACGCTTTAAGAACGATTGCAGCCGTTCAGTTTGTGGATATTCAAAAATAGCCTCTGGCAGTCCTTCCTCGACAATGTTCCCGTCCGCGCAGAAAAGCACGCGATCCGCGATTTCTTTCGCAAAATCCATCTCATGAGTGATGAGCATCATCGCCATCTCCCCTTCTTCGGCAATTTCCCGGATAACCTCTAACACTTCGCCGACCAGCTCGGGATCCAGTGCCGAGGTCACCTCATCAAACACCATCACTTTGGGACGCATGACGAGAGCTCGGGCAATTGCCACACGTTGTTTTTGTCCGCCCGACAATTGAGCCGGATAATCCGCCAGTTTTTCATCCAAACCTACCTTGCGGAGCATCTCAATAGCGCGTTCTTCGGCTTCTTCCTTTGACAGCTTCAGCACTCTCCTTGGAGCTTCAGTCACGTTCTGCAGTACCGTCCGGTGTGGAAAAAGATTAAAGTGTTGAAATACCATACCTACATTTCCACGCATCTCATGTAAATGCTTCTCATTTGCCCGTACGAAACGACCTTTCTTGGACATATGCCATAAATGGACGCCATCTATTTCAATCGTACCGGTCGTCGGCTCCTCTAAAGTCATCAGCATACGTCCCATCGTTGTTTTGCCGGAACCGCTTGGACCGATGACGGCCACCTTTTCGCCTGCCTCGATATTCAAATCGATACCTGTAAGCACCTGACGGTCACCATAGGTTTTCGTAACGCCGGTATATTTCACCATCGGTAAAGTCATGATGATTCCTCCCCCTTATTTCCCCCTTTGGAGATTCATGCGCAATTCCAATCGCCGGATCAACAGCGAGGATGGATAGCTGATAGCCAGGAACAATACGCCGACCAGCGTGTACGGTTCAAATACCCGGAAGGATTCCGAAACGATATTTTTAGCGGTCAGTAACAATTCAACCATCGTGATTGCGGACAAGATTGGGGTTTCCTTAAACATCACAATCAAATAATTACCGAGGACCGGAATGATCGGTGGGATCGCTTGCGGAAGAATGACCGAACGCCAGGTATCCGCCTTGGAATAGTTCAGTGCGACAGCCGCTTCCCATTGCCCCCTGGGGACGGCATCAATTCCGGATCGATAAACCTCGGATAAATACGTGCTGTAGTGCAACCCCAATCCCAAGATACCGGCATAGAAAGCCGGTAAAGAAATACTAGCTAAGATCGGCAAACTGTAGTAAAGAAAGAATACCTGCACCAGCAGTGGCGTATTTCGAATAAAGCCGTTGAACCCCTTAGCCGCTAACCGTAGCCAGGCATATCTTGAGCGTATAGCGAAGGCTAGCAATAACCCCCCGATTACCGCGGTCAAAAAGCCCAAAAGTGTTGCTACGACGGTCATTCTCAATGCAACCAAAAGTTCTGGAAGGATTTCGAAGGCATAATTCCAATCCCACATCCGTCACATCCTCCCTTCGGACCATTTGCGTTCCCACACCTTAATGCCGAAGGAGACCATCGAAGCAATCGCCAAATACATGAGCAATAGCAGGAGCAATATCTCCGAAGTCCAGGAAATGTAGTTATTCCGGAGAACCATGGCCTGGTAAGTGAGATCCGCCATGGTAATGAAGTAAACCAGAGAAGTCGATTTAATCAGTTCAACAAGCAAATTACCAAAGGGAGGGAGCATTCTTAAAGCCGCTTGAGGCAAAATAATATGACTCATTCTTTGCCATGGCGTCATGTTTAAAGCGATGGTTGCTTCCCATTGTCCCTTGGGTATCGCCAAGACAGCGCTGCGTACAACCTCGGAGCCGTAAGCTCCAAAATTCAATCCTACCGCTAGCACGGCCGCAAGCAACTTCGGGAGTTCCAGACCAGCGAAAGGCAATGCAAAATATAACCAGAAGAGTTGAACAAGCAGAGACGTTCCTCGAAAAACCTCCACGTAAACCGAGGATATCCAGCGAATGAGGCGCAATCGAGATAAGCACATTAGACCGGAGACGAAGGCGGCAAGGACCGCCAGTATCGTCGCCAGCAAGGCGACAGTGACAGTGATTTTTGCCCCCTCAAGCAAAGTGGGGATAAAATCGATCCAAGATTCCGGCATACTATACTCCGCAAAGCTCGGCTGCCGTCATATCCCCGGGCATTTCCTGCTCCGTAAATCCGAATTGCTGTAAAATCTCCAACAGTTCGCCCGACTCCTTCATTTTGGCTAATTCAGCATTATAGGCGTCTTGAAACTCTTTGTCCGCGAGACGGAACGCTGTAGCGCCGTATCCCCGCACGCTTTGGCCGTCAATAACCGGTTGTGAAAAATCGGTAACCCTTTCGATTTTGTCATCTCCAGCCGATTCAAGCATGGCTTGCAGCGAAGGCCCCGTCATCGTAATCGCCTCTACGCGTCCAGATTGAAGGGCGCTGATTGCGGATGCCTGGTCCGGAACTTGTATAATCCGATCATCCGGCACGCCCGATTTTTGCAGATAGCCGATTTCCACCGCGCCTGTCATAACAGCAACACGAGCCTTCTCATGACTCGCAATGTCCTCATAGCTGCCTAGGTTAAGAGGATTCCCTTGTTTTACGGCAATCGCTTCGCCGATGCTATACTCCGGGTTAGCAAATAACACGGCCTCGCACCGTTCCGGATTGACAAACATTCCGGCGGTGATTAGATCAAATCGGTTGGCCTGTAAACCGGCGATCAAGGAGCCGAATTCGGTTAACTCGCCCTTCATCTCGTTGATCCCCAGCCGTTTGAGGATCACCCGGGCAATTTCTACCGCTTCACCGGTAAGCTCCCCGTTGGCATCTTTGTAGGCATAGGGCTTCTCATTCGCGAAACCAACCGTGATAGAGCCTTTTCGGATCGCTTCAGTCAACGTTCCTTTAGTCCCGGTATCGCCGTTCGCACCACTCTTCCCGGAATTTGCGGTAGTTCCCGAATTACAAGCGGCTAGCGAAAACGCCATAAGCAATGATATAAGCAACCATGACACTTTTCTCAACCCTACTCACAGCCTTTCATTCTTATTTTTTTCATAGGTTTAGTAGGTTTAAAATCAAGATTTATTCCACATGCGATGCCCCCTCCTTCTTTTTTTCAAACTCGAGCTCAAAAAAAGAGACCCCTCGCTTGGGAGAAAGCATAGCTCCGCCAGCAGGGGTCCGCGCAAAAAAATAGAAAACGGCCCTTAAAAAGGGCCATGGAAGTTTTCGTGAAGTTACTTGAAACTAGACCCATCCACTGCTGACGAGGTTAGCTGACGGACTCGGGTAAGATGGTACCCTACAATCGTTAAAGAATGATTCGCCCCAAAAAAACTGGTTCCCCCGCTTTCCAGTCATGAACTGGAAACTAAGCGTGTGTTTATCGTAAAGGCTATTTCCAGCAATGTCAACCCATTATCTGTAATTTTTACATTTTAAATTTCAGATGATCATTATTGTGGGGGAATAACGAAATGAACGAGCCGAAAACTTGCATCTTGCAAACATTTGATGCTATAAATGAAGCAAGAGGTGAGTTCACAAATGGAGAATCCACGTGAGTTGTTCCAAATCATGACCCGTCGTTTCGGGCTACTAAACCGGAATTGCTGCACCGTAGGCGGCTGCGACATCTCCCTGGTTCAAAGTCATATCTTATATGAGATCGACCATCGCCATAAACCGTCCATGCAGCAGATCGCCGACGCACTCGGTACGGATATTACGACGTTTAGCCGCCAGATCCAATCTCTAACGAAGCTGAACCTGGTAGAGAAAACGACCGACCCCGACGATCGCCGAGTCCAAACCTTATCACTGACTACCGAAGGCAAGTTCATCGCTACGACCATAGATACGCAGATGAATGAATATCTGGATGAGGTCTTTTCCTATATGAGCGAGTTTGAAAAAGAATCCGTTCTCCGTTCCGTTAAGCTATTTAACGATGCCATGGCCAAGTCCAGTAAGTGCTGCGCTCCGGTCACCGGTTGCTAATTCACCAACAAACAAAAGCCGGCTTGCGATTCACACCTTACCGTGAATTCGCCGCCGGCTTTTCGCCATTCGTCAAATATTCATGAATTCAATTGGTTCTCCGCTTCCGCCAATGCCGCCTGATCTTCGGCCAAATCCTCTTTAGCTCGCTCCATCGGCTCGGGATTCATTCGGCCATCAGCTTGGGCGATGGCGTTCTCCGCTTTTTCGATAGCGTTGCGGGCGCCCTCCACCGTTTCTTCACTAGGATGCGATTGAGCCTGGGTTACCGCACGATGCGCTTTTTTGACCGACTGCTGCGCGAGTGAGATGGGGTTTTGCGATTGCATGCTGGAAAACGGGTTTTCCATGTTCAGCCTCCTCTAGCGATAATGCTCTTAGGATGCGAAGAAAAGGCTGAAATCATGCACGACGCTAAGCCATATCATCTTTGCCGAAAAGCCTGTTCCTCCCTCTCACGCAGCTCCACACGGCGGATTTTCCCGGTGTTGGTTTTCGGCAAATCATCGATAAATTCAATTTGACGCGGATATTTGTAGGGCGCGGTCCATGTTTTAACATGGGCTTGCAGTTCTTTTACCAATTCGGCGCTTCCCCGGGCACCTTCCTTCAGTACTACGAAGGCTTTGACGATATGACCGCGCAGTTCATCCGGACTCGCTACCGCCGCACATTCCTTCACGGCTTCGTGCTTCATCAACGCCTCTTCGACTTCGAATGGGCCGATCGTATAACCGGAGCTAATAATAATGTCATCCCCGCGTCCCTCGTACCAGAAATACCCTTCCTCGTCTTGTTGTGCCCGATCCCCGGTCACAAAATAAGAGCCGCGAACATTCAGCTCCTTCCGTTCGGGGTCCAAATAATACGCTCTGAACAAGGCAGGCATGTCGACATGAACCGCAATGTTCCCTACGACTCCGCTTGGCAGCAGCAAACCTTCCTCGTCGACGATTTCCACCACGCCCGGTGAAATGGCTTTGCCCATCGAGCCGAGCCGCAGCGGGGTGTCTTTCAGGTTTCCGATCAAAAGGGTGCTTTCCGTTTGGCCATAACCGTCACGAATCGTGATATCAAACACATTTTTGAACTTGCGGATCACTTCCTGGTTTAACGGTTCCCCAGCGGAAACGGCGCTGCGTAGCCCGGACAAATCGTATTGCTCGAGTCCATCGGTCTTTGACATGATCCTATACTCCGTTGGTGTGCAGCATAATACCCGGACGCCGTATTGTTGAATGAGCTTCAAATACCGCCCCGCTTGAAAAGACCCATGATACACGAATCCCGTCACACCGTTCCCCAGAACCGATAGAAACGGGCTCCAAATCCACTTTTGCCAGCCCGGTGCCGCCGTTGCCCATACGGTATCATCGTCCCGGATATCCAGCCAGGATCTCGTAATCCGTAAATGCGCATACCCCCACCCATGACTGTGCATGACGCCTTTCGGATTTCCTGTCGTTCCGGAAGTATAGGCCAAAACGGCCATATCATCGCGATGCGTCTTAACGGCTTCAAAAGTATCCGGCTGCCCATCCATCAGGGCTTCGATCGGGGTCCAGCCGTTCGAGTGCGTCTCCTTCTGTGCGTCGGAACCTACTAACAAGCGGAAGGCGAGCGACGGCAAGTCATCGCCAATCTTATCGACCTCCGCCGTCACGCCATGCCATACGACTACTGCACGCGCCTCAGAATGACGCAGACGGTAAACCAGGTCCTTCGCCCGCAGCATTTCCGAAGACGGAATGATCGTCACTCCCAGCTTCAAGCAAGCCAGGTAGATCGCATAGGCCATAATATGCCGGGGCATCATTACCAACACGCGGTCGCCTGGCTGCAATCCCAATTCACTTAATCCGCTGGCTAAACGGTTGGCCATAGCCAGCAACTTTCCATACGTAATTTCCTCGTAGTCCCCTTGTTCACTAAGCCATTTCAGTGCGATTTTTTCAGGATCATGCCGTTCCATTTCCGAGGTAACATTGTAGTATTCGGGAGCGATCCACTGTTCATATGGTTTCAAATTATCCAATCCCCTTCAAACTCACCGTATCGAGTTCTATTTATATGAGAATCTCATCTATGGAAATCATTATACCACGTAATAGTACCAGGTTCTAAAATCAGCCTTATCCAAGTGTGCCAATAAATTGACAATCCCCATCATGGGCAAAAAAAAGCCCGTGTAGACACGGGTTACGGGTTATGCCTTATTGGTTATTGGTTTTGTTCGCGGCTTCATTGATTCGTTTCCGTTTAAGCGTTCCTGCTCGTCGCAACTCGCGTTCCAGTATGGCCTGGCGGTACAGCTCCAACAGCTGGCGGCTGGGTTCATCCCAGCCCAACTGGCTGGCCTCCGCCCTAGCCGCGGCACCCATCCGGCGCAGCCGCTCGCCGTCTTGAAGCGGCTGCGCCGCCCTTACGAGCCCGTCCGCTGCGCCGGGCTCGTACAGGAAGCCGGTCGTCCCTTCGGCGACCTGCTCCCGGGTGGGCGCGCTGGCGGCGGCGATCACGGGCAAGCCCGAGGCCATCGCCTCCAGCAGCACCAGCCCCAGCGTTTCCGTGGCCGACGGAAACGCAAACACATCGCTCGAGGCATACGCCTCCGCGAGCTCTGTCCCGTGCAGGAAGCCGGTAAACACGGTGCCCGTACCGGCAAAATAAGCTTCCAGCTCAGGGCGATGCGGGCCGTCTCCAACGACGGCTAGCCGGAATCCGCTGGAAGCGGTCAGGAGATCGCGCAGCCGCTCGATCTCCTTCTCCGCCGCCAGGCGGCCGACGTACAGCAGGAGCCGTTTCTCCGGCTCCCCACCGGACAGCCGCAGGCGCATGGTTTTGCTGCGTCGATGCGGGCCGAACAGCTCCGGATCGACGCCCCGCTTCCATAGCCTCACGTTCCGAAACCGCCGCGCTTCAAGCTCCCCCCGCACGGCCTCCGATGTGCAGAGGTTCAGGTCCGCGCGGTTATGCAGCAGACGCAGATAGCCCCATAACGCCGGCTTCAGCCAAGGCAACTTATAGAAATCGGCGTATTGCGGAACGTGGGTATGATAGGAAGCAACAAGGGGATAGCGGCGTCCGAACCAGACGCCGGCGGCGCCTAACATCGCCGGATTCACCACATGAACCACATCCGGCGAGAACGCGCGCAACAACTTGCCCACCTTGCGCCCAGGCAGCGAAAGGGGAAGATTGGGGTAAAGGAAGAAGCGAAACGACGGGATGCCGTAAATTTGTGCCCCCGCAAAAGCCCCAACACCTTGGTCGGGTGCAATAACGATCACTTCATGGCCCTGCCGTGTTAGCCAACGAATGCAGTGCGTTAACCGAGTAACGACCCCGTTCGTCGACGGAAAAAACGTCTCCGTCACCATCGCGATCTTCATAGACGGCTCGCCTCCTTGTTATCCCCACTTTACGCCGGGGAGCACATTATCCTTCACAACGCGGTCTTGATATCGCACGGCCGTACGAAAAATATCCAGCAGCACCTCGTCCGTCAACAGATTCGGTGCGAGTCCCAGCTCCTGCAGCTTGGTGTTCTTGGCGTGGTAATAGTGGGCTTCTTTTTCGATCCGCGGATTCTCCAAATGGGCGATGCCCACAGGGTATCCTTCACGCTCCGCCACCCGCTTCACTTTCTCGGCCAAATCCAGCACGGAGAACTCCTCCGTAAACTGATTGAACACGCGGAACTCCCCGCGATCCGCCGGATGATTCGCCGAAATCTCTATGCATCGGACCGTATCCGTGATGTTTAGAAATCCCCGGGTTTGCCCGCCACTCCCATACACGGTCAAATTATGCCCAATCGCTGCCTGGATGAGAAACCGGTTCAATGCCGTTCCAAACACTCCATCGTAATCAAAACGGTTGATTAGGAGCGGATCCAGCTGGGTTTCCTCCGTATGCAAGCCATAAACGACACCTTGGTTCAAATCCGTCACCCGGATGCCCCAAACTCGGCACATAAACATCAGGTTGTGGCTGTCATGCACCTTCGACAGGTGATAAAAGGAACCCGGCTGTTTCGGATAAGGCAGCACGTCCTTCCGGCCGTTATGTTCGATTTCGATGTAGCCTTCTTCGATGTCGATATTAGGGGTTCCGTACTCCCCCATCGTCCCCAACTTGATTAAATGACAATCAGGGGCAAACTCGCGAATGGCATAGCCGACATTTAACGTCCCAATGACATTGTTGGCCTGGGTGAACACTGCATGTTCGCGGTCGATCATCGAGTAAGGAGCAGAGCGTTGTTCGGCAAAATGCACGAAGGCATCCGGACGCATCTGACGCATCACTTCAGCCAGAAAATCAAAATGATTCAAGTCGCCGTTGAACACGCGGATCGTTCGTCCCGTCAGCTCCTTCCAGCGTTCCACCCGCTCCTGCAGCGAAGCGATCGGGGTCAAGGAATTGAAGCGCAGCTCCTCGTCCCATTTGCGTCTTGCCATATTATCGATGATGGCCACCTCATGTCCACGTTTGGATAAGTACAGCGCCGTCGGCCACCCGCAAAAACCGTCGCCGCCCGCTACGATCAAGCGCATCGAAATCGACCTCCTTCATGACGTCATGAATAAATTTAGGTTAAACATAACACCCGAATATTAAGGAGGCATAAACTGACCGGACCCAAATTTGGTCTCCTCGTTGCGTATAAACTCACAGCACCATTCGCTTCCAAACTCCGCTAACAAGTCAAAGAACTCTGCCGTGACTATACATTATCTCTCTAACTTCTTTCTAAAGGAACGTAGAGCCGCTATTTGAGTATTTCTCAGTCATTTCCCAATTTAACGGAACTAGAAGCCGCTATTCGCCTAAAAAGGGAGCTACTGGGGCCATTTCCGACGAAATAAGGTCTCCTCGTTCCGTTAGAGCTCATAGTTTCGTATTTGCAGCTAAATAACGTCTCTCAGTTCCGTTAGCGGTTAGCGGAGTGCTCTCGGCATCTTTTTTCACTCCCCGCCCGTTCGTGCTACAATAAGGATTGTTTGTACATAGGAGAATGAACGATACGGGAGGAGTCACAACAATGGAAGCTTTCGAGGTTCTTCTTGAAAAATACGCCGAATTGGTCATCCGGGTTGGCGTCAATATCCAGCCCGGCCAAAACTTGATGCTTACGGCGCCGCTGGAAACCGTGGACTTTGCACGGTTGCTGGTGGCCAAAGCCTACGACGCGGGAGCCAAATACGTTCACGTCGACTGGGAGGACGAGCAAACGACCCGCATCCGCTACGAGCATGCGTCGGACGAATCCTTGTCCTATTATCCGCAGTGGCTCGCTGACATGGCGGAACAATTCGGGGAGGAAGGCGGCGCGATCCTGCGGGTGAAGGTGCCGGATCCCGAGCTGTTCCAAGGCATCCCATCATCCAAAGTGTCCACCGCGGTCAAAGCGGCGGCCAAAGCACGCGAGAAGCATTCCGCCCAAACGCGCAACAACCGGATCACCTGGTCGCTGATCAAAGCCCCGACCCAGGCCTGGGCGAACAAAGTGTTTGCCGATCTGCCCGAAGAACAACGAATCCCGGCCATGTGGGAGGCGGTATTCCACATGAACCGCGTCGACCGCGAGGATCCGATCGCCGCTTGGCACGAACATATCAAGCAGTTGAAGGAAAGACAGGAACATATGAATGCCAAGCGGTACAAGAAGCTGCATTACCGCGCTCCGGGCACCGATCTTCAGGTGGAGCTGCCCGAGGGTTATTTATGGCTGGGCGGCGGTGATTACAATGCAGCCGGCGACTATTTCGTCGCTAATATGCCAACTGAGGAAATTTACTCCATGCCGCATCGCACCGGTGTGAACGGTACCGTAGCCAGCACAATGCCGCTGAATTTGAACGGCCAGCTCGTCGAAGGTCTGACGCTGACGTTCAAGGACGGCAAAGTGGTCCGTTATGACGCGAAATCCGGCCGGGAGCATATGGAAAACCTGCTCCATACGGACGAAGGAGCGATGCATCTTGGCGAAATTGCTCTCGTACCGCACGACTCGCCGATCTCCCGGTTGAACCGGATATTCTACAACACCGGAATCGACGAGAACGCCTCCTGCCACTTTGCTCTCGGCAGTGCTTATCCCGTTAATATCGAAGGCGGCGCCAAGCTAAGCAAAGAAGAATTGCTTGCCAAAGGCGCCAACGTCAGCCTAACGCATGTCGACTTTATGATCGGCTCCGCGGAGCTCGATATCGATGGCGAGCTGTTGGATGGCACGATAGAGCCGGTGTTCCGCCAAGGGAACTGGGCGTAAACCAACCCATACGTAACGAAAAAGCTCTCCTCTCCGCCAAGCGGAAAGGAGAGCTTTATGTTTCCCTAAGATTTCATCCCGGTGTAAATCTGGACTGCATCCCGCAGAAACTCGGCCGTACCTGGCTGGTCCTTATCATAATAAGCTTTAAAGCGCTCATCATCCACGTACATTTGAGCCAGCCCGGCATGAGCTTCTTTGCTATACTCGCTCCAATAGAACGTCAGCCATTGCTTATGCAAATCTGCGGCTTTCTGGGCAAGTTCGCCGGCGGGGTCGCCCGTCTTGAAAGCCTCGGCCAGAGTAGCATTTACTTCGTTCGACAGCTGCGTCACCTTCTCGTATTCCTCTTCCGTCATGTTCATCAGCTTCCGATTGGACTTCTCGACCTGATCTTCCCCGTATTTTTCGCGGATTTCCCGGCCATATTTCTGCTCATTTTCCTCGATCAGCTGTTTTTTGAAGCCTTGAAATTTTTCTTGATCGCTCATTGAGATTCTCCCTTCCTGCGACGCAATCGTTTTTTCCACATTGGCAATTAAGGCGTCCAATTGCATGCGTTTGTCAAGGAGTTGATTACGGTGTTCTTTCAGCGCACGGGGACCATCAAAACCGGGATCGGTGACGATCGACCGGATAGCCTCAAGGCTTAAGCCCAGCTCCCGATAGAACAAAATCTGCTGCAGCAGATCCACTTCCCGCTGACCGTAGATACGGTACCCCGACGAATTCGTTCTTGCCGGCTTCAGAATACCGATCTCATCGTAATAACGCAGCGTCCGGGTGCTAATTCCGGCAAGCCGGCCCAGCTTCTGAATGGTGTATTCCATGTGCTCACCTCCTGACAACACTCATGATAAACGTTGACGTAACGTGAAGGTCAACTCTCTTTTATAAGAAATTTTATCCCCAACTCGGGCGTGCGGCAACCACCTTTTCTCCGGTAAGGATTGCCCGTTCAATCATCATTCCGAGATAATGATCCTGCGCCGCTTCCCATAATCCATAAAAAGCGGGACCGCCTTGAGCATATTCGCCCATCTTCTCCAGACAGGCCGCTATGGCTAGCTCGTCATCATATAATCTGGCCGGCGCAAACGGATTCGTATACAACCACTGTTCTCCGCCCAATATGCCTTGCAGATAGTACCCTTCCTGGTTCTCTTGTTCGCCCTTATTAACCCGCTTTAGCTCCAACTGCAGCGGAATCGTATTCTCTTGCTGGATCAATACCCGCGAATCGAAGATTTCCCCGCGTTCGCCGCGGATGCAGCAATGATTGGAGCGGATCCAGGAGCGATGCTGGTCGCGAGTAAAATCGTAAATCCCCAGCCGATCGCCAAAATCGAGCCAGGCCAGCTCCCGAACGGAAGGGACAAGTCGATCTTCCGCAGGCGGACCGCTGCGCGTCGGTCCCTGCACCCAATTCGAATCAAACCGCATTGCGCGAATCCTCACTTCTTCGAAGGTAACTCCCAACAGCCGGCGAATCAAGCTGACACCGTGGTACAAGTGAGAGATGGATACGGTTGCCTCAGTGATTCGTCCCAGCCGTCCCGAATCGATCAACTGGAGCCGAGCTTGCTGGAGCGGGTGTAAATGATATTGCTCCGCAACCTGGATCCTTGCGCCTCTCCCGCTTAGCCGCGAGTGAAGCAGCTCCAACCCGGCAAGGTCGGACGCCGGCGGCGTTTCCGAGAGGACGGGGATTCCCGTCTCCGCCAGTTGCAGCAGATAGGACAGCATCTCCGAGCCGCTGACCGCTAACACCATAAAGTCCTGCTGCTCCTGCTGCAGCAGAGCTTCAACCGAGCGGTAGGTCCGCACGCCCCACTGCCGCTCCATCGCCTGCGCTTTCATTTCGTCGCGGACGACCAAACCTCCGATTTGAAATCGATCCGGAAGCGCCTGAGCGATCCGCAAATAGTATTGGGCCCGAAAGCCCGCCCCGCCGATGAGGCTGAAAGTGACCGGCATGCTTGCTTCCCTCCTTCGCGTTCTTCACGCCATCGGGTGAAACCGAGGCGCCTTCCTGAGAATGCTCTCCTGCGCGTAAAAGATCGAATCCTTCGGCAGTGGCAACGAAACCGGCTTCCCGGTTGCGGAGGATTCGTAAATCGCCATGATGAGCTCGATCGTTTTTCGTCCCTCATTTCCGTCGATCAGTACCTGCCGGCTACCCGTTTCAATGGCGCGCAGCACGTCGTCAATTTGCCCGGCGTGCCCAGTATATTGCAGTGGTGCGACCTCTGCGGCCTCTTGCTGGATTTCCGCTTCCAGGTCCGGATTCCGCTCCGGAAAACCACCATCCCCTTCGGCTGATGCGTATACCTGCCACGGCATTCCCACCTTGGCGTGCTCCCCCTGAAAGACAAGCCGCTGTTCTTCGCCATGATGGACGACCGAGCTGGTCACTTGAGCCAGACTACCGTCCGGGAACTTAAGGATCGCGATAGACAAGTCTTCAACCTGCGAATTGCCGTGCGACGTATTGGCGGTTACCGCTAGGACTTCCGAAGGCATCCCTCTGATCCACAGCAGCAAATCCAAATGGTGCACCGCATGATTCATCACACAGCCGCCACCTTCAGCTTCCCACGTTCCCCGCCATTCGACATCGTAATAGCTGCGCCCGCGCCACCAATAGGAATTAGCCTCGGCATGGACGATACGGCCCGTCAATCCGGTATCGATCACCCGTTTAACCTGGCGGATCGGGTCATAGAAACGGTTTTGTCCGACGATGGATAAGAGTGCATGGCCTCTAGCCGCCGCCTCCAGCATCCGGTCGCATTCAGACAGTGAGGGGGCCATTGGCTTTTCGACCAAGACATGCTTGCCCGCCAACAGGAATGCCGAAGCTAGATTTGCGTGGGTAGACGGAGGGGTGCACAGGGACACCAAATCCACCGAATCAGAGTTCACGATTTCCTCGTAATCCGAATAAATCTCGCAATCCAGGCTAAAACGTTCCTTCAGCTTCTGCGCCTTCTCTCCGCTCCGATCAACCAGCGCCGTGATCCGGCAGCGGTCCCTAAAGCGGGTAAATGCCTCAAGATGCGTCACGGCAATCGAGCCGGTGCCGACAAGGGCGACATTGATCATGATTTCTCTCTCCCCTGGTTGTCTATTTAATCAAATCGGTTGGGTTCATGCCGGTAATTTTTTTGAACAAAGTGCTGAAATAGGGCACGTTCTTGTAGCCGACCCGCTCAGCCACCTCATAGACGAGCATCGTACGCTGCAACAGCAGCTCGCGTGCTTTTTCGATTCGAACCCGGGTCAGATAGTTGTTGAACGTTTCGCCAGTGATGTTTTTGAAAATGATCGACAAGTGGTTGCGTGAAATGTAGAGCTTCTCCGACAACTCCGCCAACGTGATGTCCTCGGCATAATGCTCATGGATATAACCGGTCATGTAATCCACCACCTGCCGGTGTTTGTTGTTTCCCCGCCATTGGCGGCTGCTGCAGATGAGCGTGATTTTGTCCGACAGCCATTCCGTGAGCTGCTCCGGACCGGTCAAACCAACGAGCTCCTTCGTAATCTGTTCGCCGGGCACGAGATCATTAAGCAATACGCCGGCTTCATAGAGACAATACGTAAATACCCCCCACAGCTCGCTGGCGAGGATTTGCACCGATTCAGGCGTCATCGCCTTCTGAAGCTCCAACCGGCTCATGTAATCCGCAACCAGCTTCTTGGCCTCCGCTTCCTGAGACGCTTTCATCGCGGAAGCCAATTCCACATAGAACTTGACCGAAAACAAATTGTCCGCGAACACGTAATCGTCTTCGTCCTCTTGATAAGCGTAAAGCGCGTAGGCCGGATCCCGCCGTCCCGCCCTTAACTCGATGGCACGGAACGCTTCCTCTGTCGACTCCGGAATCTGAAGCCATTGCCGCTTAACGCCTCCGATCCCCACTCGTACGACTAGCTTGAGATAACATTTGATCGCATTAATCAGCTTCACGCCCAGCTCATGCAGCTTCTTGTCTAACAGCTCCGCCGGTTCCTCCGGCCGCGGATGGACCATCAACACCGCCCTCGTACTGTGCAGTTCGGTATATTCCACGGAACTGAACATTTTGCGGGCTACCTCGCAAGCGATATTGCGGATCGCAAACCGGAACAGATTCCAGTCCGACAAAGAAAACTCACTGACGCGCGCATCCCGGACCAGGTCGATGCCGATCGTGACATGGCTGAAATTTGTCCAGTACCGATAGGGCTCCGGCAGCCGACCCGCTTCCCGATAGGTGCTGTCCAGCGTGCCAACGACGGCCGAACGGACCCACTCTTTTTCGATGAAGGGTTCATATAAGCTGAGCTTCCGCTCCATCTCGCCTTGCTTCTGCCGGCTCTCTTCCTCCTCGGTTAGCTCGCCGATCACCTTGGTTAAGATCGTCTTCAGCGTTGGCACGCTAATCGGCTTGGAGACGTAATCGCTGACATTAAAGCGCAGCGCTTGCCGCGCATGTTCGAAGTCCGAATATCCGCTGAAAATAATGACCTTTCCGTCATACCCGTCCTTGCGCAGCTGTTCGATCATATCGATGCCATTCATCGCCGGCATGTAAATGTCCGTGATCACGATATCCGGTTCGGTTTGACGAACCACATCCAGCCCGTCCGCGCCGTTCAGCGCCTCTCCAACCCATTCCGCCCCCAGCTGTTCCCACGGAATGGCGCGTTTCATACCTTGCAGCACTTGGCGTTCATCATCGACGATGGCGATTTTCCACATCCTCAATTACCTCCTTGGCTGTTCTCCTAGATGATCTTTACGAGAGTCCCGCTCACGCGGCTGGCCCCGGTTCTATCGGTTCACCAAGCGGAGGCACCGGCGGTTCCGACAGTTTCGGCAGCGTAATGACGACACGGGTGCCGCCTTCTGCACGTTCGGATAATTCCACACCGTAAGCGCCTTCAAAGTAACCGGCAATCCGCTCCCTCACATTGCGGACGCCATACCCTCCGGTCCGCCGTTTACGCTCGCGGTCTACGGCCTGTTTCAGTCCAGCACCATCGTCTTCGATCGTAATGGTAAGCAAATCCGGCTGCTCCTCCAGTTTGATCCAGACCTTGCCGCAGGAACGTCCATTAAACCCATGGACGATGGCATTTTCCACGAACGGCTGCAGCGTCAGCTTCGGGATAAACAACTCCTGAATGGAGAGCGGCGCATCAATAGCGTAGTCCAACTCTCCCCCTCTTCCGGCTTGCCAGCGCAGCTGTTGAATCTCCAGATAGCAGTGGATATGTTCCAGCTCCTCGTCGATCGTAATGAAGCTATTGCCGTTGGACAAGCCGATCCGAAACATGCGCCCCATCAACTCGAGAATTCGGCTCAGCTCGTCTTGCCCCGCTTCAATCGCCATCCAATTCAACTGATCCAGCATATTGTACAGAAAATGAGGGTTAATGTTGGCCTGCAGCGCTTCGATTTCCGCCTTACGCTGCTGTTCATACCGCCGCTGCAGCGAGCGGTACAGCTCTTCGATCTGCTCCATCTGCTTGCGGTACCCGTCGAAGAGATAACCAAATTCGTTCTCGTAATCGTCCGGCAGATCCACGGGATTACCACCGCTGCCGGCAGGGCCACCGCCTCCCACAAAATACTGACGCATCGCCATGACGAGACTCTTGATCGGCTTCGTAAATTGGCGGCTTAAATAGAGGGTCAGCAGCAATGCCAACAAAATGGCGAAAACCCCTATCATGCCGATGACCAGCGCCAGTCGGAAGCTGCCTTTCGTAATTTCGCTCCAGGACGTAATTTCAACGAGCATCCAATGGGAATCGCGCATCTTGGAATACACCAGCAGCGAGTCGCCCAGCTCCCGCTGGCCCCGAATATGCATATACCCGGACTGGTCGGTTTTCACGTCGATCCACTGGGACAGCTCGGTATGCTCCGGAACCTGACCGGTTTTCACCGTCTGCTGCCCCAAAGTGTCAATCATCATCCGGTTGACCGGCGCGGAATGCCCGGCCAGCAGCTGTTCGATCTCCTTCGCTTTGACGTGGACGACCAGCACGCCGAGGTACTTGTCCTCTTCAACAATTTTGCGCGCGAAGCTAAGCACTCGCACATTCCCTTGGAAGCTGGGGATTTCATGCTCACGGGACCAGGCGAAGTCGTTCTTGTCAAGCGCCTCCGCCCACTCCTGTTTGGCCAGATCGCCTAAACCGCGGAATTGGATATAGCTGTTGGCGTCCCCCCGCAGCGGACGCTCCATATATAAGTCGATTCCTTGAATGATCGGAATCGAATAAGTCAGATTGGCTAAGGCACGCTCCACGCTGACAGACCGGCGATGCCGGTCGTATTCGTCCTGCCGGTCGCGCAGAAACGTAATGAGCTCATTATCGCGGGATGTCGACAACGAGATTTGCTCGATCGTCACCAACCGGGTGGTGATTTCGTTGTTGAGCTCGTCCAACAGCAGCTGCTGATAATGGGAGCTGGTCTTCGCCAGCTCATTGGACGAAATGCGGTAGCTGGCCCAGGCAATACAGGCTAATACGGCTACGATAAAGATGGCAAAACTGCGAAAGAATAAACTATCGATCCGGAACTTCTTGAACGGATTCGTCATGCTCAAGACTGCACTCCCTTCAGGTGTAAGGAAAAAACGGTAAAGCCGCGAAGGAAATTCACGCTTTACCGTTATATAATTGGCCGTCCGCCGTCCCTATCCCTTTATTCCGGTTGTGGCAATCCCCTCGACGAAGTATTTTTGCAAGAACATAAAGATCAAGGTAGCCGGAACGATGGATACGAGCGACATCGCCAGCAGTTGCCCCCATTCCTGAGCCGACTGGGAATCGTTGATCATCCGCAGCGCCAGGCTGACCGTGTATTTATCCACCGAGTTGAGATACAGCAGATGTCCGAGGAAATCGTCCCAGTTCCAAAGGAAGCAGAAGATCATTACGGTCACGATAGCCGGAACCATCAGCGGCATGACGATCCGGAAGTAAATGCCGAACCAGGAACAGCCGTCGATTTTCGCCGATTCATCCAGCTCCTTCGGGATGCCGCGTACGAACTGGATCAACAGGAAGACGAAGAACGTCCCGCCCGCGCCGCCTGCAAGCATATGCGGTACGATAAACGGCCAATACGTGTTCACCCAGCCAAGTTGGTGGAACAAGGCGTATTGCGGAATGATCAGTACCTGCCCCGGCATCATCAAAGTGAGCATGAACAAGGAGAACCAGAGGTTTTTCAGAGGAAAATTCAGTCTCCCGAACCCAAACGCGACAAGCGTGCTGGATACCAGCGTCGCTGCGATGACCGCCGCCTCCAGGGCAAATGTGTTCAGGTAAAAATCGGTAAAGGAATGGCCAGGCACCGAATTCCAGCCTTTAACGAAGTTGCTCCACTGCGGGACCGAAGGGAAAATATTCGGTGAAGCCAGCTCGCCGTTTGTTTTGAGCGACGCGCCGATCCACCAAAGCACCGGATAGACCATCACCAGACTGAACGAGATCATAAAGAAGTGCCGGATCAGCGGCTTCCATTTGAAAGTCATTTGGCTTTTCTCCCTTCCGGTTCCGTTTCGTAGAACACCCAGTATTTCGATGTCCCCGCGATGATCAGCGTAGCCACAACGATCATGATCAGCATAATCCAGGCCAAAGCCGAGGAATAACCAAGCTGGTACCGGCTAAACGCCCGCTCGTACAAGTAGAGCGCATAAACATAAGTCGAGTTCATCGGGCCGCCGTTCGTGATGACAAACGCCGAAGTAAACATTTGGAACGCGTTGATGACGCCCATGACCAGGTTGAAGTACAGGACCGGGGACAGCATCGGCAGCGTGATGTTGAAGAACTGGCGAACCTTGCCGGCGCCGTCCACGGCGGAAGCCTCGTACAGATCGCCCGGGATTTGCTTGAGGCCTGCCAGGAAAATGACCATCGACGAACCAAATTGCCAGATCGTTAGCAGAACCAACGTGCTTAACGCCGTATCGGGACTGGTAATCCAGCCTTTCCCCTCAAGGCCAAACGCTCCGATGATTTTGTTGAAGATGCCGTCCACGCCAAAAATATTACGCCACAGCAACGATACGGCGATACTGCCACCGATCAGCGACGGGAAATAAATCGCCGTGCGGTACAACCCAATTCCTCGCACCGCCCGGTTCAGCACGATGGCGACAAGCAGCGCCGCGATCAGCTTTAATGGAACCGAAGCCAAAACGTACAGGAACGTAACCTTGACCGAGGTGACGAACTTGGAATCCGCCGTAAAGATCAGTTCGTAATTTTTGGTACCTACCCAGTTGATCGGCTCCAACAGCGTGTAATCCGTAAACGAATAGTAAAGCGATAAAATTAGCGGGTACGCGGTCAACCCGAGAAAACCGAGCAACCACGGCGAAATAAATAAATAGCCGGCGACCGGGGCATTCCATCTTTTCAGGAATTGCCGGCGCTTCTTGATTCCTGGCGCGTCTTTGACGGCCAAGGCCGCGGAACTTTTCATGCTTGCTTCACCTCTGCAGTTTCTGAGTGCTTATAACTCAAGTATAGGGCGGGCCCGCGGCCGGTTGTAGAAGAGGAATCCTCGAAATCTTTTAAAATATCACGAAAAAATCAATACATCCGTCGCCCCTGCTGATCGGGAATGCCGCTTTTACGATAGAAGTACGTGTTGATTTGATCTCTCCATTCCTTGGCATGCTCCGCCTGCTCCGCCAATCGCTCAGCGACCTGCCGATGCAGCGGTTCTTCGATCAGGCCGGACAATCCCGCCCACAGCTCCGCCAGCTTCCCGGCTTGCTCGACCCCTTCGAAATGGGTATCGTAAATATGCTGGATGACAGTCTTGCCGGATTGCAACACGTGGGTGTAGGGAACGTGATGGAAGAAGAGCAGCAGCTCGTCCGGACAAGTCTCCAGCGTTTCATAGCGACTTTGATTCGGCTCCGCATATTGTGACGTGTAACCCGTTCCCGTCGCGATCGTCCGATCAACGCCGATGCCGCGGCAATCCGCGAAATGATACGTCCCCCACATCGAGTATTCATAACCGTCCACATTAGGTCCGTAATGGTGGTTCGGGTTCACCATAAAGCCGATGCCCAGCGGGGCGGTATACTTTTCGTAAATGCTCCAGGAATCCATGAGAATGCCGCGAATGACCTGGATCACCCGCTCGTCGCTGCCGAATACCAGCCGAATCCATTCATCCGCAATGCCTTCGGCGCTAAGCTCCGGATTCCAAGCCAGTCGCCCATACCCGTAAAGGTTGGCCTGTGCCAGTAAATGCCCGGTCCAGTTGGCGTCGCTGCCGATATTCGATACGGCGGCGAATCCGCTGTAACGGGAGGCGTGCAACGTACCGTCCACGATCCGTTTGACGGTCGATCCTTCGCCTTTCAGATGGCTGTCAAAGTCCAGTACTTCCTTCCACTGGGGTACGAGGTAGCAGACATGGTGTTGCTGCCCGGTATATTCTTGGGTGACCTGAAACTCGATCATTTGGTTCGTCAACGGCATCGCGCCCAGCAGCGGCGATACCGGCTCGCGCACCTGAAAGTCAATCGGACCGTTTTTGACCTGCAAGATGACGTTCTCTTTGAATCGCCCGTCCAGCGGGACGAAATGATCGTAGGCGGCCCGTGCCCGATCCGTCTTGCGGTCTCTCCAGTCCTGCTTGCAGTTGTAAACGAAGCATCGCCAGATCACGAGCCCGCCGTAAGGCTCCAGCGCCTCGGCCAGCATATTGGCGCCGTCGGCATGATCCCGCCCATAGGTGAACGGTCCCGGCCGGTTCTCCGAATCCGCCTTCACCAAGAACCCGCCAAAGTCCGGGATCGTTCGGTAAATCTCCGCTGCGCGTTCGCGCCACCAGGCCGCAACCTCCGGGTCAAGCGGATCGGCGGTAGATAACCCGCCGATTTCCAGCGGGGCCGCGTAATTGATGCTGAGGAACAGCTTGATGCCGTACATGCGGAAGATCTCGGCCACCCTGGCTACCTCTGGCAATAACGCCTCTGTAATCAGCTCGGTTTCGATCCGGTGCACATTCACGTTGTTGATGGCAATCGCATTGATGCCCGTCGAGGCCAGCAACCGCGCGTAGTCGCGAAGGCGCTCCAGGTTCTGCGTGAATCGATTGTTTTCGTAAAAAATCGAGGAACCGGCATACCCACGCTCAATGCTTCCGTCCATATTGTCCCATTGATTCAGCATCCGGAGCCCATTCACCGGACGTTCCACGATATTTAACCCTTTCAGCGATTGTCCGGTACCGATGCGGCGCAGCACATCAAATGCGCCATACAGCAAACCGGCGTCGCTATCTGCGCCGATGGCGATCCGCCCAGAACTACCGGGCTCATGCCGCAGAGCATACCCCTCCCGGCCCAGCCCCAAGCTAGCCTCCCCTTCCGGGAACATGCCGTCGATGATCGGACTGCGTCCCAACCGCCCCAGCACAAAGCAAGGAGCATCCCCCGCGTGCTCCAGGACAGAGACCTCACACCCCAGCATCCCGCTTAATCCTCTGGACAACTCCCGGGCCGCAGTAAGTGCCAACGGTTCATCGGTTCCCTCGATGACGATGCCGCTAAATTCGTTGAACTCTTCTCGTCGCTCGCCCGGTTCGATGCTTCGGTACCGTAACCAAGCGTCATATCCATATTCCGCTTTTGCGGTTGTTTTGTTCATGGTTTCTCCCCCTGTCAGATCCAATGAAATAACGGTTCATTCTCGATCACATGAACCGGAAGGGATGGAAAGGCAACGCGGAGCACGCGGGCCAGCCGTTTCATTCCGGGCGTTTCGCTCGGACCATGGCCCAGGAAGATGATCGCTTTGCTCTTGCCTTGATAAACGGCGTCACGTACGTACTCCGGCGTTTCCCATTCCGGGCCTTCCCCGGCGATGATCAGGTCAACTTCCCTGAGCAGCGGGATCGCCAGTTCGCCGCCGCCCCGGTAACCGACCAGCACTCCCACCTTGCGGCACAGCATCGACGGATCGCCCGTGAACCGTACATATGGGAGGTTTAGCTTTACTTTCAGCAAGCGAGCGACCTCACCAAGTGTTGCGGCTTGGAGTTCCAGTACCGCGGAAGCTGGTTGGTATTCGCACACCGCGTCCTGCCAGCCGAGTTCCTCGATCAGCCCGGACGTGATGCCGTCCGGCGCCTCCCGGTGAATACCGTCATGGTACCGTAGCACCGCGAGACCCAGTTCCTCCAGCCGATGCTTCTTATGCCAGACGACAGGGTCCTCTTTCAACGTATTACCGTCTGAGCGATGGCTGTAAAATACCCCCTCGTGCGAAATCAACAAGTTCGCTCCAAGTGAAACCGCCTGTTCGATGGCCGCCTGCGTCGTCATAAACGTAACGGCGATCCCTCGCACTTCCTCATCCGACCTGCCGATAACGAGACCGTCCACGGTTTGCTCTATCGATTCCGCCGGCATCAGCCGATCCAGAATATCCTGAATCCGGTACATGATCTCCGCGCTCCCTTCCCCTCACCTCGGTAAAAATCAGCCCGGAACGGGAATCCGGTTCCGGGCTGGGATCGAACGTCTTATTCGTAAGCCGCAGCCGCTTCTTTCAGCTGTTTGTAGGCTTCTTCCGGCGTGATCTTGTTAAAGCTCAATTGATCGTGCACTAGCGGGAAATCCTTATCGATGTAATTCGTCCAACCACCTGCACCGGCAGTCCAGGTTTGACCGTCGATCTCGGTCGCGCGGAGCAGCCCCATGCCGACCTTGTCGACGTCGCTCATGCTGGATTCCAGCGCAGTTGCATTGTCCTTGTTGACCGGCAAGCCCCGAGATGTCTTCAGAATTTGCGCCACTTCAGGATCATTGACGAACCAATTGATGAACGCTTCCGCCTCGGCTTTATGCTCGGAGTTGTCGGAGACCGACAGATACATCGACGGTTTCAGCCAACCGCCGGCTTCTTCCGCCCGCGGCATCGTTACCAACGCGTAAGCGCCTTTCTTAATGCTGT
The DNA here is from genome assembly GCF_009725205.1 of Paenibacillus timonensis. Taxonomy (GTDB): domain Bacteria; phylum Bacillota; class Bacilli; order Paenibacillales; family Paenibacillaceae; genus Fontibacillus; species Fontibacillus rhizolycopersici. The sequence continues at coordinate 49,284 of NZ_WNZY01000022.1, read as the reverse complement.
CCCATGCGCTGTAGTTGTTGGAGAAGCTATAACGGAACATGATTTTCCCTGCGACCATCAGGTCCATTTGCGGGTCAAACTCTTTGTCAGAAGAGTTGACGTCCGCTGGCGGTATCAGCCCTTCCTTGCGAAGCTCCTCGAAATGCTTGGTCCATTCCAGGAAGGACGTTTCATCGATGTTGAACTTCCCGTCTTCCGTAATGACCATGCCTTTGCCTTTACTGTACTGATAAGCCGAGTACATAAAGTAGTTGGCCGCATAATCCTTTGTGAAATATTGACCGTCTGGCAGCTTGCCTTTTAACTCTTTCGCCAGCGCGAAGAAATCGTCCCAAGTCCAGCCATTCTCCGGATTTTTGACGCCCAGCTTATCCAGCGCCGCTTTGTCGTAAATCATCCCGAAAGCAACGGAACCCAGAGGTACGGCGTATTGCGTGCCGTCCAGCTGTCCGCCGGCCAACAGTTTCGGGTCGATCTTCGACACGTCAACCGCATCCAGTGGAGCGAGTTGCTTGCGGTTTGCCCAATCCGGCGCCCAACCTGGGTCGAGTTGAACGATGTCCGGCGCGTTTTTCGCTGCCGCTTGTGTGGACAGCTTGTCCAAATAACCGTCCATACCGGAGTATTCCGGTTCGAACGTGATGTTCGGATTGTTTTTCGTATACAAATCAAGGGCAGCCAAAGTTGCTTCATGCCGTTCCTGAGACCCCCACCACATGATCCGTAGCTTGACGGGTTCATTCCCCGATCCTGTTGCCGCATTGCCTTCGGATTTTGCTCCCGTCGGCTCTGCCGCATTGTTGTTTCCGCCACCGCAGGCAGCCAGCGACCCGACCAGGGTAACTGCCACCAGCGCCGTCAGTAAACGCTTCCATTTGAACATTGATAACCCTCCCATTTGAATCGTAAGTATCTGCTTTACAACTTTTATAGTAACGACTCCGAATGGAAGTGGGTATGAGAGCAATGCACGATTTGTTTTAAAATTACCCGATAATGTCGATTCACCTAAACCTGCCCTTTCCTTATTTAAAATAAGCTCCAATCCAAGGTTCGCGACAGCCGCTCGATCAACTGCACCCCGGCGATGCTGTTGCCTTTGGGGTTTAAAGCAGGGCCTACGACTCCTATCCCATATCGTCCGGGCACCAGCGTCAAGATCCCGCCGGACACGCCGCTCTTGGCCGGCAGCCCCGCGCTGATGGCAAATTCGCCGGAGCCGTTGTACATCCCGCAGGTGACCATAAACGTTTTGGTAATCTGCACGTAACGACGCGGGATCAGCGTCTTTCCCGTCAAAGGATCGGTTCCGTCTAATGCCAGCACCAGCGCCATTCGAGCCAGATCCTCGCAGCAGACCTTGATCGAGCAGTGGCGGAAGTAGATATCCAGCACCTCTTCCACGCCGCAGCCCAAGATCCCTTTATCCAGCAAAAAATAAGCCATCGATCGGTTCAAATGTCCCGTCTCCGACTCTGAGCGGTAAACTTGTTCATCGTAATTCAAACCGTACGGCGGCTTCCCCATGGTCCATGAGCGCTAGAATCAACGTAAACACCTTCGAAATGCTCTGCTTCAGTTGATCCCATTCGTTCATGACCATGGCGAACCCCCATTCTAAATTACGGCTGATCGTTCAAGCGTTGCTTCGCTAAGCGGATCATCTCCTTGACCATCGAACCGCCGATCGCGCCGCCTACCTTGCCGGCTTTCGCCGAAGTCAAATCGCCATTATCGCCTTCCCTGAGCGTCACGCCTAACGATTTGGCCACTTCATACTTCACGTCATCCGGCCGCTCCGGGTTGATGTTGTACCCCTCGCGCATCATCACTTCCGCCTTGAACCGGCTAAGTCGAACCGCCGGATCCGAATCCTGCTGGCCATTTCCGCCGTTCCCTTTTGTTTGTACCATGGATATCCCTCGCTTTCAAGTGAGAATTATCCAATAGGATTCCCTGTTTACTGGCCCCCCATCCGGTGAACCTTTCTTCATAAATTTAGCGGAATCTGGTAATAGTAGGATCATTGTTTATGAGTTGTGTAGGAGGTGGAGTTATTTTGCACGAAAAAATTAGCGTTGGCCAACTAGCTTCGATTATCATCTTGTTTCAAATCGGCAGTTCCTCATTATTTCTGCTGGCCAGTGAAGCCAAACATGATGCGTGGATCTCTGTCGTCATTGCGATGATCCTTGGGATGGGCATCCTGATATTTATCACGATGCCGATTCAGAGTCGCGCCCCACATTGGGATCTGATTGAAATACTGACTCGTTATTTCGGCAAATACCTCGGTTTTACGGTAGGCTTGGCTTACGTCGGATATTTCATTTACAAATCGGTTCGTAACGTGAGGGAGTTCGGAGATTTGGTCATTTTGTACCTGCTGCCCGGAACCCCGCTGGACGTCGTGATGATTGTGCTGTTAGCCGTTGGGGCTTACGCCATTATCCAAGGCATCGAAGTATTCTTTCGGGTAGGACAATTAGTGCTTCCCTGGCTGCTGTTGATCTATCTTGTGTTGTTTGGCCTTATGATCGGTTCCGGTCTTGTTAATCTCAAGCAATTGCTGCCCCTAATCGAACAGGGATGGATGCCGATATGGAACGCCGCCGTCCCTGAAGTTATCTCTTTTCCTTTCGGGGAAATGGTTGTATTTCTTATCTTCTGGAAACATGTCACCCAGTTTAACGACTTCAAAAAGTTTACCTTGATTTCCTATACCTTCTCCGGCATTTTTATCGTTCTTACCAATGTGCTGATTATCGCCGTACTAGGTGATTTGTCAGGGGCCTATATCATCCCGTTCATGTTTGGGACCAGCTTGATCGAAATCGGCGGCATTCTAGAACGGATGGATCCGTTCGTTAGCTTGCTGCTCTTCGGAGGTGTTTTCTTCAAGCAGGCGACCTATTATTTGGCGGCGGTTCTGGCTGCGGCGCAGTTGTTCAAAGTAAAACGCCAAGTAATGGTCGTTCCCGTAGGTATAGCTATCTTTGCCGGAGCCAGAATGTTCAAAAGTTATATGGAGCAAATCCAATTTGGCTTTGAACACAACCTGAAATTTCATTTTCCGATTTTTCAGATCGTTTTGCCTATCCTCCTGCTGCTGGTCATGCTCCTTACACAAGGGTTCAAACGCAAACGGGACGCTCCTCAAAATGAATGAAAAGGAGAGAACGACGTAATGCAAAAGCGCAAGGAGAAACACGCCTCGCCTCATCCATTAGCTTTGCGGCTGGAAGATAATCTGGATAGCCTGCGGGCCGCTGCCACCAAACGTTCGGATCTTGTGATCCGTTCTTTTCATGTTCCTGGCAACAGGAACCAAATGGAATGCGCACTAGTATATCTCGATGGACTTGTCGACCTCACATCGATCAACGAATCGCTGCTTCACCCACTCATGAACGTCCTATCCGCCCATGACGGGGATTCGGCGGGAAGATTCGCTGCGATTCAAAACTGCGCTTCTGCTGCAGGGCCTGCTGTTATCGTGGAGGACATGGAATCGCTGTGGCAGCAAATCATGCAGGGGGATACCGTCATTCTCGTGAATGGGTATCCACAAGCCGTCGCGTCAGGCACATCCGGCGGTGAACGAAGAAGCATCACAGAGCCAACAACGCAAAATGTGATCCGCGGTCCAAAGGAAGCATTCACGGAAAGCCTGCGGACGAATACGTCTTTAATCAGCCGCAGGCTAAAATCGCCGAATCTCCGCATCCAAAACAAAGTTATCGGAGAGCAAACCCAAACCAACGTATCTGTTTTATATCTTGAAGGCATTGCGGACGAGTCCGTTGTCCGTGAAATTCAAAAACGCCTCGACCGGATCCAAACCGACGGTATCCTGGAGGGAGGATATATCGAAGAATTTATCGAAGATGCGGCGTTAAGCCCTTTCCCTACGATTTTTAACACGGAACGTCCCGATGCTGCGACGGCTGGCTTGTTGGAGGGACAAATCGCTATCGTCGTTGACGGTTCTCCGTTCGTGCTGCTTGCCCCCGTCACCTTCTTTACTTTTTTCGATTCAAGCGAGGATTATTATCAGCGGTTTTACATCGCTTCGTTCCTGCGTTTGCTCCGTTTCGGTGCTTTTTTCGTCTCTTTGTTGCTGCCATCATTATATATCGCCGTGACGACGTATCACCCGGAAATGCTGCCCACAACCCTGCTGGTTAGTTTGGTCGCCCAAAGAGAAGGCGTTCCTCTCCCCGGCCTGATCGAGGCGTTCTTGATGGAAATTACGTTCGAAGTGCTAAGGGAGGCGGGAGTTCGCATGCCGAAAGCGATCGGCTCAGCGATATCGATCGTGGGGGCGCTCGTACTGGGTCAGGCCGCTGTGGCAGCTGGCCTAATTTCCGCCGCTATGGTCATCATCGTCTCTTTTACGGCGATCTCGAATTTCGTGATCCCGTCCCCGAACCTGTCGGTCACCGTGGGACTTATCCGTTTCGCGTTGATGTTGCTGGCAGGAACCTTGGGACTGTACGGTGTCATGGTCGGGTTGATGCTGCTTTGCATTCACCTTGCTTCCTTACGCTCGTTTGGCGTGCCGTACCTCATGCCGGTCGCCCCCTTGATTTGGACGAATTTGAAGGACGTATTCATTCGCTTTCCGTTATGGAGCATGCGTACCCGTCCCGACGGCATTGCCGGTAAAAACCGGATACGGCAAAAGAAGTTTCTCAAGCCCAGACCTCCCGGCTGAATCCGGAAAAGGAGTGACATCATGATTTTCCCACTCAAAAGGTTTAAGATAATCTTCGCGTTTGTTATATGCCTCTTCCTTAGCGGATGCTGGAGTCACAAGGAACTGACGGATTTAGCGATCGTGTCGGCAACCGGCGTTGATCGAAAAAATAATCAATGGGAGTTGACCTACCAACTCGTTACTCCGGCTGCCTCCGCTTCAGGAACATCAGGGGGCAATGCAAACTCCGGTCCGCCGATCAGCGTGCTGTCGATTCAGGGAGACACCTTGCGGAAGGCACTGTCTAACAATGAACTGGAGAACACGCGTCAGTTACATATCGGGAACAATCGCGTATTCGTAATCGGTGACGAAGCCGCTAAATATGGGCTTTATTCGCTGATTGACACGTACTTGCGGAATCCTCAAGCAAGGGAAACCGTCAACCTTTTTATAACCAAGGATAATCCCCGGATCGTTGTGTCCCAATTGATGTATCTTGAAAAGAACACCGGTGAAGGCATCCACAAGTTGATTGATAGAGAAACCAAAAACGACTCCATCCTTCCAAAAGTCAATATGTACAACTTGGCTTCTCAAACGGCGGGAGGGTCCAAATGTGCCGTGATCCCTGAACTGCTGGTCTCAGGAAAAGGCGAGCCAGGTTCAACAAAAACGCTCGAAAACACAATAACGGCCTCCAAAGTAAAATTGGGTGGGCTGGCTATTTTGAAGAAAGGCAAACTGGTCGGATGGGTCAACCAAAATGAGGCACTTGGAATCGCCTTTATTCGCAATCAGGTGAATAAGGCCGTAATTTCCTTCGAATTTAGCGGAGACAAGGAAGGTCACAAGTCGAAATCCACGTATGAGATCTCGGACTCCTCCACCCGGCTAAAGATGATTCGCAAGGAAGGGCGGGTCATCGTGACCGCTAACCTGAAAGTGAAAGGCACGATCACGGATACCAACTCCCCATTCGATGCGATCGATCCGGGAGTAGTGAGAAAATTGGAAAGTGATATTGGAGACCAGTTGCTGCGTATCGTTCAGGAGGGGTGGCATGCCGTCAACCGCATGCAGGCGGATGTCGTTGGGTTCGCCGACATTTATCACCGCAAGTATCCGCGGAGATGGCAAGCGATCAAAGAGGACTGGGCTGTTGAATTCGCCAAGATTCAATTCGAACCAACGATCAAGGTAACGATTGAACGCGTGGGATTAATGAATCAATCCTATCAGAAGCTAGTAGAAGAATAACGTTTGTTTGACATGAGGTTGACAAATGTCATAGTCCGGCAGACTGATAAAAAAGATAATTTAAACCGATAAATATATTTTATGAAACTTCCTACACTCAAATGAAAGGAAGGCATAGACATGAATTTGGATCAGTATCGCCCGATCATCGAAAAACCGCTTCGAGCTTCCTTGAAACCCGCACAGGAGGTTGGCGTCATTCTGCTATCAGCCTTGTTTGTCGCCGCTGGGCTCGACTTGTTCTTGATCCCACATAAATTGCTGTCCGGGGGGGTCACGGGCGTTGCCTCCATCATCAGTTACTTGACTGGGTGGAATATCTCGATCGTTTACTTTCTGCTTAACGTTCCATTGATATTATGGGGCTGGAAAGCGGTTGGCCGACGTTATATCGTGCTTAGCTGCATCTCCGTCGTCAGTACCACCTGGTTTATCTCTATCATCCCCGAGGTGCAAGTCACCCATGATCCGATTCTTGCGGCGGTATTCGGCGGTATTATTTCAGCGGCGGGCATCGGATTTTCACTGCGCGTTGGGGGCTCAACCGGAGGCTTCGATATTCTCGGATCCATCGTAACGCGAAAAAGGGACGTTCCCATGGGGAACATCCTCTTTCTGCTCAACGGACTCGTCATTTTGGCGCTCGGCTTTTTTCAAAGCTGGGACTTAGCTCTGTATTCGATGTTATCCACCTTCGTGAAAGGCAAAGTCGTCGATATGATCCATGTTGGGCATATCAAGGTGACCTGCTTCATCATAACGAAGCGCAAGGAAGAGATGCTCTGCCAACTGCGCAAGCTGCATCACGGCATCACCTGCCTTCATTCCGAAGGTGGATACCGTGAAGAACAGAACTATACGTTGATGACCGTAACGACCCGGTACGAACTGGCGGCCGTCCGAAAAGCCGTGGTTGACACCGACCCTCACGCATTCATGAATGTGGTCCAATCCATTGAGATTCTCGGACGGTTCGCCAGACCGGTCAAATAACTTGGCTTATTTATCTAGCTCATAGATGTGATAAAGTTCGTCAAGCATCAGATTAGCCGCTTTAATACCGCCTGCCGTGTTCCAGATGGCATCGTCGACTTTGTAGGTCTTTTCGTTCTTGACGACGTTCAAATTTTTCCACAAGGGGTCATTTGTCCAGTCCAGCTCGGTCTGATTCGCTTTCCCGTCGCCCGTTTCATAGGTGAAGTAGAACAACCGGTCAGCATCCACTTCCGGCAGCCGTTCCTTGGTGATCTCATCGACAAACGTATCTTTGGCGTTTAGCGTCATTGGATTTCTGGCAATCCCCAACTGTTCAAAAATAATGCCTGAGAACGTGTTCGTGTGGTATACGCGCGTTTTGCCATCCATAAACCGGACAACGGATACGGTTTCTTTCAGCTTATCGCCGGCTTTGGACTTAAAGTCGTCAATCCGCGCATCATATGCGCTCAACAGCTCGTCGCCTTTGTCGCTCAAGCCCAAGGCTTCCGCATATAATTTGAAATTGTTCATCCAATTTCCCCGCAGGTCTTCGGACATCACCGTAGGAGCGATGGCCTGCAGCTGCTCGTAAACTTTTTCCTGGCGCATTTTGTTGCCGATAATGAGATCGGGCTGCAATCCGGCGATGAGCTCCAGGTTCGGCTGGCTTTCTTCGCCTACGACGGTAACCCCCTCCATTTCATCCTTGATATGGGGGTACCAGGGGTCCCCTGTCCAGGAACGAACCGCTCCAACCGGTTTAACGCCCAATGCGAGCAGCGCTTCCGTTCCTTCGTTGGTCAAAATCACGACCTTTTGCGGCGTCCCCACGATTTCGGTCTCGCCCATCGCATGTTTTACGATTCGTTTGCCATCAGCGTTCGCGTTACCGCTCCCTTTCGCGTTCTCCGCGGCCGCGTTCCCCTCTGTTCCGTTATTGTTAGACGCCCCTTGATTCCCGTCCTTCCCGCAACCCGCAACTACGAGCGCAAGCACTAATACAACAAAGGCCCACCAGATGGAACGACCGCGATAAGTGTAAGCCTTACGAGTATGATTCATGATTATTCTCCCCTTCAAAATGAGTCTATCTCTTATCACTGATAATGATTATCATCTTCAAAAAATATAGGGCATTACCGTCCGATTGTCAACACATTAAGAATGATTCTCAACCTCATTGACAGTCTCCTCCCCATCTTCTAAGATTTAATGGACATAATTTATTTGATCGGAAAGTGGGAAAATGCCTCATGAAAGGTTTAGGCTTGTTGATTTGTGCTTTGATCTTGACCGCAGCCCTTGTATGCAGCATCAGCTTTGGCGTGACGGACATCCCTTTCCCTACCATTTGGGAATCCTTTGTCCATCCGAACGGCAGTAACGAACACTTGCTTGTTCAAACGGCCCGTGTACCGCGCGCTTTTATCGCTGCAGCCGTCGGTGCCTGTCTCGCCGTGGCCGGTGCGTTGATGCAAGTGATCACACGTAACCCGATCGCTTCGCCCAGCACGCTGGGCGTCAATTCCGGGGCGGCCTTCTTTATCATTCTGGCAACGGGATGGCTTGGCCTATCGGGCATGCAAGCCTTAACTTGGGTTGCTTTGGTTGGAGCGGCCCTTAGCGGCGCGGTGGTTTTCCTCTTAGGAAGCCTCGGACGAGACGGTATGACGCCGCTTAAGATTACGCTCGCTGGCGCTTCGATGGCGGCGTTCTTTTTCTCGTTAACCCAAGGCTTGATGCTGTCCGACGGCAAAATGTTCGATCAAGTGCTCGTCTGGTTAGTCGGTTCGGTAGCGGGACGAGGAACGGAGCAACTCCTTAACGTCTTACCTTATATGGGGGCTGGGTTTCTCCTTGCCCTTCTGCTAGCTCGACAACTTAACGTACTGGCGATGGGAGATACCGTGGCACAAGGGCTCGGCCAACGTACAGGCTTCATCAAGACGATGGCTGCAATCGCAGTCATCCTGCTTGCCGGAGCCTCTGTGGCCGTGGCCGGACCCATCGCATTTGTCGGAATTATCATTCCGCATATCGTTCGCCACTTCGTCGGCACGGATCACCGCTGGATTCTACCTTATTGCGCTGTATCCGGAGCTTTGCTGCTCGTTTCCGCCGACATCGGCTCCAGATACATTGCCATGCCGAAGGAAGTCCCGGTCGGCGTCATGACCGCGATTTTGGGCGTACCGTTCTTCGTATACATCGCCAGAAAAGGGGTGAAGAACTGATGGCCAAACCTGGTAAAACCTCATCAACCCACATCAATTCATCCCTGCAGGCGAAGAAAAAAAGAACCCTTTGGATTTGCCTGCTCCTGTCCGCCCTTTGTCTCGGTATGATGGTCATCAGTGTGGGGATCAGCAGCCACTATCTTCCTCCTCTGACCGTCATGAAGGCCTTGTTTGGCGTGGCCGAACCCGGCGAACAAGTCATCGTCATGAATCTCCGCTTGCCGCGAATCTTGGTAGCCGTGCTGGTCGGGGCTTCCTTGGCTGTGGCCGGAGCCATTTTGCAAGGCGTCATCCGAAATCCGCTCGCTTCGCCAGACGTTGCCGGGATTACCGAGGGCGCCTCGTTGGGAGCAATCCTGTTTATTTACCTATTCCAGGGTTCCATCTCAATTCACTGGATGCCGCTCGCGTCGATCCTTGGCGCGTTTGTCGTCACGGGGTTATTGTACGTGTTAGCCTGGAAGAACGGTGCGTCTCCGCTGCGAATCATCCTCATCGGGATCGGCGTCTCCGCTGCCATTAAATCGGTATCGTATATGCTGATCATTTCCGGTCCGATGCAGCTGGCGAACCAGTCCCTCACGTTCATGACCGGCAGCATCTACGGCGTCTCCTGGGAAAACGACGTGCTGACGCTTCTGCCTTGGACAGCCTTATTGCTGATCCTGACCTGGCTGCAGGCTCGCCAAGTCAACATTCAGGCTTTGGGCGACGATATCGCCACCAGCGTTGGCTCGCGCGTACAACTGCAGCGGCTGTTGCTGATCGTGCTCAGTGTTTCGCTCGCAGGCGCTGCGGTGGCCATTGGCGGCGCAATCGCCTTTATCGGCCTAATGGCCCCGCACATGGCCCGCAGGCTAACCGGGCCATCCTTCTCCAGCGTGCTCCCGGTCAGCGCGTTGCTTGGAGCATTGATCCTGCTTGTCGCGGATCTGGTTGCGCGGACCGCCTTTTTGCCGCGCGACGTTCCTGCCGGCGTTTTGACGGCGGCGATCGGAGCACCGTTCTTTATGGTACTGCTGTATCGCAACCGAAATCGCTTCTAACGAACGAAAGCCGGCGCCCCATTTAAGGGTCGCCGGCTTTCTTTTCATCCTATATGATTTACGATCCTGCACCCCGGTACCGCTTAACCCCGTAATTCCAGGCGGTCAGGCCGATCGCCAGAAATACGAGGCCTACCAACGGGGTCAGCCAAGCCATTTGCCGCATCTCCTCCCGCTCCAGGAACAGCGAAGCCGGATAGACCCCTACAAAGGCAAACGGTAAAATCCAGGTTAGAAGCACTTGAATCGCCCGGTTGTAAATCGTTACCGGGTACCGCCCATACCCCTGAACGTTATACATCAACGGCAAGATGCCGGTTGGCGCGTCGGAGTAAAACGACAACGAGGTTAGCGTCGTATAGATTCCGGTATATATCGCTACTGCACTGAGCGTAAACAGCAGCATTGCGGGAATCGTCCACCACTCGAAGCTGAGACCTAACTGTCCTCCGCTGATCGCCATGATGATACCTCCGATAATCGAGCCGACTAGCGCCGGTGGGTCCACGTTTTCCAGGAAGATCTGGAACAGGTTATACGCCGGACGTGTCATAATCCGGTCCATTTCGCCTTTGACGATATACCGTTCGCTGAAATTCCATAGATTGACGAAGCAGCTAAACACGCCGAACGGAACCATAAAGAAGCCGTAAACGAACACCACTTCGCTCTCGCTCCAACCGCCCAGGCTGTTGGTATGCATAAAGATGACAAAGATAAAGATCAGGTTTGTTGCCTGAAAGAGTAAATCGGAGATCACCTCCACCCAGAAGTCGGCGCGGTAGGTCATTCGGGTTTTCATGTAATTTTTTAAGTATTCGCCCATGAGGCCCAAGTAGTACATGCTTCCTTAACCCCCTTGCACGAACAGGCGCTTCCGCGAGGCACGGTACAGCCCAATCATCGGTATGAGTAGGATGACGAACCAGATAACCTGAATACCAAGCACGTTCCAAATCGACGACCCTTGAATCCGACCTGTAAACACCGAACCCGGCAAATACGTGATCGCCTGGAACGGTAGGAACGACATGATGCCGCCAAGCCAAGCTGGAAACAGGCTAATCGGAATGATCAGGCCTGAGAACAAATCAACGACAACCCGTTTCATTCGCATAAAGCCTTCGTTATTTTCCACGAAAAAAGACATAAGCCCTGTAATCACGTTCAGCTGCGAGTTGATCAGAAAGCTGAAGAACAGCATCACGAGAAAACCGATCCAAGCACTGGACTCGGTCGGCAGCTTGACCGGAAATAACAGCATGGCGATCGCCATGCCGGGAACCATCAGCATGATGAAACGGAACATGCCTTCGCCGAGGCCTTGCATCATTTTGACGAGGATATAGTTATAAGGGCGAATAAATTGGATGGCGATGCTACCGTCACGGATGTCCGTGGAGATTTCCCGATCCAGGTTGTTGAAATAGAACGCACGGGCCATCCACGAAACGGCTAAGTAGGTCGTCATCTGCGAGGCAGTAAAACCACCCAGCTCGCCGCCGCTCCCGTAGATCGCCTTCCACGTAAAATAGTAAACCCCGATGTTGAGCGAATAGATCAAGATACCCGAATAGTAGTTCACCCGATACGCCAGCATCGTCAAGAATCGGATGCGGATAAAATCGAGGTACGCCCCCCACTGGTTAGACATGGATGACCGCACCTTCCTTGCTCTCCGTTTCCGCGTCCGCCGGTTTATCCGCCGAACCGGATTGGTAAATGCTACGGACGATTTCGTCGGTGTTGGTTTCGATGATTTTGATGTCGGTGATGTCCGCCTGGCCAACAACCTGTCCCAGCACCTCAGAGACACCAATATCCCGCGGGATCCAGACTTTGGCGTTCAGGTCGTTCTCCGCCGTCCAGATCACAGGCAGCGCTCCCGTCCAGCCCCGCAACTGCTCGAGTTTGGTAGCCGTCCCGAACTGGAACAGCACTTCCTTGCCCGTACCCCAACGGTCCTTCAGCTCTTCGAGGCCGCCATCATAAATGATCCGTCCGTCGTCGAGCATAATAACCCGGGAGCAAAGCGCCTCGATATCCTGCAGATCGTGAGTTGTCAACAGAATCGTCGTACCGTACTCGCGGTTCATATCCTTCAGGAAATCGCGAATTTCCGATTTGACCACGATGTCTAAACCAATCGTCGGCTCGTCCAGAAAGACGATCGAAGGATTGTGCAGTAACGCCGCAACCAGCTCGCAACGCATCCGTTGCCCCAAGCTCAGCTTGCGTACCGGGCGGTTCAGCAGTTCCTGAAGCTGAAGGCGTTCCACCAGTTCGTCCAACCGTTTCTTGTACTCGGACTGCGGCACCCGGTAGACCTTGCGCAGCAGCTCGAACGACTCGATCACGCCGATGTCCCACCAGAGTTGACTGCGCTGTCCAAAGACGACCCCGATATGCTGCACGAACTTCTCGCGCTCGGCGTGCGGCACGAATCCGCCAACCTTCAAATGTCCCGATGTTGGTACCAAAATGCCGGTGAGCATTTTGATCGTCGTCGATTTGCCGGCCCCGTTCTCCCCGATATATCCGCAGATCTCGCCCTCCGGAATCTGAAACGAAATATCTTTCACGGCGGCCACTTCGTTGTATTCCCGCTTAAATAAATCAAGAAAGGCCCCTTTGAGGCCTTCGCGGTTTTTCTGCACCTTAAATGTCTTGCGCAAATCGCGCACTTCAATGGCAGCCATGGGTATCCCTCACTTTGAATCAATTTATAGTCCGCTAAAAATTATATAGTAACTTCCATCAAAGCACCACCCCCTTTACCATGATCCCTTTGGATCAGAGAGCATCAGGTGAAAGGGATCATCGCGCAAAGTGTCGGAGAAACGGTACCCAGGCACAACCCTTTAACTTATAGATTAAAGCGGTAACCGACGCCCCAGATCGTTTCGATATACTGTGGCTTTGACGGATCGCGCTCAATTTTCTCCCTTAATTTGCTTATGTAGACGGTGACGGAAGCCAGGTCGCCCAGCGAGTCCATCCCCCATATTCTTTCGAATAAATCATCCTTTGAAAATACCCGGTTCGGGTGCATCGCCATAAACAGCAGCAAATCGTATTCTTTTCCCGTTAGTGCAAGCTCTACGCCGTTCACCGACACCTTTCGCGACATTTTATCGATATACAAACCGCGAAGGCGAAGTTCGTCTTTGTCTGCCGGGCGTGAATGGTTCGTCAACCGCTCATACCGCGTTAAATGCGCCTTGATACGGGCCATGAGTTCACCTACGCTGAACGGCTTGCTCACGTAATCGTCAGCACCTAAGCCGAGACCGCGGATTTTATCTATGTCTTCCTTCTTGGCCGAAACCATCAGGATTGGGATTTCCTTGGCCTCGCGTACTTGCTTGCAGATTTCATAGCCGTCCACCCCCGGCAACATCAGGTCGAGCACAAGCAGGTCGTACGATTCCGAGAGCGCCAGCCGTAACCCCTCGTCTCCATTAGCGGCGATATCCGCCGCATATCCGCTCGCCTGCAAATAATCCCGCTCCACCTCTGCAATCACGGGATCGTCTTCAATAATCAAAATCCGTTTCATTTTCGTTCACCGTCCGTCCGTGAATATGCCTGCCGTGGCAGCGTGAATGAGATCGAAGTTCCCACGCCGGTTTGGCTGTCTGCCCGCACGATGCCGCCGTGCGCTTCGATAATTTGTCGTACGATGGCAAGACCCAGACCGCTGCCGCCGCGACCGCTATGACTGCTCCGCGATGATTCGGCGCGGTAGAACCGCTCGAACACCTTCGGTAATGCCGCTTCATCGATGCCGGCTCCATTGTCCCGGATGCGAACGAGAGCTTCGCGAGGGCTAGCCTCGAGTTCCAGGGTCAAGCGTGGGTCGGGCTTATTCATATAATGCAAACTGTTTTCAGCAATATTCATGAGCACTCGCTTCAGTTTATCCCGATCTGCGACGACGTGAAGCGGGTGCTCGGCGGTGGAGATAAACTTGATCTGCACCTGTGCGAATCGGGGGTCGGTCTTCATTTCTTCACTGAAGCTCTGCAGAAAGCCAACTACATCCACCTGCTCGAAGTCAAATGGCAGGCGCTTCAAATCCAGCTTGGAGAAGAGGAAGAGCTCCTCGATCATCCGGTCCATATCATTCGCTTTCTGTCCAATCATCGCGATGTATTTGTCGCGTTTCTCCTCCGTATCGGCCACGCGGTCTTGAAGTCCCTCAACGCAAGCCTTGATCCCGGTAATCGGGGTTTTCAGATCATGCGAAATATTAGACAACATTTCCTTGCGATTCTCCTCGTACTGGAGTTGTAAATGGATCGAATGTTTCAAACGCTCGCGCATTTCCTCGAAAGCTTCCCCCACTTCGCCAAACTCATCCTTGCGCTGCATCAAGAGCGGATAGTCCAGCTGGCCTTCTTTGATGCGTTCCGCCGCCCGTTTAAGCGTGTACAAGGGGCGTAAAATGCTGCGGGACACGAAAAACGTCAGCAGCAAGTTGGTGAGCGCGACGATAAGCAGAAGCGAAATAAACATCATCGGCATAAACCACGACATTTTGCCGAGCAATGGATTTAAATCCGATAAGAGATATAGGGTTCCGGTGCTCTGATCGCCAAATACGAAGTCTACGCGCTCCGCCTTGTAGCGGCCGCCTATTTCAGGACCCCGGCTCATCATCCATCGCGATTGTCCTTCCTGATCCGTATCGACCCGAGCCAATTCGTCTTCTAAGCCTTTATGATCCACATCGGAGGAGGCATAAGTCACTACGCCGTTCCGGACGATCACGAGACCCGCTTGAAGTCCCCGCAGCGTCTCCCCCGTACCCGCCACGAATTTCGGGTCGGCCAATAGCTCGGGATCCTGCTCGGCAACGAACTTGACCCCGTTCATCAGCTGTTCGCGTTCATTGATCTTCTCCCAAAATTCCGACAATGCATGCCCGTGGAACTGAAAGCCGTCTCCACCCCGGCCAGAAGCGTCTCCGGCGCCGAAGAAGACACGCGTTAGCACCAGGGCGGTGATCAGCGTCAAAAATAGGGGAATCAACACCATCGCAATGTAGGATAAAATCAATCTTAGTCGGATCGTCATCAGAGGCGGTTCCTTTCAAGGAGATCAGAATGACTTGCGCTCAAATCGGGTGACGCTGCTTACATATGCCATCATACTATAAGCGAGCAAAATGAAAAACGATTGCAGCAATTTGCCGATCCCGGCTCCGTTACCCATCCATGATGCGTACCAATCTGTGTAGGCAAACGGCGACCAGATCGCAATCGCCGGGAACAGAATCGGCAGCAGCTTCGCGGCGGCGAATACGACAATCATGGAGCCCAGAGCAGCGGCGCTATTTGAGAAGAACATCGCAATCCATACCGCGATGAGACCAAGTACCGCCATAGGAACAACGGACACCGCATAGGCGATCAGGTTATCCGTCCATTCCAGCATCAATGATGATGAGAACGTCAGCAGACCGCAGACCGCGGAAGTCACTCCGGCTGCGGCTAAGATCGCTGCTGCAGCCGAGCAGAGCGCCAACGCCTTGGCCGCGAACAGCTTGGCGCGAGTCACGGGGCGCACCAGTGTTAATTTCATCGTTCGAGCGGCTGTCTCGCCGGGAAACAAATCGGCAGCCGAGATAAACAAATAGAGCGGGAGCAAGAACCCGGTTAGCAGATTCAGGGTGATTATGGAGACCTGCCCTCCGAGCGCGGCAGTCAGCCCCATCATACGGCCAAGAGATGAGATGCCTAGTGTTAAAACCACCGGAACTAGGATGGCCAGCGCCAGAACCGCCTTGGTTCTTTTTCGCAACCACAGTTTCTCCACCTCGTTACGCCAGCTAGCCAGCAGTGCGTTCATGTAGATCTTCTCCTTTCCCTGATTGGATCGCATCCAAATAGTAATCTTCCAACGTCACGTCCGGCGGCACCAATTCAAAACGGCGGCCAAAACGAATCAAATCCCCGCGGTGAAGGATTCCAACTGTAGTCACGATCGGTTCAAGATGGCTTAGCATATGGCTGGAGATCACAAAAGCAATCCCCTCTTCACGTGCCAACCTGGAAATCGTTCCGCGAAGCTCCACCATTCCTTCAATATCCAGCCCGTTCGTCGGTTCATCGAGGATCACAAGCCGCGGCTCAGGCAGCAAGGCTGCCGCTAGCGCCAGACGCTGCTTCATCCCTAACGAATAGTGCTTCGCCCGTTCGTTCTGATAAGGCGACAACCCCGTCATCTCCAGTACTTCCTCGATCCTCGAAGCCGGTACATCCGGATAGTAGCGGGCAGCTTGACGAAGGTTCTGCTTCCCCGTCATATAGTCGTACGCATCCGCCGCCTCGATCACGCATCCGACACGGTCCATCGCCTGCTCGAAGTGGGTATTCAAATCGTAGCCGAATAGCCGAATGGTTCCTTCGTCGGGACGGCATAGGCCCGTCATCGCCTTGAGCAGGGTTGTTTTACCAGCCCCATTTTGCCCGAACAGCCCAACGATGTCCCCAGCTTTGACGTTCAGACTTACCTGGCCGATTCCGCGTCCGTTGCCGAAACGTTTGCTAACCCTTAGTGCCTCCAAAATCGTCTCCACATCTACCAACTCCTATCGATCCATTCTAGAAAATGATGCCGGGCCGCCTGGCCCGACACCCGGTAACTCCATGATTATCGATGCCAATGCGGCATATGTTCCTGGCGTTCGATCGTTTCGACCTGCTTCCCGGTCAAGTCCACGGTATCCGGCGTTGTTTGTCCAAACCCGGACAGATCAAAGCTGGCTTTGACGATGAGTTCATGCGTTTGTCCTGCGTCGTCTGTTCCCCGCACGAGTATTTGTCCTTGCTGGTGTTCTACATATTGTTCCTTGTTGATCTCCGCGTCAAAACGGATATCCTCCACCTTCACGTCCTTCGTTAACACCGGAAAATCGAAATCCGTCAGAGAAGGATGCATCGACATCATTCCTGTAGAAGGTGCTCCGGTCATCCCGTGTCCCATGTGCGCATTCTGGCCGTCTTCAGCCATCATTTTGTCGGCCGTTGCCATATGCCCGGCTGCGAGGGAGCCTACCGCTTGCACGATCGCTGGAATTTGACTGCCGGTTAAATGCAGCGAGGTTTGTTTGCCGCCGGATGGCAGTTCCTGCACCGTAGCCAAATCCGTGATGTTGCCCACTAAAGCTTCCATCAATTGTTCTGCATGCTGCGGAGGATCAAAGTCCCCATCACCGAACCGCTTCTCCTCTTCTGCAAGGGGCAGAACTCGATAAATGTCGGCATCGTCGCCGCCAACGAACACCATTTTTCCGTCTTGCTTATACGCTTGGAACGTCTGGGTTCCCGAAGCCCCGGTTACCTCAATGTTAGCACTCAGGGTATCCTTCTCCTTGTTCAGTTTGACCTCCAACTTCGCGTTCGCAATGGTCTTGCCGTTGTCGGTCACGACAATGCTTCCTTGGTTGGTCAAGCTTGACGCGGTATACGTCTGTTTGATCGCGGACTTATAAGTTTCGTACCCCGACGTTCCCGCCATGGCAGACAATCCGCTGCCGAGCAGCAGGGCGGCCCCGATTCCGAACACCGCTCCTCGCTTCATCCATTTTTGGTTCATCTTCTTCTTCCTTTCCGTAAGGTTTTGTCTTTCCTTTATAAGCTTAGCCCCCGGCTCTAAAACGCTTCTAAACGAAATCTAAAAAAAGTATAAAAAAGCCGTCCCAAAGTCGAGTTACAGACTTTGGGACGGCCATTCACTTGTTGTGATCTTCAGTCGGGAGAATCTCTTCGGACCGCTGCGGCAATCCGGTCGATTCGGTTCGTCCAAATCCAACCGGTATACCCCGCCGGCAGTCGCTTGACATCCTCCGGCGTATCGAAGCCGCTGGAGAAGTCGCTGCCGTCGCCGCCAACCAGGATGACGCGCGTGTTCGCCCGTTCCATGCGGCTCAGGAATTTATCCGGCCATCCCCACAGCCAAGGCGCGATTTTCTCAGGGATGTGCAGCTCGGTGTTTCGACAAGCGTCGGGGATGTATCCCGACCATCCGGAAGCTTCGTAAGACAATAGACACTGTTTCAACGTCGCTTTGGACATGACTCGTGTATCCGGCAGCAGTTCCTTTAAGACGGCGATCGGTTGGTCACCGCCGTAAACAGTCAGCAAGTCCCGCTCTTCCTTCTTTAGGGTAGAGAGGTAAGCGGCAAGTTGCCTACCTTCCTCGGGGTCGTCGCTCTTGATGTGCAACAATAGAGCTTTACCCGAAAAATGCTCCACAACCTCGGGCAACGAGGGCATCAGCCCAACGCCCTTGCCACGGAACGGATACGTCTTGCCTTGATCGGCCGTATATCCGTAACCGATGTCCAGCATTTTCAGCTCGGCCATCGTGTAGTCCTTGGTTGTTCCTTCGGCATTCGTCCGGCAATCCAAAGTCCAATCGTGGAACACGGCGAATTGCTCATCCTTGGTCGGCTTTAGATCCAGCTCCACCATGTCCGCGCCTGCCGCAAACGCCGCTTCCATGGAAGGCAGCGTGTTCTCTAGATACTCATGCTCCGGCTCGTAAATCCGCTCGGCTGTACACGTATCGTTCTCAATCCCTTCCATCGGGAAGGTTTGCGCCAGCCCGCGGTGGGCTAACAGCTTCGCCTCACCGTCGCGGGCGGCGATCAAATGCGGCGTATTGTTCAAATAAACGAATGCGATAAAGAGAAGCACAATCCAAAACGTTCTAGTTCTAAAAATATTCCTGATCTTACGCAAACCATTTCCCCCCCGATCCTCCCCATCCAAATCTTACTCTGTCTCTAATATATATCCGCTTCCTCGGATCGCATTGATCTGGAACGTGTCTCGGCCAAACTTCTTGCGAATCCGATAGATCAGCGTCGTCAGCTCGTCGATCGTCACATCCGGCAGCCCGTCAGGGCCGGGATTGCGGTCGTACCACACCTTTTGCTTGATGTCGTGAATCGTCACCAGGCGGTTCGGGTGCTCATGTAGCAGTCTGAGCAGTAAATATTCTTTTTCGGACATCGAGATTTTGACCCCATCCACGATACACTCGCGTTTCTCCCAATGGATCGTAACCGGTCCCTCCAGCGCCTCCGGATGTGCCGAGCTAACCACCGGCTCAAACTCCAGCGTCTGTTCCCCGGGCGAATAGGAAAAATGCAGTACACTCGTACCCCGCGCTAATTTCAGGATGTCGTTCGTTTCAAGCACGTACGGGGCATGCGCGATCATACGTACCCCGTTCAGCTCCGTACCATGGCGGCTTCCCATATCGTAAGCAACCGCCCGGTCCCCTTCCTTCCGAATCAATAAATGCTTGCGGGAAATAAAAATGTTCGTGAACGCCATATCCGGAAAGTTATCCGAAGAAGTGCGCCCGATTTCCGTCACCTCTTGATCCAGATATAAGCAGGTCCCGGGACGAAACGGGTCGCCGCGAAGAATATAAATACAGGCAAAGGTATCCACACCTAGTCCCCTCCAATTGGTCATCCATCATCATCTTATCTTAAGGGACGGGCAAAGAATATGGCAACCGTAGTGATATTATCCTCACAGCTGGCTGATAGAACCCCTCGTTTTTCACCGGGCGTTTTTCTGTTATCATAAGAGGAGAACAAAAGGCGAACACCTGACGAACGGAAATGACCGAGAGAGGAATCAATCCATGAGCTTACAATTAACGCAGCGCGTCATCAAATTGTTATGCGGCCGAATCGCTTACGAGCGCGGAGAGGCTTATTACCGAACCGGCAAGGTAACCTTCCTCCGAATGGACCACGGCTCCCGCGTTTATGAAGCGGCGGTGTCCGGGACCGGCCACTATCATGTTGCGCTGCAGATCGATCAACACGGCGACGTGCATGCAGAATGCAATTGCCCCGCCTTCTACTCTTATAATAACTACTGCAAACATATTGCCGCCGTCTTGCTCGGAGTGCACGACATGCTGCAGGGCGGCAAGGCACCGGTTCGTCCCTCCCGGTCATTACTGCAAGAGGACTGGACGCAGGGCGACGACCTGAATTTCGCAGGGGAGGCTTGGAACGAATCTTTAAGCATGATGCAGAAGAAACAACCCGGCGACATCCCCTCCCGCGATATCTGGATCGCACGAGATATGATACGCTTGTTCGAAGAGAACGCCCAGCCGCCGCTCCGGACAGGAGTGAGGTTCGACCAGCGGACGCCGCTGGAAGCCGAATTTACGCTCCGACCGGTGCCTTACGGATATCGTAAATACTTGCTCGGACTGGAGCTAAAGATCGGCGAGAAGCGGCTTTACATCGTCAAGAACATTCGTGATTTTCTCGATAAAATCTCGCGGCGCGAGCCGTACAGCTTCTCCAAGCATTTTAATTACGATCCGGAACGTTACGCCTTCAGGCCGGAGGATGAAGCGATCCTGCAGAAACTAGCGGAGATCCAGCGTAATGAGCAGATGTACCAGGAAAGCTTAGGGGGATACACCGCCAAATCCTACGGTCACTCCGATCGATTGCTGCCGGTGCCGCCGTTTTTTTGGGACGGTCTTCTTCCCCTGCTAACTCAGGCACCACTCGTGCATTTGGAACATGACGGCCAAATATGGCCGGGCCTAACGGTGACGAACGAAACCTTGCCGTTAAGTTTTGAGCTTGGTCAGTCCGGTGACGAAAGCTATCAATTTTCCGCACAGGGCCTCGATGAGGTGACGGTGTTGGATGCCTACGGCGTCATTCTGTCGGAAGGCAAGCTTATCCGGCGACCGCCGGCGCAAACCCGTCGTCTCGCCGAGATGAAGCATATGCTCGCAACCGCCCGGAAGCAGCATATCCTGATCTCGCCCGATCAAATTGAGCCTTTCGTAGAACGGGTGCTGCCTGGTCTGATGAAGCTTGGATCGGTAAACGTTGAGCAAAAAGTCGCTTCTCGTATGGTACGAACTCAGTTAAAAGCCCGGGTGTATCTCGACCGGGTCAAAGATCGATTGCTGGCCGGCTTGGAATTCCAATACGGGGATGTTGTGTTCAACCCCTTGGAAGAGCCTGGCTCAAAGAGAGGGACCGATTTGATTCTCCTTCGCGATGGTGAACGGGAGCGGGAAATCCTCGATTTGATGGAGTCCGGCTTGTTTGCGCGAACGGAAAGCGCCTATTTTCTCGACAATGAGGAGGCGGAATACGAGTTCCTGTACCATGTCATGCCGGAACTCGAGAAGCTGGCGGAGATCTATGCGACCTCGGCTGTCAAAACGCGGCTGATTCCTGATCTTCGTCCGCCGAAAATTTCCGTTGAGGTGGACGAGCGAACGGATTGGTTGGAGTTCCGCTTCAGCATGACGGGCATCGGTGAATCGGAAATCCGCGGCTTGCTAGAAGCTCTGGAGGAGAAACGTCGCTATTACCGGATGCCCAATGGAGCGCTCATGCCGCTGGAAAGCGAGGAGTTTCAGGACATTGTTCGCTTCTTAAACGAATTCGGTTTGCGCCAAAGCGAGATCCACGGACCGGAGTTCCGGCTGCCGGTACTTCGTGGATTACACATCCGGGATGACCAAGGACAAGGCGGGACGGTGAAGCTCGGCAAAGCTTACCGTGAGCTGCTGCATAACCTGCAGCATCCCGACAATCTGGATTTTCCGGTACCGCCGCAGCTTTCCGACGTACTTCGAGATTACCAGGCCTATGGCTACCAATGGCTGAAAACGATGGCCCACTACCGCTTTGGCGGCATTCTCGCCGACGATATGGGACTAGGAAAGACGCTGCAAAGCATCGCTTTCCTCGTCTCGGTACTGCCGGAAATCGCCGAGTCCGGTCAGCCGGCGCTGATTGTGTCCCCTG
This sequence comes from Paenibacillus timonensis, assembly GCF_009725205.1. Lineage (GTDB taxonomy): Bacteria > Bacillota > Bacilli > Paenibacillales > Paenibacillaceae > Fontibacillus > Fontibacillus rhizolycopersici. Next base: position 27,237 of record NZ_WNZY01000022.1, on the reverse strand, counting down.
CTTCGTTGGTATATAACTGGCGTAATGAGCTGACGAAATTCGCTCCGGATATCAAGGCGGTCATCGCCGATGGGAGCAAAGCTGAACGGGTGCGGACGCTGCGTGAAGCGTCGCAGGCGGATGTGATCATCACCTCCTACCCGTTACTGCGCCGCGATATCGAACAGTTTGCCGAACTGTCCTTTCATACGTTGATTTTGGACGAAGCCCAAAGCTTCAAAAATTACGCCAGCCAAACGGCCCAAGCGGTGAAGAGCTTACAGGCAAAATATCGGTTCGCCTTGACCGGTACCCCGGTGGAAAATTCGCTGGAAGAATTGTGGTCGATCTTCAGCGCCGTGTTTCCCGAATTGTTCCCAAGCCGGCAAGCGTTTAACGATCTATCCCGGGAGACGGTGGCGAAACGAATTCGCCCCTTCCTCTTGCGGCGGTTGAAAATCGACGTGCTGAAGGAGCTTCCGGAGAAGATCGAGTCCCTCCAGGCTTCGGAGTTGCTCCCGGAACAAAAGAAGCTGTACCTTGCCTATTTGGCCAAGCTGCAGCAGGAGACACTCAAACATTTGGACGAGGACACTTTCGGTCAAAACCGCATTCGTATTTTAGCCGGGTTGACCCGGCTGCGGCAGCTTTGCTGTCACCCGTCGCTGTTCGTCGACGGGTATGACGGAGGTTCGGCGAAGTTCGATCAGTTGATGGAAATGATTGAGGAATGCCAAAGCGCCGGCAAGCGCGTGCTGATTTTCTCCCAATTTACGGAGATGCTTGGGCTTATCGGCCGTGAGCTGGGTTATCGGGGGCAACCTTTCTTTTATCTCGACGGAAAAACCCCAGCGGCTGAACGGGTGGAGCTCTGCAACCGATTTAACGACGGAGAACGCGACATGTTCCTGATCTCGCTGAAGGCCGGCGGCACCGGCTTAAACCTGACCGGCGCGGATACGGTCATTCTCTACGATTTATGGTGGAATCCCGCGGTCGAGCAACAGGCCGCAGACCGAGCCCATCGGATCGGACAGAAAAATATCGTTCAGGTCATCCGTCTGGTCGCGCAAGGCACCGTGGAGGATAAAATGTACGAGCTGCAGCAAAAGAAAAAAAACCTCGTCGAAGAGGTACTAAAGCCAGGACAGGAGACGTTATCCGTGCTAACTGAGCGGGAAATTCGCGAAATTCTGATGATTTAGCCCCATCACAAATAAGGGTTCGGGACCGCCATACCGTATTGGCGTTCCCGAACCCTCTTCTTTTACTGCCCCGTAACTTCGAACTCGTAAAGCGAATAGCCGTAAGGTGTCCCCCGCTCGATGCCGTACATGCGGACATACCTCGCCGCCTGCGGAGCCAGTGGAATTTCGTCGAGTCCCCCATCCCCGCTTGAGGTCGAATACACCTCTTGCCAATGCTCGGGCGACCCGCTGTCGCTAGAGATTTCGATTTTATATCGCTTGGCGTAAGCGACCTCCCAGCGCAATTTGACACCGGTGATTTGCTGCACCGAACCCAGATCAACGTAAATCCATTCCGGGTCATTGCCTTCTCGGCTAGCCCATCTCGTCATCTGGTTACCGTCCACCGCTTTTCCCGATTCGAATCCAACCCCTTCAACCGTGCTGGAGACGGTCGTTTTATTCAGGGCTAGGTTAGGTGCTTCCGGTACCGGTGAGCCTCCAGGTTTCCACCAGTTGCCTGTAAGGAACAGCATATTCAATAAATTATAGCTGTCACTGAAATAATCCTCTTTTTTGTTCTTCATCCAATCCCAGCCGGCGTTCACCCATGCCTGGTTCGCGGGATTCGCCGTTCCCGCTGAGATGAAGGGAGAGACGAACACCGCGGTGGCATAATCGCCAAAAGCCGTACCGTCAAGTTTATATCCGTTTTTGATGTTAGCCGGAGATCCGCCGGTTTTCCCTTTGATCCAGCCGGCCATTTTATCGGCTAGTGCTTTCGCTCGTGGATCGCCGTAGAAAGCGTAATCCATGACGATGCGAAGCGGCACCCGGCTGGCGTTATAAGCATATTGATTCGTTTCCTTGAACTCGTCCAGATACCATTCCGGAGCCGGCTTCGGCGGATCACCCACCACAAAGTCGGAAATAAGTCCCGTATTCGGCGAATAAGTTGATGTAAACTGCTGGTACACGTCATATAGATTGTCAATTACACGAATCCACGTCTCATCTCCGGTCACCTCGTAAAAGGCTCGCAGATGACTAAGCATCCAATCCGATGGGCGCGTATTCAGGGCGTCTTTGCCGTCCCAATCGCCCAGGTTCAGGCGGTAACCGGACGTCACGTAGCTGGCTTTAATGCCGTCAGTGATCATTTTCTTCGCTTCCTGCAAGTAATTGACGGACCCGCCCGACCCCCATTGATTATGCGCCAAAATCAACGAGTACGCGATATCGAGGTCCCCGTCGGTGGCCGAGCCAAAATGCCCTTGGGCTGCTTTGCTGTCGGCCACAACCCAACCCATCAAGTTCGGGTTGCCGCTGCTTTTGTACGCGCGAGCCGTCTTGAACAGCCCGTCGTAAATCGCCTTGGCGTTCGGATCATATCCGGCCATCAGTACGGTAATAATCATGCCGTAGCCTTGGCCTTCTGAGGAACCGAGCGCCGTAAATCCATCAGGATCGCCGGTGATGTCTCCCTTCACGTAATAACCGCCAGGCAAAGAAGTTAAATTACTTTTGAGATAAGTCGCTTTCCAATAGTCATAGTAGGCTGTAACCGCCTGATTCATCGCGGCTTGGGTCACTTGGCTGGGCTTCAAAATGCCCGGATAGCTGACCTGCTGCGGGAACGGCTTCAGTTCGCCAGCTGCGGAAGCCGGAGAAGCCGGACCTACCGCCCCCACGGAGGCCGTAACGAACAGGCATAACAAGAAAAGACAAACCTTTTGGAGCATCATCTCATTCCTCCTCAAATCGAAAGTGTAAACCTAATCTTTCGTTAAGCGTCTTCGGAATTGCTTATCATGAAGCAGCAAGGATGTCTTACTTGTATTTTATTACAAATCCCAACGATAATAAACCGGACAACTCCTTCCGAAACATGATGTTTGTAAATGCGGCGATCGGGATACCCTAAAGAAGGGTAATGCCACCAATGCAGACCGACATAAGGAGGATCAACATGGAACATCAGAATGAACAGGCACGCGATGAGGCCGAGTTGCGGAATAAACTGGACCAACAAGGCGACTCGTTAGCCGAGAAGAAGAAAATGGAGAACGGCGTGGATATCGAACCGGAAGCGGATGAATGGGTCGCCAAGCCGGTGCCGTTTACCGACACGGATTCCGCGAAATAATGGCTGCTTCCACGAACTGTCCGCAGGGCCCGCTTGGGTTCCTGCTTTTTTTATGCCTTTCTTTGCTCCCCGAGAACAGGATAACAGGCTTAGCAGACGAATATCTTTGTATCAGAAGCAAAAATCGATCAAGGAGCGTGGATTTATGGAAGCGTTTGCGAAGGGTCTTCTAAAGGGAAAGACAATCCTGATTACCGGCGGCGGCACAGGACTAGGCCGGGCCATGGCGGAACGGTTCCTGCAGCTCGGGGCGAAGGTCGCCATCTGCGGACGTCGTGAGGAAGTATTGCGCAGCGCGGCTGAGGAGATGACGGCCGGCTGCGGTGGCGAGGTGCTCGCACAGCGCTGCGATGTGCGCGATCCCGAACAGGTACGCGCCTGTGTCGACACCGTCTGGCAACATTTCGGCAGCATCGACGCGCTGGTCAATAACGCGGCTGGTAATTTCATTAGTCCGACGGAACGCTTGTCACCGCGCGCCGTCGACGCCGTGCTGGGCATTGTGCTGCACGGCACGTTTTATATGACGCTGGAGGTCGGGAAACGTTGGATTGAGCAGGAACGAACAGGGACAATGCTGAATATCGCCACCACCTACGCTTCGACCGGCTCGGGTTACGTCGTACCCTCCGCGGCAGCCAAAGCCGGCGTCTTGGCCCTGACCCGCTCGCTGGCCGTCGAATGGGCTCCTTACGGCATCCGCCAGGTAGCAATTGCTCCCGGTCCGTTTCCGACCGAGGGAGCCTGGTCCCGCCTCTCACCGACGCCAAAACTTGCGGAGAAGATGCTGGGACGCGTCCCGCTTGGCCGAACCGGCCGCCCTGAGGAATTGGCGGACCTAGCCGCCTTTCTACTATCGGACGCCGCAGCCTATATCAATGGGGAGGTCATCACAATTGACGGCGGCGAATGGTTGCGGGGCGCCGGCCAATTCAACGATCTTGCCGAGGTCACGGACGAGGAGTGGGATCGTCTCTCCGAGCTGACGCGCAAGGGGAAATAGACGGCTACTTGGGGAGGGGACAGCAAGAGGCAGGAGTAAAACTAGACCATTTGCTGCTCTTCCTCCCCTCCCCTTTTATTTTTGCGAACCAGCATGAGGATCATCAGGATCACCGGCAACCCTATTTGGATGATGGGGTACCATTTCAGGACGACGTCGATTCCTACCCACAGGTGGTGCGTAAAATTGGGAGAGATAAACGACATCCCGAGAATCGCGATCGCAAACGGGATAACCCACTTTTTATAAGGCGTGCCAGTGATCCGCGAGCCCCCTGCCACCGCCCCGATATAGAAGAGAACCAGCTTGGTTCCCAGTCCGATAAACAGGACGAGTACGAAGAGAATATCCATTCTTTCGAATACCTCAACTAATTCGATCTGCTGTACGACCTGCAATAAAGGGAACGTGAGCGTCTCCGCCAGCTTTGGGCCTAACACCAGAACATTGATCTGATTGACAAGGATCAGGAATAACGCGGTTAATCCGTATGTGACCAGAATGGACCTGCGGAGCTTCTTTTCATCATGGATCATCGGAAAAAAGACCAGAAACAGCACGGTCTGCCCAAACGGGAATGATATGACGTCTGGAACGTTTTTCATCACGGGTTGAAGTCCGTTCTCCAATACGGGGAGCATGTTCTCGACATGGATCAAGCCAACCCCCGCAATCATCGAGATGAGGATAAAATAACTGATCATGATGAATGGGATCATGACCAGACAGCTCAGAAACACGGCATGAGGTCCATATCGGACGCTGTTGGCGATCACCAGGGTGGCGATCAGGATGATAATCCCAATAGGAGTTCGATTTAATAGCATATAAGAGGCAAGTTCACCTAAATCCCTCAGGTTGCGCGAAGCCTCATAGGCGAAATACGCCGCAAAAACACTACCGAAGACCGTACCGGCAACCTTGCCGAAATAGGTTCGGCATAACTCGAATAAGTCCCGCTTCGGGTCGAGGCGGTGAATGGCCAGATGCATCAGGAGCAGCAGCAACCCGGCCAGCGCCCCCAGGAGCATCACCAGCCAGGCATCCTGCTTCGCTTCGGCGCCAATCTGAAATAAGGTGGTGCTTCCGACCTCGAACAACGCGAAGCTGGAGATAAACTCCGGCAGTCTACTCTTCTTAAAGCCCATGAGGCACGCCTTCCTTCCTCCGGTTCATTTCTGCTCCGAGTCCTGATTCAACAAAGTATCGAACGATTTTTTGGTTAGGCCGGGACGTTGCAACTTTACTTTTACGCGGATGTCCAATTCGATCCGGGTTAACTCCTCGCTCCAGTCGTTTTGCAGCTTCTTCCATGTCTTCGGATCTTTGCGATGGATTTTATCGGCGAATCCAGGCAAGTCGACCCGCAGTTTACGGCTCGCTTCCCATCCCAATTCGATTTTGCTCCTTATCTCCTCCGCCACCGCCTTTTCGATTACTTTTATGCTCTGCGGCTTGGACAAATCCTCTGCACACATAAATTCCATCAGCAAATCGCCGCTCGCTTCCGTATCCACCTGCATGTTGTAATGCTGCTCCCCGGACCGGATCGGCGTCACCTTGGTTTTGGCGCTGGTAATCCGAACTGTTCCATCTTTTTTCTTGGTCTGAGCTCCCGAGCAGGAGAAGGATAGAGTGCTGCCCTTGACTTGATTCGTCAGCCACGAGATTCCGTAACTCTCGTTGCGGGATAGGTACCCGACGAGCCGGTTTTGATGAAGCACACCCAACCGTTCAACCTTCATCTTAACGGGTGGCGAAGTGGTTTTATTGACGTCCAGCGATTCCAACGCCTTGGCGTTTCCTTTCGTGACGATGATCTCCGGTACACCGACCGTCTGTGCGTCGGAAACCAGCTTCTGAGCCATTTGAAATACATTAACGACTGGAAAATAAGAAGAGGAGCTGTTTTGCTTCCGCAAAATCTCGGCCAGAGCCGTACCCGGAATTTTTTCCGGAGGGACCATTTTACGTAATATTTCTCTTGCCTTGCCATCCGTCACGGCAACGAGCACGGTTTCGCGAGCATCAATGTTGCGAAAATACAAATCGAGGATTTGCTCAATGCCCGTTTCGGCGACCTCCCTCCCGATCACGATGATGTCGGTATGACCGAAATACAACCGGCGCGGGTTTTCCGTATATCCTCGGTCGGCGGCCTCGCGAATCGTATTTCCCTTCGTCGTGAACACGTACACGCTCGGCTGAGAGCCGCCGCCGGCGCTTCCTCCGCCTTGGCTTGCCCCGCTAGCCGACGGGACGATCACCTGATAAGTCATCTCCCATTCATCTCCGCTGCGATCAAAGCCGTTGGCTACGGTAATGCCCAATTCGTCCAACTCCGTGCGGTTCCAGCAGCCTGCCGTCGCCATGCACACAAGGACGGCAGCGCAGCACAACAAGATTCGGCGCATCTCGCACTCTCCTAGGATTTATTTGGGTCCTCTTTCGGACCGTTCCCTTGTCTCACCTGATTTTGGATACTGATATATTCCGGACGCTTATTCATTCTGGGCCAAGGCAAACGGATAAACACATCCTTAATGTTGGACCAGCTTAGCGGAGCGACCGGCAGGAAATAAGGAACTCCAAAAGATTGAAGCGAGACCAAATGCATCAGCAAGGGGATTATGCCGGACAAGATCCCATATAGACCAAAACTCCCTGCCAAAATCATGAGACCGAAGCGAATCAGCCGCACAGCCGACGACATGGCAAACGTAGGAATGACGAAATTAGCAATGGCCGTAAACGACACGATAATGACCATAACGGCAGAGACAAGTCCGGCTTGAACTGCGGCTTGTCCCAATACCAGCGCTCCCACGATCGAAATCGCAGGACCCACTACCCGCGGCATTCGAACGCCGGCTTCCCGAATCACCTCGAAGGTAATTTCCATCAGCATCGCTTCCAGGAGCGCCGGAAGCGGCGTGCCTTCACGCTGGGCCGCGATGCTAATTAGCATCGTGGTGGGGAGCATCTCCGGATGAAACGTCGTAACCGCAATATACAGGGATGGGAGCAGCATCGCGACCAAGAAGGAAAACAAACGAATATTCCGCAGAAAAGAAGAAATATCGTACCTTTGGTAATAGTCTTCGCTGGATAGGAAAAACTTAAAAAACGTCACCGGACAAACCAACGCAAAAGGAGTACCGTCAATAAGGATGGAGACCTGTCCATCCAATATAGAACCGGCTACGGTATCGGGACGCTCGGTATTTATAATCGTCGGAAACGGGGTGAAGGCACGGTCTTGAATAAACTCTTCGATATAACCGCTCTCCAGAATGCTGTCGGTATCGATGGCATCCAACCGCTTCAAGACTTCCTCCACTACGGAAGCCTGGGCGATTCCCCGGATATAAGCCACGACTACCCGAGTTTGGGTATATGTGCCGATGACACGATTTTCAAGGCGCAAATCCGGCGTTCTCAGCCGTTTGCGGATGAGTGATAAGTTCGTCGAGATGTCTTCCGTAAAACCTTCCTTCGGTCCGCGAATCACGGTCTGGGAGGACGGCTCTTCGACGGATCGTCGCGATCCGCCGGGGATGGATACAAGCAGGGCGCCTTCCACTCCCTCAACAAGGACTGCCGCTGCTCCGGTTAGCATGCCGGATAGCATCTCGCGCTCTGTGCTTGCCAGCTTTACGCTTCCCGCGCTAATGGAATCCGCGAACTGCTCCTTCGAACTGGCCTCTCCCCCTTCTTGAATCATGTCTTCGAGGTTACTCATCAGCTCGCTTAACAGCTTAGGATCAGTCAAGCTGTCGATATAACTGACGACAAATTTCTCATTCGCCATTTTGCGGATGTGGACATCCGGGCTGTTTCCTAAAGCTTCCTGGATCATAACGACCGTATCGCTTGGGGGCCCGTCTATTGGACGGCTAGCCGCTTCATTGGGTCCCTCCGTGATCGATTCCGCTTTGTCCTTCCGCCGGATATGGGGCGGCCGATTTCGGTTGATTCTTCTCATTCCGTGCCTCCGGATCTAAGCTGTTGTAATTTGTAATATGTGCCAAATCCAAATTAGGTATGCGTTCGGAGGGGAGGGGTTCACATCCCAACAAAAAAACTCCGGCTAAATGCCGGAGCTTTGCATGTTGTAATCAGCCTGATTATCGCTAGGGTCCAAGGAAGCCTCCCGCTGCATGCGGCGCATACGCTTCGTCCACTCAACCACGAGATAAAACACTAGGAACAATCCCATAAATCCTGCGGAATATCGGTACATTACGGCATAGTTGGTTCCGGAAGCGATAGCTCCCAAAATAACGGCGCCAACAGCGACGCCAAAATCCATGGAGTTATAAAACATGCTGTTAGCGCTCCCGTATTGCTCGGGCTTGCAAGTACGAAGCATCCAGGTTTGAATCGTCGGCTGGATCGCACCGAAACCTAGTCCGTACAGCAGCGACGATAGGATTAACATTGGCAGGTTCGTTGTGTAGGAAAGGATGAACATACTTGCGATCACGAGTAGCGCGGACGGGATCAGAACGGCGGCATGACCTCTGGCGTCAAAGATCCGCCCGGAGATCGGACGAATGAGGACGACCGTCACAGCGTTAAACAGGAAAAACAATCCGACCTGATCCAAGTGGATAAACTCGCCGAACAGCGCTATAAAACTCAAGAGCCCGCTGTAGGTAACAGCTAGAATCATATTTAGCAGAGCAGGAAACATAAGCCCACGGTTAAACGCCGGACGTTGTTTCGCGTTGGTATCTTCTTCGCCCTGCGTCGCTCTGGGCTGCCGCTGCTCCTTCTCTTTCATCGGCCGAATCGCGGGAAGCGCCCGAGTTAGCAGCAACAACGGAAACATTAGCAGCACGGCAGTTGTCCCTATCAGCGTGAGTGTTCCAAAACCTAACTCCCGCATGACATTCAAGCCGATCATCGGACCGATCGACATGGCCAGGCTACTGGATAACCCGGAGTATCCAATACCTTCCCCCATGCGTTGGAGCGGAATGATCCGCGAGGCAAAGGTTGGCAGCAGCGTACTACCAATACCGAAGCCGATCCCGTAAACGGCCCTGACCAGCAGAAGAGTGCCTACCGATCCGGCAGCGCTGTTGAGGACCGTCGCCACCGCCGCAATAATTAACCCGATGAACAATAGCACATTGGGCGATAGTTTGCGCAGCAGCCCCGCCGCCAGAAACCGCGTTAGGATGGCCGACCCGGCAAATACGCTGGTCACAAGACTAACCTGAAGATCGTTTGCGGCAAACTCGCTTTTTACATAAGCCGAAAACGTCGACAATAGCATATGCAAATTTAAGAACAACAAAAAAGCAGAGATCGTTAATGAAATAAACGATCTCGTCCAAAGCCGTTCCGATTCAGGTTGTTGATTCGATGGTAAGCTCATATAATCTCTCTCTCTCCTTCTCCTTGCTCTTATTTCTCTACTTCGTCAAATTGGGAGTCGCTGAAATGAACATGAATGCGTTGAAGCAAATCCATCAACAATTCGTACTCCTCACCGCTCATCATCCGCTTGACCTCATCGGTCACGCTTTGCTCGATCGGCGCCGTTTCCCGGATGATCTCCTTCCCCCGCTCCGTACTGTAGACAAAAAAGGATCTACGGTCCTGCCGCCCCGGTTCCTTGAATACCAACCCCTTACTCTCCAGAAGGTCGATAATACGGGTTGTCGTCGGCTTGTCTTTCCCGGTGCGATCCGCGATCTCCTTCTGAATCAAGCCGTTTGCTCTATCGATCTGGTTCAGCACGGACCACTGCTCCGCCGTGATATCATAGCCCTTCAGCCGATGCTGGAGCAAAGCTACGATTTTTCGGTAAGAGACGCCCATGATAAATCCCACCGCCAGTTCGCTTTGCGATTGATCCGTCGTCATACGAATTTCGCCCTCTCATATAGTTGTCATAACAATTATATGTCATTGAACTAATTACGTCAAAGTACGACAAAACTGCTAATGTCTATTTTCCGGTACACTAGGTGATCATCTTCTCCCTTTGCGAGACAGAAGAATACACTACCCTATATGAAATTGAAGGGGATATTCACTTATGAAATCTTCACGGCACTCACGTCATGTCACAAGTAAATGGAAAAAGAACGCGGTCTTAATGCAAAGCAGCAAGCTGCGGGCCTACCTCCCCGAAACTCGCCGATTCAGTAAAGAACATCTATCAAATATGCTAATGAAGCATAAAATGGTCTACGTTAAACCCGTGAACGGCACTTGGGGAAATGGGGTCATGCGAGTGGAATACCGACCTCACCAACGGCAGGGAAGCTACCAATTCCAGCTTGAGAAAATCGTTCGATCCTACGGTTCGATTGACGAGTTATACGCTTCAATCAAGAAGCATAAATTTCGAGGCAGTTACCTCATTCAGCAAGGCATCGATCTTCTCAAATACGACCAACGTCGATTTGACCTGCGCGTTATGGTTCAACGCACCCCGCAGAAAGTCTGGACAACGACAGGGATCATCGGCAGATTAGCTCATCCGAAGAAGATCGTCACCAACTATCACAGCGACGGAAAGCTCGTGGCTGCAGAGAAGTTGCTCACTCCGTATCTGAAGGGTCCTCGCCTCAAGTCATACATGAGTACGCTGCAGGATTTTGGCGAGGATATAGCCGATCACTTGAAGATCACGTTTCCCGGGCTGAGAGAAATCGGGGTAGATGTGGCAATTGACCAAAAGCTGCGTCCCTGGATCCTGGAGGTCAATACTTCCCCTGACCCCTTCATCTTCCGGAAACTGAAGGACAAGAGTATCTTCCGCACGATCATGAAATATGCCCGGGCTTATGGAAAATATAAATAAACACAAACAAACGAAACCGGACGGAAATGGCAATCCTACTGATGCCTTCCGTCCGGTTTTCGTTTGTTCAAGAGCCAAACTGCTTGTAGATTCCCATCAGCTTCCCGGCGGTTTGCTTCCAGCTAAACCGCTCAACGGCATCCTTCCGCGCTTGCCTGGACAACTTCGCAGCCAGCTCGCGATCTCGCGCTAGCTTCAGAATCCACTTGGCATGATCTGCCGGTTTGGCATACGCGTCTACCAGATAACCGTTCGCCCCATGCTTAATGATCTCCCCGATCCCTCCAATATTAGAAGCAACGACGGGAAGCCCAGAAGCCATCGCTTCAACGTTTACGAGTCCAAACGCTTCATGCTCTTGGGAGGGGCATGCGAACAAGTCGGCCTCGCGGAACTTGCGGTGAATGGCGCGATGCGGAACTTTTCCGGTGAACCTCACCGGAACCCCTCTTGCTCGTGCCAACCGTTTTAGTTCCTTTATATAACCTGGCCGGCCGCCTCCGATGACCGTGAGGTCGATCGCTCCATATTCTTGACGAGCGAGTCCGACCGCCCGAATCAGCACCGGGACCCCTTTCCGCGGGATCACCCGGCCGGCGAACAACACGCGGAACCGGCCCCCCGAACGGCTGGCTCTCCCCTCCGCCGGTCTGAACCGGCCGGTATCGACGCCGAGATGGACCTTGCGTAATTTCCCCGCATGGCGAGGGAAACGCGCGGCCAAACTCGCTTTAAGCGAGTCGCTGTTAGCGATGATCAGATCCGCTTTACCCAGACTTTCGTTCACCCGCGCCGTAGATTTTACGAAAGTTAGTGAATGCAGAAATAGGGTAACTGGAGTATGAGGAAACGTGGCCTTGATTTTGGCCATGTAATGCGGGCGATTATCGACCTGGATCAAATCGTAGCGCCGTCCCCGGATGTATCGCAAGACCGATGCGATATAGCGGCTTGGGCTGCCGGTGTTTACACGGACGATCGTGAGTCTCCCCATCCTGCTGACATGTGGCAGACCACGGCCTGTTCTGCTGATTAAGGTTACCGTGTGGTTAAGCGCCAGCTGTCTGGCGATAGCCAGCATGCTGATTTCCACGGAACCGCTGCCGGGAACCGGTATTTGCTCGGGCGCCACCATTAATAGGTTCATAGGCTCCTCCTTGTGCATATGGCTTGCATCTATTTACCATATGCACAGATCAAGCCTCCCGCGCCGAGGCAATCACCCAAGCTGTCAGGTCACGCGGAACGTTCCCGTCCCAAAGGCGCAGATTTCCCCCTGGTCCAGCCGGGCATACGCCATCGTCGTCACCGATTTGCGCGATACGTGGACCATCTCCGCAGTCACGGTTATCCGTCCCTGTTCGGCTTTTGCCACATAATTCAAGTTCAAATTCGTTGTGACGACGCTTGCTTCGGGCTTAGCGATCATCGCCAGCAGTCCCATGGCCGAATCGATCAGCGTCGCGTGAACGCCGCCATGCACGATGCCAATCAAATTGAGATGTTGCGGACGGATGTCCAAGGTCATAACTACCCTGCGTTCGTCCGCTTCTTCCACCTGGCAGCCAAGGTAATCGACGAACGAACCGACCGCGGCTTGATTCCAAAGCTCCAGGCGCTGCCGCAGTTCTTCTGAATCCGCTTTCATTTCTTACGACCTCCCGTTCTTGTCGCCGCGTATTTTTCTCGTCCTCGGTTGACTGACCTTTCAAGTCTCCCAAGACCTCCGCTTAATTCGCTCGCGGCGGTTGCTGTCGTTCCGCTTCCTCTTCTACGAGCTTGCGGCGTAGCACTTTACCGGCAAGCGTCTTGGGCAGACTGTCGCGGAACTCATAAACCTTCGGCACTTTGTAGGCGGCCAGCTTTTCCTTGCACCAACGCTTGATGGCGTCCGCATCCGGAGGAGTACCTTCCTTTAAGACAATGTAGGCTTTGACAGTCTCTCCCCGATACGGATCGTAAATACCGGCGACGATCGCTTCCTCCACATCCGGATGCTCAAACAGTACCTCTTCAACTTCACGCGGATAGATGTTATATCCGCCGGCAATAATCAAATCCTTGCGTCGGTCCAGGATATAGAAGTAACCATCCTCATCCATCCGTCCCAAGTCGCCGGTCAGCAACCAACCGTCGCGCAGGGTCTTGTACGTCTCCTCCGGACGGTTCCAATAACCGCGCATCACCTGGGGACCACGTACGGCGAGCTCCCCGATTTCACCGACCGGAACTTCCTCGAGCGTGTCCGGATGCACGATCATGGCGTCGGTGTCGGGAAAAGGAATGCCGATCGACCCGCTCTTCCGTGTCTCCCAGATGTTGTTGGCATGGGTGACGGGCGAAGCTTCAGTCAATCCGTAACCTTCGATCAGTTTCCCTCCGGTCACCTCCTCGAACCGGGTCTGCACCTCTAACGGCAGCGGTGCCGCACCGCTTACACACACATTGATCGAGGATAAATCGTACCCCGCGATGTCTTTGTGGTTAATAATAGCCACGTACATCGTCGGCGCACCTGGGAATACCGTAGGTTTCTTGTTATGGATCGTCTGAAGTACCTGATTGATGTCAAAGCGCGGCAGCAGCATCAAAGTACCACCCAAAGCGACCGATTGATTTAACAACACCGTCATCCCGAACACATGAAAAAAAGGAAGCGCGGCCAAATATTTCTCTTTCCCCAGACGGGAACGGTAGAACCAAAGCTGATTTTGTATCGTGTTAGCTACCAAATTCATATGCGTCAGCATGACGCCTTTGGCAAACCCCGTCGTCCCGCCGGTATACTGCAATAAGGCCAAATCCTGTTCAGGATCAAGCTCGACACGGCAGGGCTCAGAGCTTCCGCCGGTAAGAAATGCGGGGAACGCGAGCAGCCGGTCATTGTAGTTTAAATGGACGGCCATCCCGTCTTTCTTCGCCTTGATCGGATAAAGGAGGTTCTTGGGAAAAGGCAAATAATCCTTGATCGATGTCGCAATGATGTATTCCAGCGGGCGCAGCTTTGTCGCTGTCCTCACGCGTTCGACAAGTGGATCGAGCGTGACCATGACGCGGGCACCGGCATCATTAAGCTGATGTTCCAGTTCCCTAGGCATGTAAAGCGGGTTCGTCATCACCGCAATGCCGCCCATCATCAAGGTTCCGTAATAAGCAATCACTGCCTGCGGGCAATTTGGCAGCATGATGGCTACCCGGTCGCCCTTGCGAATGCCCAGCTTCCGCAGGGCATTCGCAAACCGGTACGTCTGTTCCAACAAAACACGGTACGTCATTTTCTTTCCCATGAATTCCAGAGCCGTTACTTCGGGATACCGATCGGCGGAAAGTTCTAGGAAATGCGCGAGATTTTGCTTTGGATAATCATAGGTGGGCGGTACTTCAGCGGGATAAAACTTCAGCCAAGGTTTCCTTGTCATACGCCTGCCTCCCAACCTCGCAAATTTTACAAAACGTATTTCTCTGCTTCAATCACTTTGGCGGCGATTTGCCGTTTTAATGACAGCGTATTCATCGCCGAACGCTTTGTCAATTTCTTGAGGATGGATAGCTGGGTGCGCAACAGGTCCCCTTGTTCCATGTAGCTTAACGCTTCTTTGGCCCAAGCTTCGATCTTGCCGAATTCTTCGTGGATGAACACACTCGTCATCGCAATTGGCAGCGCCGCTTTGTCTTCACCGGCACTCGCAATGAGCTTCTGTGTGCGGAGCAGCGCACTTTCCATCGCATAAATGGCGATCATGATATCCGCCAAGTGGCTCAGTACCTCTTGCTCACGCTCCAGCTTCAACTGATATTTCTGCACGGCCTGAGCTCCGGCCATCAGGAAGATCTTTTTGGACATGGACAGCAGATGCGCTTCCTCCTCCAGCGTCCCTTCGAAAGTCCGGCTTGGCATCGGCTCCATCAGCTCCAATTGCAGTTTCTGTGCAGCAGGGAGCAGTGGCAGTTCACCTTTCATCGCGCGTTTCACCAAGCTGCCAGGGATCAGAAGGCGGTTGATTTCGTTTGTGCCTTCAAAAATCCGGTTGATCCGCGAGTCGCGGTAAATCCGCTCGATCCGATACTCCTGCGTAAATCCGTAACCGCCGTGGATTTGCACTCCTTCGTCCGCAACGAAATCCAACACCTCTGAGCCGAATACTTTGTTGATTGAGCATTCCAATTGATATTCGGCGATCGCCTTGGCCGATTGATATCCCACGTCGGTACTGCTATGATCCACTTCAGCCAACCCGATATCAAACAGGCCGGCGGTGCGGTACACCATGCTTTCCAGCACGAACGTACGCGTATTCATCTCTGCCAACTTTTTGCCGACCAGCGGGAAGGACGAGATTTTTTGCCCGAATTGGGTCCGCTCGTTGGCGTATTTCGAAGCATATTCGATCGCATCTTTAGAGGAACCCAAGCAGCCGGCAGCCAATTTGAAACGTCCGATGTTCAGGATGTTAAAGGCGATTAAATGGCCTTTGCCGACTTCCCATAGAAGGTTGTCAACCGGCACCTTCACGTCTTCCAGAATCAACGGGCATGTGGAGGAGCCCTTAATTCCCATCTTCTTCTCTTCCGGTCCGATGCTGACCCCCTCCATGCTCCGCTCCACAATAAACGTGCTGAAGTCCGTGCCGTTCACTTTGGCGTAGACGATGAACACGTCGGCGAAACCGGCATTGGTAATAAACTGCTTAGTGCCGTTCAAAACATAATGCGTGCCATCCTCCGACAACACGGCCGTCGTTTTGGCGCCTAACGCATCGGAGCCCGAGGAAGGCTCCGTCAGGCAATAAGCCGCGAGCAGCTCGCCCGTCGCCAGCTTCGGCAAATATTTCTGCTTCTGCGCTTCGGTCCCAAAATACACGATCGGCAGCGTCCCGATCCCAACATGGGCCCCGGCTGAAAGCGCGAACGAAGAAGCTTTGGTCAGCCTTTCGCTGATCAACGTCGTGCTGACTTTATCGAGCCCCATGCCTCCGTAAGCCTCGGGAACATCAGCGCCGAGCAACCCTACCTCGCCTGCTTTGCGCAGCAAATCAGCGGTCAGCTCGTAATTCAAATGCTCGATCTCCTCGTCCCTCGGGAGGATTTCCGCCTTCACAAATTCCTCCGTCGTCTCCCCAATCATCCGCTGCTCTTCGCTGAAGTCCTCCGGCGTCACAACCCGGTTGCAGTCAATGTCCGCGATGACGAAGCTTCCGCCTGCGATTTTTTCCATCGTTTCGTTGCTCATGCGATCCTCTCCTTCATTTAATTAATGGGATGAACTTCTAATACACCAGCCGCACCCATGCCGCCGCCGATACACATGGACACAACCCCATACCCGCCGCCGCGGCGGCGCAGCTCATGAATCAGCGAGATCGACAACTTCGTGCCCGTACAGCCCAGCGGATGCCCCAACGCGATTGCGCCGCCATTTACGTTCACTTTGTCCTCATCCAAGCCCAACTCGCGGATCACGTGCAGGCATTGGGAGGCGAACGCTTCGTTGATTTCAAACAGATCGACATCCTTCACGGTGATGCCGGCTGCAGAAAGCGCCTTCGGAATCGCCTTCACCGGACCAACGCCCATCAGCTCCGGCTCTACGCCGGCTACTGCAAAGGAACGGAACGTCGCCAGCGGCTGAAGTCCAAGCGATTCCGCTTTCTCCCGGCTCATCACGACGACGGCCGCCGCCCCATCATTCATCGGGGAAGAGTTCCCCGCAGTCACGGTACCGCCTTGCTTAAAGCTGGGTTTCAACTTGGCTAGCGCCTCCACGGTCGTGTCGCCGCGTACGCTTTCGTCGGTGTCGAAGACAAAGCGCTTCGCTTTCACTTTCCCGCGCTCATCCAGGCTGCGATGCTCTGCCTCAAATGGAACGATTTCTTCCTTAAACTTGCCTTCGGCGATCGCTCGTGCCGCCTTCAAATGCGAGTTCAATGCGAAGCGATCCTGGTCCTCGCGGGAGACGCCAAACCGCTCCGCTACGCGTTCCGCCGTATGGCCCATCGCCATATAAGCCTCGGGCATCTCGGCAACGATCCGCGGATTCGGCGACACCTTAAACCCGGTCATCGGAACATGGCTCATGCTTTCTACTCCGCCGGCAATCAGCACATCGGCCTGCCCGAGCATGATCCGTTCCGCCGCGAAAGCGATCGCCTGAAGTCCGGACGAACAAAATCGATTGATGGTTAAAGCCGGCACCGTCACCGGAAACCCGGCGTATAAGGACATGATGCGCGCGAAGTTTAGCCCCTGTTCCCCTTCCGGCATCGCACATCCGATGATGATGTCCTCAACATCCGCTTTGCTAAGGCCGGGAGCGCGCTCCACCGCGGCTTCCAACACGATCTTGCCCAAATCATCGGCGCGCGTTTGGGTCAAGCTGCCTTTCTTGGCTCTGCCCACCGCCGTCCGAGCTGTCGATACGATTACAGCCTCTTTCATCGTCTATTCACTCTCCCCCTCATTTAGTTCCGCAACGGTTTTCCTTTGCTCAGCATGTGCTGCATCCGCTGGCGTGTCTTCGGCTCCCCGCACAAGCTCAGGAACGCTTCGCGTTCCAAATCAAGCATGTATTGCTCCGTCACATACGTTCCCGCCGGCACGTCGCCACCAGCAAGCACATGGGCCAGTTTGTTTGCGATCAGTAGATCGTGGTCGCTGATGTACCCGCCCTCGTGCATGCCAAGTGCACCCAGCTGGAGCACCGCTTTCCCTTCGGAACCGACGACGCGGAACTTCGTTTCGGGAATCGGCTCATACCCGCTTCCCGCCAGCTTCAGCACAGCCTGCTTCGCCTCATAGATCGTATGGTCGGGATTCAGCACGACCCGGTCGGAAGGTTTAAGCAGCCCCAGTCGTTTGGCATCATGGCCACTGGTTGAGACGGTGGCAGTGCCCACCGTTTGGAAGTAATGATTGAGATAAGGCTGTATGTCGGCTTCGGCGATGGATGCTTGCTGGCTGGCACGTAGCGCCAGTTCCTTGCAGCCTCCGCCCGCCGGAATCAGTCCAACGCCGACCTCAACGAGCCCGTAATAGGTTTCGGCGGTGGCAATGACCTGATCGGCCGGCATGCAGGCCTCCACTCCGCCGCCCAGCGTCATGCGATGCGGAGCAGCGATCACCGGCTTCTCGAATCGTTTCAAGCGGTACATCGTGTTCTGAAACAGACGAATGATGTCGTCGACTTCATCCCATTCCTCGTCCTGCGCTTCCATCAGGAGCAGCATAAGATTGGCGCCTACGCAGAAATTACGCCCTTGATTGGCAATGACAAGGCCTTCGAAGTTATCCCTTACTTCGTCCATGCTTTGCGAGATCATCTGCAAAATATCCGCACCGATCGCGTTGTTCGGCGAATGGAACTCCAGGCAGGCCACGCCGTCACCGAGATCGATCAGACTCGCGCCGCTGTTGCTGCGAACAACCTTGTTCTGCGACTTCAGATCGCGAAGCGTAATTTGTTCTGGCGGGAGCTCAACGGGGGTATACCCGCCAACTGCGGCTTGGAATAGAGAGCCGCCGTCTTTTTTGTAGAACGAGGTGTTCCCTTCTGCGATCCAATCCTTGACCCAGGCCGGTACCGCCAGCCCTTCGGCCTCCATTTTCTCAACCGAGCGGACTAACCCGATGGCATCCCATGTTTCGAACGGGCCCAACTCCCAGTTGAAGCCCCACTTCATCGCCTCGTCGATTTCGCGGATGCTGTCTGCGATTTCCCCCCGTTTGGCGGCGGAGTAGATCAACACCTGCTTGAGTACATCCCAGGCTAACTGCGAGTAGCGATCCTGAGCACTGAGCAGCGCTTTCGTCTTGGCAGCCGCGCCTTTCGCCAGCTTGGCTGCTTCCAAGGAAGCGGACGCTATCTTGCGTTGCGGGCCGTAGTCCATCGTCTGGAGGTTCAGGGACAAAATCTCGCTCCCCCGTTCCCCCTTGATTTTCCGATAGAAACCCTGCCCGCTCTTCTCCCCAAGCCAGCCCCGAGACACCATATCTTTGAGCGTGGCCGGTGCAGCAAACACCCGTTTCTCCGCTTCGTCTGTCACATTCGCGAATACGTTATCGGCCACATGCAGAAACGTATCCAATCCAACTAAATCCAAGGTGCGAAAAGTAGCGCTCTTCGGACGGCCCATCGCCGGTCCGGTGACCGCATCTACCTCTTCGACGGTGTAACCCTTCTCCTCCATCTCACGCAGAGTAACCAGCAGCCCATAAGTGCCGATCCGGTTGGCGATGAAGTTTGGCGTATCTTTCGCGAGCACGACCGTTTTGCCAAGCGTGCGCTCGCAGACACGGCGTATATCAGCGACCAACTCCGGGTCGGTCGTTTGCCCGGGGATGATCTCCAGCAGCTTCATATACCGCGGCGGGTTAAAGAAATGCGTGCCGAGAAAATGCTTCCGAAATTCCTCGGATCTCCCTTCAGCCATCGCGTTGATCGAAATACCCGACGTGTTCGAGCTGACGATCGTTCCCGGTTTCCAGTGGCGTTCTACTTGGGCCAGCAGCTTCTGCTTGACCTCAAGATTCTCGACGACGACCTCGATGACCCAATCCACCTCGGCAATAAGCGCTAGATGATCCTCCAAGTTGCCGGGCGTGATCCGCTGAGCAAAAGCGTTGTCATAAAGCGGGGCGGGTTTCGTCTTAGCCAGCCCGGCGATGGCCGCCGTAGCCAGTCGATTGCGCACGGAAGGATGGTCGAGCGTAAGTCCAGCGGCCATCTCCGCGTCGGTTAACCGCGGAGGGACGATGTCAAGCAGCAGGCAAGGGATCCCTGCGTTTGCCAGTTGGGCAGCAATGCCGGAGCCCATAATGCCGGAGCCGATAACGGCTGCTTTGCGGATCGGTTTGTTCATTTGATCTACCTCCTATTTCAATGGAATTTTCATTGAGATAACACCGGAACCGGTTCGTTTGCCTGTTCGCCAAACACCGATAACTCTAAGATTTCGGCGATGTCCCGTGCCTTCACCTGATCGTCCACTTCCTTGAGTTTCGTGCCATCCTCCAGCATCGTCAGACAGTAGGGGCACGCGCTGCTGATGATACTGGGTCGAACCTCCAGCGCTTGTTCGGTACGGGCCAGGTTGATCCGTTTGCCATCGCTTTCCTCCATCCACATCAGCCCGCCGCCAGCACCGCAACACATCCCGTTCTCCCGCGACCGGGCCATCTCGACCAGCTCCACGCCGGGAACGGCTCGCAGCACCTCCCGCGGCGCGTCGTAGACGCCGTTGTATCGACCGAGATAACAAGAATCATGGTAGGTGACCACCTCATTCACCCGATAGGCCGGTTTTAACCGACCCTCTCGGATCAGCTGCTCCAGCAGTTGCGTATGGTGAAGCACTTCCACCTCCTCCAAACCGAATTCGGGATATTCATTTTTCAGCGTATTAAACGTATGAGGGCAAGCGGTGACGATCTTGCGTACGCCATATCGTTGAAACGTCGCAATGTTCTCCAGGCATAGCTGCTGAAACAAGAGCTCATTGCCCATTCGGCGAGGTGTGTCCCCAGAGTTTCGCTCCTCGTTGCCGAGGATGGCGAAATTGACACCGGCTTCGTTCAGCAGCCGGACGAACGCCCGCGTGATTTTGCGGCTGCGTAAATCGTAGGAGCCCATCGACCCAACGAAGAACAAAATGTCGAAAGCCGGATTATCCTTGACTGTTGGCACGGGGATTCCCTCCAGCTCGCCGGTCCAGGAGGCGCGGTCATTGCGGCTAATCCCCCAAGGATTGCTTTGGCGCTCGATGTTTTGCATCGCGCGCTGCCCTTCCGCGGGTACGCTGCCCTGCATCAACACCAGATGGCGGCGCAGGTCTACGATTTTGTCAACGTGTTCATTGCCTACCGGGCATTGATCTTCGCAGTTGCGGCAAGTCGTACAAGCCCAGATCTCCTCCTCGGTCATGACGTCGCCGATAAGTTCAAGGTCGGTTACGGCTTTGCCTTGGGCGGCCACCTGCCAAGTCGCCTTCTGCCAATCCAGCGTCGGACGAATGTCGGTCACGCCCGAAGCATCCCCCCAAGCCGGTGCCGCGTCCCCAGCACCTACCGCTACGGCATGAACGCCAGCGGAGCCGAACACATTCGCCGGCACCCACGGCGATTTACCTGTCACCGCGGCTCCTTTCTCGGTGAGATGATCCCGCAGCTTCGTGATCAGATGCATCGGCGACAGCGTTTTGCCGGTGCTTGCCGCGGGGCATACATTGGTACAGCGGCCGCATTCAACGCAAGCGTAGAAGTCGAGCATTTGCTTTTGCGTGAAGTCCTCGATGTTGCCAACGCCAAAGCTTTCCGCTTCTTCGTCTTCGAGGTTTAGACTTTGCAGCCGGCCATGAGGTTCACGGCGGCGCAACCAGATGTTGATCGGTGCGGTGATCAGATGAAAGTGCTTCGACTGAGGAACATAAACAAGAAAGGATAGCAGGATTAACAGGTGCAGCCACCAGAACACATAGAAGACGGCTTCAGCCACGGTGGAAGGTAGCCCGGCGAATACGGCGGCGATAGCTGACGATACGGGAGCGTACCATGAAAACTCGAGGCCCATCCCGACGCGTTCGAAAGCTAGCGATAACAGTACCGAAACCATTAGCGAGTAGATAAATATCACGACGATGCCCGGTTTCCAACCTTTCTTCAATCGCGGAAGCTTCTCGATATAACGGCGGTAAGCAGCGTAGCCCATGGCGAGCAGAATGGCCAGCGCGGTAAATTCCTGAAACCACCCGAACATCTCATAAGCGGGCAACGGTAAATGGCCTCCGCGCGATAGTCCTTTTACGATTAAATCGATCGCCCCGAACTGCAGCACGATAAATCCGTAGAACACGACAAGGTGCATCAATCCGCTTTTGCGGTCCTTAAGCAGCTTCTTCTGCCCAAACACCTGCGACCAGAACTCGCCTTGGGCGCCTTCTCGCCTTGCGCGAAAATCGATCGGTCGGCCGAGCCGCAGATAAAGGAAGCGGCGGAATACCGCCTGATAGAACAGAAACACGGCGTATCCTGTGACAGCGGCGAATAGCAAAGCGTTTAGCGTTAGCCAAAACGTGACCATGATTCGCACGTCCCTCCTTTTTGGCATTTCATTTCATTGGAAAGATTTCGTTGTTGGATGGTTCATTGGTGGGTTCGTTTGTCGCGGTTGAGATGGGCGCTAGAGTAGGACAACTTCGGTAAGCGTTTACAAAGTGGAGTTTAATTAAAATCTTAAGGATTCAACCTTGACAACCGATGTGTTGTTCCCCTAAGATTAAGAAAATGAATGACGGTTCATTCAGCTGTTTTAAATTTTAACATTGAGGTGGCCCGATGACAAGTAGGAAACAGGAAAAATTTGAAATGATTTTGGATGGCGCGGAAAAAGTCATTGCGGAGAACGGATTTCACGGCTCCCAGGTGTCTAAAATCGCCAAAGAGGCTGGAGTCGCAGACGGTACGATTTATTTATATTTCAAAAATAAGGAGGATATCCTGATCTCCCTCTTTCAAGATCGGTTGGGGAAGCTCGTCGAGCTGTTCCATCAGAGTATCCGCGAAACGAACACGGCCGAGGAAGCACTACGTAAGGTGTGCGAAATCCACTTCACCCATCTGGAGCAGAACGTGAATTTTGCTTATGTCACCCAAATCGAATTGCGCCAAAGCTCTCTAGAGTTGCGCAAGGCCATCGGCCTTGCCGTGAAGCCCTATATCACCTTGATCGAGCATATCTTGAAAAGGGGGATCGAGGAAGGTGCATTCCGTACCGACCTGGATACAAAGCTGTCACGGCAGTTGATTTTCGGAGCGCTGGACGAGGTCGTCACTTCCTGGCTCATTTCAGGCATGAAGTATTCTCTCACTGGCCAGGTGGAGAACACCGTAGACTTTTTTCTGCGTGCGATTAAGAAGTAAATTTCATGCCTAATTCTATTTTTATTTTGAAAGGAGTTGGCAAGCATGCATGTGGTCGTCATCTTGAAACAAACTTTTGACACGGAGGAAAAGATCGTCATTACCGACGGGAAAGTTAGTGAAGACGGGGTAAAGTTCGTGATCAATCCCTATGATGAATATGCGGTGGAAGAAGCACTGCGCCTGAAAGAGGCACACGGCGGTACGGTGACGGTCGTATCGGCCGGGCCGGAAAGAACGGCGGAAGCGCTGCGCACCGCGTTGGCGATGGGCGCTGACGAAGCCGTACGAATCGCCACAGAGACGCTGGATACGGACGAATATGGGATCTCTCGCCTGCTCGCCGCCTTCCTGCAAACCCTGAACTATGACCTCATTTTAGGCGGCAACTTCTCGGTTGATAACGGGGCGGGTCAAGTCGCTGTGCGGCTCGCCAAACTGCTCGCTCTCCCCCACGTCTCGTTGATCACCGAGTTGATCGTGAGCGGAGACCGCGCAACGGTCGTCCGAGACGCGGAAGGCGACGCTGAAACGCTAGAGGTGACGCTGCCCGCCGTATTGACCGCGCAACAAGGATTAAACGAGCCGCGTTATCCTTCCCTTCCCGGGATCATGAAAGCCAAGAAGAAGCCGTTCCGCGAACTGGCGCTGACCGATCTGGAGCTAAGCGAAGGTGATATTAAAGCGAAAACGCAGCGACTTAACCTCTCCTTGCCCCCGGCACGTCAAGCTGGTAAGCTGCTGGCCGGCTCACCCGCCGAGCAAGCGGCGGAATTGGTTCGGTTGCTGCACTCCGAGGCTAAGGTTATTTAAATCAAAAGGAGGCGTTAACTCATGAGCAAAACATACGTGGTGATCGTCGAATCGAAGGACGGAAAACTTCGTCAGGTTTCCTTGGAAGCGCTTCACGCCGCCAATCAGCTGCGGGAGGATGGCGATAACCTCACGGCTGTGCTGCTGGGTCACCAAATGGATGATACGGCAGCCGAACTGGCTCGTCATGTCAACGGCCAAGTATTGGTGGTGGATCATCCCGAGCTCCAAGCCTATCAGCCGGAGTTAGCCTTCGAAGCGGCGATGCAAGCACTGGCCGCCTTGCCGGACGAACCGAGACTGATTCTGCTCGGGCATACGGCCATTGGCCGCGATCTCGCCCCCCAGCTTGCCGCACGACTTGCCTGCGGGCAAATCTCCGACGTTACCGCCATTACCAAGGACGGCGACGGCATTTCTTTTACACGTCCGCTATATGCGGGCAAAGCCTTTGAGCAAACCAGGCTGTCAGACGGCACCGGAATCGTAACCCTTCGTCCGAACAACCTTCCTCCCGCTGACCCAGCCTCTGCCGCAGGCACAATCGTTCCATTGGAGTTCACTCCGCCTACACCGCTGAGTATCATCCTCAAAGACGTGGTGCGCAAGGTGTCCGGCAAGGTAGATCTCACCGAAGCGAAAATCGTCGTATCCGGAGGACGCGGTGTCAAAAGCGCCGACGGCTTTAAGGTGCTGGAAGAACTGGCAGACAGCCTCGGCGGAGCCGTCGGCGCCTCTCGCGGCGCCTGCGATGCCGGTTACTGCGACTATGCGCTGCAAATCGGCCAAACCGGCAAGGTGGTCACGCCGGAAATTTATATCGCTTGCGGGATCAGCGGTGCGATCCAGCATCTAGCCGGCATGAGCCAATCGCGGATCATTATTGCGATTAACAAAGACCCCGAAGCGCCAATCTTCAAGGTCGCCGACTACGGGATCGTCGGAGATTTATTCGAGGTCGTCCCTTTGTTAACCGAGCAATTCAAGCAAGTTTTCGCTGAACGCACCTCTTAGGAAACGAATGCCTGCATCTTCCGATGCAGGCATTTTCAGCATTTGGAGTTATTGGAACATTTGAAAAAACGACCGCAGCACCTTGCCAAAGCTGCCCATTCTTGTACGGACTTTTCGCGGACGTTCAGAAACGCCTCTCACCGCAAAGCATTGGGGTCCGCCAGGTCTTTTCAATAACTGATGGAACTCCTGGATCTCTCTTTCCCTCCGGTAAAATTCCTCATAATTCATAGGACAACCTCCCTACCTGTAGGACTGGTTACGCCCACCCCTCTGGATATTTCCATTATCTTCTTCAAAAGCAGGAAGAAAAAGAGTATACTATTCCAAAGTCATTTCCCCTTTTTTTGTCGACAAGTGAGCGATGGGAGCTAAATGGAGGTGTATTGGTGTGTTGACCGCAGAACGTTATATGGCACTGCTGGATCATTATGCCGAGTCAAGAGGCGATTCGGCGGAACCCCGCGAAGTTGAGGTGGCGTTGGATGATTTAACAAAGCTGTTTCACTGTACGGAGCGAAACGTGAAGCTGATTATCCGCAA
Source organism: Paenibacillus timonensis (assembly GCF_009725205.1). Classification (GTDB taxonomy): domain Bacteria; phylum Bacillota; class Bacilli; order Paenibacillales; family Paenibacillaceae; genus Fontibacillus; species Fontibacillus rhizolycopersici. The sequence goes on along the minus strand of NZ_WNZY01000022.1, from coordinate 1,819 downwards.
GCTGCAGGAGGAAGGTCTGATCGAATGGTCTCCTGGGCGGGGGCGCGGGAATCGCTCACGTTTGGTTTTTCGGGCTAACCGGGAAAATTTCATCATTGAACTTGCCCAAAGGCTAGCGGAAAAAGGGGAATATCGATCGGCGTTTGAATTCCTGCACCAGCACGAGGAAGACATCCATGCACGGGAGCGGTTCATTCAATGGCTGAATGACCAGTTTGGGGCGGAAAAACAGCTGGCCGCGGGCCAAAGCTGTAGGGACATCTTCCGCTTACCGGTGTATAAAGCCCCGCTAACATTGGATCCGGCGCATCTGTTTTACGGCTTCGATTCCCATCTCGTGCGGCAAATCTTCGACCGACTGGTTCAGTACGATCAAACGCAGGGCCAGGTCGCCGGCATGATCGCTCATCACTGGGAACATGACGAGACCGGTACGTCTTGGACGTTCCATCTGCGTAAAGGCATCCGTTTCCATCATGGTAAAGAGCTCACCGCCGAGGACGTCGTTTTCACCTTCTCTCGGCTGCGGGAGAATTCGACGAATAGCTGGTTGATGACGACTGTACAGCGAATCGAAGCCCTTGATACGCGAACCGTCTTATTCACATTGCATCAACCGAATTGGCTGCTTCCCCGTCTGCTCTGCTCCTCCTGCGCTTCCGTCCTTCCCGCCGATTTACTCGGTAAGGACGAAAATGCGTTTTGGCAGTTTCCAAGCGGCACGGGTCCTTTCCGGCTCACGCATTGGAGCCCGAACCGGATGGAACTGGAGGTGCATGCAGGATATTTTCTAGGTCGCCCTTATTTGGACGGCGTAACCTTAGTTTTTCTGCCCGACGATATCCCGAATTCCTCCAAGTTGAAGTGGGAGCAGTTGATTGTAAACGATTCGCGAGTTCCCGCCCGGGCCGGTGACGATTGGAAACGCATCGAGACCTTAAGTCGGGGCTCTAGCATGATTTCCTGGAACCGCAATCGACTTGGACCGCAGCAATCGCTCGCTTTTCGACAGGCCGTGAACTTAGTGATCGACCGCCCCGGGATGATTCAGGCCACGGGCAAATCCGGTTATCCGGCGCGTAGCTTCCAACCGACCAATGATACGACTCTGGGCATCCACCGACACGACCCGGCGGCCGCCCGTCAGTTGCTGGAGGAATCGGGATATACAGGCGAGCCTTTCCGCCTGGCAGCCCATCATCTTGAACGAGAGGAAGCAGAGTGGATCAAATCGCAATGCGCTGCGATCGGGATCCCAGTCGAAGTTGTGTACCATAGCAAATCCGAGATGGCAAAATCGGCTGCACGGGAATCCGATGCTATTTTAATGTGCCTCATATTCGCCGAGGACGAGGTGTGCGAACTAGAGAGCTATTTGCAGGAAGACAGCTTCATCCGTCTGCATATGCCGCCGGAGTTAAGCCGCTGGGTGTTTGGCATGGTGGACGAGGTTTTTGCGTCCGACAACCCCGAGAAGCGTCGGGCTTTGCTGCAGCAGATCGAATTACGGCTTCAGGAGGAGGCGCAGGTCACCTTCCTGATCCATAGCATGTTGAACACTTACGTCCACCCGTCCATCCGCGGACTTGTGATCAACAATCTGGGCTGGATGGACTTCAAGGATATTTGGCTCACTTCCATAAGCTAAATTCACTATGAAATTTCGAGGGTTACATGGAAATACGATAAAAAGGGGCTGTCCCAAAAGTCATCGTAGATGACTGAGGGACGCCCTTGTTTTTTTGATTTTGTTAAACAAAAAGAAACCAATCCTTGGTAAAATGGAAGTGACTAGCAACCATTCAAAAAGGAGAGGTTT
>NZ_WNZY01000021.1 GCF_009725205.1 Paenibacillus timonensis | reverse complement strand
TCCCAGTGTGGCCGTTCACCCTCTCAGGTCGGCTACGCATCGTCGCCTTGGTGAGCCGTTACCCCACCAACTAGCTAATGCGCCGCAGGCCCATCCGTAAGTGACAGATTGCTCCGCCTTTCCCAAGTCTCCCATGCGAGAAACTTGCGTATCCGGTATTAGCTACCGTTTCCGGTAGTTATCCCAGTCTTACGGGCAGGTTGCCTACGTGTTACTCACCCGTCCGCCGCTAAGTTAATCAGGAGCAAGCTCCCGATTAACTCCGCTCGACTTGCATGTATTAGGCACGCCGCCAGCGTTCGTCCTGAGCCAGGATCAAACTCTCCAATAAAGTGTTTGACTTGCTCATTGAAACAAACTGACGAGATTTAAAATCTCATTGTATTACTCACTCGTTGTTCAGTTTTCAAAGATCAACTTTCGTTATCGTCTTATCGGCGACAACTTTTATAGTATATCATGTCCGGCGTTATCTTGCAAGCATTATTTTTATCTGCGATTCTGAGCTGACGTTCATAATGCCCGTGAATAACGACCGGATTTATAATATATCATCTTTTCAACCCAGGCGCAACCCAAACCGCTGTTTTATTCTCATCCAATTTTGCCCATTCAAAATCAGCGCCCGCCGTTCATCACCCATATAAAGAAAGCCCGGCAATCAGCCGGGCTCGTATATCCTTTATTCCTTTGCTTATTCCGCAGAACGCATATGCGGGAACAGCAGCACGTCGCGGATGGAAGCCGAGTCGGTCAGTAACATCACAAGGCGGTCTACCCCGATCCCCAAGCCACCGGTAGGCGGCATTCCGTATTCAAGGGAACGGATAAAGTCATCATCCATTTCATGAGCCTCATCGTTGCCATGTTCGCGTTCGAGCAGTTGTGCCTCGAAACGTTGGCGCTGATCGATCGGATCGTTCAGCTCCGTAAAGGCGTTAGCATGCTCCCGAGCCACGATAAAGAGTTCAAAACGATCCGTAAAGCGTGGATCCTGCTCGTTCTTCTTGGCCAGCGGCGAAATTTCCACCGGATGTCCATAAACAAACGTCGGCTGAATCAGTGTTTCCTCTACAAATTGCTCAAAGAAAGCATTCAGGATATGACCAAACGTCATATGAGGCTCCACTGGAACTTTATGGTCTTTAGCCAAGCGGTGCGCTTCCTCATTGCTCATTTGTACGCCGAAATCCACTCCGGTCACTTCTTTAACGGCATCGACCATCGAAACGCGGCGCCACTGCGGAGCTAAGTTAACCTCGTGACCCTGGTAGTTCACCACTTGGGTCCCCAGCACTTCCTGCGCGATGTGGGCAATCATATTTTCCGTCAACGCCATGATATCCTGATAATCGGCATAAGCCTCATACAACTCAATCATTGTGAATTCCGGGTTATGACGCGTAGAAATGCCCTCGTTCCGGTATACCCGGCCGATCTCATACACTTTCTCCATGCCACCGACAATCAGACGTTTTAAGTGAAGCTCGATCGCGATCCGCATATAGAGCTGCATGTCCAGCGCATTGTGGTGCGTAATAAACGGACGGGCTGCTGCCCCACCCGCAATGCTGTGCAGGGTAGGTGTTTCTACCTCCAGATAGCCCAATGAATCCAGGTAACGGCGCATCGATTGGATAATCCGAGAACGCTTGATAAACGTCTGCTGCACCTCCGGATTTACGATCAGATCAACGTAACGTTGGCGATATCGCAGCTCAACGTCTTTCAACCCGTGATATTTATCCGGCAGCGGATACAGAGATTTGGATAGCACCTCCAGATCCTTGACTTTGATCGTCGTTTCGCCGGTCTTGGTCTTGAACACTTCACCTGTCACCCCAACGATATCCCCAAGGTCCAGAATGCTGAACGCCTCATATTTAACTTCCGGCACGCTGTCCTGGCGGACATAAATCTGAATTTTGCCCGACAGGTCCTGCAGATGTGCAAAGCTAGCCTTGCCCATTCCCCGTTTGGCCACGATTCTACCGGCGATGGAAACCTCAACGTTCTTCTCCTCCAAGTCTTCCTTGGAAAGCTCGTCATACTGCTGAAGAATGTCACCCGCCATATGGGTACGTTCGTATTTTTTGCCGAAAGGGTCGATCCCTAATCCGCGCAGCTCGTCCAATTTATCGCGGCGAATTTGCAACAGCTCGCTGACTTCCATGGCTTCCTGATTATTGATCTCTTCGCTCATAGCCCTACTCCACTCCTTAATCCCGCTGAATTTTGCTCGCCGACAAAAGAAACAGTGAAAGAAGCTTCCGCTGGGGAAGCTTCTTTCGTCGCTCATTCCGCCTTACTTCTTAATGTCCACGATTTTATATTGAATCACGCCGGCCGGAACGTTGACGTCCACAACGGCGCCTTTTTTCTTCCCGAGAATCGCTTTGCCAACAGGACTTTCGTTCGAGATTTTGTTCTGCATCGGATCGGATTCCGCCGTCCCAACGATAGCGTATTCCATCGTATCTCCAAATTCCAGATCTTCTACCGTCACGATCGAACCGATGCTCACCGTATCCGTGTCGATTTCGTCGTTGTTGATGATCCGAGCGTTACGCAGCATTTTCTCCAGCGTGATGATTCGCCCTTCGATAAAGGCCTGCTCGTTCTTCGCGTCCTCGTATTCCGAGTTCTCACTGATATCCCCGTATCCGATGGCTACTTTAATCCGTTCCGCAACCTCGCGGCGTTTCACAGATTTCAGGTTTTCCAATTCTTCTTCCAGTCTCTTCAGACCGTCCTGGGTAAGAATAACTTCTTTATCGCTCATCTCAACCGATTCTCCTGTCATGGAAAAAATTTTCGCACGGTGCGTGCGGCACCCGAAAACCCTCCTGGAAAATGAACGCTTCCCTTTAGGAAAATGTTCCTTTGCCGTTCCACTGCCGCTTAGGTGCTTGGAAGCGCTCGCTTCCGGCAGCAATGGTCTCTAAATTCCCAACTCATTGTGTATATCATATGCATTATGTGATAAGGGTCAGACCATCCCTAGAGGAAAGCCTAACGCCCTGAGTCGAATTTATATTGTGAAATTATAGGTGAACGATTCTCAATTGTCAATGACACCCGAATTTACAAATGTAAACGTTTCATGACCTTCCCCTTCAACCTTAGGCGGATACCTCATCAGGTACGGCTACTGTCGAAATGCCAGCGACAAAACCCTCAAGAATGCGCACCATCTCGTCACGCCGTGTTTCTTCCATAATGAGATCCTTAATGGGCGCTGCGCCCTTAAGGCCTTTCAAATACCAGGCCAAATGCTTGCGCATTTCGCGAACGGCCACATGCTCGCCTTTAAGAGCGGCCAAACGGTCCATGTGCAAGATCGCAATGCGAATCTTCTCCTCCGCATCCGGCTCCGGAAGCAATTCACCGGTCTTCAGGTACTCGACTGTCCGATAGAGCATCCAAGGGTTGCCGAGTGCCCCGCGTCCAATCATCACGCCGTCGCAGCCGGTCTCATCCAGCATCCGTCTGGCATCCTCCGGCGTCGCCACGTCGCCATTGCCGATCACGGGAATCGATACGGCTTCCTTCACCTGACGAATGTAACTCCAATCCGCCTGCCCGGTGTACAGCTGCTCGCGCGTCCGGCCATGCACGCTGACGGCTTTGCCACCGGCTTGTTCCACCGCTTTGGCGTTGTCCACAACGTAAATATGCTCTGCATCCCAGCCGATCCGCATTTTCACCGTTACCGGTTTACTCACCGCATCCACAACGGCCGAGACCATCTCGTAAATCTTATTCGGCTCGAGCAACCAACGTGCGCCGGCATCGCATTTCGTCACCTTCGGCACCGGACAACCCATATTAATATCAATGATGTCGGCATTCGTTTCCTGATCAACGACTTTGGCCGCCTCCACAAGCGATGCGCGGTCCCCACCGAAAATTTGCAGGCTAAGCGGCTTCTCCCGCTCGTCCACAAAAAGCATTTCTCGAGTACGCTTGTTGCCATGGATGATCGCTTTATCGCTCACCATCTCTGCGCAGACCAGCCCTGTTCCAAATTCTTTGGCAATCAGGCGAAAGGCCGGATTGCATACGCCTGCCATCGGAGCAAGCACGACTTGGTTTTTCATTTCGATATCGCCAATCTTCAGCAAGATGGTTCCCTCCATTTCGATAAGGTTAGGTTACAAGCGGCCTAGCTTATTTATCGGGCTTCAGCTCCGCTAAGGAGATGCCCAAACAATTTGCAATTTTAGTTAAAATTTGATCATCTGCCCGGCGGTTCCCCCGTTCCACCGCTCCTAATAAAGCTAGGGACACGCCGGACTTCTCAGCCAGCTCTTGCTGGGTAAATCCTTTTAGTTTTCGGAAAGCGCGGATGCGCTGTGCCAGGTGCATGTTTTCCAAAACCGGACGCCTTCCTTTCCATCTAGGGTGTCCAAGGCACTCTGAATGCGCTCATACAGGCCGGAGAGCTCCCCTTCCGGCACAATGTCTGACAACGGGACAAGTACGAAAGCCCGCTCCATCATCCGTGGATGAGGCAATGTAAGAAGCGGCGTATTCACCACTCTGCCTCCAGCCCATAACAAATCAAGGTCCACCGTGCGCGGCCCGAAACGTATTTTGCGCTCTCGCCCTAATCGCAGCTCAATATCCAGCATAACTTCAAGCAGCACCTCAGGATCCAGCGAGGTACGCAGCGCAACAGCCATATTCACGAAACACGGCTGATCCAGGTATCCTACCGGATCGGTTTCATATAAATTGGAGCAACGCAGGACTTCAATCGCTGGATGCTCCTGCAGCGCTGTGATCGCCTGCATGAGGGTGGCCTCGCGGTCTCCCAGATTGGCGCCTAAAGCAATATAAGCCTCTGAAAGCTCAGAGGGAGAAGTCAGGTTCATAAACGATTGGCTCACTTTCTGGAACGGTACATCTCCACCGTCACACCGTCGAAATGGATATCAAACGGAGGGTGCGGCTTGGTGACCCGAACCGTTAACGCATCTACCCTAGTATAAGTGTCCAATACCGCGGATGCAATATGCTCCGCCAACGCTTCGATCAATTGAAAGCTTTTTAGCTCGACAATATCCTTGACCAGCCCATGCAATTCGGCGTAATTTACCGTTTGAGTCAAGTCATCGTGGATTCCCGCCTGGCGCAGATCCATCTCCAGCTCCAAATCCACGTAGAAGCGCTGGCCCAGCTTGCGCTCCTCCTCGAACACGCCGTGGTACCCGTAATATTCCATGCGCCGCAGCACCATTTTGTCCATGATTTCGGCTCCTTTTCCAGCAATTTATTGAGTGTACACGACCGCATCGCACATTTGCACGGTCTGCTTGATCTCCTTCACGTCATGAACGCGGACAATCTGGCAGCCCTGCGCAACCCCTAGCGCCACAGTCGCCGCCGTACCGAACACTACTTCATCGACCGGAAGGTCTAACGCGGTACGGATAAATCGCTTGCGGGACGTCCCGAGCAGGAGCGGATAACCCAACGTTATCAAATCGTCCAGTGCACGCATGACACGGAGGTTCTCGGAATAATCCTTGGCAAAACCGATACCCGGGTCCAAAATAATATTCTCGTCCTTCACACCAGCTTTACGAGCGATCTCCACGCATTCTCGCAAATCCGCCGCCACATCGGCAAGCAAGTCGCCGTAATTACGATCCTGACGGTTATGCATCAAAATCACCGGACAACCAAACTCCGCCGCCACTTCCGCCATCCGCGCCTCCGCCTTAAAGCCCCATACATCATTGATGATGTGGGCGCCCGCCTTCAGCGCTTCTCTCGCGACCTTTGCCTTGTACGTATCCACCGACAAGGGAACTTGCGGCAGCTCGCGTTGCATCGCCTCTACCACGGGAATGACCCGCTCCAGCTCCTCTTGTTCGCTTACAGGTTCATGACCCGGACGCGTTGATTCTCCGCCGACATCAATGATATCCGCTCCCTCCGCAATCATCTCCCGAGCGTGCTGTAAAGCGCGTTCCACGTTATTATAACGGCCTCCATCGGAAAAAGAGTCCGGTGTCACGTTCAGAATCCCCATCACCAGCGTGCGCTCACCGAGCGTAAAGGACGCCTCGCCCAGCCGGTAGCTGCGTTTATATATGATCGGCTGCATCGTCATTCCTCGCTTTCTCTCTATATTCCCCCAGCAGTCGTTCCGTAACCGGCCCGATATGGCCGGTCCCGACCTTGTGCCGCTGCATCTCCTGTCCGCCTTGTTTGCTAGACTCCGCCAATTCCGTCACAGGCACGAGCTCTTGGATCGAATTTGTCAAGAAGACCTCGTCGGCCGCCAACAGATCGTCCCAAGTGTAGCAGCCCTCCTCCGTCGGAATCCCCTTCTCGGCTGCCAGCTCCAGCACCATGGCGCGAGTAATGCCGGGGAGAATCCCCGTTTCCAGATTCGGCGTATAACATTTGCCATTCCGCACAAAAAATACATTGCTGACGATCCCCTCCGCCAACCATCCCTGGGCCGTCAGCTGCAAGCCTTCCGCAGGGACGGGAGCGACGGACTGCTGCGCCGCCGCGCGTTCCAGCCGCGCCAGCTCGCGTTTCGCCAGCACGCTATTCATGTAGTGCAGCGATTTGAAGCGCACCTCGCCCTCCGGCGTGTTCCGGGGCGTCTCCAGCCGCCACAGCGGCTTCCCGTCGGTATATAGCGTCACCCCTGGCTCCGGCAACGACTTCACGTAGATTACGACTCTCGGCTTATCGTAGTCACCGACCGGCAAGCCAAGCGGCCCCTCACCGGCCGTTACCGTATACCGGATGTAGCCTTCAGCCAATCCGTTTTGCACGAGCAACTCACTGATTTCCGACTCAACCCGGCCGGGATCGGCCTTGAAATCGATCCCTAACGCCCTGCAGCCTGCCATCAGCCGATCCAGATGCCGCTCCAGCAGAAACGGTCGACCTTCGTACGTACGGAACGTCTCAAACAAACCGATCCCGTACATAAAGCCGTGATCCATTACGGAGATCACGGCTTGATCGGTCGGGGTCGGAACTCCATCCACCCCGATGTATTTCATGCTTTGGCTTCCGCCTTCCGATTCAGGAAATTACGGAGGATTTGATGGCCATGCTGAGTAATAATCGATTCCGGATGGAACTGCACACCTTCAACGGCATACTCTTTGTGGCGCAGTCCCATGATCTCCCCTTCCGCCGTCTCGGCGGTAATTTCCAGACAATCCGGCAGGCTCTCGCGCTCCACGATCAGAGAATGGTACCGCGTGGCCGTAAACGGCGACGGCAGGCCGGCAAACACCGATTCTCCCTGATGGTGGATCGGCGACGTCTTGCCGTGCATTAACCGCTCGGCACGAATCACGTTACCGCCAAAAGCTTGGCCGATCGCCTGATGCCCCAGGCAAACGCCGAAGATCGGGATCACCCCTTTAAAACGCTCGATCAAATCCAGCGTGATCCCAGCCTCATTTGGGGTACATGGACCGGGGGATATTAAAATATGATCCGGCTGCAAAGCCTCAATTCCCGCAAGATCAATCTCATCGTTGCGGCGGACAGCTACTTCCTCACCTAACTCACCTAAATACTGCACCAAATTGTACGTAAAAGAATCGTAGTTATCGATCACCAAAATCATCTCATCTCATCTCCTGTCCTAGACTTTGTCCAGCTGACTCTGCTCACTCTGTTGGATCGCCAAAGCAACAGCCCTGGCCTTGTTAAAGCATTCCCTATACTCACGGTACGGGTCCGAATCAATCACGATGCCAGCCCCCGTCTGCAAGTAGCCGACGCCATCCTTCGCGACCAGCGTACGTATAATAATATTTAATTCCATATTCCCGGTATAGTCAATCCATCCCATTGCGCCGGTATAAGGCCCCCGCGTGACCGGCTCCAGCTCCTCGATGATTTCCATCGTTCGTACCTTAGGCGCCCCGGTAATCGTTCCTCCCGGAAAAACAGCAGCGATCGCATCGTATAACGTAGGATCCCCACCCAGCACTCCTTCGACCTCAGACACCAGATGCATAACGTGCGAATAGCGCTCCACAGTAAAAAGCTCGCTGACCCGTACCGTCCCATACTCCGCCACACGACCGATGTCGTTGCGCAGAAGGTCGACCAGCATAATGTGCTCGGCCTGCTCCTTGTTGCTCGCGCGCAGCTCCGCCTCCATCTGCCGATCCTCCTCCGGCGTATGTCCCCGCCGCCGCGTTCCCGCAATCGGGCGGGTGCTGATCTTCCCTTGCTCCACCTTCACCAGCAGCTCCGGCGAAGCGGACACGAGTTGGAAATCGGGGAAGCGGAGCAAGCCCATATATGGCGACGGGTTCAACCGCCTGAGCTGCTCGTACACCTGTTCAGGTGACGCCACCAACGCAAAAGCCTGGCGCAGCGACAGGTTCACCTGAAATACGTCGCCGGCGGCGATATATTCCTGCACCCGGCGCACCGCCGCTTCGAACGCCTCCTGCGTCATCGAGACGGACAGACGGCGGCGCTCCAACTCCTCGTCGCCGAGCGGAGGAAGCGGAGTCGGGGTTTCCGCCGGGGTAGCAGCGGTCGCAGCGTAGAAGCCTGTCCAGCGCTCCGCCATGCGCAAAGCCCGCGCTTCGGCGCGACGGTAACCATCCCGCAGTTGTTCCAGAGACATCGAGGCGATCGGGACATGGACGACGCAATACACATCACCCTCCCCCTGATCGATAGCCCACATCTCCTCCAACCGCATCCAAACGTAGTCGCCGAGGCCAAGGTCGTCCTGCGCTAGGTTCGGCAGGCGCTCCAACGATCGCGCTACATCATAGGCGAGATAACCGACGGCTCCGCCGGTGAACTTGGGTAGCCCCGGCACCTCGGGCGACCGGAACGGAGCCATCCAGTCCCGCAACAACTCCAGCGGCTTGCCTCGGAGGACCGATGCCGTACCGGAAGCAGGATCTTGCACGATGGCTTCGCCACCCTTGCCGCGGATGACAGAAACCGGCTCTAAGCCTAGAAAGGTGTACCTTCCTCCCTTGCCACTCTCCAACACGCAAGCGTACGGTCCGGCTTCCTTCCAAGCCCGGAACCAATCCTCAGGCAAACCCGAAGCCGCCAACGGGCATTTGACCGCAAAGGGCAGCATCGTCCAGTCGCCTGTCCCCGCCCAATCTTTCCATTGCTCCCAGGTCGTCAACTTTTTCATGAACCGTGTTCGTCCTCCAAGCTTCATCTTATAGATGCACTTCTCTTATTGGAAGCTAGTATACTAGAAGTTCGCCTCATAATAAAAGACCCCGGACCGTTCGGTTAGAACGGCCGGGGGGCGTCATCGCTCTCCTAGGAGTGATTAAGCTTCGAAATTGTACAGCGGCGTGCTGAGGTAACGTTCGCCGTTGCTTGGAATGATGGCAACGACACGTTTGCCTTTGCCCAGCTCCTTAGCCACCTTCAAGGCAGCAAACACTGCAGCGCCGGAGGAAATACCGGACAGGATGCCTTCCTCTTTCGCGACCGTACGTGCTTGTTCGAACGCTTCATCGTTCTCCACATGAATGATTTCATCATAAATTTCACGATTCAAAATTTCCGGAATGAAGTTCGCACCAAGGCCTTGGATTTTGTGCGGTCCAGGTTTGCCGCCAGACAGAATCGGCGATGCTGCCGGTTCAACCGCGTAAATCTTCAGATCCGGGAACCGTTTCTTCAAAACCTCACCCGCGCCGGAAATCGTACCGCCCGTACCAATCCCTGCCACGAAGGCATCCAGACGGCCGTCCAGCGATTCAATCGCTTCAACGATTTCCGGTCCGGTCGTTTCGCGGTGAATTTTCACGTTCGCTTGCGTTCTGAATTGGTCTGCCAGGAAGTAATCCGGATTCGCTGCCAGCAGCTCCTCGGCTTTCTTCACCGCTCCGTTCATCCCTTCGGAACCCGGTGTCAAGACAAGCTCTGCCCCATAGGCGCGCAGCAGGTTACGACGTTCCAAGCTCATCGTTTCCGGCATCACGATAACAGCTTTGTAGCCCTTCGCCGCAGCTACCATCGCCAAACCGATCCCCGTGTTACCGCTCGTCGCTTCGATAATCGTTCCGCCCGGCTTCAGCTTGCCCGCCTTCTCCGCTTCCTCTACGATACTGATCGCGATCCGGTCCTTTACGCTGGAGCCCGGGTTTTGGTATTCCAGCTTCACATAAATCTCCGCGCTATCCTCCGGCACGATCCGATTTAACCGAACCAGCGGCGTATCTCCGATCAAATCCGTTACACTATTTACGACTTTTGCCATATTAAATATCCTCCCTTTGGATAAAAATTACCGTCGTCGATCTAGCTGCACAAAATGAAAGCTCAAGATGTTAGGATGTGCGATTTATCGGCTTTCATTTATTTCCGAGTAAATAAGTTGGTTTTCTGATTATTATCTTAACAACCCCGATCGGAGTTGTCAAGAAAAGTCACAAAAAATACTTTGCATCCGAGGTCTAAATAACCCGATCCGCAAAGTATCTTTGGTCTTATTCACTTATTTATCCGTTTGAGCTATCAACCGGTCAAGTTCCTCGGGGGTAAACAAGTACGGTTCGTTGCAGAAATCGCAAACGACCTCCGTCTCTTTGCCTTCGTCCCGCAGTTCCTCCAGCTCCTTCTTACCCAAGCTGATCAGCGTGCGCTCTACCCGCTCCCGTGAACAGTTGCAGGAGAACACGATGTCCATTTCCTCCAGCACCTGCACGTCCGGTACGATCCAGCGCAGCATTTCGTCCAGCTCCAACCCCTGATCGAGCAGCGCCGTCACCGGTGGAAGCTGACCCACCGCTTTTTCGATCGAGTCGATTTCGGAATCACTTAAGCCCGGCAGCAGCTGAATGATAAAACCGCCCGCTACGATCACCGAATTGTCCACGTCCACGAGCACGCCCAATCCAACGGCGGAAGGGGTTTGCTCCGACACGGCAAAATAATACGTAAAATCCTCGCCCAACTCGCCGGAAATTAAAGGCACGCTACCGCGGTAAGGCTCCTTGAGTCCCAAATCCTTCGTAACGTGGATAAATCCTTCCGTTCCGACAACGCCGCGAACGTCCAATTTCCCTTGACTGTTGCTCGGCAAATGGACATGCGGGTTCTTGACGTAGCCGCGCACTTCGCCCTTGGCGTTCGCATCCGCAATAATTTGTCCGATCGGTCCGTCGCCTTTAACCTGTACGGTCAGCTTCTCCTCGCCCTTGAGCATCGCGCCCATCATGGCGGCGGCGGTCAGCGTGCGCCCGAAGGCGGCTGTTGCGGTCGGGTACGTATCATGTCGGCGGCGCAGCTCCTCCACCAGCTGGGTCGTCCGCACGGCGAAAGCGCGCACTTTCCCGCCCATGGCGATCCCGCGGATCAACCGATCTTGCTTGCTGTTCTGGTCCATCATGCGAAGGACCTCCTTTCGCTTCTTACAAAGGTAGTTCAAAAAGTCATCTATCCTGACTTTTTGAACTTGACTTGAGATTTCAACTTATACCAGTATAACCATCGCCTGCTTTATTGATTGCGTTCGTAGATAATCCGCAGCCCTTCCAGGGTTAGCTGCGAGTTTACTTCTTCAATGGTTCGCGTTTCGCTGGCGATCAGCTCCGCAAGTCCTCCGGTCGCGATCACCTTCGGTTTCTCGCCCATCTCCTGAGCGATCCGTTCCACAATGCCATCAACCTGTCCAGCATAGCCAAAAATAATCCCGGCCTGCATCGCATTCACCGTATTGCGGCCAATAACCTTCTTCGGCTTCTCGAGTTCGATGCGCGGCAGCTTGGAAGCTCGCTGATACAGCGCTTCCGTCGAAATCCCGATGCCCGGCACGATCGCGCCGCCAAGGTAATTGCATGCCGCATCGATGCAGTCAAACGTCGTGGCCGTGCCGAAGTCAACGACGACCAGCGGCCCTCCGTACTGCTCGATGGCGGCCACCGCGTTGACGATCCGGTCCGCTCCAACTTCGCGCGGATTTTCGTAACGGAGGTTCAGCCCGGTTTTGATCCCCGGGCCAACGACCAGCGGCTTGTGCCGCAAATATTTTTCGCTCAGCTCCTCAAGCACGTGCATTAACGGCGGTACTACCGAGGAAATGATGACGCCCTCCATCTCGGCTTCCCGGATCCCCACCATGTGGAACAGATTATGGATCAATACGCCGTACTCGTCCACCGTGGCCTGGCGATTCGTACTGATGCGGAAATGATGGAGCAACTCCTTGCCCCGGTAAATCCCCAGCACGATATTCGTATTGCCTACATCGACTACAAGGAACATGCGCTTGTTAGGCCTCCTTTTTGCCGTTCAAATCCAAACTGATATCCAGGCTTTCAAAAGAATACGTCAGACGTCCCACAGAAATGACGTCCACGCCGCTCTCGGCAATCCCACGGATCGTTTCCAGCGACACGTTGCCCGATGCTTCCACCGTCACATGCGGCGCCTTGGTCTTGATTCGGCGCACCGCTTCCTTCATCAGGTCGGGAGCCATGTTGTCGAGCATGATAATATTCGCGCCAGCTTGCAGGGCTTCCTCCACCTGTTCCAGGTTTTCCGTCTCCACTTCAATCGTCATCGTGTGCGGAATATGAGCACGAGCGCGGCTCACCGCCTGGGTGATGCCACCGGCCCCTTTAATATGATTATCCTTGATCATGACGGCGTCGTACAACCCGAAGCGGTGATTCGAACCTCCTCCAGTACGGACCGCATACTTCTCCAGCATCCGGTGGCCCGGCGTCGTCTTGCGTGTATCCACCAGCCGGGTCGGCAGCCCGCCCAACGCTTCCACAAACGTCTTCGTGCGCGTTGCGATACCAGACAAGCGTTGCAACAAGTTCAGGGCTAACCGCTCCCCGGTCAAAATACTATGCGTGCTTCCTTCCACCTCGGCCAGAATCGCGCCTTTCTCGATACGTTCCCCGTCCTTCACGTGCGGCGTAAACGTCAGATTCGGATCCACGATCTCGAAGACAAGCTGAGCCACCGGCACTCCGGCAACAATCCCGCCCTGCTTGGCATGAATGATCCCTTTGGACTCATGACCCGCAGGGATCGTTACCGCGGTCGTCACGTCACCGGAGCCCACATCTTCCTTCAACCAGCCGCGGATGGCCTCCACAAGTCCTTCATTATATCCATTAAACATCATCGCTAGTTTCCTCCAACATTCCTTTATCCCGCTGCCAAAGTAGATGCTTGCGCCACTTCTCGTCGCTGCGTTCCGGGAAGTCCTCGCGGTAATGCCCGCCCCGGCTCTCCTCGCGCGCTAGCGCCGATTTGGCCAACAGCAGCGCGCAGGTCAGCATATTGGCGTATTCCCACTCTTCGCGGGTATGCAGCGCCTGGCTAAAAATCGCCTGATGCCGCTCCAGCTCCGTGATCCCCTTGGCCAATCCTTCCGCCGTTCGACGCAAACCGGCACGGCGGACCATCGTTTTCTGCAAGTCCAAGCGGCGTTCCACTAACGAAGACGGTGCCGGAGCCAGACGGCCGTCATGGTAAGCCACGGTCTCCCCGGTTCGGGTGCGCGGAGGCAGCTCCCCAATCCGCTGAATAATCCGGCGCCCGAACACGATCGCTTCCGACAACGAGTTGCTGGCCAGCCGGTTCGCGCCATGTACGCCGGTCGACGAAACTTCGCCGCAGGCGAACAACCGATGCACACTCGTCTCTCCGTGATGGCTGACACGGACGCCTCCCATCATATAATGCGCAGCCGGCGCAACGGGAATCCAGTCGGCCGTCAAATCAAGCCCATAGCCAAGGCAGGTTTCGTAAATCGTTGGGAATCGGGATCTGACTTTCTCCGGATCCTCGTGCGTGATATCGAGGTACACGATGCTTGCCCCCGTCGCTTCCATTTCGCTGACGATGGCCCGAGCCACGATATCCCGCGGCGCCAGCTCAAGCAGCTCATGGTATTTACTCATGAACCGCTCGCCTTTGATATTGCGCAACACGGCCCCTTCGCCGCGAACCGCCTCAGAGATCAGAAACCGCGGCGCGCCCGGATAACAGAGCGATGTAGGGTGAAATTGAATAAACTCCATGTCGCGAAGAATCGCTCCCGCCCGGTATGCGATAGCAACCCCATCGCCCGTGGCTACCTCGGGATTGGTCGTATAGCGATACAACTGCCCAGCTCCGCCGGAGCACAGAATCGTCGCATTCCCGCGCAGAAACACGCGCTGCCCGTCTGGCCGCTGTACGAGCGCGCCTAGGCATTCATTCTCCTCGGTGATCAAATCGATCACATAATGATTGTCCCAAACTTCGATATTGGGATGGGCTCCCGCTTGCTCGGACAAGGCTCGCACGATCTCATATCCCGTCGCATCCCCATGGGCATGCAAGATCCGGCGATGGCTGTGCGCCCCCTCTTTCGTCAGAGCGAGCTCACCGTTCTCCAAATCGAAGGCGGTGCCTAACATCATCAGCTCTTTAACGCCTTCCGGCCCTTCGTTGACCAGGATATCCACCGCTTCAGAGGAGCATAAGCCCGCTCCGGCCAGCAGCGTATCCTGACGGTGATAAACCGGGGAATCCTCTTCGGAAATCACAGCGGCGATGCCGCCTTGAGCGTACCTGGTATTGCTTTCCAGCATCGATTTTTTTGTAATCAGGATCACGCGCTCTTTTTCACTTGCTTTGATAGCGGTAAAGAGCCCCGCAATCCCCGAACCGATCACGATGACATCCGTATCGACGACCGGCAGCTGTCCTGCCTCAAAATCAACCAAATATTGTGGAATCACCATCGTCACCTATCTTGGACAAGAGAGTAGCGCATGCTACTTAACTTGTAACATGCGCTCTAAGGATAATCTGGCTTTGTCGGCAACGACGGTCGGTACGTAGATTTGCGGCTGCATCGTTTCCAGGCATTTGACCAGTTTCTTCAAGTTATTGACTTTCATGTTCGGGCAAACCAGGAATTTGGTGGCAAAATGGAACGTTTTGTCCGGGCTGTCATTACGCAGCTGATACCCTGTTCCATCCTCCGTACCGACGATAAACTCCTTGGCGGAGGAATTTTTGCAATAATCCAAGATTGCCGTAGTGCTGCCCACGAAATCGCCCATCGCTACAACCTCCGGACGACACTCCGGATGCACGACGAACTCGGCGTTCGGGTATTTCGCTTTCATCTCAACGACGTCTTTGACCATCAACATATCATGCGTGTTGCAGTACCCTTCCCAGATAATCAGCTTCTTGTCGGTATGCTGCTGCACGTAATGGCCAAGGTTCTTATCCGGCACCCAGATGATTTCGTCCGCATCGACAGAATTGATCACTTTCACTGCATTTGACGAGGTGCAGCAGATATCGGTCTCTGCCTTGATTTCTGCCGAGGAGTTGATGTACGTCACCACTTTGGCGTTTGGATGCTGGGCCTTCAGCTTACGCAAGCCGTCGACATTCACCATGTCGGCCATCGGGCAACCCGCACGCTCATCAGGAATAAGCACCGTTTTGTTTGGCGCCAGAATCTTCGCACTTTCCCCCATAAAATGAACGCCGCAGAACACGATCGTTTCCGCATCGGTCGAAGCGGCCTTCTGAGCCAGCAAAAAAGAATCACCCCGGAAATCCGCCACCTCTTGGATCTCATCCCGCTGATAATAATGTGCCAGTATGATTGCGTTGCGTTCTTTCTTGAGCTGAACCAGCCTTTCCCGCAGTTCGCGGTTCATTTCGGCTTTACGTTCAAGCGCTAGAGCCTCCACTTGAATTCCTCCCCCATAAGCTCTTGTATCGTCTGTTGCTGTTTGGCCCCACCTAGCCTTCTATCTCTCTTCGCGTCGGTCGGGCTTCTCGCTGCTTTGTATGGCAATCCTGCGTGAAACGGCAAGAACGTATTAAATTTCACACGGTGTTTATCAACTAATTTACACAAGGTGAAAGGCACTGTCAATGCGCCGTCCGCTTGCGTATAGCGGCAATTGCCCATGATTTTGCAGGAAAAATCAGGATTAACGAGGGGATTCGAGCGTTCTTGATTATCTAAAATTTTTGGTAAAAAGGGCCGGGACTCGCTTCCCCCCCATTGTAAGCGACACCTGGCGGGTACGGGGCAAACGCTCGAATTGTTCCTACACCCCTATAGAAGCGAATTATATTCGATTTTTCGCACAAAAAGTGTGACTCGTAGCATGAATCCCGAATTCTATTCGGTTTTTCATACAGATTCTAGCTCTTTCTCTTCCATTTGCGTAAACGTATGCGGAATTTCATATACATTCCGTAGAAATCGCCAAATCTAATGATTTCTATTCGATTTTTCGCATACATTCACAAGCGGGCTCCCACATCTCAAACAAAAAATCCGGGAAACGTCACGTTTCCCGGATGAGGTCTTTGCTGATATGGTTTACACGGTTGGCGTGCTGCCACCGTTGTTTGGATCTTTGCCTTCGTCAGCCGAATCGGATTGAGCCGGGGTGTCGCTGACGGTGCCTTGCGGTGCGTCGACGACCGGATCATTCGTCCGATCGCTGGCCGTGCCGCCCGGAACGTCATTTGGAATGTCCCCAACTGGGGCGGTAGGCGCCGGATCCTCAGTTTTGCCTTGGATACGAACGCGAACATCACCAACGTTGTCGATGGTCGGTTCACCCGGTTCCGAAGAACCGTTGCCGTCGTCTTTGCCGTCCTTCTTCAAGCCGTCCAACGAGCCGGTTTCAATCAGAGACTTGATTTGCTCCAGCTCCAAAGTTTCCACTTCAAGCAGCGTTTCCGCGATGAGGTGGACTTCCTTGGCATGCTCGGTCAGCAACTGCTTACAACGTTCATACGATTCGCTGATGAACCGGTGCATTTCCTGATCGATCTCGTAAGCGATTTGATCGCTGTAATTCTGTTCGTGGCCGATATCGCGGCCCAGGAACACTTGGCCTTGCGACGTGCCGAACTGCATCGGTCCGAGCTTCTCGCTCATCCCGTATTCGATAATCATGCTGCGCACGATGTTGGTCGCTTGCTGGAAGTCGCTGTACGCGCCGGTCCCGATTTCGCCGATAAACAGCTCCTCGGATACGCGGCCGCCAAGTAACCCGGTTACCCGGTCCAGCAGCTCGTTCTTCGTGGCCAACATACGGTCTTCCTTCGGCAGCATGATCACATACCCGCCGGCACGACCGCGTGGAATAATCGTTACTTTGTGTACCATATCGGCATGCTCCAAAAAGTAACCGACAATGGTATGCCCCGCTTCGTGGTAAGCTACGATCCGTTTCTCACGGTCGCTGATCACGCGGCTGCGTTTCTCAGTCCCGACAATAACGCGGTCGATCGCATCATCCACTTCCGGCATGGAGATATCTTTGCGGTTCCGACGTGCGGCGAGGAGCGCTGCTTCGTTCAGCAAGTTCTCCAGATCCGCACCGGTGAAACCGGTCGTTCTCTTCGCGATAACGTCTAGCTTGACGTCCTTCGTCAGCGGCTTGTTGCGCGCATGCACTCTCAATACGGCTTCACGCCCCTTCACATCCGGACGATCCACTGTGATTTGACGGTCAAAACGTCCCGGACGCAGCAAGGCCGGGTCCAGAATATCCGCACGGTTCGTTGCAGCGATGATGATAATGCCCTCGTTACCGCCGAAACCGTCCATTTCTACGAGCAATTGGTTCAGCGTTTGTTCGCGTTCGTCATGCCCGCCGCCAAGTCCGGCGCCGCGCTGACGGCCAACCGCGTCAATTTCGTCGATAAAGATGATACAAGGCGCGTTCTTCTTGGCATTCTCGAACAAATCCCGGACACGGGATGCCCCGACCCCAACGAACATTTCTACGAAGTCAGAACCGGAAATGCTGAAGAAAGGAACCCCCGCTTCGCCGGCTACCGCGCGAGCGAGCAAAGTTTTACCGGTACCCGGAGGGCCCACGAGCAATACGCCTTTCGGAATTCTCGCGCCAACAGCGGAGAATTTCCGCGGATCTTTCAGGAAATCAACCACTTCGACAAGCTCTTGCTTCTCTTCGTCGGCACCCGCCACGTCTTCGAACGTGACCTTCTTCTTCTCCTCATTATAGAGACGCGCTCGACTCTTGCCGAAGTTCATGACTTTGCCGCCGCCGCCCTGCGCTTGATTAAACAGGAAGAAGAACAAGATGAACATAATCGCAAGCGGAACGATCGAAGTCAGGAAGGTCAGCCAGATGCTTTCGCCCTGCATTTTCTTCCATTCCACGCTGAAACCGTTCTGGTCGCTATAAGCGATAATTTCCTTTACAACGTTCTCGTCAAAAGGAACATATAGAGAGAAATTCTTCGTCTTGTCGTTATTGACAGCTTCCTTATACTTACCGGTTACCAGATAAGCGTAACCGTCAAATTTAACGGTTAGATCAGCAACGTTATTATCCTTCAGTTCCTGACGTAAGTCCGAATACTTAGGGGTGACGGTTGCTTCTTGTCCGCCATTGAGGAATTGGACGATGCCCACCACGACTAAGAAAAGTATTAAATAAAAACCAGAATTCCGGATGAACCGATTCATCCCCAACCTCCTCTCAAGACCTTAAGTTATTTTACCATAGCCAATCTTGCCATTTCAAAATTGCGGCAAGGGTGGTCCTTCGTCCATGCGGACGACGAAATCAACTGGTGTAAATCTCCGGCTTCAGTACTCCGATGAATGGGAGGTTACGGTATTTCTCGGCATAATCCAGCCCGTATCCAACAACGAATTCGTCCGGCAGAACAAATCCCGACAAGTCGGCTTCCAATTTCACCGTACGCCGTGCGGGTTTGTCGAACAGCGTTACGACTTTTACGGATTTGACCTTGCGCCGCTCGAGAACGTCAATCAAATAGCTAAGCGTTAGCCCACTATCGATAATGTCCTCCACAATCAGAATGTCGCGACCCTCTACAGAAGTATCCAAGTCCTTGATGATCTTGACTTCCCCGGAAGAACGGGTACCCGCCCCATAACTGGAGACGGCCATGAAATCAAGCTCAATCGGTACAGTAATTTCCTTCACCAGGTCGGCCATGAAAATAAAAGCGCCTTTCAAGATACAAATCACGAGCGGATTGCGGCCTTCATATTCCGCGCTCAGTTGCTTGCCCAGCTCGACGACCTTCTCTTGAATTTGTTCCCGCGTAATCAAAATTTCCTGGATATCGTTTAGCAAAATAAGTGAACCTCCTACGTTATACTATGAATGCCGGTCTTTCGCTAATCCTCTAGGTGCGTACGGACCTCAGTCGGTACCAGAACCATATGCACGACAGAAGTCGTACGCGGGTTCACTGCGGCGACCGCGGAACGGCGAACGCCGGGAATCCATAGGATCCGGCCTGCGGCATCCGTTAGGATCGGGATGCGGGAGCGTAGGGATGGAGGTATTTTCGCATCGATGAAAATATCTTTTACCTTTTTGCTGCCGTTTAATCCCATAACTTTCATGGCATCCCCCGGAATCCGAGAACGCACGGTAAGCGGATAAACCAGCTCATCCGCATCAAATATCGCTTCGTTATTGCCCTCTGCCTTCGCGAGAACGCCCTCCCTACCGGCACCCAGCCGCGTCATAAGCAAGCTCTGGTCCATGCCCTCGATCGGCACTTCCGCCGGAAATTGTTCCACCAAATATGTATGATGAGGAATCCGACTCTCTGCAGCCGGGGGGATAAAGCGGATCATGTCATACTCTCGTACGCATTTGACGCCGCCGCCCAGATCCAGGCTCCATGTCGTAGGCCGATCTTGAATCGTCCCTTGACGTATCGCCTCAATCTTGACAAAATCGCGATCCTCCGTGCTTAAAGGCAGATAATTTAATATTAGTTTAATCAACCTCCGTTGTAAAGCGACATGTAAAGTGGCGAAAAGCGGGATCGAAAACGAGAGAATCTCGCCTTCCTTCCGCACAAGAATATCATACGACTTTGACGCCTCGAGCTGCAGATAATCGTCCTCCGCCGCAGCCAGCTCCGCCAGCCGATTCAGCGATTCTGGCAACTGACCATTATATTGCCCCAAAAAAGGCAACACATCCAGCCGAATCGAATTTCGCGTAAACTCTTTATCTCGATTGCTGCTGTCTTCCACGAAGGGAATCCCCGACTCGCGGCACGCCAGGAGCAAATCCGTCTTGTATATACGAAGCAAGGGACGGATAAGTTCCACATTTTTTTCCCGGCGTTTGGGTCTCATTCCGGACAGCCCGGATGGGCCGCTCCCCCGCAACACCCGCATCATCACCGTCTCCGCCTGGTCATCGGCGTGATGCGCAAGCGCGATGGACGAGGCTCCGTAACGCTCAGCCACCTCATGCAAATATTCATAACGCTTCTCCCGAGCCGCCAGTTCCAGGCTTTTTCCCGTTTCCTTCATATAGCTGCGAACATCGACGTATCCCAGGTCAAAGGGAACGCCGAGACGTTCCGCCAGCCCCCGTACAAATTCCGCATCCCGGTCGGCCTCATCCCCGCGTAAACCGTGATGAAGATGAGCACAGATCAATTGCAGGCCCAATGTCTCGTCGGCAGCGATTTCCTTCATTATATGCAGAAGTACCGTCGAGTCGACCCCGCCGGACACCGCCACAACGATCCCATCCCCGGTCGACCATAACTGTTCTTGGCGGCCGGTGCGCCGGACTTGCTCCGTCAAACGGTACAGCGCGGTTTCTTTCATCGGGGCATCCCCCTCCCCTAAAATCTAAAAGTCAGGTAAAGCGCGCAGGCGAGAAGCGTCACTGACACCGCAAATGCGCCTACGATCCAGCCTGGGGTGGAGGGCCGGGTCCGACGCCGCGGAGCGAAGCGGTCTGCCACCAGCTCCTTCCACAATCGGCAGGCCTCCGCCGTATCGCGGAACTCCCCGTTCAAGGCCCGCTTCAGCCAAGCGCGATATGGCGCGAGCGCCTCCTGCCCCTCGACGATAGCGAGAAGATCACTGCGGCTGCGCGTCTGCGGCAATTGAGTGGCCGCTTTCTTCAGCGGCGTCTCCGCGAGCAAGTGAATGCAGACGACGGCAAAAGAAAACCAGTCATAGGCCGGGTCCGCCGTCCGGCTTCCGGCACTCCAGAAGCCGCGGTCGTACCACTCCGTAAACTGCTTTACGCTGCGCCCTTTGCCGGTAACCCCGCCGTAGTCGATCAGTTCGACGTCACCATAGGAT
The DNA here is from genome assembly GCF_009725205.1 of Paenibacillus timonensis. Taxonomy (GTDB): domain Bacteria; phylum Bacillota; class Bacilli; order Paenibacillales; family Paenibacillaceae; genus Fontibacillus; species Fontibacillus rhizolycopersici. The sequence goes on along the minus strand of NZ_WNZY01000021.1, from coordinate 64,496 downwards.
CCGGCGAGCACATTCTCCGGCTTGAGGTCGCCAAACACCCAGCCGGAGTTGTGCAGTCGTCCGAGTTGCTGAAGCAGTTGGAGGCCAACCACGTCCAGCCAACGGGGACCCCGCCGGGCCAAGAAGGCACGCAGCGGCTCCCCTTGTACATAGCGCATAACGTAGAAAGGAATCTCCCTCCCCTGGAAAGTGAAGTCGTCCACCTCCACCAGGTAATTGAGATCCCGTTCCGCCGCGCCCCGCCGCCTTCCTTGACGCTGCAACGCTTTTAGCACATTGATCTCCGATTGGATGTCCAGCGTATCAAAGCCCAGCTTCAGGGCGTATAATTTTCCGTTCTTCTCCCGTTTCACCAGGAATACGACGCCGTTAGCCCCTTGCCCCAGCAAGCGCTGGATGATATACCGTCCCCCGTTCCAGCGTCCGGTTATCCGCGTTCCCTGCGGCAGGTTGATTTTAGACGACGTAGTCGCCGAGGATTCCATCTTGTCCCTCCGTCTTCTCACGCCAAGACTTACCATGTTCATTCAGTGTACCATATCGCATAAAATCCATCACCTTCAAGAGCGCCGGTCCCGTTGGCGTTGCCCCTCTCATGACGAGACGCTGGAAGATCGAACGTGCAGATCCCAAATCGCCGGTCCAATCCACGTCCAGGACGGCATCCTCTCCGCTATGCGAGCCGGGAAAATGGAATACGGCCAACTGGCTCTCCCCTTTTCTCGACCCTAGGCTCAGCATCATGTCGCGGATCGCTTCTTCCACAGCCCGAAGCTTCGGCTTCATGCTGGCGCTGGCGTCAATCAGAAGCGCCACCTGCAGCGGGCTGCTCTCGCTCAGCTCGTCGATCACTTCCACGACCTGCGAACGCGTCTCCGGCGGCAAGTCCCCGACCTTCTGATCGCCAAGAATTTGCCGGATCTCCTTGTGAACCGCCTGTTGGATCGTCTGTACGACCGTTTTTCGCGTCAGCATCTGCATCGTTTGCGCCAGGTTCTCGGTTCCGGCAATTCGGCTCATGCCGCCGCCGGCTTTGGCGATTTCAGAGATTTCCAGACTCCCCAGTTCTCCGATCGTACCGTAATCCACGATACCCACCACATTCACAGTGATCCCTTCCTGTCTCGCCAGCGCCGCAGCCATCACCGGACTTTCTCCGACATTGGAGCACCCGTCCGTAATCAACATGATCTGTTTCATCCGTTACCCACCCTTCAATAGATAGAGTTCAACATTCTCGTATCTATCATTTCCAGCGAGGATTGAGTTCAAACCAGTTTTAGGGCAACCTCCCCTATAAAAAAAAGGAACCCAAGACGCGCGCCTTAAGTTCGATAGAATAGGATTAAGAATTAATCCCCATATTTATGCTCGATTCGCAGCTCCAGCAACCCGCGGTCCGAGTCCTTCTGATCGATCCGGATCTCCCAGTAATCAGGGGACAGCATTCGCAGGCTCCGATAGTCTGCTTCCTTCAGCTTCACGCCGGAGAAACCGTGATTATTCTCGTCATACACGTAATCCTGACCGGCCTGTAACCCAAATTTGATCTGCAGCAAGCTGCGCAAGCCTCCGACGGTCATGAATTTAAACCGGTAACCCTCAAGATAAGCCTGTTTAACCTCTTCAACATGCTCCCGGACATACTCGGCAAATCCGTCCCACTGCAGCTCCGGATTAATTCTCTCCTGCCATTCCGCCGCACTGTTCCGCTCCAGCAACTCCAAGGCCGCATTCTCTTCCATTCCCTTCGCCCGAATCGTCTCCAGGCGAAGCGCATAAGGCTGCGGTAAGCTGACGCTTGGTGCCGTCATCATTCCGAAGTCCTCCCTTCATAGCTCTACATTTATACGAAATGGCACGCGACGTAATGCCCTCCGCCAACGTCACGGAATTCCGGTACCCGCTGCTTGCACTCGGCCGTGGCGAACGGACATCGGGTATGAAACTTGCAGCCGGAAGGCGGATTGGCCGGGCTCGGAATGTCCCCTTTCAGAATAATCCGCTCCCGCTTCAGGCGAGGAATCGGCAGGGGCACAGCCGACAGCAATGCCTTGGTATAAGGATGAAGCGGATGTCCGAACAACTCGTCCCGCGAGGCCATTTCGACCATCCCGCCCAAATACATGACCCCAACCTGTGTGCAAAGATGCTCCACCACGCTCAAATCATGGGAGATAAACAGATACGTTAACCCACGTGTCTCCTGCAACTTGCGAAACAGGTTGATGATCTGCGCCTGAATGGACACATCCAATGCGGACACCGGTTCGTCAGCGATCATCAGCTCGGGATTCAGAATCAGCGCCCGCGCGATCCCAATTCGTTGGCGCTGCCCGCCGGAGAACTCGTGCGGGTAACGATCGATATGATAGGAGGATAACCCGCACGAAGCCAGCACCTCCAGCACCCGGTCACGAATCTCCCCCTTCGGCAGCAACCCATGATCAAGCAAAGCTTCGCCGATCGCGTCACCAACCCGAATCCGGGGATTCAAGGAACCATAAGGATCCTGAAAAATCATTTGCAGCTTCGGTCTCAAGCGGCGCAGTTCTTCCTCCGGTAACGTGTAAAGATCCGTGCCTTTGAACAGGATGTCGCCGTCCGTTTTCTCCGTCAAGCGGACGATGCTGCGGCCGACCGTACTCTTACCGCTGCCCGATTCCCCAACCAAACCAAAGGTTTCCCCGGGCTGAATCGTGAGGCTGATGTCGTCTACCGCTTTCACCTGTCCCGTTGTCCGTTGCAAGAGCCCCGTCTTGACCGGAAAATATTTCTTCAAATGCCGTACTGTAAGCAGCGGCTCACCCATGGCGTTTCTCCTCCTCATACAGCCAGCAAGCTGCTTTCTGACCGCCTCCGACCGACTTCAACGCCGGCTCATTCGTCCGGCAAATCTCCATACAATGCGCGCAGCGGTCCTGGAAATAACACGAAGGCTGCAATTCCAGCAGATTCGGCACTTGGCCCGGGATCGAGAACAATTCACCCTGACGCTGGCCCAGCACTGGCTTCGATTTCAACAAACCTTGCGTGTAAGGATGCTTCGGCGATTCGAACAACGCGGTCACTTCACCTTCTTCAACGACTTTACCGGCATACATCACCACGACGTAATCGGCCATTTCGGCGACGACACCCAGATCATGGGTGATCAGCAGAATCGACATATCCGATTCCGCCTTGATTTGCCGCAGCATATCGAGGATCTGCGCCTGAATCGTTACGTCGAGCGCGGTGGTTGGTTCGTCCGCGATCAGCAGTTTCGGCTGGCAGGAGATCGCAATGGCGATCATAATCCGCTGCAGCATCCCGCCGCTTAGCTCGTGCGGATAACTCTTCATGATCTGCTCCGGCCGGGAGATTCCTACCTGCTCGATCAATTCTAAAGCGCGTTTGCGGGCCTCCTTCTTGCTCAACTTTAAGTGAAGCCCCATCGGCTCAATCAACTGTTCCCCGATCGTCAGCACCGGATTCAGCGAAGACATGGGTTCCTGAAAAATCATCGCGATTTCATGGCCGCGAATGGCGCGCAGATGGTTTTTATCTAAGGATAACAATTCGGTATCTCCAAATTGGATTTGCCCGCCGATCTCCACCCCAGGGCCGCTTTGCAGCAATCCCATGATCGACATTGCGGTTACGCTTTTGCCGCAGCCCGACTCCCCAACGATACAAACCGTTTCCCCGGGCTTAATCCGCAGGCTCACTTCGTCAACCGCTTTGATCCGTCCCTCTTCTGTTTTGAAATGCGTGCTCAGCCGGTCTATCTCCAGCAAAGTCGACATCGTTTCTTCACCTACCTGTTCATTTTGGGGTCCAGCACGTCACGCAGGCCGTCGCCGAACAAGTTAATGGCGATAACGGTAGCGAAAATGGACAATCCCGGCGGAATCCATAACCAAGGATGCTCCTGAAAGTCGATCATATTGTTGGCGGCGTCAATCATATTGCCCCAGGTCGGCGTCGGCGGCATGACACCGAGTCCGAAGAAGCTGAGCACTGATTCACTTAAAATCGCCCCGCCAATATTCAAGGTGGCCATCACGATAATTAGAGGAACGAGGTTTGGCAGCAAGTGATGAACCAGTTTGCGCCGGTCGCGCAGTCCAAGTACCACAGCCGCCTGCATGAATTCTCGCTCCCGCAGGCTAAGCATCTGCCCGCGGATCATCCTCGCCAATCCCGGCCAGTTCACCAAGCTAAGCATGAGCATGACGATGTACATGCGGTAGTCGGTTGGTACCTTCCACTCCGACAGCAGAGCGCCGGAGATAAACAGCAGCGGCAGCCCGGGAATCGTTAATAGCAAATCGGCAAGCCGCATGATGACTTGGTCCACGATCCCACGGTAATATCCGGCGATTGCGCCAAGAAGTGTACCCAAGAAGACGGACAACACCATCGAGGCCAAGCCTACCGTCAACGAGATACGCCCCGCCTGTAGTACTCGGGTCAATACGTCACGTCCCAGCTTGTCGGTGCCTAGCCAATGCTGCCAGCTCGGCGGTTTGTTCATCAGTGACATTTGGATTTTGTTATCCGTATAGGGCGAGAACACCGGCCCCAAGAAGCAGGCAAGAAACATGAAGACCACTACTACAAATCCCAACATAGCAAGTTTATTGCGAAATAGCCGGCGCAGCGACTGCCGCCAAAGCGACGGCTTCTTGGCTGCAGCCGAAGGTACGGCCGCTTGGCCCGGCTGCGACAGCTTCCCTGATATCGAAGAATTCATTTATTTCTGCCCCCTATTACAACCGGACGCGCGGGTCGGCGATTTGGTACAGCAAATCCGACAACAGCGTTCCAATCACGGTCAAGATCGCAATTAGCATCGTGAATCCCATCAACAACGGGTAATCTCGAACGGAAAAAGAGGACATATACAGCTGCCCAATCCCCGGCCAGTTGAAGATCTTCTCAATGATCAACGAACCGCCGAATAACGCGGGCAGCTCAAAGCCCACCAGCGTGATCGCCGGAAGCAACGCGTTTCGCAACGCATGGCGGTAGAGCACTTTACTCTCCTTCAGCCCCTTAGCGCGGGCCGTTCGAATATAATCCTGCTTGATCACGTCGATCATGTTGGTCCGGAAGTAACGGGTCAGCGAGCCAACGCCGAGAATGGTCATGACGATCACCGGCAAGGTCATATGGTGAATGACCTCCTTCACGTAGGCCAACCCGGTGGCGTTGCTCCCCGTTGTAATCATCCCGCCCGGCGGCAGCCATTTGAAATCAACAGCCAGGATCTTGATCAGGAACAAGCCGATGAAAAAGGACGGCAACGACATGGCAGCGAAGATCAGCACCAGCACCAGCGTGTCGAACCAGGAATATTGCTTGTAGGCAGAAATTACGCCAATGATGACAGCGATAAACCAGGTGAGGAACGTCGATACCGCGGCCAGCAGGAACGAGTTCCAGATATAATCGTTGAACAAAGCTAACACCGGCTTCTGTTGAGCCAGCGAATAGCCGAAATCGCCGTGAAACGCATTTTTAATCCAAACGGCGTACCGTTCCAGCACCGGCTTATTTAAACCGTAGATCTCCCGCAGCTCGTTCTTGCGTTCCGGCGTCAGCTTGATGTTTCCACTGATGAAGTCGCCCGGCGTCAACGCGTACAAGCAGAAGATCAGGAGCGAGGCAGCCAGCAGGATCGCCGCCATATAGATCAATCGCTTGGTGATATAAGCACTCATCTCGTCGCACTCCTTAGACAAGCCGTCCCCCCGCATGCTGGGCACGCGAGGGGAACGGCTGATTTTTCGAAAATGAAGATTCTACTCTAGTGTCCAGTTCGGCAAACTGGAAGACAGGCCGGTGAACGGGCTGACTGACAGATTCTGGATGCGTCCGTTATAAGCATATACCGTCTTCTTGTAGTTGGTGAAGATGATCGGCAGTTCGTCGTTTAACAGTTGGAACAGCTCTTGATAGGTCGCCTTACGTTGTTCAATGTCGCTGGTGCTTAGCGCTTTTTCATATAGCTCCTTCACCTTCGGATTGTCGTAACCCTTGATTTCCCCGTCAACGAACTGCAATACGCCGTCCGAAGGGTCGGCCAACATCGGCGTGGAGAAGGAAGCCATATCGTAGTCGCCGCCCTCTACCTTGGAGACCAACGCGTTGAAGTCTGCGAACACCTCCGGCTGGAAGTCGACGCCGATTGCGGCGAAGTTCTCTGTGGCAACGGCGATAAAAACATCGATCTGTGCGTTTTTGGAGCCGAGGAAATGGATGGTCAACTTCTTGCCGTCCTTCTCGCGGATACCGTCCGAACCTTTAGCCCAACCGGCTTCGTCCAGTAGTTGATTGGCTTTGTCCGGATCATAGTCATATTTGTTGATTCCTTCTTCCGTGTAGGCCCAGGAGATCGGCGAAGCCGGAATATTGGCGACCTCCCCGGCGCCCTGGTTCGCTTCGACATAGATGCTTTGGCGGTCCAGGCCATAAGTCAGCGCTTGGCGAACGCTCTTATCCTTAAGCGCTTCATGCTCCAAATTCAATTGCAGATAACCGTAGGTGCTTGGCGTGTAAGGCAGGATATTGACGAAGCCCATGCTTTTCAGCTTATCGATGTTCTCGGTCGTCGCGCTGAAGGAAGCGTAATCCACTTCGCCCGTCTCCAGGTACTGCCAGACGTCGCCTTCGGATGTTTTATAAATAAACTTCTCAGTTTTCGGTTTGCCTGCATAGTAATACGGATTGGCGACGTAACGCACCTCTTGCCCCGGAATGAATTTATCCAACACGTACGGTCCGTTGCCAACCGGCTTCTCGTGCAACTTCTTAATGTAGTCGAGTTGCCCGTACTTGTAATCCTTACCGTAGTATGCTTTAGACAAGACGTCACTGCCGAGCAGCACCAGCGCCGTCGCGTTCGGCTGCTCGAGCGTTACCGATACGGTCTGCGGATCTTTAACAGAGATGCCGGAGATACTGCTAGCCTTCCCTTCCTTATAAGCCTCGCCGCCAACAATATGTAGCGTTGGGATCTGAGAGTCCCCATCGTAAGCTTTGTCGTGGAGCAGCGTCCAGGTGAAAGCCACGTCGTCCGCGGTCATTGGCGAACCGTCGCTGAACTTCAAGTCCTTGCGCAAATGGTACGTATACGTCAGCTGATCCTCAGAAACCTCCCAGCTTTCGGCGAGGCCCGGCGTAGGCAACCCTTTGTCATCCACCGTCACTAGAGGGGTATACAGCAGCGACGATACGTTGCCATCATATCCACTCTGTTGGAAATAGGGCGTGAACGCGCCGCTCGGGTCGGTCAAGCCAACGATAATGGTATCGGTGCGTCCTTTAGCGACCGCTGGCAATTTAGACATATCACTGGCTGGAGTGAACTCCAGCACACTCCCTGCCGCCGAGTTGGTGTTGCTCCCCTCGGCTGTATTCTGGCCGTTCCCAGACTGTGCCGATGCCGATTCCCCTCCCTGCGAGGTGTTGTTGCCTCCGTTCCCGCCGCAGGCGGCCAATACCAAAGCCCCGGACAATAATAAAGTCATCAATGCGGTCATTCGATTTCTCTTCATTAGTTTCACTCTCTCCCTCCGATTTGCCTTTTTTTAGGCGAAACCTTACAATAGACGTTAATTCCGATGAGATAAGTTGTATTTAATGCTCCTATTATACGAAAGGGTGCCTGTTCTGTAAATAGAGAACTTATTAATCTTTCTTTATTCAGAGAATTAAACAATCATGACACCATAAAAAAAACGACTCCGCCGCCGTCCACACGGTGCGAAATCGTCTTTGCCAGACATCTCTGACGCTTATAAGTTTACGTTAACGATATAATCAACCAGTTTCCGATGTATCACGTCCAGCATTTCGGGTCGCAAGCTGTATTCGGACACCGTTTCCCCGTCGAAATGGGCTCTAAGGAAGCCCCCACTGCGGAGTTTAGACACATGATCATGTGTGATCCCCTTAGACAGCTTCAAATGACGGACGATTTCCGTAAACGTTCGGGGACCGCCGCTCAAATAACGCAGGATTTTTAACCGGCTCTGTTCAGCCAGCGCCCGGATCATACGGTATTCATGAGGAGGAAAATCCGTCTCGCCGCCCAGATAGATCCGAGCCGAATAATGGCATATCGTGATTTTACCAAAGTGATAAATGACGTTCATCGGTTGAAAATGGTATTGCGGGATCAGTAGCAGCTTCTCTAATCCCTCCTTTGGCATAAACGTCAACCCGTTCGTCGTTCGTTCAATGAATGACGCCGGTTCAACGATAGCCAGCTCGGCCTTCCGCTCCTCCGCTTCGGAACGCAAAGCGCCGATCACCCCCGGCTCTAGATTACGGAAATACTGGTCGTGCCAGTCGGTTAACACCTTCAAAGTGCGGGAACGAAACTGCCCCATATCCTTCGGAAACTGTTGGGTGTACTCCGCAATCAACTCATACAGATCCCCCGGCGTCTTCGCTTCCAGCCAGGCCAGAAATTCCTCGGATGAAGACCCCTCCGGGGATAGATAGGAGAGCAAATATGTAGTTTTCCAATCGCCGTCAACTTCCATATCGCCAAGAACGGAGCCGAGATCTGGTGTGACCTGCTTTAGGGTGTCCTTCACCCAGGCCGGGGCCAGGTCGATCTTCTTATGCGATTTGCGGCATATCATCGTATGTAGACTACTGAGCAGCTCGTACCGGGGTTCAAATGCAATGTCCACGCGGTAATCCAAATTCTCACGCCCCTTTCTCTCCTCCTATTATAACGTGCTCCCCCCCGGTTCAGGCAAAACAAGAATTTTACGCAAAAAAAGAACCTGAGGCTCTCACCTCAAGTTCTCTACTAACTCACCGTTCGCGGTCGCTCCAGGCGGCTGATGCCGGGGATGTGCAGCGTGGACCACTCGGGACGCAGGTGGTCAACGTTGGCGACGACCACCGTCATATCGTCGTGGATGACGTTCTTCTGATACCGGATCACCGACTCCAGCAGGCAATCCGCGATTTCTTGCGGCTCCTCCGCCTGGATCTCCTGAATCAGACGCTTGATCCACAGTTCTTTGTTAACCGCGGGTCCCGGCGCATCATAAATGCCATCCGTCATCATGATGAGCGTATCCCCCGGATACAGTTGGACGGACACCAGATCAACCTCGATATCTTGGATGATGCCAATCGGCAAATTGCTGGCCGTGACCGGGATGACCTCCTGGCCTCGTTTGATGAAGCTTGGCGAAGAGCCGATCTTCATAAACGTCGTTCGCGCCGTATACTGATCGATCAGCGCCATGTCGACCGTTGCATACACCTCATCCGGCGAACGCAGCATCAATATCGAGTTAACCGATTTGATCGCAAGGGTCTCCTCCATGCCGGATTGCAGCAGTTGCTCAAGAATGTTCAGCGCCGTGCTGCTCTCGAGCCGCGCCCGCTCCCCGTTGCCCATACCATCGCTGATCGCCACGGCAAACGTACCGTTGCCAAGCTCCTTGGCGCTGAAGCTGTCGCCCGAGAGCATGTCCCCGCCTTTGGCGGTGCCAGCGACCCCCGTCGTGATTTCAAACGCCTTGGCGGAGCCAAAGGATACGGTCGATAGGCCCTCTTTGCCGCCATGCAGCGTTTCGTTCATGACGGCGATATGCTCGCCCAAGATATCCGACAGAAGCGGGGCGATAATCTTCCGGCATTCGTCAAAACCTCGAGTGTACGCATGCACGATTTCAATCTCCACATTCCCGTGATCCAGATTGACGATGTCAATGCTATGGATGGACAGGCCCATTTTCTCTAATGCCTCGCGGATTTGTTCTTCCTGCTTGTACATGGCTTGTCCTTCGCGCTGGATTTCCCGGGCCAGGTCCTCCATGACTTGCGAGACGCCCGATAGCTGTTCAGCCACCAGTTGGCGGCTGTCGTAGATTTGCCGTTTCCAATGCATATCATGTTGATACAAATCGTATTCGTGCCTCATAATGTCCAGCACCTGGTCGGTTTTCGAGCATAGCTTGCCCCACCTTGCAGGGAACTCACTTACGGTGATGTCCGGCTTCTCCTCGATCGCCGTCATCATCTCCGTCATCAGTTTGTACGTTTGATAGAATCGCCCATCCCAGCATGTGTTCTTACGGAAGCAGGTTGCGCAAGCGCCTTCAGTTACCGCGTTCATGAAATGGTCGATCTCCTCGCCGCGCTTAGCGATTTCCCCGGTGCTGGACACCTGTCCGAAGCTGCGCGCCAGTTGCTTGAAGACTTGGGAGAACTGCGCCACCCGACCGGCCGTAATGTCACGAACCCGTTTGGCATATTCATGTTGTGTCTTGGCATGCTCCTGCGTGCCGGGTACGTATTTGGCAATGACTTGGACCGTTTTTTTGGGAGTCAACAGAAAGAGTAGAACTGCAGCGCAGCTCTCCCAAGTGGAGGACATCACGTCCGCCGGACCCGCGATGTAGATCGACAGAATGGACGAGCCCAGCAGCATCCCGAAGCCCACTGCCCATTTGCGCCCTTCCCGAAGCATCCCGGCTAGCATCCCAGAGAACGCCAGCAAACTCATTTGGTAGAGGGCTGACGTGTCCGCCAGGCTGAGGATCAATCCGGTAATCACGCCAACCGATGCCCCCAATGGTGCACCGCCCGCTAAGGCAAACAGCAGGATCAGGTATCTCGACAGCACATGCTCAGCCGATAACCCTTGAATCTCCCACCCGACCGTTCCGGTCATAACCGAAGCCAGCAGGATAACCAGGCATAAAATTTCTTCACCGCGCAGCTGGTAATGCTTCTTCCGGTATGTAAACACCGGGACCGCTTGAATGAATACCAAGGTTAGGACAAAGCTCAGCAGCGCGTCCATGACGGTCATCGCCAACGCGTACCAAGTCAGCGAAGGGCCGATCACTGCCCCGAACATCCCGACGAAAAACGTGCTCGTGAACACCATAATCGGAGCATAGGAGAGATCCGCCCGTTCAAACGTCTCCAGCCCCTTTTGCAGCAAATAGAAGATCAGCAGCTCCACGGCAATCTCCACGGCATGGAGATGCGCATCCGGCGTCAACATCGCTCCTGCCACCATCACCGCGCTTGCGATCCAGGCGATGTCTCGCCGCATAAACAGGATGACCGCGAAGAATGCGACCGCAAACGGGGCCAGCTCGTCCAATATTGTCGCACGCCCCAGCAGGAAGCTCATCACGAGGAGCAATCCGTTCCATTTGTTAACCGCGAACAGCCGCCCGGCCCGCCGGATGACCGGTTGGTCCAGCAATAGGCTCCGCCACGATCCCTTGTCCCATGACTTCGCCTTTCTCATCCCTGGAAACAGGGTGACATTCCACTTATTCAACATCCTGGCACCGCCTTTTCCAAATTAGTAAGGTATGTCCCATTATAGGAGGCTAGAACCGGAAAGTTTGTCAGATACCGGAGCAGGGGCCAAAGAAATTTCCGACAAATTGAGAGGGGACGCCGACAGGGCGCGAATGCATGCCCCCCATAGCGATGGGGCACGTTAGGGGTTTTTATGTTCGCATCGAAGATCACGGGCGTTGTTAGCGAAAGACGGCCGTACGGAGGCGCTCCTCGTAAAAAACCGTAAGAACCTGTCGGCAAAAAGCCCGGAGGCGACAAAAGATGCTTCAGAGAAAGTTCAAAAAGTCATCTTTTGAAGATTTCATTAACTTTTTCAGTCGCTAAACAAAACAAAAAACCGCAGGCGAGCGAACCGCCTACGGTGGGTTTGATTATTCATTTTCAGGGATTACATTCGTTTGGCTCCGCGTCCTCCGCGTTTGCCTTCCGTATTCTTCTTGAGCGAAGAAATGCGCTCCTCGCTATCCTTCAGGAAACGAGAAACTTTGTCCTCAAAAGAAGCTTTGTTGGCTGGGGGCTTGAAAGAACGTCCTCCCCGGTCTCGGTTAAATCCGCCGCCCGGACGGTCTCCGTCTCTTCCGCTTGGCCGGTCCGGTCTCGGTGCGCGAGGCGGTCTGGCTTCGGCCGGTTTGTCAACAGCCTGCTTGATGGAAAGTCCGATCTTGCCGTCCTTATCGACGTTAATTACCTTGACGGTAACCGTATCGCCGATCTTCAGATGATCGTTGACGTCTTTCACGTAATTGTCGGCGATCTCCGAAATGTGAACGAGACCCGTGACACCTCCTGACAGATCCACAAATGCTCCGAAATGCGTGATGCCTGTCACTTTTCCTTCTAACTTGGTGCCCACTTCAATTGCCATAAAATAAAATGATCCTCCCTTAAAAATATACAGCCAGGCCTCGAAATCATGACTGCGGTGATTTGATTATACCGAATGACTGATACAAGGTCAACAGACGGATGTCCCGTCAACCCGCATGGGGTCAGTCATTTCCGGCTTCAGACTCGGATACCCGGACCGGGATCTCGCCCGGTTTGTATAGACCATATTTCTTCATGGCAATTTGTCCGATGTACTCGGGGTCGTTCAGTCGGTTAATTTCATATTTGAGCTGGTTCAAGTTCTGCTCACTGGTCGTCTTGGCGGCTTGCCGTTCCGCCAGTTGCTGTGATTTGCCGCCAATGTCCCCAGCTTGGGAAATAAACGTGTACCCGGCCCAGCCTAAGAACAGGACCATGAATCCCATCCAGAGCCGCAGCCTGCGCTTCGCGAAAGCAGATCCGTTTCCGGAGGACTGACTTGGGTTCGATGTTTTCGGATTGGACACTTCGCGCATCAGGGCACCTCCCAGCATTTATTCCTTGTTAAACCAGCGTAATAGACGCAAAACTCGCTCCCACCACACAGCAGCCCAGCGCCGGATCTTGTCCCATCCTTGCGGAATCCGAAGCCTTGTCCATATAGGTCTTAATGCCCATACAAACAACCTCCAAATCGGCAACAAGGTCACCCGGCCCATGAACAGCAGCACGATCCAAATGAATCCGAGCAAGATACGGACCACTTTGACCAGCCATCGTAACGGAGCGATGATAAAAATCCCGATCATACGTATGATAAAGCGATAAATAGAGTTAACTATCCTCATTAACATTAACACAAAACGCTCCGTGATAACACTGAGGAACAAAAAATAAATCCAAATGCCTAGAAACAGGCCTAAGAAAACATAGAACCGAAGTTCCCCATGGTTGCTGTGGTACAACGTGCGGAAAACGAACAAAGCAGCAGCCAACCAATAGAGCAAATCGAGGGTATGGACGCTCCAGCGGGGAAACCGGAGTTGTCCCGAGACGACACGATAGCTGTCAAAGGCGATGCCCATGATCCCCCCGGAGGCCAGCATCCAGAGCAGGGTCGCCCATTGCGTCTCCAAATTCATCGGAACAACTTGCCGAGCAGGCCCTTACCGGACGAATTCGATCCCGGATCCAAATACGAAAGCGAGTTCACTAAACCCTCAATGCTGACCAGCCCCTGCTCCAGGTTCAGGTTTTTGATATGTAAATTCTGCCCGCGTATCGTCAAATGCCCAAGCTCGGTCTGTAGCAAGAACTCCTCGCTGTCGAAACTTTCCACATTGAGAACTCCCGAAATGTCCAGCAGCTTGCGGTTTAACAGATGCAGCTCCTGATGCTTAGCTTTATTTGGTTCGACCATGGCATGTACCCCTCCTTCATATCCCTAGCTTATGGACGAAAAATCGGCTTTAGAACAAGTTCCTTTCGGCCCATAACGTGATCTTCTTTACTGTTGTTCGGAGCCGCTTTCAACTACGATGAAGTGGAAGAGATTTACATTCGTAGTTGGAGGCGAATTAGTATGAGTCCTGCATTTTCGAGAGGTCCCGATTCGCAAGAAAAATTCCGCCGAGAGACCGATACGCTAGGGAGCAAGGATCTCCCGGCAGAGGTCTACTACGGCATTCATACGGCGCGGGCGATGGAGAATTTTCCGGTCAGCGGGCGTCCGGCTCATCCCCGGCTGATCGAAGCGATCGCCGTAGTCAAGAAAGCCGCAGCGCGGGTCAACGGCAAGTTGGGCCTGATCCCGGCAGAGGTGGCAGGGGCAATTGGTTGGGCATGCGACGAGATTATCAGCGGCGCCTTGGCGGATCAGTTTGTCGTCGATGCCTTGCAGGGCGGTGCGGGGACTTCCACTCATATGAATGTCAACGAGGTCGTCGCCAACTTAGCGATCGAACGGCTTGGCGGGTCTAAGGGAGATTATCAGCTCGTCCATCCCCTAGACCACGTCAACCGCTGTCAATCGACCAACGACGTGTACCCCACCGCGCTGCGGATTGCGGCGATCCGGCTGCTGCGACCACTCAGCGAAGCGTATGCTTCCCTGCAGGAGGCGCTGCAGGAGAAGGAACAGGAATTCGCTGACGTGATGAAGTTGGGGCGCACGCAGCTAATGGATGCCCTGCCGATGATGGCCGGGCAGGGGTTTGGCGCTTACGCCAAAGCGGTCGCCCGCGACCGTTGGCGGTTGTACAAAGCCGAGGAGCGGCTGCGCGAGATTCATCTCGGCGGCACAGCGATCGGCACCGGGTTGGACGCGCCCAAAGCCTACGTCTTCCAGGTGACCGACACGCTGCAGGAGTTGACCGGGCTCGGCCTGGCGCGCAGCGAATTCCCCATGGACGGGACGCAGAACATGGACGTCTTCGTCGAAGTCTCCGGGCTGCTGAAAGCGGCAGCCGTGACGCTGTTGAAGATCGCCGGCGACCTGCGGTTGCTGGCGTCCGGCCCCGCCGGGGGCATCAGCGAATACACGTTGCCCGCCGTCCAGGCCGGCTCGTCGATCATGCCGGGTAAAGTGAACCCGGTCATGGCGGAAATGGCCGGCCAGACGGCCATGCGGGTGATCGCGAACGACGCCGCGATCACTTGGGCCGCCGCCGGCTGCCAGCTCGAACTGAACGCGTTTGGCCCGCTGATCGCCGATTCCCTGCTGGAATCGCTTGAGATCCTGGGGCGGGCCGTTCCGCTGTTCGAGCAACGCTGCATTCGCGGCATCGCCGTCAATGAGACGGCCTGCCGCGAGCATCTGCGGCGCTCCACCGTGCTGGCCACCGCGCTGGTTCCGCATCTCGGCTACGAGGCGGCCGCCGAGATTGCCGGGATTGCCCGGTGCGAGGGGCTGTCGGTGGAGCATGTCGCCGTCGACGGCGGCTGGCTCACCGCCGAGCGCGCCGCCGCCATCCTGAATCCGCTGCAAGTGACGAAGCCGGGCATCCCCGGCGAATAGAAGGGGGAACGCGAGATGAGCCTAAACGCAACGCCGCGCGGAGAGCGGACGCATATCGCCGTTTTCGGCCGGACGAATGTGGGGAAATCGAGCGTGGTCAACGCTTTGACCGGGCAGGAGATCGCCGTGGTCTCGCCGGTGCGGGGGACGACCACCGATCCCGTGTACAAAGCGATGGAGCTGCTACCTTTGGGGCCGGTGGTGCTGATCGACACCGCGGGTCTGGACGACGAAGGAACGCTGGGCGAGCTGCGGAAGCAAAAAACGCGGGAGCTGATTCACCGTACCGACCTAGCCTTGTTGGTGATCGACGCTATGACGGGGCCCGACGACTTTTACCGGGAGCTGCTGACCGAGTTGAGGCAGCGGAACATCCCGGTTGTGGGCGTGCTGAACAAGGTCGATGCGCTCTTGGATGCAGACGCGGGGGCTGCGCTTGTTGATACGAAGGCGCAGCTGGGCCTGCCGGAATGCGTGGCGTTCAGCGCCCTGGACGGCCGCGGTATCCCCGAGCTGAAGCGGTCGATCGTGGCGGCCCTTCCGCTCGAGGAGGAGCGCTTCCGGCTCGTCGGCGACCTTGTCGCGCCGGGCGATCTCGTCGTGCTGGTCGTGCCGATTGACAAAGCCGCGCCGAAGGGCCGGCTGATTCTGCCGCAGCAGCAGACGATCCGCGACCTGCTCGAGAGCGACGCCATCGCCGTCGTGACGAAGGAGCACGAGCTCAAGGCGACGCTGGAGCGGCTCGGAACGAGGCCGCGGCTCGTCGTCACTGACTCGCAGGTCTTCCTCAAGGTTGCCGCCGACACGCCGAGGGACGTGCCCCTGACCTCGTTCTCCATCCTGTTCGCCCGGCATAAAGGCGACTTAAATGAGCTGGTCCGGGGCGCACGGGCTATTGATCGGCTCAAGGACGGGGATCGTGTCCTGATCGCGGAGGCCTGTACGCACCATCAGCAGTCCGACGACATCGGCACCGTCAAAATCCCACGCTGGTTACGCCAGGCCACAGGCAAGCAGCTGCACATCGAGCATGTCTCCGGCTACTCTTACCCGCCGGACCTGGCCCGCTACGCAATGATCGTGCATTGCGGCGCCTGCATGCTCAACCGCCGCGCCATGCAGCATCGCCTCGGCGAAGCCCATGCGGCCGGCGTCCCGATCGTCAACTACGGCGTTCTGATCGCCTACCTTCACGGCGTGTTCCCCCGGGCCATCGAGCTCTTCCCCGCCGCCATGATGGCGTGGGTGGAAGCGGCCCAGGAGCATCAGTGAGGGAACTCGGGGAAAGCAGCGAGCCGAAACTCTAACGCTTGTCAGTAACGCTATTCGGCCCAAATCGTGGACTTTCAGAATGTAACGCTTATGAGAGAGCTTATTTGCCTGATTCTCCTCGGAAACAGGGTCATTTGGCACAAATAAGCTCGTTGGCAAGCGTTAGAAATGAAATCTCCCTTATTTAGCGCCAATAAGCGTTCTGGCAAGCGTTAGCCTGGGGTTGTGCGAATACGGTGAGCTCCCCGTGCAATGGGCAAGTGGAAATGGGGTTGGCTAATGGATTAGGGTTGGCCAACGGGCGAGATGGGTTGGGATGTTGGCAAGATAGGGGTAGGATGTTAGACGACGGGTCATCCTATCGACGCCAAAAAAGCCTTCAACATCCGCCTCAATAGGCGGTGTTGAAGGCTTTTGTTATTCCATTCTGCCGCTCGACTTAGAACCGCAAGTCCCGCTCGCCGTTCTGGATCCGCTGAAGGCGGTCGATCGTCACTTCGCGCGCGGAGGCTTTGGGGATGCGGCGGAGGTTGTTTTTGATCAGCGTTGCCCCCATTTCCCGGGCTTCGTCATCTCCGTAGTCCAACAAATACTCCTGCAGGGTGAGCAAGGCGTTCGGGTGGCAGACGTTGTGGATCTGGCCCGATTTGGCCAGGCGCATAAAGCGGTCGCCCGTCCGGCCCTCGCGGTAACAAGCGGTACAATAGCTCGGAATATAGCCGTCCCGGCACAGCGACTTGATCATCTCGAGCGGTGAGCGGTGATCGCCAACCTCGAACTGCGCGGTATCGGCATGACTCTGAGCTCCGCTATCTCCGTACGCATCCATGTACCCGCCGACGCCGGTGCACGAGCCCGCGCTGATCTGGGAGATGCCCAGCTTGACCACCTCGTCGCGGAATTCCGAGTCTTCGCGGGTGGACAGGATCATGCCCGCATAAGGCACCGCCAACCGCAGCACGGCCACGATTTTCTTGAACTCGTGATCGCTCACTAGATACGGGAAGCTGTTCAGGTCGACGCCGTCCGCCGCCCGCAGGCGTGGGACGGAAACCGTGTGCGGCCCGCAGCCAAACGTTGCCTCCAGGTGCTCGGCATGCATCAGCATCGCAATCGTTTCGTATTTGTGATCATATAATCCGTACAATACCCCAACGCCGACGTCGTCAATGCCGGCCCGCATCGCCCGGTCCATCGCCGTCGTATGCCAGTCGTAATCGCGTTTCGGTCCTTTTTGGTGCATGCGGCTATAAGTGGGACGGTGGTACGTCTCCTGGAACAGGATGTACGTGCCGATCCCCACGTTCGCCAGCTTGCGGTAGTCCTCCATTGTCGTGGCGGCAATGTTGACGTTAATGCGGCGGATGCTCCCGTTATCGACCTTCACCGAATAGATGGTTTCGATGCATTCGAGAATGTAGTCGATCGGGCAATGCTCCGGATCCTCCCCGGCCTCCAGCGCCAGCCGCTTGTGCCCCATTTGCTGCAGCACCTCGACCTCCTGGATCAGCTCCTCCCGGTTCAAGCGCCGTCGCACCATGCTCTCGTTGGATTGTTTATAACCGCAGTACTCGCAGTTGTTCACGCAGAAGTTGCTAACGTATAAAGGGGCAAACAACACGATCCGATTCCCGTAAATCCGTTCCTTCACCTCGCGTGCCGCATGGTAAATCTCCTCCAGCAACACATCGTCCTCCACGTTCAACAGGACGGCGGCTTCCGCCGCGGTGATGCCTTTGGCGGTCCGGGCACGTTCCAGAATAGCCAGCACCTTCTTACGGTCGCGGGCCAGCTGCGACCCGTAAGCGAGCGCCGATACGATCGTTTCATCCCGGATGAAATCCGCCGGCTCCCATTGATCTGACCTGCTCATCCTAATCCCTCCCTGTAAGATGCGCCCTAATCCACTCATAAACCTCTTCGGGACTGTTTGGACAACCCCTCGCGCAACGCACACAACACCCCACGCTAACAACCAACGACTAACAATTAATAGCGGGAGCGCACCAAATAGTGCGTATGCAAGAATTGATGGCTCTTGTGGCTGTTCGGCTCCTCCAAAAACTCGCGATAGATCTGCTGGATATAAGGGTTCTTATGCGATTTGCGAATCGTAGAAGCCTCGTCCTCGTCGTAAATCGCCTTGGCTCGTTCCGCCTTCACATCCAGCGTATCCCGCAGACTGGCACTTACAATCGGCTGCCCGCCGCCGCAAATGCAGCCGCCCGGGCAAGCCATGACCTCGATAAACTCGTATTGGCGCTGGCCGGACTGGATCATCGCCATCAGCTTCCGGGCGTTGCCGAGCCCGTGCACGACGGCGGTTCGGATCATGCGTCCGTCCGGCAGCTCAACTACCGTCTCCTTGATGCCGTCCATCCCCCGCACGGAGGTATATTCCACCGTATCCAGCTCTTCTCCGGCCACCAGCTCGAACACCGTTCGCAGCGCGGCCTCGGCCACACCGCCGGTCGCGCCGAAGATCACTCCGGCCCCCGACGCTTCTCCAAACGGATTGTCGAACGTCTCGCCGCGCAAACCGGCGAAGTCAATCCCCGCTTCCTTGATCATCCGGGCGATCTCCCGCGTCGTCAGCACGTAATCAACGTCTTGCAACGATTCGCTGGCCAGCTCCTCGCGCTGCCCTTCGAACTTCTTCGCCGTACACGGCATGATCGACACGACGACGATGTTCCCCGGATTGATCCCCATCGTTTGGGCGAAGTAGCTCTTAATCATCGCCCCCTCCATCTCGTGCGGCGACTTGCAGCTCGATAAATTCTCCAGCATATCCGGGAAGTTATGCTCCACAAACTTCACCCAACCTGGACAGCAAGACGTCATCAGCGGCAGGTTCTCCCCCGTCGCCAATCGATGAATCAGCTCGGTACCTTCCTCCATGATCGTTAAGTCGGCGGCAAAATCAGTATCAAACACCTTATTGAAGCCAAGCCGTCGCAGCGCGGCAACCATCTTCCCCGTCACGCGCGTGCCGATCGGCATCCCGAATTCCTCGCCCAAGGCGACGCGCACCGCCGGTGCGGTTTGGACAACGACGAATTTATGCGGATCGGCAATCGCTTGCCAGACGTCGCTCACATTTTCCCGTTCCTGCAGCGCGCCAACCGGGCAAGCCATGATGCATTGCCCGCAATTGACACAGACCGATTCGCCAATCGGGCGCCCCAAGGCTGGCCCAATGACCGTGTCGAATCCACGGTTCATGAACCCAATGGCCCCCACGGTCTGTACCTCGCTGCAGACGGCGACGCAGCGGCCGCACAACAGACATTTCGAGGTGTCGCGCACGATAGACGGTGACGAGAGGTCGACCGTCGACCGCGCTTTACTCCCTGAATAACGCACGTCGCGCACGCCAATCTGATTCGCCACCTCCTGAAGTTCGCAGGTTCCGCTGCGCAAGCAGGAAGTGCATTCCCGATTATGGTCCGACAGGATCAGCTCGACCGTTGTTTTGCGGGCTTTGCGCACCCGCGGCGAATTCGTCCGAATCCGCATCCCGTCCTCGGCCACCAGCGTACACGAAGCGATCAGGCGGGGGCCCGACTCCACCAGGCATACGCGGCAGCTGGACGGGTGGTTCATGCCCTGCAGATGGCAAAGGGTAGGAATGTGAATGCCTAATCCACGAGCCGCCTGAAGCACCGTCGTTCCCTTCGGTACTTCCGTTTCCATCTCATCTATCCATAGTTTCACGGTATCCAACATAGAGTTCTCCCCCCTTTAGCTCTTGTAAATCGCAGCGAATTTGCAGCTGTCAAAGCAGATTCCGCACTTGATGCAGACGAGCGGATCGATCGTATGCGGTTCCTTCACCTTGCCGGTAATCGCTCCCGTCGGGCATTTCCGTGCGCAGAGGCTGCAGCCTTTGCATTTCTCCGCATCGATCGTATACGTAATCAGCGAGCGGCAAACGCCGGACGGGCATTTCTTGTCGACCACATGGGCGATATACTCGTCGCGAAAATATTTCAGCGTGGACAACACCGGATTCGGCGCCGTTTGGCCGAGTCCGCAGAGCGAAGCCGCCTTGATCTGCTCGGACAACTCCTCCAGCACATCCAGGTCCTCCATCGTGCCCTTACCTTCCGTGATTTTCTCCAAAATCTCCAGCAGGCGCTTGGTACCAATTCGGCACGGCGCGCATTTGCCGCATGATTCATCGCGCGTAAAGTCGAGGTAATAGCGGGCCACGTCGACCATGCACGTCTCTTCGTCCATCACCAGCATACCGCCCGAGCCCATCATCGAACCCAAGCTCAGCAGCGTATCGTAATCGATCGGACGGTCGAGGTGCTCGCTCGTCAGGCAGCCGCCCGAAGGGCCGCCGGTCTGCACTGCTTTGAACGCCTTGCCCCCGGGAATCCCGCCGCCGATTTCGTAAATGACCTCGCGCAGCGTAATACCCATCGGCACCTCCACCAGCCCGGTGTTGACCACCTTGCCGCCCAAGGCGAAAACCTTGGTGCCTTTGCTTTTTTCCGTCCCGATGCTCCCATACCACGAAGCGCCTTCCAGCAAAATGATCGGCACATTGGCGAGCGTCTCCACGTTATTGATCACCGTCGGCTGGCCCCATAACCCGCTGACGGCCGGGAACGGCGGTTTCGGATTCGGCATGCCGCGCTTGCCTTCGACGGAGTTCATCAGCGCCGTCTCTTCGCCGCAGACGAACGCCCCCGCTCCCAGGCGGACGCTGATGTCAAAGGAGAAACCGCTGCCGAACAAGTCCTCGCCCAGCAGCCCGTAATCGCGGGCCTGTTTAATCGCCGCCTGCACTCGTTTCACCGCGATCGGATATTCCGCCCGCAAGTAGATGAAGCCGTGGTTTGCCCCGATCGCATAGCCGGCGATCGCCATGCCTTCCAGCACGGAGTGCGGGTCGCCCTCCAAGATCGAGCGGTCCATGAACGCGCCTGGATCGCCTTCGTCGGCGTTGCAAATCATATATTTTTGCCCCGTCCGCTGCTTCGCCGCCGTCTCCCACTTGACCCCGGTCGGGAACCCGCCGCCGCCGCGCCCGCGGAGGCCTGCTTCCTTCACCTCGGCCACGACCTCCGCCGGATCCATGGTCGTCAGAACGTTATGAAGCGCCTTGTACCCATTCATGGCGATATATTCGTCGATATCCTCCGGATCGATCGTGCCGCAGTTGCGCAAAGCGATCCGCTGCTGCTTGCGGAAGAAGTCGACTTCATGCAGCGGCTTGATTCGCCCATCTTCCAGCGACTGCTGATAGACGAGGTGTTCGACAATTTTGCCCTGAAGCAGGTGCTCATCGACGATCTCCGCCACGTCCTTCACCTTCACCCGGCTGTAGAACACCTCCTCCGGGTAAATGATCACGACCGGCCCCAGCTCGCATAACCCAAAGCAGCCGGTTCTTACGATATCGATCTTGTCCTGAATTCCTTGGCTGGTCACGGCTTGCTCAAACGCGTCCGCGATCAGCATGGAGTCCGAAGAGGTGCATCCCGTGCCGCCGCAGATCATGACGGACCGCTCAGCAACGCCCCCATCCCCGGCCCCGCTCTTACCCAGTTTTCGGCGGACCAGCCGACTTAACTGCGCCGTACGGATACTCTCGAGATCCAACAACGTTTTCATCGTTCCACCCTCCCTTCTAATGCGTCTCCGCAGGCGTGCGCATCGGCTTCAGAATCTTCGGTATTTCGTTTGGCGTCAGCCGGCCATGCACTTTCTCGCCGATCGTCATCACCGGCGCCAAACCGCAAGCCCCCAGGCAGCGGGTGGCATCCAGCGTAAATTTCCCGTCCGCCGTCGTCCCCTGCACAGGAACGTTCAGCTCCTGGCTGAGGCGATCCAGCACACCTTGGGCACCCTTAATGTAACAAGCCGTCCCCATGCAGACCCGGATCACATGCTCCCCCTTCGGCTCCAGCGAGAAAAACGAATAAAACGTCGCTACCCCGTAGATTTCAGCCATCGGCATTCCCAGCTCCCGGGAAACGATTTGCAGCGCCTCTTCCGGCAGGTAGCCGTACAAATCTTGAATTTCGTGCAACACTGGGATCAACGCGCCTGGCAGCAAGCGGAACTGATCGACGATTTCCCCGACCCGGCGCAGCCGCTCCTGCTCTCCCTCGCAATGGCAAGTCTCTTCCATATTTGCATCCTCTCCCTTCATCATCCGGCAGTTCTTCCTAGAGCAGCGGACTTTCGTGCTTCAGTTTCAGCCGATCCCAGCGCCGATTGACTTCCTCCTCGAACGCTTCCAGCAGTTCCTCTTCCTTCAGCATGTGCTTCGTCTTGCCCATCAGCTTCAGCCATTCCTGCGGCGAAATCCGATTGTTCTTCGCTTCCGGATTGTAGGTGATATTCGTGACGCCATGCTCAATTTCATAGAGCGGGAAAAAGCAGGAATCTACCGCCGTCTTGAGGATTTTCGTGCCGAGTTGATCCTCAGACCGCCAGTTCAACGGACAAGTGCTAAGCACCTTCCCGTACACTAAGCCTTCATGTTGCGCATACCACTGTGCCTTGGCTGCCTTCGTGATCAAGTCCTGCGGGAAGGCTTCCGCCCCGGTGAACACGTAAGGAATGTTCGTCGCTGCCATGATCTGCGGCGTATCCTTGTGGTGGAACGCTTTCCCTTTCTGCGTCTTGCCTACGCCGGACGTGCTGGTCTGATGGCCCAGCGGCGTGGAGTAGGAAAGCTGGGAGCCGGTATTCATATACCCTTCATTGTCGTATTCCAAAATGATCATCTTATGGTTCCGCAGCGCCGAACCGATCGCCGGCCCCATCCCGATATCCATCCCGCCGTCGCCGGTCACCATGATGAAGGTGACGTTGTCCGAGACGTCGATCTCGCCGCGCCGCTTCCGCTCCCAGAACGCCTCGACGACTCCAGCTACGGTCGCGGCTCCGTTCTGGAATAGGTTGTGGATGAACGTTTGCTTATGCGAGGTGTAAGGGTACCCGGCCGTAACGACGTACGAGCATCCGGTTTGGAATAACGTGACGACATCCCCTTCAATGCCTTTGTAAAATAGCTCCAGCGAAGAAATCGCGCTGCAGCCCGGACAAGCACCGTGGCCTGGAGCCAGACGCTTCGGCTTCGCCGTCAGGCTGCGAAGCGGCGGCAGCTTCACCTTCAGCTTGCCGGTCGCCTCATCCGGCGTCACCTGAATCAACCCGCTGTTAAAGGCATCCCCGTGCTGCGGGGTCAACAGCGGTCTAAGCTCGTGGATCGGATCGCCGGGCACCTGTCCGAAGTAATCGAAAGGCACTGCAGCCTTGCCTTGGTTCATCGCCTCGATAGCCAAATCAAAGAACGCTTCGGCTTCGTCTGGATAGAAGTCTTTGCCCCCCAGCCCAAACACGCGGGATAAGACGATCGTTGGGTTCGCCGGATCCAGCTTCAGCGCGGAGCGGATCTCATGCGTCATATTGCCGCCTTTGCCACCGTAGGAATCGGCGCGTTCTCCTACTAACAGCGCTTTTACACCGCGCAATGCATTCCGGATTTCCTCCGCCGGGAAGGGTCGGATGACGTTCGGCCGGATGATCCCCGCCTTAACTCCCTGCGCCCGCAGCTTATCAACGATCGTTTTGGCCGTTTCCGCCGCGGAATTCAACAGGAACAAGGCGACCTCCGCATCCTCCATCCGATACAAATCGAGCACGGTGTATTCGCGCCCCGAAAGGGCCTTATATTCAGCGGCGATTTGTTGATACACTTCGCCGGCTCGCTCATGTGCCAGGTGCAACTGGTAGTGATTATTCAGCAGGTCATCGCCATTCATATGCGCGCCGACCGTTATCGGCTGCGACGGGTCAGCCACGGTATCGAAGCCGGTCGGCGGCGTTTCGCCCACAAAGGCCCGGACCGCTTTAGCATCTTTGAAATAACTCAGTCTCCGTTTCTGATGGGACGTAAAGAACCCGTCATAGGCAACGATCACGGGCAGCCGCACCTCCGGATGCTCTGACCATTTCAGCGCCATAATGTTCATGTCGTACGCGGCTTGCGGCGTACTCGCCGTCAGAATCAGCCAACCGGTATTCAGCGCGTAATACAAATCGGAGTGGTCGCCGCGAATATCGAGCGGACCGCTGATCGCGCGCGTGACCAAGTTCAACACCATCGGGAACCGTGTACCGGACTGCACCGGCAGCTGTTCGATCATGTACATGAACCCGTTGGCACTGGTAGCATTGACAACCCGGGCTCCGCTGAGCGCCGCCCCGTAACAGATCCCCGCCGACCCATGCTCCCCGTCCGCCGCAATCAGTTTGATGTCATGCAAGCCTTGCGCCTTCTTCTGATCCAGAATCTGCGCGATCTCCGTGGACGGCGTAATCGGAAAATACCCCATCACATGGTAATTGATCTGAGCCGCCGCCATCGCCGCCGCCTCATTGCCCGATTCGAAGGCTGTCGTTTGTTCTGCCAGCGTTATATTTGTGACTTTCTCTTCGGTTATAGACATCGATAAAGTCCTCCTTTAGGCTCTTCTGCGAGTTCTTTTAATAAAGGTTTCAACTACCTCTATTGGAATACATGCGGCACGCGGTGGTCTTCGGCATACCCGGCTTCCTCACGGCGCACGCTAAGCGAACCCGTCGGACAGATCTCCACGCATTTCAAACAGCCTTTGCAGTACTGATAATCAATCCCGCGCAAAAACATCTGCGGCCGCCCCTTCTTGTCCTCCCCGGATTCCCATACGAAGCACAGATCCGGGCAAACCGTGTCACAGTTGGCGCAATGAATGCAGCTCTCCAGGTTCAGTTCCGGCAGAAAGCCCTGTCGAGAACCGCTCAAATCCTTCAATAGGCTGTTACCCTGCGCGCGAATCACGCCGCCAGGCGCTTGCGTCTCGTAGCCGAGCAACGGCTGCGGCCGCTCGAAGCGCATTCCCGTCGCGCCTTCGGGCGGCGCGATCGTCTGGAAACGCACCTCTTGATAGCCCCGGTCGAACGTACGCAGATTGGGCTCCACCAGGTGCGGATATTTTTTCTGGAACGTATGTCGGATCACTTCGCGCATGGAATCCGGGTCGAGAAAATCGCAAATCCGGAACAACGCCCCCAGCATCGAGGTGTTCACCTTCGTATGCTCGTCAATAGCGATGCCCATTGCGTCGACAACAGCCAACGTCCCATAAGGGAACTTCAGGTCACGCCGAATCTCCTCGAAATCACGGGTCGAGTTTACCAACACAATCCCGTCCGGTTTCAGGCCGCTTAAGACATTCACTGTCTTATGCAACGCTTCGTGGAAGACACCGATTACGTCCGGCTCCTCAATCGGGCTGTGATCGTGAATCTCTACATCCGGTTCACATAAACGGACGAAGCTCTTCACGGGAGAACCTTTCTTCTCCGAACCATAAGACGAGAAGTTTGCCCCGTTTAAGCCGAGTCCCAGTACCCCGGATTCCGCCAGCATCTTCCCAGCCAGGTTAGCTCCGAGCCCACCGATGGATTCCAGCCGAATTTCAAAAAATCCAAGCTCGTTCGTTTTGGTCAATATGCTCATTCGCCATGTCTCCTCTACGTTTAGTTGTGAAATATTTCACGAATAATAGCGAAAGAAATCTCTTGTTCGGTCAATCCGCCCACAAATGCGCATATTATGCATGGCGGCGCGTACCTGCCGCCTTCAGGCTGTCCCCCCTTCCCATATCTACGGAGAATCCCGCGGCTCCAATCCGGAGCTCAAGGCAGTGCCTGCATTGCGCAGATTCGTCTCCCGTACAGATTTTGTTGTTGTACAGGGCATATTTCTGGCGAACGAAGACAGGGGACAGGTTAGGCATGACCACATTAGCCCCAACCTTCAGCGCCAATTCTCTGCCTTCGGGGTTTAACGTGCCGAGTGCGGTCGTTGCGGGAATTAAAGCATCGGGAATGAATAGGCGAGTTAGGGCCACCATGATCAGCGTATCCTCCAAAGATCCAGCTTTCGCCTCACCAAGCGGGGTCCGATCATGAGGAATAAACGGCCCGATGCCGATCATATCCGGATTTAACGTCTTCAGATAATTCATGTCCTCCGCTAAATCCTCCGCGGTTTGGCCGGGCAGCCCGACCATGAACCCTGCACCCACCTGATAACCGATCGACTGCAGCGTCTCTAGGCACTTGCGCCGGTGATCAAAAGACATGGATGGATGCAGAAATTGATATAGCCTTCGGGAAGCGGTTTCGTGACGCATCAAAAAGCGATCCGCCCCCGCTTCATACAGCAAACGGTAGGTTTCCTCCTCCCGTTCGCCAATCGACAAGGTGATAGCCGCATCCGGAAACTCCGATTTGATCTCCCGGATTAAGGCAGCCAGCAGATCGGCCGTATACCAGGGGTCCTCGCCGCTTTGGAGCACAAATGTGCGGAAACCCAGCCCATACCCTTCCCGGCAGCATTCGAGTATTTCCTCGGGACTGAGCCGGTAACGCTCAGCGTCGCGATTGCCGGCCCGCAACCCGCAATACAAGCAGTTCTGCCGGCAGTAGCTCGAAAATTCGATCAAGCCGCGCATGTACACCTTGTTCCCGTAAGCCTCTTCCCGTCTCAGACGAGCAAATCGGAAGAGCTCCCCGCGGGTTTCGACATCCATATGCCCCAGCAAATAGACGAGCTCATCCTTGGAGAGCTCTCTCCGGGCATAGAGCTTGTGCACAAGCTGTTTCATCAGTCGATCATCCCTTTTGGATAAACTGGATTATGGACCTTTGTATACCCTATGGCTGTCATGAAAAATGATGAATGAAGTAATTGTGAATATTTTCACTTTGTAAGCGTTTTAATTAATGTTCGCGAATAAGATCACCCCGGTTTCAGGATAAAGCTGCAGTCTGAGCGAAGAAATGGGCATGTCGTTGGGTTCGTTTGTTGCTTCATACTTTGTTCCGTACAATGAATAGGATCGTTAGTTCGACTGTTGTTTGATCGATGGGTGTGATTTCGGTTCGTAGATGCGTGCTACGGTTGCAGCGTCGTTGAATTTCGACATGAGGTTGATCAGAGGTGTTTTCTAAGAAGCAGGTGTGCTTAATCGAAAACGTTAGTAAATGTGTATTTAATATATTACCACGATTTCACAGTTTAGCTAGGATATTTTTTACAACCTAGTCGGAGATAAAAAAAGCATGTCCCGAGTTAACGGAACATGCTCTGAGCTTCGCTATTTCAGGACCAGTCCAGACCGGTATCCTTCGCGATCGGCTCTTCCTTGATTAAGGTATACATGGTCGCAGCTTCATCCTTACGAGTCGTTTCGACAAGTCGTTCAACGCGCACGGTCACCAGCTTCTGGCCGAATTGAACCGTGATTTCGTCGCCAACTTTAACGGTACTGCTCGGCTTGGATTCGCGCCCATTAATGAGGACTCTGCCTTGTTCGGAGACGTCCTTGGCCACCGTGCGCCGCTTAATTAACCGCGATACCTTCAGGAATTTATCAAGACGCATTATTTTACAGCTTCTTTAAGTTTGTTACCCGCTTTGAATGCTGGAACATTGGAAGCCGGGATTTCGATCGTTTTGCCGGTTTGCGGGTTGCGGCCCGTACGACCGGAGCGTTTACGAGTTTCGAACGTACCGAAGCCGATCAATTGTACTTTGTCGCCGCCAGCAAGGGCATCGGTAATTTCACCGAGGAAACCGTTCAATACGGATTCAACGTCTTTTTTTGTCAAACCGCTTTTGCTGGAAATGTTGTTGATCAGATCTGTCTTGTTCATTAATAATGCCTCCCAATAATAAAAGAAATAGGTGATACCTTGGCACTACAGGCACTAGGCCTGTCCAGGGCCAGATGGTTATCTTTGTATGAGTATTCTTGCTTGATTTTAAAAATCCTGCACTGCTTGGAACTTTTTTTTTGTTTTTTTCGCAAAAAAACCGAAATTTAGGCCTTTTCTCCCATCATTCCCGTTCTTTCGACTTAGCCTCATCCCATAAAACGTCCATTTCTGCTAACGTGCTGTCGCCGGGGGTTTTCCCCAGTTCGCGAAGCCGTTCCTCAACGTAATGGAAGCGCGATGTGAATTTGCGAATTGTTCGAGTTAGGGCTTGCTCCGGGTCGGCCCCGATGTAACGGGCGGCATTCACGACCGAAAACAACACGTCACCCAGCTCCAGCTCTTGCGACTCAGGATCTTGCTTTTGCGCAATGGCCTCTTTCAGCTCGTGGATTTCCTCCTCCAGCTTGGACCAGACGCCGTCGATGTCCTCCCAGTCGAAACCGGCCTTGGCCGCCTTTTTCTGGAGCTTGTACGCCTTCATCAAAGCCGGCAAATCCCGCGGTACCCCGCTGATCGCCGATTGGCGTTCGGGTTCGATACCTTTGCGCTTCTTCTCCTCGGCTTTCATCGCTTCCCAGTTGTTCAGCGCCGCCTCGGCGTCCTCCGCGCTCAAATTGCCGAACACGTGCGGATGACGGTATATCAGCTTCTCATTCAGCTCCTGGATAACGTCATACACCGTAAATGCGCCGGTCTCCTCCTCCATCTGGGAGTGGAGCATGATTTGCAGCAGCAGATCGCCGAGCTCCTCACGCATATGGTCGGGATCGTCGTCGTCGATCGTCTCCAGCACTTCGTAGGTTTCTTCGATAAGGTTCTTGCGGATCGATTCATGCGTCTGCTCGCGGTCCCACGGACATCCCCCCGGGCTGCGCAGAATCGACACGATTTCATGAAGCCGCTGAAAGCTGCGGATGCGCAAGGATTCATCCTCGCTGGCAGGCACGTAAACGAGTGACAGATTACCGTAGCCGTCGATTCGGTCTAACTCAAATAGCGGCACCCGCTCAATTCGCTCCTGATCTGCGACGCCAAGGGCATGTCCCACGACCACCGGATAATCGTCGGGCAGCAGCTCCATCAGCCCCAGCTTCACTTCCGAAGCGGTCAACTGGTCATAAACTTGCCCGATCAACGTATGCCGTCTAGGATCAATCGCCGCCCCGCCCACCTCCGAGGCATCCAACAGCAGAAAGCCCTCGATCGGATCAAAACCAAGGCGAACGAACGCCTCGTCCAAGAAGCTCTCTCCGCCAATAATGTCGAGTGGGATGCCCCTCTCTGGGCAGCGCTCCCGCAGCAGCTTGACCGTCGCTTCGGCGACCAGCGGATGTCCGGGGACGGCGTATATAATCTTCTCCCCATCTCCACCTGCTTCGGCCCGTGCTAAAAGCCGGGTAACAATCTCCTCGTATACGGAGGGAAAATCGTCCTTCGCTTCATAAACCTCATCGAACGAAGCAAAGCCGACGCCCGTTTGCTCCAGCCAATCCACGACCGGATGATCCTTCGTTCGGACGTAACGTTCTCCCGCCTCCTGCAGCCGCTTCAGGCTGCCCAAGGTCAGCCGGTCGGGATCCCCCGAGCCGAGGCCGACCACCGTAATGGTTGCGCTCATGGTGTTGCTCACTCCCTGTCCGTTCTACTTGCCGATCGATCCGCTCACTTGTAGGCTAGCGGACCCGAAAGACCTTTGAAAGCTACCTCTTACTATATCACTGCCTGGGTCGAAATAGAAATTGAGAAGCCAATCATCGGGCCGGGCCGAGCGTGGCGGCTGCCAAGCCATGCTACGGCAGCAGCCGCAGCTTCCGAAGCAGCGCCAGCAGCTTCGGGCCCACCCGCGGCAGGGCGCCCAGCTCTGCCGCGCTAAGCAGCCGCGTGCGCAGCACGGCTGCGGCGAACACGGCTGCGCCCAGCAGCACGCCGAGCAGGCTCACGGCCGCGGCTACCCCGCGGCCTGCAGGCAGCTCGGCGGCGGCGAGGCGCAGCGCCAGCACCGCGGCGGCCATCGCCAGGGCGGCCGCCGCCGGGCGCAGCACCGCGTCCCGCAGGCGCGGACGCAGCTGGACCCGGCGCAGCAGCAGCGCGGTGTTCAGCGCCGCTGCCGCGCCGTAGGCGGCGACGCCGGCGATCGCCGCGCCGGTGATGCCAAGCTGCGGCACGAGCACCGCGTTTAACGCGGTCTTGAGCAATGCCGCAGCGAGCAGGTGCAGCGCCGGGGCGCGCACGTGGCCGAGGCCCTGCAACAGGGCGCTCGTAACGGCGACCAGCGCGCCGGGCGCAGCCGTCCAGGCCACCCAAGCCAAGGTGGCCGACCCCGCCGCATCCTCGTACAGCATCACGTTGATCGGCGTAGCCAGCAGAGCCAAGCCCAGTGAGGCCGCCAGGCCGATCAACCAGAACCAGCGCAAGGCCACCTGTACCTGACGCCGAATCGCCCCGGCGTCCCCGTTCATCTGCAGCTCAGCCATCGCCGGGATAAACAACACCGACAGCGATGTCGCCAACATCGTGACCAGCTGAACCAACGGGATACCCCGGTTGTAGATGCCTACCTGGGCCATGATTCGCAATTCCTCCCCGTGGGCGGAGAGCAGCCGCGGCAACGTGAATGTATCCACCAGGCTAATCAGCGGAACCGCCAGCGAAGCGAGGCTGATCGGAAGCGCATATTTTAACAGCGTGGACACAAGCTTTCTTCGATGTCCTAATCGCGACGACATCCGACTCCCATCGGCTAACAGCGCCCCGTCCCGTTTCGGCGATAGAGCGTCTTTGCGCAAGCCCATTACTGGGCGAGTAGAAGCCCTCCGCCAATACAGCAGCATGACCGCCAACCCGGCGGCCGCACCGGCCGAGGAGCCGATGAGCGCCCCGCCGGCCAGTTCCGGCTCTCCGGCTCCCCATCGGCTTAACCCCAACAGCAGCACGATCATGACCGTTACTCGGACGGCCTGCTCGATCACCTGGGAGGCCGCCGTCGGCGTCATATTCTGGTGGCCTTGAAAATACCCCCGCAGCGCCGCAGCCACCGGGACAAGCAGCAGCGCCGGCGCCGCCCCGCGAAAGGCCGGAACAAGCAGGCGACTGCCGATCAACTGCGCCAGGATCGGCGCCCCGAAATAGAGCAACAGCGCAAAAGCGAACCCCAAAACCGCCATCATGACCGCCGCAATCCGCAGTACCTCACCTTGCTCCCTTTCCAACCCCGGGGCTTGTCGTTCCGCGACGAACTTGGCAATCGCTGCCTGAAAGCCGGATGTCGTGAGCGTAATCAATAGTGTATAAAAAGGATATACCGTATTATAAATGCCAAATACGCCGTCTCCCCCGATATTTTGCAGCGGGATCTTCTGCAGCATCCCCAGCAACTTGGTGATCAAAGCTGCCGCGCTCAATATGGCCGCTCCCCTCAGCAGCTTCGAGGGCAGATTTTCCTTCGTTTCCATCATGGCAACCTACTTTGCTTCATCAATAAGCTAACAGGTTCCATTATAAGACGAAACGGGGGGTTGCCGCCATTTCTCCCCGGGCGAAACGCAAAAAACTTACACATCCCTCGTAAGCTTCGAACGGATCAAGTCCGCCCCAAACAGCGGGTGTGTGTAAGTTCCTCCATGCGCCATAATTGATATTTATGGTTCTATTGCTCCATCTGTTTTGCCAGAAAACCAGCTGCGGTCTCGGACATTTTCGATTCCAAATCGGACATTTTGACCGCATCATCCTTGTTGACCAGAACCACCGTCCCGATCGGGTCCCCGCCGGCAATAATCGGTGCGATCACGAACGAGGAGATGTTTTCCGGATGATCCTTAATCATCTCATAAGACCCCGATTCGGTCTCCATGATGATCTTCCGCCCGTCCATGCTGCCCTCCAGCAGCATGCTGATTTGCTTCTCCAGGTATTCCTTCTTGGAAGCTCCTGCAACGGCAATGATCGTGTCCCGATCCGAAATCAAGGTAATATGACCGGTGCTCTCATACAACGACTCCGCATACTCCTTCGCAAAATCGCCCAATTCGCCGATCGGCGAGTATTTCTTCAGAATCACTTCTCCATCCCGGTCCACAAAAATTTCGAGGGGATCTCCCTCCCGAATCCGCAAGGTGCGGCGAATTTCCTTAGGAATAACAACACGGCCCAGATCATCGATACGGCGTACAATACCAGTAGCTTTCATTTCACTTGATGCCCCGCTTTCTTAGAAGTTTTAAACTACGGCTGAATTACTTTAAGCTTCACCTAATCGGACTTTATACGTAATCTGCAGCTTACACAGATGTATGCGCCATAAGCTTCGCCAAAACGAGCGGCCGAAGGTGGGGACAGGGATGGCTTGTTCTGTGATTATGACCATAGTATTCATCCCGGGCGAACACCTTATTCATCATAATGAACCATGATTTTAAACGAAGGTCCGTGTATAGGTAAAAAAGCCCGCACAAAAAAGCAACGCGATTTCCTCCGCGTTGCTTCCTTGTCTTGCTTATTTGCTCGTATTGCCGCCGTTGGTGCCAGCGTCGTTGGTAGCGCCATTGCCGCTCGTTCCGGCGTTGCCGGAACCCTCGGTACCGGCATTTTTACCTGCGTCGGTCCCTGCATTCGTTCCATTGCCTGCATTGGTTCCTGCATTCGTGCCGTTTTCACCGGTGCTGGTTTCCACTTTAGGCAATTCGATCTTCTTGATGATCTTCTTCTCCAGATCGCCCGACATGAACTCGTCCAATTTATTCGAAGCGAGTGTCGTTTGGATCATGTCCTTCTGTTCTTGGGTCAAATCCTCGTATTTCTTCTCGGTCCGAGCTTCCACGCGAATAATGTGGTAACCGTATTCGGTCTCCACCGGTTCGCCGATTTGGTTAAGTGGTTGAGTCAAGGCCGCTTGCTTAAAGGCTTCAACCCAATTGCTGACCTCCACATTTTCGTACAAACCGCCGTTGTCCTTGGAGCCTGGGTCTTCGGAATACTGTTTGGCCAAGGCCGCGAAGTCCTCACCCTTGTCCAGTTTCGCTTTGACTTCCTTCGCCAGCTTCAGCGTATCCTCGGAAGTGCGCTCTTTGCCGTCCGGATCGGTGAAGTTGATCAGGATATGACGAACCGATGCCGTCGTATAATCCTGTTTCGTCGCTTCAAACTCCTTCTTCACATCGTCTTCGGTGATCTTCTGCCGTTCGCCTTCCATCACGGTATAGATCCGTACCATGTAGTTCTTGAAGTCGGCTTCGGTAATCTTCTGAGCGTCCAGCATTTGTTTGAAGCTGTCTTCGCCGTTCGATTTCTTCATCTGATCGAACTGCTCTTCCGCCTTTTTCTTGCCGGCTTCCTTGGTCTTGTCGTCGGCTTTGGTTTCGAGGTATTCATAGGCGATTTCCTGCTTGATCAAATACTGACGGAAATCCTCCATTTGCATGAATTGTTCCATTTGTGGCTGGAGCGCTAACACGATCCGCTGCTCGCGGTCAAATTCGTTCTCCGTGATTTCGCCGCCTTCGTACGTAGCGATAACCTTACTCGTATCTTTCCCTCCCGAGCTTGCTTCTTTCTTACCGCATCCTGCCATGACGGAGAGAGCCAATACCGCTACGAGAGCAATCAGCAGCATTCTCCATGAGCGCCTTTTACTTTGAAACATCCTGTAGTTCCCCTTTCGCTTTGAACGCATCCTTCAGGGCTCCGAGAAACTGCTCCAGCAAGCCCATCAACTCTTTGTCGTCCATTCCCTTGGTTTTTATCCGGATAAGCATCACGGATCCTTGACTAAATTGTACACGTCTTCCGAATAGATTGCCAACTTCCGCGAGCTTGTTCGGAACAACGACCTTTTCCCGTCCTTCATAGAACTTGATCGTCACTTCTTCCCCCCGCAGCGTCATCGATTCGATGCCATATTGCTTACCATACAGTTTGACACGGGCGACGGCTAGGAGATTTTGCACGGCCTCCGGCAGTTCGCCGAAGCGGTCCAGCAGCTCGTCCTCCAGCTCGGACACGTCCTCAAATGAGGAAGCGGAAGCGGTTTTCTTGTAAATTTCGATCTTCTGAATACTATCGTAAATGTAATCCGACGGCAAATACGCGTCGATACCCAGATCGATCGTCGTATTCCAGGTCGCTTCGGCTGGCACGGTCTCGCCAAGCATGGAGATTTTACGTTTCTGGATTTCCTCAGCCAACATCTGCGAATACAGATCGAAGCCGACGGAAGCAATGAAGCCGTGTTGCTCCGCACCAAGCAAATTCCCCGCGCCGCGGATGGCCAAGTCGCGCATGGCGATCTTAAAGCCGGAACCCAGCTCGGTGAATTCCTTGATCGATTGCAGCCGCTTTTCGGCTACCTCGGTCAGGGACTTGTCGCGCTGATACGTGAAATACGCGTAGGCGATCCGGTTGGACCGACCAACACGGCCGCGCAGCTGATACAGCTGGGACAAGCCCATTTTATCGGCATCGTGAACGATTAACGTGTTGACGTTTGGAATGTCCACGCCGGTCTCGATGATGCTGGTGCTGACCAAGACGTCGTATTCGCCGTCAAGGAAATCGAGAATGGTCTTCTCCAGCTCCTGCTCCGACATTTGGCCGTGCCCGATCCCAACCCGCGCATCAGGTACAAGCATGGAAATTTGCGAGGCCATTTCCTGAATGCCTTGAACGCGATTATACAGGTAGTAGATCTGTCCTCCCCGCGCCATTTCCCGTTCGATCGCTTCACGCACCAGCGACTGGCTGTGTTCGACGACATACGTCTGCACCGGGAAGCGATTTTCCGGCGGCGTTTCAATGACCGACAGGTCCCGTACGCCCAGCATCGACATATGCAAGGTCCGCGGAATTGGCGTCGCTGTTAACGTCAACACGTCGACGTTCGTTTTTAGCTTCTTCAGCTTCTCTTTATGCGTCACGCCGAACCGCTGCTCTTCGTCGACGATCAACAGGCCCAAATCCTTAAAGACCAGATCCTGCGACAGAATCCGGTGGGTCCCGATGACGACGTCCACTGTCCCTTGGCGAACGCCTTTGATCGTTTCGTTCTGCTCTTTGCGGCTGCGGAAACGGCTTAACGTCTGAATGTTAATCGGGTATCCGGCAAAACGCTCCCGGAATGTCTCGTAATGCTGCTGCGCCAAAATCGTTGTCGGCACCAGCACCGCAACCTGCTTGCCCTCAATTGCCGACTTGAAGGCCGCACGGATCGCGACTTCCGTTTTGCCATAACCTACGTCGCCGCAGAGCAGACGGTCCATCGGACGGCTCTGCTCCATATCCTTCTTGATCTCCTCGAT
This sequence comes from Paenibacillus timonensis, assembly GCF_009725205.1. Lineage (GTDB taxonomy): Bacteria > Bacillota > Bacilli > Paenibacillales > Paenibacillaceae > Fontibacillus > Fontibacillus rhizolycopersici. The sequence goes on along the minus strand of NZ_WNZY01000021.1, from coordinate 28,970 downwards.
CGCCCGCAGCTGATCCGGGGTTTCCTCGTACGGGAACATCCCCTCGAATTCCTGCTGCTCGGGAGTGTCCTTCTCGAAGGCATACCCCGGCGCGGCTTGCCGTTCGGCGTACAGCTTGATCAAATCGTCGGCAATGTCTTGTACCGAGGAACGGACCTTGTTTTTCACGCGGGTCCATTCGTTGCCGCCCAGCTTGTAAATCTTCGGCTCCTTATCCTCGGAACCGACGTATTTCTGAATCATGTCAATCTGTTCGATCGGCACCGACAGCTTATCCCCGCCGGCATATAGGATATGCATATAATCCTTGTGGATCCCGCCAACTTCCAGCGTTCCGATCCCCATGTATTTACCGATCCCGTGATTCTGGTGGACGACGTAATCGCCGACCTTCAGCTCGGTATAGCTCTTGATCCGTTCGGCATTGTCCATACTCTTGCCGACACGGCGCGCTTTACGTTGTTTCTGGGAGAACATCTCGCCTTCCGTAATGACGACAAGATGTGCGGACGGCAGTTCAAAACCGGACTGCAGGTTGCCCTGCAACAACGATGGCTCATCAATCCCGTAATCCTGCAGCACCCGCCGCATGCGATCCATGCGTTCCTCCGTGCTGGCCAGCATGATGACGTGGGCGCCGCTTTTTTTCCAACGCTCCATCTCCGCCTTCAGGACGTTCATTTGCCCATGAAAATCCTGCATCGCCCGCGTTACGAAGTTCACGATGTTCTGCGGTTGAGAATGCGGCACTTGGCGCAAGAACAACGACATAAACAACGTCTGGAACGGACGGTGGTAGATCAGATGATCCACGTCCACCGCCAGCGGCAGATCGGGAAGACTCTTCCCGTTCTGGAACAGGTGCAAATTCCACTCCGCTTCATCGCGTTCGAGTTGCTTGGCTGTCTCCAAGAGCCTCGCCGGTTCGTCGAGCAGAAGCAACGTATCCTTCGGCATGTAGTCGTATAGCGTTTTTCTCTCCGGATAAATCAAGGAAATATATTTATAGATTTCTGAAAAATAAACATGCTCGCGCAGCATTTCCATTTCTTTGAACAGCTCTTCGCGCAGCCGGTTTTTGGCCTGACGATCGGTCATCTTGTCCAGCTGAATCTCCAGCTTCTCGGACACGGCCTGCGCTGCCTGCTCCAGCCGTTCCTTAGAAGCGATCAGCTCCTTGCAAGGCGGGATGAACACTTCTTTGATCTGGTCCACGGACCGCTGATCGGCTGGATCAAAGGTCCGAATCGAATCGACTTCGTCGTCAAACAACTCCACCCGGTAAGCCGTGGAAGCGGTCAGCGGATAAAAGTCGATGATTCCTCCGCGCAGGCTCATCTCGCCGCGGGATTCCACCCGCTCGACCCGCTCGTAACCCAGCTCGACCATTTGGGTGAGGAAATGCTCCAGCTCTAGCGTGCCCCCAAGCTTCACCGTCAGTCCCGCTCCGGACATAGCCTCCGGCGTTGGGATAAAGCGGCGAATGCCGGAATAAGGCACCACCACGACGCCCCGGAATCCCCGAGAACATTGCAGCAGCACCTCGATCCGTTGTGCCAGCGTTTCCGGACTGGATACGGCCGATTCGGCGGCAACCAATTCATTCGCCGGATACAACAGCACCTGATCCGGTGATAGCGCTTCCTGTAAATCTTCATATATTTTCTGTGCGGCAAACATATTGTGGGTCACGACGAGCAGCGGCCGGTCCGTATCTTGATGCAACGCGGCCAGCATCACTTGTCTGGACGAACCCGACAAGCCGGAGATGAGCTGCTCCTTCATGCCCGAGTTCACGCCCGCTACCGTCGATGCAAAATCGGTATCGCGTGAAAAAGCTTGAATAAGTGCTTGTAGCAAATGAGGCACCTCTCTTACTGCTGATGGATAGAAAATGGATGTCTAGACGAAAAGGGTAAGTCCTCCTTACCCGAACCAAAAAGGAGCCTCAGCAAACGTGCCAAGGCTCTATAACCGTGCATTCCGGTGAATTTGTCCATTGTTGCTGGAGGCTTGCGGGCTATTGCAAAGGATTCGCAAGCAACATCAGCTCTGGGTTATGGTCGAGCGCTTCCCTGCAATAATCGCAGGTCACCCGGACCGTCATTTCGCCGTTTGAATCATACGCTATTATATCTCTCCGCTCATCGGGGGTCAAGGAATGAAAGCCTAACTGGGCTTCCGTCACTTGAGGCGATTCAATTCTACCAATCACCGTTCGGCAGTGCTTGCAAACGTAGTTTATAGCCATCTTTATGCCTCCTGAAGATTCTTTATGTCTCCAGTATGCCCCGGGCGTTTGGCTTTTAGCCTATCGGCCTTGCTATAAACCTTAACCGTTAAACTTAGCCATCGTTTGTTCAAACGTATGATCCATGCTGTATTCCAATGCATCGCATGCCGCTTGAATGGACTGATCGAGCAGCGGCTTATCTTTCTTGGCGAAACCCGACAGCACATAATCAACCACCGCAAAACCTGGCTCCGGCCGGGAAATCCCCATCCGAATTCGGTTAAACGTCTGTGTCCCGGTATGTTGAATGATCGACTTGATGCCGTTATGTCCGCCAGCGCTACCTTGATATCTCAACCGGTTTCGCCCCAGATCGGTATCCAAGTCGTCGTACACCACGATCATGTCATCAATCGACGCCTTATAGTAATCCATATAAGCGCGCACCGCTTCGCCGGATAGATTCATGTAGGTCATCGGCTTGATCAGCACAACTTTGCCGCCCGGCAGCATCCCCTCCCCGATCAAAGCCTTGCATTTGCTCTGCTTGATCTCGATGCCATGCCGACGCGCCAATTCATCCACGGCCATAAAGCCGATATTATGCCGGGTTTTCTCATATTGGGCTCCCGGATTGCCGAGCCCTACGATCCACTTCATGGGACATGTACCTCCAAGTTATGTTTGTTACTGTGGCGTTCCTCCGCTCTGATGTAGCTCAAAACCGCCGCTGGTGCTTGATTCTTCGTTAAACTAACTAACCTCTCAATCGGATTAACTGGAAAATGTACCGTTAATTTCGACGTGGATCCGCTGTTCGAGCAACTAACGGTAAAACCTACCGTTAAATCGCCCAACACTCCCGATTCCGCCTAAATTAACAGTAGAAATTCCAGTTAATTTGTATTCCCCGACGGGGAGTGTCATCGATCCCGTCGTCCCTGCCTTCCCCCACCACTGCCGCATTAGGGGTTGCGGCCAGGATCGCCCCCGGTATGGATTTACTCATATCGCAAAAATTTGCGGAGCGGGCCGTTTGAATCCGAATAAGCGGAGCGTTCGCCTTTGTGAGCGGATTTCTACAACTTCTGAATTTAGTCCAATTCAAGAAATCCGCGAACAACAGCGATCGTAGGATCAAACGAGCACGCACAGCACCTTTTTCACCAATTAACAACGCCAATACACCGATAGGGGTTACGTTCCCCGTTTGGGAGGACGCAACCCCTGCTGTGGCAGTGACCCTTATTATTCGATTTCGAACAGCTTGCTGATCGACAGCTCCTCGTGCACGCGGATGATCGCTTCGCCCATCAGCGGAGCGACAGACAGCACCTTAAGCTTGCTCGTCGGATTCGGATGCGTGATCGGAATCGTATCCGTGACGATAACTTCCTTCAGCGGAGAGTTTTCCAACCGTTCCATCGCCGGTCCGGACAACACGGGGTGTGTACAGCAGGCATACACCTCTTGAACCCCGCCTTCCTTCAGCGCGTTAGCGCCAAGAACGATCGTACCAGCGGTATCGATGATGTCATCCACGAGGATCGCGGTTTTTCCTTCGATATTCCCGATGATATTCATGACCTCACTGACGTTTGGCTCTGGACGGCGCTTGTCGATGATCGCCAGCGGCGCATTCAGGAAATCGGCCAGTTTACGGGCACGAACCACCCCGCCATGGTCAGGCGAGACGACAACCGGATTCGGAATATGCTTGGAACGGAAATACTGGGCCAAAATCGGTACGCCCAGCATGTGATCGACAGGGATATCGAAGAAGCCTTGGATCTGCATGGCGTGAAGGTCCATCGTAATGACCCGGTGCGCGCCGGCTTTCTCGATCAGGTTGGCAACCAACTTCGCCGTGATCGGATCGCGCGAACGGGCCTTCCGGTCCTGACGGGCGTAACCGTAATACGGGATAACCACATTGATGCTCTTGGCCGAAGCTCTTTTCAAAGCATCCACCATCACGAGGAGTTCCATCAAGTTATCGTTGACGGGCGCGCAGGTCGATTGCACCACATAGACGTGGCAGCCCCGAACGCTTTCGGACAGCTTGACCTGTATTTCGCCGTCGCTAAAGCTCGTCGTCTCCGAATCCCCCATCGGGATGCCGATGTAGTCGGCGATCTGATGAGCCAATTTAGGGTTGGAGTTACAGGTGAATATCTTTAATTTAGAATCACAATAAGTCATAAAATGTAAACCCTCCGTGCTGTGTAGATAGCGTTTGGGCGTAATGTGAATAACCCGCCTTCCCAGCTACCCCGTCTATTCAAATGGTCACTACATCCTTGATTAAGATTCCTGTTGTCTTTGCTTCTTGGCTTTGGCCCGAGCACGAATCTTCTCGGCATAACCGGTTTTGTTCTCCTGCCGGGGTCTAGCAATGGCCAGGTCGTTCTCCGGAACGGAATGCGTAATCGTAGATCCGGCAACGACATAAGCGCCTTTACCCACCTTGACCGGCGCGATCAAGTTCACGTTGCTGCCAACGAAGGCATCGTCCTCGATCTCCGTAATGGACTTATTATAACCATCATAGTTCACCGTAATCGCGCCGCAGCCGATATTCACGTTCTTACCGACTTTCGCATCACCGATGTAGCTGAGGTGCGACACTTTGGAGCCATCATCGAGCGTCGCATTTTTGATTTCCACGAAATCGCCGACTTTTACGTGCGCTCCGAGTTTCGCCCCCGGACGCAAATAAGCGAAAGGCCCTACCGTCGTTTCCCGACCGACCTCTGCCCGGCTGAGCACCGACTGTTTCACCTTCGCGCCGTCTTGTATCACACTATCTTCAATTTCTGCCGCCGGCCCAATCACACAATCTTCGCCAATCACGGTCTTCCCGGACAGAACCGTTCCCGGATAAACCACGGTATCCGCACCGATCGTTACGTCGGCTCCAATATAGGTGGACGCCGGATCGATCACCGTTACGCCATTCAACATATGGCCTCGCACGATGCGCTCACGCATGACCGCTTCTGCCTCCGCTAACGCCACCCGGTCATTGACGCCGATCGATTCCCGAACGTCCGTTACCGCGTATCCTTCCACCACTTCGTTCGCCTGTACCAAAATGCCGATGACATCGGTAAGATAGTACTCTTGCTGAGCGTTGTTGTTTGTGACTTTCTCCAGCGCGGCAAATAATTTTGCATTATCAAAACAATAAGTGCCTGTATTAATTTCCTGCACGGCGGCTTCTTCCGGCGAGCAATCCTTCTGCTCGACAATCCGTTCCACCGTTCCGTTCGCACCGCGGATCACCCGACCATATCCGTACGGCTGCTCCATCTTCGCCGTGAGCACGGTCGCCGCCGCTCCCTTACGATGATGAAGGTCGAATAGCGCTTCTAGCGTCTCTGCCGTAACCAATGGGGTATCGCCACAGATAACCAGCGTGACTCCTTCTTCTCCCGCCAATAATGACCCGGCTTGCTTGACGGCATGTCCGGTTCCCAGCTGCTGTTCCTGCAACACGTATTCCGCCGATGAACCTAAGTAGGATTTCACGGCTTCGGCTCCGTGGCCAACAACCACGATGCTGCGTTCACAACCTACCTCTTGAACCGCGTTCAACACATGCCCGACCATCGGTTTGCCGCAAACGGGGTGAAGCACTTTATAAAGCTTGGACTTCATCCGTTTCCCTTGACCCGCGGCAAGAACGATAGCTAATCTTTTCAAGGCCCCGGCCTCCTTCTCCAAAAGGTAACTCAAAAAGTCATCTTTTAATCACGAAGAAGGTCATGAAGAGGATTCGCCATCGAATCTTGAATTCAGCCGGGCCCTCCGTTGCTCACGTAGCTCCAACTACGCTGCGCTACTCGGTCCCTATCTTCATCCAACCTTCTCGGTGCTGAAAACCTGACTTTTTGAGTTCTGATTGATTTATACTCTGTCTTAAACTCATTACTGAATATATCTCATTTAAGGCAAAAAGAAAAGGGAGCCATGTACGCATGGCTCCCTTTTCCTCGAACCCCAATTGGTCAAGAATTCAAATAAATGCGACTTACGCCCCTTCTTCGATCGCTTCCTCTTGGTCGGCGGCACGCTCGTATTCAGCTAGGACTGCAGCTTGAATCTTCTCGCGGGTGCCAGAGGAAATCGGATGCGCGATATCCCGGAACTCCCCGTCCGGCGTGCGCTTGCTAGGCATAGCTACAAACATCCCATTGTTCCCGTCGATGACGCGAATGTCATGAACAACAAATTCGTTATCGATGGTAATGGATGCGATTGCCTTCATTCTGCCTTCAGAGCTGACTCGGCGGAGTCTTACATCCGTAATTTGCATATGTGTTCACCACCTTTTTCCATCAGAGACTTGGTGTAATATTCCACATAGCAAACGGAAATCCTTTTTTTTTGATCAACAAAATGGCCGAAAATCACGATTTTTTTTGATAAAACGGGCTTTTCGACACGTTTCGTCGAGAATTCTTACAATTTGAGAAGATCTCGACATCGTTCTTATTGTCCAAATTTCGAAAAATAATTCCCTGGTTCTACCGAGATCTCCTTCTCCTTGGCATCGACCGCTCGAAGCGTCGCCAAGGAAACGTAATCATGCAATAGACGCTGCTCGCTGGCGACCTCGCCCGATTCCACCAGGACACCAACTCCGGCAACCTCAGCATTAAATTCGGCCAGCAGGTCTACCATCCCCTGGATCGTTCCTCCTGCCTTCATGAAGTCATCGACGATCAATACGCGGGAACGTTCCTTAAGCGCCCGACGGGACAACGTCATGGTGTGCAGACTCTTATGGGAGCCCGACACGTAATTGATACTAACGGCCGATCCTTCGGTGACCTGATGGTCGCGGCGGACCAGGACTACCGGCAGATTCAACTCTGCCCCGGTCGCATACGCAAGGGGGATCCCCTTCGTTTCCACGGTCATGATGCAGTCGATCTCCAAATCGCCGAACGCCGTAGCAAACAGCTTGCCTGCCTCGTTCATCAGTGCCGGTTGCCCCAAGAGATCGGACATATACAAGTACCCGCCCGGCAAAATACGGTCTGACTGCGCCAGCTTCTCACAAAGCTGCCGGATAAAAATCTTGGCTTGCTCCCAGCCGACCCGGGGAATATACTTCACGCCACCGGCCGCTCCGGCAAGCGTCAGCAAATCCCCCATGCCTTCGCCTTCAAACACTTCTTTGATGATGCCCAGATCCTCGCTGATCGACGACTTGGCCGCTCCGTACCGCTGCGCAAAGGTGGTCAATGGGATCAAATGATGGGGTCTAGACAACAGATAGTGGGTCATCTCGACCAAACGAGCGCTTCTCTTTAATTTCTTCACGAAGTACCCCTCGCTAAATCCGAATATTTTAATGAAACTATAACATTTTTGTACGGATTTGTCCAAGCCTTGGAAATCAGCGAATGAGTACAGCAAATCAAGGTCACTTAGCCGACCTCAAGTCAACAGCCTCACGGCATAGACTTCTTTGCAGAATCCCCGCAATCCGTTGTAAATGCGCGACACTTTCGATTCCTTTGAGACGAGGCCGAAAACCGTCGGTCCGCTGCCAGACATCAGTACCCCATCCGCGCCGAGACGTAACATCGCTTCTTTCAAGTGCGCGACTTCCGGGTGAAGCGTAAGCGTCACCTGCTCCAGCACGTTCCCCAGCTGCTGGCATACCTCGTTGAACGAGCGTTTCTCCAGCGCCTCCTGCATCCGGGAAGCCGACGGATGATTCGCAATCTGCTCCGCATGAAGGCGCCCGTAAACCTCCGCCGTTGAGACGTTAATGGGGGGCTTCGCCAGCACCACCCAGCATTGCGGTGGATTCGGAAGCGGCGACAATACTTCACCCCGCCCTGTCGCCAACGCCGTGCCCCCTGTCACGCAAAACGGCACATCCGAGCCAAGTTCCGATCCCAGCTCCTTTAGCTCTTCTTCGGGAATGCCTAGCTCCCACAGCCGGTTTAATCCGCGCAACGTCGCTGCCGCATCGCTGCTGCCTCCGGCAAGGCCAGCGGCAACCGGAATCTTCTTGTCGAGGTGAATGTATACCCCGCTCCGTACGTTGTATCTTTCCTTAATCAGCTTCGCCGCCTGGAACGCTAAATTCTTCTCGTCCAGCGGAATATATCCAGCCTGGCTCGAAATAATAATCGTATCCCGCGGGAGGGCGCTCATTTCCAGACGGTCGGCTAGATCCACCATGGTCATGATCATCTCAACCTCGTGGTAACCGTCCGGACGTTTATGCAACACATCGAGCATTAAATTAATTTTGGCCGGTGCTTTTTCGTAAATTTTCATGGCGCTCCCCCACCTCAGCAATTCCGTGGAATCCTCATCCATCCGGTCATCTGGCACATTCCTATATTGTAAAAAATGATTGCCTCCACGTCTATGTACGAAAGACAAATTTTTCTCCCTCTATCTTACTTCATCCGGCGAAAAAAACGAAGCTCCCCGGACGGGAAGCTTCGCTGCGGCAGAGGTTATTGCTGTTTCGCTGCGGCCTTCTCGGCGAGCTCAATCGCCCGCTTCACCATATTGCCCGCATCTTTGGCTTTGATGCCGCCCCAGCCTTCCTGCTGGACGGTATCATAAAATCCCAAATCCTTCGCCAACTCGACCTTCAAGTTCTCCGACATCACGCTGCGTCTTCTTCGCGACATGGTCAGTGCTCCTCCTTTGGGGTCATGGATATAGGAACGATGATTAGTATACGCAGGCTCTGGCTCAAGCATACGATGGAAAGTCTGTCCACGTAAGGCGAACAAATCACGAGGCAGCCAGTCCCCTCATGCAGGCAAGAAAAAAACGGCCTCACCCACCGGGCGATAACCGTTTGCTGCTTAATTCATTTGGTTCATGATGTTCACGGTTTAATATACGAAATCCTCATCTCATCGTTGTCGTCGCAAATCATAACTTCAACGGATTCGGTCAGTATATCGGCATAACTGTAAGACACACGCTTAAAGGTTTGCTGCTCTTGATCCAGCTTCACAATGAAGACCGAAGGATAAGTCTCCTCCAAAACTCCAGTGCGTTCGACGGTCTTCCGGCGACCTCCGTTTGCCCGGAGCATAATTTTCTGTCCTACGTGGGCGTCGAGACTATGCTTAATTTCCGACAGCGCATTTTTAGCCATTGCCTGTGACCACCTTCTTTCTTTGTCCATTATACAGGAAAGTCACAACCTTGTCAAATCAAAACAAATAATTATATCAGCAGTAAAAATGATGTGTCAACGATTATTTTTCGACATTTTTTCTCTTAACCCGATGGGAGTCCTAATAAAATAACCGGAAGGTCCTGGGGCGTTCGCCTCAGATCCTTCCGGCATGGACAAATAACAAGGATGCTCTTTATTTTTATTTTGGTCTTTCACATGGACGGCACAACTTTCAGCGTCGATAAATCCTTGAGTTTGGGCAGTCCGATACGGTAGCTGCCGCGGGTCTCAATCCCACCGACGCCTTGCGCTCCGCTGATCGTGTGATTCAGCACGTCGGTGATCTGGATGGTCTCGCGGATGGAGGTGAGCGACGCCTTGGCTGCGATGTAGACCGGATCCAGGGCATGGATCAGCACTCGACCGGGCGAGCTGGCAAAATTAGCCCCCGCCTGTAGCAGCGCCTCAAAATGCGACTGGCAAGCGCCGGCCACGATCGTTAACGTATCGAAATTCCGTTCATATTGCCGGGCCGTTTGAATGGCCTCCACAAAATGCTTAGAATTTTTATAGCTGGTTAAATTGTAAAGGTCGCCGTTGGGACGCGATTTTAAAACCCCGTCATGTCCGGTCAGCACAACGATATCCGGTTTGATGGCAGGAAGCAGTCGATACAGCGCATGGGACATTTGCGACTCCGTGACGTAATAGCCTTGAGCCGGCACGCGCAGCTTCTCATACAGGCTTAAGCTTTTTTGCAAATATCGTTCGTCGCCGTCCAAATGCAGCACCTTACCCGGCACCTCGAAATAGGCCGGTTCCCCTTGCGCATAAAACTCCCGTCCAATCGCCGTCCGGTTTCGTTCTACCAAGTCCTTGCGGTCCTGGGTCAACCACTTCAGCGACTCCGTGGCCTTGATTCGGGCTCGCTGCGTCGTTTCTCCTGGGGAAGCCGGGTCTACCCTGACCAGATCGGTCAAGGGCGCATCCGCCAGCAGCCGAAATTCCGTTCCTTTGATGATAGCTTCGCTCCGTACAATCCGTTCGATCCGGAACGTGACGTCTCCACCGTATGATTTGCGGACGACCAAGTCTCCCAAATTCGTCAAGTCAATCACCTCTATCCCCATCGTATGGGCGACAAGAGGGAATGGTTACACGCGGAGTTCCTTCAACCCGGCGTCCAGTAGCGTATCGCTCAGCTTCGCAAACTCATCCAGGCTTAACGTCTCGGCCCGCCGGGAAGACTGGATACCGGCTTCCTCCAGAAGCTGCTCCAGTCGCTCGCGCCCCTCTTTGGGGAAGAAGCGGCTCTTGAGATTGTTGGATATCGTCTTCCGTCTCTGGGCAAAAGAGGCCTGCACCACCTCGAAGAAAAATGCCTCATCCTTAACGGCCACAGCCGGCGTCTTCCGCACGGTCAAGCGGATCACCGCGGACTCCACATTCGGCTGCGGAATAAACACGCTGTGCGGCACCGTGCAGATCAGCTCTGGTACGCTATAGTACTGAACGGCGATGCTAAGGCTTCCGTAATCCTTGCCGCCAGGAGCAGCAGCCATACGCTCAGCCACTTCCTTCTGGATCATTACGACAATATGCTCTAGAGGCAGCTTCTCCTCAAGGAGCTTCATCAGAATTGGCGTCGTCACGTAATACGGCAGATTAGCCACTACACTGACGCCGTTCACCCCGCCGAATTCGGCAGCGAACAGCGCTTGAAGATCCAGCTTCAGCACGTCCCCATGGATCACGTTCACGTGCGAATAAGGCTCCAGCACCTCTTCCAGGATCGGAAGCAGACGTTGATCGATCTCCACCGCCGTTACCTTAGCTGCCTCCTGAGCCAGTTTCTCCGTTAACGCGCCGATACCCGGTCCGATTTCCAGCGCGCCCTTGGTATCATCCAGGCCGGCTGCCGCGACGATCTTCCCGAGAATGTTCTGGTCGATCAGAAAATTCTGTCCCAGGCTTTTTTTAAACGAAAAACCGTGCCGTTGAATGATCTCCTTCGTTCGGTGCGGCGTGGATACCTCTTCCCTTATGCTCATGCTCCTTAAACTCCTTTGCTCTCCAACTCGGCCAGCGCGGCCGCAAACTCCTCGCGGGTGATACGGAACACCGATAACCGCTTGTACAATTGCTTCCCGTTGCAATACCCGATGCCTAGCAGCTCACCTAGCGCTTTCCGTCGCGCGGCAGCCTGCGGGTGAACGATTAACCCCGCACTCATCAAGTCTTCCCAGTCGATCGCGGCCTCTACTCCCGGCGCTTCGCTGCGGACTCGGGACAGCGCCGTGCGGATCGCCTCCGGTGAGGCGTTCTCCACGCCAATGTCGCCCCGCTTCGTGGCCTCTGCCTCGGGAAGGAACGCATGCTTGCAGCCCGGAACCCGTGCCGCCACGATTTTGCGAATCCGCTCCCCGGCATGGTCCGGATCAGTAAAAATAATGACCCCACGGCGCTCCTGAGCCAAAGCGATCTTCTTGAGCGTCACTTCCCCGATGGCCGAACCGCCGGTCTCAATCGTATCCGCCTCCACGGCTCGCTTGATGGCCACGGTGTCATCTCGGCCCTCCACCACGATAACCTCTTTGATCATGGTATCTATTCTTCCCTTCGTGCTCTAGCTTATCTTTTTTGTTATTAATGATGTTCAAAAAGTCGACTTTTTGAACTTCCTTGCAAGAATAACAAAAAGAAGAGGATAACATCCTCTTCTAATCCACTGTCTTATTCATCATCCTAATACTATCTCATTCCCTCTGCATTGTAAAACAAAGAGAGTCGAGAGTTAATTCAATTCCGGCTTCGTCGGGCCGATGACGTAAACGGTACGCCCCTTCTTCCGGCCGAAGTTCTTCGCATCCTTCAGGGTATCGTAATAAACATCCATCTTGTTCCCATCAATAGCCCCGCCGGTATCCTCCGCCTTACGGAAGCCGATCCCCTCGATGTATACCCACCAACCGAGTGGAACGACGTCCTTATCAACCGCGATTGTTCTGCCTTCGGTCACGCGGGTACCGGAGGCCGTGCGGGTGCCAATCCCGTCTTCTTCCGCCGAATAGGCGGTCAACGTGACGTTTTTAAGTATCTTTTTATATTCAAAAGAGACGCCGCCTTTGGTCGTCAACCCGCTAATGTTCACCGCATTTGCGGTACGGTTAATGCTGGCCGACAGAACGGCGGTTGGCTTCTTCGTGCCGACGGCAACAACCTTCGGCTGGGCCTTTTTAGTGACCTCTTTGCCGAGCCATCGCTTTGTCACGAACTTTCCGTCCTCGTAAGTTTTCTCAATGTTGTGAATGACCAATCCGGCATTGCCTTGCTGAACGACCTTCGTCGTGCCTTTCAGCAGATTGGCGTCCGACGTTTTGACCACGCTAAAAGGCACGGTCTCCTTCGTCTGCACCGTTTGCTTACTCACCCGAACAATCTTGACGTCCAGGTTCGCGGTAACTTTACTGTCCAGTGTCGGTGAGACCTTGTCATCTTGGTCCAATGTGACGCCGATCTCGGACAATACGCCTTCTACTTTGCTTTGTGTTGTGAAGTGAACCTTTTTCATGCCGTCCACGCTCACGTTTACCGGCTTTGCGCGTACGATGACAATGCGGTCACCGTTCTTAAGCGAGCTGTCCAGCGGAAGCGATACGGAATCCTTCGCGCTGAGTTGAATCGATTGCTCCTCCAGCAGATGGGCTACGCTGGATTTATTCGTCTCCACCGATTGGACGCTGCCGTCCACAATCAGGGACACTTCTTTATGTGCCTGGCCAAACAGCCAGATTAGGATGATGATGAATACCGCGATGGTCAGAACGCCGACGAGCGCAATCTGACGTAAATTCTCATGCTTCCATCGCATTGCGTAAGACATGCTGGATGAGCGTGATTCATGGGTCTCCTCTTTGCGGAAAATGCCCATTTCTTCCGTCCTCCTTCATAGTCCCGCCGTCTAGGTCGATGCATGATAACGATTGACGTGACTACAGTTACTTTTTACAAAACGACTATGGTTGTCAAAAAAGTCATCTTTTGATCACGAAGTAAATCAAGAAGTTGATTCGACATCGAATCTTGAATTCACCCGGGCCTTCCGTTGCTCACGTACCCCTATGTACGCTCCGCTACTCAGTCCCTAGTTTCATCCAACCTTCTCGGTGCTGAAAACCTGACTTTTTGACTCTTATTGAAATACCAAGCCATTTTGCATCCTGATCCAGTCTTCTTGCGTACGTCACCTCCTGTTTACCAACAGTATGATGACCCTATTACTTTTATTCAAAACAAAAGAAGCCCAAAGAAAGAGTTAGAGGAACTCCTTCGTGGCTTCCTGAATGTCTTGGTGTAATAGCTGCACGAGTGACCTCTCTTATACGCTTACGAGGTTAGCTGTCGGGTTCGGGCGAAAGAGAGCCGCCCTTTCTCAGTTCATTCGCTCATGGCGCAATGACCTCGAATTCACCCCATAGACCCTGGAAAGAAATCAAATACCGACGCGAGAGGCTTGCTGCCAACCGCTGCCTGTATCGGTTCCCCCGTTCTCCGTGAAGGAGATTCAGCGAGACTGGTTCATGGAACCAAGTATCGTTCAATTTGTCCATCCAGAACGCACTAAATCGATACTGAAAAAATTCTATCCTGTTTCGATGCATGTTGTAAAGGACGAATCAACCACGTTTTTTTAAAAAAATGGTTAAAAAAATGTAATGATCTCGGTTTTAACGGTTAAAAAGCATTAATCTTTCCGAAATCCTCTTTTTTTCATCCGATTTACTCTTAAATCCTCGAGATTCCAAATCGTTCCATTGCATTTCGGGTCGTAATTTCGGCGATTTCCTCAAAAGTAACCCCTTTGAGCTCGGCAGCCATTTCCGCAACCAGGCGGACATGCGCAGACTCATTTCTCTTTCCACGATATGGGTGTGGTGTTAAATAAGGGGAATCCGTTTCGATTAATAAACGATCCATTGGCGTCTTGGTCAGCACTTCTTTGGGCTGTTTTGCATTTTTAAACGTAATCGGTCCGCCAAACGACAAATGAAATCCCAAATCCAGACACATTTTGGCAATTTCCCAACTACCAGAGAACGAGTGCATGACACCCCCAACCTCGTTTGCTTTCTCCTCGCGGAGAATGCGGACCACATCCTCATGGGCATCGCGATTATGGATGGAAATCGGCATCCCCAGACTGCGAGCTAGTCCAATTTGTTTGCGGAATACGTCATGCTGCACTTCTTTTGGGGACGTGTCCCAGTAATAGTCCAGCCCGATTTCACCGATCGCTACGACTTTGTCATGTTTACATAATTCAGCGATCCAGTCCAAATCCCCTTCTTGCATCGTAATGGCATCCTGCGGATGCCAGCCAACAGCCGCATAAATGAAGTCATACGACTCCGCCAATTTCATGGTCGACGGGATGGTTTCCCGGTTAAATCCGATGTTGATCATCCTCGTGACCCCTTGCTCCACGGCGCGTGCAATCACTTCCTCGCGATCCTCGTCAAATTGGGGAGCATCCAAATGCGTATGCGTATCAAATAACATCTCGAATCGTCATCCTCCTAATTCCGTTGCTCGAATATGCGGGCTACCTTCTGGGGCAACCGATCCATTACAGCACACAATTTATTATCCGGATAGTACAAATGCGTTTTGCCTCGATGTAATCCGCTAATCGACCGAACGATATCCGACACTTCAGAAATTTCCCGTACCCGTTCCTGACGGTCCAAGAGCAAGATTTGCTTCTGACGGAACCCCTCATCCGGACGGAACACATCATACGGCAGATCGGTCGGAAAATCAATTTCCATGTCATATTCGGGATGCAGTCCGACGCGCGTAAAGGACTCCCGAATCTCCTCCAGCATTTCCAGCTCCGGTGTGTCCAATTCTACATATTTATACAATTTGCGATTCAAAAACCGGGAGCACAAATCGCGTAATAACTCATCTGACTCCCTCGTCCACTGCATGAACGCCGTTTGCATCAAAGCTTCGTCCAACTGCAAATAGTCAGCGACCCCGATGTTACCTTCAAATAGATCCGGAAGCGGATGCGGCAGGAAACCAAAGGAATACCCGTTCTGGTACAATTCCTTAGCTCGGCGCAAAATTTGCCGGAGAATAATCTCCGAGCTCCGCGTTACCGGGTGAAAATAAATCTGCCAATACATCTGATACCTGGACATCAAATAGTCTTCCACCGCGTGCATGCCTGATTCCTTTACGACCACCCGCCCCTGAAAAGGTCGAAGCATCCGCAGAATCCGGTCCATATCAATCGTACCGTAGTTCACACCGGTAAAATACGCATCCCTCAGCAAATAATCCATTCGATCCGCATCGAGGGGGCTCGAGACTAAATTGACCACAATCGGATTCTCGTAATCCTTGCGGATCACGGCAGCCACTTTCTCCGGAAAATCCGGGGCAACCTCGCGCAAAATGGCACTAACTTCCGTATCGCCCAGCAAAATTTTACATGTCCAATCTTCGTGATGCATCTGGAATGCTTCTTCTATAGAATGGGAGAACGGCCCGTGTCCCAAATCGTGAAGCAACGCCGCGCACAATGCCACCAATTTATCTCCTTGAGGCCAATCGGCGTACCCGCTCCGTTCAAACTGCGAAATGATTCGGCGGGTAATCTCATAAACGCCAAGCGAATGCGAGAATCGGCTGTGCTCGGCGCCATGAAACGTCAAATAAGACGTGCCTAGCTGACGGATCCGACGAAGGCGTTGAAACTCCGGCGTATTTATGAGCGACCAGATCACTTCGTCCTGTACATGAATATAATTATGTACGGGATCTTTGAACACTTTCTCTTCGCTAAGCCGACGATGCATGGGTCAACACTCCTTTTTTTTCATAAATGCGAGACCAAAAGCGGAATTCTGACTGATGACGACGGGTTATGTCGAATGATGTCGATGTTTGTCAAATTAACGATTTCCAAAATGTCGAATCATAAAGTATTAGTAACTTGCTAGACTTCATAACGGTTCTCGGAGTTATGTATCCCTGTAATTTAGAAATAATATTGAACTATACCATAAATAGGTTGACTAATCTGGCAATGGTTGGTATTATAAAAATCATAAAAGATAGAATCATGTCGAATAATGACAATTCCAATTTATAGTGAGAGGGGCAATCATCAATATGATGAAATCCACAGGTATCGTAAGAAAAGTAGACGAATTGGGTCGTGTCGTAATCCCGATCGAATTGCGCCGCACTCTGGGGATCGGTGAAAAAGACGCGCTCGAAATTTATGTAGACGGTGAACGGATCATGCTCAAGAAATATGAGCCAGCTTGCATCTTCTGCGGTAATGCTGAGAACGTGACCTACTTCAAAGGCAAAATTGTTTGTCACGAATGCATTACTGAGCTTCCTACCCCTGTGACAAATTAAGAATTATAGTATATAATAGATTTACTGAAACTGTTAATTCTAACCTTTTTCATATCTCCTTGGCGCCTTCCTAGGCTTGAACCCAGCCTAGCGAAGGCCCCTTTTTTTCGGAATTTTGGTTAATAATGTCTATTTTCGGAGAGATATGGGGATCTAGATCAGTTGATTATAAATATCTCGCTTCGCCACGCCCCGATCTGCGGCCGTTTTCTTCATCGCATCCTTTCGCGTCATCCCTCCTTCCGTTTCGTAATGCCGGACATGCTCCTCCACCGTAAGCGGTTGCCACCAGGCGTCACGTTTCTCCTTCACCTGGTCGGGATGTGCCCCCTCGACGACAAGGCAATATTCGCCTAGCGGCGGATATTCCTGCAGCCAAACCAGGCAATCCTGAATCGTTCCCCGTGCCATTTCCTCATAACGCTTGGTTAGTTCTCTCGCTAAGACGATTCGACGATTCCCCCAAACCTCGAGCAGGGACTCCATCGTTTTGATCAGCCGATGCGGCGACTCGTACATCAGCATCGTCCCTTCCTGATCTTCCAACGACTTCAGTAACAGATCTCGCTCCTTGTGGTCTCTAGGCAAAAAGCCGAGAAACGTAAATCGTTCGGTCGGCAGACCGGAAACGATGAGTGCCGATAAAGCCGCATTGGCTCCCGGCACCGGTACGACGGAAATTCCCGCCGCCAACGCAAGCTTCACCAGATCGCTTCCGGGATCGGAAATGGCCGGCAAACCGGCGTCGCTCACAAGCGCCAAATTTTTTCCTTCTATTATAAAGCGTATCAGTTCTGGGCCACTAGCAACCTTATTATGCTCATGATAGCTTAGCAATTTTCCCGGGGAGATTTCGAAATGAGTTAACAGCTTTCGCGTCTGCCTTGTATCCTCCGCTGCGATGATGTCCGCCTCTTGCAGGGTACGGACAGCTCGGTAGGTCATATCCTCTAAATTCCCGATCGGGGTGCCTACAAGGAACAACTTGCCGCTGCCCGCTTCGCCCCTTCCGCCCGGCGATGTTTCAAAGCTCTTCTGTACTTGAACGTT
This sequence comes from Paenibacillus timonensis, assembly GCF_009725205.1. Lineage (GTDB taxonomy): Bacteria > Bacillota > Bacilli > Paenibacillales > Paenibacillaceae > Fontibacillus > Fontibacillus rhizolycopersici. The sequence goes on along the minus strand of NZ_WNZY01000021.1, from coordinate 11,079 downwards.
CATACTCTACCCTCTTTTGGCCCGTAATAGATATTCATGATTTCTTCGCAGTATGCCCCATTTTCATTATAAACGATCAACGGCGGCAGCACCCGCAGGTCCGGTTTCCCGTCCCGCAGTGCTTCAATCAGTACCATATTCGCTTCTGCTCCGGCCCTTGGATGTACGAAACGGATCACCTTCGGTTCTAGTCGGTACTGGCGCAACACCGTGACAATTTCGCCCAAGCGCTGGGGTTTGTGCACCATCGACACCTTGCCGCCGGGCCGTACCAAGCGCATCGCAGCCGCAGCCACTTCTTCCAGACTGCAGTGAATCTCATGCCGGGCGATTGCTTGATGAGCATTGAGCTTTACCTCGCCCGTCGTCACCGGCATATACGGCGGGTTCACGGTAATAGCATCGTAAACTCCATGACCCGTCACCTTTACCAGCTCGCGCAAATCTCCTTCACGAATGAGGATCCGTTGCGAGAGCCCGTTCATTTCCACGCTGCGACGAGCCATATCTGCAAGCCGCGGCTGAATCTCAATCCCTTCGATCTCCGCTTCTGTCCGGGTGGAGAGCAGCAGCGGGATGACCCCGTTGCCGGTACACAGATCGAGAACTTTGCCAACCTTCGGCACCGGGGCAAACCGGGCTAACAATACGGCATCCATGGAGAAGCTAAACACTTCATCGCTTTGAATGATATGTAGCTCATGCGTCAGCAAGTCGTCTACACGTTCCTGCTCATAAATCGGTACTTGGTTCATGGACTTCGATACCCATCCTTTTTCAACACAAATTTAAAAAAACCGTAGGGACACCCCCACGGTTCATTATTTATTCAAAAACGACAAGCAGAACAGGCAATCGCCTTCCGTGCGCAGATGCCCATAATAAACATTGCAAATATGGAAGCCCTCATGATAAAGACGCGCCAAATTGTCGTAGCCTTCGCCCACGACATCCATTGCTTCCTTGCCGGTCAGAGCCGGAATATCGGCTCTCTCCGCCACGGGTATGGACAATGGCCCTTCCGCGCTTTCTCGCTTTAAGATTTTGCGCAGTTGTTCATTTTCGAGGCGTAACCGCTGGTTCTCTTCCACCAGCTTCTTGACCTCCAGCTTGAGGCTGCCCAAATCGCCGTGAACTTTTCCCATTTGCGTTTCCAACGCCTGCATACTTGTGAATATGTCCTTGTTCTCCAAGTTCCCACCCCAGAGTCATCTCTAGAATCTATCGTAAAAGAAACTCCTTATTTCAGGACGACATCGTCCAGCGGAAGCTCCTTCACTTTCCCGATTTCAAACAGCTGTACATGCACGGTGCGGGTGCCGGCGTTGAGTCCGACGACCTTGCCGTCTCCCAGCGAAGTGACGACGATTTTACCTACGGATGGAAGCTCTTCTTTGGTGCTTTCGTAGTTATCATGCTCAAACTTCAGGCAACACATCAATCGACCGCATAATCCGGAGATTTTGGTTGGATTCAGCGACAAGCTCTGATCCTTGGCCATCTTGATCGATACCGGTTCAAAGTCGCCTAGCCAGGAAGAACAGCAGAGAACACGTCCGCAAGGACCGATACCGCCAAGCATCTTGGCTTCGTCCCGTACACCGATCTGTCTTAGCTCGATCCGGGTCCGGAAGATGCTGGCCAAATCCTTAACCAATTCGCGAAAATCCACACGGCCTTCGGCCGTGAAGTAAAAAATGATTTTATTGCGGTCAAAAGTAAATTCGACGTCGACCAGCTTCATTTTCAAATCATGATCTTTAATTTTATTTAAACATGTGGCAAAGGCATTCTTTGCCGCAAATTTGTTCTCTTCGACAACACGGGCATCGGAATCATCGGCGATCCGAATGACCTTCTTCAGCGGAAGGACGACATCGGATTCTCCGACCTTCTTCTTGCCGACCACCACTTTCCCATATTCGATTCCCCGCGCGGTTTCGACAATCACGCTCTGGTCCTTCTCCACAGGGAGCTCCAGCGGATCGAAATAATAGATTTTGCCCGCTTTCTTAAAGCGGACACCCACTACTGTATACAAAAACTAACCCCCTCGTATAGCTCTAAAAACTGGTGAACCGCTTTCCCATTGAAGCGCGCGTTCAGAAGAAACTACTAGAAATCCCTGCTCTTTCAGGGGAGAAAGTTTCATGCGAAAGTACATCTTGTCTGTCTTGTCCCTTGCGGCTAGTGTTATCGCTGCCCATCCACGGCGATCAGAAATTGCTCTACGCAGAGGCTGGCATTCATATGCTGCCGCAGCTTCTTCTTGCTCTCCGCGGCCAGCGCCATGGCATCAATCCATTGTTCGGCGCTGCGACTGGCGGCATGCTGATTGATAAACGGAAGCTCATCTATGAAAACGATTTGATCATGTTTATGATAGAGCGCATGGATCATATCTTTGAACCACAAATGGAAAAGGCTGAACAACATGTCCAAATGATCGATCAAGCCGGATTTGAACAACGTTTGCTGCGCCGTTATTAAAGGAGAACCGCCACGGCCTGCGATTTCCTTCCCTAATTGTAACACTACGTTTCTAATTTCTGCAAACCAATTCTGTTGGATTAAATCACGGCACGGACCCAGTCCCGCCGCGAGGTGAACGGCACTTCGAGCCAAGATTGACGGAAATCCCTCGTTCGCCAATATTTGGAGCATCATCTCCGGATCCACCGCTGAAAAAGGAACCCATTGTGCCCGCGACTGAATCGTGGGGAGCAAGGCCCGTCCATTGTCCGACAGCAAGATCGCAACGGCCGGAGATGGCGGCTCTTCCAGAAACTTTAGCAGGCTGTTCGCCGCTTGTACCGTCATTTTTTCGGACTCGTCAATAATGTAAGCTTTGGGATTTCCGCTCTCCGATCGATAAGAGAAAATTCGTTGCAGATCACGAATTTGTTCAATTTTGATGGATGCCCCGTCGGGCTTGATCGTAAACAAATCGGGATGATTGCCGTGCAGCACCTTGCGGCACTCCAGACATTCCCCGCAAGCCTCGTCGCCGCCCCGGGTGCAGAACAACGCCTGGACGAAGGCCATGGCCATTTCCATCTGCCCGCTTCCAGGCGGTCCGCTAAATATATAGGCATGGGATATTTCCTGGCGTCTCAGGCTGCTCTGCAACAACTGTTTGGCCGTATCCTGCCCGATGATCTCTTGAAATGACATCGCGTTTGCCCTCATCCTTTCGAAGCTAGAAGCACAGATTGATCAGCATACCGCGGATTTCGCCGATTTTTTGCAGCAGGTCGATTTTGCCCTGCTCCGTCTCCAGCAGTTCATCTGCCATCGCGAGCAGCGCAGCGTCCACTTCATCCAGCAGCTTGTAGCGTTTACCTCGGCCCCGGCGGTCCCATCCTTTCGCATCTTTGATGGTAACGCCCCGCCGTACCGTATCTTCCAGAAACCGCTTGACCATCATTCGGTAAGCCTTCAGCTCTCGAACGGTCATGGACCGGGCGAGCCGGTCCCCTTGCATTTGAATTTCCTTAAATCTCCGGTTCAGTTCCTCTTGAGTTGCTTGCTGGCCATGCTGCTGCATCACATCGGAGAAGCTTTTGGATTGCACCGGCTTGGCAGGGCTATCGCTAACTCCCAAACCGCTTTTGAGCGGCCGGTATCCCGGATCAATTTTCAAAGCGTTCACCGCCTATGGTTGATATAAATAATTGAGGTTCAAGATTCGACTTCGAAATTGCTTCTTGAGATACCTCGTGAAAAGCTGACTTTTTAACTTCCTATTTCAATATAAATCAAAAAAGTTAGGTTTCCAGCACCGAGAAGGTTGGATGAAGCAGGGATTGAGTAGCGCAGCGTAGGCAAACCTACGTGAGCAACGGAAAGCCCGGCTGAATTCAAGATTCGACGTCGAGTTAGCTTCATTGATTCTCTTCGTGTTGGGAAGATCACTTTTTTGATAACATCTTCAGATGAAGATTAAAAAGTCGGCTTTTCAGCACCGAGAAGGTTGGACGAAACTAGGGACTGAGTAGCGCAGCGTAGGCGAACCTACGTGAGCAACGGAAGTCCCGGTTGAGTTCAAGATTCGATGTCGAATCCTCTTCTCGAGACACCTCGTGATCAAAAGCTGGCTTTTTAATAACAACTATATTTAGAAGTGTTCGAAACGGTCTACTGGGAGGACAAATACCGTCGCCCCACCCACCTGCACTTCCACGGGCAACGGCAAATACGAATCGGTTGTACCGCTCATCGGCGTAACCGGGGTAACGAGCTGCTCACGCACTTTACAGCTGGTACGGATGACGTTCAAAACGGAATCCACCTGATGGTCGTCAACACCGATCATAAACGTCGTGTTCCCCGCCCGAAGAAACCCTCCGGTACTCGCCAGCTTGGTGGCCCGATAGTTTTCCTTCACGAGCGCGCTGGATAGCCGGTTGCTGTCTTTATCTTGGATAATCGCAACAATCAGTTTCATATGCAGTACCTCCTTGTTTTATAAAAAATGTACCATACTAACCTATTTGACGGCTAGGCCATGAATTCCTTTATTGCCGCGGAAAGATACCCTCGGATCTCCGCAGCGACTTCTTCCTTGCTGCGCGAAGCATCGATTGTCTTGATACGCTCCGGATACATCCCGCCGATAATCCGATATCCTTCCCGGACCTTCTGGTGAAATTGCAGACTTTCCATATCCAAGCGATTCACTTCGCGCCCCGCTCCAGCAGCGATACGGGCCAAACCCTCTTCCGGCTCGATATCGAGATAAAAGGTGAGATCCGGAAACCGCCCCTTGGTGGCAAAAAGATTAATCTCCAACACCTCATCAATGCCAAGCCCACGTGCGTAGCCCTGATAAGCCAGACTGCTATCCAGAAACCGGTCGCAGAGAACGGTAATTCCCCGCTCCAAGGAGGGCTCCACCTTCTCAGCCAAATGCTGCCGCCGGGAAGCTGCGTATAACAGCGCCTCTGTCCGCGCATCCATCGCCGTATGCTGCGGATTAAGAATCACCTCGCGGATCTTTTCTGCGATCTCAATGCCTCCGGGTTCCCGGGTAGAAATAAACGGCACGCCATGCTCCTCTAACGCCTGTTCCAATTCCCGCATCACCGTCGTTTTGCCGGAGCCATCCCCCCCTTCGAGCGTAATAAATAATCCTTTGGCTTGATGGTTCATCTAGTTCGTTCCCTGCTTTCTTCTCAAAAAATCATGTACAAGTATATGCTTGGCTTTCCCTTTTCTTGACTTGAATCGTCCGCAGCTGCGGGTCGGCCGGCCCCTGGCATTTGGCTCCGGAATCCCGTAGCTTCATCAGCTGCTGCCCAACCGCCTCGGTGATGATTTCTCCGGGGTAAAGCAGCGGAATGCCCGGAGGATACGGAATGATCATTTCCGCCGCTTGCCGGCCGATACTTTCCTGAGTGGAGATCGCCTCAATCTCTGTCGGACGCAGCGGTGTAAGGCCAAACGGCACGGGCTCGGACACTTCCGACAGATTGGCCTCGTCAGCCGTAATGTTCCACGTGGAAAGTTCATCGGCCAGTACCGGGTCAGGACTGAGGCCCGCCGCCGCATTTCCCATTTGTTCAGCATCGGCGGCGATGCGTACCAGCGCCTGCAGCAAACGATCCGCATCCTCCATCGTTGAGCCGGGGCCAAGCGCCAGAACTACATGGCGGTCATCGCTCATCTCCGGCACGCATCCCTCGGCTTCGAGCCGCTCCTGCAATTTATACCCGGTGAGGGCTGCGGATGCATCGAATATGACAAGTTTCAAAGGATCTTGGATAGTATATGCAGCAGCCCTTCCGCTGGCGCCCGGCGGAGCAACGACGCCGAAGCGCGGCAGCTTGGCCAGGCCGCGCCGCAGGTGCGCGGCCGCGGCGAGCCCGCCCTCGAAGAAGGCGGGGCCCTGCGTCCCCAGCAGGCTTCGGCTTAAGTCGAGCGAAGCCATGATGGGGTAGGACGGGCTGGAGCTCTGCAGCATCGCCAGCCGCTGGCGCAGCAGCGCGCGGTCGAGCAGCCCGCCCTGCACGTGCAGCATCGCGCCCATCGTGAGCGCGGTCAGCATCTTGTGCGTCGACTGCACGACGCCATCGGCCCCCGCGGCCAGCGCACTCTCCGGCAGCGCCGGGTGCTGGCCGAAGTGGGCGCCATGCGCCTCGTCGACGAGAAGCGGCACGCCGTGCGCATGGCACAGCTCGGCCAGCGGCCGCAGCGACGCGCCCATCCCGTAGTAGCTCGGGTGCGTGAGTAGCAGCCCCTTTGCGCCGGGATACCGGCGCAGGGCTTCTCGCACCGCAGCTTCGCTCGGGATGGTCGCCAGCCCGCTGCCGGCATCCTGCTGCGGCGCCAAAAACACCGCGTGCGCGCCTGCCAGCATCAATCCGTGAATCACGGATTTGTGCACGTTTCGCTGCACGAGCAGCACATCTCCTGGCGCGGTGCACACGCTCAGGATCAACGCCAGGTTCCCGGCCGTGCTGCCGCCAACCAGAAAAAACGTCTCCTCCGCCCCAAACTGGGCGGCGGCCAACCCTTGCGCCTCACGGATGACACCCTCCGGATGATGGAGATCATCCGTCCCGGTGATTTCCGTAACGTCGATTTCCATCACGCGCGCCAGATCAAGGATCGCACGCTCGTCGCCACGTAATGCTTGTCCGTTTTTATGACCCGGCACATGAAACGAAGCGTCCTTTTTCTCCCGATATCGCCTTAAAGCCTCATACAATGGGGCTACTTGGTTTAATTCCTCTTCCATTACTATGCTTAATCCTTCCGACTTAAGGTTGATCTTTTGAATTGCTCTTCCATCGGTATGGCAACCTTTGCTTCATTTTACCGCTATTCTACCCGGTAGAGCAATATAAAAGGACCCGCTCCCCAAAATGAACAGGTCCTTTTATCCGGCGTTGTTATGCATTTTTTTGCACCCAGATCTGCTTCATTTGATGAATGAAGAAATGGTATTTCTCCTCCTGCACGTCGGTGTGCACCATCTCTGATTCGCAAGCGTCGCAGATAAATTCCGATACGATATGAATGCCTTCGGTTTTTGGCTCCCCGCAAATAATGCAAGTTCTGACGCCCAGCTCATCCATGCCCGATCCCACCTTGTCTGTTTTTACTATCAGTATGACACAGATTCTACTATTTTAAACCTTTTCATAGTCCGTTTCCTACTTTATCTTATGCCGCAGGCCAGTACCCGGTGTTTGTACGCGGCGTCTTAATTATTCTTTGTTTTGTCCGATATATTAAGAAGAGCTTGCCCGCTTCTTGCGGGAACCGATGTGAAGGAGGATCGAACGCTTGAATTCCGCCGAAACCGAAACCCATGCGACGTTTTATCATTATACGCTGCTCAAAAAGAAGGTTTTGCCAAAGTCGCTCATCCACAGCTTAGTGATACTCCCCGTCATATGGCTGGCTGCCGAGACGGTTTTTATATCCTGGACCAGCCTCTTTTTCTTCCTACTGGCCATACCAGTCATATTGTGGATTCAATACGTGATTTCCCGCTCCGTGTTAATGATCGTTAGTCACTCCTACCGTAAGCGTTGGAAATTTTCTCGTCAGATGCCATGGATCGGTTATATGCCTGATCAATACATCGCTTACCCTGTGTATCGACGGGTCCATCTTCATTCAGCCTGGATTGGTTGTTGCATTATAGGCATTCTTATTCCTTGGTCGCCAGTTTCTTTTGTTCTCTCTTTATTTTTCTGGCACCTTTGGCTAATGATCCCGCGTTTTATTGTACTGGCCACCCTGAGAGGACAACGCAAAGACGGAATGATCAAAATCACCGGTTTAGAAATTGCCTATTACATGCAATAAGCTAACGATAGGCATAGACACAAGCAAAAAGGCCTGCCCCCTGCAACAATCGCAGAGTTCAGGCTTTTTTGCTTGTTATCGCGTTTTGTACCGGCTTGTCCGGTAACGGGCGTTGCCTTCTTATCCGAATCCTGAAATTTAAGGACTGCTTTCTAAACCTTGAATGACCGTTTTCTCTTCCTTTTTGGGGACCAGAACCGTAAAAGAGTCGTCGTGAAGCGTTAACTGCACGATTTGCTTCCCTTTCTCGTACACTCGGGTTGTGCCGGTGCTCTCTTCTTTTTTCTCTTTCCATCCCCATTCCGCGATTACCTTCTGATAGGCTTCGGGAATTTCGTTACTCTCTTTGAGTCCAGTTAGCTTATAATGCACATAGTCCATCTTTGAGTTATTAAGAGCCGTTTCCGTTTGATTGGCCTCTTTGGGGACGGGAAAATTCTTCTCAACCGTTGATCCCACAAAATCCGTCCACGAAGGCTCGGAAGATGCACAGCCTGCGATGACTACGATCATCATCAAGACTCCCCACATGAAGCATAAGGATATTCTTATCCCTCTTCGCCGCATGATCCATTCCTCCTTACCTTGCCTATATACTGAAAAAACTTCCTTGTTGTCATTCTGATATAGATTCCGGATAGGCTAAATGCCCTAGATGCTAACATACCAGTTTTATTATAACGGGTGTCGTATCCATGTCGGTAACAATTTGGTTACATTCCATTTGGTAGAAACTGAAAATAACTCAGTATTCTTTCAGAAAACTAAAAAATATATGTCAGTTTTAAGTTACTTTATTTAACATCATGGAGATCAAATATGAAATTTTATTAATGAAAGCAATCCAGCGAAATACCTCAATTCTCTTCAATAACTTAGCATGTATGCGTTTTATTAAGGAAACCCGACCTTTGTCACCATATCTAACATGAAATTATGATAGGTCACATAAACTTCAAACATTTCATAAGGGAGAGGGGATTGCACATGAACCGATATGGACAACGTTGGAAAAAAGGAAGCAGGTATTTGCTAGCTTCTGTACTCATCTCCGGATTATGGATCGGACAGATCCCGCAAGCCCAAGCCGCTTCAGGCCCATTGTCAGCTGCAGTAGCTAAACCATCGCTGGTCACCGGCGAACAATTTCGTCAGTCGATGAAACAAGCCGCTTCCGAAGCGGGAGGCTCCTTTACAATGCCGGAGATCTCCGGTAATCGCGTGCTCCGTAGTCAGGTCGCTGTCTTGCTTCAAGAATGGCTGGGGTTAGAGAAGTCTGCTGAATCCTTCCGCGACGTTCCGGACCAGGCAGCTTACGCCGGGGCAGTTGGGGCGGTCGTTAAGGCCGGGCTCATGAAGGGGTATTCCGACACCTCATTTCTGCCCGCGGAGCCGCTCACGGCAAATGATCTTAATCGCCTTCATGACCGAGTCCTCGGTTATTTGAAACCCTTTGTGCTCCCTGAAGCCACGATATCCGAGATTCAACGGGCGATGGAACAAGGCAAACTTACTTCAAAACAACTGGTTCAGATGTATCTTGACCGCATTGCCAAATACGACGATCAAGGGATCTCCCTGCAGGCGGTCTTAACGATCAACCCCGAGGCACTCAGGATCGCGGAAGCGTTGGATCAAGAACGGGCGGCCAAAGGTCCACGAGGGCCTTTACACGGGATTCCGATCTTAGTGAAAGACAACTTTGATACCTCAGATATGCCTACCACTGCCGGTTGCCTATGTCTGAAAGACTCTATACCCGATCAGGATGCCGATCAAATTGCCAAGCTCAAAGAAGCGGGGGCGATCATCCTAGGCAAAACCAACCTGCACGAGTTCGCCTTTGGGATTACGACCTCCAGCTCGTTAGGCGGCCAAACCAAGAATCCCTATGCCCTGGACCGTTATCCCGGTGGATCTAGCGGTGGTACTGGAGCGGCTATTGCTGCTAACTTAGCTGTCGCCGGACTGGGCACGGATACCGGGGGCTCCATCCGCATACCGTCTAGCTTCAACAGTCTCGTAGGTATTCGCCCAACGATCGGCTTATCCAGTCGGGATGGTATCATTCCTCTGGCCCTGACCCAGGACGTTGGCGGTCCGATCGCCCGAACGGTTGAAGATGCAGCAATTCTGCTCGACGCTACGGCCGGTTATGATCCTGACGATGTTGCTACCGCCTACAGCGTTGGCCGTATCCCGGAAAGCTATACTCGTTTCCTAGATGCGAATGGATTAAAAGGCGCTCGTATCGGTGTAGCCACAGAACTGTTCTTGGAAGGCAACGATCAAGAAAAAGCCGTCTCCAACGTAGTAACAAATGCCGTAAATGAGCTAAGTTCCCTTGGCGCAACGGTCGTTAACATCAAGATTCCCCATTTAGCAGAGATCAATAAGTACCCGAGCTTAAGCGGCTACGAGTTCAAATTTCAGTTGAACGACTATCTAAAAGAATTAGGGGACGACGCCCCTTACCACAGCCTGGCTGAAATCATCGCCTCGGGAGAGTATGATAAAACCCAGGAGTCCTCCATGAAAGCCCGTGAAGCCCGTGAAGCCCTGGATACCCAGGAGTACAAGGATATCGTGTTAAAGCGCACCAGCTTGACCCGAGAATCCCTCCTGAAGGTCATGGCGGACTACAATCTCGATGCCATCGTCTACCCGACAAGCACCCAACCACCGGCGTTAATCGGCGAGAGTCAATCATCTGGAAACAACAATCGCTTGAGTCCGTTTTCCGGCTTCCCGGCCATCACGGTCCCGGCTGGCTTTACCGCTGAAGGCTTACCCGTTGGGATCGAATTTCTGGGCCGCGCCTTTGACGAAGGCACGCTAATCAAATACGCTTATAGCTTTGAGCAAGGTACGCGTCACCGCCATGCCCCTAAATGGACGCCTTAACTCTTCTATATATTCAAAAAGAGCACTACCGAATGAACGGTAGTGCTCTTTCCCTTTGCTTGGCGGCGTCCTACTCTCCCAGGACCCTTCGGTCCAAGTACCATCGGCGCTGGAGGGCTTAACGGTCGTGTTCGGGATGGGTACGTGTGGAACCCCTCCGCCATCGCCACCAAACGGTTCAAGGTTTAATCCTTGAAAACTGGATACGAAACGGTTTTGCGTGTTAGATTTTTGGATAAGCCCTCGACCGATTAGTACCTGTCAGCTCCATACATTGCTGCACTTCCACCTCAGGCCTATCAACCTCGTCGTCTTCAAGGGGTCTTACTAATTGGGAAATCTCATCTTGAGGGGGGC
>NZ_WNZY01000020.1 GCF_009725205.1 Paenibacillus timonensis | reverse complement strand
GCGACACTGACAAGGATGGAGACGGCGCGAGCTGCTTGTTTGTGGAGTAGGCCGCGGACCCCCGGGACCTCACCCCTGGGGTGCGTCGGCGGCGTCAGATGTGAATAGGAGACGGCGCCATCGCCGGTCGGCGGGGCGAAAGCCGCCCCGCCGACCCGGCAGGCCACGCCGCCGCCGGCTTCTGCGGCGGCGGAAGTGGCCGCCGCCCGTGAAACGGCGGGCGGCGCTGCCGCCAGAGGGCGGCCAGAGCTCCGCCGCTCTCCGGCAGGGTTCACCGATCTGGTTGCGATCGGTACATCTACCGGCGGCCCCAAGGCGCTGAAAGCGGTCTTGGAGAAAATTCCGGGCGACTTTCCGTCCCCCATCGTCATCGTGCAGCATATGCCGCCAAACTTCACCAAGTCGCTCGCTCAACGACTCAACAGCTTATGTGATTTGAACGTCGTTGAGGCTGAGGAAGGCCAGGAATTGCAGAGTGGTACGGCATACATTGCTCCGGGAGGTTTCCATCTGAACGTTGTGCCTGGTTCTGCGGGCGGTTACCGCGTCCATCTGACGAGAACCGAACCCTGCAACGGACATCGACCTTCGGTGGACGTCTTGTATGAATCGCTGCTCCCGCTGCAAGCGCTAAAACGTCATATCGTACTGCTAACCGGGATGGGCAGCGACGGGGCGAAAGCCATGAAGCGGCTGTATGACGCTGGCGTGACTTCCACCATTGCCGAGAGCGAAGAGACCTGCGTCGTATTCGGAATGCCGCGCTCGGCAATCGAACAGAAATGCGTCAGTCATGTATTACCGCTATACGAAATCGGCCCCAAGCTTGTACAAGTTGTGAAATAACGGAATCTCTTGGAGGAGGTGCCTCACCATGGACATGAATCAGTATCTATCCATGTTTATCGATGAGTCGAACGATCATTTGCAATCATTAAACGAAAAAATGCTGGAGCTGGAGAGCAACCCTGACGATATCAGCATCGTTCAGGTGATTTTCCGGTCGGCCCATACGCTGAAAGGCATGGCGGCGACAATGGGCTTCGAGGATTTGTCATCGCTCACGCACCAGATGGAAAACGTGCTTGACCTGGTCCGGAACGAAAAGCTGAAAATGCAGGAGTATATTTTCGATACCCTGTTCAAGAGTCTGGATGCCTTGCAAATGATGGTGCAGGACATTACCCAAGGCGGCGAAGGGAAAGCAGACGTAAGCGAGATCGTCGCTTCGCTGCAATCGATCGTGCGCGGGGACTTCGCAGGAGGCGGAAGCTCCGCTGCGAGCAAGCCAGCAGCGACGGGGACAGCTTCTTCCGGCCCCTCGGCCATCCAGCTGGATCAATATCAATTCTCCGTATTGGAGCAGTCCATTACGGAAGGACATAAAGTGATGTACATCGATGTGGCGATTCGGGAAGATTGCCAATTGAAGGCAGCACGCGCTTACCTCGTCTTCGACCTCCTGGAAAGATACGGGGAAATCGTGAAATCTTCGCCATCCGTTCAAGATATCGAGCAAGAAAAATTCGAACGCAGCTTCTCACTTTATTACATAACGCAAAAAGAGGCTGCCGAGATCCAAAGCATGATCCTAAATCTGTCGGAAATCGATTCCGCCCAGGTTGCCCCGCTGGACCATGAGACCTTGGCGCAGCTCACTTCCGGTGTGAAGGAGACGGCCGCGACTGCGGAGGCCGCAGCCCCTGCACCTACCCCTTCTCCAAGTAAAGAGGCACCAGCCAAACCGACTGCGTCTGCTGAGGCGAAGAATAATGCCCGCCCTGCAGGGGGATCCTCAGCTCCTTCCCGGACGATCCGGGTCGATATCGATCGCCTGGACGTACTGATGAACCTGCTGAGTGAGTTGTTGATTGACCGTGCTCGATTAGAGCAGCTAGCCGACGAAGTGAAACGCGGCGATTTGACGGAAACGGTCGAGCATATGAGTCGTGTCGGCAGCGATTTGCAGAACATCGTATTGAAACTGCGGATGGTGCCGGTCGATACCGTGTTCAACCGCTTCCCGCGGATGGTTCGCGATTTGGCAAAATCGCTCGACAAGAAGATCGACCTTCAGATCGTTGGTGCGGAAACGGAGATGGATCGCACGGTCATCGACGAGATCGGCGATCCCTTGGTGCATTTACTTCGGAATGCGGTGGACCACGGGGTGGAATCTACGGAAGAACGAATTGCAGCAGGTAAGCCGGAAACCGGAACGGTTCAGCTTCGCGCTTTCCACAGCGGCAATCACGTGTTTATCGAAATCGAAGATGACGGACACGGCATCGATCGTAGCAAGGTTCTGCAAAAAGCGCTCAAAAATGGCGTCGTGAAAGAAAGTGAAGCCGCCTCGATGACGGACGAGCAGGTGTTTATGTTGTTGTTCGCTCCGGGTTTTAGTACGGCGGAGGTCATCTCCGATATTTCCGGTCGTGGCGTTGGACTTGACGTCGTCAAATCCAAAATCGAATCCTTAAGCGGTGTCGTTTCTGTCGAATCGAAGTTAGGCTCAGGTACGAAGTTCTCGGTTCAACTCCCGCTGACCTTATCGATCATTTCGGCGATGCTGATCAAGGTTGGGACAGAAAAATATGCGATTCCGTTGTCCTCGATCGTCGAAACCGGCTTAATCCGACGCGACCAAGTTCGGGAAGTCCACGGCTATACGATGGTGGCTTATCGCGATACGCATATTCCTTTGATGTCGCTCGCCAAGTTGTTTGACATTCCAGGCTTCTCCGAGAACGACGAAGAGGAAACGGAAATCGTCGTCATTCGCAAAGGCGATCGGTTGGCTGCCTTAACGGTAGAAGATTTCATCGGTCAAAGCGAAATCGTTATTAAGAATCTCGGTAAGTACCTGCCATCGGTGCAAGGGGTTGCCGGAGCAACGATTTTGGGCGACGGCCAAGTTGCACTCATCATCGATCCGAATGCTTTCATTAAATAAGGCCAGTTTTACACTCTAAGGAGGGTTTCCACATGGGAGAGGAATTGAAAGTCATCGTATTTAAATTGGGTCATGAGGAATACGGTATCGACGTGGACAAGGTCCAAACGATTGAGCGCATGATGCCGATTACTCGCGTTCCCAAAACGTATGCGTTCGTCAAAGGGGTTATCAATTTGCGCGGCGTGGTTATTCCGGTGATCGACTTGCGCGGCCGGTTCGGACTTCCGGAGGCTGAATACAGCGATCAAACCCGGATTATTATCGTAGCGGCAAACGAGATGGAAGTGGGATTCATCGTGGATTCCGCAAATGACGTTATCGATCTGGATTCCGATCTGATCGACTCCCCACCGGATGTAGTCGGGGGCATCAAAGCCAAATATCTTCATGGGGTTGCCCGTATTTCCGAGGAACGCCTGCTCGTCATGTTGAATCTATCGGAAGTCTTAAGCCGGAAGGAAATCATTCAATTGGAAAGCTTAGAGGGCTAAACCGTGGATTTGTTCAAAGGGTTTGAAGACTTCAAAATGGACATTTTAAAGGAAGTAGGCAATATCGGAGCGGGAAACGCCGCTACCGCGCTGTCCAAGCTATTGGACAAGCCGATCGATATGGCCGTTCCCAAGGTCCAAATGCTACCGTTTGAAGCGATTGCGGATCGCGTCGGCGGTGCGGAGAACCTGGTGCTGGCGGTGTTCTTTCGCGTGGAAGGTGACGCGCCAGGCAATCTGTTCTTCATCCTAAGCCCAGAAGCGGCGAAGAAGCTGCTGCATCGTTTGGCCGGCATCACCGTGGAGAACGAAGAAACCTTCTCGGAGATGGAGTGGTCGGCGCTGTCGGAAATCGGGAATATTTTGGCCGGGTCGTATTTGTCTTCGCTGGCCGATTTCACTTCCTTGTCGATGTCGCCTACCGTTCCTGCCCTGGCCCTAGATATGGCGGGCGCAATCTTAAGTTACGGACTCCTGCAGTTTGGTGAAATGGGAGATTCCGCCCTGCTGATTGATACCACATTCATCGAAGGTCATCATGAGGTGGAGGGCCAGTTCTTCCTCATTCCTGATCCGGATTCATTCGCTAAAATCTTTGCTGCACTTGGGGTACCGATTGATCATGATCAATGAGCAATATATCGTTAAGGTAGGCATGGCCGAGTTGAATGTCATTACTCAGCAGGGACTGATACGAACAACCGGCCTAGGCTCTTGTGTAGGGCTGACTTTGTTTGACCCGCAGCTCAAGGTTGCCGGTCTTGCACATGTGATGCTGCCTTCCTCAGATATCGCCCGGGAAGGGGCGTTGAATATCGCTAAATATGCGGACACCGCAATTCCGGCGCTTTACCGGAAGTTGCTGGAGCTCGGTGCGGCGCCTGGCCGGCTCGTCGCTAAAATGGCCGGTGGTTCACAAATGTTTACCTTTGCCAGCAGCGGCGACTCGATGAGAATCGGTCCGCGAAATGTAGAATCTTGCAAGCAACAGCTGTCCGAGCTAAGCATCCCGTTGCTATCGGAAGATACGGGCGGCAATTATGGCCGAACCATCGAATTGGACAGCATGACGGGGATCTTATATGTGCGAAGTGTACAAATGGGGATAAAGGAATTGTAGCCATGCCAGGAAAATTGAGATATTACTTGTTGTCGGGCTTTATCGGATTTCTGATCACGTTTGCCGTTTCGGCGGGGAATAATTTGTTCATGACCAGCTTTATCCGGGGTCTCATTTCGTTTGCCGTCTGGTTTCTGCTTGCGTTTGCGGCAAGCTGGATGCTGGGTTTCCTGAAGGAAATGCCGGGAGATTATGCTCCGGTTCGCGAGGCAGGTTTGGTAGCCGAAGAGGGCATAGGCGGGAATCTCGACTTGTTGACACCGGATGAAAGTGAGCAGCTGGGCGATCTGTTAAAGCCTGCTCCGGCCGCTTCGGATGAGGAGATGCCATTTGCGCCACTGAATCCGCCAAAATTAGTAAAGACACCTGACGACAAAGATCCTGAAGAGCTGGTTAAGATCGTTCGTCACCTGACAGAACAATAAGGAGGGTGAAGGCAATTGAACGAGCGGAAGACATCCACTCTGAATCATGCCGACCTTTGGGAAAGTTGGAAAGAGCACGGCGATTTAGAGGCCAAGAAACAACTTATCGAGAAATATCTGTCAATTGTCGACTACGTTTCAGGACGTCTCGCTGTCGGCTTGCCCAAAAACGTATCCAAGGACGATCTCGCCAGTAACGGTGTCATGGGATTGATCGATGCGGTCGAAAAGTTTGATTACAAACGAGGACTTCAATTCGAAACCTATGCCTCTTGGCGGGTTCGGGGCGCAATTTTGGATGGCCTGCGGCAAGGGGACTGGGTTCCCCGATCCGTGAGAGAGAAAGCCAAGAAAATCGAAGAGGGATACCAGCATTTGGAACAGCAATATCTCCGCTCTGTCACTGATACCGAGATGAGTTCCTATTTAAATATCAGCGAGAAGGAATTTCAAAGCATGCTCCAAGATGTTGCCGTCATGACGCTTTGTTCCCTAGAGGATCCGATACGTGAAGAAGAATCGGAGACTCGTCTTACTTTACTCGTTGACGAAAAAGCAAAAAACCCGGATTATAAAGTCAGGGAGTTTTATCTGCGTGATTCCCTCGCGAAAGGGATCGAGAAATTGACCGAGAAAGAACGTACGGTCGTCTCCCTGTTGTATTACGAGGATTTATCCCTGAGCGAAATCGCCGAGGTCATGTCTTTGTCACCCTCGCGGATTTCGCAACTGCATTCCAAGGCGATATTGCGCCTGCGCGGCAGCTTGGAGAAGCAACGCGATCTGTTGATGCGTGAAGACTGACGGGTTATTTTTAAGCGAGTGTATGATGGAGGGAGGAACGGCTTCGTGGAGCTTCTGGATGATTTAAAGCAGATCCTAAGCGTGACGCTGAACGATGATAAGACGGTGGCCTATTTGCAGTTTTTAAAGAAGGAAGATGATTTTGCCTGTACGGCGGATGCGCTGCTTCAATTCCTGAAAAGCGAGGGCTTGAAGTTTGGAATTCAAGAAGATATCGTTAAACGCTTCGCGGCGAATCCAAAAGAGTACTTTTTTAGCAAAACCCCGATCGCCATGGGTCAAGAACCGATTCACGGGGAGAACGGCTTTATCCGTCACGCGTTTTCTCTGGATGATGACAATCAGCATCGGCCTGTAGAATCCGAAGATGGTAAAGTGGATTTGAAGGATGTCACGCGGCTCAATAATATCCGTAAAGGACAACTGATCGCGGAGCTTGTGCCTCCTGTTCCTGGCCGCCCCGGCACGGCCGTGACGGGTGAACCGATCCCTTGCCGTGAAGGCAAAGAAGCCCGGTTCAAAATTGGTAAGAACGTCGTGTTGAACCCCGAGCAGACTGCGATGTATGCAGCCATCGACGGATTAGTGACGCGAACGGACAAAGGTAAGCTGAATGTGTTCCCGGTGTATGAAATTAATGGGGACGTGGATTACAGTATCGGTAATATTGATTTTGTAGGAACGGTCGTTGTCCGCGGGAACGTGCTGACGGGTTTTCGAATCAGCGCTGCCGGGGACATTCGCGTCGTTGGCGGGGTTGAGGGGGCAGAGTTATTCGCGGACGGTTCCATCGAAATTACCGGGGGCATTATCGGTTACAACAAAGGTCTGATCAAAGCGGGGCATAACATAAAAAGTTCGTTTATCCAGGACGGAATCGTTCAAGCAGGCGAAGATGTGATCGTTTCACAAAGCATTATGCATTCCAATATTCGTGCAGGGCGGGATGTGGTTTGCAGCGGAGCCAAAGGCTTGATCATTGGGGGCAATATCCAAGCGGGCGAAAAGGTGGTTGCAAGGGTTATTGGCAATCCAATGTCGACAGCGACCTCAATCGAAGTTGGAGCCTTGCCAGAACTGCGTGGTGAACTGCAGGAGTTGCGACAGCAAGTTAAGGATCAGCTTGCTAATTTGGACAAGACGGAGAAGGCGCTTACTTTGCTGGATCAGCTCGCTTCTATGGGGAAATTGACCCCGGATAAGGTAGAGATGCGGTCAAAGCTTAATATGACCAAGAAATCCAATATGCAGGAATTGAACCTGATGAAGGAGCGAATGCTCTCGATTGAAAAGGCGCTCGAGGATACCGGCAAAGCTCGGGTTGACGTCCTTAAAATGATTTACGGCGGTTCAAAAATCGTCATCGGGAGATATACCAAGTATATTAAGGAGCCCATCTCGCGAATGTCCTTTTATTTTAGCGAAGGGGATATTTCCATGTCGGCTTACATCTAGTAGTGGCACTCATAGGAACGATATTCGAATTATCCATTCCCTTCGTTTTTAACTGAGGTGATCCCATGAATATGAAATCCGTGGAAATGCAAATCGCGGTCCCTCGGACCAGTGAGGCGGGACGTGTTCAGCATGATCAGCAGCATCGACCTCTTCTCGACCAAAGTCTGTTATCGGCTCAAGCCTTAAAGGACAGCGAGATAGAGCGCCGGCGAAGTGCCGGCGTGGATGAGAGCGCCCATAATACGACCGTAAGGCGGGAAGGAAATGGTTCTTTCGCGCGGGAACAGGAACACGGAGGCTCCGGGGACAAGTCGGATGAGCAAGGACAGGAGCATAAAGCGGAACACCCTTATAAGGGCCGGCATATCGACCTGTCTTTATAGAAGAGATCACATCAACGCAAAAGGTGAGGATTACATTGTCATTTGGAGAGCCTTGGTTTTACATCGTATTGCTTGGAGCGGCGGCACTTGTCTATGCCCTGCTGCTTCCGGGGCGTCAATCTGCGGCACCTAAAGCGGATATGGCCAGAGAGCTGGAAGCCACTTTGGAGCAGTACATGGCGGAAATCGAAAATGAAAACCAAGAATTGATCGATATGGTCGCACAGATGAAGCAGGATTTCGTCTCGAAGCAGTTAGCCGGGCAGGAGCAAATCGCTGAGCTTCGACGTCGTCTGGGCGATACAGAAGCTTCCGCAAAACAAGCCGAAACGCGACTAGCTCTCCTGGAAAGTGCCATGGAGAAGTCGGCCGTCGTTACTGACTTGGTGCCAGGGGGGACAACTCACGCGTTACCCGGCATGCTGCCACAGCTTGAAGCTGCGGCTGCCGCGACGTCCGAAAGCCTGCCCGTAGTTGAGTCGCCATTGCCGGAGGAAGCGGAGCCGCCGCAAGAACAGGTTAGGGATCGGTATCCCGAGCTGTTCGAGCTATATGGCAAGGGGAAATCGATCGATATGATCGCCAAAACGATGGGTCTTCAACGCGGTGAGGTTCAGCTGATTTTGCAGTTGGCCAAGAAGGAGGAGTCCCGATGATGAAGAACCGCCAGTTTATGCTAGGCTTGGGGTGCGGACTCATCGCAGGAGCTTTGCTTCTCCAATTGATGTTGATTGGGCAAGGCAACAACAAAGAACTCTATACGAGAGAGCAGATTGAACGCGCTGCGGTGCTAGCGGGTTTAAAGGTCGTGGAAGTGGATCAAGAGCTCTTAACGGAAGAGGAATGGCAGGAGCGATCCGGTCAAGCATCGGATATGTCTGAGAACGGGACCGAGAATTCTCCGGTTACGCCGGTCGATCCAACGAAGCCTAATTCGCCAACGGCTCCCAATACTCCAAACGATCCTGGAGCCAGCGATGGACAAGCCTTGTCCGGCGCTAAGACTGGAGAAACGAACCAACCCGTGGACCCGGAATCGCCTCAGCCGGCGACGGTGGAATACAAGATCGTCGGAGGCACGACGTTGGAAGGCGTAGCGCAAGGATTGGAGCAGGCTGGGGTCATCGCGGACAAGAGCGCGTTTTTGAAGACGGCCGTATCCAAGAAGATCAACTATAAGGTTCGTGCGGGTACGTATCGTTTTCAAGTAGGCGAGGACTTCGATTCCATCATTTCAAAGATCTCCCCGAAGGCTTCCGGGAGCTAAGGAATAACATATAGAGAGGCACCTAGCGTGCCTTTTTCTTTTGCCGTCAATTTACGCCAAACTTCGGTTGCATCCCCTTTTTACTTATGGTATAGTAATTGACGGTGTTATAACGCACGCGGGATGATTTCGCCAAGGGTGCTCGCTCTAACGAGGGAGTCTTGGCGGGAAATGAAACCTGCGGAGGAAGCATCAAAAAAACCAAACTTAGGAGGTGCGTGAAGATGGCAGTAATCTCCATGAAACAACTGCTTGAAGCAGGCGTTCACTTCGGTCACCAGACTCGTCGCTGGAACCCGAAAATGGATCGTTATATCTTCACTGAAAGAAACGGTATTTATATCATTGACCTGCAAAAGACGGTCAAGAAAGTGGAAGAAGCTTATAACTTCGTTAAGAGCGTAGCAGAAGAGAATGGTACGATTCTGTTCGTAGGCACGAAGAAACAAGCTCAAGACTCCGTGAAAGAAGAAGCAGAACGCGCGGGTCAATTCTACATCAACCAACGTTGGTTGGGCGGTACGCTGACCAACTTCCAAACGATTCAAAAACGGATCGACCGTTTGAAGAAGCTGGAAGCTTGGGAAGAAGACGGCACGTTCACCGTATTGCCGAAGAAAGAGGTTATCATTCTTCGCAAAGAGAAAGATCGTCTTGAGAAGTTCCTTGGCGGGATTAAGAACATGAAGGGCTTGCCTAGCGCTCTGTTCGTTATCGATCCTCGCAAAGAACGCATCGCGGTTGCCGAAGCCCGCAAATTGGGTATCCCAATTGTAGGTATTGTCGACACGAACTGCGATCCGGACGAAATCGACTATGTCATCCCAGGTAACGACGACGCGATTCGCGCGGTTAAACTGTTGACTGGTAAGATGGCTGATGCTGTGATCGAAGCTCATCAAGGCGAGCAAACGACGGCTTAATTGCAATAGCTTAGGCTAAATCGATAAATTAAATGAAAAGGGTGGTTGGTAGGTGTCAAACCTCTCACTACCCTTTTTTTAAAGTGAAGAAGACGGTATAAAATCGACTGGCCCATAAGATGTTATTACATATGCGGATGGTTTTATATCTTTAGTTTGAAGGGGGAAACCCCTATATATCGATATGGAGGGAATTAAACATGGCTGTTGATGCAAAATCGGTCAAAGAACTACGTGAAAAAACCGGCGCGGGGATGCTGGATTGTAAAAAGGCGCTGGAAGAATCAAACGGCGATATGACGAAAGCAATTGAATTTTTGCGTGAAAAAGGACTTGCTGCCGCTGCTAATAAAGCGGGCCGTATCGCAACGGAAGGCGTAGTTGAATCTTATATCCACGCAGGGGGCCGCATCGGCGTTCTCGTTGAGATCAACAGTGAAACGGACTTCGTAGCCAAGAACGAACAATTTAAGGAGTTTGCTCGCGACGTTGCGATGCATATCGCGGCTATGAGCCCACGTTACGTACGTCGGGAAGAGGTTCCTCAAGAGGAAATCGAGAAAGAAAAGGAAATCTTGAAAGCTCAAGCCTTGAATGAAGGCAAGCCGGAGAAGATCGTCGAAAAAATGGTCGAAGGCCGTATCGGCAAGTACTACGAAGAGTTCTGCTTGTTGGAACAACCTTTCGTTAAAGATCCGGACAAAACGATCGCTCAGCTGTTGAATGAAAAAATCAGCACGATCGGTGAAAATATCACCATCCGTCGTTTTGCTCGTTATGAACTCGGCGAAGGCTTGGAGAAAAAGGTGGACAACTTCGTAGAAGAAGTGATGTCCCAAGTGAACAAATAAGCAAACCATCTCACATACATGTGAAGGAAAGTTGGAACACGCCGTGTTCCTTCTTTTTTAACCCGCGAATGAGTTCAATGTGGAGGTATACATTTGGAACAGCCAGTGTTTAAACGAGTTGTCTTAAAGGTCAGCGGAGAGTCGTTATCCGGTCAAAACGGTTACGGCATCGACGCCGAGACGATCGCATCCATCGCCGAGCAGGTGAAGGAAGTGGTAGAGCTGGGCGTGCAGGTGGCCATCGTTTGCGGCGGCGGCAACATTTGGCGCGGGATTGCCGGCAGTGCCAAAGGCATTGATCGTGCTACCGCGGACTATATGGGGATGCTTGCCACGGTGATGAATTCCCTGGCTTTGCAGGATGCGCTCGAGCAAATCGAGGTGCCGACCCGAGTGCAAACTTCGATCGCGATGCAGCAAATCGCCGAACCGTACATCCGTCGCCGGGCGATTCGCCATTTGGAGAAAGGTCGGGTCGTGATTTTTGCGGCCGGCACGGGCAATCCGTTCTTTTCCACCGATACTACGGCAGCTCTTCGCGCCGCTGAAATCGAAGCGGAAGTTATCTTGATGGCGAAGAATAAAGTCGATGGCGTCTATTCCGCCGATCCGTTTGTTGATCCAAACGCGGTGAAGTATGAATCCCTCACTTATTTGGAAGTACTGAATAAAAACCTGGGAGTCATGGACTCGACAGCTTCCTCGCTGTGTATGGACAATGATATCCCGTTGATTGTTTTTGCCATTACGGAACAAGGGAACATTAAGCGCGTCGTTCTCGGTGAGAAAATCGGGACGATCGTCAAAGGGAGTGTAGATTAATGCCGCAAACGATTAAGAAACATGCCGAAGACCGTATGGACAAAGCGATCCAGGCCTTGAAGAGAGACCTGGCGACGCTGCGTGCCGGAAGAGCTACGCCTTCGCTGCTTGATCGGGTTCAGGTTGATTACTATGGTTCGCCGACACCGATCAACCAATTGGCTAATATTAACACGCCGGATTCTCGGACGTTGATGATCCAACCTTGGGACAAATCGTCGCTATCGGAGATCGAGCGGGCGATTCAGAAATCCGATCTCGGTTTAACCCCGGCGAACGATGGTACGATGATTCGCTTGTCGATCCCAGCCTTGACCGAAGAACGTCGGGTAGAACTCGTGAAGATGACGAAGAAATTCGGTGAAGAGGCGAAGGTTGCCATCCGCAACATCCGCCGCGACGCGAACGATGACATCAAGAAGCTGGAGAAAACCGATATTTCCGAGGATGAATCGCGCCGACATCAAGAAGATATTCAGAAAACGACGGATAAGTTTATCGCGGAAGTGGATAAGGTCCTCGCTGCGAAAGAAAAAGAGATCATGGAAGTTTAAGAGACAAAAAGCGGCCCCTCCTATTACGGTGGGGTTTTGTCTCTTTTTCATCATCGGCTGGAGGAAAAGGAATGATCAAGTTATTTCAACCCTGGCGGAAAAAGAAGAATCCTGGGGCATCCGTCAGCCTGTCCCCGGACAATATCCCGAAACACGTCGCGATTATTATGGACGGTAACGGAAGATGGGCACGCAGGCTGGGTTTGCCGCGAATTGTCGGTCATCGATCGGGGATGAAAGCCGTCAAGCGGGCCACGATTGCGGCGGACGAACTTGGCATTTCCATTTTGACCCTGTATGCTTTCTCGACGGAAAACTGGAAACGGCCGAAGGATGAAGTGGATTATCTGATGTCGCTCCCGCAGGAGTTTCTGGCGATCGAACTGGAAGAGTTAATCGAAAAAAATGTCCAGGTTCGCATGATGGGACATACGGATGAACTGCCCAAGCACACGATTGCCGCCATGGAGGAAGCGATTGAGCGGACGAAACAGAATACCGGCTTGATCTTAAATTTTGCTTTGAATTATGGCAGCCGCCGCGAGATAACGGAAAGTGTAAAGGATATAGCCCGGGCTGTTCAATCTGGTGAGCTGTCGGTGGAGGATATAACGACGGACACGATTGAATCCAGGTTGCTTTCAGCTGGCTTGCCTGAACCCGACTTGCTGATTCGCACGAGCGGAGAACTGCGATTAAGTAATTTCATGCTCTGGCAAACGGCCTATAGCGAGTTATGGTTTACGGATATCTTGTGGCCGGATTTTGGCAAGGATCATTTGGTTGAAGCGGTAGCAGAGTATCAGCGCCGCACGCGGCGATACGGCGGATTAACCTAGCGATGGAAGGTGTAGACTGGTGAAACAGCGGTTGATTACGGGCATCATCGCCGGCGGCTTTTTCCTCGGAATGTGCTGGTTGGGCGGAACCCTCTATCATGTACTTATTTTGCTTATGGCTCTAATCGGATATTACGAATTTGTGCGAATGACCCGCATCCCGGCGTTCCAAGGTCCCGCTATCCTAGGTTACTTAGGCGTAATCTATCTTGCGTTTCCGTGGCGGCTGTTCGACATCGCTAGACCGCTCAGCGACTCCGCGGTGTTGTGGTTATTTATGCTACTCTTCTTGGCCGTTACGGTCATTAGCAAAAATGAGATGCCGATCGGTCAGGTTGCTCTGCTGTATTTAGGCATGGTTTACGTCGGCATCGGATTTGCGGCGATTGCGGAAACGCGTAATACCGCTGACGGTCACGGCTTGTTCTGGACGTTTCTGATGCTGGCGGCGATATGGAGCAGTGATGCGGGAGCTTATTTTACCGGTCGGCGCTTCGGTAAGCATAAGCTGTGGCCCGCAATCAGCCCGAACAAAACCGTGGAGGGGGCGCTGGGCGGCGTCTTGCTGGCCGTCATTGTTGCTGTGATCTTCGCGTTTGCTTCCGGCGGATTGCTAACGGTCGGACGAGCCGTGCTACTCGGGATATCCGCTGCAGTGGTCGGTCAATTTGGCGATCTGATTCAGTCGGCTTACAAACGCGTCTATGGGATTAAGGATTCGGGTAAGCTGCTGCCCGGCCATGGCGGGATTCTGGACCGGTGCGACAGTTGGATTGCGGTGTTCCCGTTCATACATATCCTAACCCTCCTCCCTTAACAAGGTAGATTTAAAATCGGCTTCCCATCACGAGGTGGATTCGGTGATGCGGACTCGGTGTCGAATCTTGAACTCAGCCGGGCCTTTCGCTGCTCACGTAGCTTCCAGCTACGCTGCGCTGCTCAGTCCCTAGCTTCATTCAACCTTCTCGGTGTTGAAAACCCGATTTTAAATCTTTATTGAAAAGGTAGATTTAAAATCGGCTTCCCATCACGAGGTGGATTCGATGAGGCGGATTCGGCGTCGAATCTTGTACTCAGCCGGGCCTTCCGCTGCTCACGTAGCTTCCAGCTACGCTGCGCTGCTCAGTCCCTAGCTTCATTCAACCTTCTCGGTGTTGAAAACCCGATTTTAAATCTTTATTGAAAAGGTAGATTTAAAATCGGCTTCCCATCACGAGGTGGATTCGGTGATGCGGATTCGGCGTCGAATCTTGTACTCAGCCGGGCCTTCCGCTGCTCAGATTCTCTTTTGCAGGTCTAACGGACTCCAGAGACCTTATTGGTGTGGCAAAGAAGGGTTTTGGAAGCTAACGGACCTGAGAGATCTTATTAGGGCCAAAGGCATCTAGTTGGCTGACTATTACTCTGAATAACGACTCTGGAGTCCGTTACAGCGGGAAATAGTCGGGAAATAGATCAATAACGGCGATACAGTCCGTTAGCAGGTTTATGGATATATTTAGATCTCTTTGAATCTCTGTGAACACGAGGTGCAACATGAAGAAAATAGCGTTGATCGGATCGACGGGTTCCATAGGTACGCAAACGCTGGATGTGATCCGGGCTTATCCCGAGGAATTCCGGCTGGAAGGTTTGGCAGCCGGCACCAACATCGAGTTGTTTGCTCGGCAGGTCCATGAGTTTCGGCCCCGCAAAGCATCTGTGGCCACCAAGGAATTGGCTGATCGGATCCGTCCGCAGCTCCCAGAGGGTGTCGAGCTACACTATGGCGATCAGGGGCTGATTGAAGTTGCGGCGGGAACCGATGCCGATACGGTGGTGACGGCCATTGTCGGCAGCGCGGGGTTGCCTGCAACGTTGGCGGCCATCGAGGAAGGCAAGCATATTGCGTTGGCGAACAAGGAAACGCTGGTAACGGCCGGGCACTTGGTAACGGAACTGGCCCGGCGCAAAGGCGTCGCATTGCTACCTGTCGATAGCGAGCATTCCGCCATTTTTCAGTGTTTGAACGGCGAACACCCTGAAGAAGTAAGGCAAATAACGTTGACTGCTTCCGGCGGTTCGTTCCGCGATCTGACGCGAGAGCAACTGCGGGACGTCACAGTAGAGGACGCCTTAAAACATCCCAACTGGGCAATGGGTGCCA
Source organism: Paenibacillus timonensis (assembly GCF_009725205.1). GTDB lineage: Bacteria > Bacillota > Bacilli > Paenibacillales > Paenibacillaceae > Fontibacillus > Fontibacillus rhizolycopersici. The sequence continues at coordinate 74,517 of NZ_WNZY01000020.1, read as the reverse complement.
AAATCACTATCGATTCTGCCACGATGGTCAACAAAGGATTGGAAGTGATCGAAGCCCATTGGCTGTTCGGTCTTCCTTTTGAGCAAATCGGGGTTCTGTTGCACCCGGAAAGCATCATCCACTCCTTCGTTGAGTATCGTGACGGCAGCGTGATCGCCCAGCTCGGAACGCCCGATATGCGCGTACCGATCCAATATGCGTTAACCTATCCGCATCGCTGGACTTCCGCAGCGAAACGGTTGTCGCTGGCCGAGATCGGGAAGTTGCATTTTCGCGAGATGGACTTTGACCGGTTCCCTTGTTTAAGACTAGCCTTCGAGTGTGGTAAAATAGGAGGTACGGCAACCAGCGTTTATAATGCCGCGAATGAAGCGGCGGTCGCCCGATTTTTGAAGGGAGAAATTCCTTTCTTGCAGATCGAGACCATTATTGAAACGGCCTTAGCCAAACATGAAGTGCAGGCCCGCCCGGATCTGGAGGCGATTCGCGAGGCCGATCGCTGGGCACGAGCCTTGGCCGAGACGCTGTAAATCGGAAGAGCCAAGTTTTGCTTCGTTGCATCGCTCCGTGATCAATAGCGTCAGCTAATCAGCGCGTAGTTTCACTTCGTGATCAAATGCTGAGGGTGGCGGTATTCTCTTGTGCCTGATCGGAGAATATATTAATCTAAAGTAACGTTGGACGATCCGTGGCCAGAAGGGGGATGCTTACGCTTGGAATTGCTGAAAATCATATTTTTAACGGTGCTCATGTTTTTCGTCATCGTTACGGTGCATGAATGGGGACATTACTTCTTTGCGAAGCGTGCCGGGATTTTGGTACGGGAATTTGCCATCGGGTTTGGCCCCAAACTGCTGTCTTTCAAACGGGACGAGACCCAGTTCACTTTGCGTTTGCTACCTTTCGGCGGATATGCACGCATGGCGGGCGAGGATCCGGAGTTGATCCAGATTTCGGACGGACAAACCATCGCTTTGCGACTAGAGAACGATCAGGTCCGGAAGATTTATCTGGACCGATTGGATAGCCGGAAGAACGTGATCCGGGGCGAGGTACAGCATATCGACCTCGAAGACGATCTTGCGGTACGCTTGGACGTGGATGGTGAAACGTTAACCTACGAAGTGCATCCGCAGGCTATGATGGTGACGAAAGGCAAAGAGACGCAAATCGCGCCACGAGACCGGCAGTATGGAAGCAAAACCGTGGGACAGCGTGCCTTATCGATTTTTGCGGGTCCGCTGATGAACTTTATCCTGGCGTTCGTATTGTTTGCCCTGCATATTCAAATGGCGGGAATCCCGCTCGATCAACCCAGCCACCTGCAAATCGGCGAGGTGATGAAAGGGATGCCGGCCGAGGAAGTAGGGCTCCAAACCGGCGATATCGTCGAAACGATCAACGGAACTCCGGTGGGAACCGATGCGAATAAAATGATCGAAATGATTCAAGCTTCGAAAAACAAACCGATGACATGGGCGATCAAACGTGGCGAAGAAACGTTGAATCTGACGATCACTCCGAAAGGGGCAGAGAACGAAGACGGCAAAATCGGGAGTACGATTGTCACCGTGTTCCCGACGCGCAGCGCTTCCTTTGGCGAGACGTTCCAAGTCGCTGGAGAGGATATGGTCAACACGACCAAGGCGATTTTCCTCGGCTTCCAGCAGTTGATCAATCGCTTCAACATGGACGATTTGGGAGGCCCGGTTCGGACGTTTGAGGTTACCGGCCAAATCGCGAAGCAAGGGATCGTGCAATTGACGTATTGGGCAGCGATTTTGAGCCTTTATCTGGGGATTTTCAACCTGTTGCCGATTCCGGCGCTGGACGGAAGTCGACTTATATTCTTGGGGGTTGAGGCCCTGCGCGGCAAACCGATTGATCCAAACCGCGAAGGCATGGTGCATTTCATCGGTTTTGCGATGCTGTTCCTGCTGATGATCGCGGTCACGTATAATGATATTTTGCGTTTGATTCATGGCTGATCCTGGTAGGAGTGGCTTTGATCGACGCGTTGGAACATTAAACTTGTGGTTTTAACGGGAGGACAAAGGTTCTTATGGCAAACGAGGAGAAACAATTCGTCACGGAGATTACCCCGCAGGGAGTGGATTTTTCCCGCTGGTACATCGACGTCATCAAAAAAGCGGATCTCATGGATTACTCGCCGGTCCGCGGCTGTATCGTATTTAAGCCGGACGGCTACGAGATCTGGGAGCATATTCAGGCCGAGTTGGACCGCCGCTTTAAGGAAACGGGCCACCGTAACGCCTATTTCCCGCTGTTTATTCCGGAAAGCTTCTTCCAGAAGGAGAAAGAACATGTCGAGGGTTTCAACCCGGAACTGCCTTGGGTAACGGAAGCTGCCGGCGAGAAGCTGGAGGAGCGCCTGGCGATCCGTCCGACGTCGGAGACGATGATTGGGCATATGTACGAAAAATGGATCCAGTCCTATCGTGATCTGCCGGTGCTGATTAACCAGTGGGCAAACGTGGTCCGTTGGGAGAAACGTACGCTGCCATTCCTTCGCACGAGCGAATTCCTATGGCAGGAAGGCCATACCGCGCATGAAAATGAGCAGGAAGCACGCGAAGAAACGATGCGGATGCTGGAAACTTACCGCGATTTCGTGGAAAACTACTTGGCGATTCCGGTCATCGTTGGCCAAAAAACACCATCCGAGAAATTTGCCGGAGCCGTCGATACCTACTCCATCGAAGCGATGATGAAGGATGGACGTGCCGTCCAAGCAGGGACTTCCCACTATCTCGGAACCAACTTTGCTACGGCGTTTGATATTCAATATTTGAACCGCGAAAACGTTCGCGAATATGTTCACACGACCTCTTGGGGCGTCAGCACCCGGTTGATCGGTTCACTGATCATGGTGCACGGGGATGACCGCGGATTGGCACTGCCGCCGAAGGTTGCACCGAAGCAAGTCATGATCATTCCGATAGGCCCGCCAAAAACATGGGAAGCGGTCGTAGGTCGTGCGGACGAACTGTTCGCCGAGCTGAAGAAAGCCGGTATTCGCGTCGGCATCGACGATCGTTCCGATTTCCGCCCAGGCTGGAAGTTTAACGAATACGAGATGCGCGGCGTTCCGGTTCGTCTGGAGATCGGGCCTCGGGATATGGAGAACGGCGTTTGCGTTCTCGTCTCTCGTATCAGTGGCGAGAAGAAGGTCATCCAGCAGGACCGTTTGGTCGAAGAGGTTCAGGCTATGTTGGAACAGGTTCATCAGGAAATGTACGAACGGGCCAAAGCGTTCCGTGAAGAGCATTTCTACAGCGTCGACACGCTGGATGAAATGAAGGCGAGCATTGAAGAGAAACGCGGCTTTACTTTAGCCGGTTGGTGCGGTTCGGAGGCTTGCGAACGCCAGGTAAAAGAAGAGACGGGAGCGACTAGCCGCAATATCCCGTTCCATCCACAAACGGTTAAAGGCACTTGTCTCGTTTGCGGGGAAGAAGCGAAACATACCGTCGTTTTTGCCAGAGCCTATTAAGAAGAACTTTCGCGTTATTGTCCCGCTAGAGTTCCGGGGAACTAGGGATGCGAGGCGAACGATACAACCACAAGAGGGCTTTCGGCAGTCAGCGCCTGCAGGCTTTTTACGCCGCTGGTCAATTGCTGGAGGCCCTTTTTTTCGATTCATGGGAATAAGTCAGCTAGCAAGGTGAGGGGAGAGGACATGACCGAGACGCAAGACAAGAGAAACCGGCTGGAGCTGTTGATGAAGCAGGCAGACGTACCCGCTTCACTGATCGACCCGTATTTTCTTGATGGGCATATCGAAAAGGTGGAGGTCAGCCGCAGCAATCGGGAATGGAGAATCACCATTCAGAAGGACACATTGGTTCCGGCCCAGGCCTATCGTACATTTTGCCTGCGTGTGAGAGAACGGATGGAGCATATTGCGATCATTACTTTCGAATTTCACTACGGAGCCAATCTGTCTGCCAATGACATCGTCGGCGAATATTGGTCGCTATTTCTCGAATGGGTGAAACGCCAAATTCCATCGGTAAACGGTTGGATGGCCCGAGCCGGGTTTGACGTGGACGGAGACATGGTGACGGTGACGCTGGGGGACGCCATGGCGCTGGAATTGGCCCGCAAGAAACAAATCGATAAAGCGATCACCGCTTATTACGAAACGTATTTTGCCCTGCCGTTAAGGGTCAAGCTGCAAACCGGCGAACCTGACGTCGAAGCGTTTGAAGAGTTCCAACAACGGATTGTAGAGGAAGAACGCGAGGTCATTCAACAGATGATGGAGAGCGTCGCGGTCGAAGCTCCTCCGGAAGAAGTTGAAGGAGAAGTCATCAAGCTGCAGCTCGGAAACGACATCAAGGAGCAGCCCGTTCCGATTCAGCAAGTTCAAGACGAAGAGAAGAAAATTACGATTCAAGGAACGATCTTTGGCCTGGACCGCAAGGAGTTGCGGAACGGCAACACGTTATTTGTGTTTTTCTTAACCGATTTCTCCGATTCCCTTCAGCTGAAATTGTTCGCCAAGAATAAAGAAGATTTGAAGGTCATGGGCCAGCTCGCTAACGGCAAGTGGATCAAAGCGAGGGGCAAAGTAGAAATGGATCGCTTTATGCCGGTACCCGAGTTAGTGATGATCCCGTCGGATCTATGCGAAGTATCTGCGCCGCCGGGACGCAAGGACAATGCTCCAGAGAAACGCGTCGAGTTCCATCTGCATACGTCCATGAGCACGATGGACGCCGTAACGCCAATTGGCGATTATGTGAAGATGGCTGCCAAGTGGGGGCATAAGGCGATTGCCGTAACGGATCACGGCGGCGTGCAAAGCTATCCGGATGCGGCGAAGGCAGCGAAGAAAAACGGCATCAAAATGATCTATGGCGTCGAAGCCAATGTGGTAAACGACAATGTCGCAGTCGTGCTGAACCCGCGAGGGGATGATCTGAAGACGGCGACCTACATCGTATTTGACATCGAGACCACCGGCTTATCGGTAACGCAGAACAAAATCATCGAAATTGCGGCCGTGAAGATGCAGGAGGGCAAGGAGATCGATCGCTATGCGACCTTTGTCAATCCGCATGAACGGATACCCTACCATATCCAACAACTGACGAATATTAACGACGATATGGTGAAGGACGCACCCGATGTGGAGCCGGTGTTGAAACGGTTCGTCGAGTTTGCGGGGGACTCGATTCTGGTCGCTCATAACGCCCGGTTTGACTATGATTTCGTTAATGCCAAGCTGAAGGAACTGGGGCTTCCGATCATGGAAAATCCAGTGCTGGATACGCTGGAGTTAGCCCGGATGCTATTCCCTTCTATGAAGAATCACCGGCTGAATACGTTGGCCGCCAAATATAAAGTTTCGCTGGAGAACCATCACCGGGCGATCGATGATACATTGGCGCTTGGCGAGATTTTGAACGGTCTGTTGGAAGACGCTGCCAAAATCGAAGGGTATAAATCCCTAGATCGTCTAAACGACAAGGTGGGGAAGGACTTGTCTAATTCTCGTCCGTTCCACTGCGGGATATATGCGTTGAATCAGGTCGGTAAGAAAAACCTGTTTAAGCTCATTTCGATGTCGCATACCGAATATTTCAAGCGGGTACCGTGCATCCCGAAATCTAAGCTGGTGGAGATGCGCGAGGGACTATTGATCCTGTCCGGCTGTGAGAAGGGCGAGTTTTTCGAGGCCGTGTTGAACAAGTCGGTTGAGGAAGCGGAAGCGGTCGCTGAATTTTATGACGTGCTTGAAATCCAGCCGCTTACAATGTACATGCATTTGGTGGAAAAAGGGTTGGTCGGCAGCACAGCAGAACTGGAAACGGCCATCCGCAAAGTTGTCGAGATTGGCATGAAGCTGGATAGACCGGTTGTCGCTACTGGAAACGTGCATTACCTGGATCCGAAAGACAAGCTGTACCGCGACATTACGATACATGGGATCACCGGCTTCAGTCCTTTAAAAGATATTCGCAAGCCGGACGCGCATTTCCGGACGACGGAAGAGATGTTGGAGGAGTTCGCTTTTCTCGGGAAAGAGAAAGCCTTCGAGGTGGTCGTGACAAACACGGCGGCGCTAGCCGACAGGTTTGAAGAGCTGGAGTTGTTCCCGGACAAGCTGTTTACCCCGATTATCGAAGGGGCGGACGACGAAATTCGCCGAACCTGCTACGATACAGCCAAATCGGTTTACGGCGAGGATTTGCCGGAAGTGATCATTAAACGGTTGGAGAAGGAATTGGAGCCGATCATCAAATATGGGTTCTCGGCCAACTATCTGATCTCCGAGCGGCTGGTGAAAAAGTCGAACCAAGACGGTTATCTCGTCGGCTCCCGGGGGTCGGTTGGTTCGTCAGTGGTCGCACTATTCCTTGGCATTTCCGAGGTGAATCCGTTGCCGGCCCACTATATTTGCTTAAACCACGAATGCAAATACAGCGAGTGGTTCCTGGACGGCAGCGTGCCCAGCGGCTTTGACCTTCCCGACAAGAGCTGCCCGAAATGCGGCGGCAAGCTGAAGGGCGAAGGCCAGGACATCCCGTTTGAGACGTTCCTGGGCTTTAAAGGCGATAAAGTACCGGATATTGACCTTAACTTCTCCGGCGAATATCAGCCGGTGGCCCACAATTACACCAAAGTGCTATTCGGGGAGAAGAATGTTTTCCGCGCGGGTACCATTGGTACGGTTGCAGAGAAAACGGCGTTCGGATTCGCTAAGAAATACGAAGAGGAACATAACAAGAGTTGGCGCGGAGCGGAATTGAACCGCTTGGCGACGGGGTGTACCGGCGTTAAGCGCAGTACCGGTCAGCATCCCGGCGGGATTGTTGTCGTTCCGGATTACATCGAAGTCGAGGACATCACTCCGGTGCAATATCCGGCCGATGATACGGGGGCGGAGTGGAAAACAACCCATTTCGATTACCACGCCTTTGACGCCAACCTATTGAAGCTCGATATTCTAGGGCACGACGATCCGACGATGATGCGGATGCTGCAGGATTTAACCGGAATTGATCCGCAAACGATCCCGATGAACGATCCGAAAGTCATGAGCATGTTCAACTCGACGGAATCGCTCGGAGTTGCGCCGGAACAGATCCGCACACCGGTCGCGACCTATGGCATTCCGGAAATGGGAACGAAATTCGTCCGTCAGATGCTGGTTGAATCGCAGCCTTCTTCTTTTGCGGACTTGCTGCAAATTTCCGGTCTATCACACGGAACTGGGGTATGGCTTGGGAACGCGCAGGAGCTGATCAAGAACGGAACCTGCAACATCAAAACCGTAATTGGTTGTCGGGACGATATTATGTTGTTCCTGATCTATAAAGCGGGGATGGATGCAGGATTGGCCTTTAAAATTACGGAGAGCGTTCGTAAGGGGAAAGGGCTGACACCGGAATGGATCGAGGAAATGAAGAAATGCAAAGTGCCGCAATGGTACATCGACTCTTGCCTGAAGATTCAATATATGTTCCCGAAGGCCCATGCCGCCGCTTACGTTATTTCCGCGGTGCGGACCGCTTATTTCAAACTGTATCACCCGATCGAATATTATGCGACGTATTTCTCGGTCCGCGGCGAGGACTTCGATATCGAGCTGTATTGTCAAGGGTATGAAGCGATTTATCGCAAAATCGAAGAGATCGAGCAGAAGGGCTTTCAGGCATTGCCGAAAGAGAAAAATATGTTACCGATCCTGGAGATGGCGCTCGAAATGACGGCCCGCGGCTTCCATTTCAAACCGATCGACCTGTATCGCTCAGACGCTACCAAATTCATCGTGGACGGCGATTCGTTGATTCCTCCTTTCTCTGCGCTTGCCGGCATCGGGGAGAATGCGGCTAAAAATATCGCCGCCGCGAAGGAGCAAGGCGAGTTTCTCTCGATCGAGGACTTCCAGCAGAAATCCAAAGCGAGCAAAACGATCGTCGAGCTTCTGAATTCCATGGGCTGCTTCCGCGGCTTGCCGGAAAGCAACCAGTTATCATTATTTTAATTATAAGATTCGACGCCGGATATACTCCGGGCCTCCCCTTCGTGATCGAAAGATGGCTTTTTAAACAACGACTACGATCAAGGTTTAAAAAGACAGGTTTGGAGCACCGAGAAGGTTGGAAGAAACTAGGGACTGAGTAGCGGAACGTACGCATTGGGTACGTGAGCAACGGAAGGCCCGGTTGAATCCAAGATTCGACGCCGGATATACTCCTGCATCCCCTTCGTGATCGAAAGATGGCTTTTTAAACAACGACTACAATCAAGGTTTAAAAAGACAGGTTTGGAGCACCGAGAAGGTTGGAAGAAACTAGGGACTGAGTAGCGGAACGTACGCATTGGGTACGTGAGCAACGGAAGGCCCGGTTGAATCCAAGATTCGACGCCGGATATACTCCTGCATCCCCTTCGTGATCGAAAGATGGCTTTTTAAACAACCTTACACAGTAAAGGTGTTTTACTTGTCACTTGGTATGTACTATGTTATAATTTTTTTGGCAATCATGAAGATAGAACCGTTGTTAAAGAGTGGGGAAACCCACTCTTTAATCTTTGGTATATAGGATTGAATTATTGGAGGTAATGTACGCTTGAGCACACCAAAGATCAAAGCGACCGTCGAGCAAATGGTCACGCCTTATTTGGAGGAGAACGGCTTTGAACTGGTTGACGTGGAATACGTCAAGGAGGGAAGTAACTGGTTCCTCCGCGTATTCGTCGACAAAGACGGCGGCATCGATATCGATGACTGCGGCCGGATCAGCGAATACCTTAGCGAGAAGCTCGACGAGAACGATCCGATTCCGTCGGCTTATTTTCTAGAAGTGTCTTCGCCGGGAGCGGAACGTCCCCTGAAGAAAGCCGAGGATGTATCCAAGGCGGTCGGCAAAGACGTATTTGTTACTACATACGAACCGGTAGACGGCCTGAAAGAATTTGAAGGCCGACTTCTTTCCTTCGAGGACGGCGAATTGGTCGTCGAAGTCGGGAAGAAGGGTCACGCCATTCCATATAACAAAGTAGCCAGCGCAAGATTGGCCATTATTTTCTAGAGGTAGTTCAAAAAGTCACCTGACTTTTTGAATTTTACTTCTAGTGTGACCTACGGGAATCATGAAAGGGGGAACTCGAGGCAAATGAGCATGGATTTTATCGAAGCCTTGAATGAATTGGAAAGGGACAAAGGGATCAGCAAGGATATCTTATTCGAAGCGATCGAAGCGGCGCTGATTTCAAGCTACAAGCGAAACTTTAATACGGCGCAAAACGTGCGTGTGGATATGAATCGCCATACCGGCGCGATTAAGGTGTACGCCCGCAAACTCGTAGTTGAGGAGGTCCTCGATCCGCGCACGGAAATTTCGCTGCCTGCGGCCCGCGAGATTAATCCCAACTATCATCTTGACGACATTACCGAAATCGAGGTGACTCCTCGCGACTTCGGCCGGATTGCGGCACAAACCGCCAAACAGGTCGTCACGCAGCGCATTCGCGAAGCGGAACGCGGACTTATCTATAATGCGTTCGTAGAGAAGGAAGAGGATATTGTAACCGGGATCGTGCAGCGTCAGGATCTGCGCAACATTTACGTTGATCTCGGCAAGATCGAAGCCCATTTACCGTTGAATGAATTGATGCCTAACGAGAAGTTCAAGCACGGCGATCGGATTAAAGCGTACATTACCAAGGTGGAAAACACGACGAAAGGACCGCAAATTTTGCTGTCCCGTACGCATCCGGGCTTACTGAAGCGGTTGTTCGAGCTGGAGGTTCCGGAAATTTTCGACGGTGTGGTGGAGATTCGTTCCGTGGCTCGCGAAGCCGGCTTCCGTTCCAAGATTGCGGTATTCTCGCGCAATAGCGAAGTCGATCCTGTGGGCTCTTGCGTTGGACCTAAAGGCACACGCGTACAAACAATCGTGAATGAACTTCGCGGTGAGAAGATTGACATCGTTCGTTACTCGGAGAGCGTCGAGGAGTATGTTGCGAATGCGCTGAGCCCATCCAAAGTGCTCGAAGTTCAGGTGTTTGAGGCGGAGAAAATGGCTCGCGTCATTGTGCCGGATTACCAGCTGTCGCTGGCGATTGGCATTAAAGGACAAAACGCTCGCCTCGCAGCCAAATTGACCGGTTGGAAAATCGACATTAAGAGCGAAACCCAAGCGGAAGAGGAATTCGGCAGAGAAAAAACCGATCTAGGCGAATTGCCTCAGGATTCCATCTCCGTGGACTAATCGGGGGGTGGCAAGGATGAAGCAAAGAAAAGTACCGCTGCGCAAATGCGTGGCTTGCCAGGAAATGATGCCCAAGAAGGCGTTGATCCGCATCGTGCGATCTCCAGAGGGTGAAGTATCCATCGACCTGACGGGCAAAAAATCGGGTCGAGGCGCCTATCTCTGCGGCAAATCCGCCTGTTTCAAGCTTGCCCATAAGTCGCGAGCGCTTGACCGTGCTTTGAAAGCTCCGGTCGGGGCCGAGGTTTATGAGCAGCTGGCTCGCGATTTCCTGGCTGTGGAGGATGAATTCCTCGCTGCTCAGGCGCGGGCGGAGGAAGAGGACGAAGATGAATAAGGCCCAGCCGTTGTCCGGACTTGGCCTCGCGATGCGGGCGGGTAAACTGGTGACAGGTGACGAAATCGTCCTGAAAGCGATTCGATCGGGAGAAGCTAAGCTTGTGATCTTAGCAGGGGATGCTTCAGCCAATACGCAGAAGAAATTCCGCGACAAATGCGGGACCTACAAGATCCCGCTCATGATTGGTTTCGACCGGGAAACGCTCGGTGGGAGTGTCGGCAAGCCGGAACGGGTCGTTCTGGCTCTCATCGATCAGGGGTTTACCGAGTTGATACGCAAAGCGATCTTGAAAACATCGGAGGTGGAGTATATTGAGTAAACAAGAAAAACAAGATAAGCTCAGGGTGTACGAATACGCCAAATCGCTCAACATGAGCAGCAAAGAAATTATTACGATTCTTAAGCGTCTTAATATCCCGGTCAACAATCACATGAGCGTGATGGAGAACGATACCGTTGGCCGTGTGGAACAGTTTTTCAAGGATATTAAGAGCAATGCGGCAGCGAAACGAGAAAACTCGGGACGAAACGATTCTCCTGCCAAATCGCCGGCACCGGCTTCCGCAGGAGGAAGCCAAACACCGAAAGCCTCATCCGGAGAACCTTCCGGTCATCGCGGAGATCATGGACGCCAAGTACAAAGCAGCGCAAACGCACCCGTTAAAAACCAAAATCAACAGGAAAAGCAGGTAAGCATGAATAATAAACCAAAAACAAACCCAAACAATACAAGCGGCAGCACAGCTGTTCAGGAAAGATCGAGCCGTCCGAACGGCGGTAATCATCAAAGTTCTCGTCCACAAGGCCAAGGCGGGACGAATTCATCCGGCGCGAACCGGAGCCCGCAAGGCAACCGGGGACCAGGTCAAGGTGGCCAGCCACGTAATGATGGCGGACAACGCCAAGGCCAAGGTGGCGGAAATCGCGGACCGCAGCAGCAAAACCGCAGCTTTACGCCAAGTAATAACAATAATGGTGGCGGGAACGGCGGAGGCCAGCGCCAAGGCCAAGGTCAAGGCCAAAGCCAGGGGCAAGGTCAGAGAAGAGGAAATAACAACAACAATAATGGCGGCAGAAACCAAAGAGGTTTTGACGATAACCGAAACGGCGGCAATTATAGAAATAACCGCGGTGGCAAGGGCGGACGCGGCAAAGGCCCGCAGCAGCCACCACGTGAGAAGATCGACAATACGCCGAAGAAGATTATCGTACGCGGTACGATGACGGTTGGCGAAGCCGCCAAATTGTTGCACAAGGACGCTTCCGAAGTTATTAAAAAACTGATCTTGCTTGGTGTGATGGCAACGATCAACCAAGAGCTCGACATCGATACCATCTTGCTGCTTGCGGGAGATTTCGGCGTTGAGGTCGAAGTGAAAATTCCGGTTGAAGAAGACCGTTTCGAAACGCTGGAAGAGGTTGACGAGGAAGCAGATTTGAAGGAACGTCCGCCTGTCGTGACCATTATGGGCCACGTCGACCATGGTAAAACCACATTGCTTGACGCCATCCGTTCGACGAACGTGACCGGCGGCGAAGCCGGCGGGATTACGCAGCATATCGGTGCTTACCAAGTTGAGATCAACAACAAGAAGATCACGTTCCTAGATACCCCGGGCCACGAGGCGTTTACGGCGATGCGTGCTCGCGGTGCGCAGTTAACAGATATTACGATCATTGTGGTTGCTGCAGACGACGGTGTGATGCCGCAGACGGTCGAAGCGGTAAACCATGCCAAGGCGGCGGGATTGCCAATCATCGTTGCTGTAAACAAGATCGACAAACCGGACGCCAATCCGGATAAAGTGAAACAGGAATTGACAGAATATGGACTAGTGCCGGAAGAATGGGGCGGCGACACGATTTTCGTCAATGTCTCGGCGAAGCAAAAACTTGGATTGGAAGGCTTACTTGAAATGATTCTGCTCGTAGCGGAAGTCAATGAGTACAAAGCCAACCCGGATAAACGCGCTCGGGGCGCGGTCATCGAAGCTGAACTTGATAAATCCCGCGGTCCGGTTGCTCGCATACTGGTTCAGCACGGGACGCTGAAAGTCGGCGACGCCTTCGTCGCAGGTAATTGCTTCGGCCGTGTTCGTGCGATGGTTAACGATCGTGGACGTCGTTTAAAGGAAGCTGGCCCATCAACGCCGGTGGAAATTACCGGTCTTAACGAAGTGCCTCAAGCCGGCGATCCGTTTATGGTATTCGAAGACGAACGCAAGGCTCGTTCAATTGCTGACAAGCGGGCTATTACGCAGCGTCAGTCCGATCTGGGCTCGAATACGCGCGTCACACTGGATGATCTGTTCCGCCACATCAAGGAAGGCGAAATTAAAGATCTTAACGTGATCATCAAAGCCGACGTGCAAGGTTCGGTTGAAGCGCTCAAAAGTTCACTCGAGAAAATCGAAGTCGAAGGTGTTCGTGTCAAAATCATCCATAGCGGTGCCGGTGCCATTACCGAATCCGACATTATCTTGGCGGCGGCTTCGAACGCGATCGTGATCGGTTTCAACGTTCGTCCGGACAACCAAACGAAAGCGACGGCCGAGCAAGAGAAGGTCGATATCCGACTGCATCGCGTCATTTACAATGCAATCGAAGAGATCGAGCAAGCCATGAAAGGGATGCTTGATCCGGTTTACAAGGAAACCGTTATCGGCCACGCTGAGGTCCGCAATACGTTCAAGATCAGCAAAGTCGGGACCATCGCCGGCTGTATGGTGACTTCCGGCAAAATAACCCGCTCAGCGGAAATGCGTTTGGTTCGCGACGGGATTGTGGTATTCGAAGGAAAAATCGATTCACTGAAACGTTTCAAGGACGACGCCAAGGAAGTTGCCCAAGGTTACGAGTGCGGGATTACCCTGGACAATTACAATGACCTTAAAGAAGGCGACGTCATTGAGGCGTTCATCATGGAAAAGGTTGAACCGAAGTAAGGTGGGTGTCTAAAATGGCCAAAAATCGTACCGGCCGCGTAGGCGAACAGATTAAGAAAGAACTTAGCGTGCTCATCCAGAGTGAACTGAAAGATCCGCGCATCGGTTTTGTCACGGTGACCGGGGTCGATGTGACAAGCGATTTGTCACAGGCCAAAGTTTATCTCAGTGTGTTTGGCGACGAAGAGAAGAAAAACGAATCCTTAAAAGCGATAGAGAAAGCAACTGGCTTCTTACGCACCGAAATCGGAAAACGAATTCGGCTGCGTCACACGCCGGAGTTGATCTTCAAGATCGACGAATCCATCGCTTACGGCAGCCGGATCGAGAAGATTCTCGGCGAAATCACGCACGAGCACGAAGAATGATATGTAACATGAAGAATGATATTTCAAATGGAATTAGAAGGAGACGGCTATGCAGACGACCTATGAACGGGAGCTGAGTCAGAGCAAGGAGTTTTTGACTCAGAATGATCATTTCCTCATCGTGTCGCATGTTCAGCCGGACGGTGACGCAGTCAGTTCCACCCTTGTGGTGGGCTGGCTTCTGTCATGTCTGGGCAAAAAATTCGTGATGGTCAACGAAGGGCCGATCCCCAAGCGGATGCGTTACCTTTGGCATGCGGAGGAAATTCTCGACTTGTCGATCACGCCGCTTGACCGTAATTTTGATCATGTGATTTGCGTGGATTGCGCCGATTTCAAACGAGTAGGTACCACGCACGAATGGTTTGCCGAAGGCGCGCAGTTGCTGAATATTGATCATCATCCGACCAATGATCTTTACGGTTCGGTCAATCTCGTCGTACCGAGCGCGGCAGCCACCGCCGAGATCTTATTCGATCTTCTTGCTTATATGGGACTCGAATTGGACGAGTCGGCTGCAACAGCGCTTTATACAGGTTTGTTGACGGATACCGGTGGGTTTCGGTATTCCAACACGTCGCCGAAGGTCATGGCGGCCGCATCCAAACTGTTGGAATACGGCGTAGACGGTCCCGGATTATCCGAGCTGTTGCTGGAACAAATGACGTTGCCGCAGCTGCGCTTACTGACCCGGGCACTAAATGGTCTTGAGCTTACGGAAGACGGGAAGATTGGCTGGGTATCCGTAGATGACGAAGATTTGAAAGCGACCGGTGCGGTCCACGAGGATATGGAAGGCATCGTCAATTATCCGCGGAATATTCAAGGGGTCGAAGTAGGGCTGCTGTTTAAAGTCATTAACGAACATGCCGTTAAGGTGAGCATGCGATCCGCCGGGACCGTCGATGTGGCAAGGGTCGCCCAAAGCTTTGGTGGAGGCGGACATGTCCGTGCTGCGGGTGCTCACATCGAGGGTACCTTGGAGACGATCATCCCAAGGGTGCTGGAACAAGTGAGGCTGCAGTTATGAATGCATACGAAGGCATTTTGCCTATCCACAAGCCGGCTGGATTTACTTCTCATGATGTGGTTGCCAAATGCCGCGGCATTCTGAAGATGAAACGGATCGGTCATACCGGCACGCTAGACCCGGCAGTCACAGGTGTGTTGCCGTTATGTCTAGGTCGCGCAACGCGAATGGTTGAATATTTGCAAGAATTGCCGAAGGAATATGAGGCGACTCTAGTGCTTGGCGTTGCTACGGATACGGAGGACATGACGGGCGAAATCATCGAACAAGTGGAAGAAGTTCGGGTCACGGAAGAGGAAGTTCGACAGGTATTGTCCCGTTTCATTGGAACGATCTCACAGATTCCGCCGATGTATTCCGCACTGAAGCAAGACGGCAAGCGATTGTATGAGTTGGCGCGGGAAGGTAAAACCGTGGAGCGTAAGCCCCGCGAAGTGACGATTCATGAATTGGAGCTGCTGGCTTTCCATCCGGAAGGACCTCATCCTCGGATTTCTTTCCGGGCGTTATGTTCTAAAGGGACTTACATCCGCACACTGTGCGTTGATATCGGGCGAGCTCTAGGCGTCCCTGCTGCGATGACCGAGTTAAAGCGGACGATGTCGGCCGGCATCGCGGAGTCGCATTGTCTGACGCTGGACGAGGTAGCGAGGCATGTCGCGGGCGGAACGCTGCAAGAGCATTTACTGCCGGTTGATAGAGCTGTGGAGCATTTGCCGGCCCATATCGTCGAGGCAGATAAGGTTAAAGCGGCATTGCAAGGTCAACGGCTGTCTTCTACCGTCGTATCTCCAGCGGTCAAACGTGGTGAAACCGTACGGCTTTACAGCCCAGAGCATCAATTTTTAGGCATTTTCCGGGTGGAAGAGGAGACGATGGCTGTGAAGGCAGTCAAAGTGTTTTTACCCGAATAGGACTCATGAAATGCGCATTCCGAGGGAAATTGCAGGTGACACGATCATGGAAACGATAAGATTATCATATCCACTAACCGAACGATTTATTGAACAAAATGCTCGCCCGCAAGTGCTGGCGATCGGTCAATTTGATGGGCTTCACCTGGGGCATGCCAGCGTGATTGATTCTGCTGTCAGGCTGGCTGGCGAACTAGGCCTTCCCGCCTCCGTCATGACGTTCCATCCGCATCCGAAGGAGGTCATGAAGAAAGGCGATTATGACGGCTACTTGACGCCCCCGGAGGAGAAGGAGCGAATTTTACGGGAAATGGGCGTGGATTTCGTATATATCGTCGAGTTTAACGATGCCTTCTCCCGGGTGAGTCCGCAAAATTTCGTATCCGGGATCTTGGTGCCGCTTAAGGTACACACGGCGGTTGTTGGCTTTGACTTCCGCTATGGTTACCGGGGCGAAGGAGACGCAGGGATGCTTCGCGAGTTGAGCGGCAATGTTCTGGACGTGAACACAGTGCCGCCGTTCCTGATCGATGGGGAGAAGGTCAGCAGCTCGGGTATTCGTAAGGCACTGCAGGAGGGCGAAATCGAGTTAGCCAATCGCTGGTTTGGTCGGACGTACTCGCTGAGAGGGACGGTCATGCACGGTGAAAAGCGCGGGCGCCAGCTCGGTTTTCCGACAGCGAACCTTAAACTGGCGGAACACTATGTCGTGCCGGCCAGCGGGGTATACGCCGTGCGGGTTACCCACAACGGCACCACCTACACCGGTGTGATGAACGTTGGGGTCAAGCCAACCTTTCATGAGGATGGGAAGATCTTTTGGCTCGAAGCTCATCTATTTGAGTTTTCCGGTGAGATTTATGATGAGAGCTTGTCCGTGGAATTGGTTCATTATATCCGTGAGGAGCGCAAGTTCACTTCGCTGGATGAGTTGATCGCCCAAATCGGACGGGATGCAGATACCGCTAAACGTCTGCTGAAGACTTCCCCGTAATCAAGCCGGACTTGGCATTTACTTTGCCTATCGGCTATGATATACTATGTAACGTTGTCATGCGGAAGAACATGTTTTTTCCAAGCGGCAGCAAGAACCTTGGCTTGGTTGCGCGGTTTCACCGCCGGCGACGAGGCTAACGGCGATTTGAGATAAAGGAGGTGAACAGGATGGCATTGACTCAAGAACGTAAACAACAATTGATCCAAGAGCACAAAACTCATGAGTCCGATACCGGATCCCCTGAGGTGCAAATTGCTATCCTTACGGAGAACATCGTGAATTTGACGGACCACTTGCGTACGCACAAGAAGGACCATCATTCCCGTCGCGGTCTTCTGAAGATGGTTGGTCAACGTCGTAAGTTGTTGGCTTACCTGAAGAACAAAGACGTGAGACGTTACTCCGCTTTGATCGAGAAACTTGGATTGCGTCGTTAATTCGAAAGTTTGATAAAAGCAGCCTAGTTGCATGGCGGACGCTGGCGAAGCGTGCGTGTGCGGCCGGGTTGCTTTTTACCCATTTAGGGGCTTGTTACGATAAGCTTCCACGATCAGCTCCTTCAGGAGCTTTTGTTATGAGGACATCTTTCTATTGCTAGACAGCCGTTCATCTTATGAATTGCCGAAAAGCAGGAAATAATGAACTCAGTACCGAACTTGTAATGGTGATAAGGAGGGATTTCATGCAGAATCAAGTGAAAATGAATTTGGGGGGGAGACCTCTCATTTTGGAAACCGGCCGATTGGCCAAGCAAGCAAACGCGGCCGTCATGGTCCGCTACGGAGATACGGCGGTGCTTTGTACGGTTACGGCCTCTTCGGAGCCCAAGGACTTGGACTTTTTCCCGTTGACGGTCAATTATGAAGAGAAACTTTATGCAGTCGGTAAAATTCCCGGTGGCTTCATTAAACGGGAAGGACGTCCGAGCGAAAAGGCCATTTTGGCTAGCCGCTTGACCGACCGTCCGATTCGCCCGCTGTTCCCGGAAGGATTCCGTAACGACGTGCAAATCGTAAACCTGGTCATGAGCGTGGATCAAGACTGCGAGCCGGAAATTGCGGCAATGATTGGGACTTCTGCAGCGCTGAGCATTTCCGATGTTCCGTTTAACGGGCCGATCGGCGGCGTAGCGGTTGGACGGGTTAACGGGCAATTCGTGATTAATCCGGACGTGGCTGAGCAAGAAGCCAGTGACATTTACGTGGTTGTAGCCGGTACCAAAGACGCCATCATGATGGTGGAGGCGGAAGCCAACGAAGTGCCTGAAGAGGTGATGCTCGAGGCGATCATGTTCGGCCATGATGAAATCAAGAATATCGTTGCCGTCATCGAAGAGCTCGTGAAAGTAGCCGGCAAAGAGAAGATGCAAGTGAAGCTCCATAAAGTGAATGAAGATGTGAACCGGGAAGTTCGCGCTTTGGCCCAGGATCGTCTGGTTGAAGCCGTGAAAATTGCCGAGAAGCATGCGCGTCAGGATGCGATTGATGCCATCAACGACAAAACGGTGGCTCATTTCGAAGAGAAATACATAGAATCGCCGGAATTGCTTGCCGATGTGAAGGAAGTCTTGCATGACATCGTTAAGGAAGAAGTACGCCGGTTGATTACCCATGATAAAGTGCGTCCTGACGGTCGTAAATTGGAAGAAATTCGTCCGATCGAATGCGATATTAATCTGTTGCCACGTACGCATGGCTCCGGTCTGTTTACCCGCGGTCAAACGCAAGCGTTGAGCGTATGTACGCTGGGGGCACTGGGTGACGTTCAAATTCTTGACGGCATCGATCTGGAAGAATCCAAGCGCTTTATGCACCATTATAACTTCCCGCCGTTCAGCGTTGGTGAAGCTCGTCCACTCCGGGCTCCGGGCCGCCGCGAAATCGGTCACGGCGCTCTAGGCGAACGCGCGTTGTCGAAGGTGATTCCGCCGGAAACCGAATTCCCGTATACGATTCGTCTTGTATCGGAAGTATTGGAATCCAACGGTTCGACGTCCCAAGCGAGCATCTGCGCCAGCACGCTGGCCATGATGGATGCGGGCGTTCCGATCAAAGCTCCGGTTGCCGGGGTGGCGATGGGTCTGATTAAAGACGGCGAGCACGTGTCTATCCTGACTGACATTCAAGGGATGGAAGATCATCTCGGCGACATGGACTTCAAAGTGGCAGGCACTTCGGAAGGTGTTACGGCTATTCAAATGGATATCAAGATCGACGGAATCGACCGGCAGATTTTGACCGATGCTTTGAAACAAGCCCGAGAAGGTCGGATGTTTATCCTGTCCAAAATGATGGAGCGCATTCAAAAGCCGAAGGAGCATTTGTCCCCTTACGCGCCGAAGATCGTTATCATGCACATCAATCCGGACAAGATCCGCGATGTCATCGGGGCAGGCGGCAAGATCATCAACAAGATCATCGAGGAAACCGGCGTGAAAATCGATATCGAACAAGACGGCCGCGTATTTATCGCTTCTACGAACGAAGAGATGAACAGCAAAGCGCGTTCGATTATCGAAGGGATCGTCAAGGAAGTCGTGGTCGGTGAAATTTATGTAGGTACCGTCAAACGGATTGAAAAATTCGGCGCTTTCGTCGAGATTTTGCCGGGGAAAGACGGTTTGGTGCATATTTCCCAGTTGTCCACGGAACGCGTAGCTAAAGTGGAGGACGTCGTGGCGATCGGTGATACGGTAACTGTCAAGGTAACCGAGATCGACAACCAAGGACGGATCAATCTTTCCCGCAAAGCGGTACTCACCGCAGAAACGGAAAAATCCTCTTCCAACTAAATAACGCAGCTTGACGACGCAGGCCATCCTTGCGGGAAAAGAGACAGAATGAATCAATTCTGGCTCTTTTTTAATGCTTCCGGAAAGGAAGCATATCTACGGGCTTGTCAACATATGATGGGGACAAAAACCGTTTGAGGGGATGAGCTTCAGCATGGGTCGGAACAAGTTTGCGGTCATCGCGATATGCATTGCCTTTGTCATGATACTGGGGCAGTTTGCTGGCATTCGGGCTTTTGTCGCGGAAAGCTCAGAGGGAGAGGGCGGCAGCTTCGCCTTCCGCCTGATTAACGACCTGGCCGGAGGCCCTGGCGCTAAAGGCTTGCAAGATCAAGAAAGCGGCGGGGCTACGAAGGCTCCAGATCCACTTCTGGCTCAAATCCGAGATGAGGCCGCAAAGCGGCGGATTGCGCCGGTGGACGCCGTCGTCGACCGGGTCTGGAAAGCCATTCCCGGTTATAACGGCCGTGAAGTGGATATTGAACTCACCTACGCCAAGGCCAAGCAGCAACCAGAAGGTGCTGAAATCGAATACGTATATCGCGAGCTGAAACCGAAGGTGAATCTGGATGATCTGGGTGCCCAGCCGATATACCGGGGGAATCCGAATAAGCCGATGGCGGCGCTGATGATCAATGTCGCCTGGGGTAACGAATATCTGGTGCCTATGCTTGATACGTTGGATAAGTCGAAGGTGAAAGCTACCTTCTTCCTCGATGGCAGCTGGTTAAAGAAGAATGAAGAGATGGCCGCTGAAATCAAGCGGCGGGGTCATCAAATTGAAAATCATGCCTACTCGCATCCGAATATGAGCCAGTTGGAAGTAACCCGGGCTCGTCTCGAGATCTCCAAGACGAAAGACCTGTTGAAGGAGAAGCTGGGCGTGGAGAACCGCTGGTTTGCTCCGCCTTCGGGCGATTATAATATGCAAACCGTTAAACTGGCAGCAGAACAAGGGCTCAAGACGGTCTTGTGGACCTTGGATACAGTGGATTGGAGAAACCCACCGGCATCCAGCATCATCAGTAAGATCGGCAGCAAGGTGGAGCCGGGAACGCTCATTCTGATGCATCCGACGGCATCCAGCCGGGATGCGCTTGAGGGGATGATTCAGGCCATCCGAAGCAAAGGGCTGACGCTAGGCACGGTAGAGCAGACGTTGTCGCCGGACCGGATCGAAGCCGAGGTTCCTCAGAGTTGAGCTTGCCGCCTTTTTTTGGTAGGATAGGGATGCATTTATTAACGATGCACAGAAATGCTTTGCAAAACATTTAGGAGGGCCTCTCGTGAAGAAAACGCAATTGAAAAACGGCCTTCGGGTGGTTATGGAGAAAATACCGACTTGTCGTTCTGTCTCGTTCGGTATTTGGGTCAAAACCGGCTCCCGCAATGAGAGCCCTGAACGGGGCGGAATTTCACATTTCATCGAACACATGTTATTTAAAGGTACGGAGCGGTACAGCGCCAAGGATATCGCAGAGCAATTTGATGCGATCGGCGGGAATGTAAACGCGTTTACGTCAAAGGAATATACCTGTTATTATGCCAAAGTGCTGGATGAGCATTTACCGATCGCGGTTGACGTGTTGTCGGACATGTTTTTCCGTTCCTTGTTCGATGCGGAAGAGTTGCGGAAAGAGAAGAACGTGATCGTCGAAGAAATCTCCATGTACGAAGATACGCCAGACGATATGGTGCACGACCTCGTGTCACAGGCGGCTTACGGGGAACATCCGCTGGCGCTGCCGATTTTAGGAACCGAGGAGCAGCTTCGCGCAATGGAATCCGAGCATCTTCGGGAATATATGCGGGAGCACTACACGATCGAGAACACGGTCATCAGCGTTGCCGGCAACATAGACGATCACGTGATCGATCTGCTAGAGAAATATTTCGGAGACTTTTCGAACCGAGGAAGTTCCAGCGCGTTGGCATCACCCGATTTTCTTGGTGGACTCCGATTTCATCGCAAGAAAACAGAGCAGAACCATATTTGCTTATCTTTTCCGGGATTATCGGTTGGGGAAGAGAAGCAGTACGCCATGGTGCTGCTTAACAATGCGATTGGCGGTGGCATGAGTTCGCGCCTCTTCCAGGAGATTCGCGAGAAACGCGGTTTGGCGTATTCCGTGTACTCCTATCATAGCTCGCATGCAGACAGCGGATTATTTACGGTTTACGCAGGAACCGCGCCTCGCCAGACCAAGGAAGTGCTGGACTTGACCAAGGAGATCCTGCACGACGTATCGGTCAACGGGATTACCGTCGGTGAGCTGAGTAAAGGCAAGGAACAATTGAAGGGGAGCTTGATCTTGAGCCTGGAGAGCACCGGAAGCCGGATGAATCGACTCGGCAAGAACGAGTTGATGCTCGGCAGACATTATACCTTGGATGAAATGATCGCCCGGATCGAGGCGGTGACGATGGACGATGTCAATCAGGTGATGAAGGCCATGTTTAGCCAACCGTTTTCGCTTGCGATGGTGGGTTCCTCGGATCGTGTGATTTCGGGAGTAAGGAGAGATGAACTTGTCGTTTGAAGTACAAATTAACCGTTTAGCGGGAAATGAAGATATTGAACTGCCTCGCAAAATGTCGGAGCTAGCCTCCGGCTTTGACCTCTATGCTGCCGTTACGGAGCAACTGACGCTCCAGCCGGGGCAACGTACCCTCGTGCCGACCGGGATCGCCATTGCGATGCCCGGCGGCCTAGAGGCGCAAATCCGTCCGCGTAGCGGTCTGGCCTTTAAGCACGGGATTACGTGTCTAAACACGCCGGGTACGATCGATGCCGATTATCGCGGCGAAATTAAGGTACTGCTGATCAACCTCGGGCAGGAGCCGTTTGTGATTCAGCGGAATGAACGGATTGCACAGATGGTGTTCCAGATCGTTCCTGAGGTGAATCTCGTTCAAGTGGACGAGCTGTCTGAGACCGTTCGCGGCGACGGTGGATTTGGCCATACGGGAACGAAGTAAAGCGTAGGAGCAAAGGGCATATTTGAACCTGCATTTCTTCTGCAGGTAACTAGTGGATAAGGGTAAAAAAGGTTCTTATTTTCGGTTCAGTAGGGGTTATAGCCGAAATAAAGGACTTTTTTACCCTTATTTTCATTCATCGCTCTTAAAAGTTGCTTAATAGGCCCGGTTCAGCTCAGAATTAAGCCCTAAATGTCTTCTATTATTGAGATTTAGAGGGATTTGGTTGAAATAGCGCCCTAAATGTCCCCTATTTTCTCCAGGACTAGTACATGTGAGAGAAACCGCTATTTCTCTTGAACTGCAGCAGCTGCGATCTCCTTTACCTTCTCCATTTGGGCGTCTCGTTCTTCAATAATGTCTTAGCGCCGAACTCCCCCCGTATTGTATCGTAAATCTACAGCTACATTCCGAATGTTCTTCTTCTTCTGCACCCCATCATTTTTAACCAATGTTCATTTTTCGCAGCAGGTGCTCCCTTGGAAAGCGCGCTTAATAGCTGTGAGGGCGTAAGCCCACCCAACTCAACAACAAGATCACCTCGTGGTAATGACGCCGTTGTCCTTATAACAACCGGGCCTTGGGGCGTCCAATATAAAGGTAAATCCAAGTATAGCAGGGAGGGTAAATAAGAGCTGATACCGGTGTGAGGATCTTGAAGTTACCCCATAAGTTCATCAAAAGCAAAGAAAAAGCGGCTTGATAAACGGGAGTCATCGTGCTGCGATGACGATTTACATATCCTGGATCCTCCCTTTTCACCACTTCGTGGGCAACGGCATAAGATGCTCTATACTGTGTTGCTTGGAAGGAGTGCCGTCTAAGAATGCTGACCGGAATAACGATTGTATTCCTCGGTGGTGACGCTCGACAGGTGGAGGTCATCAACAAATGTCTGGAACTAGACGCAACGGTACGGGTTGTTGGCTTTGATCGGTTGGAGACCCCGCTGAAGGGAGTATCGCAGGAGACGTTAAGTCCAGGATTGCTGGCCGGTGCCGACGTCATCATCCTTCCGGTAATCGGTTGCGATGACCACGGCGTTGTCCCAGCGCCGTTCTCTGCGGAACAACTGGTCATCAAACACGAATGGTTCGCAGCTATTCGAAAAAGCACACTGGTCTATACCGGGATTGCCAAAAGCTTCTTGAAGCAAATGAGCACGGAGCACGGTTTCCAGATCATCGAGGTGCTCGATCGTGACGACGTCGCCATCTATAACTCGATTCCGACAGCGGAAGGCGCCGTGATGATGGCGATCCAGAATACGGACATTACCATTCACGGTTCGACTTGCATCGTGCTGGGGATTGGGCGAACAGGTTTTACGCTGGCAGCTACGCTGCAGGGTTTGGGAGCGAATGTAAGGGTAGGGGTACGCCGGGAAGACGACGTGGCCAGAGCGGTGCAAATGGGCTGGAAGCCTTTTGCCACAAGGGATTTGGCCGCTAACGTAGCGGATGTTGACTTGATTTTTAATACGATTCCGACTATGATAGTCACAGCGCAAATCATCTCGAAACTGCCCCGCACGGCGGTGATCATCGACCTTGCTTCGGCGCCTGGTGGGACGGATTTCCGTTTCGCCGAGAAGCGCGGAGTCAAGGCGATTTTAGCCCCTGGCATCCCCGGTATCGTCGCTCCCAAAACGGCTGGAATTATTATGGCAAATACGATTTGTCAGTCGATTTTGGATGAGTATTTATTACGGGGGGATGAACAGTGAATTGGCAGGGAAAAACGGTAGGTTACGCCATTACGGGCTCGCATTGTACGTTTGCTGAGGTGATGCCTCAGATTCAGCGTTTTGTTGACGGAGGGGCGAAGGTTGTGCCGATCATATCCCAGTCGGTGCTTACGACCGACACCCGTTTCGGTAAATCAGAAGATTGGCGTAAACAGTTGAAAGATATTACAGGGAATGATATTATTTCTTCAATTGTCGAAGCTGAACCGCTGGGTCCAAGCAAGCTGCTCGACGTTTTGGTTATCGCGCCCTGCACGGGAACGAGCACGAGCAAGTTGGCTAACGCCGTTACGGACAGTCCCGTGCTTATGGCGGCGAAAGCTCAACTGCGAAACGGGCGTCCACTCGTCATCGCGGTGTCGACTAATGACGGTTTAGGTTTTAATTTGGCGAACATCGCTAAATTAATCGTGGCTAAAAACGTGTATTTCGTTCCATTCGGTCAAGATAATCCGATCGGTAAACCGAATTCGCTGGTAGCCAATATGGAACTGGTACCTGAAGCTTGCTATGCTGCGCTTGAAGGCAAACAGCTGCAACCGCTGATTATCGAACGCTTTCATGGGTAATCGGCAGCAGAGGGCATGCCAGGTGCTCAAGTAACCCATGCAGGCCGTTACACGCCGCGATTTTCTCAGGACGGACTCAACAACAAAGGTAGAAAGTATCGGAACAATTTGCTCAAAGGCGCAGCATGGAATGCCGTTTACAATCGCGGAGATCATTGCGGCGAAGGGGTATGTTTTCGAAGCTCTGGGTTCGTTAATCTTACTAAATCTTACGGAATGAAGTCATCGCTTTACTCCGCACTTATTAACTGGAGGAATATCCATGCGCATTTTGGTGCAAAAATTTGGTGGCACGTCTCTTTCAACGAAGGAAGCAAGAGACCATGTCATCTCACACGTACGCCGGGAACTGGATAACGGTTTCCGGCTCGTCGTGGTGGTTTCGGCCATGGGCCGCAAAGGGGATCCTTACGCGACAGATACTTTGCTTGATTTGGTTGCCGAGGGGGATGGCTATTTGCCGCCTCGCGAACAAGATTTGTTAATGGCTTGTGGTGAAATTATTTCCGCAGCCAAACTATGCAGTCTGTTAACCGAGCGGAACATTTCCTCCGTCGTGTTAACCGGAGCCCAAGCCGGTTTCCGAACGGACAGCCAGTACGGCAATGCAAGAATTCTGGATATCGTCCCTACAAGGGTGCTGGAAGAACTGCAGCAGAAGGATGTCGTAATCGTGACGGGATTTCAGGGTCAAAATCAGGGCGGCGATTTCACGACGTTGGGACGCGGAGGTAGCGATACTTCCGCAACGGCCTTGGGAGCTGCGTTGCACGCTGAGATGGTCGACATATACACGGACGTGAATGGGATATTAACCGCGGATCCGCGGATCGTCGAGGATGCGAAGCCGCTGGAATACGTCAGCTACGCAGAAATCTGCAACATGGCGCATCAGGGCGCGAAGGTCATTCACCCCCGTGCGGTGGAAATCGCGATGCAATCGGGGATCCCTGTTCGCGTACGATCGACTTTTTCGCAGGGAGAAGGAACGCTGGTCGCTAACCCCGAAGGGTTTAAGGATGTCCAGATCGGGATCGTAGACCGTTACGTGACTGGGATCGCTTACGTGGCGAACGTGACGCAGATTCGGGTGGAATCGGCTGGAAAGGGCCCGGATAACCTGCAATTGCAAGTGTTTAAGACGATGGCGGAGAATGACATCAGCGTTGATTTTATTAATGTGACCCCGACAGGCGTCGTTTATACCGTGTTTGACAAAGATTCGGCCAAGGCTGAAGCGGTATTGAAGTCGTTGGAGCTTTCACCTCAAATCTGCACCGGCTGTGCCAAGGTTTCGGTCATCGGCGGCGGGATTAACGGGGTACCGGGGATTATGGCAAAGATTGTCGAAGCATTGACCGAGCATGGGATTCAAATTCTGCAATCGGCAGATTCGAATACCACGATTTGGGTGCTGGTGCATAAGGACGATATGGTGCAAGCGCTGCGGGCGTTGCATGCCAAATTCGAACTGGGTCGTTAACCCTCGAAATCGTTGGATCGCATAGGGAAAAGGCAGGGAATGCTGATAGGGCAGTAATAATAAAGCGAAGCGGGAGACGGGAGGAGGAAATGGCGTGATTGATTTCGGAAGAGTAATTACAGCCATGGTAACGCCTTTTAATGATCAAGGGAAAATTGACTGGGACCAGACCGCAAGCCTGATCGACTATTTGGTGGAGGAGCAACAGTCCGACAGCCTTGTCGTAAGCGGAACAACGGGAGAGTCCCCTACGCTAACGGACGAAGAAAAGCTTGAATTATTTGCCTTTACGGTGAAGCGTGTGGCCGGGCGCTGCAAAATCATCGCTGGCACAGGCAGCAACGATACTGCTCACTCCGTAAATTTGACGCGTGAAGCCGAAAAATGCGGCGTTGACGGAATCCTGCTGGTCGCCCCGTACTATAATAAGCCGAATCAGGAAGGCCTTTTCCGCCATTTTGAAGCGATCGCGGCCGTTACGAGCTTGCCGATCATTCTGTATAACGTACCGAGCCGTACAGTGGTCAGTTTAAGCGTAGATACGACGCTGCGGCTGGCGAAGATTCCTAACATTGTGGCTACCAAGGAATGCGCGCCGCTCGATCAAATTGCCACGATTGTATCTCAGGCACCAGACCATTTTAGAGTATACTCGGGGGATGATGCTTCTGCACTGCCGGCGATGGCAGTGGGGGCTTACGGCGTCATCAGCGTCGCCAGCCATGTTGCGGGCCGCACGATTAAAGAGATGGTCGTTCAATTCTTCAACGGACATGTCGATGAAGCAAGTCGTTTGCATCGGGAGCTCCTGCCGTTATTCAAGGTTTTGTTCGAGTGCCCGAATCCGGTTGCGGTGAAATATGCGTTAAACGAGACCGGTCATCCCGTTGGTTCAGTGCGGCTGCCGCTTGTACCGCCGAATGAAGAAGAAGCGTTGCGGATTCGCAGCATGCTCTAAACGGTTCCATCTTGCTTTTTAACCAAAAATGTGCTGCATTTCCATAAACCGATGCCTTCAACGAAGGCATCGGTTTTTTTGTCATGGTGCAAGGTAACGTTAAACGTAGGTAAAGCATCTGACTTGTTTTTTGCCAATTTAATCATGTATAATGATTTCAAGTGACTGGGTGCGGTGAATTTTTAAATTAAATGGCTCGTTCAAGAGAATGGCTTACATCAGCAAGCGAAGGCGGAGTTCGTTATGCTAAATCGCTGTAAGCTGGATGAAGCAATGTGGCATTACCATAGCTTGATTGAACAACCATTTAGATGATGATTTGGAGACACGGCCAGACCGTCTTGATCGAGGCGGTTGTTTATTCCTGCAATCAAAGATTGGTAATCAAACGCAGTGGTCGGAGCCATTTCCATAGGAATTTTCGATACAACGTCCAAAATAATTAGGAGGGTTAGATTCACTTGTCTAAAAAAATGAATAATGAAAAATTGACGATTTTCGCATTGGGCGGCGTCGCAGAAATTGGGAAGAACATGTATGTCGTTCAATATGCCAATGACATCGTGGTCATCGACTCCGGGCTTAAGTTTCCGGAAGAGGACATGCTTGGCATCGACATCGTCATTCCCGATATCACTTACTTGACGGAGAACCGCGATAAAGTAAGAGGCATCGTGCTGACGCACGGACACGAAGACCATATCGGCGGTTTGCCATATGTGTTGAAGAACTTAAACGTTCCGGTTTACGGAACAAAGCTGACTTTAGGGCTTGTCGAGAATAAGCTGAAGGAAGCGGGGCTGCTTGGCGAAACGAAACGCGTGCTGATCAACGCCGATTCCGTGATCGAGCTCGGAACGACGATGAAAGCTTCGTTCTTCCGGACAAATCATAGTATTCCGGATTCGGTTGGCGTATGCATCGAAACCCCGGAAGGCAACGTGGTTCATACCGGCGACTTCAAATTTGATCATACCCCAGTCAATGATCAATATGCGGACTTGCACCGGATGGGCGAAATCGGGAAAAATGGGGTTTTAGCACTTTTATCGGATAGCACCAATGCGGAGAGACCGGGCTTCACGCCTTCGGAGAAGAATGTCGGCATCGTTCTTAGCGATATTTTTCATAAAGCGAAGCAACGCGTCGTTGTGGCGACTTTCGCCTCCAACGTGCACCGCATTCAACAAGTCATCGACGCGGCGTACGCAACGAACCGGAAGCTGACGATTATCGGACGCAGCATGGTTAACGTCGTAACGATTGCAGAAGAACTTGGTTATTTGAACGTTCCGGACGGAATCATCATCGAGCCAGAGGAAGTTAACAAGATGGCGGCGGACCGCGTAGTCATTCTGTGCACGGGAAGCCAAGGGGAACCGATGTCCGCTTTAACGCGGATGGCTCGCTCGACGCACCGGAAGGTCGATATCCTTCCCGGGGATACGGTTATCATCGCGGCAACTCCAGTACCGGGCAATGAGAAGTATGTTGGACGGACAATCGACGAGCTGTTCCGCCTCGGCGCGGAAGTCATTTACAGCGGATCGAACTCCGGCGTGCACGTATCGGGTCACGGCAGCCAAGAAGAATTGAAGCTGATGCTGAATCTGATGCGGCCTAAATATTTCATTCCGATCCACGGGGAATACCGGATGCTGCGCAGACACGCGCTACTTGGCGAGTCGGTTGGCGTGGAGCCGGATAACATTTTCCTGGTTGATATCGGGGATACCATCGAGATTCAGAACGGCGTAGCCCGTAAAGCAGGGAAAGTGCCTGCCGGCAACGTGCTGATCGATGGACTTGGCGTTGGCGACGTCGGCAATATCGTTTTGCGCGACCGCAAGCTGTTGTCCCAAGACGGCATCCTGGTTGTCGTCGTTACGCTTAGCAAGCAGGACGGTACGATCGTGTCCGGTCCGGATATCATTTCCCGTGGCTTCGTTTATGTCCGTGAATCGGAAGGGCTTCTGGATGAGGCGAATCGGATCGTATCCAGCACGCTCGAGAAGCTGATGAGCGAGAACGTGAACGAATGGGCATCGTTGAAAACCAACGTCAAGGATGCGCTCGGCCGATTCTTGTATGAGCAAACGCGCCGTAGACCGATGATCTTGCCGATCATTATGGAAGTATAACAATCGTATAGCACACAGTCGCCTCTTTTCCTGCCGGTAATTGGACGGTTCCTTGCAGGAGAGGAGGCTTTTTCATGTTTTGTATAGAGTGAAGAAGGTTGTCGGCATACTAAGGGCTGCGTAGCGTAACGAGACTTCGTCGGATATGCCGACACCGAAAGGAAGGCTTGACCATGAACAAGGACCTGAGCAAATCAACCGTTCGCAGCGAATCCGAGCTGCCGCCAAACGAGGACGAGAAGAAAGAGGCCACGGTACCGGAAATGATTCAACAGCTGGGACAAACAGCGGTACCAACACCAGGTGAATCCAATGTTTATTGCTTGACGATCATCGGTCAGATCGAAGGGCATTTGGTATTGCCGCCGCAAAATAAAACAACCAAATACGAGCATTTGATTCCTCAACTGGTTGCGGCTGAACAGAATCCACGGATCGAAGGGCTGTTAATTATTCTCAATACGGTAGGGGGCGATGTGGAGGCGGGGCTTGCGATCGCGGAGATGATCGCTTCCTTGTCCAAACCGACCGTTACTGTCGTCATCGGAGGGGGACATAGCATCGGGGTTCCGATTGCGGTGGCTTCCGATTATTCGCTAATTGCCGAAAGCGCGACGATGACCATTCATCCCATTCGCATGACGGGGCTTGTCATCGGGGTACCCCAGACGTTCGAATATATCGAGAAAATGCAGGAGCGTGTCGTGCGGTTCGTCACGACACACTCGCATATCACAGAGGAGTTGTTCAAGGAGCTGATGTTCAAAACCGGAGAATTAAATCGGGACATCGGAACTGCAGTTGGAGGCAATGATGCCGTGAAGTATGGGCTTATCGATGCGATCGGAGGTATCGGCGAGGGGTTGACCCAGCTGAATTCGTTGATCGAATCCCGGAGACAAGCGGGAGGGATCACACAATGACCCATTACACCATTCTTCCGGAGGAAGCCTACTGGGAAAATGCAGAGAATCAAGAGGCGTACGGAGAAATCGAGTTGAACGGCGTACTGATGCAGGTGCGGATGGAAGCCGGTAACCGGGCGACGATCGTACGGTTGCTGCGCTGCCAACTGGAGGATTATTTGAACCCGGAGCTGGCGCCTGGGCGGCAAATCGCTTTTTTTCCAACTTTATTGAAATGAGATAAATGCCGTCAACGGTATCTTCTCTAGGTCCCCCCTCGGTGATTATGGTATAATATTCATCTAGGGGGTGTTTTCGTTTGCCACGGAAACGGAAGAAGAAGAAGGCTGCCATTGGCAGCATGCTCAAATACGAAATATACGGAATCATCCTGATTACCTTATCCATTATCGCTTTGTCCGGGGAGGCTGCCGTAGGAAGAACGTTATCGAAAATGGCCGCGTTGATCCTCGGCAAATTTTATTTTGTGATCCCTGTGATCGGCATTTACATAGGACTAGCTGTCATGATTAATCGAAAATGGCCTAATCGCTGGAACGCCCGCCGCAGCGGCGTGCTGCTGGCAGTGCTGTCGCTGACATTGATGAGTACGATTTCGGCTATGCAGCATAAACTGGCTCCGGCAGTCCCTTTGTCTACGGGCAACGTTCTCGGCCAGATTCATCGCGATTTGCAAGCGGCGCTGTTTCAGCCCGCTGTGAGCGATTCCGGGATGAGCTTGCTGGGGCTGGACATCAGCGGCGGTTATGTCGGCGCCTTGGAATTCGCCTTGCTTTACTCTCTGTTTGGCATGGCCGGTGCCAAGCTAATTATGATCGTGCTGCTGGCCATCAGCTTTATGCTGGTCACAGGACTGTCCTACGTTGATCTATTCCGAATATTGCGTTCTAAATTGGCCGTGTTAGGCGAGAGTCTTGGGAAGAAAATGCGGATGCTGCGTCCTGTACCGGTACGCGGCAAAGCCAAGCGGGTAGAGAAATCGACCCCGGCGGTAACCTCTTACGATGATCCGGAGGAGGAACCTCACGATAATGACGAGGCTGTAATTGCTTCAACTCGGAAGAAGCCGGTATTTTTCCAATTGCTGAATTTTAAGGGAAGACCGGATGAACCAGGGATAGAACCGCCAAATCCGGATGAACAGGGAGACGTCGAGGCTGCCGAACATACCGCTGAAGCGGAAATCAATTGGAATGAGCTGAATTACATCGGCAAGGAAGAAGGGACGGAGAGAGGTCAACTGGAGGATCATCGCGGCAACGACACCGGCCCGATCATCCGCGATTTCTTCGATCATATTCAACGGGAAGGCCTGCACCACGATGAGGATGGAGAAGAAGCCGAGCGAGGTATCCCCGACCTCCATGACGATTCCTTAGCAGAGCGGGAAGCTGACGATGCGTTTGACGACGCATTAGCAGGGAACGCCGATGCTGTGAACCGTGGCGAGTCAGGACTCGAAGGAGAGGGTGGCGTTGCTGGCCCTAGCGAAGAAATTGCTCCGCCCCCTCCGCCTAAACCGGCACCGAAGCCGTACAAAATGCCTTCCTTCCGGCTTCTCTCCAAACCGGCCGGAGCGGGCAAATCCGGTGATCAAGCCGATTACATGCAGACCGCCCGCAAGCTGGAGGCCACGCTCGAAAGCTTTGGCGTTCGAGCTCGGGTGCTGGAGGTTGTGCGCGGACCGGCGGTGACGCGCTACGAAATTCAGCCGGATATCGGCGTGAAGGTCAGCCGAATCGTCAATTTGACGGACGATATTGCCTTGGCCTTAGCCGCTAAAGATATCCGTATGGAAGCGCCGATTCCGGGCAAATCCGCAATCGGCATCGAGGTGCCAAACAACGAGGTATCGCTGGTCACGATGCGCGAGGTGATGGAGACGCCGACGTTTATGGATGCGGAATCTAAGCTGAGCATTGCTTTCGGGCGCGATATTTCCGGTCAGACGATCGTCGGAAACCTGGCGAAAATGCCTCACCTTCTGGTAGCCGGAGCGACGGGCTCAGGGAAATCGGTATGTATTAACGGCATTATCACCAGCATCTTGTTCAAAGCAAAGCCGGATGAAGTGAAATTTATGATGGTCGACCCCAAAATGGTCGAGCTCAATGTCTATAACGGGATTCCTCATCTGTTGACCCCTGTTGTCACCGATCCCCGGCGAGCTTCGTTGGCACTTAAGAAAATCGTCGTTGAGATGGAGAAACGTTATGAGTTGTTCTCCAAATCGGGAGCACGGAACATCGAAGGCTACAATCACATGATGGCGGATCGACCGGAGTCCATCTTGCCTTACATCGTGGTCATCGTGGACGAGCTGGCGGACTTGATGATGGTCGCGGCCAGCGATGTCGAAGATGCCATCGCGCGGCTGGCACAAATGGCCCGTGCTGCCGGCATCCATCTGATTATTGCCACGCAGCGGCCGTCGGTCGACGTCATTACCGGCGTCATCAAAGCCAACATTCCGTCGCGGATCGCGTTTGGGGTATCCTCTCAGGTCGATTCACGGACGATCCTCGATATGGCGGGCGCCGAGAAGCTGCTAGGTCGCGGGGACATGCTCTATATGCCGATGGGCGCCTCTAAGCCGATACGGGTGCAAGGCGCGTTTATGAGCGACCAGGAAGTTGAGACCATCGTAGGTTTTGTGCGGGGGCAAGGTCAAGCCGAATACGACGAAAGCTTGGTTCCCGAGGTCGACGATGAAGTGCACGAGGCGGAAGAGGTGTTGGACGAGCTTTATGATCAAGCCGTCCAGATCGTGCTAGAAGCGAAGCAAGCCTCCGTTTCGCTGTTACAGCGGCGGATGCGCGTCGGCTATACCCGGGCTGCGCGACTAATCGATTCCATGGAAGCGCGAGGGATCGTCGGACCTTATGAAGGCAGTAAACCAAGAGAAGTATTAATGTCAATGGAGCAATACAAAATGGGAAGGATCTCCTCCTGATCTGTCAGGATTAGGGGAATCCTTCCCCTTTCTTTTTTTAGGAGTACTCGAAACTTAGGGTGCATAGGAAGGGACGACGCTTGTCATACTAAAGTCACCCATCCTTGTTGAACAACTTCTAAAAAGAGAGGTAGAGCTAAACATATGAAGAAAGCGAAGATCTGGTTTGCCTCCGGTTTAGTGCTGCTTTTGTTCGGAATCGGATACGGAGCGAACGTACTCCGGCATACGCTTGACGAAGGCAAAGTCAATACCTATAAAGCACAGCCCGCGTTCAGTGAGCAGGTTATCGATTATGGGGCATTCGGGAAAGACGTGTATGAGCTGCAGGGGAGGCTTTCTTATCTTGGTTTTTACCACGGTAAGTTAGACAGCTACTTTGGTCCCAAGACGCGTGACGCCCTCAAATGGTTCCAGTCGGAGTTTGGGATGGAGGCGGATGGCCTCGCTGGCCCCAAAACGAAGTTAAAGCTTTACAACGCCACGAAAAACTGGAAGCCAGGCATGGAATACGCCAATGCCGGTGGGGCGGCGAAACCTCAAACCGGAACGGGAAATAAAACCGGTGGAGAGGGTGGCGGTGCAGGTAAAGTGAAAGCGGAATCCGCGGATCTGTCCGCCTCCAACGCCATGGGATTGTCGGAGAACGATTTGCGGATTATGGCTAACGCCGTTTACGGGGAGTCGCGCGGCGAGCCGTTTGAAGGCCAGGTTGCCGTAGCGGCGGTGATCTTGAACCGGGTGAAGTCGCCGAGTTTTCCTAACACCGTGTCCGGCGTCATCTTTCAGCCTGGCGCATTTACGGCTGTTGCGGACGGTCAAATCTGGCTGGAGCCTAACGAACAAGCCCGCAAAGCCGTACAGCAGGCGCTAAATGGCTGGGATCCGTCGGGAGGCTGCATTTACTATTTCAACCCAAGAACGGCGACCTCGAAATGGATCTGGTCGCGACCGCAGGTCAAGACGATCGGAGAGCATATTTTCTGTATGTAAATAGTTGATTATCGAAGGAGCAGCCGCTTGTCGTCAGGTTGCTTCTTTCCTTTGAATTGGTATAGAATGGAACTGACTTTCTAGTAAAGGAGTTTTGGGTTTGAACAAAACGCGATTTGAGCGCGGCTCCGTAGGCCATATCCGGCTTCACGTCCTGCCGACCAACCGATTCAAAACATTTGCCATTTCCCTCTACGCGGGATTGCCGCTGCAAGAGCAAACGGTAACCGCTACCGCCCTCACTCCGTTCGTGCTGCGCCGAGGTACGGAATCCTACCCGGAAACCACGCAGTTCCGCGAGCAGCTCGAGCATATGTATGGGGCGGGCTTCGGCTTTGATGTATATAAACGTGGCAACTACCAGATGGTTCAGTTCCGGATGGATACAATCAACGATTCTTTCGTGAAGAGCAACCATTCGCTCCTCGGCCAAAGCTTTGCTTTCCTTGGCGAAGTCGTGACCAAACCAGCCAAGGAAAACGGTGCCTTCCGCTCGACATACGTCAATTCGGAACGGGAGTCGGTCCGCAAGAAGCTGGAAGGGATCATCAACGATAAAATTCGTTACGCCGCTGAACGCTGCACAGAAGAGATGTTTAAGGACGATCCGTACCGTCTTCACCCGCTTGGAGAGCGGAGCCAATTGGACGGAATTACGCCGGAGTCTTTGTACGCCTCCTACCAGAACTGGCTGCAGCAGGCCCACATGGACTTGTATGTGGTTGGCGATACGACATTAGCCGAGGTGGAGGAGTTGGTCTCCAAGCATTTCAGCTTGAGTCGATCGATCTCGCCGGAATATGAGCCGGAGCAGGTCCACATCCGAGGCGGTGAAGTTCGGACGGTCAAGGAAGCTCTTGATGTTAATCAAGGCAAATTAAACTTGGGCCTCCGCACGCCGATCACTTACGGAGATGAGCGATACGCTTCTTTGCTGCTGTATAACGGCATTCTCGGTAGCTACCCGCATTCCAAACTGTTTATCAATGTCCGTGAAAAAGAGAGCTTGGCCTATTACGCAGCCTCGCGTTACGACGGGCATAAAGGCATCGTTGCCATTCAATCGGGGATTGAAATCGCCAACTATGAAAAGGCGCTTCGCATTATCGAAGCCCAGCTGGCGAGCATGCGCGCTGGAGAAATCAGCGAGCTGGAAATGTCCCAGACCAAGGCGATGATCCGCAACAGCTTACTGGAGATGCAGGATTCCGCTTTTGAAATGATCGCCTACGATTTCAACCGCGTCTTATCCGGCAAAGACCGTCCGGCGGAGGAACTGCTCCGTCAAGTGGAACAGGTGCAGCCGAAGGATGTTGTGGCGGCCGCGGAAACCGTCCAGCTCGATACGATATACTTTTTGACAGGCCAGAAGGAGGGGTAGGCGGATGGAAACGATACGTTACGACGCTTTGCAGGAAACGCTGTATCGCGAAACGATGGAGAACGGACTGCAGGTCTACGTGCTTCCCAAACCGGGCTTCCAAAAAACATACGCCACGTTCTCGACCAAATACGGATCGATCGATAATCATTTCCGGGTAGAAGGGCAGGAGGACATCGCGGTTCCAGATGGCATCGCGCATTTCCTGGAGCATAAGATGTTCGAGGAGCCGGAAGGGGACATTTTTGCCACTTTTGCTTCTCAAGGCGCTTCCGCTAATGCCTTTACCAGCTTCGACCAAACGGTATACTTGTTCTCCGCGACGGAGAACATTCCGGCTAACCTGGAAACGCTGGTCAATTTCGTGCAGCACCCTTACTTTACCGACCAGAACGTCGAGAAGGAAAAAGGGATTATCGGTCAGGAGATCGGCATGTATCGGGATAACCCGGATTGGCGGGTGTATTTCGGCTTGATCGAGGCGATGTACAAGGTGCACCCCGTTCATATCGATATTGCCGGCACGGTGGAATCGATTGGAACGATCACCAAGGAGACGCTGTATACGTGCTACAATGCCTTTTATCACCCTAGTAATATGCTGCTGTTCGTCGTTGGCGGGGTCGATCCCGAAGAAGTGTTTAAGCTGGTCCGGGACAATCAGGAGAAGAAAGAATATAAGCCGCAGGGAACGATTGATCGTCTATTTGAGGCGGAGCCGCAGGGAGTATCCGAGAAACGGCGGGAATCCCGCTTGCCGGTGTCACAGCCGAAATGCTTGTTCGGTTTTAAGGAGACGCGGCTTGGCTTAACCGGCGAGGAGTTGCTGCGCCGAGACCTCGCCACGAAGCTGGCGCTCGATCTGTTGTTTGGGGCCAGTACGAAGCTGTATCAAAAGCTGTATGACATGGATCTGATCTCCGACAGCTTTGGCCATGAATACAACAGCAATCCCAATTACGCTTTCTCAGCGATCGGTGGAGACACCAAGGATCCGGACCGGATGTTGGCCGTGATTAAAGAAGAGACCGAAGCCCTGCTGGCTTCCGGATTCCATCAAGAAGATTTCGAACGGGCGCGCAAGAAGAAAATCGGCGGTTATTTACGCATGCTGAATTCGCCGGAGAACATCGCTCACGAGTTCACCCGTTACAACTTCCGGGGCGGCGACCTCTTCGCGGTACTGCCGCTTTACGAATCGCTTACTCTGGAAGACATCAATGCACGGTTGCGCGAGCATATCGATTGGGAACAGCTGGCCGTATCGATCGTGGTGAGTCCGTAAATGGCGGTTGATCATGGGTTAGGAAAGAATATCGCGGACATGACCGTACTGATCACCGGGGCAAGCCGAGGGATCGGCGCCGAGGTGGCGCTGCGGTTTGCTTCGGTCGGCATGAACGTGGTCATTCACTATATGAACTCGCACGAGGCGGCGAATGAAGTGGCTCGCAAATGCCTAGAGCTTGGAGCCAAGGCTTATACAGTCGCTGCTGATTTGCGGAGCAAGGAGCAAATTTTGCGGATGAAGGAAAGGCTCGAGAATTACGGGCTGTATCCCGACATTTTGGTTAACAATGCGGGGATCTCGCATTACGCGCTGCTGTCCGATGTAACTGAAGAGGAATGGGACGACGTGATGAACGTCAATTTAAAAAGCGTGTTTCTGTGCAGCCAGATGTTCATGCCGTATATGATCAGTCAGCGCTTTGGGCGGATAATCAACGTGTCCTCGGTTTGGGGAATATCAGGAGGCTCCTGCGAAGCGGTGTACTCAGCGGCAAAGGGCGGAGTTAATTCGTTCACCAAAGCGTTAGCCAAAGAACTGGCCCCCTCCGGCGTCACCGTGAATGCGGTGGCTCCGGGCGCGGTCAAGACGGAGATGATGGAACGCTTTGACGAGGAAGAACTCCGCCAGCTGGAGGAGGATATCCCGGCGGGACGGCTGGGTTCGCCGCAGGAGGTTTCGTCACTTGTTTATTTTTTGGCGTTACCGGAATCGGGTTATATCACGGGACAGATCATTAGCCCGAATGGCGGCTGGATTACCTAATCGCCCCTTGATTCGCAGGTTTTGCTATCCGCATGATTCCGCGGCTCGCGTATAAAACCCACGGGATTTTCGCATATTACGACTGTTGATTTTAAATCGCCAAGCGAAGGAGGATTTAATCATGTCAACGGTACTCAAAAATTTTGATACATGGAAGAAATTCCTGGGTGAACGCGTCGAGCATGCGGAAAAAGCCGGTTTCAGCGAAGAGGCGATCGCCAACCTTGCTTATGAAATCGGTGGTTTTCTGGACGACAAAGTCGATCCGCAAAACGAATCCAACCGTGCCCTCAAAGAAATTTGGGATGTCGGTAGTGAAGAAGAGCGGAAAACCATCGCCCGTTTGATGGTGAAGTTGGCCAAGAAAAACGCATAGTTTGGCACTTGAAAAGCTCCCGTTCCGGGAGCTTTTCCCCCATTTTTCCCACCCGCTTGCCTTTCATTTTCATTTTATATATCATAAAACACATATGAACATGTAATATCAATATTGGTAAGAAATGTTTTGCAAATAGTTTTTGCAAAACAGCAGGAATTAAGACCTATTTTGTCGAATGATGCATGAGGATATGGAGAAGGTGTCTGGGATGGTAGAGAAACAATGGTATCTGGAATACAAAATACATAAGAATCGTCCGGGACTTTTGGGGGATATCGCTTCCATGTTAGGGATGCTGGAGATCAATATATTGACGATCAACGGCGTTGAAGGTAAGACTCGAGGACTACTTCTGGAAACGGACGATGACGGCAAAATCGATCAAGTCAGCCAGTTGTTGAACAAGGTGGACAGCATTACGGTGACCGCTTTACGCAATCCACGGCTTGTCGACTTGTTGGCCGTGCGCCATGGCCGATACATCGACCGGGATTCCGATGACCGTAAGACGTTTCGGTTTACTCGGGATGAACTAGGGATTTTGGTTGATTTTCTCGGAGAGGTGTTTAAGCGGGAAGGACATCAGGTGATTGGACTCCGAGGTATGCCTCGCGTTGGCAAGACGGAATCGATTATTGCCGGCAGCGTCTGCGCCATGAAGCGATGGACGTTTGTATCTTCAACGCTCTTGCGGCAAACGGTACGCAGCCAATTGTCTGAGAACGAAATGGATCCCCACAATGTATTTATTATAGACGGTATCATCAGTACGTTACGTTCCAATGAAAAGCATCATCAGCTCTTACAGGAGTTGATGTCCATGCCTTCGACCAAAGTTATAGAGCATCCGGATGTATTTGTTAAAGAGTCTGAATACAGTTATGACAATTTTGACATTATTATAGAATTGCGTAACAATCTGGAGGAGCAAATCGTTTACGATACGTTCACGACAATTTATACGGACGATCTGTAAGGGTTTGCCGCATAATTAATCATAGCATAGCAGGAGGTGATGGTCGTGTCGGAATTGGGCCAGCAGTTAAGGGAAGCCCGCCTTGCCAGAGGTTTGTCGCTGGATGATATACAGGAAATGACGAAGATTCGCAAACGATATTTGGAAGCCATCGAAATGGGTGATTATAAGGTTCTGCCTGGAAGCTTCTATGTTCGGGCTTTTATTAAAACGTATGCGGAAACCGTTGGCTTGGATGCGGACGAACTGCTTGCCGAACATCGGCAAAACGTGCCTTCTTCAGCTCCGGAACCCACGATGGAACCGGTGATTCAAAAACGACGCAGCCGGCAGCACAACGAGCGCAACTCGAAATGGTTGTCCACCACGCTGATGTGGTCATTTGCCGTGCTGATTTTAATCGTTATTTATATGTATTTCTCGGTCTGGGGCAACAACAAGGATGAAGCCGAGGGGAATAAGGAGCCGGATCCTACGCCGGTGACTCAAGGGAAAACGCCAACAAATGGGAATCAAAATGGCACGAATGCGGGGAACGGAACGGCCGGCGATGCCGTGGGCGGAAACAAGGGCGCCGGAAACGGGACGGATACTGTTACTGATCCGGGGACGAACAACGGCACCAATGCAGGTAATATGGGGAATGGGGGCAATGAAACCCCGGGTAATGAACCCGGCAATCAAATTACCGTCGTCCCGGATGGAACAGAAGGCAGCACAACGAAATACAAGATTCAAAATCCCGGAACCCAGCCGGTACAGGTCGTTATAACGGCAAGCGGCGAAAGCTGGGTAGAAGTTCGCAAAGGAAGCAAAAGCGGGGAAAAGCTGTATTTCGGAAAAACCAAAGACGGCGACGTGCTGACGTATGACGTTGTACCGGAAGGTTTGTACATTTTGTCGGGGAATTCGGCTAAGACCGCGATTGCGGTAGCGGAACAACCGATCGAGGACGGCAAGACGACATCCCGATTCTTCCTCAGTTTGGATGATGGGACTGGCGGCAGTACCGCAGGTAATACGGGGACCGAAACCGACGGTACCGTTACCAACAACGAAACAACGACAGGGAGCGAATAAGCGTAGGCGGGAACCCGGCCAACTGCTTGTTCAAGAACGAAGAGCGCGGTTGAGACCGGTCCGGTCTAACGGCGCTTTTTTGGCTGTCTTGAGACCGCGATGACAGGGATACTCGACTTTGCGAATTTTTTTACATATAATTTAATTATGAAAAGATTGGAAACCGAGAAAGGAATGTGACTTATGGCTTCGGAAAATTCTTTCGACATCGTTTCAAAAATGGACATGCAGGAATTGACCAACGCGATCGATCAAACCGAACGGGAAATCGCAAACCGGTTTGATTTTAAAGGGAGTAAAAGCGAGCTTAAGCTGGAGAAGGACGTGCTGGTGATCGTTTCCGACGATGATTATAAGCTGGGCGCCGTCATCGACATCCTGCAATCGAAAATGATCAAGCGAGGCTTGCCGATCAAGAATCTGGATTATGGCAAGATTGAACCGGCTTCGCTCGGCACAGTACGGCAGCGGATTAACCTGAAGCAGGGGATCGACCAGGAGAATGCCAAGAAAATCAACATCTTGATCCGCGACTCCAAGCTGAAGGTCAAAAGCCAGATCCAAGGCGACCAAATTCGCGTTACCGGCAAAAGCAGAGACGATTTGCAGGAGATCATGCAGATGTTACGCAAAGCCGATTTGACGGTGGATTTGCAGTTCACCAACTTTAAATAGAGCGTAAAGTGCACAACCTCTTAAAGGTCTCTTGCGGCGCTGGTTTTGAGCTGCGGAGGCCATTTTCATATTTTTGACAGCATCGGTACTGGAATATTATACTTGTAGAGGTTGTTCAATCGTTCGTATGACGGGAACTTTGGCTTTTAGGCGATGGGGGAAATGGTTCATGACAGAAAAGGTAAAAATCGTGACGCTCGGCTGCGAGAAAAATCTGGTTGACTCGGAAATTATGTCGGGCCTGATTGATCAGCGTGGCTACTCTTTGGTGGATAATCGCGAAGACGCAACCGTAATCATCGTCAACACCTGCGGGTTTATCGATGCAGCCAAGGAAGAGTCGGTCAACACGATTCTTGAGCTCGCCGATCTAAAGGAAAGCGGGCGGCTTAAGGCGCTGATCGTTTCCGGATGTTTGACGCAGCGATATAAGCAAACATTAATGGATGAAATGCCGGAGATCGACGGAATCGTCGGTACGGGGGATTTTCACCACATCAACCGGATCGTCGACGAGGCGCTTAAGGGCAAGAAGCCGGCGCTGGTTGGCAATCCTGTCTTTAATTATGAACAGGCGCTGCCACGCAAACTGACCACGGCCCGGTATACGACTTACGTGAAAATTGCCGAAGGCTGTGACAACAATTGTACGTTCTGCAGCATTCCGATCATGCGCGGGAAGTTCCGCAGTCGCTCAATGGAATCCGTCCTTGAGGAAGTGCGAAGCATGGCCGCCCAAGGCGTGAAGGAAATCAGCCTTATCGCGCAGGACTCGACCAATTACGGTACCGATTTATATGGGGAGTTTAAACTGGCTGAGCTGATGGACCGGGTAACCCAGGTGGAGGGGATTGAGTGGGTGCGTCTGCATTACGCTTACCCCGGCTTTTTTACGGACGAGCTGATCGAGATGATGGCGACGAATCCGAAAATTTGCAAATATGTAGATATGCCGTTGCAACACAGCGAAGACGCAATTCTGAAGCGTATGCGCCGCCCTGGACGGAACCGTGATATCCGTGAGCTAGTTGCCAAGATTCGTGCACGGATTCCTAATGTTTCGCTGCGCACTTCCTTGATCGTCGGGTTCCCCGGGGAAACCGAGGAGGATTTCGAGCGGTTATGTGAGTTTGTGCGCGAGGTGAAGTTCGATCGGCTTGGCGTTTTTACCTATTCCAAGGAAGAGGATACGCCGGCGTCGCGTTTACCGGACCAAGTTGACGAGGCTGTGAAGGAGTGGCGAGCCAACACGTTGATGGAGATTCAGCGAGAGGTTGCTAATGCGAACAGCGGCAAGTTTGTCGGCGAGGTGCTGGACGTCTTGATCGAGCGTTACGACGGCCGCAGCGACGTTTACGTGGGCCGCTCGCAATACGATGCTCCGGAAATTGACGGCGAGGTATTCGTTACGAATTGCCCCGTCGGGCTCGGGGAACTGACCAAGGTGCGGATTACGCATGCTTTTGACTATGATCTATCCGGGGAGGCCGTCCTGTGAATTTGCCCAACCGTATCACATTAACCCGTATTTTTATGATTCCGGTGATGCTGGTCTTCTTGCTGGTCGACGCCGGGTGGCTGTCCCATGAGATTACGCTCGGCGTTTACTCGCTGCCGGTTCATCAGTTGATCGCAGCGGTTCTGTTTATCGTCGCGGCCAGTACGGATGGGATCGACGGCTACATCGCCCGCAAATATAATCTGGTCACCAATCTAGGCAAGCTGCTTGATCCTCTAGCCGATAAGCTGCTTGTTGGCACCGTGCTGATCGGTCTTGTGGCGATGGGCAAATGTGACGCCTGGATCGCGGTCGTCATCATCAGCCGCGAATTCGCCGTAACCGGCCTGCGTGAAGTCGCACTGTTGGAGGGCTCCGTGATCGCAGCCAGCAAGTGGGGGAAGG
The DNA here is from genome assembly GCF_009725205.1 of Paenibacillus timonensis. Taxonomy (GTDB): domain Bacteria; phylum Bacillota; class Bacilli; order Paenibacillales; family Paenibacillaceae; genus Fontibacillus; species Fontibacillus rhizolycopersici. The sequence continues at coordinate 31,686 of NZ_WNZY01000020.1, read as the reverse complement.
CGAAGACCATTACGCAAATCATCGCGATTTCCGCGTTGTTGCTGAACAACTTTCCATTCGAATGGCTTTCGTTCCCGTTCGACGATGTTGCGATGTGGTTGGCGGCCGTCATCACACTGTATTCGGGCATCGATTATTTCGTAAAAAATAAGAGCGTGCTTTCTTTTTCCAAAGCATAAACTGATGTTGGCGTTCGGTCGGCCGGAAAGGTGAAGGAGGCATGCGAAGGTGAGAGCGGAAATTATCGCGGTCGGGACGGAACTGTTGCTCGGCCAAATTGTAAATACTAATGCGCAGTATCTGTCGCAAGAACTTGCGGCGTTGGGGATGGACGTTTATTTTCAGACCGTGGTTGGAGATAACATGAAACGGCTGGCGGAGGCGGTGAGAACGGCCTCGGGGAGGGCCGATGTGTTGATCTTTACCGGCGGGATCGGTCCGACGCAGGACGATTTGACTAAAGAAGCACTGGCCGAGCTGTTGGGACGGACCCTCTATATCGATTCGGAAGCGATGGCGAACGTTGAGCGATTCTTCCAAGGCCGCGGAGTCCCGATGACAGAGAACAACCGTCGCCAGGCGCTGGCTATTGAAGGAGGCACACCGCTTCCGAATGAAACGGGATTAGCTGTGGGCAATGCGCTTTCTGTAGACGGAAAGTTTTATATCGTGTTACCTGGACCGCCGAAGGAAATGAAGCCAATGTTCGAGCGCCAGGCGAAGCCTTGGATTCTGGAGCATGTGCTGACCGGCGAGATGCCGATTTATTCGCGGATGCTGAAATTCGCCGGAATTGGAGAATCGGCGCTGGAGACGCGTTTGCTTGACCTCATCCAGGCTCAAAGTGATCCGACGGTTGCGCCGTATGCGAAGGAGGGCGAAGTGACCATTCGCGTATCCACCAAAGCGGCAAGCGAGTCGGACGCGACGGTAAAGCTAGATGCGATGGAGCGGGAGATTGCCTCGCGGCTGCCGGAGCATCTGTACGCTAACGTGGATGAGCCGATCGAGAAGACGATTCTCGATTTGATGGCTACTCGCGAATTAACGCTAAGTGCTGCCGAAAGCTGTACCGGCGGACTACTTATGGAAATGTTCACAGCGCTGCCGGGCAGCTCGGCTGTGTTCTCCGGCGGAATCGTGTGCTACTCCAATGAGATGAAGGAGAAGCTGCTGAACGTGCCGCATGACCTGCTGGAGGGCGACGGCGCCCCAGGCGCGGTCAGTGCGGAAACCGCCAAGGTATTGGCGGAACAGGTACGCCTCACCGTAGGCACCGACCTTGGTCTGTCGATCACCGGCGTGGCGGGTCCGGCCCATTCCGAGCGCAAGCCCGTCGGTTTGGTGTACATTGCGATCTCGCGCCGGGGTGCAGATACCGCAGTCTTTGAATTGAACCTCAAGGGTAACCGCGAGACGATCCGGCTACGTGCCGCAAAGACATTGTTGTATCGGTTGTGGAGAGCGTTGCAGGATAATGACGTCAATAGCGTATCGTCAGCCTCCCTTTGACCTTTATCCCTTTCATTCAGAAGGAGTGAGGGGCTGGGGACGAAAGGGCTGGGCTGGGAAGCTCTTCGGCAACACGCTAGGCAAGTGAATAAGTAGGTGCTTGCACTATGGAAGATTATGACATATAATCAAGGCACGGAAGAACCGTAGCAAACTGTTTCAGTTGTGCTGCGGTTCTTTTTTGTTGTTGGAGTAACTATGGGGAGGGGATGAGAGTGAGAACCAAGCAGTGACTAAGGAGGCAATTAAGTAGATAACTAATGAGAGGTAACTAAGCAAGATAAGTAAGTAGGAAGTGCAGGCTGTCGTCAGACTAGGTTGTGGTGCGAGTGGTGGGGACAAGAATCTGTTCGAAAAATCATATATAATGGTGCCCCCTGAGAACTAATTTGCTTGTTATGTATGAAAAATCGAATATAATCCTGCCCTAGTGGGACAACATCAGCAAATATATATGAAAAATCGAGTATAATCCGCGATTACAGCCAAATTCGACGAATTATATATGAAATTTCATACATATCTAGATGTAACATAACTCTATCGCCGTGGTGAGCGCATTTCCGAAGGAAACAGCGTCTATAGAGCCTTGTAAAGCGTGTCATGTGCCAAAGTCAGTGAATCCTCGGAAGGGGAGAACGTCTAGGGAGCGCCTCAGTCCCTCCAACGTCAGTCCAGTTTGCGGGATGCCCAAGGGCAGCGGGCCCTTGAGGGCCCTCCCTCACGGTAAGGGAGGGTTTGGAAGGGGGGAGATTTTTTTACGAATGTATGTTCGAAAAAACGCTTGGCAAACATACCAAAACAAGGTACAATGATATACGTGAGAAGTTACAAATGGCCATGAATTATAATGAATTTATGTTATTTAAGTATCCGATGATTTATATCTAATTTAAGGATGTGAGCTGATTGTCAGATCGTAAAGCAGCGCTGGAGATGGCGCTTCGCCAAATAGAAAAGCAATTCGGTAAAGGTTCAATCATGAAACTTGGAGAATCAACGCATATGCAGGTAGAGATCGTCCCGAGCGGATCGATCGCCTTGGATATCGCCCTGGGTACCGGAGGACTTCCTCGCGGACGGATTATCGAAGTCTATGGGCCGGAATCTTCCGGTAAAACGACGGTAGCGCTGCACGCGATCGCTGAAGTTCAGAAGATCGGCGGACAAGCTGCCTTCATCGACGCCGAGCATGCATTGGACCCGTCTTATGCCAGCAAGCTGGGCGTGAACATCGACGAACTTCTGCTGTCCCAACCGGATACGGGGGAACAAGCGTTGGAGATCGCCGAAGCGCTCGTGCGCAGCGGCGCGGTCGACGTTATCGTCATCGACTCCGTTGCGGCACTGGTGCCTAAAGCGGAGATCGAAGGCGAAATGGGGGACTCGCACGTTGGTTTGCAAGCCCGCCTTATGTCGCAGGCGCTGCGGAAGCTGTCGGGGGCAATCAGCAAGTCGAAGACGATCGCGATCTTTATTAACCAGTTGCGCGAGAAAGTTGGCGTAATGTTCGGCAACCCGGAGACGACGCCTGGCGGACGCGCGCTGAAGTTCTACTCCACGGTACGTTTGGATGTGCGCCGTATTGAAACAATCAAGATGGGCAACGACATGGTGGGGAACCGGACTCGGATCAAAGTCGTGAAGAACAAGGTGGCTCCTCCTTTCAAACAGGCCGAGATCGATATCATGTACGGGGAAGGCATTTCCAAAGAAGGCAGTCTCATCGATATCGGGACGGAGCTGGATATCGTGGACAAGAGCGGTGCCTGGTATTCGTATTCCGGTGAACGCCTTGGACAAGGTCGCGAGAACGCAAAGCAGTTCTTGAAGGAACATCCGGAGATCGCGAATACGATTGAGCAGAAGATCCGCGAGTCCAGTAATTTGACTACGTCGGTAGCTCCGGCTTCGCCCAACGAAGTGGAAGCGGAGCTTGAGGAAGAGCAAGCGCTGCTTGGAGAAGAATAAGCTCGTTAAGCCGTAATGATCAAGCGTTCTGACCGTCGGTAAATCGCCGGGGCAGGGCGCTTTTGCAGTACTTGGGAAATCGATGAATAGCTTAGGCTGAACCGGAGGGATTTGATGTGAGTACGTGGGGACAATCGCGCGGAAAAGCCGCGAGTAGAAGAGGCGGATCTTCCTCCGGCCAACGTAGCGAAGAAGAAATCGTAGATATTTCCGACGAGACGTTCTGGGAACCGCGGCCGCGAGATGTCAACCGGGATCCGGACGAGGCGGAAACGGAAGACTCCGCCGGTTTGGACACCTTCCCCGAGGACGTCGAGCTGGTGATTACGTCCGTGATGATGCTGAAGCGGCCGAAGTATCGTTATCGAATCTCATTTGGCGTTTATTCGTTGGAGGTCCATGAGGACGTGATGATCAAATACCGCATGATTAAAGGCGCGGTATTTACCAAAGTAGACCTAGAGGAAATCGTAGCGGCTGACGAGCGCCAGCAGGGATATGCCGACGCTGTGAAGTATCTAAGCTTGAAACCGCGAACGACGTACGAGATCGCGCAACGTCTAGGGGAAAAGGGTTGGAGTGAGGAGACGATTCAGGACGTTCTTGTCCGCCTTCAGTCGGAAGGTTACGTGGATGACGCCGTATACGCTCAGGAATGGGCTTCTCAACGCGTTAAGCTGCGTGGAAAGGGAAAGCTGTGGGTCAAGCATGAACTACGTCAGAAAGGCGTCTCTAAGTCGCATATCGAGGAGGCGCTCGGCGAAGTTAGTGAAGATGACGAGTTTGAGAGCGCTCTTCAGCTAGGATTGAAGAAGTGGCAAGGGACGACGGGAGAACCGCTTGACCGCAAACGCAAAACGGGGGCTTTCCTGCAGCGCCGTGGATTTAGTGGAGGCGTTGTGTCCCGGGTTATGCGCGAACTCGGCAACCGGGAACAAATGCATGGAATGGACGAATGGGACGAAGAATAAGAGGACGGGAGGGAACTCCTGTCATTAGCTTGACAATATCTTTTGTCAAATAATAAAATGAACATGAATCCATATCGTGAGAAGCCCTTTTTTTCCTTCCAAAATTATGGGTCTGCGATAGGATTTATGTTCTCCAATCATGAAGGCAAAGTGCCGCCGCTTGAATAGCGGAAGGGTCATGCATTGCAGCATGAACTGCTGAACTGAATGGGCAAGTCATGAATTTTTTGTATGAATGATGAACCTAGAAACGAAAAGTAACTACAATTGCAAACATCCCAAGGAATGCCTTGGAGGAAACAACGGGGAGGTGAACAGATTGAACGCTGGAATCTGGATCGTTCTCGTTGCTGCCGCTTTATTCTTTGGGTTCGTGATCGGGTATTTTATTCGCAAGTCTCTTGCCGAAGCTAAAATTTCCAGTGCAGAGCATGCGGCCAGTCAAATCTTGGAGAATGCCAAGAAGGACGCAGAAGCACTGAAAAAGGAAACGGTTCTGGAAGCTAAGGACGAAGTCCATAAGCTTAGAGCCGAAGCTGATAAAGACATTCGTGAACGTCGGAATGAAATACAACGACAAGAAAGACGATTGTTGCAAAAAGAAGAGTCGCTGGATAAAAAATTAGAATCGCTTGAACGTAAAGAAGAGCAAGTGGTCAGCAAAGAGAAACGAATCGAAGAAACACAACAGCAAATCGACTTGATTTACAAGAGTCAGGTTCAGGAACTGGAGCGAATTTCCAACCTTACGATGGAAGATGCCCGTTCGATCATTTTGAACAACGTGGAGCAGGAAGTACGCCATGAAACCGCGCAGATGATTAAAGACATTGAACAGCAAGCGAAGGAAGAAGCGGATAAGAAATCCCGCGAGATTATTACGCTGGCAATTCAACGTTGCGCTGCCGATCATGTGGCGGAGACGACGGTTTCCGTCGTAACGCTGCCGAACGAAGAGATGAAGGGACGGATCATCGGCCGGGAAGGCCGGAATATCCGCGCACTCGAAACCTTGACTGGGATCGATCTCATTATCGACGATACACCGGAAGCGGTGATCTTGTCGGGCTTTGACCCAATTCGCCGTGAAATCGCTCGGACCGCCTTGGAGAAATTGGTGGCGGACGGACGGATTCATCCGGCCCGGATCGAAGAAATGGTCGAGAAATCCCGCAGGGAAGTGGACGAACGCATTCGCGAATACGGCGAACAAGCTACGTTCGAAGTGGGCGTGCATGCCCTGCATCCGGATTTGATCAAGATTTTGGGACGACTCAAGTTCCGGACAAGCTACGGTCAGAACGTACTGAAACACTCGATGGAAGTCGCTTATCTGACCGGATTGATGGCTGGAGAGTTGGGCGAAGACATCGCTCTTGCCAAACGGGCAGGTTTGCTGCACGATATCGGTAAAGCGCTTGATCATGAAGTGGAAGGGTCTCATGTCGAAATCGGTGTGGAACTGGCTAAGAAGTATAAGGAACATCCGGTGGTTATTAACAGCATTGCCTCTCATCACGGCGATTGCGAAGCCACCTCTGTCATTGCCATGCTGGTTGGCGCGGCCGATGCTCTGTCGGCGGCAAGACCGGGTGCACGTCGGGAAACGCTCGAAACCTACATTCGGCGGTTGGAGAAGCTCGAGGAAATTTCCGAGTCGTTCGAAGGTGTCGAGAAATCGTTTGCCATTCAGGCGGGCCGCGAGGTACGCGTAATGGTGCAGCCGGATAAGATCGACGATGCGGAAGCATTCCGCTTGGCGCGTGACATTACCAAGACGATTGAAAGTGAACTGGATTATCCGGGACATATCAAAGTTACCGTCATCCGCGAGACGCGGGCGGTTGAATACGCCAAGTAAAGGTTATGCTGAAAAGTGGCCCCTCGCGGGCCGCTTTTTCATTGCCTGGACGACCCCAAGTCCATGCGATCTTAGGGTCATTGGTCAGAGGAGGGAACCACCATGAAAGTTCTTTTTATCGGAGACATCGTCGGAAATACGGGGAGGAAAGCACTGAAAGCCACGCTTCCTCATTTAAAATCGAAATATAACCCGCATATCATTATCGCTAACGGGGAGAACGCCGCGGCGGGCCGGGGCATTAACGCCAACATCGCCAAAGAGTTTTTCGACCAAGGCGTACACGGCTTAACGATGGGCAACCACACATGGGACAATAAAGAAATTTTCGATTTCATCGATGACGAGCCGCGCATGGTCCGGCCGGCTAATTATCCGCCAGGCACGCCGGGGCAGGGATTTACCGTGATCAAAGCAGGCGGCAAGGAACTGGCTGTGGTGAATTTGATGGGCCGTACTTTTCTGCCGGCGATCGACGATCCATTCCGGGCTGCTGATGAGATTGTTAGTCAGCTATCCAAGAAGCACAAGTGTATTCTGGTCGATTTCCATGCTGAAGCAACATCAGAAAAAATCGCCATGGGCTGGCATCTGGATGGCCGTGCCTCGCTTGTCGTGGGGACGCATACGCATGTGCAAAGCAACGACGATACGATTCTGCCGCAGGGAACAGCTTACTTGACGGACGCCGGCATGGTCGGCTCACGCGAAGGCATTCTAGGCATGGAACGCACGGCGGTGCTGCGCAAGTTCACAACCCAGCTTCCCGTCCGGTTTCAAGTCTGCGAGGGGAAATGGCATTTCCACGCCGTGATCGTCGATATCGATGACTCCACGGGGAAGGCGAAGAAAATTCAAAAAATTCGCTTGCTTGAAGACGAATGGTTGATGGATTAGGAAACCGGAAAACGATTCCACGGCGATGCGGTGAAACGCCAGGAAGTCCCTAGGAACAAGGCCTCCCGAAACTTCTCCTCCGAGAAAAAGAAGGAATATCCCGAATTCTCACGAATATCTTCTAAGTAGTGGAATCCAACGAATATTCCCAGGGAGGTACTAACCATGGAAGTATTAAAGGTTTCAGCAAAATCCAACCCCAACTCCGTTGCCGGCGCGTTGGCTGGCGTACTCAGAGAACGTGGCGCTGCTGAACTTCAGGCCATTGGGGCGGGGGCTCTAAACCAAGCCATCAAAGCCGTAGCGATCGCCCGGGGATTCGTCGCGCCAAGCGGCGTGGACTTGATTTGCATTCCAGCCTTTACCGACATCGTGATCGATGGCGAGGATCGTACCGCTATTAAATTGATCGTAGAACCGAGATAACGTTTTAATAGAGATGACGCCTGTTTACATCCGTAGACAGGCTTTTTTGTTTTTTTCGGCAAACTATACGTAACGAAGGAGGAAGGATCATGACGAGACCGATCATTGATTTTCATTGCGACGCCTTAAGCAAACTGCAGCTAGATCCTAAGCTGGATTTTTCGAAGGATCGCCGCCTCGATGTAAATCTACGCCGTTTGAAAGAGGGCGGGGTGAAGCTGCAAACGTTTGCGATTTTTCTGTCTCAGCGGCTGGGCCCCCCGAAAATGGAACATATCCTAGAACAAATCGATGTCTATCAAGAACGCGTTCAACCTATGGGGGTGCTTCCCGTACAATCTGTGGAGGATCTGGATGCCTTGGAGCGTGGGGAGGTCATCGGAGGGCTGCTGTCGCTGGAAGGGGCGGACGGGCTGGAGGGTAACTTGCATTATGTCCGCGTATGTTATGAGAAAGGCGTTCGCTTTCTCGGACTGACCTGGAATTATGCCAACTGGGCCGCCGACGGGGTCATGGAGCCGCGAAACGGCGGGTTTACGCCAGCCGGTCTGAAGCTGGTCAATCTCTGCCATGAGCTCGGAATCATTCTGGATGTCTCGCATTTGTCGGTCAAAGGATTTTGGGAGCTTCAGGAGCTCGCGGAGTCAGCCGGCAAGCCGTTTATCGCTTCCCATTCCAACGCGTACCAGGTTTGCCCGCATGCCCGGAATCTTCGCGACGATCAGATCCAGGCGATCATCAAGCTGGGCGGTCTAATCGGCGTGACTACCGTACCGTGGTTTGTTAAAGAGGGGCGAAGCGCGTCCAGCAAAGATTTGCTGCCACATATCGAGCGGATTTGTTCGTTAGGGGGATCGTCTAACTTAATGTTCGGGTCCGATTTCGATGGGATTGAATCGCACTTAACCGATTTCCGACATTCGGGACATTACGCCGTTTGGCAGGAAACTTTGCTCAAATATTATCCGGAAGAGCTTGTCCGCGGATGGTTGTACGACAACGCAGCCGCGTTCCTGCGCGCTTGGTTGCCTTCTCACAAGTAAGCGCTTTAATTCATCCAATTGTGAGAACGAATTGATCGAAAACTACTATATGAAAAAAGGCTAGAAAACGCTTGCTTTTTACCAGGTTGAGACATAAAATTGACATGACTCTGAAACAGAATGTTCACAAACAAGGGGTTAGAATGTGACCTCTTGCACGTTAACATTCAAACTTCATTATTATTCTATTTTTTCCATTGCGATACGATTAAAGGGGTGGGCGATCTTGATTAGTCAATTGTCTTGGAAGATCGGTGGACAGCAGGGCGAGGGCGTTGAAAGTACGGATCGGATTTTTTCGACGGCTTTGAACCGGCTGGGATATTATTTGTACGGGTATCGGCATTTCTCCTCCCGTATTAAAGGCGGTCATACGAATAACAAAATCCGGATCAGTACCAAGCCGATTCGCGCGATTTCCGACGACTTGGACATTTTAGTCGCTTTTGACCAAGAAAGTATCGATTTGAATGCACAGGAGCTGCGCAGCGGCGGGGTGATCGTGGCGGATGCCAAGTTTAACCCGACGGTACCGGAGGGCGTGGATGCTCGTTTGTTCCCGGTGCCGATTACCAGTATTGCCGAAGAACTTGGGACTTCACTGATGAAGAACATGGTAGCTTCCGGTGCATCCTGGGCGTTGCTCGGACTTCCGCTAGAAGTATTCAATAAAGCGGTGGAAGAGGAATTCGGCCGCAAAGGGCCAGCGATTGTTGAGAAGAATATCGAAGCGGTCAAACGGGGAGCGGATTTCGTACTGGAACTCGCAGGAGGTCCTCTGGAGGAGTTCAAGCTTGAGCCCGCTGACGGTAAGCAAAAGCTGTTCATGATCGGCAACGATGCGATCGGCTTAGGGGCTGTAGCCGCAGGCTGCCGGATTATGAGTGCTTACCCGATTACACCGGCTTCTGAAATTATGGAATATTTGATTAAGAAATTGCCGAAATTCGGCGGAACGGTCGTACAAACGGAGGATGAAATCGCGGCGATTACGATGGCGATCGGTTCGAGTTATGCAGGTGTCCGTACAATGACGGCATCGGCGGGACCCGGTCTGTCCCTGATGATGGAAGCGATCGGCTTGGCCGGGATGACCGAAACGCCGGTTGTTATCGTCGATACGCAGCGTGGCGGTCCAAGTACAGGTTTGCCGACAAAGCAGGAACAGAGCGATATCAATGCACTGATCTATGGCACGCATGGGGAAATTCCGAAGATCGTCATCGCACCAAGCTCGATCGAAGAATGCTTCTATGATACAGTGGAAGCCTTCAATCTGGCTGAAAAATACCAAGTGCCGGTGATCATAGCTACGGATTTGCAATTATCCCTTGGTAAGCAGTCGTGCGAAATGCTGGATTACAGCAAGGTTTCGATTGATCGCGGCTACCTTGTGAAGGATATTCCGGATCGCGACGATTCCAGCATGTTTAACCGTTATGCCTTCACGGAGAATGGCATCTCCCCACGGGTATTGCCAGGTGAGAAGAATGGCATTCACCATGTGACCGGGGTCGAGCATGATGAATCCGGACGTCCGTCGGAAAGTACGGTTAACCGGAAGAAAATGATGGATAAACGTCTGCGGAAGATTGCTCAGCTTGAAGTCACTAACCCGGTTCACCTGCAAGCGCCACATGCCGAACCTGATCTGCTCATTATCGGCATGGGTTCAACGGGAGGAACGATTGATCAAGCCCGTGTACACCTGTCCGAAGACGGGGTGAAGACGAACCACATGACCGTGCGACTGATGCATCCGTTCCCAACCGAGCAGGTGTTGCCGCAAATCGCGAAGGCGAAGAAAGTGGTCGTTCTGGAGAACAATGCTACCGGCCAATTGGCGAATTTGATTAAACAAAACATCGGCTACCACGACAAGATTGTGAATGTACTGAAATATAACGGCAATCCGTTCCTTCCTTCGGAAGTCTACGAGGAATGCAAGAAGGCATCCGGGAATAAAGCGCAGGAGGAGTTGGTGAAAAATGGCAACGTTTAAAGAGTTCCGTAACAACGTTAAACCTAACTGGTGTCCGGGCTGCGGCGATTTCTCCATTCAAGCCGCTATCCAACGCGCCGCGGCGAATGTAGGTCTTGAACCGGAGAACCTCGCCGTCATTTCCGGGATTGGTTGCTCCGGTCGGATTTCTGGATATATTAATGCCTACGGTCTGCATGGGATTCATGGCCGCGCGCTGCCGATTGCCCAAGGCGTAAAGCTGGCGAACCGCGATCTGACGGTTATCGCCTCCGGCGGCGACGGCGACGGCTTCGCGATCGGGATGGGTCATACGGTGCATGCGATTCGCCGTAACGTCAACATCACTTACATCGTGATGGATAACCAGATTTACGGGTTGACCAAAGGGCAAACCTCCCCGCGCAGCGGCGAAGGTTTCAAGACGAAGAGTACCCCGGAAGGCTCGGTGGAATCGACCTTGTCACCGCTTGAAATCGCCTTGGCGTCCGGCGCCACTTTCGTGGCCCAGTCGTTCTCCAGCGATTTGAAGCAGCTCACGTCGCTGATCGAGCAAGGGATCCAGCACGAAGGCTTCTCCTTGATCAACGTGTTTAGCCCATGCGTTACCTTCAACAAGGTGAACACGTACGACTGGTTCAAAGAGAACATCATCAATCTAGAGACCGTTCCGGATTATGATCCAAGCAACCGGGCGATGGCCATGGCGAAGCTGATGGAGACAAACAGCATGATTACCGGGCTGATCTATCAAAACAAAGCGAAGAAGAGCTACGAGGATCTCGTACACGGCTTCAAGGAAGAGCCGCTGGCCTATCAATCGCTGGCGTTGTCCGAAAGCGAGTTTGACAATCTTGTAGCAGAATTTAAATAATGGGGTTAAAGGCGTCCATTTCCGATGGACGCCTTTTCCTTTTTTTCGTCATTAGGTGTATAATGAGTAGCGATGTGAATCGTCATCGATATAGAGAATTTACGAGGAGTGTTTGTAGACATGAGCAAAACTGTACCTGTCGGCGTATCCGCGCGTCATATCCATTTGACGCAGGAGCATATTGAAATTTTGTTTGGACAAGGCTACCAATTAACTGAATTCAAGCCTTTGTCGCAACCGGGGCAATTTGCCGCAAATGAACAAGTGGCTGTCATCGGATCGAAAGGCCAGTTCGACAAAGTCCGCATCTTGGGTCCAGCTCGTCCGGCTTCCCAATTGGAAATTTCCCGCACGGATTCCTTCGCCATCGGCGTCAAAGCACCGGTGCGCGAGTCCGGTAACATTGAAGGCACACCTGGCATCAAGGTCGTAGGACCTGCTGGTGAAATCGAACTGGAACAAGGCGTAATCGTTGCAGCGCGCCATATTCACTTCCATACTTCCGATGCGGAGAAATGGGGCATCAAAGACAAGCAGCTCCTGAAGGTTCGCTTGGGCGGCGAACGCGGTTTGGTGCTTGAGAACGTCATCGCCCGCGTGTCCGACAACTTTGCACTTGATATGCACATCGACACGGACGAAGCGAATGCGGCCGGTGCCAAGACAGGCGATACGGCGGAAATCGTCGACTGAACGGATAAGGTGAACGAATAAACAAAGGGCTTGACCTAGGCTACTTAAGCCAGGGTCAAGCCCTTTTTGGCGTGAAGCTTACGCCTCAATGGATACCGCGTGGGCAATACAGGGAATGCTCTCACCTTGTTGAAAGGAAAGGGGAGATAGCAACGCGCCGGTAGCCACAACAAGGATTCGTTTTAACTCGCCACGCTTGACCCGGTTCAGCAAATGCCCGTAAGTGACGACCGCGGAGCAGGCGCAGCCACTGGCACCGGCCTGGACTTGCTGCTTCTCGTAATCATAGATCATCATTCCGCAATCCTGATAGGTGGTTTGCTTGATCGGAATGTTGTGGCGGACGAACAAGTCATTGGCGATGGCATAACCAACCTTGGACAAGTCTCCGGTGACGATCAAGTCGTAGTAGGAGGGTTCGATTTGCAGATCGCGAAAATGGGCTTGAATCGTATCGACGGCCGCCGGAGCCATCGCCGCGCCCATATTAAACGGGTCGGTGATCCCCATATCGATAACCTTGCCGATAGTGGCGGATGTGATCGATGGCCCATCTCCTTCGGGAGACACCACCGCGGAACCCGAACCGGTAACCGTGAATTGGGCGGTTGGCGGCTTCTGTGAACCATATTCCGTCGGGTAGCGGAACTGCTTCTCCACACTGCCGTTATGGCTGCATGTCCCGGCCACAACGTATTTCGCACCGCCGGAATTGACGACATAAGCAGCCATTGCCAGCGTCTCCATCGAGGTAGAGCAGGCGCCGAACATGCCGATGTAGGGAATGCTGAGCGTCCGTGCAGCAAAGCTGTTGCTGATGATCTGGTTCATCAGATCACCGCCGAAATAGAACTGGATCTGCTCCTTGGTTAAGCCGGCATGCCTGATCGCCAGTTGAGCCGACTCCTCCAACAGCGTCTTTTCGGCCTTTTCCCAGCTGTCTTGGCCCATATAGAGGTCCGCATGAATTACGTCGAAATCTTCGGCCAGCGGCCCTTGCCCTTCAAACGGTCCAACGACAGTGGCCGTGCTGATAATTTTTGGCTTGTTTTCGAATACCCAGCTTTGATGGCCCTTCAGCATGTTAGTGTCCTCCTCCGGCATACCCTGGGACAAACACGGCATAAATTAACCCGATGATAAAAGCGGCCACTGTCCCAAATACGATCACGGAGCCCGCTAATTGGAACATCCCTGCACCGACCCCAAGCACCAGTCCTTCAGGGCGATGTTCGATCGCCGTTGAAGCCATCGAGTTCGCAAACCCCGTAACAGGAACGGCTGTACCGGCCCCAGCCCATTGCGCGATTTTATCATAAACCCCCAAGCTCGTGAGTAGGACGGAGACGATCACAAGGATGGCGACCGTCGGATTAGCAGCCGCTTTCTCGCTCATCCCAGCAAAATGGATAAAGGCCTGTCGGATGCATTCTCCAATCAGGCAAATCAATCCGCCGACCAAAAAGGCCCGCAGGCAATTGACGGCCACCGGACGCTTCGGCTCATGAGCATTCGCCAGCCGTTGATATTGCTGTTGCGTCGGGGTCAACTGCTTATTTTTTTTCTTGGCCATGCTCCCCATCCTCCTATTGGATTAATAACGGTTTGACTTGATCGATGACCTGCTGCAGGTTGGCCGAGCAATCCCCATAGAGCTTCTTCGCCGCTTCTTCGTCCGTCGAAAGGGCAAACAGCTCCAGATCGGCTTCGCACTTTTTTAACTGGGATAGCAGAACGGCTTTTTCTTGAGGTTGCGGTACGGTGATTTGATCGTCATACAAGTCAACGTAAAACTGGCCATAGGCATCGACTTGCCCCAAATTGACGTTATCCAGCGAAACGCCAAGCTTCTCCAGCTCGGTATTCAGCCACTTCCGGTTGAGTCCCAGCGTCGCGAGCGGCTCGTCCATGATTTTACCGTCGATAATCACCGTTTGCGGCTCAGGCTCGGGAGCAACCTTGATCCCCAATTGGGATGGTGTGAGAGGCTGATATTCATTCTTCAACATCGCATTGATCTGTCCATCGGGCTCGATAACTGCAAATTCCACTTCGGCAACTTTGAAAATACTCTTCTTCCTTAGCTGCTCCATGAGTTCTTCGTTGGTCAGCTTCTCCTTCTTCAGGTTATCCTCCAAAACTTTGCCGTCTTTAATGAGTATCGTGCTGTTGCTGTCGAGCCAATCCCGCGCTTTCTTGCTCTTGAGCTGCAGGAATTCGATACCGAAGGAGACGAGAAACCAGACGGTAACTGCGATCAATCCGAGATACCAGTCGGTGTTAATATCCAGTGAAATATAGGCGGTGATACTCCCGATCGTGATCCCGGTAACATACTCGAAGAAGGTAAGCTGAGAAATTTGCCTTTTTCCGAGCAGACGGGTGAGAATGAACAAAACGACGATAGCCACCAGCGTTCGGACGATGACTTCCAACCACATCGGCATGGGGAATACTCCTTTCGTAGACAATCCAAGTCGAGATAACCCAATTATGCGCGGGGGTGCGTAAATTTAGTAAGACAAAATGTGGAAGGAAGATGACGCGTATGAATCCGTTTTGGAAAGGTGAAATTATGCTTTGTTCAAAGCATCAAGCAAAAATAAAGGTGGTGAAATAATGACAGTAGCAGCTCAAGTCAAAACGACCTTAGCGTCCTTAAAAAGTGCACAAGCGAACCTGGAGCAATTCGCTTTAAACACGCAAAACCAACAAGCGAAAGATCTGTTTACGCAATGTGCGGAACAAACTCAACAAATCGTGACTCAAGTGGAAAGCCGCGTCTCGCAGTTGGAAAGCGAAGAACCACAATACAAGGGATTTTAAACGATGAATCGAACCAGGCCCGTTCTCTCGGACGGGCCTTTTGGTGTTTCATTTATCATTCGCAGGAATGCGTCCGGCTTAGCGGGGCGAGGGCCTTTATCTGGATATCCAAGCCCGCCCATGTTATAATTTAGTGTAATGCATTTTTAGGTATTATGATGATGCCCATAAGGAACGAAGATAGATCAGGTAAAGGAGTGAACGGGCAACATGGCTAAGGAAACGAAAGATTATTCCAAATATTTTGACTTCTCGGACGCCCGGGTCATTTCGGAGGATGAACACGGGAAGAAAATCCGAATCCGAGGCCGGGATATTCAAATTTTGTCCGAACCGAACCATCGCATGGAGAAGCAGCGGGGGAAAGAAGACGTACAGGTCCTGTACGAGAACGCGGTTCCCGACGAGCTGAAGGGGATCGGTAACGGCAAGCATTATATCGTATATACATTTGGTTGCCAGATGAACGAGCATGACACCGAAACGATCAAAGGTTTGCTGGAGCTTATGGGTTACCGGGCGACCGAAGATCGTAAAGTTGCGGATATCATTTTGCTGAATACCTGTGCCATTCGGGAGAATGCAGAGGATAAGGTGTTTGGCGAATTGGGTCATCTCAAAGGCTTGAAGACGGAGAAGCCGAATTTGCTGCTGGGCGTTTGCGGCTGCATGTCACAGGAAGAAGGCGTGGTCAAGCGCATCCTGCAGAAACACGGGTTCGTGGATCTGATCTTTGGCACGCATAATATTCACCGTTTGCCGCATCTGATACAGGAGGCATTGTTCAGCAAAGAGATGGTGGTCGAAGTCTGGTCCAAGGAAGGCGACATCATCGAGAACTTGCCGAAGAAACGGGAAGGCATGCGGGCGTGGGTGAACATCATGTACGGATGCGACAAGTTCTGTACATATTGTATCGTGCCGTTTACCCGCGGCAAGGAGCGCAGCCGTCGTCCGGAGGACGTCATTGCAGAGGTGCGAGAACTGGCGCGCCAAGGCTATAAAGAGGTGACGCTGCTCGGGCAAAATGTCAATGCGTATGGCAAGGACTTTACCGACATTAACTATACTTTTGCCCATCTGATGGACGATATCCGCCAAATCGATATTCCGCGCGTCCGGTTTATGACATCGCATCCACGCGATTTTGACGATGCGTTGATCGATGTACTGGCCAAGGGCGGTAACTTGGTGGAGCACATTCATTTGCCGGTGCAATCTGGCAGCAGTGAAGTGTTGAAGAAGATGAGTCGGAAGTATTCTCGCGAGCATTATCTCGAACTCGTGCGCAAAATCAAAGTGAAAATTCCGAATGTCGTGCTGACGACGGATATCATCGTCGGATTCCCGGGTGAAACCGAGGAGCAGTTCGAGGATACGTTGTCCCTTGTACGCGAGGTTGGATTCGATTCGGCATATACGTTCGTCTACTCTCCGCGGGAGGGGACGCCGGCTGCTGTGATGGAAGACAACGTTCAGATGGAAGAGAAAAAGGCACGGCTTGCTCGGCTGAACGATACCATTAATGAATTCAGCCGCGTCAGCAACGAGGAGCAGCGCGGACAGATCGTTGAGGTACTGGTCGAAGGCGAAAGTAAGAACAACACCAATGTGTTGTCCGGCCGTACCCGCAGCAACAAGCTTGTTCATTTCGAGGGCGGAGCGGAATTGATCGGTACATTTGTTCAAGTGGAGATCACCGATCCGATGACTTGGTACATCAAAGGCAATCTTGTAGAGCAAACCGCCAAATTGGCGTAACCCAGGGGAGGTTAAAAACGGTGGAACAGCATAAAGATCAAACCGATCGCGGAATTCCAAAATTCGATTCGCGGGATCTTGTGATTCGCGAGGATATTATGAGTAAAGCTAAGGAATTGGCCGAATTGATCGGCACCAGCGAGGAAGTACAGCAGTTTCAAAAAGCGGAGAAGCTGGTTCAGCAGCATGAACGCATTCAGACGCTGATCAGTGCGATAAAGAAGAAGCAGAAAGAAATCGTCGCATTCGAGACGTTCCAGAATCAAGCGATGGTTCAAAAAATCGAACGCGAAATCGAGGAACTGCAGGACGAACTGGATGGGATTCCGATCGTAACGGAGTTCCAGCAAAGCCAAAGCGATATCAACTATTTGCTCCAACTGGTCGTCTCCGTGATTCGCGATACGGTAGCCAGCAAAGTAAATGTCGAGTCGGGTAGCGAGCCGGCCGTCTCCTCCGGTTACGGAGAGTAAAGCGAAACAGTCGGTGCGGAGGCAATCCCTCCGCTTTTTTTATGGAGGTGGTTGTTTGAAGCGCCATCTCTTCGGAATATTATAATACAGAGAGAAGCAAGGATAGGGGGGCAACACGTGAATTGGAGTGAAGAAGTACTACGTCGCGACGAGCAATCGTTCTGGGGGCTTTTGGGGCTGCGCCTCATCTCAGCCGATCGAACGCTAGTGGAGCTCGGCCTGACGGCAGAAGCAGCCCATCTCAACTCCATGGGCATTGTGCACGGCGGTGTGCTGTCGTCCATGATGGATCAAGCGATGGGGACACTGGTGGCCACGGTTAAGGGCAAGCTCGGCGTGACAACCCATTTAAATGTCAATTTCTTGAGTCCGATGCGCACAGGAGAACTCGTGGTGTCGGCATTTCCGTTGCATGAAACTTTTCGGACTATGACGTTACGCTCCGAGGTTCGCAACGAAGAAGGAACCCTTGGTTGCATATCGACGGCAACATTCCGTTTGCCGAAATGAACGAAGGAACCGTCGGCAGGTTAATATCGCATGAATTCGCAAATGCCGGACTTATCGGTCGGCCGGCGTTATCCTAGACGATGTGGTGATACGTGATGAACGAAGAACAAAAGCAGGTAGTTAATGAGGTTAAAAAATATCGGACGCCGGACGGAATCCCGGCCGACATCGTCATGTTTACGTTGACGAGGCAGGAACGAAAGGCATCGACCAGATCGCTGCCGCACTTTGATCTGAAGGTCATGCTGATCCGCCGACGGAGCTGGCCATTTGCCGGTGCCTGGGCTTTGCCGGGCGGTTTCTCGCAGGAGGATGAATCGCTGTACGAAACGGCGCGCCGCGAACTGAAGGAAGAAACCGGCGTTGACGGCTCCCATCTGGAGTATCTAGGCGTGTACAGCAAGCCGGGGCGGGATCCACGCGGTTGGATTATCTCCCATGCCTTTTTCGCGCTGGTGGAAGAATGGGTGCTGGAGAAACGACAATCGGCAGATGATGCACAGGAAGTGGGTCTCTTTACCGTTCATGAGGCCTTGGAGGATTTGCAGCTTGCCTTCGACCACCGCGAAATTTTGCAGGACGCCTATAAACGCATCCAGCAACAAATGCTGCATACAACGATCGCCAAGCAGTTCCTGCCTCCGCATTTTACGTTAGGCGAATTGTATCAGGTGATTCAAACCGTTGTTCCGGACTTTGCCGAGCTGAATTTTATCCGTAAAATTACATCGACGCGGAGCCGTCAGGGGATACTGGAGGAAGTCCATGACGAATTGGGCAAACCGATGTTATCCAACCAGTATTCGCAGCGTCCTGCCCAGTTGTACCGGTTTACCGATTTCACACCGCAGCTGTCCATCTATACCTAATCCCAAGCAAGAACTACATAACTAGCGGCTGTCGGTGAATGGATAGAACGAAGGGAGAGTGAGATCATGAAAGCTCTGATCGTCATCGATTATACGAATGATTTTGTGGACGGCAACCTTCCGGTTGGCCAACCGGCAATCGACATCGAACCGGCGATTTGCCGGTTGACGGAGTCTTTTGCGTCGCAAGGCGATTTTGTCGTCATGGCCGTTGATCTGCACGAACGGGAAGATCAGTGGCATCCGGAGACGAAGTTATTCCCGCCCCATAATTTGAGGGATACGGAAGGGCGCGCTTTATATGGCCGTTTGGCTGAAGTATATAAGCAGAACCAGGACCGGATCTACTGGATGGACAAAACTAGATATAGCGCGTTTTGCGGGACGGACCTGGAACTGAAACTGCGAGAACGCGGGATTACGGAAGTGCATCTGATCGGCGTGTGTACAGACATTTGCGTGCTGCATACGGCGGTGGACGCCTACAACAAAGGATTCGCTATTACAGTTTATGAAGATGCGGTAGCCAGCTTCAACCCCGATGGGCATACCTGGGCGCTGGGCCATTTCCGCAACAGTTTGGGAGCCGCCGTAACCAACACCCAGAGAGGATGAACAGGGATGCCAACCACGGGTTTAGCACTGCATACCGATAAATATCAGATCAATATGATCTACGCGCATTGGATGAACGGAACGCATTTGCGAAAGACGGTGTTTGAAGCCTACTTCCGCAAGCTCCCGTTCGGCAACGGGTATGCGGTGTTTGCAGGCTTGGAGCGGATCGTGGACTATATTCGGCAGCTCCGGTTTACCGAAGAGGATCTAGCTTATTTGGCCAAACAGGAGGAGAACTATAAGCCGGAATTTCTGGACCTTCTGCGCGGGTTCGAATTTAAAGGCACATTGATGTCGATGGAGGAAGGCGCACTTTGCTTCCCGAACGAGCCGTTGATTCGCGTGGAAGGGACGATCATGGAGACCCAACTGGTCGAGACGGCGCTGTTAAACTTCATGAATTTCCAGACCTTAATCGCCACCAAAGCATCACGGGTCAAGCGGGTCGCCGAGAACGACGTGCTGCTGGAGTTCGGCACCCGACGGGCACAGGAGGCCGATGCGGCTATTTGGGGGGCACGGGCCGCCTATGTAGCCGGTTTTGACGCAACGTCCAATTTACTGGCCGGTGAAAATTTCGGCATTCCAACCAAAGGGACGCACGCTCATTCCTGGGTGCAGATTTTCGATTCGGAGCAGGAAGCCTTCGAGTTATACGCGAAGGCGCTGCCGGATCAGGTTTCGCTGCTGGTCGATACGTTTGATACGTTGAAAAGCGGCGTCCCGCATGCGATTCATACCGGAAAAATGCTGGAAGCCGCCGGCAAGCGGCTCGGCAGCATCCGCCTAGACAGCGGCGATTTGGCTTACCTCTCCATCCAAGCCCGCAAAATGTTGGATGATGCCGGCTTGCCTTATGTCAAAATCGTCGCGTCCAACGACCTTGACGAGAATACGATTTTTAACCTGAAGGCCCAAGGGGCAAAGATCGATATTTGGGGCGTGGGGACCCAGTTGATTACGGCGGCGGACCAACCGGCACTGGGCGGGGTCTATAAGCTTGTAGAACGGGAGAAGGACGGACGGATGGAGCCAACGATCAAAATCTCGGGCAATCCGGAGAAAGTCACGACCCCGGGCAAGAAGGACGTACTGCGGATCGTTAGTAAAGACAGCGGTAAAGCGATTGCGGATTACATCTGTTTTCCGCAGGAGCAGCAAGCACGGACGGGCGGCAGCCTTCGGTTGTTCGACCCAGTACATCCTTACATCAAAAAGTCGGTGAAAAACTACGAAGCCGTAGCCATGCTGCAACCGATCTTTGTGGATGGTCAGCTCGTGTATGAACTGCCGACACTGGACCAAATCCGTCAGTATCACCGAGAGCAGTTGGATTTGTTCTGGCCGGAGTATCTACGTAAGTTGAATCCGGAGTTTTACCGCATCAGCTTAAGTCAGGAAGCATGGGAATTAAAGCAAAAAATGATCGAGGACTATCTGGGCCATCAAGAGGAGTAGAGCCGTTCGATACGTCCTGCAACACAAAAAGATCGCTTCTCGCCTTACCGGCGGAGCGATCTTTTTTGCTAGGAAATTATTTCTCGGGAAAGCGCAAAAAGCGCTATAAATCGGCGGTTTGGCCGCCGGATTCGACAAGTTAACGACGGGACTCATATTTCGCAAAATAGTGCGCAAACAAAATATCGATTTGCCGCTCGACGGCTTCTTTACCTGGTCGGTTCTCCAAGTGCTTAATCTGCTTCGACAACACCAGCGGGAACAACACGGCTGCATTAATTTGCATCATCATAATATATAGGATTTCCGTATCGGTTTCGCCCGTAATTTCCTCCAAAGTACCGCTGATCTTGCCGAATCCGGTCGTTTTCATAAAGCTGGTGAAATCCTGTCGAGATTCGAAGGTAATCCGGCCTTTGCCCAGAACTTCATGCAGTAATCCGGGATATCGAAGCACCAACTCAACATATTGTAGCAGAAACGCCTTCAATCGATCTTTGGGATGAAGCGAGGTGTCGTCCAGAACGGAAAAGTTCGCTTGAAAAGAAGTCAACAATAGCTTTAACGCTTCGTTGATCAAATTGTCTTTCGAACCGAAGTAGTAATTCACCAGGGCGAGATTGACATTGGCAGCAGCGGTAATTTTACGCAAGGTGACCTGATCGGCCCCTTCCGTCTTAATGAGCTCCATTGTTGCCTGAATGATATTCTGTTTGGTCGATAGCCCCTCCGCGCAATTGCTCATCGTACCGCTCCTTTATGCCATCCATTCTTCTGCCAAGTATAACAAATGTCAAGGTAGGATTAAAAGATGTTTAAATTCAACATAATACGCTTTCACATGCGGTGTCAAGAACAAGGCGATGGGGGTGCCAACCAGAAATTGAAGGAGCTACCGGAGATCGGTGTCTTGACAAAATCGGGGCATCCGTTTAAATTTGATTTAAACATTGTTTAAAACGGTGTTTAAACTAAAGAGAAAGCTGAGTGAGAGAATGCCAAAAACTGTGGAAAGTTCGATCGAAACCAAGGAATTTTCCATCCGTTCGATTATCGCGCCCCTGATGGCCGTGATCGTCGGGATGATTATGGTGATCTTGGACAGCACGGTAGTTAACGTGGCCGTACCGAAACTGGTCGACTTCTTCGCCACCGACTTGAAGACGGTGCAATGGACGATCACCGGGTATACGTTGGCATTATCTGCCGTGATTCCCTTAGCGGGCTGGATGACCGATAAATTTGGGGAGAAACGGATTTTTCTCATGACGATCGCGTTGTTTACGGTTGGGTCCGTGTTATGCGCCATGGCGCAAACGCCAGAGCAATTAATCGTATTTCGCATCATTCAAGGCCTAGGCGGCGGGATGGTATCGCCAATTGGGTTTGCGATGGTGTTTAAATTGGCGCCACCCGAGAAGCGGGGAGCGGTGATGGGGGCACTAGGCGTTCCGATGCTGCTGGCACCCGCGCTGGGGCCGGTATTGTCCGGTTGGCTGGTGGAGAACGTAAGCTGGCACTGGATTTTTCTGATTAATCTGCCGATCGGGATCCTAGCCTTTCTCATCGGGCTCCGATTCTTGCCTAAGTCCGAACGTCGGGAAGCACCGCAGCTCGATAAACTAGGGATGATTCTGGCTCCGATCGCTTTTGCGATGTTGACCTATGGAGTCAGCGAAGGGGGGACGAGTTGGACTTCGGCGACGACAATCATCGGTCTTAGCGTCGGAGCCCTTGCCTTACTTCTTTACATTCTCGTTGAAATTAGACATAAGCAACCCCTCCTGGAACTACGGGTGTTCGGTTCATCCCATTTTACTCGGGGGATCATCCTGGTCTGGTTCGCTCAAGCGGCATTGTTCGGTTCAATGATTCTTACTCCGTTATACCTGCAACAAGTGAGAGGCTACAATGCCCTGGAGACGGGGATCTTCTTACTGCCTCAAGCGCTCATGTCGGCATTGTTCATGCCAATCAGCGGACGCTTGTTTGACCGGGTTGGAGCACGTCCGCTGGCTTTTATCGGCCTCGGCGTCGTATCCACGGCATTGTTCCTGCTGTCGCGAATCACGGCAGACACTTCTTTGGCGATGGTACTGGTGCCGCTGGGCTTGCTGGGCAGTGGCATGGGGTTAACGATGATGCCGCTCAATACGCATATCCTTAACTCTGCACCACGTCATTTGGTCGCCCGGGTTACCCCGCTTATGACGGCCGCGCAACAGGTGATCGTCTCCTTTGCGGTGGCAGGCTTAACGGGTTATCTAACCTCGCAGATTACTAGTCATATGACGAAAGCAGCGCAAGGCGGAAATCCGCTGGAAGCCGCGGCATCCGGCTTTGGAGATACTTACTTCCTGGCGGCATGCATCGCGGCGGTGGGATTCCTGCTGACCCTGATGCTGTCTAAACCGAAGCAGCAACCTGAAGCCGCCAAGGACCAAGCGGTCGAAGGAGCTCAAGCAGATCCCAGCTTGATGGCGGGACATTAAATCGAAAATGAAATGCGAAAAGCACTCTTTCCATTCGGAAAGGGTGCTTTTCGTTTACCGCCATTCGTTAGCTCGTAATCATTGCGCCTCCATTGACATGAATCGTTTGCCCGGTCACGAAGCTGGAATCGTCGGAGGCCAGGAATACGTACACAGGTGCCAGCTCAAACGGCTGTCCGGCTCGCTTCATCGGGGTTTCGAGGCCGAATGTAGAGACGTATTCCGCGGAATAGCTGGAAGGGATCAGCGGGGTCCAGATCGGTCCCGGTGCCACCGCATTGACGCGAATGCCCCGATCGACGAGCGATAGCGCCAGAGAGCGAGTGAAGGAGACGATCGCGCCCTTGGTGGAGGAATAATCGATCAGCAACGGCGCGCCGGCGTAAGCGGTGATCGAAGCCGTGCTGATGATCGTGCTTCCGGACCGTAAGAAGGGAAGCGCCGCCTTGGTCATATAAAAGTGAGGGAAAATGTTGGTAGCGTAGGTTTGGTGCAGCTGTTCGGTAGTAATGGCCTCAATCCCTTGCCCCTGAGGATATTGAACGGCTTGATTGAGCACCAAGATATCGATTTTGCCGAACTGCTGAAGGGTATGATGGATGACGGCTCTACAGAAAGCTTCTTGACGCAAATCGCCGGGGATCAGCAGACAGCGTCGGCCCAACTCTTCAACGCGCCGCTTGGTGGCTTGGGCATCCTCGTGTTCGTAGAGGTACACGATAGCCAGATCCGCCCCTTCCTTGGCGAAGGCGATAGCCGTGGCCCGTCCGATCCCGCTGTCACCGCCGGTCAGGATGGCGACCTTGTCCTTCAGTTTGCCGCTTCCGACATAAGCGGGATTCTCCGAAATGGGGGGCGGCACCATCAACATTTGGAGCCCCGGTTGTCTGGGCTGATGCTGCGGCGGGAAGGTGATCGGCTGCTCCTCGCATACCATTTTCGAGCTGTAGTAAGGGTATTTAGGAATCATTCTTTCAGGTCCTCCTGAGGGTCAGTTATACCGCTATCCTATTCAGCGCGTGGCAGTGTGGTGTATTCGCCCAAACAAGAATGTCTATATGACTTTTGTTACATAAGTCACAACCCATCTATGATAAATTTTAAAATTAAGAAAGATATCTTTTTGTGTGATGTTTTGCACTTATTTACGTCGTGATGAACTCGCATTTGCGAAGAAGGGAGTCAAGCGCGTGGTACAATTACCGAAATTAAACGAGCTGGGATTTTTTGAAATCCGTTTGGAATCCATTGGGGGGCTGGGTGCGAACCTGGCTGGGAAAATGCTGGCCGAAGCCGGGGTTGAAGGAGCCGGACTGAATGGGGTCAGCTTTTCTTCTTATGGCTCGGAGAAAAAGGGATCGCCGGTAAAGGCGCATATCCGCTTCTGCGATTTAGATACGCCGATCCGCGATACGTCGCCGGTGGAACGACCGCATATCGTGGGGATATTTCAAGAGGCGCTGGCGAAGACGGTGAACGTGATCAGCGGGATTTACGAGGATAGTACGGTGCTGGTCAATTCGCGCAAAACCCCTCAGCAACTGAAGGAGAAAATGAAGCTGATGGGCGGCACGATCGCGGTCATCGACGCCACCGGCATCGCGCTGGAAGAGAAGAATCGGGTGAACATGGCGATGCTTGGGGCGATGTTCCGGCTTTGCCCGTTCCTTGATGCGGAAACGATGAAGGACGTCATCCGCAAATCGCTGGAGAAGAAATATCCGCAAACGGTAGCTCCGGCCTTGGCGACATTTGAGCGGGGCTACAATGAAGTTGTATTTGAAACTTTCGCTTTACCGGAAGGTGTCAGCATGCCGGCCTTCGTCCGGGCGGATACGCCGGTGCTTGGATATGAAACCCAGCCGATCGGCGGGATCGTCATCAATCCGGGGAACAGCATTCTGAAGGACCTCAGCATTTCCCGTTCCGGGATGATGCCGCACTTCAAAGAAGAGACATGTATTCATTGCGCCCAATGCGACAACGTTTGCCCGGATAATTGTTTCGTCTGGGAGGAGCGTCCCGACAAGAAGGGTCGTCCGCAAATGTTCCTCAAAGGGATCGACTATCAATATTGCAAAGGTTGCTTGAAATGCATTCATGCCTGCCCGACCGATGCTTTATCCGGGGAGCGGGAAGAAGAGGGGTACGCAGACTCGCATCGCGTGCCGCATCTGTTCGATTTGGCGATTCGCTAATTAAGCGGGAAAGGTGGTATTTTGACAATGGCGATCGATTTGGAAAAAGAACGCCGCTCCGGCATGATCGAGCAGCGCGTGGTTTATGAGTCGGGGAATGAAATGGCAGCCTATGCGGCCAGCCAGATCAATTATCATATTATGGGGTATTTTCCGATTTCCCCATCTACCGAGGTAGCCCAATTCCTCGATCTGATGAAAGCGAACGGTCAGCATGACATCAAGCTGATCCCGTCGGACGGGGAGCACAGCTCGGCAGGCATTTGCTACGGCGCTTCCACCGGCGGCGGCCGGGTCTTCAATGCGACAAGCGCCCAAGGTTATTTATACATGCTGGAGCAGATGCCGGTCCAATCGGGGACACGGTTCCCGATGGTCATGAACCTGGTCTGCCGCTCGATCTCCGGGCCGCTGGATATTCACGGCGACCATTCGGACTTGTATTTTGCGCTGAACACCGGCTGGCCGATTCTGATGTGCCGCGATCCGCAAGCCGTCTACGATATGAACCTGATGGCGATTAAGCTGGCCGAGGATTCGGAAGTCCGGCTGCCGGTGCTGGTGGCCTCTGATGGATACTTTACTTCTCACCAGAAACGGCGTGTACACACCTTCGCCAATCAGGAAGATGTTCTGAAATTTGTTGGCGATCGGCCACCGGGTAATTTCCCGCATACGCTCGACCGCAACAATCCGATTACGGTTGGCCCTTACATGAATGAACCGGATTACATTAATAACTGCTACCAGCAATCTGTTGCGATGTATAATGCAGAACATGTCTTCGAACGGATCGCAGGCGAGTATGCCGAATTGACCGGACGCGAATATCAAATGCTCGATCTCTATCGGATGGAGGATGCAGAAGTCGCGGTCTTCCTGATGAACTCGGCCTCCGAGATCATCAAGGACGTTGTAGACGATTTGCGCCGCCAAGGCATCAAAGCCGGCTCGATCGCGCCAAACATGATTCGTCCTTTCCCGCAGAAACAAATCGCCGAGGCATTGAAGAACGTCAAGGCGATTACAGTTGGCGACCGCGGTGATTCCTACGGCGCTTATGGCGGAAACATGGTCAATGAGATCAAAGCCGCTCTGTTTACCCACGGCAATCATACGACTCAGGTGATCGGCCGGATTTATGGCCTTGGCGGCAAGGAGTTTTATGCCGAGGACGGGCATCACTTGTTCCAATTGGCGATTGACGCGGTGAAGGCGGGCCGGGTGGAAATCCCGTTCGATTACTACGGCCATACGCCAGGGGATCCGGAGAAGACACCGAAACGGGTGATGAATCCGCTGAAATTCGAAGACCTGAAGACCGGCTTGATCACGGTCACCAAGAATGAAGAAACCGGGAAGCTGGGTGTACGGATTCCGCCGCTGCGCGCGTTAACAAAGAAACCGAAGCGAATTGCACCGGGACACGGCGCTTGCCCGGGCTGCGGGATTTTCTCCGGTCTGGAGCTGTTCTTCAAAGGGATCGAAGGCGATATCGTCGCTCTGTTCCATACGGGTTGCGCGATGGTGGTAACGACCGGCTATCCGTATTCGTCTCATAAAGCAACTTACATTCACAACCTGTTCCAGAACGGGGCGGCCACCTTGTCCGGCGTCGTGGAAATGTTCTGGGAGAGAAAACGCCGCGGCGAGCTTGACGAGTTAGGTCTCAAAGAAGATTTCACCTTCGTCATGGTTACCGGTGACGGCGGGATGGACATCGGTATGGGGCCGGCGATCGGCGCCGCATTGCGCGGTCATAAAATGATCATTATCGAGTATGATAACGAGGGATATATGAACACTGGGGCGCAGTTGTCGTATTCGACGCCGCTCGGTCATCGCACATCCACCTCGAACATCGGCAAGGTGCAAAAGGGGAAAGCGTTCCAGCACAAAGATACACCGCAAATCATGGCCGCAACGAATATCCCTTATGTCTTTACCGGCAGTGAAGCCTATCCGCAGGATTTGGTGAAAAAAGCAGCCAAAGCCCAGTGGTACGCGCAGAACGAAGGCTTGGTTTATGGTAAAATACTGATAGCATGCCCGCTCAACTGGATTTCGCCGGACGATCAGGGCACCAATATCATCGATGCGGCCGTCAACTCCTGCTTCTTCCCGCTGTACGAGGTGGAGCATGGGCAAACGACGATTACGTACAATCCGGAAGAGAAGAACAATCGCGTTCCGCTGACGGATTGGTTGAAGACGATGGGGAAAACTCGCCACTTGACCAAACCGGAAAACGCCGAGGCATTGGCGGAATTCGAGCAAGAAGTGGAACGGCGTTGGAAGGTTCTCCAAGCCAAACACGAAAACCCCTATTTGTAAGGTAGTTAAAAAGTCGTCTTTTGATCACGAAGCAGGACCAAGAAGGGGATTTTTGAAGCTTTCAAATTCAACCCGGAAGAAGCGGCTATGGCCGCTTTTTTCGTTAAGTAGAAGATGAACGAGTTTAGGAGGATATACGAATGGATCAACCATTTCGCGCGTATCGCGTACACCAGGACGAATCCGGGTTCCGTTCGGGGGTCGAGCGGTTAGACGTTTCGGCGCTTCCCGATGCCGATGTGACGATCAAGGTACATTATTCCAGCGTCAATTATAAAGATGGCTTGGCGAGTATTCCGGAGGGAAAAATCGTGAAAACCTATCCGTTTATCCCTGGCATCGACTTGGCCGGAGAGGTCATGGCCTCCCGCGATGCACGATTCCAGCCCGGTGACCGGGTGCTATGCACCGGCTATGGGCTGGGCGTCACGCATGAGGGCGGGTTCGCCGAGGTCGCCCGCGTACCGGGCGACTGGTTGGTGGCGCTGCCGGATGGGCTCTCGCCCCGGGAAGCGATGGCGATTGGGACGGCCGGGTTTACGGCAGCGTTGTCGGTGCGGCGGCTGCTGGACAACGGATTGGCGCCCGGACAAGGTCCCGTGCTCGTCCTAGGCGCCACCGGCGGTGTTGGCAGCATGGCCGTGGCGATCCTCAGCCGGCTCGGGTTCGCCGTAACCGCGGTCACCGGAAAGCCGGAATCGCGGGAGAAGCTGGTCGCATTTGGTGCAGCCGAAGTCCTTTCCCGCGAGGAAGCGGCTTCGGGAGCCAAAGGCGTGCTCAGCAAAGAGCGTTGGGCTGCAATTGTCGACCCGGTGGGCGGTGCGATGACCGCTGACCTGCTTAAATCGGTACGCTACGGCGGATCTGTAGCCTTGTCGGGGCTGACCGGTGGCGGTGGGATCGAAACGTCCGTGTACCCGTTTATTTTGAGGGGGATTAATCTGCTTGGCATCGATTCCGTATTTTGTCCGGAGCCGCTGCGCCACCGCCTTTGGCAGCTTCTGTCCGGCGAGTGGAAGCCGGAACAGGTGCTGACCGGGGGCATTACCGAGTACTCGCTAGAGCAGTTGCCAGAAGCTCTGAATACAGTTTTGGCCGGCAAAGCCATCGGCCGTCAGGTCATTTCCTTAAACTAATCATCCATATGGTATAATTTGGGGGCTGTTGAGACAACCTAACACCATCGGCTGAAGCTGGCTTACAAGCTAAGGGTAAAGGATGGGATGCCAATGAGATGGTGGAAGGTTGGATTGGGAATGGCCGTGGCGCTGTCATTGACGACAGGATGCGGCAACCTGCAGCGGGTAGCCAAGGATGAAATGAGCAAATATAATATGCAAAGCTACCGGCAGGGGAATGAACGCCAACTAACGAGCGGCACGACGCTTAACACAGCGATGCTGCAAGCCTTGAAAGCGGAATGCGCGCAGCGGGGGATTCGATTGACGCATGAAACCTATGCCGAAGGGCTAGACGGGAATATAAGCTACAGGTATTTGATAAACGGAGATGCGCGGCATTTTATCATCGTGCATGTGTTTCCCAATGAGCAGGATCGAATTCGCGAAATCTCCGAAATATACGGAAGCGGGAATGGAAAAGGAGAGATCGCGACCGATTCGGTATCCAATCAAGCTTCGTTGATCTCAGCCAAGGGCAACACCGCTTTAGTCTACGCGTCAAGCGCACAGAAGGACAGCCAATACCGGGAAGAAATGAAGGCAGTATTCGGACAGTTACTGGAGCAAATGAGGGATCGTCCAGAGTAAGTGCCAATGGCCTGCCTATAAAAAAACCAACCGCTCCCCTTCGTTCCGGACAGGGAAGCAGTTGGTTTTTTCGCCTTTTACTTCTTGTAGATTTCGCGCATGACATGACTCAGCTCGGGTAGAATGATGCGCTGCATCGCCAGCTTGACGGCGCCCTGCGATCCGGGCATGGAGAAGACGGCCATATCGCCGATCGTTCCAGCAATCGCCCGGCTGAGGATGGCGGCCGAACCGATATCTTCGGTAAAGCTAAGGTAGCGGAAAATTTCCCCAAACCCTGGCATCTCCTTGTTGAGCAGGCTGCGTACAGCCTCGTAGGTGGTATCCCGCGGAGCGATGCCGGTGCCGCCGCTCAGCAGAACGGCTTCAATCGCTCGGTCAGAGGCCGCTTCCCTCAGCAGTTGGCGAATGCCGTCATAATCGTCTTTGACGATAGTATAGCGGGCAACATGATACCCGTTGTCTCGAAGCAGCTCTTGAATCAGCCGACCGCTCGTATCGGTCTCTTCCGTACGGGTATCCGAGACGGTGATGACCAGACATGATACCTCGTCCGGCGCTTCCATCCGGTGTTCATCGACGGATCTCATCGTGTTCGCTTCCTTTCTTTGGATGTTATTTACATTGTATCATGTTTGACGGACTTGGGTTGTACGGGAAATGTAGTTGCATGTCCTGTAAGGTTGGTGTAAACTCGCATTCGTATGCATTTATACTTAAGATTATCAGAGATGAGGTGGGAAACAGGGTGACACCCGTTTATATATTGTCCGGTTTTCTGGGAAGCGGCAAAACGACGCTGCTCCAGCGGTTGATTCGTCATTGGATGGAGCAGGGGCTTCGTCCGGCCGTGATCATGAATGAAATTGGGGAAGTGAACCTCGATGGTCTGCTCGTTTCAAGCGAAGTACCGATGGCTGAAATGCTGGGCGGATGCATCTGCTGCACCATTCGCGGCGACTTAAGTGTGCAGATGGCAGAGCTGATCGAAGGGGAGAAGCCGGACTTGATCGTGATTGAGGCGACAGGTGCGGGGAATCCGATGGAAATCTTCGATGCGGTAACCGAGGTTTCGCTTTATCTCAAATTGGATATTAAGCCGATGGTCACCGTCGTCGATGCGGCCCATCTGGCCGATTTTCACGCATCGCAGCAAGGGAAAACGTACCGGCTCATGGTGGAGCAAATCCGGTGCGGCTCCGTGCTCGTGTTGAACAAAATCGACTTGCTTGAACCGGATCGTCAGCGGGAAATGTCGGAGTTCTTGCGTCGCACGAATCCTTATGCCCGAATCATCCCGGCGGTGAAATGCGATGTGGATTTGTTGCTACTATGGAAGGCGGCAGATGGGCAAAACAACACCGACCCAACAACTCAACGCGGTGCAGCGTACATACAAAACGGCGAAGCGGCTCAGAAGTCGGATCATGACCCTCTACACAATCATCATGATCACAGCCGCGATCAGAGCCATGATCATAACGATGCTCGCTACGATGATCACAGACATGATCATAATCACGATCACAACGATGATCATAATCATGATCCCAACCACGCACATACCCACGCGTCGCACGAGCATGTCACTGTATACACGCACTATTTTGACGGGCCGGTGGACAGCGAGGACTTCGAACGTTTTATCGCCGAATTGCCCCGGGAAGTCTATCGTGGCAAGGGCGTCTTACGATTTACGGATACGGCCAGTCGTTTCCTGTTTCAGTATGCCTACCGGGAAGCCGATTACTTAAAAGTCACCCCTCAGGGGAATGTTCCCGATGTGGCTGTATTTATCGGCGAGCATTTCGACCGGAATGTGATCGCTCAGCAGTTGAAAGAACTGGAACGGAAGCAAGCCGAACCTGAGTAAGGCCAGACCTGGACTCGAAATTCCGAATACAATCCGCTGGGTTTGGCGAAAAGTGTGGATTGTATTCGGTTTTTCATATACAATTCGCTGGGTTCGGCGAAAAGGGCGATTTGTATTCGGTTTTTCGTATACAATTTGCTGAAATCGGCGAAATCGGCCAGGCCCCCGAATATTGGACACTTTAGGATCAAACCTTAGTTCGGCTCAACTATACGGCGATTCTAAACGCGTTTACTTCGTTTCTCTCCAGTTTCACTGCAAATTCAGCGGGAGAGT
>NZ_WNZY01000001.1 GCF_009725205.1 Paenibacillus timonensis | reverse complement strand
AAACCTCTCCTTTTTGAATGGTTGCTAGTCACTTCCATTTTACCAAGGATTGGTTTCTTTTTGTTTAACAAAATCAAAAAAACAAGGGCGTCCCTCAGTCATCTACGATGACTTTTGGGACAGCCCCCTTTGTTATTCGATTTCCCTCTGCGCAATTCGGTTCAGGAAGGATTGTGCCCGATCGCTGGATGGGTGATTCAGTACCTGGTCCGGCGTCCCCGATTCGATGATGATGCCCTCATCCATGAGCACAACCCGGTCGGCAACCTCGGCGGCGAACTTCATCTCATGGGTGACCACAACCATGGTCCGGCCCTCTCGCGCCAGCTCCTTCATCACCTTCAACACCTCGCCGACTAGCTCCGGATCCAGCGCCGATGTGGGCTCGTCAAATAACAACACGTCCGGGCTTACGGCCATGGCTCGCGCAATCCCAACCCGCTGTTGTTGTCCGCCTGATAGCTGATGCGGATAGAAATCGGCCCGATCGCCCAGCCCCACCTTATTCAGTAGCTCCAAGGTGACCCGGCGCGCTTCTTCCTTACTCTTCTTCAGCACCTGAACCTGGGCTTCCATCACGTTCTGGAGCGCCGTCATATGCGGAAATAAGTAATAGGCCTGGAACACCATCCCGGTCTTCTTGCGCAGGGCCAGCACTTCGCTTGGCTTCGGCTTACGGCCTTCGCCAAATTCCAGTTGGACGTCGCTGATCCGGAGAACCCCCTTTGTCGGAGTTTCCAGCAGGTTCAGACAGCGCAGCAGGGTTGTTTTCCCCGAGCCGGAAGGCCCGATGATCACCAGCACCTTACCTTGCTGGACCTTAAGATCTACCCCTTTTAGTACCTCTTGCGTACCAAACGATTTGTGCAAATTTTGGATTTGTATCATGATTGTCAGGCCTCCTTATCGGGCAGTGAAGCGATCCAGCCGCTTCTCTAACCGATTTTGCAGCGCCGAAAGGATGGTGCTGAAGAATAAATAGACCAAGCCCGCTTCGGTGTAAACAATCAGCGGTTCATAGGTCGTCGCCGTGATTTGCTGAGCCGTACGGAACATCTCCGTATACGTGACAGTGGCGGCCAGCGAGGTATCCTTGACCAGACTGATGAAGGAGTTGGCCAGCGGCGGTACGGAAACTCGCGAAGCCTGGGGCAATATAATCCGCCGCAGCGCCTGCAGCCGGGTCATCCCCAGGGAATAAGCCGCTTCCCATTGACCTTCATGAATGGACAGGATCGCCGCACGCACGATTTCTGAGCCATAAGCGCCGACGCTGAGCGTAAAACCGATCACTGCCGCCGGAAACGGGTCCAGTATAATGCCGATCGACGGAAGACCGTAGAAAATGATAAATAGCTGCACAAGCAGCGGCGTCCCCCGAATAATCCAAACGTAGAATCTGGCGAGTTGCCGCAGCGGCCCGATGTTCGACAACCGCGCAAGCGCGGTCAGGACAGCCACCACCAGCCCTAGCGCAAACGTGATCAACGTTAGCGGTACCGTAAAAGCTACCCCTGCTTTGAGCAGAGGCAGAAAAGAGTCCACGATAATATTCCAAATGCGTTCATCCATCGCTCAAGCATCCTTTTCCGAAAGAAGCGGCCCTTGCGGGCCGCATCCGTAGTTTAAGCACTTATTTCGAAACGTCTGCTCCGAAGTATTTCTCCGAGATTTTCAAGTAAGACCCGTCGGATTTCATGGCCGTCAGCGCCTCGTTTACCGCTTGCACCAGTTCTTCGTTGCCTTTGTTAAATAAGGCCGCGCTCTCCGCCGCATCCGGCATTTCGTCTACCACTTTCAGCTTCACGTCCGGTCTTTGCTTCTTCAGGTCCAAGAAGGACAAGCCGTCATTCACCGTCGCGTCGATCCGTTTGGACAACAGCAGGTCAATGGCCTGGTTAAAGCCTTCCGTCGCAACGATTTCCGCCCCGTTCTCCTTCGCGATATCCGTCAAGTTACTGGTTAGGGACTGTCCGGCTTTCTTCCCTTTCAAATCGGCGAAAACCTTAATATCCTCGTTGTCCTCCGGGACGATCAATACAGCACGGGATACGATATAAGGATCCGAGAAATCATATTTCTCCTTACGATCATCCCGAATCGTCACTTCGTTGAACACGGCGTCAAACCGTTTGGCATCTAGTCCGGCAAAAATACCATCCCACGGCGTCTCGATAAATTCAGGTTCCACTCCCAACCGTTTAGCGACCTCTTCGGCGATTTCTACGTCAAAGCCTGTCAGCTTGCCATCCTTGTCATGGAACGTAAATGGCGCATAGGTTCCTTCTGTACCGATCCGCAGCTTGCCGCTGGCTTTCACGGATTCCAGCGAGTTGGTTTCCGCCGGCTGTTCATTGGCCGCATTCCCTGCGCTGCCTTGGCTCGCCCCTTCATTCCCTGCCGCCTGATTATTTGTATTATTGTTGCCGCAGGCTGCAACCACCACGGTCAACACCAGCGTCAATAATAGTAAACTCCATTTTTTCATCGAGCTCATCCCCCATCTATCTATTTCGTATTTTAATTCCCTACAAAACAACTAGGTTTAATTGAATATTACACATTTCGCTACAAATCGTCAAATGTTTTTTCTGCCTTAGTATGCTCAATAGATGAAGACTTGATTTCCCAAAAGTTTACGAATATAATTGTCGTAATTATTTCGTGAAGGAGGTG
The DNA here is from genome assembly GCF_009725205.1 of Paenibacillus timonensis. Classification (GTDB taxonomy): domain Bacteria; phylum Bacillota; class Bacilli; order Paenibacillales; family Paenibacillaceae; genus Fontibacillus; species Fontibacillus rhizolycopersici. The sequence continues at coordinate 481,881 of NZ_WNZY01000001.1, read as the reverse complement.
GGTAGAGTGGATCGCAAATTTGCGTGGAGTCGAGTGAGCCAACTGCCGATGGCAATGTTTGGCAATGTTCATGCAGCAGCCGACAATGGGAGAAGTCTGTCCTTTTTCGGAAACTCGATATCCAAACCAAATTGCGAAATGCCGCTCCTACCTTAACCTCACTTACGCGTGAGCTTTGAAGGCAGCAGGATTTCCTGCTGCCTTCTTTTTTTGTATGGACGGCATGGGACTGAAGGAGATTACGGTTCATGATGATCCAGGGTCAAAATATACAGAAGTATTACGGTGCCGAGCTGGTGCTGAACGATGTCACGTTCGAAATTAAGATTGGCGACACGGTCGGGCTGATTGGCCGCAACGGTGCGGGGAAGACCACTCTGATGAAGCTGCTGTCCGGCAGCGAGCGGCCGGATCAAGGGTTGCTATCGGTTCGAAAGAATGCCCGAATCGGAAGTTTGGCGCAAATCCCTGATTATTCTCGAGAAGAAACGGTGTACGACGTCCTGCTTGGAGCCTTTTCGGATCTTCGTAGCCTGGGAGCAGAGATGCGGCGGCTGGAAGCCGACATGGCGGGAGCCGGTGAATCCGGAGCGTTAGATTCGCTTCTCAAGCAATACGGCCAGATGCAGGAGGCGTTCGAACGCGGCGGCGGTTACGACATCGAAACATCGATCTTCCGCGTCGCCGGTGGTCTCGGCATCCCGGAGGAGCAATTCACCCGTCCGTTCACCTCGCTGTCCGGCGGCGAGAAGACGAAGGTTGGTTTAGCGGTGATTTTGCTGCGGGAGCCGGATCTATTGCTGCTCGACGAGCCAACAAACCATTTGGACATGGCGGCGACAGAGTGGTTGGAGGGATACCTCCGTGCGTTTCCGGGAACCTGCGTGGTCATTTCCCATGACCGCTATTTCCTCGATGCCGTTGTCGGTAAAATCATTGAGCTGGAGGACGGAGAAGCTTTCACGTTCCACAGCAACTACAGCTACTACAAAGAGGAGAAGGAACGCCGGCTGCTTCAGCAGTTTGCCGATTACGAGGAGCAACAGAAGAAGATCAAGAAGATGCAGGAAACGATCAAACAGTTAATTGAGTGGGGCAACCGCTCAAACCCGCCGAATCCGGGCTTTCATCGGCGGGCGGCCTCGATGCAGAAAGCCTTAGACCGTATGGTCAAACTCAAAAGGCCGATACTGGAACGTAAACGCATCGGCTTGGAGCTGGATCATGCGGATCGCTCCGGCAAGGACGCGATCGTCCTCAAGGAGGTAGGCGACGCCCGCGGCGGGCGCGTCTTGTACCGCGGCCTGACCCACACGCTGCGCTATGGCGAGGCGGCCGTGCTGATCGGCGACAACGGAGCAGGCAAAAGTACCTTGCTCAAGAACATCTTGGGCCAGGAACCGCCGCAGGAGGGCGAAGTCCGACTCGGCTCGCGCATCGAACCGGGTTACCTGGCCCAGCAGGCCGCCCCCGCCGATCATGACGAGACGGTGCTGCAATATTTCCGCGACGAGATCGGTCTCGAAGCGGGCGAAGCCCGCGGGCAGCTGGCCCGCTTCCTGTTCTACGGCGCCGATGTGTTCAAGAAGGTGAGCAGCCTCTCGGGCGGCGAGTGGACACGGCTTCGGCTGGCGGTACTGATGTACCGGAAGCCTAACCTGCTGGTGCTCGATGAGCCGACCAACCACCTTGACATCGATTCGCGCGAAGCGCTGGAAGAGGCGCTGGAGGAGTACCCGGGCACGCTGCTGGCGGTGTCCCATGACCGCTACTTCATCAATAAAGTAGCGGGGCAGGTGTGGGCGCTGGCGGGCGGCCGCCTGACCGTCTCCCTCGGCGGATACGAGGATTACCGGGCGGAGCTCGCCCGGAAGACCGCCGCCGCCGGCGCGGGGGGCGATGCGGCCGCGGGAGCGGGGGGCGATGCGGCCGCGGGAGCGGCGCGCAAGCCCGGGGCGGGCCCGGCCTCCGTGCGCAAGCTGGAGGCCGACTACGCCGCCGCCGAAGCGGAGCTGGCGGCGGTGGACGCGGCAATGCAGGCGCCGGAGGCTGCCTGCGACGCCGCGCGGCTCGCGGAGCTGCAGGAGCGGCGAGACGCCCTGCAGCTCCGCGCCGACGAACTCCTCCAGCAGTACGTGACGCTGCTGGAGGAGAATCCAAACTGAAGGAGGTTATCCCATGAACCACGGGAAACCCGTATTCGAGCTGCACCCGAACGAACGCCGGGTCCAGGCGCTAGCCAGCGCCGATCCCCGGATGGGCCGGCTGATCGCCCTGATCGGAAGCCTTGCAACCAAACCGCAAGGCCCCTTGTTCACGGAGCTGGCTCGATCCATCATCAGCCAGCAGATCTCGGTCAAGGCCGCTTCCACCATTCGCGGCCGCGTCATCGAGCTGGCCGGGGAGCTATCCCCGGCCGCCCTGTTGGCCCAAAGCGACACCGACCTGCGGGCGGCCGGGTTGTCCGCTTCAAAGGTCGCCTACCTGAAGGATTTAAGCGATAAAGTACGATCCGGGCAAATTGACCTCGACAGGTTGCAGGAGCATGACGATGAGGAGGTCATTGAGAAGCTTGTCTCCATCAAAGGCATCGGTCGCTGGTCGGCAGAAATGTTCCTCATCTTCGCCCTGGGCCGGGAGCATGTTGTGTCCTACGGGGATCCCGGTCTACAGAGGGCTGCCAAATGGGTGTACGACATGGAAGAGCGCGCTGACCGTAAATACTTGCAGCAAGCCGCCACGCGGTGGCCGTCTTACGGTTCCATTGCCTCGCTCTATTTGTGGGAATCCATTAATCGGGGCCACGTCGATTCGGGGGAGACCTTCAGCGAGCGGCTAAATGGCGTCCAAATAGATTGAGCTTGTCACAGGAAGATATTGGATATATTATAAATTAGAAGGGGATCATGCCTGTTTTTAGAGATAAAATAAAAATTAAAGTGGGGTTGAATCGCTGTGTTCTCGTTATCCGAAGTCCATCGCCCGGTCAAGTGGTATCTGTTCGGTCTGATGGCATTTGTGGGAATTGTATCGTGTCTTGTCGTCCTGGTGTACAACGATTACTTCCTATTAGGCGACCCGGTTCGCCCGAACAACGATGACGTGAAGTACATTCAGACCTCCCGCCTTCTGCTGAACGAAGGTGTACTTGCTTACAATACCAAAGAGGCGCCTTCCGCCTTCATCATGCCCGGGCTGCCGCTCATGCTGTCCGGGTTCATGGCCGTTTTCGGCCAGGATCAGGGCGGCATTATTGCCTTTCGCCTGTTCCAATGTCTTCAGCAAACACTGTGTATTTACCTCATCTTCTGGATAGGCCGGCGGATCTTCAACACCCGTGCGGCTTTGATCGCCTGCACGGTGTCTGCTTTGTATCCACCGGATTACTTCTCTTCCGGGGTCATTCTCTCGGAAACGACTTTCCGCACCTTACTGCTGCTCCTCGTCTGTTGCACGATCCTGGCCAAGGACCGCGGTGGATCTGCCCTATACATCCTCATCGGCGGCCTTACTGCCACGGCGGCCTATTTGAAGCCTCACGCTTCTCTGTACCCTGCCATTCTTCTGGTCTTATGGCTACGAGTGAAGCTTCCTTGGCGGACGATGTTGAAATACACTCTGCTAATGGGAAGTACCTATGTATTGCTGCTGACGCCTTGGTGGATTCGCAACTGGGTGACGTTTCATGAATTCATCCTGTTTACAAATTCCGGCGGAAGCCCGTTCCTGTTGGGCACGCGAATCCGTTGGCAGTTGCCTCCGGCCGGCTTCTTCGAGGCCTACCCCCAGTATGATCCCAAAACGATATTCGAAGGCGCCGATTCCGCGGCGATCCGCAAAGGTTTGGACATCCTCCGTTACGGTTTTGCGCATGAGCCGATGAAATACTTGTATTGGTATACCCTGGGGCGATGGGTGGAGCTCTATGTCCATCCGTTTTATTCCCGGCCGTTTTGGCCGGTGAGCCGTCCCGTGATGAACGTTGTCCAAGAAGTGCTGATGTACGTGAACACGGCTGGCATCCTGTGGGCCGTAACAACGCATCGCTTGAAGCTGGACCGCTTGCTGCCGCTCTTGTTGGCTTTAGCTTACTTCACGTTAATTTACATACCGTTCGTTGCGTTTAACCGCTACGGTTATCCTAATATGACCATGCTGATTCTATTCGGATCTTTTCTTCTCGGCGACCTAGCCTCCCGATTCAAGCGCCGCTCTCATCATCGGCCGGAACGAAAGGAGGCCGTCGCCTCATGAACTTGGACTCACAGCACATTCTCGTTATCATCCCCGCATACAACGAGGAAGCCAGTATCGGCTCAGTAATCCGGGATGTCCGGGAGCACGTACCGGAGGCCGATATCCTCGTGGTTAACGATGGTTCCTCCGACCGCACGGAAAGCTGCGCCCGAGAAGCCGGAGCCAAGGTGCTGACGCTTCCTTACAACGTGGGAATCGGCGGGGGGATGCAAACCGGTTATCTTTACGCCAAACAAAGGGGCTATGACATCGCCGTGCAAATGGACGCCGATGGCCAGCATCCGGCCGGAGAATTGCGAAGATTGATTGCCGGAGTTAAGGAGCATGACCTCGTCATTGGCTCCCGATTCCTGGGGGCCGCGTCCTTCCGGTCATCTGCGGCAAGACGGGTGGGCATCGTCTTCTTCTCCCGGCTTGTCTCCTGGGTTACCGGCGAACGCTTCACCGATACGACCAGCGGGTTCCGCGCCGCCGGACGCAAGGTCATCGAGTTGTATGCCGGGTATTATCCAACCGATTATCCCGAAGTGGAGTCGATCGTGTATTTGAAACGCCAAGGCTGCAGGATAGCGGAAATCCCAGTCGAAATGCGTCCCCGAACAACCGGGAGATCGTCCATTACACCGTTGCGTTCCGCATATTACATGGTGAAGGTGACCTTATCCGTACTCATGAGCGCACTGCGTCGCCCGCTCCAGCGAACGGCGGTGACCGAATAAATGGCGATTTATATCCTCTCGGTTTTTGTTGCCGCGTTGTTTCTCCTATTCGTCCTGGAACTGGTCCGTCGGCAAAAGCTGCGGGAGCAATATTCCCTGCTCTGGATCCTGTTCAGCGCGATCCTGCTGATCTGCTCGATGAACGTCCCTCTCATCGAATGGATCGCTAACCAGTTGGGTGTTAAGTATGCACCGGCCGTGCTGTTTCTGTTCGGCTTGCTCTTCTGTTTTGCGTTTATCTTGCACCTAACGATCGTCATAACCCGGCTGACGACCCAAGTACTGCGCTTAACTCAAGAAATCGTCATCCTTAAAGAACGTGAGGCGGTCCACGAACATGGACAAAACCATTAGTTATATCCTGCTATTAGGCAATATTCTGCTCCTCGTGACCGGGCAAATCCTGTTCAAAATTGGTCTAGGGCGTTCTGGCGGCCTTCACTGGGGGAAGCTTGCGACCTCCCCGGCGGTCATCGGAGGCGTTGCGTTGTACGGCATAGCTACGTTGTTATGGTTCGCGGTGTTGTCCCGCCTTCCGCTAAGCGTCGCCTACCCGCTTCAAGCACTCGCTTACGTCCTAGCGTTGATTCCAGCCTATTTCCTGTTCCACGAATCGATCACCCTAACCAAACTGGCCGGTGTGGCTGTCATATTACTTGGCGTGTATTTGCTGGCAAAGTAACAAACACAAACGGCCTGATCCCTAGGATCAAGCCGTTTATTTCTAAGCATATCCTTTTATGATTACGCCTGCGATTTCATTTCGACCAACTGTTTGACAGCCTGGTCGGTTTCCTCGATCCGGCGAACCATCGGCAGGTTTTGCGAAGTCAACGTATCGACGGTGGCTAATAGTTCTTGCAGGGTAGCTGAGGACTGTTCCACCACGGCCACAAAGTCGTTGACCGCCTGCTCGATATCGTCAGTTTTCTCATGTACCGAACTGGCAACACTGCTGATGTCGGCCGCTCCCTGCGCGAGATCCTCCACATTAGCGTTGATCGACATAAACGCGCCTTCCGTTTTTCTGACCAATGCCAAGCTTTGTTCCATGTCGTTGACGTTTTCCTCCAGCCGCACCTGGGACAAATCGGCCTGACGAGTAGCTTGCCCCACGTTGTCCGTAATCTGTTTCGCGGATTCGTTCGTTAAATCGGCCAGCTTGCGAATTTCATTCGCCACCACTTCAAACCCGCGACCCTGCTCACCCGCTCGAGCCGCCTCGATGCTCGCATTTAAAGACAGCAGCCCCGTCTGTTCTGCAATTTCACGGATGGAGGCAGTGAGCTCGGCAATCAGGTGGATATTTCCGATCAGCGCTCCGATATCTTCCTTCATGCCATTCATGTTTGTGTGGAAACGATCGATGGTGCCTGTCAATTGCCCGATCACTGCCGCCCCTTCGTCGGAAGCCGTTTTCGTTTCCGACACCGTTTCGACCAGTTCGCCCAGGGCAGTCGTCATCCGGTTGATATACCCGTTAGAGGTGACGATATTCTCTGAAATCCCCCCGATAGTCTCCGTTTGTACCGCCGCACCCGAAGCCATCTCTTGAAATGCCGTAGCCATCTCTTGAAACGCCTGGTAGTTATCCTGACTGTTCCCCCGAATCTCTCCGATGCTGGCCGCGATCGTCTGGGTAGCCTCGGAAGTCACTTTCTCCCGTTCCAATTCACGTGCTAAGAGTTCCGAAGTTTCCTTGAACATACTTGCCGAATGTGCGTGCATTTTGCGTCCCAGCGAGGATTGGGCCAACAATACCCAAGCGGTCACGATGAAGAAATACATCAGCACCGCAATATTGGAACCTTCCCCTGCCGGTTCATGGAACACTGTATATTTGACCAGGATGACCACCAATGCCGCGACTAAACCCGTCATGGTTACCTTAAAATCATGGTACATGATGCCAACGCTTAGGACGAAGAATGCGGATACTGCTCCAAGCGGGCCTCCGCCTCCTTGAAAAACGGTGATCATCGCAGTAATGAATATGCCCACGATAGAGATATACGGGATCCAATGTTCCTTCTTCCGGGTCACGTGCCCCCCCCAAACCAGCAACAATATCAACAAGTTCGGGATAACGATCAATGTGATAATCTTTGCGCTCGTATGTAGTCCCAAAAGGATGGCGAGGCTGAGAATTACCGTCGTCGTTAAAGTCGAACAGATCAACAGGTTCCTCTTTCGTAAATCTTTGTACAGAAAATCGTTGACATCTTGACCTGTCATTTCCATAACCTCCTGCGCTTCTCTTTAGAAGTATTGACGTATGAAATCAATATCGGCAGGAGATGTCGGATTATGTAGAATAATTTACTTTATTTAGCGTTTTATTCGACATAATTCGATTTTATTCATAGATCCGGATTTCGTACTCGCAGTGTTCGTCCCCGCAAACATTACATTTCGTCTCCCGTACGCTAACCTTCCGGTTTAACATTTTGCCGAGCGCCCCTTCCAGAATCGCACCCTCCAGATCGCATACCTTCTTCTCCTCAATCAAAGGCAATCCCTTGCAAAAGCAATCGTCTATGGCGATCCGAATCAATCGTTCACCCTGTTCCAAAACCCGCGGCAATCCGATACGCAGTTCAGCGAATAAGCCAAGCAGCTCATCCAACGATTCCACGGGCAGGCTTTCGCCGATTTTGCGGCCGATCGAAGCGGTTGTCCCTTTCCCTTCCAAAGGTAGCCCTTGTTGCATACCGATCAGGCGGATCGCCCGAAACAACTCCAGCGGCACCTCACCTCCCAGCCGAGAACGGTCGATTTGTTTCAATTCATTAAACGTAAATCCTCTCATTGTACTTCCCCCTATCCTTGGATAACCGGCGAATGCCGTTGATAGGTTTAATTTGCCATATCTGCCCTCAATACACCTTGATTTGGATCAAGAATTCGACAGAAATATTGTGATAATGATCACTATACCTTGACCGATAGACTGTTAAGTTATAGGTAAAATACGCTGTCATTTTAAGAAAGGAAGGGGTCACGAATGAGTTCCTGCGCTTGCCACGCCCAAAATGCAGCCAACGCTCCATCCTGTCTAGCACACGTTCCCGTCTTTGCGCAGCTGCGCGAAGCGGAGGTCGAGTTGCTCCATTCCGTGATGCGTACCTCGCAGTACCACAAGGGCGAGACCATCTTTCGAGAAGGCGACCTCTCGGATGCGCTGTTCGTGGTCAATCGCGGAATCATTAAGCTGACCAAGCTGGAGGATAACGGCAAAGAGCATATCATTCGACTGCTGTTCCCCGGAGATTTCTTCGGCCAGTTTGCCTTACTGCAGGAGAAGCCCCATTACGCCAGCGCCATCGCAGCCGATTCAACTGGCGTCTGCCGGATTCACCGCAGCGATTTCCTCGATATCTTACGACGCGATCCAGATACGGCGGCCCGATTCATGACCGCACTCAGCACGCAGCTGGAGGAAGCCGATGCTTGGGCGGCCGTATTGACCTTGCTTGAGGCCGATCGGCGTTTAGCCAAAATGCTGTTATATTTCCATCGCAAAGCCGCTCCGGATTCTCAGGAATTCGCACTCCCTGTGTCCAAAAAAGAACTCGCCGGCCTGATCGGCGCCACGCCGGAAACGCTAAGCCGCAAGCTGCGTCAATTGAGCAATGACGGTGTGCTTACCGTCTCGGGACGGCAGTTGCTCCTCCGCGATGAGGCGGCGCTACGCCACCTGGCCGGGGAAGCCTGAACGCAGTTGTAACTAGGACGGTTCGCGAGCAGATGATATCCTCTGTCCGGGCCTTTGCACGATTATCCCGATGGATCAGCTCGCTGCGAACTGAACCGGATAGGGTAAAGACGACACTCCACACTCCATGTTCCCTTAACAAAAGGGATAATGATGCAAAGGGGCCATAAAGGAACACCCGGCCCCGGCCCACGGCCCCTGCGCGAAGAGTGCACGTCCAATAGCAAACGCCCCCGCATATGCGGGGGCGTTCTTTTGTGAATCGACAGCTTTATACCGCTTCTGGCTCGAAGTCGCCTTTGGTGAATTGGCTGTTGTACAAATCGGCATAGAAGCCGCCAAGTGCCAGCAGTTCTTCGTGCGAGCCCTTCTCGATCACGGTGCCATGGTTCATCACGAGAATGAGATCGGCGTCCCGAATCGTCGACAACCGGTGGGCGATGACAAAGCTTGTTCTACCTCTCATCAGCTCGTTCATCGCTTTCTGGATATGCACCTCGGTCCGGGTATCGACACTGCTTGTTGCTTCGTCGAGAATTAAGATCGCCGGATCGGCAAGGATGGCGCGAGCAATCGTCAGTAATTGCTTCTGCCCTTGCGAGATGTTCGACGCTTCCTCATTCAGGACCGTGTTATACCCGCCCGGCAACGTACGGATAAAGTGGTCGGCGTACGCCGTTTTGGCGGCACGCACGACTTCCTCCTCCGTTGCACCTTCGCGGCCGTAGGCGATGTTATCGCGGATCGTACCGTTAAACAGCCACGTATCCTGCAGGACCATCCCGAACAGGCTGCGCAAATCGCCGCGTTTCATCTCGGCAATGTTGACCCCATCCACCGTGATCGATCCGCCGTTCACCTCATAGAAGCGCATCAGCAGGTTGATCAGCGTTGTTTTGCCGGCGCCGGTTGGCCCGACGATGGCGATCGTTTGGCCCTGTTTCACGTCGATGTTCATATCTTCGATCAACAGATGTTCCGGATCGTAACCGAACTGGATATGATTGAACGCCACATCGCCGCGAGGCTGTTCCAATACAGTGGGATTCGCTGTTTCCGGTACCTGTTCTTCCTCATCCAGGATTTCAAACACCCGCTCCGCCGAAGCTACGGTCGACTGGATGATGTTGGCGATGTTCGCCGTTTGCGTGATCGGCATCGTAAATTGGCGGGAGTACTGGATAAACGCCTGCACATCGCCGATTTCGATCGTTCTCTTAGTCACGAGAATCCCGCCGACCACAGAAACGAGTACATATCCGATGTTCCCGATAAAACTCATAATCGGCATGATGACGCCGGAGATGAACTGAGCCTTCCAGCCCGCCTCATACAGGCGTTCATTAATGTTGTCGAACTGCTCCAATGACTTGGTCTCGCGACCAAACGCTTTGATGATCTTGTGGCCGGTATACATTTCCTCCACATGACCGTTCAGCTGTCCGAGTTCTTTTTGCTGGCGGACGAACTGTTTCTGCGACCGCTTGGCAATCGAGGTGATCGCCACGATGCTCAGCGGCAACGTTAGAACCGCAATCAAGGTCATCAGCGGACTGATGGACAGCATCATCGCGATAACGCCAATGATCGTCAGGATCGACGTGATTAACTGCGTCAAGCTTTGCTGCAAAGTACCGGCGATGTTGTCGACGTCATTGGTGACCCGGCTTAAGATTTCCCCGTGCGTCCGGGCGTCGAAGTATTTCAGCGGCAGCTTGTTCAGCTTGGCATTGACGTCCTTCCGTAGGTCGTAAACCGTCTTCTGGGCAACGCCGGCCATCAAATACTGTTGGACATAGCCAAATAGCGCGCTCAGTACATATAAACCAATTAGGATCATAATAATTTGCCAGACGTACTGGAAGTCGATCTCCGCACCGGGAACGCCTTGAAACTTAGCTACGATGCCTTCGAATAACTTGGTGGTCGCCTTCCCCATCACCTTCGGGCTGAAGATGCTGAACACGGTACTCAAAATGGCCATGACCAGTACCGCGGCCAACTGAACCTTATGCGGTCTTAAGTATCGGATCAACCGTTTTAAGGTTCCTTTGAAATCCTTCGCCTTCTCCACTGGCATTCCCATACCAGGACCCCCGTGTCCGCCGGGTCCGCCGGGTCCACCGTGCCCGCGGCGAGGGCCGCCGAATCCGCGTTTTTTCTCAGTTTGCTCTTGACTCATGCGATCTCCTCCTCCGAAAGCTGTGAATAGACGATTTCTTTATAGACGTCGCAAGTTTCCATCAATTCTTGATGCGTACCTACTCCGGCGATTTGGCTATCGTTCATCACGATAATTTGATCGGCATCAAGCACGGTACTGACGCGTTGTGCGACGATGATGACGGTAGATTCCTTCGTTTCCTGTTTCAAGGCGGCCCGTAGCTTCGCATCGGTCTTGAAGTCGAGCGCCGAGAAGCTGTCGTCAAAGATATAAATTTCCGCAGGCCGCACCAAAGCGCGGGCAATCGATAGCCGTTGCTTCTGTCCGCCCGACACGTTGGTGCCGCCTTGGGCGATGGGCGACTCGAAGCCTTGTTCCATTTTGCCGATGAAATCTCTCGCCTGAGCAATTTCCGCAGCGCGCCACACTTCCTCGTCGGTCGCATCTTCCTTGCCATAGCGGATGTTCTCGCTGATCGTTCCCGAGAAGAGCACCGCCATTTGCGGGACAAAGCCGATTTTGCTGCGCAGTTCCACCTGCGTCATATCGCGGACGTCTACACCGTCAACCCTTACGCTGCCAGCCTGCACGTCGTAGAACCGCGGAATCAAGCTGATCATCGTGGATTTCCCGGAACCCGTCCCGCCGATGATGGCCGTCACTTGGCCCGGCTTAGCGGTAAACGTAATGTCCTGAACCGCCGGTTGTTCCGCCCCGGGATAGCTGAAGGAGACGTTTTGGAACTCGACGAGTCCCTTCGCTTCCGTCGGCCGGCTGCTAGCTGCCGAATCCTTGATCACCGGCACCATGTCCAGCACCTCGTTGATCCGGATGGCCGAAGCCGAAGCCCGCGGAATCATCACGAACATCATCGACACCATGACAAGGGAGAACATGATTTGCATGGCGTATTGCAGGAACGCCATCAGATCGCCGACCTGCATATCTCCAGCGTCAATCCGCAGCCCTCCATACCAAATGATCGCCACGGAAGACAAGTTCATGACCAACATCATAATCGGCATCATAAAGGCCATGATTTTGTTGACCTTGATCGATGTATCCGTCAAATCGAGGTTCGCCGCGTCGAAACGCTTGCTTTCGTAGTCGGTCCGGTTAAAAGAACGAATGACGCGAATCCCGGTCAGGCTTTCGCGCATAACGAGATTCAATTTGTCGATTTTCTTCTGGATCGCCTTAAATAATGGCAACCCTTTGCGGGCGATCAGGAAAATTGCCCCGGCCAGCACCGGCAAGATAACCACCAGCACCAGCGACAGCGTCGCGTCTTTGGAAACGGCCATAATGATCCCGCCCAAACACATCATCGGCGCCATAACCATCATGCGCAGGATCATGATCAATACCTGCTGCACTTGAGTAATGTCGTTGGTCGTGCGTGTAATCAGCGAGGCGGTGCCAATTGTATCAAACTCCTCCAGCGAGAAGTTCGAGACATGCTTGAATACCTTGCCCCGAAGCAGCTTCCCGAAGCCGGTTGCGGCTCTAGACGAGAAATAGCTGGCTGCGATCGAACAGGCCATCCCTCCGAGCGCAACCACCAGCATGAGCCCGCCGATTCGCCAGATATACGGCGTATCTCCGTTCACTACCCCTTTATCTACGATGTCCGCCATCAGCGTTGGTAAGTACAGCTCTGATAACGTCTGGAAGAAGACGAAGATAAGCACCGCGGCCACAAGCCAGCGGTATGGTTTCAAATTGCGGAATAGTTTAATCAATTCCCATCAACTCCACTTGTTCTATTCATTTCATTCCTCTTGACTTTTGTCTGTATGCAGCTTCATATCTACGTAATCGTACACCTGCTCCAACAGCTCAATAAGCTGCCGGCTCTTCTCTTCGCCTAGAAACTCTACCAACCCTTGAATTTGGGCCGAACGTTTCTTGGCCGTCTCCTTGACATGGTCCAGCCCTTGCTCCGTCAGCTTAACTCGAACCGCCCGGCGATCCTCCTTGTCGTTGTAACGCAGGACCAGTCCTCGCTCCTCTAAACTGCGAACGAGCGGCGTGATGGTCGGAGAAGCAACCTCCATCATCGCGCTGAGCTCTGACACGGTTACCCCACGTTCATCCTTCTCCATGCCATGTAAGATGTAAAACATCAATCTGACTTCGCTAGGTTTAAACTCCGACGGCGTCAGTTTGCTGAGATCGAGCCTCCGAAAGCGGTGAAAAGCCTTCAGTAGCCTAAGCGCCTGCGGGTTATCACCGGTGAACAAACCAATCCCCCCTTATTTATTTTCATTGTTTAATAATTAGTGCGACTATTAATTTGCATGCCTAATTATAAGAGCCTGCAAATGTGAAGTCAAGCGCCGTCAAAATTCAGACAAATAAGGCAAAAAAAAGACCGTACATCGGGGCATTTCGCCCGCCTGTAACGGTCTGGATTTTAGGATTGTGGACGCGGTTGTTCCGGCTTCATCTCGTCCAGGCTTTTGAACTCATACCCTTGCCGGCGAGCTTCATCGATGATCGCACCCAAGGCTGCCGCATTGTCCTTGGAGACGGAGTGCAGAAGGATCACGGCGCCGGGATGCAACTGCGATACGACCTTCTGGTAGGCATAATCCGCCCCGTGCTGGTCGTTCACATCCCAATCCTTATAAGCGACGGACCAAAAAACGTTCGTATACCCGAGCGTCCTCGTCACGCGCAGCGTCCGATCGCTGAAAATGCCGCGTGGCGGGCGCAGGTACTCCATCTTGGACTGCCCCGTCACCTGGGCGGTTGCGCTTTTTACCTTCTCCAGCTCCTCCCGGATTTGCGCGTCGGAAATCGTCGTCATGTCCGGGTGGCTCCAAGAGTGATTGCCGATCAAATGGCCCTCTGCAGCCATGCGCTTCAGCAGCTCTGGCTGGTCCTTAATGTAGTGGCCGGTCACAAAGAAGATCGCCGGGACCTTCTTCGCCTTCAGCGTGTCGAGGATTGGGGCGGTATAACCGTTCTCATAACCGTTGTCGAACGTTAAGAACAATTCTTTGCGCGAAGGATCTGCGAGGAAAATCGCGCCGTTCTTATCGATAATATCTTTGAACCCTTCCTCGTTAATCGAGGGAAGCTGGCCGCCAACGCTTTTTTTGAATCCGAAATGGTGGGTAACGTCCGCTTGGGCTGATGCAACGGGTAATCCCGTTCCGAACAGCAGGCTGACCAGCAATGAACAGATTAAGGCATACTTCACGGCTGTCTCTCCTTCGTAGCTTTAGGGCTATGCAAATTTCGACATGCCCCTTTACTATCTGCTAAATTCCCGGGAAATATGCAGCCGCGATGCCCTGTGTTTACTTCGAGAGCTCGCTATGTTTGTAGCCGTAGGCAAAGTAGACAATGAGTCCGATAACCATCCAAATCAGGAAAGCGATCCAAGTCACCGCCGGCAGGCTGATCAGCAGATAACCGCAGGTCAGCACGGCCAGCACCGGAATCCATGGTACCAATGGAACTTTAAACGACCGTTCTAGATCCGGACGAGACTTGCGCAAAATAATGATGCCCAGCGACACCGAAATAAACGCGAACAAGGTCCCGATGCTGACGAGATCAGCCAGCTTGCGCAACGGAATCAAACCCGCAAAAATCGCAACGATAACTCCCGTCGCCCAGGTGCTGTTCGCCGGGACGCCGGTCTTCGGATTCAATCGAGCCAGCGGCTTCGGCAGCAGGCCGTCGCGTCCGATGGCGTAGAGCAGTCGCGTCTGTCCAAACAGGAGCACGAACAAAACGGTTGTGATCCCGACGATCGCCCCCAGGGAAATAAAGCCGGCAACCCAATTCTGGTTGATATATTGCAACGCAAAGGCCACCGGGTTTTTCACATTTAATTCGGCATAAGGAACAATCCCTGTCAGCACACCCGTCACGAGAACGTACAGGAGGGAGCACACGACCAAGGACCACATAATGCCGCGTGGCAGATCTTTTTGCGGATTCTTCACTTCTTCCGCGGCGGTGGCCACCGCATCGAACCCGATGTAGGATAGGAACGCCGTCGCCGCCCCAGTCACAACTCCGCTGAAGCCAAAAGGCATGAAGGGCGTCCAATTGCCCGGTTTGACGTAGAACGCACCCACCACGATAAAGAGGAGGATCACGGCGATTTTCACGATAACCATGATCGAATTCAACCGCGAAGACTCCTTGGAGCCGCGGGAGACGATAAATGTCAACACCAGCACGATCAAGATCGCCGGGACGTCAACATAGGTGCCGTTCGCCGGATCAAAGGCGCTGCTGAGCGCCGTCGGCAACGTGATTCCCATGCCAGAGATCAAGCCTTGGAAATATCCCGACCATCCGCTCGCCACCATCGAAGCGGCAAAGCCGTATTCCAGGATCAGGTCCCACCCGAGGATCCAGGCGATCAGCTCGCCAAAGGTGGCGTAACTGTAAGTGTAGGCACTCCCTGACACGGGGACCATGGAGGCAAATTCGGCATAACACAACGCGCAGAACGCGCAGACGATACCGGCCAGAATAAAGGATAAGATTAGGCCTGGACCGGCGTGTTGGGCGGCAGCCACTCCGGTAAGCACGAAGATTCCCGTACCGACGATACAGCCGATCCCCAGCATAGCCAGGTCAAAAACGCCCAACTCTTTTTTCATCCCCCCCGTACTGGAGCCGGCCATCTGTTTCTCTTGCAACATGAAAGAAATCGATTTTTTTCGCAGCAAACTCATTTATGCTTTATCCCCTAATCAACAATTTGTGAATCATTTCGCTATTATAGGCAGGCTCTACAGGTTGCACAAGTAGTCTGGCGTCCCATTGTTTGTCAGAACTCAGACAATTCGGGTATTTTTACCCAATATGAGGCGCCAACACTTCCTGAGCAAACCGAATCCATTCCCGAGTGGCAAAAGACTGATATCGATCGTCACGCCATACGATGCCAAGCTTCCAAGGTATCACCGGCTTCACGAGTGGGATGATCCGTACACCCTCGTCGTCGATCTCGCGGCAGATCGTTTCCGGCAGCAGCGTGATGCCGAGGCCAACGGCCACCATCTCGCTGATCAGGTCCCACTGCGAGCTCTCGTAGATGACATGCGGCTGAAACCCGGCTTTCGCGCATTCCCCGATGATGCGGTCATGCAGCGTAAAGTCCTCGCGGAACAACACGAAGCCGTCCTGGGACAGCTCGGACAATTCCGCCGATTCCTGCTCCGCCAGCGGATGCGAGGGATGTACGACCAGATTCAGCTTCTCCTCGACAAAAGGAAAACAGCTAAGCTCCGCTTCCACCGTCGGCAACACGACAACCCCCACATCCAGCAATCCGCCGGCGACGTCCTGTTCTACTTTTTTGGCCCCGTCCTCAAAAAGCTGGATCGTTATATCGGGATAGCGTTGATGAAACTCCCCAATCACCTTCGGAAAAAAGCTCGCCCCCACCATCGGCGGAAGCCCGATGCGGAGATGTCCTTTCTTCAAATTACGCAAATCGTCGAGCTCGGCCATCAGGTTCTGGAAGGAGGTCACGATTTGTTGGGCCTGCGTAGCGATAATCCGTCCGGCGTCGGTCAGCTCGATTTTTTTGCCGACCCGATCGAACAGCACGACCCCGAGTTCCTCTTCCATGGCTTTGATGGTTTTACTGATGGTCGGTTGGGTAATGTACATCGCTTCGGCTGCCTTGGTAAAGCTTCGTTGCCGTGCGACTTCAATTAAAACCTGCATTTGTCGGATATCCAACAGCCTGCGCTCCTTTAATTCATTTTATCTATAACCAAATGGAATGCTTCTCATTCAGTATATTCATTTTACTCATGAAAACAATCGGTGTAAGATTTCATTACCAACCAAAAACAGAAGGGAGCTGCTCATATGAACAAGATGAAAGAGATCGGCATGGGGATCCTTCAGATCGCTATCCTGTTCTTCGTCTCATTGACCCTGAACAAGGTCGCGGAGCTGCTCCATTTACCGATTCCAGGATCAATTCTGGGTATTGCCGTCTTGTTTACCCTATTGAAAACAGGCGTCGTTAAACTGCAATGGATAGAACGAGGCGCGAACTGGCTGCTAGCCGAGCTGCTCCTGTTCTTTGTTCCTTCCGCTGTCGGCGTCATGCAATATATTCCCTTGCTCGAAAGCGAAGGCGTTCGGATCTTGATCGTCGTGATCCTCAGTACCGTTATCGTCATGGCTTGTTCCGGGCTGATCGCCTCGCGTATCGAAAAACGAAAGGAGGGCCGAATCTCATGATTGTAGGCATATTTTGTTTAGCTTCTACCCTGATCATCTACGGCTTATCGAAACGGTTGTATCGGATTCGGCCGAAGGTCTATTTGTCCCCTCTGCTGATCACCCCGTTGGTTCTCGTCATCGGCTTGCTGTGGGCACAAATCCCCTATGAAACCTATCATTCCGGCGGTAAGTGGCTGAGCAGCATGCTGCAGCCGGCCACGATCGCGTTTGCGATTCCCTTGTACAAATACTACAATGTGCTGAAAAAACATGCTGTGGAAATTCTCATTAGCGTGCTAAGCGGCTCCGTGGTCGCCATGTTCTCCTCGGCGTTCTTGGCCGAATGGCTGCATCTGGACGACCAGCTGATTACCAGCTTGATTCCCCGTTCCGTCACGACGCCGATTGCCATGAACGTATCGCAGGTGATCGGCGGCGTACCGAATATAACCGCCGTATTCGTTATTCTGACCGGCTTGCTAGGCGCCATGCTGGGGCCATTGGTCATGAAGTTGTTCCGCATCGAAGGCGAAGTTGCCCGTGGCGTACTGTTCGGCACCAGTGCTCACGGCACGGGGACATCCAAAGCGTTCGAGCTAAGCTCCTTGACTGGAACCATTTCCAGCATCTCCATGATCTTAGCCGCCCTGTTTACGTTAGGGGTTGCTCCAATGCTTATCGCCGTTCTGCACTTTTAAGCTTTATTCCTATGTGGTTCCTCCTAATTTTTCATATCTTGTTTCTTTGGGCTCCGCCTTGGCGGGGCCGTTTTTTTGTCGACTTCTGGGCGGAAATGTCATTGCCGCCCCTCATGATCTATTATATGATTAATTAGTTATGATTCTCGCATTGAGAGAGGTGCCGGTAGTCTTGCTTTTTAATTCCTACGAATTCATTTTTGCGTTTTGGCCGATCTCGTTTATCGTTTACTTTCTGTTGAACCGGCTATGCCCGCCCGTATTCGGCAAGCTTTGGCTCGCCGCGGCTTCCCTGTTCTTCTACAGCTATTGGAGCATCAAGTCGCTGCCGCTCATTCTGGCGTCGATCGCCTTCAACTACGTGATGGGGCGCTCGATTAACCATTCCGCCGACAAGCCGATCCGGCTGCGGAAACTGCTGCTTACGCTGGGTATCACCGGCAACGTACTGTTGCTGGGCTATTACAAGTATGCCGATTTTTTCATTACAAATATCAATTCGCTGTTTGCCTCGCATATCAAGCTGCTGGAGCTGGCATTGCCGCTTGGGATCAGCTTCTTCACCTTTACGCAAATCGCTTACCTTGTCGATGCCTACCGAGGGAAGGCGAAAGAATACAGTATTGTCAGCTACGTGCTGTTCGTTACGTTTTATCCGCACCTGATCGCCGGCCCTATCTTGCACCACAAGGAAATGATGCCCCAATTCGATCGGCCTCGGAGCAAACGGATCATTCCGGGCAATGTGGCTCGCGGGTTCTTTATTTTCTGTGTCGGGCTATTCAAGAAGGTCGTCATCGCCGATACGTTGGCACCTATTGCCACCCAGGGCTTTGATGTTTCGACCCATTTGGGATTTGTTGAAGCCTGGATCACTTCGTTGTCCTATACCTTCCAGCTGTATTTTGATTTCAGCGGCTATTCGGATATGGCCATCGGGATCGCGTTGCTGTTCAACATTAAGCTGCCAATCAACTTTAATTCGCCTTATAAAGCCTTAAGCATTAAGGATTTCTGGAGCCGTTGGCATATGACCTTAAGCCGGTTCCTGAAGGATTACATCTATATCCCGCTTGGCGGAAACCGCAAAGGGACGTTCCGCACTTATTTTAACCTGGTGGCGACCTTCCTGATCGGCGGTTTCTGGCACGGCGCAGGTTGGACATTTATCGTCTGGGGCTTGATGCACGGCATCGCTCAGGTCATTCAGCGGGTATGGCAAAAGACAGGCGTCGTCCTGCCGCGCTGGTGCGCCTGGCTGATCACCTTCTTGTTCATCAACTTCACCTGGGTATTTTTCCGAGCTACCTCTTGGGATGATGCGCTTAAGGTATTGCGCGGCATGTTTCGTGTCGGAGACATTAACGTGTCCCTCACTTTGGCGAGCCAAGCGCTGTTGGTCCTCGCGGCTTTTGCCCTGGCATTGTTCGCGCGGAATTCGATGGAGCTCAAGCTGAAGTTCAAGCCGAACTTGCGTTATGCCGCCTTTATCGCCGGACTGTTTGTGTTTTCAATTCTGTATTTCAACCAGGTCAGCGAATTCTTGTATTTTACGTTCTAATTTTTGACGTTGGTTAAAGGAGAATCTCCCTTGAAAAATATTCGTTTCGTCGTCTGGTTCATGGCTTTTGTCCTGTTGTTCGCAGTGCTGGTCGGCTCATTCGTGTATGCCGTCGATCCGTTGCAGCTCTACCGAAAGGCTTCCTATTCGCCGCTGTTCACCAAGCAGCAACGATATCAAAACCCGGGTCTGGCCAAAAATTACGCCTATGACACCATCATCCTCGGAAGCTCCATGACCGAGAACTTTGTTCCTTCGGAAGTCGGCGCACGGCTTGGCGGCCAGGTCATGAAGTTGTCGATGGAGGGCTCTACCGCCAAGGAACAGCGGATGATCGCCGATGTCGCGGTCGGAACCGGTCAGGTGAAGAAGGTGTTGTGGGGGATCGACTATTTCTCGTTCCGGGACAATGCGGTGCGGGACGAGGCCAATTTCCCGTTTTATTTATACGACGATAAGATCTGGAACGATTATAAATATCTGCTCAACGTGTCCGATGTTAAGCACGCCCTCGGCGCATTGTTTCTGCCAAAAAGTCAAATGCCCCAATTGCGCAATCTCGACCTGCTGAACAATTGGGACGTCTCTGCCAGCTACGGTCCAACCCAGGTGTTTGCCAAATGGCAGGAAGCTAAGCTGTCAGAGCAGTTGACGGCAGATTACGAGCCCACTTTGGAGGTCGTAAAGCAAAATTTCGAGGACAATACGATGAGCTTCATTGAGGCGCATCCGGATATCGAATTCATCATCTACTATCCGCCTTACTCCGTATTACGCCAGCAAATGTGGTACAGTCTGAACCCGGATCGTTTCGAAAACCAGCTCGAAATGAAGAAATACATGTATGAGCGATTTAGCGCCTTTGCCAATGTCCGTGTGTATGATTTCCAAAGTGACAGTACCCTAACTTATGATCTGGACGAATACAAAGACTTGTCGCATCACTCCGCCGCTATCAATCGCCGGATCATCGAGGAAATCGCTGCCGGCACCCATCAGGTCACCGCAGCAAACGTGGAGTTGAACAACAAGTTGCTGCAGGAGCAGGTGCAAAGCCTCGTAATCAACGAGGATGGCCCGGTGTATTCTGTAGTCGTCAATGTGAACGGCCAGGAGATCACCTTCGATGAGCTGCCGCCAGCCGATGACGATCAGGTTCGCGTTCCGCTCAAGGACTTCGCTTTGGCCGCCGGCATCGAATTCAACTACAACGCCGCCGACAAGACGGCCAGTTTGACCCGAGGCGAACGTGAGGTCAAGGTTGCTGTCGGTGCCGATACGGCCACCGTGAACGGCACGGAGACGCCTATAGAGGCGCCTACGAAGATTTACAACGGCCGCCTGACCGGTCCGCTGCTCCAAATCATTCACCTGCTGCAAGGGGATGTAGAGGTGGACCAATCGGAACAGGAGTCCTACATCGTAACGTATAACATCACGTTGGAATAAAATAAATGAAACCCCTCGCCAGTTAGCGAGGGGTTTTATTTTGTGCGTAAAGTTGGACACAGGGGCCTGCTTCCTACGCCGGCTGTAACGCTTATGAACATCGTTATTTGCCGCAAAACCCCATCTAAAAAGATGTAACGCTTGTCACAACGCTTATTCAACCATGTTAATGCTAAAACGGCTGGTTTCGCACCCATTAAGACTCCCGATCAGCGTTAGAAATAGATCCACCCTGATTTCGCCCAAATAAGGCTTCTGGCAGGTGTTAGCGCTCACCCAACTTGCGAAGCAAGTGCATAACGACTCGATACCTCACCCTTGCTCGAGACGCTTCAGTTCCCGGCAATGGGGGCAATTCTCCTTGACGCACACCTTTTCCTTCAAAGCCTGCAAATCTCGAACGACGAACCCTTTGCGGCTGACCTGAACGATGCCTTCCCTGCGCAGGCTAGTCAACAGACGGCTCACCGTTTCCCGGGCAAATCCAATCGTACTGGCCAACTCCTGGTGCGTTACAGGGATCGGTACGACGACTTCTCCTCCCCGCTCTATGCCAAAATGCTCCGCGAGGTAAATCAGAAACGAGATCCCCCGATCTTCTACGCTCCGCTGATTAAAATTCAGCAGTTTGCCTTGCAGCTCGCGGATTTTACCGCTCATCAGCCCCATCATTTTAAATGCCAGCTCAGGCGAGCCCGCCAGAAGTTGCTCGAAGGAGCGGAGCGGGATCGCGAGCAGGCTGGTCTCAACGACGGTCGAGGCCGTCACCGGCGAGGCTTCCGCATCGAATCGGCCGGTGAGCGGGAACATGTCGCCGTGCTTCAGAAACGAGAAGATTTGCTCATTGCCCTTCTCGTCCGTCCGGCTCGTCTTAATGAGCCCGTTCACCACAAAATAAACCGCCTCTACCTCGTCTCCTTCCCGGAATACGGCCACACGCCGTCCTAGCAGCCTAGGAACAGTAAGCGCTCCGATCCGAGCCACCTCGTCCAGGGACAGCCCCTGAAATAAGGGGAAGGAGCGCAACATATGGGTTGAATGCTCCATACTCCCCGCCCCCTACTCAAATACTTCTTCTTCAGCGACGTTCGGTTTGCGCAGGTGGAACATGGAACGTACAACCACATAAACCAGCGGCAGAATTCCCACTACAATAAAGATCGTATCCGGAATCATCCGCAGCCACAGCAGCAGGCTTACCGTATCCTGCTGATAGAACGAGAAGTCTCGCGCCGACCAGAAGCCAAAATCAAACGAATGCTTCAGCTGGATGAAACCCACTGGCAACAGGGTAATCACGATCATCCCCGTTAGACCGATATTCAGCCCCCAGCAGGAGATACGCAGCAACTTGTCGTTCCACTGCTCAGGTTTCACGATATTCCGCATTGTATACAGCAGTACAGCGATCGCAAACATCCCGTATACGCCCATCATCGAACCGTGGGCATGAGCCGTCGTCAACGTAGAGCCGTGCATGAAGTAGTTCACCGCCGGCAGGTTGATTAAGTAACCGAGTACCCCTGCGCCAACCAAGTTCCAAATGGCCGTCGATACCAGGAACCGGAAAGCAGATGTGTACGGGAACGTCTGACCCCCGTCTTTCATCATTTTGTATTGGTCGTAAGCCTCCAGAATTAACAGCGTCAGCGGAATCACTTCCAGCGCCGAGAATACGGCACCCAAGGCAATCCAGATTTCGGCCGAGCCATTGTAGTAATAGTGATGGCCGATCCCAATCACGCCGCTGCCCAGCAGCAAAATTAACTGGAACAACAAGGAGCGCACCGTAGATTCCTTAGTAACCAGCTTCATTCGCACCATGAGGAAGCCGATGACAACGACGGCGAACACTTCGAAAATCCCTTCCACCCACAAATGGATGATCCACCAGCGCCAATAGTCCGCATAGGTGAAGGATGTCGACGGATTAAAGAAGAACGCAAAGATATAGAAGAATGGAACGGCGATCGCCGAATAGAACAGCAAGTGCGTTAAGCCACCCTTATCGGTTTCCTTCCGCAAAGCGCTTCGAATGGCGCGATACACAATGAACAGCCAGATCCCCATCCCGATAACAAGCAGGACCTGCCAGAAACGGCCCAACTCCAGGTACTCCCAGCCTTGATGACCCAGCCAGAACCACAGGTTGCCGAGATAGCCTTTCGCTCCGAGCCATTCGCCGATTGTACTCCCCGCTGTGAGCACTACCAGCGCACAGAACAGGATATCCACCAGTAACCCCTGATGTTTCGGTTCCTTGCCGCCAACGAGCGGGGCTACATAAATCCCCATCCCCAGCCAAGCCGTCGCTACCCAAAGGATGACCAACTGCAAATGATAGGATTTAGCGATATTGAACGGGAATAGTTTGACGATCCAGTCCAACCCGAAGAAGCTGTTGGGTTCAACGTAATAATGCGCCAGCAGCGCGCCGAAACCAACTTGAATCAGAAATAGCAGCACGACAACGAGAAAATATTTTGCCGTCTTCACCTGGCTAGCCGTCACCGGCATGCGGTTCAGGTCCAACACCGGGAATTTGCCCGGTTCATAGGCTTCATGCATGTGCAGCTTATAACGGTTGTAGAAATACAACACCAATCCGAGCACCAAAACGAAAAGCGTCATACTGATGCCGCTCCAAAGAACGGCGGAATAACTCATCGTGTTGCCCGCATCTTCGAAATACGGCCAGTTATTCGTATACGTAATCGTGTCGCCCGGCCGCTCTGTACCGGATAACCAAGCGGTCCAGAAGAAGAAGTCGGCGATTTGCTTGCGCATATCCCCCGGCGCCACATAAGCGCGCCCTTCCTCCGGCATCGTTTCGTTTTCGAACAAATTCGGCTGGATGCCGCGTCCGTCACCTTCCGTGAAGACCTGGTCATAATAGGCGCGGACTCGCTCCAACCCTTCGGCCTGGCCATCGGTCAACACCAAGGTCTTGGCGTTCTTGTCGTAGCGGTTCTGCTTCATCTCCGCCTTAACCTTCTCAAAAATCAACGATTGCTGCTCCGGATCCAGTTCGGCGTAAGTCGTACCGTACTCCGCTTGCGCATGTTGATCGTGCATGGCGTCCGTGACCATTTTCAGCGATTGGGCCGTGTAATCCGGTCCCAAATACGAACCGTGTCCTAGCACGGTGGCGTAATCCATCAGGCCATACTTCTGAAATACCGCTTGCCCGCCGGTTATCTGCTCCTGGGTCGTCAATACCTCGCCTGCGGTATTCACGACTTTAAGCGGCGTAGGCGCTTGCGATTTAAAAATCCAATATCCTCCGGCAATGAGCACCGTGAAGCTTAGTAAAAGGACACAGATCAGAATCCCTTTCAAAAATGAGTTTTGGGCTTGATTTCTCTTCATCCCCTCGTCTCTCCTTTCCTTCTAGACAGACTCAGGATAAGATTTTGGCACGAGGGGAATTGTGATTCGGATTACAATTGCGTAATTCTTTATCTTTCCACAACGAAAAAAATCACATTTAGTTCAAATTTTCTTTTTACTCGTGAATAGATACGGGATTCCCCGTCCGAGCCGACTCCAAGGCGGCGCAGGTGATCCGCTGAGTTTTCACGGCATCGGCATAATCAGACAAGATCCGCGAGGTGTCGCCGGTACGCAGGCCATGGATAAACGCCTCGGTCTCAGCTACATAGGGATTATCCTGTCCGGTGTAGGCCGTCTTGGTTCCCGGGAGATGGATCTCCAACCGCTCCGGGCTCCAGGCCAGAATGCCAGAATCCGTATATAGATGCAGCCCTACTTCGGATACGCCCCCCGGTAGGATGCAGGTATTGGAGATCGTGGCCACCGCCCCGCTTTGAAGTTTCATCGTGACGGTACCGACGTCCGGCACGGTCACGTTATCAAAGTGTTCCTGTACAACGCGATTCCCATAGGCGGCATAAACCTCCGTAACCTCTCCAGCTGTATAGCGAAGCAGGTCAACGATATGGGTCGTCTGCTCCACGAACTGCCCTCCTGAGCCCTCTTGGCTTCGCCACCAGGCCACCTGCGGCATATCGCCCATCCATGCTCCCAGCGCCATACCAATCGTCCGGCCCTCCAGCGATTCCTTTAACCTGCGTATCGATTCTTTATAACGAAAATGATAGCCTACCGCGTGGACGAGCGGCTTTTGCTCTAAACGCGCAAGAATTCCCTGAGGTGTGGCCAGGTCCGCAGCAAGCGGCTTTTCCACGAAGAAGGGAATGCCTCGTTCGATCAACTCGGCTTCGATGTCTCCGTGCGCCATAGGCGGGATACAAAGATAGACGGCATCCAGCTTCTGCGAGTCCAGCATATCCGTTAAACTGCCAAATCCGATCGCCCCCGGATAACGGTCGGCGAGGGCCTGCGCTTTGGCTGCCGTCGTTCCGGTAACGGCCGTCACCCGGACGCCGTCCATTCCTGCCAATATGTCACCATGCACCTTGCTAAACCAACCCGTACCTACGATTCCGATCTGCAATGTCATGTGAAACCTCCCTGGAAATAAATTTCGAAGTCGATGAACTACCTCTTTAAGATAATGGTTATCCTAACTAACCACAAGTTTCGAATCCTTCATTCACTTCTAACTGTACTTGTGTTTATAACAGTTGAGAATTATACTGATCACATGAAGAATGAAATATAGAAAGGGTGGAGCCTGAAAATGAGCACGCTCAATCAAGTTGATTTAAATGATTTTTATACCGTACTGCAGGAAAGACATTCCGTTCGCGTTTACGACCCATCCGTGAAAATTTCCAAGGAAGAGCTGAAGGAAATCGTAGAGCTATCCTTGTCCGCTCCGTCCTCATCCAATCTGCAACCTTGGCGTTTTCTGATTATCGATGAGCCTGAGATGAAGCAAAAGCTGCTTCCGATCGCCAACAATCAGCAGCAGGTCGTTGATTCCGCGGCCGTGATTGCCGTACTGGGCGATCTCCAATCCTACGAGCGCGCCGAGGAAATCTACGCCGAGGCTGTTAAGCTTGGCGCCATGACGGAAGAGATCAAAACCAATTTTGTCGAGCGTCTGCACAAAGGTTATGGCGGCATGGGCCCGGAACGATTGCACCAAATCAACTTACTGGACGCCGGATTGGTGTCGATGCAGTTGATGCTGATCGCCAAAGCCAAAGGCTACGATACGGTTCCAATGGGCGGATATAACGCCGAAAAATTCGTTGAAGCTTTCGAGGTACCGGAAACCTTGAAACCGATCCTGCTGATCGCGATCGGCAAAGCGGCAAAAGCGGCTCATCCAACGCCACGCCTTTCGGTAGATCAAGTCGTGAATTGGAACTCTTTCCAGAAATAATCAGGATGACCCAAAACGGCCAGTACCGCATCCATCGACCTTGCGGAACCGGCCGTTTTTTCATCTGAACCCCCGCTTCCCCGGGCATAATACTCCTGGATCATCTGGCCGCAAGGCCGTCCATCCGCTCCAGTTCATCTCATGCGATCATCAACTTGATCTCAAATTAGCTTTGTTAATAGCTTACATCAATATTACAATAGAGGTCATAAATATCGTGAAATGGTGAACGTACTCATCCGATAATACACACAAGAAAGGTGGAGTGGACAATGGCTTTAACACAGCAGCGCGAAGCAGGCCTGGAGGCAGCTCGCAATTATGTAAATCAGGTATATGAAACCGTCCAACAACGGAATCCGGGGGAGCTTGAGTTTCACCAAGCCGTCAAAGAAATCCTCGACTCCTTGGTACCCGTATTCGCTAAACATCCGAAATATCAGGAGCAAGGGATTCTCGAGCGGATCGTCGAACCGGAGAGAATGGTCAGCTTCCGCGTACCTTGGGTTGATGATCAAGGCAAAGTACAGGTAAACCGCGGTTTCCGGGTACAGTTCAACAGTGCAATTGGTCCGTACAAAGGAGGCCTCCGCTTCCATCCGTCCGTGAATGCCAGCATTATCAAATTCCTCGGGTTCGAGCAAATTTTCAAGAACTCCCTGACGGGTCAGCCGATTGGCGGCGGTAAAGGTGGATCCGACTTCGATCCGAAAGGCAAATCCGACCTTGAAGTGATGCGTTTTACCCAAAGCTTCATGACGGAGTTGTCCAAATACATCGGCCCAGACACCGACGTACCGGCTGGTGATATCGGCGTTGGTGCCCGCGAGATCGGCTACATGTTCGGCCAATACAAACGGCTGTACGGCAATGAAACCGGCGTATTGACCGGTAAGGGCCTCACCTACGGAGGCAGCTTGACGCGGACCGAAGCTACGGGCTACGGGCTGGTCTATTTCACGAGTGAGATGCTGGCGAGTCGGGGCGATAGCTTCGCAGGGAAAACGGTCGTCGTTTCCGGTTCCGGTAACGTATCGATTTATGCCATCGAGAAAGCGCAGCAGCTTGGCGCCAAAGTCGTCGCCTGCAGCGATTCGAACGGCTATGTGTACGACAAGAACGGCATTGATCTCGAAACGGTGAAACGCTTGAAAGAAGTGGAACGGAAACGGATCAGCGAATACGTAAACGAGCATCCATCTGCGGAGTATGTAGAAGGCTGCCAGAAGATCTGGAGCCTCCCTTGCGACATTGCCCTGCCTTGCGCGACCCAAAACGAAATAAATGAAGCTGCAGCGAAACAGCTTGTCGCAAATGGCGTCAAATATGTGGCTGAAGGGGCGAACATGCCGTCCACGCTGGAGGCCATCGAGGTTTATCTGAACAACGGTGTATACTTTGGACCAGCCAAAGCTGCCAATGCCGGCGGGGTTGCCGTCTCTGCGTTGGAAATGGCGCAGAACAGCGCTAGACTCGCCTGGACCTTCGAAGAAGTGGATGCCAAGCTCAAGGACATTATGCGCAATATCTACCAAAGCAGCGTGAACGCGGCTGAGGAATTCGGCCATGCCGACAACCTGGTTGTAGGTTCCAATATCGCCGGCTTCCTGAAGGTCGCTAATGCGATGCTGGCTCACGGTATCGTATAAACAATCCAATGAAAGCAAAAGAGTCGCCTGAAGGATTCGTCCTTCAGGCGACTCTTTTGTTTATCGACTTGAGTTTAGTAAGCCAAAGCGTCCAGTGCTTTGATATGAGACAAATACCGGATGTTGCTCGCTTCCTTCATCATCGTTGCTGGCAACCCGCGCAGCTGGGTATTGCTCGCGCCGATCGTCGCCACGGCGTCTTTGCGTCCCAGAGAGGCCAGCGTACCGGAGTTAACCGGGCTAAAACCGTTCATTTGCTTGCCGTACAGGTACGCGAACAAGTTGTAGCCGATCAGCTCGCCCATTTGCCAAGCGATTTGCGCCGTTGGCGGGTAAGGGCGGCCATCCGCGCCCATGTAAACGGCGCTGTCGCCGGCAACGAACACGTCCGAATGCGAGACGGACTGCAAGAAATCATTGACCGAAGCGCGGCCACGATTCACTTCAAGCCCCGATTCGCCAACGAGCGGATTCCCTTGCACGCCGCCCGTCCAAACGAAGGTGTTTGCCACGATTTTTTGCCCGTCTTTCAAATCGATCGTGTTGCCCTCCACATTGGTTACCGGCAGACCCGTCAAGAACTTCACTCCGCGTTTCTCAAGGCTGGCTGTGGCGCGTTCAATCAATACGTCCGGCAGTACCGGCAAAATCTTCGGTCCCGCCTCCACGAGCATTAGCTTAATGTCGCTTTGATTCACACCATATTTCTTCGTCAATTCTGGCAGCTTGTCAGCGATTTCCCCAACAAGCTCAACGCCGGTCAATCCGCCGCCGCCGATTACGATGGACGCGTCCGCTTCATTACCGGAAGCAGCATATTCACGAATGCGCGATTCAATATGCTCGTGAATCCGTCTGGCGTCGTCCGCCGATTTCAGAACCATGCTGTACTTCTCCAGGCCCGGAATGCCGAAATAAGCGGTAATGCTGCCCAGACCCACGACAAGAGCATCATAAGACAAGACGGTGCCGTCGGAGAGTTTCACTTCTTTCTTATCGACCGAAAAATTCTCTACCTTGGCGATCCGCAAATCAATGTTTTTCCCCTTGAACAGCTTCTCCAGCGGCAAAGATACTGCGCGTTCGGAAATACTGCCCGCCGCAAGGCGATGCAGTTCGGTGATGATCTGATGCGTTGGAAATTGGTTGACCACCGTGATCCGAGCTTGTGATTTATCCATGAACTTACGGGCCGACAATGCGCTGAGTACGCCGCCGTAGCCGGCGCCCAAAATTACAATATGTTTTGACATAATCGTATTCCTCCGTTAGTTTTGATGACGGTCCCGTTCACCGGAGACTTGAAGATAAGCGTTCATGAAACGAAGCAGCTTTTGGGTTTGCGGATCCTTCAGCATTTTCATCAACCCAAACACGCCGATCACTTCTTGACTGTCCTCGGCGCGATCCTTCGCTTCGATCACGTTCGCCGCCAGGTGCTTCACTTTACCAACGACCGGCCCGGCAATTTCCGAAATCGCGCCGACGGTGTCGCTCTTCAGGACATCATCCGCAGCCACCCCTTTGGCAAAATCATACGATTTCGTCAAAACCCCTACGAGTTCATTCAATTTCGGAAGTTGCTCTACCAGAGCCGTCAACGATTGCTGTACCTCCGGCTTCAAGAGCTGCTCCAGGAGCTCCTGCTGTCCGCTTGCGTTCGGGGCTGCAGATTGCTCCGCTTTCGTTTCAGTAACTGTTTCTGACATACTCGATTCTCCTTTGCGATAATCTGAGGACTCCCTGCCGAACTTCAGTTCATGCATAGTGTTCCTCCTTTGGATGCCTCTAACCCGTTTCGAGTTAGTGAAAATTTGCACATCTCAACCTTGAACAATCCGAATAAATTGTAACATATTTTCAATAAAAAAGGACCGTGTAAGTGATAAAATTCACGGCCCTTATTGATATCAATTTTCGATGAATTCTAAACTCCATAAGTAGAGGGTAATGTCTCTTTCAAAAAATCGCAAAATAGCTTTTCGGTCGGCGCAAGCTCCCGATTCGCCGGAATGATTACCCCGACGTCCCGGGTCACTTGCGGCTCCATCATTGGCAGCGACACCATCGTGGAGGGAATATGCTCCCCTAATGCGATTTCCGGAAGCAATGTCAAACCTAGCCCGGCGGCCACCAGTCCCTTGATCGCGTCCAGATCGTCCCCTTCAAACGAAACCTTCGGTTGAAAACCCATTTTGTCGCAAGCGTCGACCACGATTTCCCGCAGGATAAATCCTTTAGGAAATAAGACGAACACATCCTCCCGCAGGTCATCCAGCCCTACCGAGTCGCGGCCGGCCAATCGATGCCCGGCGGGCAACAGCACCTTGAAATTTTCGCGGAATAACGCCTCGCCTGTCACTTGCTGTTCCCCTTGGGGGACCGGGCCGATCATGGCCAGATTCATCACGCCGCCGCCGACCCAGTCCAGGAGTTCTCGATACGATCCATGCTGCAGTTGAAAATGGACCTCCGGATACCGGCGTCGGAAAGCCGATACAACCGTTGGTACCAGGTTTGCAGCGAGGCTGCTCGGAAAGCCGATTCGCACCGTCCCGCGCTCCGGATCGAGATATTCGTGAATCTCCTGCTGCGCCTGCTCGATTACTTTCATCATCTGTTCCATATGCTGCAGGAACTGCCGGCCAATCGGCGTCAACTTCACCTTGCGGCCTTCATGGACAAACAGATCGACGCCCAGCTCTGCTTCCAGCTTAAAGATCTGCCGGCTGACCGCCGACTGCGACACATGCAGCGCATACGACGCTTCCGTCACATGCTCCAGCTTAGCCGCCTCCATAAAGTATTGGATTTGCCTGAGCTCCATCCCCTCACCCCGTCCGCTGCATTTTGGTTTCTATCCGATAGAGTGCGTGTAAAGCTTACACCTTGTGAAATATATTAAACACCATTATATCGACTCCCCTTCGAAAACGGAAGCACAAAAGGCATATGCGTAAGGAAAATAGGAGGTTTACTGCGTTCTTTTCAGCTATTCAGGCCGTACTAGGTCGATTAGGTTGAAATCAACTGCACATTTGCATCTCAATAGGCTCATATGGAGAATTTCACGGAAATGAAATGCACTTTTGCAGTTCAGCCAACCTTGCTGCATAAAAAAACGGCGACGCCGGTTTCCCTAGCATCGCCGCCTACTCTCAGTATGTGTCTTACTCCTCCGGACAATCCAACCGGTACAGATTGCGGTACCGCGGCTCACGAGCCAGCAGCTCCGCATGGCTGCCGCGCATGACGACCCGTCCATGCTCCATGAACACGATCTCGTCCATCCGTTCAGCGCCGACGAGGTGATGCGTTACCCAGATCAGCGACTTGCCTTGCGTCGTGCGGAAGATCGTCGCCAGCAGCTCGCGTTCGGTGCGCGGATCGAGACCGACCGTCGGCTCATCGAGGATGAGCACCGGCGTATCCTGCAGGAGGATCCGCGCCAGGGCCACGCGCTGCCGTTCGCCGCCGGAGAACCGCCGACCCGTTTCACGCATCGGCGTGTTCATCCCCCGCGGCAGCGATGCAACCAGCGGGCCGAGCTGCGCCGCCTGCGCGGCCCGGCCGATCTCCTCGTCCGTCGCCTCCGGACGGCCGAGCCGAATGTTGTTCGCCACCGTCGTGTCGAACAGGTGGGGGCTTTGGTTCAGGACGGAGATCACCTCCGGCATCCGGTCGCCGAAGGCGGCGGCTGGGATACCGTTGATCTGCACCGTCCCGTGGCTAGGGGCAAGCGCGCCTTGGATCAGCTTCAGCAGCGTCGACTTGCCGGCGCCGCTGCGGCCGATCACCATCACCCGCTTGCCCTGCGGAAGATCCAGCGAGACGCCGTCTACCGAATCGGCGTCTTCCGCCGCGTAGGCGAAGCGGACGTCCCGCAGCCGCACGTCAGCGGTGCGCGAGACGGCATCGCCCGCCGCAGCGGGCACCGCATCGCCAGGCGCGCTGACGCTGGCACCCTCGCCCGAGATCCGGGCGAGCCGGTCCAGCGACACGCGGTACTGCGGCGTGCGCTCCACCGCTTCGGACACGGGCAGAAACGCGTCCGACAGCGGGAACACGATCAACACGAACGCCGCGATCAGCGTGGCGTCGATCCGTCCGGCTGCCGTTTCGCCGCCGGCCCAGTATACCATCGAGATCACGACGAGGCCGACGACGAGATGACCGATGAAGCTGCGCCAGCGGGCCCACGCCCGCAGTTTACGGTCCTTGCGAGCCACCGCGGCCTCATCTTGCGCATAAGACGCGAGGAATTCCGCCGTCCGCCCGCTGATCACCCAATCGCCGATCCCCATCACGGCATCGGTCAACTTCTGATACAACCCGTTCCGCTGGCGCTTAACCTCCTCGTTCGTCCGCCGCGTTAACCGCAGTGAGAGGTAAGGAAGCACCGCGACAAGCACGAAAATGTACGCTGCCAACAACAGCGCAAACGCGACGTCGAACACGCCCATGGCAATCACTGCTGCGGCATACAAGATCAGCGCCACAACGCTAGGGAACACAGTGCGGATATACACGTTTTGCAACTGCTCGATATCATCGGCAAGGGCGCCAAGAATATCCCCCGTCCGAAAACGGGAGCGGATGAACAACGCTTGCGGTTCCAGCACGCGATAGAGGCGCACGCGCATTTTCGCCAAGATTCGCAGCACGGTATCATGACCAACCAGCCGTTCGACATAATGGATCACTGCCCGACTGATTCCGAACGTGCGCACGCCGACGATCGGTACATATACAAGCAATATATTATAAGGCTGCATCGCCGACTTGGAGATCAAGAAGCCGGAGGTAAACATCAGCATCCCAGCAGAAAGCAGCGTGAGCACGCCCAGAATCAGATATAAGCTAAACCTACCGCTATACCATCGAAAATAGGGCCGAATCCAGGATTCCTGCTTCATACGATCTCCCCCCGCTGCGCCGATGCCAACCGATAATACGCTCCCCGCTTGGCCATCAGCTCGGTATGCGTCCCCGCTTCCGCCACTCGGCCCTGCTCCATCACCACGATGCGGTCCATTTCACGCATCCAGTGCAGCCGATGGGTCGCGAGGAGGACCAACTTTCCCTCAAACAGAGGCAGCATCGTATTCTTAAGCTCATATTCCGTCTCGATATCCAAATGCGCCGTAGGTTCGTCGAGCAGTATGACAGGCCGCCGGCTGAGCAAGGCCCGGGCGAGCGCCACGCGCTGTTCCTGGCCGCCGCTCAACGGCCGGCCGCCGCCGCCAATAAGCTCGTCGAGCCCGCCCGGCAAGCCGCGAATGAGCCCGTCCAATCCGGCCGCCGCCGCCGCACGCTCCACCTCTTCCCGCGTCGCTTCCGGCGCGTTAAAGCGAATATTGTCCGCCAACGATCCGCTGAAAATATACGGGTTCTGCGGAATATAAGTGATCTGCTCCCGCCAGCCCGACGCCGTCAAATCGCCCAGCTCCGTTCCGTTCAGCGCGAACCGGCCCGAGGTCGGCCGCAAGAAGCCGCCGATCACGTCGATCAACGTTGATTTACCGGCACCACTCTCGCCGATAATCCCAATGGTGCCCATGCCGCCCAGCGTCAGGTTCACCTCCGTCAACGACGGATGGGCTTCCTCCTCGTGGATCACCCCAACCCCACGCAAACTCAGCGTGCTCTCCGGTGTCCAGGTCCAGTCCGTTTCCGCCGGAACCGGCGCGGCTTTGGCTGCCTCCTCGTCCGCTGCAGCGATGATCTCATTCATCGCTGCGCCGGCGGCTTTGCCGTCCTGCGTCGCGTGGAAATCGGCGCCGACCATCCGCACCGGCAAGAAATATTCCGGCGCCAGAATCAGCACGGTTAATGCCGGAAGCAGCACCATATCGCCATCAACCAACCGCAGCCCCAAGCTGACTGCCACCGAAGCGACCGATAACATCGTAATGAAATCCAAGGCAAATGAGGACAAGAATGCCACCCGCAGCGTACGCATCGTTGCCGACCGATAGGAGTCGCTAACCCGCTCGATCGAAGTCACATGCGCTTTGCTGCGACCCAAGAATTTCAACGTTTCCAGCCCGCGCAGCGAATCAACGAAATGATTCGATAAGGTGCGGTAGGATTTCAACTGACGTTCGGTTTGCTTGCGCGCCGCAAGCCCGATCAGGATCATAAAGGCGATTAGGATCGGCATTGTCAGCGTCAGAATAATCCCGGAAGCCAGATCCAACTTGTAAACATAGGCCAAAATCAGAACCGGCGTTAAACCCGTTGCCAGCATGCGCGGAATAAACAACTCCAGATAATTACGATATTTCGTCACGCCTTCCAAGACGAGAGTTACCAAATTTCCGGTTCCTTCCGTTCCGGCAAACCGCGGCCCCAACTGGAACAACTTCTCCAGTACCCGCTCCCGCAGGGTACGACCCGTCTCCTCGGCAAAAGCGTACGCCGTTCTCTGCTGCAGCATGCCACAGACCTGCCGCACGATAAAAGCAAGCAGGAACAAACCGGCCCCGCCGGCTTGTTCCTGCAGCTTGGCCCCGGCAAACAGAGCGGAGACGATCTCCGCCAACCATTTGGCCTGCCAGATGATTGCAAAGCTTTGAACCAGGGTCAGCAAGGCCATGAACCCCATGACCTGCTTGATCCCCGTGATTTTCATTAATCCGCGTCCCATTAATATTCCAAATGCTCCTTCTCGTGTACGCGTTTATGGAAGACGAAATAACTCCAAATTTGATAACCCAGCACGAACGGCAGCAGGCTTAACGCCACGATGGTCATGACCTTCAGGGAGTAGTGCCCGGAGGCCGCGTTATCGATCGTTAAGGAGAAGGCATCGCTGATCGAGCTGACCATGACCCGTGGGAACAAGCCGACAAATACCGCAGCGATCGACAACACGATCATCGCGCCCGTCATCCCAAACGCCCAGCCGTCTCTTTGTTTACGGATGAACCAGCCAACCAGCACGAAGGCGGCGACGCCCAGGACCGCTACCAAGCTGATCAACACACCGCGCACTTCAAACACGTCGGTTTCGAAGTACGTCATCACGCCGAAGATCACAAACAGGGCAGCGAGCGGAATGAGCAGCCTATGAGCTAGCTTGCGGGCCCGTTCCTGCAAGCTCCCGGTTGTCCGCAAGGAAGCGAATAGCAGCCCATGCACGAGGCAAAGCATCACGACCGTAATGCCGCCAACCAAGGTATACAGGTTAACCATATCGAACAATCCGGCTTTCATTTCCATGTCTTCGCCGATCGGCAACCCTTTCAGCAAGCCGGAGAATACGACGCCCAGCAGGAACGGAGGCAGCAGGCTGCCGATGAAAACCGCCCAGTCCCAAGTCCCCTTCCATTTCCCGCTATCCACCTTACCGCGGAACTCAAAGGCAACGCCCCGCGCAATCAAAGCAAGCAGCAATACGACCAGCGGAGTATAATATCCGCTAAACAACGTGGCGTACCAGTTCGGGAAAGCGGCAAACATTGCGCCGCCGGCCGTCAACAGCCAAACCTCGTTCGCATCCCAGAACGGTCCGATCGAATTGATCAGAACGCGTCGTTCCATATCATTTTTAGCCAAAAACTTGGTACTCATTCCCACCCCGAAATCAAAACCTTCCAGGAAGAAGAAACCGATAAACAACACCGCGACAAGGACAAACCAGAGCTCATTAAGAGACAGCATGATATCCCTCCTTACCGAATGGATCCGCCGAATGATCCGCGCCGTCTCCCGTTTCGTCATTCGGTCCCTTCTTGATGACTTTCACGAACAGGTAAACCAACACGGCACCGAGCACCGAATAGATCGCTGTAAAGGCAATCAGCGAGAATAGGATCTGTCCGCCCGTTACGCTTGGCGAAACGCTGTCTTTCGTCTGCATTAGCCCAAATACCGTCCACGGCTGACGTCCGAATTCCGTCATGATCCAGCCGGAAGTGTTCGCGATAAACGGCAATGAAATCGACCACAACATAAAGCGGTAAAACCAGGTGTTCGGATTATCGAGCTTTTTGCGCCAAGCCAGATACGCGCCGTACAACCCAAGCACGATCATCAAGCAGCCGGCGGCGATCATGATCCGGAAGCTCCAGAAGGTCGTCCGAACAGGGGGAATGTAGTCCCCAGGACCGTAAGCTTGCTCGTATTCGGCTTGCAGCTCGTGCATGCCTTTGACCTCGCCGGAGAACTTGCTGTAGGACAGGAAGCTCAGCAGGTAAGGAATTTTGATTTCAAAATTGTTCTTGCCATCGTTCGAATCGATATGAGCATACAACGTCCAAGGCGCAGGGTCGCCCGACTTGCCCCAAAGGCCTTCAGAGGCGGCCATTTTCATCGGCTGCGTCTTGACCAAATATTGCGCTTGTTGGTGACCGAACAACGCCGTCCCAAACGAAGCGATCAATGCGACGATGATGCCGATCGTAAACGATTTTTTGAAGAAGGCGGTATCCTGACGTCTTAACATTTTATACGCACTGACCCCGGCGATCAGGAAAGCCCCGGTGGCAAAAGCGCCCAGAACCGTGTGCGGGAACTCCACCAGCAATTGTCCATTGGTGACCAATGCGAAGAAATCGTTCATCTCCGCACGTCCATTATTCACCTCAAAACCGACCGGATGCTGCATAAACGAGTTGGCGGCCAGAATCCAAAGCGCCGAAACCGTCGTTCCCAAAGCGACCAGCCAGATGCACAGCAGATGGACTTTCTTGGATAGACGGTCCCAACCGAAAATCCAAAGTCCGATAAACGTCGATTCCATAAAGAAAGCAAACAGCGCTTCGATCGCCAGCGGCGCACCGAAAACGTCCCCGACGAACCGGGAATAATCCGACCAGTTCATGCCGAACTGGAATTCCTGAAGAATCCCAGTCACGACCCCTACCGCAAAATTGATAAGGAACAGTTTCCCCCAGAACTTCGCCATCCGTTTGTATTCTTCTTTCCCCTTGGTAACGTACATGGTTTCCATGATCGCGATGAGCAGCACCAGACCGATGGATACCGGGACGAAGAAGAAATGAAAAATCGTTGTCACTGCAAACTGAAGGCGAGCAAGCACAATCGGATCCAGCATTTCTTTTCCCTACTTTCTAATGATTATTATCTAATGTGAATTCTATCACCGGATGATGAAAACGAACGGACAAAAAATAATAATTTTGTGACAGAAATCACATGAGAAATGTCACAATTGCTAATTTTGCGAAAAAAACCGCATCAGATCAACGTTTTTTGGTAGTCGCTGAATTTTGACATTCCTGTGAAATGGCTTTCTTTTGCCCATCGAGCAGGTGTCTCACCGCTAAAATCGGGTGATGCCATAACATCCGCGGTCCGGCAAAAGCCATCACCCTGCGGATTTGCTCCCGCTGGATGGCCGCATAGCAGTGCACGGGGCATGCCAAGCAGGTTGTCTTGCCTTCCCCGAACCGGCAGCGGTCCAGCCGCTGCTCGGCATATCGGTGAAGCTCGGCGCATTCAGCGCATAAAGAGGTTGCTTCAACACGGGCCGCACGCGGTTGCCGCAGGTCGGCCTGCCCGTTGGCACCGTGCATTTTACGGCAATACAACGCGATCATCAGGGCCACGGTTGTCTTTTCGCGACGAATCCGCGGCCCGCTGGCGTTAGTTGCCATTTGGCGCTCCCTCCTTTTCCGTAACACGCATCCGGAAGGCCATCCTCCAACCCAACCATGCCCCTGCGATCATCAGGACGCCATAGGCAACAACCCCAAATGGAATGATCGTCGCCAGCCAGTGCAGCAAGCCGAACCCGCCTAGCAGCAGCATGAGCCCCATGATGACGAAAGTTTGATTTTGTTGCCCCGCCGCTTCGAACGGCTCCGAGAAAGGGAGACCCTTGCGTAGGAATAGAAAACAAAGGATGGCGAAACATTGCATCGCCAGTCCCGCTACGATCAGGTCCGGCAGAATGGAAACTCCGAACAACACTGCGAATATCGCAGCCTCCACCAAGTACAAGGGCAACATCAACCGGACCAGACAGGCCTTCAAAGCCCCCTTGTAGATCGGCGCTTCACCGGAAAGCGGGGCCGTCTGGTAGATCCAGGCCGCCTTATATCGGCTTGAGTAACGCAGCATCATGATGATCGTGGGCAGCATGATACCGCTAAAATAAATGAACAAATACATCCGGGTGCCCGATATCCCCTCCAACCCTTGATCGAGCCCATTCGAGAATAAGAAGATAAAGGGAAACACGATCGCAAAGCCCAAGGAAGGGTATACCTTCAACTTAAATTCCCGCTCTGTGCCCATCAATGACCAGGCAAATCGGAAAAATGCGCTTTCCTGCGGCGTAGAGCAAAGAAGATCCGCTATTCGGCGCAGCGCCTTCCCCGAACCCTTCGTGCCCTTGGCACTAGGCTCCGCCAGCTTCTGCAGGTTTCGCTCCAGCGCCGGCATCAGCTTCAGGTACAGCAGAAAGGCCGCCAACGGAACAAGGATGGACAATCCCGCCAGCCCGGCATAGCTTAAACCTCCCCCCGGATGCAGCACCGTTTGAAAGGAGGCACCGACCCATACCGGAGGCAGCAGGTACTGCCACCACGCCGGCTTAAAGACAACATCCATAGCCGTAAAATCAAATAGTCGGACCAACACCTGATACCCCACCGCAATGGTGATCGTCATGCCGATCTGCACGTAATTGATCATATCCTTCAGCTTCTCGCCGTCAAAAAAGCGCAAAACGACCAAATATAGCAGCGCGGTCAGCACCACGATCAGTAAGTCCATCAGGATCAGTTCCAGCAGCATCAAGGCAAAGAAGCCGATCCCCTGCCGAAACAGTCCGACCGCCAGTGGAATAATTGCGATCGCTCCGGTCAGAAAAAACAAATAAATAAAAATATGTACTGTCTTCGCCATCGTAATCGTGCGGCGGTTTACCGGCTTGGTCGCCAGGATACTCCGATCCCGGATGTCCAGCAGCACCGAGGAGAAATCGGAAATCATCGCGGTCATGACCATAAACATCATAATGCCGAACAGGATGCTCATCTGAAACAGCAAATTGTCCCCCATCAATACAAACATCGAGCTGAGTCCGCCAAAAATAACGTATAACCAAAGCGAACGCAAGAACTGATTCCCGTCCTCGGCTTCGGCTTGCTGCTTCTTCCTCGATTTATTCACCATCGTTGGCACTCTTCTAGCGTCCATCGTCAGCTTGACCTGAAGAATTCGTCGCATCACGGGGTAGTCCACGCCCATTTTCACGAATAATCCGCGGAATCGGTCCAACACTCGCAAGCTCTTCATCTCTTCCATAAGCTACACCTCTTGCACGATAGACACGAGACGTCCGGCGATATCCTGATGCTCGTTGAACCCGGTCAATTGGTTGAAAATCTGTTCCAACGACCCTTCGTGGTTTTGTTCCTTCAACTCGTCAAAGCTGCCGTCGGCCACAATGCGGCCTCCATCTAACAGGACGATTCGGCTGCTAATCTTCTCGACCACGTCCATAATATGAGACGAATAAAAAATGGCTTTGCCTTGAGCAGCCAGTAGAGCAAGCATTTCCTTAACAACCATGACACTGTTGGCGTCAAGGCCGCTCAGCGGCTCGTCCAGAAACAGCACGTCCGGATTGTGCAGCAGACTGGAAATGAGCAGCACCTTTTGCTTCATCCCTTTGGAGAACGTCGTAATCCGGGAGTTAAACACGTCCCCCAAACTAAACTCCGTCATCATTCGCCTAGCTTTCATCTCTGCGTCATCGGCGGATAACCCGTACAGCTCGCCAATGAAGGTCAAATATTCTCTTGCCGTCAGCGTATCGTAAAGCTCGGCGATTTCTGGCACGTATCCGATTCGCTTCTTGTAATCGATGCCGCCGTCTCCGGGATGCTGCCCAAAGATTTGCACCTCCCCCTGATAACCTTCAACCAGGCCAAGCATAATCTTGACCGTCGTGCTCTTACCCGCTCCGTTTGGCCCGATGTAACCGATAATCTGCCCCGGATACACCTCCAAATCAACGCCGTTCAGAACTTGGCGTCCTCCGTAGCTCATACGTAAATCCGTCAGTCTAATCACCGGATCCTTTGTTGTAGTCATCGATTCATCCCCTTTCCACTGCCCCCAGTTTACCATAGATTTCCTAATGAAAGCGGAAGATTCCTCACACAAAAAGGCATTCCCCGAACCTTATGGGTGCGGAAAATGCCTTCTTTATTTAAAAGGGATTCGTTATCCCTGGGAATTGGAGGGAATAAAGCTACTGATATCCACGCCGAGCCCTTGCGCAAGACGCATGCCGTATTCCCTGTCCCCGCGGAAGAAGTTGCACACGGCACGCAATTGGACTTGCTCCGGCGTCTGCTTCAGATCGTTCACCAGGTTGGCGATAAGGTGATCCCTCTCTTCGGCCGTGAAACTCCGGTACAGCTCGCCTGCTTGGGTGAAATCGTCGGTTTTCGCAATTTTCTCGCGACCGATATGTCCGCTGACCGGTACCACGCTATCTCGGTAGGCCGGATCTTCCTTGGGACTGCTGTCGAAGCTGTTGGGTTCATAGTTGATCGGCGACGGATCTTGCTTGATATTCATGAGGCCGTCCCGCTGATGGTTACGTACGGAAGCATACGGGCAGTTAACCGGAATTTGCAGGTAGTTAGCGCCGAGCCGATAACGCTGGGTGTCCGGATAAGAGAATAACCGGCCCTGCAGCAACTTATCCTCGGATGGTTCGATCCCGGGAACGAGCACGCTTGGCGAGAAAGCCGACTGCTCCACCTCCGCGAAGAAGTTATCGGGGTTACGGTTCAGCGTCATCGTACCGATCTTCACCAGCGGATAATGATCCTCCGGCCATACCTTCGTTGGATCAAGCGGGTCGAAGCTCCAGAGGTCCAAATCCTCCACCGGCATCAATTGCACGTTCAACTCCCATTGCGGGAATTCTCCGTTCGCGATATGCTCGTGCAGGTCACGTGTCGCATGATTAAAATCACGGCCTTGCACTTCTTGAACTTCGGCTGCCGAGAGAGTTTTCACACCCTGCTTCGATTTCCAGGTGTATTTTACATACGTAATCTTGCCTTCGGCATTGATCCATTTAAATGCGTGGACGCCAAAGCCATCCATTTGGCGGTAATTCGCCGGCGTCCCATGGTCCGAAAATACCCAAGTCATCATATGAGTGGATTCGGTCGACAGGGTCATAAAATCCCAATACCGCGCCGGGTCCTGGATGTTCGTATCCGGTGCAGGCTTCAGCGAGTGAACCATATCCGGGAATTTGATCGCATCACGGATAAAGAAGACCGGAATATGGTTGCCCACCAAATCGTAATTGCCCTCCTCCGTATAAAATTTCACCGCAAACCCTCGCGGATCTCGGGCCGTCTCTGGGGAACCTTGACCGTGAATGACCGTAGAGAAGCGGACAAACACCGGAGTTTCACGACCGGCCTCCTGCAGAAAATGGGCTTTCGTGTACGCTGCCATGCTGCGATCCGCCACGAATACGCCATGAGCACCCGCCCCACGTGCATGTACGACGCGTTCTGGAATCCGTTCGCGGTCAAAGTGACCCAGCTTCTCGAGCAGATGGTAATCCTCCAGCAACGTGGGGCCGCGTCCACCTGCCGTACGTGAATTTTGATTATCGCCTACCGGGGCTCCTTGATTCGTTGTCAACCGGTTATCCATTCAATCTATCATCCCTTCAATTTGTTATTGCACTTAGACTTATTCTAAAATCTATAATAAATAGTAACATGTCCCCTTCCGGGCTGCATGAAGGTTCCATGAGGGCTTGATGAAGAATCTACCGCCGTCTTCGATTCACCTCCGCTATTTGAAAACCATATCTGTGAATGCTATACTCACCCTGAAATGAAGTAAGCAGACAGAGAAGGAGCGACACCGATGGATTTCGTAACTTTAAATAATGGATTGCAAATGCCCCAGCTGGGGTTTGGGGTTTGGCAGGTGCCGGACGAAGGAGCAACCACCGCAGTGGCCAAGGCGCTGGAGGTAGGCTATACCTCGATCGATACGGCGATGATTTACCGCAACGAGGTTGGCGTCGGCAAAGCGATCAAGCAATCCGGCATCGCTCGCGAGAAGCTGTTCATTACTACGAAGGTATGGAACAGCGATCAAGGCTACAATAATACGCTGCGCGCTTATGACGAAAGCCTGGCGAGACTTGGGCTTGATTATGTCGATTTGTACCTGATTCACTGGCCGATGCCGCAAGTGGATCAATATGTAGAGACATACAAAGCGCTTGAGAAGCTGTACCGTGACGGACGCGTCAAAGCGATTGGGGTATGTAACTTCGAGATCGAGCATCTGGAGCGCCTGCTGAAGGAAACGGAAATCAAACCGGTGTTGAACCAGGTGGAATGCCATCCGCATCTGGCTCAGAACGAGCTGAAAGCTTTCTGTGCCACACACGACATCTTCGTTGAAGCCTGGAGTCCGCTGGAGCAAGGCGGCGAGGTGCTCTCTGATACGGTGGTCAAATCCATCGCTGAAGCTCACGGGAAGACGCCGGCTCAGGTCGTGCTCCGCTGGCATCTGCAGAATAACACGATCGTCATTCCGAAATCGGTCACCCCAACGCGGATCGAAGAGAACTTCAACGTATTTGACTTCAACCTTACGGATGCCGAAATGGAGCGGATTAGCGACTTGAACCTCAACCGCCGCAAAGGCTCGCATCCGAACGAGATGCACGTGCGCTAACATCTCACTCGTCGATTTCTCTGCTAACGGACCCCAAAGCCCTTATTGGGTCCTTTTAAGAGCTAATTGACCTTTGCTGGCCGGAATAAGGGCTCCTGAGTCCGTTAGCAAACAAAAAAGCGGGTTGCAATGGGAATTCCCATGCAGCCCGCGTTTTGATTTACTGAATCCCTTCCTGCACTTCCTTAATCATTTCCGGCACAGAGATCAACCCGCCGCCGGAGAGGTACCAATAACTCGGATCAAGATATACGATCTTGCCGTCTTTATAAGCATTCGTCTTCTTGACGAGGTCGTTCTCAACGATTTCCTTGGCAGGCGTCGCCTGTTTGCCTTCCTCCGTGACGACCGCATCGCGGTCTACGACAAAGAGGTAATCCGGGTTCTTCTCGGCTACGAATTCGAAGGAGATCGAGTTCCCATGGGTATCGACCTTAATGCTCTCATCCACCGGCGTGACACCCAATACATCATGAATAATGCCAAAGCGCGAACCTGGACCAAACGCGCTGACCTTACCGCCGGTCGTCAGGATGATCAGCCCCTTCTTGCCGCCAGCCGAAGCTAGCTCATTCACCGCTGTAACCGAATCATTGATGGCTGCCAACTCCTTCTCGGCTTCCGCTTCTTTGCCGAAGAGTTCACCGATCGTCTTCACGTTCTCCGTGAAGGACTCCATATAGCGCTGCGTATCCACGCCCAAGAAGATCGTCGGTGCGATCTTGTTCAACTCCTCGTAAGCTTCGGAAGACCGTCCGGAGATGAAAATCACGTCCGGCTTCAACGCATTCAGCTTCTCGAAATCCGGCTCGAACAACGTACCCGCGTTGGTGTATTTGCTGTCGTTATATTTCTCCAGATGGCTTGGTAAATTCCCCTGAGGTACGGCGGCAATCTCTACGCCAAGCTTATCGAGCGTTTCGAGCGTACCGTAGTCGAATACGACGACCTTCGCCGGATTCTTCTTCAAGGTCGCTTCCCCGAGTTGATGCTTGATCGTCATTTCCTCATTCTCCGCAGGCGCGGCCGCCACCGGCTCCGCCGTATTGGTGCCGGACGCCGTTTCATTACCGCCGCCCTTATTCCCACCATTACTGCTATTGTTGTTCGCGCCGCATGCCGCAAGCGCAAATACCAACGTTAATGTAGCAAGCATA
Organism: Paenibacillus timonensis; assembly: GCF_009725205.1. Lineage (GTDB taxonomy): Bacteria > Bacillota > Bacilli > Paenibacillales > Paenibacillaceae > Fontibacillus > Fontibacillus rhizolycopersici. The sequence goes on along the minus strand of NZ_WNZY01000001.1, from coordinate 438,270 downwards.
AACGTAATTTTCTTCGCCTTCACTTTTCAAACTCCCCCTAATCTAGTCATATGGAATGAAAATACACGCATATTTTGTTGCCGCCGATCTCCTGAACCGGTATGTCCATATCGTAAACCTCCCGAAGCACGGACGGTTCGATAATTTCATCTGTCGGGCCTTCCTTGACCACCTTGCCCTCTTTCAGCGCCACGATGTAATCGGAGTAGCAGGAGGCAAAGTTGATGTCGTGGATGACCAATATCACCGTTTTCCCTAATTCGTCCACCAATCGGCGCAACACCTTCATGATTTGCACCGAATGGTTCATATCCAGATTGTTTAAAGGTTCGTCGAGCAGCACATATTCGGTGTTCTGCGCGATGACCATGGCAATGAACGCCCGTTGCTTCTGCCCGCCGCTTAATTCGTCCAGAAACTTGTGCTGCATCGATTCCAAATGCATGTAACGGAGCGCTTCGTCGACATAGGCTTCGTCTTCCTTCGTCAGGCGCCCCTGCGAATACGGGAATCTCCCGAAATTGACGAGATCCCGCACCGTAAGCCGAATGTTGATATGGTTGGATTGCTTGAGGATCGAGATTTTCTTGGCAAGCTCCCCGCTTTTCCACTTGCCGATTTCCCGGCCCTCGATCTGGATCTCTCCCGCGTCCTTGGCAATGAGCCGGCTGATCATGGACAGTAGGGTGCTTTTCCCCGCTCCGTTGGGTCCGATAAAGGAAGTGATCTTGCCCTTGGCAATCTCCAGCGACACGTTGTCGACGACTTTTTTGCCGCCATAATGTTTGGTTAATCCACTGACCTTTACCACGATTTATTCTCCTTTAGCAGCAGATAGATGAAGTACACCCCGCCGGCAAAGTTGATGATGACACTAAGCGAAGTGGAGAAGGTAAACACCCTCTCAACGATCAGTTGCCCGCCAACCAGAGCGATAAAGCCGATCAGAGAAGCGCCGAGAATCAACGTCTTATGGCGGTAGGTGTTCAGGAACTGGTACGCCACATTGGCAACCAATAGGCCAAGGAACGTAATCGGTCCGACCAACGCCGTCGAAATCGAAATCAGAACCGCCACGACGATCAGCATCCGCTTGACGACATACTCATAGCTGACGCCGAGGTTTACCGCATGATCCCGTCCCAAGGACAGCACATCCAAATATTTCGCGAATCTCGTAAAATAGAGCGCCACCAACAGCACCCCTGCCAGCGAAATCAACAATAAATCGGAATTGACGTTGTTAAAGCTGGCGAACATTTTGTCCTGGATGACCAGGAATTCATTCGGGTCGATCAGCTTCTGCAGAAAGGAAGTCACGCTGGAGAAGAACGTCCCGAAGATAATCCCGATCAACAGAAGGTGGTAAATGTTGCGCCCTTCCCTACGAAACAGCATGCGGTAGAGCAGCATTGCAAACACAACCATCAATCCAACCGCCATGACAAAACGCAAATTTTTGCTCATCATCGTCAAAGCCGTGCCGCCGATCAGGAAGACGATCACCGTCTGCAACAGCATGTAAAGCGAATCCAGCCCAATGATACTCGGCGTCAAGATCCGGTTGTTCGTAATCGTCTGGAACACGACCGTGGAAAAGGCAATGGCGGTACCCGTGAGAAGGATGGCAAATAGTTTCTTACCCCGCCGCGGTAATATGTAGTCCCACTGTCCTCCCGCATCGATCGTCATAAAAACGATCGCAAGCAGAACGGCGATGCCGACAAGGGTCCATAGTTTGGCGTTATGACTCATAGGTCCTTCTCCTCATCAGCAGATACAGGAAGATCCCGCTTCCGACCACCCCGACGGTCAGGCCGATCGAGATTTCGTACGGATAGATGATGACTCGACCCAAGATGTCGCAGGCCAGCACGAAGACTGCGCCCAGCAAAGCTGTATGGGTCAAATTATCTTTCAGGTTGTCTCCGCGGAACATCGTTACCAGGTTTGGAATGATGAGTCCAAGAAAAGGAATCGACCCCACCGTCAGCACGACAACAGCCGTCACCAGCGCCACCAGGCCCAATCCGATATTGACGATCTGTTTGTAGTTCAATCCGAGATTGACGGAAAACTCCTCACCCATGCCTGCCACCGTAAATTTATTGGCGTAAACGTAGGAGAGCACCACAAGCGGGACACTGATATACAGCAACTCGTATCGGCCCTGCATGATCATGGAGAAATCTCCGTACAGCCAAGCGGACATGCTCTGAATCAAATTGTATTTGTAAGCGAAAAAGGTCGTTGCCGATTCCACGATGCCGCCGAACATCAGCCCGACCAGCGGGATGAAGATGGCATCCTTGTATTTCACCCGATTGAGAATCGCCATAAAAAGATACGTACCCAGCAAAGCAAACCCAAAGGCGACGGACATCTTGACGAGCGGCCCTGCGGTCGTAAAGACAAGCAGCGATACCATAATGCCAAAGCTCGCCGAGTCCATCGTTCCCGCCGTCGTCGGGGATACGAATTTGTTGCGGGTCAGCTGCTGCATAATCAAACCGACGATGCTCATGCTGACTCCGGCGATGAGAATACTGATTAACCGGGGAATCCGGCTGATGCGCAAGAGTTCCCATTGTTCCGGATCGAAACGCAGCAGGGCGGCTAGGGACAGCTCCCCAACTCCGATAAACAAAGAGACAAGGGATAGAGCAACCAGCAGCACTGCCATATAAGTTTTCTTCATAATCTTCGTCCTTACTGTCCTTCCTCTGGCCATGAGGAAGTTCAAGTTTCTCGCTGCCGGCAGGACAGACGATTTATGATAATGATATTCATTATCAATTAGTTTGAATTATACCGTCTCGTTTTTGGCACTGTCAACCATTTTAAAATTGAAATGCTACATGACAAAAAGGCATTCCCTCGAGCCCAGCCCCCTACGGGAGTGTCCTGAGCCGAGCGAATACCCGGTGTTCCTTCACTCAAATCATCTACAACTCGACCCGCCGTCTCTCTCTCGCCGAAGTCAGGCAGGCTTCCAGCACGGCCATGCCCTTGACGGCGTCGGCCGGGGCGAAGCGCTGCGGACGTTCGCCAAACACAGCGGCGGCGAAATCATCCAGCTCGGCCACGTAGGGATTGATCGCCTCCGGCTTCTCCGTACGTTTCTCCCCGCGCACGGTAACGGTAAACGCGGCGTCCTCTCCGCCGGCGGTGAAAGCCAACGGCAGCTCGATCGTCCCTTCCGAGCCGACGATTTCCAGGAGCTGACGGTGTTCCGTCCACATGCCGCAGTCGAACGTCAGCCCAACGCCGCCGGGGAATTCCGCGAGCCCGGAAGCCATCATGTCGACGCCGCCGTGCCGGTCGGAGAACTGGGCCAACACCGTGACCGCTTCCGGCTCTTGGCCGAGTAGGAACCGCGCCGCGCTGAGCGGGTAGCAGCCGACATCGTACAACGAGCCGCCGCCCCATTCCGGCTTCAACCGGATGTTGGCTAGATCCTCGGCGTTGTTGAACGTAAACGCCCCGCGGATCGCGCGGAGTTCGCCGATCTCGCCGCTGTCCAGGATGGCGCGAATTCGACTCCAACGCGGATGATGGCGGTACATAAACGCTTCCGCCAGCACAACGCCAGCTTTGGCGGCGGCTGCCGCCATTTCTTCGGCCTCGACGGCCGTCAGCGCGATCGGCTTCTCGCATAACACATGCTTGCCGGCCTCGATCGCGCGAATCGCCCATTCTTTATGTAAATGGTTAGGGAGCGGGATATACACGGCGTCGATATCCTTATTCGTAAGCAGCTCTTCATAGCTGCCATATGCTTTAGAGATGCCGAATCGATCGGCAACCTCCCGGCTTTTGTCCAGGTTGCGACTGGCGACCGCAGCAAGGCTACCCGTGGCAGACTGCTGAATCGCCGGCATCACTGCATTGATCGCGATGCCTGCGCCGCCGACGATCCCCCATCGCAGTTGACGATTGTTGCTATGTTCCATGGTTTGCACCCTCTTTTCCCGTAGTTGTCCCCTTCATTGTACCTGTCCGGCGATAGCAAGTATAGAGTCCCTCGCCTGATGAAAAACGCGGGAACGGGGAATAGTAATCAAGGAAAATGGGATCACAACTACACTTCAGCCAAGGAGACGATCGACCTCATGGAAAATCTGCACGAATTCGTCGAGAAGGTTCAGGATCAGCAACAGAAGCAAGCCAAGAATAAAAAGCGCGGCCACGGTAACCCCGCCGGTCAGCTTTCGACCAAGCAGCATAGCACGCAAAAATAACCTGCGCAAGAAAGCCGCTCACAGGACCCTGTGCAGCGGCTTTCGGCTTTTTTCCACTTATCCCTCGTACTTATCTTCGCCGGAAATAAATTCGTTTAACGTCTCTCCGCCTTCGGTACGGTGGTTCTTGATCGTGGCCAAGCGGCCGTTATCTGCTTCTCCTCCATTACCGGTCGTTTGGTTCTGCCCGTTGCTGCTGCCGTTTCCGGTGCCGGGTTTCCGTTGTTGCTTGTTATTTTCCATGTCGTTCTAACCTCCTGAGCGTTTGATAATGGATGGGAAAGGTCGCTCTGCCTATTCCTTAGGTTAGCGTTTCTTCCCCGGGCCGTTTTTATTCTGGCAGTTAGACTGGACTTAGGTCCAGTTTCTCGGCTCCCCTAGAGACTGAAGTCATCCTTGCGCTTTTGTAGTATGCTGATATCAGTTAAGTACATAGGCAAAGGAGATTGGATATGAATTTGAATAAAAAATCATGGATCGGTCCCGCGCTCATCTTGCTCGGTATCTACCTCCTCTTCTTCCGCAAGGAAGCGATCAGCGCGGGAACGCTATTCGGCAACTTCTGGCCCACCTTATTTGTCCTTCCGCTCGGCTTGTTCTTCCACTGGATGTATTTCTCGGTGACCGATCGCAAGGCAACGGGACTCCTCATCCCCGGAGGAATCCTGTTCACTGTGGGTCTCGTCTGCCAACTGGCGACGTTGTTCAACAGCTGGGAGTATTTGTGGCCAGGCTTCATTCTGGCCCCGGCCGTCGGTTTGTTCGAGTTCTATTGGTTCGGCAACCGCAACCGGTACCTGCTGATCCCGATCAACATTTTGACGGTGCTGTCGCTGTTGTTTTTCGCCGTGTTCTCGCTAGGTTCGCTGTACAATCGGCTGATCTTCGGTCAGCCCGTTCTGGCCATCGCCTTGATCGCCATCGGCGCAGGCGTCATGATCGCCCCAAGGAAACGACACTAACCGTTTCGTCAAAACGCAGAAAGAGCCGTCCGGCATCAACCGGGCGGCTCTTTGTTTACGTTTAGGGTTTAGGGTTGCCTTGTTGCCCAAGGCTGGCGTTCGGTTCGCACCGTCTGACCGGATCGAACAGCTTCCTCAAGCATCAGCGAGAGGTATTGGTCCTGTGCGGCCTCCGCTAGGCTATAGAAAGAGGGGCCTCCCTGCACGTAACGTCCCATCCGGTCCAGGCTAGTGGCGATGGCGATCTCTTCGTCGCTGAGCCGCCCGGGACGGAACGGATTCTCGTAGACCCAGTCCGGGCCGGCCAACACACCTTCGTGGTAATAACCCAAGAGGCTGCCGTCTTGGCCGGCATCCACCCGGCGCAGCTGCAGCTCGACCGGGGTGCGATAGTCACGGAGGTAACGCAGCTCCGTGCCCTCCATTTCACCCCGGTCTCCGCGCACCAGCACGCGATGGCGCCGGATCGGCGAGAAATATTGATCGTAGGTGAAATCGAACAAGGCCGTCCGCTCGCCGAAACGCAGCAGCGCGATCGTCTGGGCCGAGGAGACGATCCGCTCCTCGGTCGGCCACCCGCCGCGGCCGGGCCCCTGGACTAGCGGGGATGCGATTTGCTCCCCGCGAATTTCCACTTCCTCGAATCCCACTCCGAGCAGCTGCCGGATCAAGCTGATGCCGTGGTAGCCATGCCCCGCGGAGACCTGCACATGCGACACCTCGCCCAGCAGGCCGGATCGTGCAATGGCTAAGCGGGCCGCATGCATCGGCTGGAACAGGAACTGCTCGGCCACCTGGATTTGTGCTGCGGGGCCCACCGCTTCATAGAGCCGGTGCAGCCCGTCCAAATCGGCCGCCGGCGGCGTCTCCGTCAAGACGGGGATGCCCGCCTCGCTGAGCCGGATCAGGAAGTCCGGCGTGACTACGCGGGGCAGCGACAACACGGCGAAATCGAAGTTGCACCGCTCCAGGAACGCCTCGAGACGCGAAGTAACCGGGACGCCCCAGATTTGGGTGGCTTCCCGGCCTTTCGCTTCGTCCCGCATATAGATCTCGCTAACTTCAAAACGCTCCGGCAGCGCGCGGGCAATCCGCAAATAAAACTCCGCCCGCCAGCCTCCGCCGATTAGGCCAAACCGAATCTTGTCCATCTCGTCCTTCGCCTCCGCCTCATGTTAAGCTAACGCAAGCGGAAGGCAGGGATCGCGAGGTTGCGCCGCCATCGTTCAAAGGGTCAGAAGGTGAGAACGACAGCGATGCCCAGCGCGACAATGCGCGCCGCATTGGTCAGCAGGAAATTTTGCACCGACAAGCCAAACGTAAACTGCTTAGTAGGCTGTGCGGTAAACGTTTTGATATTTTTCGACACCGGCACCACGGTAATAAGCACCAGCAGCAGGATGAACGGATTAACCCCCAGGATGGCTAGTACAACTACATCCACGTAGGCCGCATAATAGAGCAGCTTAAACAGGATCAGCGCCGGTCCTTTCCCGATGTACACCGGCAAGGTGTAGCGTTTATTTTCGATATCCTCTTCCATATCGCAAATGTTGTTGGCCAGCATGATGTTCGCGATCCCGAGGATCGCTGGAATGGAGATCAGGAATACCAACAGTGTCTCAACTAAATGGACCTGCAGCGTCACCGTGCCGCCCTCCAGCGTCAACGACGCCAAACGGTCGCCCGCATGGACGTAAGCCGATACAAATATAATAACAAATCCCATGAACAAGCCGGAAAATATTTCGCCCAGCGGCATTCGGGAAATCGGAATCGGCCCGAAGGAATACAAGATGCCCACCGCAAACGACAATCCGCCGAGCAACAGCAGCAGCCACCCGGTTTGAAGGAACAGGATCACCCCAGCAGTCACCGCGATGAGAAACATTAAGATAATCAAGGTCAGCACCGCCGCCGGATTCATGTTGTATTTCACGATCGCGTTGTGCGTTTCGTACCCGTAGCCATGCTTGCGAGCAGCTTTTTTGTAATCGTAATAATTATTGATCGCTGTCGTGGTCATGTCAAAGCTTAACAGGGAAATTAGCATGAGCACAAAATGCCAAGTTTCGAATACATGGAACCGGTAGACGGCGTAAATCGTGCCGAACAACAGCGGAATCATGCTTGCCGCCTTGGTCTGGATTTCGACCAGCTTGAGAAATTTGGTGATCGCCATTCTCCATCATCCTCTTTTTTGTCTAGTTAAAAAGAAGATATCTTATTTTTGAAATAATGGCTGTTGGATATGTCCTTGACAAACGCGCATGCCCAAGGCTTGAACCCCCGCCGGTTTGCCAGACCCGATTGGTTAAGCTAAAATGCAAAGTAAGTCGTACTTACAACCGATTGAAGAGGGGTTCGCATATTGTCTATATTTTCTAGAGAAGATTGGATCGGATCATTGATTTTTCTCCTCGTTCTGGGCGTCGTCGCCGTTTGGAATCTACGGAAAATGAGTTCCGGGACGTACGACCTCAAGGCGCTGCGTAAACGTGGCCTGATGTGGACCGAGGTGGCAGTTGCCCTGTTCCTTCTGCAACTGCTGCTGCGCAAAGGGGACAACCGTTTTCTGCTGATCCTCGGTATGGTAGTGCTGTTTGCCGCAAGCCAGTGGCTGGGGGCTGTTTATTTAGAACGAAAAGAAAACAGAGGCACGAAGAAGTAGGTCAGCTGGGCAGCGGCATGTTCCGTTCGGCGGTAAGCCGGATGGAGTCGCCGCCCCGTTTAACGTCATACATCGTGGCATCGGCAAGTCGGAGCATGTCCTCCAAGCTGGCATCCCCGTCCGGCGACATACTAATGCCTATACTTGCCGAAACGCCAACTTGGATTCCGCGGTATATATAACCTTCAGCCAGGCTTGTCCGAATGCGTTCCATGACTTTTAAGACTCCGTCCTCACTCAAATCCACTAATAAAATGACGAATTCATCCCCGCCCAAGCGGCACACCATATCCTCGGACCGCACCAAAGAAACAAGCCGGCCAGCGATATGCTTTAACAATTCATCCCCGGCTTCATGCCCAAAAGTGTCGTTCACTTCCTTAAAATTGTCCAGGTCCAGAAACATCAACGCCACCGGCTCGCCCTGCCCCTTCACTTCTGCAAATCTTGAGGCAAACTTCGTCCGGTTCGCTAGTCCGGTCAGCTCATCGTGAAACGCCAAGAAATGAATCGTTTCCTCCAGATGCTTCCGCTCGGTAATTTCGATGACGACTCCTTCCAGGCGCACGAGGTTCCCAAGCGAGTTGAAATGGGGCCGCCCTCGGCCCTGAATCCATTTGATCTCCCCGTCCGGCCGAACGATCCGGCACTCGATCACCGAGCTGGACCTTTGGATAATCAATTCCTGCTGGACCTCGTAGAACAAGCCTAGATCCTCAGGGTGGATCATCGCCTGCAATCGGGTGACCTGACCCTTCAAGCTTTGGTTCGAATACCCGGTAATTTGCTCAAAACCGTCGGAGACCTCAAGTTCCATCGTGCTGAAATCATAGGTCCAGATTCCAACGGATACGCTTTCAAGGATATCGCGCAAACGCTGTTCGCTGTCTTCGGCGCGTTGGGACAATTTCTTAGTTACCAGGATGTAGATGACCGTGAACAAAAGGATAAACAATCCGTAAACCAAGAAATACATTGCGTCGTTCAGATTCAATTGTCCGCTGAATAAGAGCTCCCTGTGGGCAAATACATAATATAACCCCGACACCAGATGAAGCGTGCCTGCCAAGACAACCGCCGCATAATTGAGATAAATCAAGCTGAGGAGCGGCAGCAATCCCAAAAATATATAACTCGTCACGGTCATGTCCTTCATGACCATTACGTTGAGATAAACGGACAGCATGACGATGGTCAGTACCATCGTAAAATACGGCCATTTGCGGCTGCCGACCATTCCGCCCAGCACCAAGAGCATCGAACCGCCCAGAAGCGGGATTTCCGCATCGAGGTTCCGGTTAACAATCATAAGGAGCAAGCTGGAAACGGCAAAAAAGCCGGCGAGCAGCCTCAGCATCCAGACGTTCTTGTTATGAAGTTGATGGGTGTCCATGCGTTTCCTTACCCCCTTGATATGAGGATTAACCCTAACCCCACTGACCGGGAAATTTTAGGTACAAAGCACTACGTCTAAGGAAATATTATACTACAATCACAAAATAGTGCTACACGTTTTTGTTGACAAACATTGACATAAAAAAAGCCGGAATCGATCTCCGGCTTTGGGCTTCTTAATTTTGGCGAGGGAAGTTTCGCGTTAAGGAACGTATTGCTGCACGATCCGCACGACTTGGCCGTCCTTAAGAGTCAGATGATAAGGGAATTGGCTAAGGTCGAGCAGATCCGTATTCCGGAACAACTCGCTGAATTTCTGCAAGGATACCGCTTCATCCCCCACGATCTCGATATCCTCCGGTTGACCGGTGCGGTCATAAATCTGCAGCCGAACCTCGGCATTCGGAGAAACGGGGTACGCGATCGTTTCCTCGGTGTCATTCACGATATAATAGCCGTCCGGCGGTCCATCGATCCCGGCATCCGGTTCGCGTTCAGCGAAGATGGCCGACGCTTCTTCCCCCTGATACCACAAGATCGGATCTCCGGTCAGCGTTCCACCGTCGGTTCCAAGATCGACTGCGCTCAAATAGACCGTGATCGTCTCCGGGACCCGGATCTCCGCCGTCCCGACAGCTGCCGTTTGGTTCCCCGCTCCAGCAAGGAATCCTGCCGATGCCGGTGCCTTGGCGTCGAACGCAGGCAACATCACAACCAGCGCTAATGGAAGCAGCGCTGCAAACCAGTTTTTCATCTCAGGTCCGCCTTTCCATGTTCAGCACATCAGGCGATCGAATCGCCTCAGGATATCCATTGTATGGCTTACACGTTCATTATATGACGGCCCGCCGAAAAAAGGGTCTCACCCAGGTTAAAACGGGTAACAAAATCTTCTTCATTTCCTTAGTGCGCCGGGAAAAAAGCCAGCTGGATCACGAAGATCACGCCAAATACGTAAAGCAGCGGATGAACTTCCCGGCCTTTTCCGCTGACCAGCTTCATCACGGGATACGTAATGAACCCGACGGCGATGCCGGTGGCGATGCTCGCGGTGAGCGGCATCATCAAGAGAATGGCAAAGGCCGGAAACGCCTCGTCGAACGATTTCCATTGAATCCGGGCCAGCCCTTCCATCATGAAACATCCGACGATGATCAGCGCGGGGGCGGTGATGGCCGGCAAACCCGAGATCGCTCCGACCAGCGGCGAGATGAACATCGACAACAGAAACAAAACCGCTACGACGAGCGACGTCAGCCCTGTGCGGCCGCCTGCAGCCACGCCGGTCGTCGATTCAATGAAGGCGGTCGTCGGGCTGGTGCCGAACATCGAGCCGACGGTGGTTGCCGTCGCATCCGCAAGCAGCGCGGCCTTGGCCCGCGGAAGCTCTCCGTTCTTCATTGCGCCGGTTTGCTCGGTGACGCCGATCAGCGTGCCGGTCGTATCGAACAACGTCACGAGCAAAAACGCGAATACGGTCGTATATAACCCTTGGCTAAAGACGCCGGACAAATCCAGGTCGAAGAACACTGGGGCCGGAGGTACAGAGACAAAGCCGTCCAATTTCAGCTGGCCGGTGAAATAGCCGAGCACCGCGGTCAGCGCCATACCGATGAACAACGCGCCGGGAATGCGGCGGGCCATTAGGACAAGCGTGACAAATACACCAAACAAGGTCAGTAAGGTCACCGAACGGTGCAAATCGCCGAAAGTGACCAGATTGTCTGGATTGGCCACAACGATACCGGACATTTTTAGGCCTAGAAAAGCTATGAATAACCCGATTCCCGCGGTAATCCCGAACTTTAACGAATCGGGAATCGCGCGAATTAACGCTTCCCGCAACCGGGTCAAGCTCAACAGCAGAAACAGCACGCCGGCAAAAAACACCGTGCCGAGCACGGTCTGATAAGACAAACCAGTGCTGGCCACTACGCTGGTAAAATAGGCGTTTAACCCCATGCCGGGCGCAATGGCGATCGGATGACCGGCGAACAGCGCCATAAACAGCGTGCCTGTTACGGCAGCAATGACCGTCGCCATGAAAACTTGATCAAACGGAACACCCGCGGCGCTAAGCACCGCGGGGTTGACCACCAGGATGTAAGCCATCGCCAAAAAGGTGGTTAACCCGGCGAGCAGCTCGGTTCTGATGGTTGTTCCGTGTTCTTTTAGTTTAAAAAAACGTTCCATAAAAACAGATACCCCTTTTCCTTATGTACTCTCTTGTTGACAGTATAGCCATTCCGTTCGCATGTCTTCCCTTTAAATGCCTACTGTTTCCGACTTGCTCAGGTGTCCGTCCAACCCTTCGCGTTATTGCGCACAACCTCCGCTAGGAGATCCAGCCATTCCTGCTGATCGTTCAGGCAAGGGGCGACCGTTAAACCGTCGCCACCCGTAGCGCCTTCGGTTCGGGCAGCGAAGTCCTCCCTCGCTTCGACCCCCAGTTCATGCAGCGTCTCCAGACAGTCGGTCACAAACCCGGGCGCGTAGACCAGCGGGCGTTTCGCCCCGCTGTCGGCCAAACGCTGCAGTTGTTCTCCCGTGGAGGGGCCCAGCCAGGTTTCCGGACCAAACCGCGATTGGTACGCAAGGTCCCATTGCTCCGACGTCCAGCCCATGGCCTCCGCCAAAAGGCGCGCGGTTTCCCGGCACTGCTCCGGGTACGGGTCGCCGCCATTCGCATAACGCTGCGGAATGCCGTGAAAGCTGAGCAGGAACCGGTCCGGCGGTTGGGGAAGGCGCTGCAGCAGCGACGTTAGATGCATTTGCATTGCGCGAATGTAGCCGGGATGGTCGAAGAACGCACCCGCCAGGCGCAGCTCCGGTACGAACCGCTTCGCGGAGGGCCCCGTGCGCCGATCCTTGCCGAGGGCAGCGAAGCAACCCGCATCATAGATAGCGGCGGTGGTCGTTGACGAGTACTGCGGGTACAGCGGCAGGACGAGGATGCGGTCCACCCCCGCCGCTTCCAGGCGGCTCATCGCCTGGGCGATGTCCGGTTCGCTGTAGGCGAAGCCCAGCTCGACCTTATAACGGTCGCCGAGCCGCTGCTGCAGGCCGGCTTGCTGGAGGCGCGAGATCGAAAGCAAGGGCGACCCTTCGTCCCCCCAAATGCTAGCGTACAATCTGGCCGAGCGCTTCGGGCGGACGGCCAGGATCACGCCGCGCAGCAGCGGCTGCCACAGCAACGGCGGGTAATCGATGACGCGCCGATCGGATAGAAAACGGCGCAAAAAGGGCCGTACCGCCTTGGCGGTCGGCTCAGACGGCGTGCCGACTTGCGCCAGCAACACGCCGATCATGCGGGAAGATGTGGATATCATCGACTCACTCCCGTTCAGAATGGATCTTGTTCCTATGCCATCATCCCTGTTCACCGCCCGATGTTCAATCGAAATCCGCAAGTTTTCCAGAATGTTCACATTTGGTCATAAGTAAACATCCATAACCATAATTAAAGCAACTCTCTCCATAAGGATCGAGTTGCTCCGGAAACTTGCTAATGAAATTTCTTTTTTTTAGTTACCGTAAGTGTATGTGTAACCTTTTTGAATAGCCTTACGGAAATGATTTGAAGTAGTTAAACTATATCCTATACCTGCTAGGTCAAAACCTCCTGTTTGATCAAAAGCAACATCAATTACTGCGGTACCTGACACTGAGATCTTATTAGTAGGGAATTTTCCCGTACCGCTAACTGAATTTGCATGGGCATCTTCAATAGTATAGACGCCGTCTCCTACATTAGCCCAATAAGTATCTAACACAGAATTAATTTGCCCAAAAGAACCTGAACTATAGACTGAAAGAACAGCGTATAGTCTCGCAATTGCAAACCCATCGTTATAGTCCTGATAAATAGTTTTGATGTCAGTAGCAGCTGGAGCAATTTCTCTAGTAATATAATTGTTATCTTTCAACTCTCCTATTGTTGTCTCAACTTTTCCAGAAGATCTCTCAATAACTGTTACTGTTACTTCAGTGGAAGTTTCGTTCCTAACAAAATCGTACAAATTAGGATCATAAGGTAATTCAACGCTGATGTCATTTAGTTTTACGGTATGGATCTGTTCTTCCTTAGCAGAAGCTCCTCCTGCAAACGTGAATAGTAATACAGAGACCAGTGTAAACAGAGCTAATTCTTCATTGCTAATACCTCCCATGTATATTTTTACCAGTAAGTAATACTACCAAAATATGGATTAGTAAATAGCAAAATTGCTATTTTATCCCTTTTGTGATAATTTTATATAGCAAATGTTTATTTTAATAGAAAGGAGCGGTGGCTTTGGATAGTTCTCAAATCATTCAAGATCTTAAGGATATAGCAAATAGCATCACAAGATTCGATTCGAATTCTGGGGTTAGAATAAGTGAAATATCTAATAATATTGACGAATTAAGCATTACCCTCACCACAACAAATATATTATTAGCATTATTAATTGTGGTCTTTATACTAAACTTGATTATCAAATGGAAGTATAATTCAAAAAAGTAAGATAGGATGCTTAAAAATCTCTTTTGCCATAAAAAAGATAAAAGGACCGAGTAGGGTGAATCCCCCCCTCGATCCTTTGGCACTGTGAAAGATATGCAGTTCATCCTTACGGATTAACGCACTTCCGGTTGAACCTCCGGCTTGAATTCCGGATGGTCGGCCGCCGCTTCTTGCGCTTCATCCGGCGCGTAGGTACGCCGCAGGAACAAGCCGATCAACAGCGCCACCACGCCGACGTACATGGAAATCGTAAAGGCATTTTGCATCCCGGACACCAGCGCGTTTCCAAGCTCCGCCGGATCCTGCGGATTGGCCGCTGTTTTCAGGTAACGCTCCTGGCCGTGCGAGAAAATGCTGATGAACAGCGCGGTGCCGATCGCGCCGGACACCTGCTGCAGCGTGTTCATGATCGCGGTGCCATGCGGATACAAACTGCGCGGCAGCTGGTTCAGCCCCGTCGTTTGCCCCGGCATCATGACCAGCGAAATACCGATCAGCAGCGTGATATGCAGAGTAATAACCTCGCCGGTCGAGCTGCCCGTCGTCAGTCCGCGCATGAACCACAGCGTGGCAATAACGATGATAAGTCCCGGCGCGATCAACGCGCGTGGGCCGAATTTATCAAACAGTCTGCCCGCTACCGGCGACATCAGGCCGTTGATAACCCCGCCGGGAAGCAGCACGAGCCCGGCTGCGAACGGTGCCAACAGCAGTGCTCCTTGGAGGTACATCGGCAGGATGATCAGCGTTGAGAACAATGTCATCATCATGACCATCAGCAGCACCGCCGATAAAGCGAACATCGGGTATTTAAAGACGCGAACGTCCAGAGTTGGCTCGGAGACTTTCAATTGCCGCCAGACGAATAAAACCAAAGCGATAAATCCAACAATCAAGCAGGCATAAACGACCGGACTTGACCAGCCTTCCCCTTCCCCTGCATGGCTGAAGCCATACACGATACCGCCGAAGCCGACCGTCGACAGCAGAATAGACAGCAGATCCACCCGCGGCTTCGTCAGTTCCGAGACGTTCCGCAAATAAAGCGCGCCGTAGACGATGGATAGCACCGCTAAAGGGATGACCAGATAAAACAGCCAGCGCCAATCCAATGCGTCCAAGATGAGACCGGACAAGGTAGGGCCGATCGCTGGACCAAACATGATGACCAGGCCGATGGTGCCCATGGCCGCGCCTCTTTTTTCAGGAGGATAGATCGTCAGAATGGTGTTCATCATCACCGGGAGCAGCAGCCCCGTCCCGATCGCCTGAATGATCCGCCCTAACAGCAGCACGGCAAACGAAGGCGCGATCCCGCAGACGACGGTTCCGATCAGGAACAGGATCATCGCCGACAGGAACATCTGCCTAGTCGTAAACCATTGGATCAACAGCGCCGTAATGGGCACCAGAATCCCGATCACTAACATATAAGAAGTAGAAAGCCATTGTATGGTTGAAGCCCCCACCTTCAGCTCCTGCATGAGGTCGGTGTAGGCTACGTTCAGCAAAGTTTCGTTCAAAATGGACACAAAGGCCCCAATGACCAGGGCAATCGTAATCGGCAGACGCCTGATCCCTTCCACACCGGATCCTTGACCCGATGTCAGCGTTGACGTATTCATTTGTAGGGTTACCTCCACATCTTCCTATTTTGGACTTTTTGTCTCTAGTAAGGTTTATATATGAACAAGGCAAGGCTTGCCTTGGAGTTTGACTCGCTTTCCTATTAGACCATTCTATATATAAAATTTAAAATATAACACCGTGAAACTCCTTCCTCCTCCACCCGAAGGTCCTAGAACCGAAAGGTTCAGGATGGAAAGAGTCGCGGAATCAGTCGGGCTGCCGTACGCAGGGGCTGGCTGCTCTTCTGCGTCAGACACATGATGATCGAGCCTTCCACGATCCCGTTGATGAGGAGCGCAAGGTCGGCCGATTCTTCCGCGCTAAAGCCGGAGGCGGTAAACTTCTTCTCGAATTCGGCAATCCAGGCGTTATATACTCCGCAGCAGGCTTGACGTATATTCTCGTTACTGCGGGCGGTCTCATGAGCGATGATGCCAATCGGCACCCCCAGCTCCGCATCCTCGCGGTCATAGTTATCCGCAATGAGGGTCAGCAAGGCTTGCACGGCCCCGACTGCATCCGATGTCGCATCCAGTACCGAGCGAAGACTCGCTAACGTTACGTTCTTCGTATAACTTACGGCTTCACACGCAAGCTGCTCTTTGCCTTCAGGGAAATGGTAATACAATGACCCTTTAGGCGCACCGCTCATTTGGGTGATTTGATTCAGGCCCGTTGCGTTATAGCCTTGGTTCTGCAACAGCTTTGCCGTCGTTTCGATCAGCAGCTGCCGGGTTGGGTTCTGATTGGACATGCGCACCGGTACCTTTCCGCATAGATTAGACCGATCGGTCTACATGATGATAAACGATATCCAAGTCTGGTGTCAACACTTCAGGTCCGGTACGCTCATTTTTTATAAGCGAAGGTACATCTCATGCAGGCGAATCTTATCGCGCACGAATCCATGCCGATCCAGGAATCCTTCTAGCAACGCATTGTCGGGAGTGGAGGCGGTGAATTTCACAAAACCCAGCTCCTCGCGGGCGGCGTTTAGCAACCGGGTGGCAATGCCCTTCCCTCGATACCGGTGGCTAACGATCAGCAGGCTGATCTTGCCGCTCGAACTGATGGAGAGCCCCCCTACCCATTCGCCGTCCACCCGGAAACCATAATATGCGTTGGAAGAACTCAGTTGCTGGTATTCCAAGTCGTTCTGCCAGTTAATGTGAAAATACTTCCAAGCATCCACCATGTCGGCAAACGCCTCAAACTCGATCCGCTCTACCGATCCTCCCGCGGAAGCCCCAAGCGGGGCCTCCAATCGGGATGCATCGGGGAGCGTGTAGAACGAGACGTCGTAAACGCGGCGGTATCCTCTCTTCAGGTAAAAAGCGATCGCCCGGTCGTTCCCGGCAATGACTTCCAAGAACAGTTGCTTGCATCCAGCCCGCTCCGCTTCTTCTCGGTGCAGATCCATCAGCCCCGCGCTTACGCCCTTGCCCCGGTATTCCGGGCTTACGGCCAGCGCACCGCAGCGAAGGGTCTGGACGGATTCATAAACCTTGTTGCCGCCTAGGACAACACCTACAGGTTCTTCTCCGTCGAGAGCCACGAAGGAATGCTCCAGCGCGTTGCCTTCCGGACCGAAAAACCGCTCCGCAAACTCCGCTTCGGTCAGGTTAAATTGGATGATGTAATCGGCAAATCCACGCAGAAAAGCCTGATAGATCGCCCCCATTTCCAGCTCCGTGCCTCGTTCGTATCGAATCATCACCAAATTCTCCTTCGTCGTATTACCATGCATAGGCTTTAGGCGCTTCTCCGCCCGGACCCGGGAAGATCTCGTCAATCGCCTTCAGCGTCTCCTCGTTCAGCTCAACGTCAACAACCCGCAGCGACTCCTCGAATTGCTGCAAGGTCCGCGGCCCGATAATCGGCGCCGTCACCGCAGGATGGGCTAGCGTCCAGGCCAAGGCCACCGTAGCCTCCGATTCGCCTAGTTCGTTGCATAGTTTGCTGAACCGTTCCAACTGGGGACGCAGCTTTTCGACCCGTTCAACCTGTCTGGCCGTTCGCGAACCAGGCTGCGGATTCAAATTGCCCCCGAGAATACCGCCGTCCAGCGGACTCCACGGAATAACGCCGATTCCCAGCTCTTCGGCCGCCGGCAGAACCTCCAATTCCGGCAAGCGGCAAAGCAGACTGTATTTATGCTGCTCGGATACCAGCCCCAGCGCCCCACGGGTTTTGGCTTCATATTGCGCCTTTACAAGATCACGCCCGGCGAAATTGCTGGAGCCGACGTAACCGATCTTGCCTTGTTTTTGCGCTACCTCAAAGGCATTCCATAACTCCTCCCAGGTCACGTTCCGGTCGACATGATGCATCTGGTACAGTTCGATATGGTCCGTGCCGAGCCGCCGCAGCGAATCGTCCAGGTGGCGGCGAATTTTATAAGCCGACAAGCCGGAAGCGCCTTCATTCGGGTCTACTGCCGGATCGCTCATGGCCCCGTATACCTTCGTAGCCAGCACTACCTTCTCTCTCCGGCCGCCGCCTTGCGCGAACCAGCGCCCGATGATCTCCTCGGTCCAGCCGCGATGCTCAACTCCACCGTAGACGTTGGCCGTATCAAAGAAATTGACGCCGGCATCGATCGCCGCGTCCATGATCTTAAACGCTTCCTTCTCATCCGTCGTCGGACCAAAATTCATCGTCCCCAGACACAGACGGCTCACCTTCAATCCGGTTCTTCCCAAACTGGCGTACTTCATGTCAACAACCTCCTTAACGATTTGGTAGGATAGGTACAATTTGAATGAATACAAACCCATTATATACCAAATCGAGAAGCAGACAACCCAAAAATCCCCCGGCCTAGTGGCCCGGGGATTCGTTTGTACTGCCTGTCGACGGCGGAGGAACGGGGCGAAGCCCCGCCGGCTCTGCGTCCGGATCGGTTTCGACATAATGCTTGAGCAAGGACAGCTTGTTCTCCCAGAAACGCTCGTAGTACTCCAACCAACGCTTTAGTTCCAGCAGCGGATCCGCCTCCAGACGATAACGCGTCTCCCGCCCGACCTTGCGCTCCTGCACAAGTCCGGCTTCGGCCAAGATGCGCAGATGCTTGGATACTGCCGTACGGCTCATCGGAAACCGGCCGCTGATATCCTTCAGCGGCAGTTCCCGCCCGCCTAGAAGCTGCAGCAGCTCCCGGCGCGTCGGGTCCGCGATCGCCTGGAACACGTCGTGTTTTGCAGAGGCCGCCTCCCCCATGGCTTACACCCGAACGTATTCGGCCAGCTTGCCCACCATACCGGCCCAGCCTTGATCCATGTTGCCGCGAACGACTTCGTGCGGTTGGCCGAACTCGGTAACTTGGTCGGCGGTCCAGCCGCCGTGAATCAACGTGAATTCCGTTTGATTGTCCTTCTCTTCCAGTTCAAACGTGAGCGTCCAATCCTTGCCCCAATGAAACGATAACCGGCGCGGCGGATCCAGGACTGTCACCTTGCAGGGGGAATCCCCGAAGGGACCGGCATGCAGGACAAATTCATACCCCTCTACCGGCTGGAAGGTATTCGGCATGAACCAGGCCGCAATCCCCTCCGACGTTGCAACCGCCTCCCATACCCGGGAGATGGGTGCATTTAGCAGAATCGTATGCCGAATGTCCGGCAGCTTGCCTGTGTTATTTTGATCCATCATCTATTCTCCTCTTTGCCAAAATATTTATTGGATTTATATGAAACCAAATGGTTTCCTAATAAAACGATTATATGACACCATTAGGTTTCATGTCAACAATAGAAGTACAACCCATTCGGAGTTGAACCCGGAATCGTGCCGTAGCCCCCTTAGCATCGCCCCCGCCACTCCGAAACATGCCCGCACGATAGAATAACCTCACTTGGTGTCCAACCTCGGTCTACCTACTACCCCCAACTCCCCCGCCCACATAAAAAATCCGCATCCCTGCGATAAGCAGCGATGCGGATCTTTCATACGAGTTCCGTTACGGCTTGCGGCGACGAATCTCAAACAATCGAGCGGAAGGTGCAAGCGGCAGGGTCACCGTTAGCTGACCCGCCGCGGAATCCCAGCTCCAGGCGCAATCCAAGTCTTGCGGATATGCGCACCGAATATCCAGCGTCTCCCCTTGCAGCTTTGAAAGCGGCAGGATCTGAGACGAAGTCTCCCCGCGGGTTCGCCACACGGCCAAGTAAACCTTATCGCTTCCCGGCCGTTGCAACCCCAGGCTGACCCAATCATCCTGTTGCTTCGGCAACCCCAGCGGCCAGAACGGCAACGCTTCCGGAATATCCGCGCGAATCGCCTTGTAGTAATCCAGCGCTTCCTTCACAAGTGCCCGGCGTCGCGGGCTTAGTTCAGCGAGATGGCCGCTTTGGTGCACGCGCAGCAACAGCGCATTGACCATGTTGAAGACGACCTCCTCGTCGTCACCTTCCCGCAGCGGGTACGACCAGATGGCGGATTGCTCCGGCGTCAGTGCCGAAGGGGATGCGGCGGCGATCGCCGCATAGTTCACATAGTTCTCCTGATCGCTGGTCGACTGGATGCTATGACGGCTCAACATCGCGTAATCCATCCGCATCCCGCCGCTGGAGCAGTTCTCGATCACAAGCTCCGGATACCGCGCGAAAATACGGTCAAGCCAAGCGAGGTACGCGCGGTTATGCTGCAGCAACCCGTCGCCGAAGCTATCCGCAGCCGCTTCCGTCCCGATCCCGGCGTTAATATTGTAATCCATCTTAATGTAACCGACCCCGTAATCCTCCACTAACCGGCGAATGACCTCATCGGCATGGGCCACTACCTTCGGGTTGCGGTAATCCAGTTGGTACCGGCTGCGGTCCATCACCCGCTTGCCATGCCGCAGGAAGAACCAGCTATCATCGGTGTCTGCCAACTTCGGACTGTTGATGCCCATCACCTCCAGCTCGAGCCACAAGCCCGGCACCATGCCTTTGCCCCGGATATAGTCCAACACGTACTTGATCCCTTCCGGGAACCGCTCCGAAGACGGCAGCCATTCGCCGACGCCGTCCCACCATTCGCCTGGAGCGTACCAGCCGGCATCGATACAGAAATATTCGCAGCCCGTTTCGGCAGCGGCGTCGATTAACGGCAGCAGCTTTTCCGTCGTCGGCGAGCCCCAAAGGCAGTTCATGTAATCGTTGAAAATAATCCGCAGCTCCCGGTTATCATCGTTTGGCCGGCGAATCCGGCGACGATAAGCGGTCAGTTGCCCGATCGCCGCTTCGAAGCCGCCATTGGTCGCTCCAACCGCGACCGGAACGCTGACGAACCGCTCCCCCGGCGCGAGCGATACCCACCAGTGGTTATCGTGTTCAGTCGGGCCGCTGAGGAGCAAGGTCAACTGATCAACCTGGTCGAAGATTTCCCAATGCCAAGAACCGTTGTGCTCGATTTGCCAGAACAGGCTGGTGTTCGTTTCCCGGTTCTCCAGCACCGCCATTGGAATATGCTCAGCCGCCGACCAGGAGCCCGTATTGCTACAGGTGATCCGCTTGGAGCTGCGATCGGTTAAATGGGATAACCCCAGCTCTGGTAAACGGTAAGCCCGCCATTGCAGCTCGCTTTGCCATCCGGTATGGGGAATGGACAATACCATTTTGTCGTCCCGATCCTGTCCGCCTTCCTTATCCAGGCCGGTCAATGCGAAGGAAGAGACATATTCGACGCCCACCGCCGCCGAACCGGCATTAAACAATTCCACCCAGGCCCGGACCGTCTGCACCCCATCGTAAAATTGCACGTGCTGCACGGCCTCCAGCCCGGTCTTCGGGTCGCGCAGGGCAACCTCCAGCTTCCGCCCGAATTCGTTGCGGCCGTTCGTATGGCCGGCGTAAACCATCCGCAGCCCCGGGTAGGATGCCCGATGGGTTCGCCCATGGTATTCGTCCCGGTCCTCTCCCGTAAGCTGCAGCTCCATCAGGCGGAAGCCCGGTTTGCGCTCCTCCCGGATCCGCGCCTCGTCCAGCGCATTTGCCCCAAAATGAAGCAGCCGCACATCCTGCTCCTGGGTTACCTCCAATACCAGATGTAAGCCATTTTCCCGAATCGCGATTCTGCTCATCACCTTCACACTCCCCTTCAACCGTCATAAGTAAAAACAAAACCCAGCACCGGAGGTGGTGCTGGGTTCATTTGTGGTTAAGGAACAACCGAGACTTTCGATATTATTGAGCCGAACCCAGTTGTACCCAAGCTTGTTCGATTTCCGTTACCGCTTGATCCTTCGACTTGCTGCCGCCGATGTAGGCTTGCATGATCTCGCCGAATTTTTGATGGAACGTATCCAGCGAGTAGTTGATCGCCAGGTCGCCCGACGGCTCCGATTTCAGGATTTCGTTCATTTGCTTCGGCATATCCAAATCAGGAAGAGGAGCATCCTTGATCGGCGGAATAACCTTCGCTACAGTAGAGAACCAGTTCTTGCCGTATTCGGACGTGTACAACCAGTTAAAGAATTCAATTGTTTCGTTCACAACTGCGGAATCTTTATTAATGCGCAAAGCTTGGTCCGCACCGGTGATGATCGTTGCTTGCTCTGCTTTGTCGCTGACCGGATAACCCGCGATGCCGATTTGGATGTCCGGAGTAATTTTCTTGATTGCTTCTTCGTCCCATGCGCCTTTACCGATCATGATGGCTGCTTTGCCGGATGCGAAGTCACTGACTTGCGCATTGCTGTCGCGTTCCAGCGGCTTGTCGGTACCATGTTTCACCGTCGTATCAATGAAGCTAAAGAAGTTGTTGTACAGGACAGGGTAATCTTTGATTTTGACATCCCCAGCAATAAAGCTATTAACCAGGTCTTGCGTCGTTACCCCAGCGTCTTGAGCTGCTGCGTTCACGAAATGCTGGAATACGTGCTTCCATACCCACCATTCCTTATACGCATTTGCGAAAGGCGTGATGCCTTTAGCTTCGAGCTTAGCGATCGCGTCATCCAGCTCGGCCGTCGTTTTCGGGAAAGTTGTAACCCCTGCTTCATCCAGCAGTTTCTTGTTGTAGATGATGGAGAACAGGTTGCCTTTGACCGGCAGACCCAGAACCTTTCCGTCGGAAGAAGTCATATTCGCACGAACGGCGTCCGTCATGGCAGCAGCCAGCGGTTGATCCGTCAAATCCGCGCTATATTCTGCAAAGGTGTCGATATCGCCGCCTGCCGTCGTTTGGAATACGTCAGGCGTACTGCCAGCCGCGATTCTCGATTTCAATACCGTGTTGTAGTCCGCCTGCATGATCTCCAGGTTGATCGTCACGTTTGGCTTCACTTTCTTATATTCCGCAATGTAGGCGTTAAACGCATCGGTATATTCCGGAGAAGCCGTAAACATGTTGATCGTGACCGGTTTGGAATCATCCGTTGCAGCGCCATTGCCGGCACCCGCGTTGTTCGCTCCGTTATTCGCCGCGTTATTGTTGCCTCCGCATGCGGATAACAGGCCCATAAGCAGCACCAGGCTGAACGATAAGGCCAGGATTTTCTTCTTCATTAACTAACGCCCCCACTTTCTTTTTGTTGATCATTGGTTATGCTCCTTATTCTAAAGAAAAGGCTCGGGTGAAAAAATGTAGATATGTGGTGATTTAAGGGTAAAAAAGTGGAGTCCTCCTGCGAGTTCACTTTTTGACCCTTTCCTCCTGCTGCTGACGGTATTCGGAAGGCGACGGGTCATAGTAATTCCGGAACGCCTTGCTAAAATAGTTCTTGTCTTTATAGCCCAGCATTTCGGAGATTTCCTGGATTTTAAGCATGGAGTCGTCCAACAGTTCTTTGGCCTTGTCCATGCGAACCTTCTGCACATATTCGTGGATCCCGCAGCCATATTGTTGCTTGAATAGCTTCATCAAATACTCGCGGCTCAGAAAATACTTCTCCGTGAACATCGAAATTTTGATGTCCTCAAAATAGTGATTGTCGATATACTCCTTGATATCTTCGACACTGAACGGACGGCCCGCGGCCATCGACCGACGGACTTGCTCGTGATAATACTCGGCCAACTCCAGCAGCAAGGCTTCGAACTGGTCAAACGTGGCAAAATCCGTTCGCAACCCCAGCGCCTGCAGCGATCGATCTCCCCCGGAGGAAGGAAGCTTGTCCGCCGGAACACGAAGCTCCGAAGCCGTATCGTTCATCAGCACGACAATTTCCCGCAGGATCCGGTCAGCGGCACCGATGCTGAAGAAGCCGGAAACTCGAATACTCTTGGCGAATTCAGACATAACCGATTTGGCATGGTTGAGATTGCCCGCCTCCAGGGCCCCGCGCAGAATCGGCATGCGGCTGGAGAAGGAGAACGTCTCCTTAACCGTCGACTTGTCCGATTCCCCGATGACGGCATTTCCTTTGAGCTTCAACAAATCGATGCCCTGGATGCCGGCGATCGCCTCTTCATAGGAGGCGGCTAGATCCATTACATCCTCGCAATATCGCCCGATGCCTCCCGCAACCAGCACCCCAAACAAGTCGCTTAAGGTGGAGGCCACTTTCCGCATCAACTCCCCCGAACGGAAGGCAATCTCTTGCGGGTATCCCCCTCGCGCCGTATAGACCGCAATCATTTCCCGCTCTTGCTTCGGATTGGCGAAGCTGAAGCATTGCAGGCTGTCCACGGCGACATCGTTGATAACGTTTGCCACGGCGAAATACAGCAGCTCTCGGTCGCGATTAAACCGGCTGTCCTTTACGGCCTCCATATTCATGATCCGCAGGACGAGCACGCCAAACCGATGATCTTGATGATCGGCCCCAATCAATGGCAGAAACGCCTGATTGCTTTGCTTCTTAAAGCTGCGCTCAATAATCGACAGATAGATTTTCTCTTTCAATTTTGGAAGCGACATATTAAAGGCAATATTCCGGGTGATCGATTCGCTTTGGATCTGACGTTTGGCCTGAAGCACGTCAACCGCTTTGCGAAGCGCCTGGTTCAAATCCTGGCGATTGACCGGCTTCAGCAGATAGTCCACCACTCTGGCATGGATCGCTTGACGGGTGAATTCAAAGTCGTTATACCCGCTGATGACGATCGTCAACAGTTCGGGATACTCCTGCTCCACGATTTGCAAAAATTCGACCCCGTTCAGCTCAGGCATCTTCATGTCGACCATGACGATATCCGGCTTGTGCTGTTCCAGCATCGCAAGCCCCGCCTTACCGTCAGTCGCTTCCCAAATCTCATCAACCTCAAGGTCCTGCCAATTCCCCAAAATCCGAATCGCTTCGCGAAGCGGTTCCTCGTCGTCGATAATCAACACTTTATACATGACTGCTGCCCCCCCGCGGTATCATCATCCGCATCTCCGTACCCTGCTTATCGCTTTGGATGCTCAGCTCGGCTTCTTCGCCATAGAGAAGTTTCAGGCGGGTATACAGGTTTTTGAGCCCGATGTTCTCTCCCTCCTGTTCCTCCCATTCCTGGCGGAACGAAGTTTGGATTTGCTCCATGCGATCCGGAGAAATGCCCGGACCGTTGTCCCGCACCGAAATCACGGCATGGGTGTCGCCCAGCTCGGCGTGGATCCGTATGGAGATGCCGCTCGACATTTTCTCCAGCCCGTGCTTGATGGAGTTTTCGACCAGAGATTGAATGGACAGCTTGGGAATTTGCAGCTCCTTGAGGGCCTCTTCCCACTCGACCGTGACCTGCAAACGGCTGCCAAACCGGGCTTTCTGCAGCGCGAGGTAACGTTCGATGTGCTTCAGCTCCTCCCTAGCGTTTACGATGTCTTTTCCACTTATGCAATATCTTAGGGTTAATGCCAAGGCATCCACCATCTCGGCCACCTCCTCGTCCCCGCTCTTCAACGCTTTGGTCGAAATCGCCTGCAGCGCGTTATACAAAAAGTGCGGGTTAATCTCCGCCTCCAGCGCTTTGAGGATGGCGTTCTTCTCCACCAGCTTCATCTTATAGCGTTCATTGATCAAATCGTTCGTCCGCCGTACCATGCGGTTGAAATGCCGTGATAAATAGGCAATCTCATCCCGGCCCTTCACCGGAATTTCCGCGTCAAAGGTCCCTTCGCTAAAGCGGCGCATCTGAAGCGACAAATCTTTGAGCGGGCTCGTAATTTTATTGGAGAATAACGCGACCAGAATGAGCGAAATCAGCAAAAAAATCAAACCGATCAAATACCCCAAATTTCGCGTTGCCTTGGCGGCTGCGTAGATATTGCTGTACGGGATCGGTTTAACCAGCTTCCAGCCCCCGTTCGCTTCAATGTTATAGACGATTAAATACTTATCGCCCGCCTCGTCGGTCCAGGTCAGCGGCTTCATCAACGCATCCTCCCCAAGCCGGGCAAGCCATGGCGCTTGTCCCACTTGATCCAGGAAAGCAGGCTCATCCACATGAAAAGGGACATTGTTTGGATCCAGGTACAGCAAGTGCTCGCCATTCTCGAATGGAACATCCTTCAGAATCTGGTCCTTAACCGTCGGTTTTAAATAGAACGAGATCACCGCTTTCGGTTCGCGGGTCACCAAGGAACGCAAGACACGGTGATAACCCATAAAGCTAGGCTCCTCGTTCATGACATACCCCGACTTGGACCCGGGAACGATAAATGACTGATAAGACTGGTTGTGACGGCTCTCCATCGCCTGCTTGTACCAAGGCTGCTCGGGGATCCCCTCTTGATAGCTCGACCGAACCGTGATGTTATAAGCTTCTCGCGTGATGGCGTAGTATTTCTGCTGATCGATCAGGTACAGATAAATGCTCTCCAGGTCATTTCGCGAATAGAACAGCTCGCGCAAATAATCTTCCAGGTACATTTTCGACGCATAATCCGATTCTTCGTTCATAATCGCCTGCAGAATCTCTTCATAGTGGATTTGCGGCAAGGACAACTGCTCGATGCCGGCGAGATAATCCTCCAGCTTCTGATTGATCAACTTCAGGTTGTTTGTCGTGCTGGCCATGCTATGGTTTACCGATTCTCGCTCCAGCATCTGATAGGAGATGACCGTCAAGAGCCCAACCACCAGAATAATAATCGTTGTAAACAACAAAATAAGCTTATTGACCAGTCTGCGCGAAATCCGGTCAGTAAGCGTCGTTAGCGTGCTTAAGATGCGGTTGAACATAGCCCCTCATTTCTAGTACGTCGGGGAAAAAAGCGAGTTCACCTTTTTACCCTTAACTGTTTTCTTAAATCCATTTTGGCGGCAATACCGCTGTTTTATAATCATTATAGCCGAAAAAGTCAAGGTGTGCAGGGAACCAACCTCACCCGATCTTTAAACAATACGTCACGAAAAAGAGGTGCCATTATGTTCAAACTAGGGAGAAAACGGGGCGAGAAATTGGAGTTTGGCGTATTCACGTTGCCGATTCTGATTTCCATCATCGCCGTCTTCTATTATCCGTTCATCATGACGATACGTTATTCCCTGACCAAATGGAACGGGATCTCCAAGCATCCGAAATTTGTCGGGCTCGACAACTTTAAGCAGATTTTTATGGGCGATGCGAATTTCTCGCATGCGGCCTGGTTTACGATCAAATACGCCATCCTTTATATCGTGCTGATCAACGTGCTGGCGATCTTGCTGGCGCTGGTGCTCGATATGAAGCTGAAGACGACAACCTGGCTCAGAGCAGCCTTCTTCATTCCTTACATCCTCAGCTTGGTTATCGTCGGATTTATCTGGAAGTTCATCTTCATGCAAGGCTTTGAATCGCTAGGTGCCAGCACCGGCTGGGGGGTATTCGCCTTAAGCTGGTTGGGTGAACCCGGACTCGCTTTTATCTCGGTGTTGTTCGTATCGATCTGGCAATCGATCGGATTTTACATGGTGATCTACATTGCGGGCTTGCAATCGGTTCCGGAAGATTTGAAAGAAGCCGCTACGGTGGACGGTGCCGGCCCGATCCGCAGATTCTTTAATGTCACGCTGCCGTTGCTGGCTCCATCGATTACGATTTCCGTCTTTATGGCGCTGACCAACTCGATCAAGGTGTTTGACGTCATTCTGTCCTTGACCGGCGGCGGCCCTGGCGGTACGACTTACAGCGTGGCGTACGACATTTACCGCGATACGTTCCAGAACAACCTGTACGGCTACGGTACAGCCAAAGCGCTGATTCTCTTCGTAGCGGTGCTGATTATTACGGTGATCCAGCTTACTATCTTCAAACGCAGGGAGGTTGAGGCGTAATGAAAAAGAATAGTGCAGGCCGCATCGTCCTGGAAATCGTGATGGTGCTCCTCTCAATCTTGTTCCTGTATCCGTTGTTCCTGACCATCATCAACTCATTGAAGAGCTTCTCCGAGGTCATGACCGACGTGATCGCTTTACCGAAAAAATTAACCTTTGCCAACTATAGCTATGTTTGGGAGTTCATCAACTACCCGCGGCTGTTCCTCAACAATACGGTCATAACCGTCCTCGGCTTGGCCGGGATCGTGTTGATCTCGTCCATCGCCGCGTACAAGCTGGCCCGTACGAAATCGAAAGCCAGCTCGATCATTTACTTCATCTGTATCATGCCGATGCTGATTCCGTTCCAATCGATCATGCTGACGGTACTGCAGATGGCGAAGAACTTCCATCTCTCCGATAGCACGTGGGGACTCGGCATTTTGTACTGGGGCTTCGGCGCTCCGCTCGCCCTATTCATCTACCACGGCTTCGTGAAAGGGATTCCGAAGGAAATCGACGAAAGCGCCACAATCGACGGCGCCTCCGGCTTCCGGTTGTTCTTCAGCGTGATTTTCCCGCTGTTGAAATCGGTCACCACCACGATCATCATCATCGACGTCATGTGGATCTGGAACGACTTCCTGCTTCCATTGCTTATGGTTAACGGCTCGCCGACAACGAAGACACTAACGCTGGCCGCCTACACCTTCGTCGGACAATACACCTCCGACTGGCAATACGCGATGACCGCCATGGTTATGGCCGTGCTGCCTTCGATCATCGTCTTTATCTTCCTGCAAAAATACATCGTCAAAGGCGTTGTTGCCGGCGCGGTGAAAGGTTGATCTTCTTATAAAGCGGAACTTGAACAGCCCCTGGTCCAACGGACCGGGGGCTGTTGTCGTGTTGCTTAGCAAATAACTGCAAAACTGCAGTTATTTGCGGGTAAAATCGACAAATGTCCAAAATACCTGCAAAAGTGCTGGTATTTTGGACTTATTTGCGGTTAGGCCGAAAAAAAACAGTCAAAAACTGCATTTTTACAGCTATTTCGCGTAAATCGGCGTTATTCGGCTAAACCGTGTCATCCTCGTCCTCATCCTCAAACAGCGTGTGAAGTACGCTGTTCCGGTTTTCGAGGAAACGGCGCGTGATTTGGTAATGATCCGTATCCTCGTAACGAATCGTATCCAGCTGATCTCCATCGAAATTTAAGATGTCCGCATCCGGATAACCCATCAGAATCGGCGAATGCGTGGCGATCAAGAACTGGGCTCGCCCCGACAGATCTCGGATGATCCGCATCAAGGCCAGCTGCCGGGCTGGAGACAACGCGGCTTCCGGTTCGTCCAGCAGATAAATGCCTCGGCTGCCGAATCTGTACTTGAACAGACTGAGGAACGATTCGCCATGCGATTGACTGTGTAAAGATCGCCCTCCATAGGACGGAGTTGCCGCAACCTCATCAATATGCGAGGCAAACGAATAGAACGATTCCGCCCGCAGAAAGAAGCCGTTCGTGACTTTCGGATTCCATGAGAGGCGGATATAATCGCCGAGCGCAGATTCTGACCGGTCCACCTCGTAGACGTTATTTCTCCCGCCTCCGGCCGGATTAAACCCGCATTGGTAGGCGATCGCCTCCAGCAGGGTGGATTTACCTGAACCATTCTCCCCGACAAAAAACGTGACCGGACGGCTAAGACGAAGCTTGTTCAACTTCCGGACTAACGGGAGAGAGAACGGGTATTCTCTCGATGAAGGCATATTGTCTTTCAGGAGCGTCACCTCTCTTAAATACATCCCACGTCCTCTCCCTTCGGTGTGAATTAATCGAGCTCCTTGTAAATAAAATAGTCGAAGTCGGCAGGCTTGCGCATCCCGCTAAGGTCCTGGGCGCATACGCCGAGGAAGGTGCCGGTGAAGCGTACTTTCTCTGCCGGATCGTCCGCCAAGTGGCTCACGTCAACCGCCTCGCCGACGGCCAGCCAGGTCTCCCCGTCAAGGCTGTAGTAGAAACGGGCCAACTCCCGCTCGATGGTAACCCGCATCCAGCAACGTGAAGCACCTTCAATCGAGATATCCTCTGCCAGTAATTCGTCGTATACCCCATCTTTTGTCTGGATGAGATTTAGACTCTTACCCTTCGTTTCATCCCGGGAGATCCGCAAGTAGACATGATCATTCGTATCGTAAAAGACGGTCAAGCCGGCCATCTGCTGGAACGTCTCCGGCTCGAACTCCACCACGGTCTCCGCCAGGCAATGAAACGACTGCTGCCGCCGAGCCACCAAGCTTTGCCGGAACAGCGAGTTCATCGACTCGCGGCCATACAAGCGCAGGAAGCCGGGGCGCTCACGTAAGGTCAACCAATCCTCCGTAGGCGGAACGCGCAGCGTGCTCCAGTGAACGCCGAGCTCGAACCCCCCGGCGTCGAAATCGTCGCGCTCCGGCTCCGGTTCGAACGGATGCGGCGGCAACGCAGGCGCATCCACTTCGACCAACGGATCATTCCCGCCGGTCTCCAGCCGGAACCAGCTGTCTTCCGTCCAGACACCGCGTTGGATCGCCGTTTCCCGGCCAAGCGTGCAATAGATGTCTTTCGTTGGCCGCCCGGTTAGGTGTACCATGTACCACTCGCCCGTTTGCGTTTCAACCAGCGAGGCGTGCCCCGCCTTTTGCAATGCCAGATGCGGTTTACCCGACGACGTCAGAATCGGATTGGTCGGGTCGACTTCATACGGTCCGTCGATCGTGCGCGATCGGGCCATCGTAACCGCATGATCGTAATACGTGCCCCCTTCCGCCGTGAGCAAGTAATAGTAACCGTTTCTTTTATATAAATGCGGGCCTTCGGTTAACCTAAGCTCCGTGCCTAGAAAGATATTCTTGACCGGGCCAACCAGTTTCTGTTGCTGCGGATCATATTCCTGCAGAACGATGCCGGCAAAATGATTCTTTCCTTTCCGGTGATCCCACAGCATATTGACCAGCCATTTGCGCCCATCATCGTCGTGGAACAAGGAAGGGTCAAAACCGCTGCTGTTTAAATACACCGGTTCCGACCATGGACCGCGAATATCGCTGGCAGTGACCAGATAGTTCGGGGTGTCCTTGAATGCGCCGTGGCGGCTTTTGACGTCCGTGTAGATGAGATAAAACAAACCGTTATCATAGCTGAGACACGGAGCCCATACCCCGCAGGACCCGGGATTACCCAGCATGTCAAGCTGCGAAACCCGTGTCAGCGGATGACCGATCAATTGCCAGTGCACAAGATCCCGGGAATGATGAATCTGTACGCCCGGAAACCACTCGAAGGTGGAGGTCGCGATATAGTAGTCGGCTCCGACCCGTAAAATCGAGGGATCCGGATTAAAACCGCTTAAAATCGGATTCGTGATCATAGTACGTTCACTCATGTGATTTCCTCCTGTTCATAACTGTTATCGGATTGGTGATTGTTTTTCTCATTTACTTAAAATTCGATTATAATAGAAATTAGGCTTTCGTATCTATTTCATGCCTAAGGAGGCTTGTATTTATGCCCAACCCACAACATTCACACGATTCATCGCATCGTTTATCCCATATTCCCGTCTCCATTCTCGACCTGGCGCCAATCACGGCCGGCAGCACCGCCACGGAATCCCTGAGCAACTCACTGGATCTAGCCCGGCACGCCGAAGACTGGGGTTACCATCGCTATTGGCTGGCGGAGCATCACGGCATGCCCGGCATCGCCAGCTCGGCGACCTCGGTCGTCATCGGCCACATCGCCGGCGGCACGAAGAAGATCCGCGTCGGCTCCGGCGGCATCATGCTGCCGAACCATGCGCCGCTGGTCATCGCCGAGCAGTTCGGCACGCTGGAGTCGCTATACCCGGGGCGGATCGATCTCGGTCTCGGTCGGGCGCCAGGTTCCGACCCGTTGACCTCGCATGCGCTGCGGCGCGGGCCCGGCAGCGACGGGCAGGACTTTCCGGAGCGGCTCTCCGAGCTGCGGAACTACTTCCAGCCCGTCTCGGGTTCCTCCATGCGCGTACGGGCGATTCCCGGCGAAGGTCTGCATATCCCGATCTGGCTACTTGGCTCCAGCGGCTTCAGCGCACAGTTGTCCGCCCAACTCGGTCTGCCGTTCTCTTTCGCCAGCCATTTCGCGCCGGATTACCTGCTCCCGGCGCTCGATCTGTACCGCACGCACTTCCGCCCGTCGGAGGAGCTGGCGAAGCCTTACGCGATGATCGGCGTTAACGTGATCGTCGCCGATACCGACGCGGAGGCCCGCCGCCTGGCGACCTCCCAGCTGCAGCAGTTCCTCAACCTGATCCGCCGGCGCACCGCGCAGCTTAGCCCGCCGGTCAACCAACTGGACTGGACGCCGCAGGAGCAAGCCCTGGTCGAACGCCAACTTAGCTATTCGGCGATCGGGTCGCCGGAGACCGTGCGGAATCGGCTGGAACACCTGTTGGCGGAGACCGAGGCCGACGAGATCATCGTCGCTGCGCAGGTCTACGACCATATGGCCCGCTTGCGTTCCTACGAGCTGCTGTCGGAACTGTTTGGAGGACAACGTTCCTTATAATCCGTCGGACTGTACCCCGTATATTCCTTGAACACTTTGGAGAAATAGTGCTGATCGCTGAAAGACAAGGCATCGGACACCTCTTTAATTCGCATTTCCGGCTTGCAGGCCATCAGCCTGCAGGCCTCTTTGATTTTTAGTCCCGTGTAATACTGCACAAACGTGTTTTGCGCATAATTCTTCATCACCCGGCTGATATACGAAGGGCTGACATGAAATTTGAGGGCTACATCGGCAATCGATAGATACGAGTATAAGTTTAGCCTGACGTACTCCTCAATCTGCCGAAACAGCTCCTCTCCGCTTTTCCGGTTCTGCGCTTGAACTTGTTCGAAGGATTGCTTTGCCCATTCCTGAAACCCCTGGCAGAACTTCTCGAAGCTATCTACCGAAAGCAACCCCCGTGATGTCGCCTCGAGCTCCAACCGGTGTCCGGAGCCTTGGTCGTTCCAGGCTTGGGAGAAGGCATCCACCATCAACGCGACGAACCGTTCCAGCTCCGTGAGCCGGATATTGTCGACGGCCCATTTCGCCAGTTGCTCGTTCAGCTTTAACAAGAACTTCTCCTTCCCCCGACCCTGAATGAGCTCGGTGAAGGCGGCCGCCGTCGCCCGATCCAATTCCGGGCTGTCCAAACCGCCGAGCCCATGCGGGGTCTCCGTATCGATCACCACGCCGTGGTGAATACGTTGCTCTTTATCCAAAATCCCCGATACGCGATGATACAACTCAGGGAGTTTGTCCGGATCGCCGGACTGCAACTGCCCGCCAACCGATACCGGTAGCCCTTCAGCCTCTAAAGTACGGCGAATCGACTCGAAGCATTCATACACCGAGGAATAGGGCTCCACGGCTATTTTTTGCACCAATACGAGGAACTGACTAGCCATTTGGGTTGGAAACACCCAGCACAGATGCGGGGAAAATAACTCCCCCAGCCTGCGCTGCAGCCCCTCTAGATTCCAAAGCTCTCGTCCTCCTGCAAATGGCTGTCTCCGGATGAGAATCAGCGCCTTACCGTAATGGCGAAATTGGTCGCCAAGCTGCAGCTCCTCATAAAACCCGGGCTCCACAATCTCCTTGAACAGCTCCGCTTCGCTGGGAATCCGGCTTTGCAGCCGCTCGATTGCCCGATTCATGACCTCCGCCAGCTGTTTGCGCTCAATGGGCTTCAGCAAGTAATCGAAGACCTGCAAATTGATGGCCTTGCGTGTGTACTCGAAATCGTTGTACCCGCTGATCAGAATGAACAACAGTTGCGGGCGGAGTTGCTTTGCTTGTTCAATCAACGTCAACCCGTCCATCTTCGGCATGCGGATATCGGTCAGCACCAGGTCCACGGGCTGTTGTCGGATCAGCTCCAGCGCTTCCTCTCCATTCGTCGCCGTCGCCACCACTTGGACCGGGAGCTCCAGGGAGCCAAGCAGCGTTCGAATGTTCCGCAAGATCGGTTTGCTGTCTTCCACGATCATCACGTTGTACATGCTGTGCCCTCCTTGTTCAGTAGAAGTCTTTCGTTAACGATCCGATGATCTGCACCGTAGCCCCTTTTTCTCCGTCGGCGTGATTGAACACGTTAAAGAACAGCCGGTTCTGATACATCAATTTCAGCCGTCCCACACTGTTCACGATACCCATGTTGCCGATTGAGGTCCCCCGTGCTTCTCCCTCTCTGTCGGCGTCCGCTGCCCGGAGGTTATCCATAATCTCAGCTATTTTCCCGGGAGGAAAGCCATCTCCGTTATCCTTGATCTCCACCGCCCATAGTCCGTTGAACTGCTTCACCGTGATATCAATCCGCCAAGGCGGGTCGCTGCGGGAGAAGGCATGCTCGATGCAATTCTCTACGAAAGGCTGCAGCACCAGCCGGGGCAACTGTACGTTCCGCACGGATTCGTCCGCATGAATCTCCCATACCAGGTCCTCTTCGTATTTCTGCTGTACGAGCGACAAGTAGTGCCGCGTATGCTCCAGTTCATCGGCCAAAGTCACGTGAGCATAGGGAGAAGACACGATGTAACGCAAGCTATCCGATAAATGCTTGCACATATCGGAAACGACCTCGGTCTTCCCCTCTTGGGCAGCGATACTGATCAAATAGAGCACGTTATGGATGAAGTGCGGCGCGATTTGGGCCTGGAGCGCGGAGTTTCGCGCTTTGACCTCCTCGTGAAGAGCGATTTTCTCCCGTTCGATCGACTCCTGCAGACGTTCCATGAGATCCTGAAACGCCTCATTCAGCAAGATCAGTTCATTGTTTTGCGAACGAGTGTCCATTTTGATATTCATGTTACTATAGCTGATCCTCCAAATCTGGCTGCGCAGCTTACGAATGGGCAACAACAGGTTTCGTGAAGAGAAATAAATATAGACGAAAGACAATAGCAACAACGACGTTATCAACAGGATGGAAAGGTACTTCACCGAGTTCACCGGCCCCAGCACGTCCCCTTTTGGAGTAACGAGATAGGTTGTCCATCCGGTGCTCTCCGAGCGGGAATAGGCTACGTAATTCCGGTAATTATCCGCGTAAACTCCGCTGTCCCGATCTCTTGCCGTAAGCTCCGCATGCTCCGCTTCCGACATGGAACCGGCTACGGACCGGCCTACCTGGTCCAAGATATACACCTCTCCGGCGCCTATGCCATGCGTCATCCTTTGCAGAAACGTCTCGTCCAATAGAATGCTGAGATACCCGAAAACCTTGCCATTCTGGTTGTTAATGGGCCGAATAAAGGAGACTGTATCTCCTTGTCGTTCCAGCACAAATCCGCTGCCGCTCCAGCTCCCGTTCATCAGGCTTTTCTTTAAATAGCCTTCCAAAGAAGCCGCGTCGCCCCGTTCCCCAAGGTAAGACACGATCTGCCGTCCTGCCTTGTCGTAAATCACCATATCCTTGATGTTCATCCTTGGTCCGATGGCCTGGAACATCAGATCCTTGAGTCTGCGGCTTTGATTCAGCCGTTCGATGTTCACATCGGTTTGATACCCTCGTTCAAGGATGGCAAAGATGTCCTTGCTGGATAAGATCCGCTGAGACAGCTGGTTTTGACTGTCGACGTAATCGTCGAGCTGCTGGCTGACCTTCGTCGCTGCTGCCAGCTTGGCCTCGACCGTTTTCTCCTTCAACGGTTTAATGACGACCAGATTCACGTATACGATAAAGCAGCCGAGTATAAACAAGAGCAAGGCCACAAAAGTTAAAAAGACTTTGTTTTGCAGACTGAGCTGATTTTTGCGAGGGGAAAAAGGTCTCATGACGTTGGCTTAGGCCTCCTTGCTGTGCCTTAATGCGTTTGTTTGATGGTTTAACTGTACCATTTCGCTTCACGTCATGACAACGGTTTCAAGTTCACAATTTTACACATGATCTGTCACCCTCAGACATGTACCTTAGCTGCCCTGGATTTTATAATCAAGTTGCAAGCGCATTCAAAGCCACATCATAAAGACGGGGGGATTTGCCTTGAATCACACAATGAAAAGAACGACCACCGCGATTGTCGCCGGTTTGCTGGCCGTATCGCTCGCAGCCTGCGGATCGGGAGGCGCGAAATCCGGCAATGCCGCGAAGGAAGGTACGAACACCGGTGCCGCCAAAGGAGACAAAGTCACCATCGAGTTAGCGATCTCCAAGAGCTCACAGGACTCCGCCTTCATTCAACAAGATCTGCTGGATGAGTTTGAGAAGCAAACGAACATCAAAGTGAATCTTCAGTTGATTCCAGCCGAGCAAACGACAACGGTCCTGCAAACCAAGCTGGCCGTTGAGGAAACACCGGACATCATTCAATACAACTTGGCCAGCGCCACCACGGATTTGAATCTGGAGCGCAACTTCGAGATTCTGGATAACGAGCCTTGGGCCAGCCGGATTCTGAACAAAGACGTCCTTTCCGCTTATGGGCATATCTATAGCTTCCATGTCAGCCAGGATACAGGGATGCAGGGCGTCGTGTACAACAAGGACATCTTTGATGACTTGGGACTGTCGATTCCAACCAACTTCGAAGAGTTCCTGGCCGTTTGCGAGAAGATCAAAGCGAGCGGAGTTACTCCGGTATTCATGCCGTACAAGGACAATTGGTCCGCCAATATTTGGCCGGCAGCCGCTTTTGCCAACTTCGTATCCAAAAACGATCCAACCTTCTTTGATGAATTGAACAGCAACAAGAGAAAATGGTCCGACATTCCGGAATTCCAAACCTTCCTGGAACAGCAATATGAAGTGTATAAAAAAGGCTACACCAACACCGACGTCCTCAGCGACAGCTACGATATGGCGGTTGGCAAATTCCTAAACAAGGAAGTTGCGATGATGTTCATGGGCGACTGGTTGATTGAAGGCGTGCTTAAGCAAGACCCTAACATGCACCTGGGTGTCTTCCCGATCCCTTCCGAGCAGGATGCCAGCCTGGGAGCCAGCCCGCTTGGCGGCCAACTGTTCATTCCGAAGAAAGCCAAGCACTTGGCAGAAGCGAAGGAGTTCTTGAACTTCATGGGTTCCAAGGAAATCGCTCAGAAAATCGTCGATTCCAAAGGTTACGTATCGAACTTGAATGACGTCAACACGCCGGAACTGCCGGCCTACAAGCAGGAGATCGTCGACAACTACATCACGCCGAAGAAAACCGTGCTGACGACCGACGCCTTCATGCTGGTAGACCGCAGCGAATTGTACCGGCTGCTGCAGGATCAATTCGCCGGTGGATTAACGCCGGAAGAAGTCTTGAAATCCTGGGACGAAAAGTTCAGCCAACTGATGAAAGATAAAGAAATCCCCGGTTTCTAAATCGGAAGAATGGCAGGCAGCATAAAGTCCCGTCCGGGGTTTTATGCTGCCCCAGTCTATAATGGGGTGGGAGAACATGAAATCAAAAGCATCGGTCAAAAATCTATATTCCTATTATCTCGTACTACCGGCGTTATTGATCTACTCGATCTTTTTCGTCATTCCGGCGTTTACGGGCTTTTATTATTCCTTTACCGATTGGCGGCTAGATCGCCTAACGATCGACTTCGTCGGTTGGGAGAACTTCCGAAAGATCTTCTCCGACAAAACGCTGATTCTGGCGCTTAAAAACACTTTGATTTTTGCCGTCGTCACCGTGGTCGGGAAAAACCTGATCGGCATTGTGCTGGCGGTCGCGCTCAACATGCGATTGAAAACGCGGAACCTGCTGCGGGCGATCTTTTATTCCCCGTCCATCCTTAGCATCCTGGTCATCGGCATCGTCTTTACGCCGATCTTACGCACCGAAGGCGCCATCAACCGGATGTTCGATGCGGTCGGACTCCACGCCTTGAGCCAGGCTTGGCTCACCAATCCGCATATCGTCATCTGGACCATCGCTATCATCTCGATTTGGCAGCATGCCGGCTTCCAAATGGCGATTTACTTGGCTGGACTCCAATCCATCTCCCAGGAGTATTACGAAGCGGCGACCATCGACGGGGCCGGATCCTGGAAGAAGTTCACGAAAATCACGCTGCCGCTCCTGCTGCCAGCGATCAATATTAACCTGATGCTCACGCTCATCGGCGGACTTAAGGTCTTCTCGGAGGTCTTCGTCTTGACGGGCGGGGGGCCGGGCAACGCTTCCCAGGTCGTCGGTACAATCATTTTGCGGTCCTTCGGCGAAGGAAGCTGGGGGCTGGGTACGGCCATCAATACACTATTGTTCGTGGCTGTAACCATCATTGCCATCCCGCTGCTCATCTTTATGCGGCGTAAGGAGGTCACCGAATAATGGGATTCACACGCAAACTCGCCATTCGTAACTACATCGTCGAAGGCCTTCTGCTGCTGGCATCGTTGCTCATCATTTTACCGATCTTGATCATGATCTTCGGCTCGTTCAAAACGAGCGCCGAAGTGCTCGATTTCTCACTCAAGCTGCCCGAAAAATGGATGTTTTCCAACTACGCGCGCGTATTTGAAGAGGGGGGGATCGCTCGGGCTTTCGGGAATAGCGTGTTGATTACTGGCATTTCGTCCGTGATCAATATCGTCGCCTCTTCCGCCGCCTCTTTTATCTTGGCTCGGCGCGAGACGAAATTCGCGAATACGCTGTATATGTACTTCTTTATGGGCCTGATCGCCCCGATGTCGACGATCACGACCATCCGGATCGTGCAGGCGCTTGGTTTCTACGGCAGCATCACCAGCGTCATTCTCATTTACGCCTCGCTGAACACCGCATTTAGCGTGTTTCTGTACAGCGGCTTTATCAAAACGATCCCGAAAGCGCTCGACGAAGTTGCGTTCCTTGAAGGGGCCAGCGTGTTTGGCGTGTTCTTCCGGATCGTAACGCCACTGATCCTGCCGGTGAATGCCACGGTCGCGATCATGGTCTTCATGTCGGTGTGGAACGATATCACGATTCCGTTGTACTTCCTCACCGACAGTTCGACCTGGACGATGCCGCTGTCCATCTACAATTTCTACGGCAAGTACAGTCGGGAGTGGAACCTGATCTTCGCTAATCTGGTGCTAACTTCCCTGCCGGTGTTTATCCTGTATTTGTTTGGTCAAAAATACATCGTCAGCGGCCTGACCGCCGGCGCCGTGAAAGGCTGATCGGGAAGCGCGCGGCGCGTTGGCGCGTGGCGCACAGCAGGCGTGGGTGGAGCTAGCGTGTACGACTGAGCGTGTCTATACACTTTGGTCACCGCCTACTCCTCACCGCCGCTGCGAAATGTTGTAGTTTATGCAATATTAGTTTTTACAACATTATTCGATATAAGTTGGTTCAGCCCAGCAAAATGATGCCCATTGTACAACATTTCGCCGAGCACCGACGAATTCCTCAGATTACGTGAGTCCCGGGAGTCATCCGGGCTCGCGTTTTTTTGCATCGCAGGAACTGTAACGGACCCTGAGGCCCTTATTTGGCCCCAACCGTGGTGTACAAGGAAGAATACGTGGAAATAACGTCTTCTCGGTCCGTTAGCATCCGGAATCCTCCCGAATCAACGAAATAACGGCGCTGGAGTCCGTTACTACTTCAACCGTGCCTCGTTAAGTAGCTGACGGGATCTGCCTGAAAATTCGCAGGCATCCCATCACGCCTCCTCGCCCTGCGGCATCCAAATCCGGTAGTTCCCGCTGAGCGCCAGCAGCGCAAACAGGTACAGGCAATTGTCGTAATAGCGGCGCTTGCCGGTTCGAACCGGGGTGTTCCAGAACAACTCGACGCTCGCTTTCGCTTGAGGGCCTTCGGCCGCCAGCGAGGCCATCGCGTTGGTGGCGAGCAGTCCGACCGGGTGCAGTGCCGGTTCATTAAACGGTTCGCCCGATATCGTGTAACGGCGGTAATCCTCTGGGTGCTTATCGGCGAAGAACGCCTGGATTTTTCCCGCTGTCTCCCGTTGCCAAGGATCGGCGGCAAACCACTCCCAGTCGAGGCCCACATTGGCCGCCACTCGATATGCATCGCTATAGAAGTGGCCAAACCCCCGCTCGTTGTTTGGCGTACCGTTGTAGTAGGCATACTCCGGCGCAAGCCCCGTGACCGGATGGCATGAGAGATGCAGGTATTGACGGCTCGCCTCTGCTGCTTCCTTCCAGAACGGACGGTCCTCGGGATACGCCCACAACGCAAACAACTCGTAGAAATGAGGCAAATGGTAGGAAGGATCGGAAAACTCGCAATTCGGAATAAACTTGATCAGCTTGTTGTCCGGGTTCCACATTGGATAACCCACCCCATTTTCGCCTTGGTGCAGACAGGTTCTTAGCAAATCCCGAGCTTGGGTGCCGTAGTCGAACGGCGCTTCGCGGTCGCCCCAGCGATGGGACGCAAACAGTAACGCCAGCGCAAAATATTCCTCACCATCCGGCGCAGGTCCGTTCGATAGCCGCTTCCCGTCCGGGGTGCAGGACCAGGCGAAGTATCCGGCGTTTTCCCCTTCGGTCATAAACATATAGGTCTTCGTCCACTTCCAAAGCCGATCGAACACATCATGATTGCCGTACTGGACGGCCATCATCATCCCGTAGGACATCCCTTCCGTTCGCACGTCGAGGTTCCCCGTATCCAGCATATAGCCCATATCCTCGCCGGAGGGGTAATAGAATCGCGTCTCCTCGTCCCCTTCAAATAATTGCTTCCACGTTTCGTCCAGCCTGCGCTGAACCGTCTCCTCCCCATAGCCGTACTCCGCCAGTAAATTCCGATAGTTCCCGGTGTCGTATGCTCCTTGACGCTCCGTCATCGCTTAACAGCCCTCCTCAATTTGTGCTTGTTTTGTCTTGACATTAACGTAAACGTAACACGCCCCCCCTAGGAGATTCCATGTGCATTTCGCGCTTTTATTTATCCAAATCAAGCCTAATGACCATAGGGATGTATGCGTATTCAATAATTTGAGTAATTCGATGAATTTTCGCTTGCAAACCTTAGGGTTCCATACTACCATACAAGTATGGTAGATAAGCAAGTTGAGGTAGAGTAACAACAAGACCTAGTCCTAGTGAGGTGATGGAATGAGCGACAAATGGCTGAGTCAATCTGGTTCGGCGGGAAACGCAGTGTATGCCAAGCTGAAGGAGCAGATCGTCACGCTGGAGCTGCCGCCGGGAACAACGTTATCCGAAAAAGAGATGTCCCTCACCTTTCAAGTTAGCCGTACGCCCGTTCGAGAAAGCTTCGTCCGACTTGCGCAGGAAGGGTTGGTGGTTGTGCTGCCGCAACGCGGCACGCGCGTATCGCTGATCGATCCCGAGCTCGTGGAGGAAGCGCGGTTTATGCGGGAACAGCTGGAGCGCGCCGTGATCCGGCTTGCTTGCGAACGGTTCCCGGAAGAAGCGCTGGGCGCGCTGACCGACAACCTCAGCCGACAAGAGGACAGCATCCGCAGGCACGACAACCACGCGATGTTTGCGCTGGACGAGGAGTTCCATCGCATTCTGTTCGCCGGCAGCCGCAAGCTGGGCACATGGGACGTCATCCAGCAGATGAACGCCCATCTCAATCGGACGCGGGTGCTATGGCTGACGACCGACCCGCATTGGGAGAATCTTTATGAGCAGCATCAAGCGATGGTTGAGGCGATCGCCAGCGGGGACGCTGACCGGGCCGACGGGCTAATGAGGGAGCATTTACGGCTCAGCGTCTCCAATTTGCCGGTGTTGCAGGAGCGGTATCCGGGCTATTTTAAGCAAGGCTAGAAGGCTTCACAAAAACAAGATAGGCGGTGAAGGTATGCGCATGACATTTCGCTGGTTCGGCGAGGGCAATGACACGGTGACGCTGGATCAGATCAAGCAAATTCCCGGGGTGGAAGGCCTGGTATGGTCGCTGCACGACGTGCCTGCAGGGGAAGAATGGCCGATGGACAAAATCGAAGAGGTGAAGCGGCAAGCGGACCGCTACGGTTTTCACCTGGAGGTTGTGGAGAGCGTCAACGTGCATGAGGACATTAAGCTCGGCTTGCCGTCGCGGGACCAGTATATCGAAAACTACAAGCGGACCATCGAGAAGGTGGCCCAGGTTGGCGTCAAGGTCATCTGCTACAACTTCATGCCGATCTTCGACTGGCTTCGCACCGATTTACATAAGGCGTCGGGGGACGGTTCAACGGCATTATTTTATGAAAAAGCTCGTATCCACGACATCGATCCTTTCGAGCTGGTGAACGTGATTAACCAAAACAGCGCGCTAACCATGCCCGGCTGGGAACCGGAGCGGCTGGAGCAATTAACCTCCCTGTTCGAGGCCTATCGGGGCGTGACGGAAGAGGATTTGTGGCGCAACCTGGAGTATTTTCTGAAGGAAATCGTCCCGGTGGCCGAGCGGCACGGGATCCAAATGGCCATTCATCCGGACGATCCGCCGTGGTCAATCTTCGGGTTGCCGCGCATTATCACAAGTCAGCAGAACCTGCGTCGCTTCCTGAAGCTGGTTGATAGCCCGTCCAACGGGATCACCTTGTGCAGCGGATCGCTTGGGGCCAACCCGGACAACGATATTATCGCCATGATCCATGAGTTCCATGACCGGATTCCATTTGCCCATATCCGCAATGTGCGCGTGTTCGATAACGGCGATTTTATGGAAACATCGCATCGGACCCAGGACGGCACCGTCGATATCGCCGGCATCGTCAAAGCGTATTATGACACCGGCTTCACGGGATATGCCCGTCCCGACCACGGCCGCCATATTTGGGGCGAGGAATGCCGTCCGGGGTACGGCCTATATGACCGGGCGCTCGGCATTATGTATCTGTGGGGCTTGTGGGACGCGTATGCCAAGCAAGCCAGCCAATTGAACTGATCGAGAATTATCCTTTATGGATGACGAAAAGGAGTGAAACATCCGATGAGCAATATGCCAGTACATCCGGCTTTGGCCGGCAAAACCGCTGTCATTACCGGAGGAGCCGGGGTCTTGTGCCGTGCGATGGCCCGGGAACTGGGCCGCCAAGGGGCGAAGGTGGCGATCTTGAACCGCACGCTCGCCAAAGGGGAAGCCGTCGCGGAGCAGATTCATGCCGATGGCGGTACGGCGGCCGCATTCGCCTGCGACGTGACGGACATCGAGAGCGTTAAGGCGGCGGAGGCTGCCGT
This sequence comes from Paenibacillus timonensis, assembly GCF_009725205.1. Taxonomy (GTDB): domain Bacteria; phylum Bacillota; class Bacilli; order Paenibacillales; family Paenibacillaceae; genus Fontibacillus; species Fontibacillus rhizolycopersici. The sequence continues at coordinate 395,559 of NZ_WNZY01000001.1, read as the reverse complement.
TCGGGAGCTTTTTGGCCCGTGCGATATTCTGGTCAACGGGGCCGGCGGTAACCAGCCCAGCGCCAATACGACGAACGAGATTTTTCGGCCGGAGGATGCCGCCAATCCCGACGTCACCAGTTTTTTTGACCTCAGCATCCCTGGTGTTCGCGGCGTCCTCGACTTAAACTTCACCGGGACACTGATCCCAACACAAGTATTCGCTAAAGATATGATCGGACGCCCCGGTGCAACGATCATTAACATCTCCTCCATGAGCTCTTATAGTCCGATGACGAAGGTTCCCGCCTACAGCGCGGCCAAAGCGGCGATCAACAACCTGACCCAGTGGCTAGCCGTGCATTTGGCGGAATCCGGCATCCGCGTAAATTCGGTCGCGCCGGGATTTTTTCTGACGGAACAGAACCGCAATTTGCTGACGAACCCGGACGGGTCCCTAACCGAGCGCTCGAATAAAATCATCACGCATACCCCGATGCGTCGCTTCGGCGTGCCGGAGGATTTGCTGGGCACCCTGCTGTGGCTGGCGGATGCGGAGACATCCGGCTTCGTGACCGGCACGGTGATCCCAGTCGACGGCGGCTTCATGGCTTATTCTGGAGTCTAAGCCAGCGGCACTTCCGCTCCTGCGGAACCTTGCCCGGCACCCTGCCGTTACAAGCTCAAACTTGCCTTGACGCGGGAAGGCGGACAACAACGAGAGCACGTATCCGAGTGGCTACTTTAAAGGAGATGGATCCAACATGTCTAGTTATCAAGTGATCAATGAAGTTTCTCTCCGGGAAAAAGCCGTTGCCTTCACTTTCGACGACGGCCCTAATCCGATTTATACCCCGCAGGTCCTGGAGATCTTCCAGGAGGTGCAAGGGAAAGCAACCTTCTTCATGATCGGCACGCAGATCGAAAAAAGCTTGGAAACCGCGAAAGCCGTTCACGAGCAAGGCCACGAGATCGGTAACCACACCTACTCGCACCCGCACCTCCCCGAACTTAGCTCCGAAGAAGTCCGCCGGGAAATGCAGCTGACGGAGGAGCTGATCCAGCAAGTGACGGGGGCAAAACCGAAGGTTTACCGTCCGCCTTATATCGATACCTCCGAGGAGGTTGCTGCGATCACCGCCGGAGAATTCGGTTATCCCGCGATCGGAGCGGTCAATGGTGCGGCGACAGATTGGGAAATGCCCGGTGTCGCGCATATTGTGGAAAAGACGCGGGAACAAATCCGCCCGGGCAGCATCCTGTTGTTTCATGACGGTTTCGACGACCGTTCCCAAACGGTTGAAGCCGTGCGCATCCTGGCCTCCGAATTAACGGCCGCCGGGTATCGGCTGGTCACGGTCAGCGAGCTGCTCGCGTTGAACGAGGCAGATTCATAAGTCACATTGCAAAAAAGGCCAAAAGGATTGCGCGAATACCGCGCTCCTTTTGGCCTTTTTTTGCACCGGGCTAGCTCGGCGAGATGCAAAAGTGCAGTTCATTTTGCCCCCCCCCCCCCCCCCCATTTACCCTCACAAGCCACTCGTTCAAATGCACTTTTACACTTCATTCGGCGAAAAAGCAGATTTCCCTCGAATTCAACTGCATTTTTGCAGTTGAGCCGCAGTCGAAGGGCGGAGGGGAATCGGAGGGCAGTCGAACGGTATTTACGTACCGCCCACGTCCCCACCATCTCACGACCCGTAATACACCTCCGCTTGGTGTTCGAATTGCTGCAGCTGCTCGCGGACGCGCACGACCTCGCCGACGAGGATGAGCGCCGGGTTACTGAGCTTCACCGCGGCCGCCAGCTTGTGCATGTCGTCCAAGGTGCAAGTGAACGTGTGCTGCTTGCGAGTCGTACCGCTTTCGATCAATGCTACCGGCGTCTGGGCGGGCTTGCCATGGCGGAGCAGCTCGCTGCGGATGGCGACAATTTGGCTGACGCCCATGTAAATCGCCAGCGTGTCGACGCCTTGCGCCAGCAGGTCCCAGCGAACCGGCTGGCGATCGCCGTGGCAGCGGGTGCCGGTTACGCAAGCGAAGGAGGCGGCCGCCCCGCGGTGCGTCAGCGGCACTCCGGCGGAGGCCGCCGCGCCAAGCGCCGACGTGATGCCGGGAATCACCTCATAGGGGATTCCCGCGGCCGCCAGCGCCAACGCTTCTTCCCCGCCGCGCCCGAAGACGAAGGGGTCGCCGCCTTTCAGGCGTACCACCCGCTTTCCTTCCAAGGCGAATCCGACCAGACGCCGGTGGATGTCCTCCTGCGGCATCGCATGGCGTCCCGGCGCCTTGCCGCAGTATATCAGCTCCGCGCAGGGGCCAGCGTAAGCCAGCAGCTCTTCGCTGATGAGGCGATCGTACAGGACGACCTCCGCTTCGCGCAACCGTTTCATTGCCTTAACCGTGATCAGCTCTGGATCACCGGGACCCGCTCCGACAATACTCACTGTCCCTGGGCCATTCATAAGCGTTCTCCCGCCACGGACAACGCCCGACCGTCCGGCTCAGCCATCTCTGTTACGTTAACCCGTGCCTCTTCTCCACGTTGCAACTTCCCCTTTTGCGCGAGATACAACATCAATCCGGTAAACACGACGCCGCCCAGGAAGTTGCCGATCAAGACGGGAATCTGATTCCACAGCCACCAATCCGCGAAGCTGACATTCGCCCCCAGCAGCATCCCCAACGGGATGACGAACATATTGACCACGGCATGCTCAAACCCTTGCGCAAAAAAGATCAGAATCGGCAGCCACATCGCTACGATTTTACCGACTGTCGATTTCGAGGTCATCGCCATCACCACGCCTAGCGTCACCATCCAGTTGCAAAGGACCGCTTTGATAATCACCAGCGCTAAGCCGCTGCCGCCTAGATGCTTGTAGGCCAGCGTCTTCGCTTCGCTCGTCTGGATCAACGTCTGCACGAGCGGATGGGTCAGTTCTGTCCCCATTTTCGTAATCGTCAGTCCATACAAAACGGCATAAACGGCGCAACCGATCAAATGTCCCAGAATCACCCATCCGAAGCTCGACAGCATCCTTGTCAGCGAAACGCGGCGTTCCAGCACGGCCAACGGGATGAGCGCGAAGCTGCCGGTGACAAGTTCTAAGCCCAGCAGTACAATGATCACGAACCCCACGGGGAAAACAACCGCCCCCACGAGCCCCAGCGAGGTTTGCTGCGTTGCGGTTAACGCCAACGTCGTGGCGAAGGCCAGGATCGCTCCGCCCAAGAACCCCTTCACCATCAACTGTAGAATGCTAAGGTTGGCTTTATTTTCACCCGTCTCGATCATGTTTCCAAGTACTTCTCCTGGTTTGACGTAATCCATGGTTCGTCCACTCCTTTATCTGCGGCTGTATCTCTATACGCTACAGTGATATATATATAGCTCCGGTCGCTTCATCCACTTCGGTTTCGTAGACGGTTACCTCGCCATGATCGGGCTCTTGGACGCGTCCGCTGTGCAGGTTGATCTTCCAATCATGCAGGGGACAATGTACGGCCGAGCCGCACACCATCCCTTCCGACAATTTGCCGCCTTTATGCGGACAGCGGTTTTCAATCGCGTGGATACTGCCGTCGCTGAGACGGAAAATAGCCACCTCTTTGTCTTCAACCCTCACCGTCCGCGAGCCAAGCCGATCAATGTCGTCCAAACGGGCGACCTGAATTTTTGTAATCATAGCCTCTCCCCCTATATGAGATTACGAATTTTGCAATTGCACGTCCCGCAACGGTTCGAAGTTTTTGCGCAATTCTTCGTTTTCGATGATTTCCTTCCAAGGGTCGGTCGTCCGGCTCAGCGTATCTTCGATCCGGGCGGCCAGCGCCTGGCGTTCCTCGGCCTGCTCCAGCACGGCTTTGATGGCATCAAGGCCCACCCGGTCAACCCACTGCGCGGTGCGTTCGTTCCAGTTCGCCTGCTCGCGGTAATGCTGCAGGAACGCCGCCGTCCATTCAAGGACTTCATCTTCGGTTTTCACCACGCCGAGCAGATCCGCTGCCCGTACCTTGACACCGCCGTTGCCGCCGACATGGATCTCCCATCCGCCGTCGATGGCGACAACACCCAAATCCTTGATCGTCGCTTCGGCGCAGTTCCGCGGGCAGCCCGACACGGCCAGCTTCACTTTACCCGGCGTATTCAAGCGCTCAAACGCCTTCTCCAACCGGATGCCCATGCCGATCGAATCCTGGGTACCGAACCGGCAAAAGGTCGATCCTACACACGTCTTCACCGTCCGCAACGCTTTGCCATACGCATGGCCGGACGCCATGTCCAGCTCCTCCCATACCTTCGGCAAATCCTCTTTCTTGACGCCAAGGAGGTCTAATCGCTGCCCGCCGGTGAACTTCACCATCGGAACGTCGTATTTCTCCGCGACCGCCGCGATTCGTTTGAGTTCGGCCGGGGAGGTCACACCGCCGTAAATCCGCGGCACGACGGAGAAAGTGCCATCCTTCTGGATGTTCGCGTGGTAACGCTCGTTGGCGAAGCGAGACTCTTTTTCGTCCACATATTCGGCTGGCCACAGCATACCCAGGTAGTAGTTCAGCGCCGGGCGGCATTTCGAGCAGCCCTCGGGTTCGCGCCATTCCAGCACGTTCATGACCTCGCGCACGCTCTTGAGTCCCATCTGCTTGATGCTTGCGACGATCTCATCGCGGCCGAGCGGCGTACAGCCACAAATGCCTTCCTTCACCGCTTTGACATCGCCCTCCGCATACAAATGCAGCAGGCCTTCCACCAACGGTTTGCAGCCGCCGCAGGAACCGGATGCTTTCGTGCATGCTTTGATCTCGCCTACGCTGGCACAGCCGCCCTTCACCGCTTCGACGATCGTGCCTTTGGTGACGCCGTTGCAACCGCAGATGATTTCATCGTCGGCCATCGCCGCCAACTTGGCACTCGGGGAGGAGGCTCCTGCCCCCGCCTGCCCCGGAGCATATCCGAGCAGCAACTCCTTCTCTTTCCCGGCCACGGACTCGCCGCCTTTGATCTTAGCGAATAGCGAAGGGCCGTCCGTCGTATCGCCGAACATCACCGCTCCAATCAGCTTGTCGTCCTGTAGGACGATTTTGCGGTACGTGCCTTCCAGTTCGTCTTGAATGCGCAGTGAGCGTGTGCCCGGAACATCATTGAAGTACCCTGCGGAAAATACATCCACCCCCGATACCTTCAACTTCGTGGAGGTCACGGATCCCTCGTACCCGGCCGTATCCACACCGGCTAACCGTTTGGCCAGCACACTGCCTTGTTCGTAGAGAGGGGCGACCAGCCCGTAGGCGATGCCGCGATGCTCGGCGCATTCCCCAACGGCATAAACGCCGGGCACACTTGCCTCCAAATAGTCGTTCACGACGATGCCTCGCGCTACCTCCAGCCCTGCCTCTTTCGCCAGCTCAATGTTCGGCTTGATGCCGACGGCCATCACAACCAGATCCGCTTCAAGCCGACTTCCGTCCGCGAACTCCAGCCCCTCGGCCCGCCGTCCGCCATAAATGTTAGCCGTTTGCTTCTGCAGAAGGAACTTCATACCCTGTGCCTCCAGCTCGCGCTGCAGCATCCGCGACGCCGGTTCGTCGAGCTGGCGTTCCATCAAATAAGGATGGATGTGCACGACCGAGACGTCCATGCCGAGATGCAGCAAACCGCGGGCAGCTTCCAATCCAAGCAAGCCGCCGCCGATGACCGCGGCTTGCTTATATTTGCGGGACGCCTCCATCATCAACTCGCAATCCTTGATGTCTCGAAACCCGATCACGCCTTCTTTGCGTGCCCCGGGGATCGGTAAGATGAACGGATTGGAGCCCGTAGCCAGAATCAGCGTGTCATAATCGGCTTTCAATCCGGATGCCGACACGACCTTGCGCTCCTTTGTATCGATCTGGACGACCGCATCGCCTAGATGCAGCCGAATCTTATTTTCCTCGTACCAGGCCAAATCGTTGATCACGATCTCCTTCATGTCGGCCCCTCCCGCCAGCACCGAGGACAACATAATACGGTTGTAGTTCGGATGCGGCTCCGCGCCAAAAACCGTAATTTCGTACGCTTCCGGAGCCAGCTTCAATACATGCTCTATTGTTCGCATCCCCGCCATTCCATTCCCGATCAGCACCATTTTTTTCTTTCGGTTCATCTCCGTCTCCCCTTTCTCGAATCGCGAAAAACACAAAAAGCCCGTCTCGCCCCTAGAAAGACGCACTTTTGCGTTTTTCCTTGGGTTGCGAAGACAGGCTCCATTGCCGCTTCTTGCAGGCACCTCATTGTGCCCAGCATTCCTTTATGGAATTTTGAATGACATTCGTGTGAATCCAGCGTTTGGTTGTCATTTACTATATAAGAGGATGGTGACGATGTCAATATATATTACATAAAATTGAGTAATCGAAATTTTTAATGTAAGTTAATGTGACATATGTATTGATTTTTCAGAAAAAAGGCGCGAAAATACACTTATCCCTTTAAATTTAAAATTCAATGTTAGGTTTTCTTTCCCTGCAACCAGACAGCGACGCCTTTTCCTTTACCGCTTTAAAGCTAAGCACCCGCTTAGATCTGGAAACACACCGTTATGGATAGGAGGGATCACCTCTCGATGCGCTTCTTATTGGTCATTCGCGAAGCTGTATTACCCGGGACTGCTCCGACAGATTCCTCGAAGTCTTTCCCCTTGGCTGAACCCGAAACCCTCCTCAAAACCAGCGGGTATCAGGTGTTTGCCTCCTGTCAGGAACCGTTAATCCGCAAGCGGATCAAGGAATTTGACGCCGCGGTGCTGGATATGCCGATCGAGGGCATGCAACGCTGGGGCACGTTGCTGCTTAGGTGGAGGCCGCTCCCGCTCTTATGGTGGTGCAGCCCCGAAACGGCGAGTTCCTCACTGGAGGCTTGCGAAACCGAGGTCCCCGTCGACGGCCTGCTATCCCCAACCATGACGGCGTCTGAACTGCATTGGGCGCTTCACTTCAGCGCCAAGCATTTCTTCGAGCGCCGGACGTGGCAGGATGAACGGGCTCAATTGGTTTCCCGGCTGGAGGAACGGAAGTGGATCGACATGGCCAAGAGCATCCTGTGCGACGTCAACAAAGTATCCGAAGCCGAGGCTTATGATCTGCTACGCAAGCGAGCGATGAACGAGCGTAAACGGATGGTGGATGTGGCGACCTCGGTCGTCAAAGCTCACCAGCAATTGAAATTTTGAGAGGATTCTCGACGCTAAACACTTGAACTTTTAAATTGCTTGCAAATAAAGGAGGGCTCTCGATGACGATGACAGAAATCCTGAAGGAAGTAGGCCGAGGCAAGAGAGGCGCCCGCGACCTGACTTACGAGGAGGCGAGCGCGGCTGCCGATCTGATGATCGGAGGCCAAGCGACACCGGCGCAAATCGGTGCCTTCTTCATGGCACAGCGGATCAAGCTGGAGAGTGTTGAGGAGCTGAAGGCGTTCGTGATCGCCTTCCGTAAGCATGCCCACCGCTCACCTATCCCGCAGGGATTGGACTGCGCCGGACCTTACGACGGCCGAACCACCTCCTTTATGGCAACGTTCGCTACCTCCTTCCTGCTGGCAGCAGGGGGATTACCCGTCACCTTGCACGGCACCCCGTCACTCCCGCCGAAATGGGGGGTGACTCTAACCGATCTGCTTGGCGGGTTAGGCGTCGACAGCCGATTGATGGAATGGGCACCGGCTGCGCGTCCAGCCGATTTTGCCGGGGTCCGCTTCGTGCCGGCGGAGGTCTGGTGCCCACCGCTTGCGAAGCTTCGCCCGATCCGCGAGGAGCTAGGCTTGCGGACGATCCTGAATACGATCGAGAAGCTGCTGGACTTCAGCGACTCGCCTTATTTGGTATACGGTGTATACCACAACACGGTGTTCGACCGGATGGCCCAGCTTATCGAGCAGTTGGATTACCGGAGGGCGTTGATCGTCCAAGGCGCTCAGGGCTCAGAGGATCTGTTTATCGACCGCCCGACGCGCACCTATGTGGTGGGAGGCGGCGAGGCCAGGTTGCAGTTAGTCGACCCGGAGACCTACGGTTTAGACACCCCGCTGCCGGAAGAGGACGATACGGCCTGGACTGTGACCAAGCAGCTCCAGATCACCGAACAGGTGCTGCAAGGCCAGGCCCATCCGGCTTACGTGAATCAGGTGCTGCTGAACGGGGCGGTTCGCCTGGAGCTTGCCGGGCGTGTCGATTCCGTCGAGGAGGGCATCTATACCTGCAAAGCGCTGCTGGACGACGGCAGCCCGTGGGCGACTTACTGCAGTTGGCGCGATACGCTGCGCCTGGAGCAGGCCGTCGCCGCAGAACGCGCAAAAGCCCCCCATCAAGCCTGATTCCAGGCTGATGGGAGGCTTTCTCTTTAGCTATGGTCGAAATAGCGGTGAATTTTCACCTTATTTCGTTGTATTTGACCCAATCGCCAAAAATAACGCCATAAAATCACTTTATTCCCTGGAAAAGTGCCCGTAATACGGCCACAACCGATAAATAAGGTGATTTTGTACCTCTATTGGGGCTGCCGGACGCGAATCGTGCGAAATAAGACCCTTCTTCACCTTATTTCGCTGCTAACTCGGTCACCGAGCGTCCCAGCACCAGGGACCCGTCATCAGGCACCAGGCACAGCCCCGTGTCAGTACGCCCCGCGAATGTGCTGAGCCACTTCGTTTTGGTAGAAGGCCGCCAGTCGCATCAATTCCGCTTCGCTGAACGAAGGCACGCCGATCGCACCAAGGTTGTCCTCGACTTGGCGCACGTTGCGGAAGCCAGGGATCACGCAGGTCACTTCCGGCTGATCGAGAATCCAGCGCATCGCCGCGCGGGCCATGTCGCCGCGCCCTTCGGCGATCCAGTCCAGCTGTGCCGCCAGCTCAACGCCCTTGGTGAACGGCAAGCCCGCAAACGTCTCGCCGACGTTAAATTGCTCGCCATTAGCGTTAAAGCTGCGGTGATCGTCCGCTGCAAAGGTCGTGTCCGGCTTGAACTTGCCGGTCAGCAGGCCGCTGGCCAGCGGAAGACGCACGAGGATGCCGACACCCGATTCCTGTGCCTTTGGCAGCAACTGCGTCAGCGGTTTTTGGCGGAACAGGTTCAGAATCACCTGCAGCGCTTTAACCCCGGGAACCCCAAGGCAGAACAAGCCTTCTTCCACCGTCTCTACACTGACGCCATAGTGGCGGATTTTACCCTCGGCCTGCAGCTTGTCCAACACCTCGAACACCCGACCGTCCTTTAGCACGGACAACGGCGGGCAATGGATTTGGTACAGGTCGATGCGCTCGCGCTCCAGCCGTTTCAGACTGGCTTCGCAGTAAGCCCGCACCCGCGCTTCCGAATAGGTCTCGAGGTCATGAATATCGCCGGCGCGGCAAAATTTCGTCGCGACATGAATGTCGTCTTCCTTCCCTTTGGTCGCTTTGGCGAGTAGCTGCTCGGCATGCCCGTCGCCGTACACGTCCGCCGTATCGAAGAAATTGACGCCTTCTCCAATCGCTTTATCCAAGCCCTTCAAGGCCTCATCATCATTGGTATTTCCCCAGCTCCCGCCGATGGCCCATGTGCCAAAGCTGACTTCGCTGACTTGCAGTCCCGTATTTCCGAGCTCCCGATATTTCATCGGTCTTCCCTCCTAAGGTTTGGTGGTGTCTAAGTCTCCAATAGGTTCTACACGCTTCAAAAGAGGCCCTTCAACAGAAGGACCTCTTTCTATATTACACCGAAAACGCCCGTAGAATAAAGCGTTTCCCTTTTTCCGATTCTCCGCTTAGTAAATCGTTCTTCCCCGTTCGTCAGGCACCCCGGATTTACGATAAAAATACGTGTTGATTACGTCACGCCAATGCTTGGCGTGTTCGGCCTGCTCGGCCAGCCGGCTCGCCACCTCGGCATGTCGCAACGGATCCACCCGATCCCGAAGCACCTGTGCATCCCAGACATGCGCCAGTTCCTCCGCCGCCTCGGCTCCTGCAAAGTGGGTGTCATAGATGTGCTGAATCACCGTATTTCCGGAATGCAGCCGGTAACTGTAAGATACGTGGTGAAAAAATAATAACAGCTCATCCGGACACCTCTCCAGCGAATCGTACATTTCTTGGTTTGGGCTGAAATACTGCGCCGTATATCCCGTCCCCGTGGCCATCGTCCGGTCGACCCCAATTCCGTCCCGGTCGGCAAAATGATACGTTCCCCAACGCGAATACTCATACCCATCGACATCCGGCCCGTAATGGGAGTGCGGCACAACCATCCAGCCCACACCTAGCGGTGCCGTGTAACTCTCATAAATCGGCCAGGAGGCCATCAACATCTCGCGGATCGGTCCGGTTACCTCCGGGTCGCTGCCGAAGGTCAGGTCGGCCCATTCCTCGGCAATCTGCTCCGAGGAGAGCCCCGGATCCCAGGTCAGCCGGCCGTAACCGTACAGGTTAGCCTGTGCCAACGGATGTCCGGTCCAATTTTCGTCATCGCCGATATTGGACACCGCTGCCACGCCGCTGTATTTCATGCCGAACAATGATCCGTCCACGACATGCTTCACCTCTGCCCCCGCGTTCGCCGCATGTGTATTGAAATCAAGCACCTGCTTCCACTGCGGGACCAGATAACACAGATGACGCTGCTGACCCGTGTACTCCTGCGTGATTTGGAATTCGATCATTTGGTTCGTGTGCTGCATCGCGCCAAACAATGGAGATACCGGCTCCCGCACCTGAAAATCCATCGGTCCATTCTTGATTTGCAGCAGCACGTTGTCGTGGAACTTCCCGTCCAGCGGCTTGAAATGGTCATACGCGGCGCGGGCTCGATCTGTCGAACGATCCCGCCAATCCTGCATGCAGTTGTAAACGAAGCAGCGCCAAATCACCAGTCCGCCGAATGGGGCCAAGGCTTCCGCCAACATGTTCGCGCCGTCGGCATGATCCCGTCCGTAAGCGAACGGGCCCGGACGATGCTCGGAATCCGCCTTCACCACGAATCCGCCGAAATCCGGGATATACCGGTAGATCCGGGTCGCGGCCTCCGCCCACCACCGGCGAACTTCCGAATCTAACGGATCCGCTGTCTCCGAATCACCCAGAGACAGCGGCGCCGCAAAATTGATGCTCAGAAACAAGGCAATCCCATAATCGCGAAACACCTCAGCTACGCGGGCCACCTCTGGCAAGTATTCCTCGGTGATCCAACGCGTCTCCCGTTCATGCACATTCACGTTATTGATCGAGATCGCATTGATTCCTACTGAAGCAAGCAAACGCGCATAATCACGAACCCGCTGTAAATCCCGGACGATCTCGCCATCTCGATAAAATATCGATACCCCCGCATATCCACGCTCGATCGAACCGTCGGCGTTATCCCATTGGTTGATCATCCGCAGTTGGTTTGCCGGTTGTTCCTCGGTGGCCAGACGAGCCGGCTCCCAACCCTGCGCGATACCGAACAGCAACCGGAATACGCCATACAAAACGCCGCTCGTAGAGCCGCCGTCCAGCTCCAGCCGCTCTATCCCGTTCACCGAAACCCATCTCAACGCGAAAGCATCCCGCCGATTATCCCAGCTCGGCGCCTCAGGAGCAAGCCCAGACGCAAGCTCCGCCGCTGCACGCAACACAAGGCAGGAATCGGCAAGCGGAACTTCGTGCAGCACCTCCGGTCTCGTTCCCAGCATCGCCTGCACACCATCTATCAACTCAGCGACCGCCGTGTTGAACACCCTGCCGTGCTGCTCCCCTTTGACGACAATACGCCCCAGCAGTCGACGATACTGGTCGAAGGGTTCGCCTTCCGGCTTCCTTTCAGACTGCAGCCATGCTTTATATAGCGTGCTGTCGTTCATGATCGCTTCTCCTTAGCAAGAGCCGCGACGCGTTCAAACGCAGGCTTCGGCTGATGCGCCGCATCGAATAGAAACGGCCAGTTCTTCCGTCCACGGACCGGAAAATCATCCAGCCATGTGTAATCGTCCGCTGCCCCCCAGAAGGTTACCCCGCTGATGATCTGACGATACTCCATCAGCAGCCGGAACACCGCCTCATAACGTTCGGCTTGAAGCTCCAGCATGGCCGGATCAGGAGAGGTCAAGTCGGTTCGCCGATCCTCGAAACGGAACATCGAGACATCCAGTTCGGTTAATTGCAATTGAAGCCCAAGGGAGGCATACTTCTCGATCGCTGCCCGAATCTCATCCAGCGACGGGTCGTACAAGTTCCAGTGGGCCTGCAAGCCGATGCCATGAATCGGCACCCCTTGCTCCAGCAACGATTGGACGAGTGCATAGATCTTATCGCGCTTCTGGGGGTTGGATTCGTTGTAATCGTTATAAAACAACAAGGCCTGCGGATCAGCCTCATGCGCATATTCAAACGCTTTGGCGATAAAATCGGGGCCCGCAATCTCCGTCCACTTCGAGGTGCGCAGCAGCGCCTCCCCCTCATCCGCAATCGCCTCGTTAACGACATCCCAGGCGTAGATGTCGTTCTTGTACCGGCCCACCACGGTATGAATATGCTCCCGGACCCGCTCCAGCAGCACATCCTTGCTAACCGTCCCACCTTGGCCATCTCGAAACAGCCAATCTGACGTCTGGTTGTGCCATACCAACGTATGTCCGCGCATGGCCATGCCGTGCGTTCGGGCGAATTCGACGAGCCGATCCGCAGCTTCGAACGTATAGGTCTGCTCCTCGGGATGCAAGCTGACGAATTTCATCTCGTTCTCCGCAGTCATGCTGTTAAAATGATAAGCCAGCAGGGACTCCTGGGTCCGGATCGTCAACGGATTGACCGCCGCACCGATTTTGAAATCGTCTACGAACCCTTGTTTTAATGCCGGTTCGTCACTGAACCTTTGATTCATATCTCGCAACCTCCCTGCAACCTGTGTCATTACCGGATGTCAAACCAATCGAAGCAAGCCGGGGCCGCGCATGCCGCACCGTTGCCCGAGGCGTACAGACCGATGATAACGCCGGTAAAGCACATCTTCCGGACATAATCCTCGGGGGACAAAGCTAACGCAGTTTCCGAAGCCAATTCGGTCCACTGCCGACCGTCCAAGGAATAACAAAGCGTGTACTTGCTCTCGTCCGAGAGGATCTTCAAATGAATCGCGTCCGTATACACCGGCACGATGACCGCAATTCGTGTCTCCCCGCGGACGGTTACCCGGGCAACAACCTTATTCTGACCGTCGTCCCTAGTTAGAAACACCTCGTAATGAGCAGCCTCATCCCGGCGGGCACATAAACCGGCTTCTTCGCCATTCTGGATCCCTTTGAATTGCAACAACGTGCTCCATTCCGCTTGGACTCGCTGCTGCCTTATGCCGACGAAAGCGACCGGAGCCACGTCGTTCAACCCCGCGGCCTGCCCACGTAAAGTCAGCCAGCCCGGTCGTTCGTTCAGCGACCAGCTCTCATCCGCCGGGTTACGAAGGAACGTCCAGGCCGGGGACAACGTATCTCCATCGAAATCGTCTTTCTCTGCCAAGGCGGAATCCACGGCGTTCTCCGACCCTCTCCCCGGCACCCGTGGCACGCTCATTTGGAGCTGAACCATACCTTCATTGTTGTCGATCATCGGCCAGCCATCCTCGCTCCAGGTAACCGGCGCAAGGAACGTTTCCCGCCCCAGCACACTATAGCCGGAACCAACTAACCGGACCCCCAGAAAGACGGCCCACCAATCGCCGTTCGGGTCTTCGATCAAATCTGCATGACCGAGATATTGAATCGGATGCTCGATGCTGCGGTGAGTTAATATCGGCTCCGGGTACAGCTCAAACGGTCCATATGGACTGGTGCCGCGGCCGATGATTTCCCGGTGGTCCTTGGCCGTACCACCCGAGGCGGTCATGATGTAATACATGCCGCGAATCTTGTACAAATGCGGCCCCTCCGTCCAAGGCCCGCCGTCGCCGTGCCAGATGACTACCGGCTCACTTAACGCTTCCCCGGTCGCAATATCGATTTCGTATTGGATGGCGTGGGAATCGTAATCTGCGCCTTGCTGCGCCGTCACGTAAACCTTCCCGTCCTCATCGAAGAACAGCGACGGATCGATCCCGCCATACGGGATGCGGATCGGATCGGACCATGGGCCTGCGGGATCGGTGGCCGTGACGTAAAAATTACCGATCCCCCGCACATCGGTCGTGATCATGTAGAACACGCCGTCGTGATGCCGGATCGTCGGCGCATAAATCCCGTCCGAGCTTAACCGATCTCGAAGATCCAATTGGCTTGGCCGATCCAGCACATGGCCGATCTGTTCCCAATGGATTAAATCCCGACTGTGAAAGATCGGTACGCCGGGGAAGTATTCAAACGAACTATTCACCAAATAAAAATCATCCCCGGCCCGAGTGATGCTCGGGTCGGGGTAAAATCCGGGTAAAATCGGATTCGTGTAAGAGATTGGGGATTTCACCATTATTCTTTGACACTCCCTACGTTAAGTCCTACAACGAAATATTTTTGCATGAACGGATATACCAACAGGATCGGAACGGAAGCGACGACGGTGACCGCTGCTCGGATGGATAACGGAGTTACCCTCGCCGCGGCCGTATCTTGGGTCATACCCACCCCTGCCGCAACGGCTGGGTTACTGTTCGCGTTCATACTGGAAGACAACAACTTCATGAGTTCGTATTGCAAGGTGCTGAGCTCCTGTTTCGAAGAGGTGTAGATAAATGCATCAAACCAGGAATTCCAGGCTCCAACGGCAACGAACAAAGCGATTGTAGCCAATACCGGCTTACAAAGCGGGAAAATAATGGTCCAGAAGATTTTGAAATCGCCTGCGCCGTCAATTCTTGCCGACTCCACCAAACTTTCAGGAATCGTCCCGATGTAAGTTCGGATGACAATTAAGTTAAATGCACTGATCATAGAAGGCAGAACGTAAACCAGGAAGTTATTGAGCAAATGTAGGTCCTTCATCAGGAAGTACCCCGGAATCAAACCGGCGTTAAAATACATCGTCAAGACAAAGATCGTCGTAATCGGTTTGCGGAATACGTATTCCCGCCGGCTTAACGTATAAGCCAGCATCGTCGTCAGAAAGATATTCAAGATCGTCGACAATACCGTTCTCGCTACCGAGATTAGGAATGCATCATAGATGGTGCCGGATACGAAAACCGCTTTGTAGTTCTGCAGCGTAAACTCTCTTGGCCACAGGTAGATCCCGCCGCGGATCGTGTCATTGCCAGCATTCAAGGATACAACAATCGTGTTCAAGAAAGGATATAGGGTGACAATGACCAGGAAAATCATGAAAATCGTATTAATTGTATTAAAAAGAATCGGCTCTATCCGGCTTCTTCCTACTCTTCGATTGAATGCAGCAGCAGATACTCGCTCTGGGCTGATCGATTGGTTCGCCATCTCTATAACAACCTCTCTTCCCCTAGTCGCTTCGCCATCCAGTTCGCGAGGAGCAGCATGGTTATGCTAACGACCGTTTTGAATATACCGCCGGCGGTTGCCAGTGAGTAGTTGCCTTGAGCAATCCCGTATTTCAGAACGAAGATATCGATCGTTTCCGCCCAGTCGACGACCAGACCGTTACCAAGCAGGTACTGAACTTCGAAGCCGGCCTCCAGGATATGACCGATGGACATGATCAGCAGAATGACGATCGTTGGTTTAATGCCGGGAAGCGTGACATGGAACATTTTCCGGTACCGGCTCGCTCCGTCAATATCCGCGGCTTCATAAAGGGCTGGGTCGATCGCGGCCATGGCGGCCAAATAAATGATTGTATTCCAGCCAACCTCTTTCCAGACGTGGGAAGCGCCAACGACACCCCAGAAATATTTGCCTTCGCTTAACCATAAAATGGGTTCCTTGATCAAATGCAGCTTCATCAGGACATCGTTGATAATCCCGTCCGAAGCAAGGGACGTCGCGACGATCCCGGTAACGATGATCCAGGACAAAAAGTGCGGAAGATATGAAATCGTTTGGACGGTTCTTTTCCAAAAGATTTTTTTGATTTCATTCAGCAACAAAGCTAGTATAATCGCGGTTATAAAACCTAGCACCAGGTTAATGAAACCCATTGCCACTGTATTGCGCAGCACCCGGAGGAAGCTGTCATCCGTAAACAGAAATTTGAACTGTTTGAAGCCGATCCATTCCTGCTGAGCAAAGCTCCTTGCTGGTTTGTAATTTTGGAATGCCATCGTCCAGCCCCATACCGGGTAATAAGCAAATAATATGATATAAGCCAATAACGGGACCGACATAAAAATCAACTGCCGCTGACTCTTGACAAGGGACCAGGTTATTTGCTGTTTTTTTCTTTTTTTTGCTTTCGGGACGACGCGTTCCTTCGTTAAGGTCTCATCCATAATTGTTCTCCCCACAAAGCCTATTTTTTCGGAAAATGGAAGGCTCAGCGCCTTCCATTCTCCGATTTAATAAATACCTTATTTCACTGTCCAGCTGTCGATTCTCCATTTCAGCACTTCATTGATGCGGTCTTCGTAAGCTTTGATGTTGAGTTTACCGATCTCCCCGGTATACTCAGACCAAACCTTGTCGAAGTCGGCCGGATTGGCCAAAATAGCTTTAGGCAGATATTTCGTAGACAGATCGTTTTGTTTGGTGTTGACAATCTTGGCATCGGAGCCTTCCACCAAGTCAACGGACCATGCCGGGTAAGAAACCTCGTTTTCCGGAGCTGGGCTGAAGAAGTCAACATAGCTGTTGTAGCCGTAGGCTGCCAGGAAGTTCTTGTCGTATTCTTCCAAACCTGCTTGGTATTCTTCAGGTTGTGCGGCCGCATCGGTCGCATTACCGTCGCTGAAATAGCCTTCCATTTTCGGACTGAATTTGTGAAGCGCATCCGCTTTATTAGCCAACTTCCAGGTGGCATCCGTAAACTTGTCGCGTTGATCCTGGGTTTTCATAAAGCGGCCTTCTTCGGTGACGATGTAGTCTTCGCCCTCAATACCCCAGGACATGACTTTTTGCCAATCTTCCTGAATCAGGCGGTCCCACATCTTGAGAATTTTGATTGCTTTCTCTTCGCCGGCATTGACGCTGATACCGAAGCCGTTGTTCAGATTCAGTGCTGGGCGGTCCAAATAGTGGTCCTTGATACTTGTATCATAGACCAGCGGTAAGCCAACATAGGTTCTTTCGTGATTTTTCGCGGTAATCAACACGTTCTCGGCGTCTTGGAAGTTCCAGTGCTGGTCAAACATCCCGAGCACGGTACCGCTGGAAAGTTTAGCCATATATTGGTCGTAGTTTTGCGTAAACGTTTCTTTGTCGATCAAGCCTTGCGCGTTGACTTCGTTCAGCTTTTGATAATATTGCTTCGCGATATCTTTGTCCGCAAAGATTTCGGCTTTCCCGTCTTTAACGATAACGCCGCCGTCATTCGGATGGCCGACCAGATGCTGAGGAGCATTGAACAAGCCCCAGTTTCTCCAGTCGTAGTTCAAAATTTCGAAACCGATCGTCGGGCTGCCGTTGATGGTCGGATTCTTTTCCTTGTACTTCGCGATCAGGTCAAAATATTCGTCAAGTGTTTTCACTTGCGGGTAACCGGCATCTGCCAGAACGGCCTTTTGAATCCAGAAAGCCGGTCCCGAATACCAGGTCGTGCTGACTTCCCCGTTATAAGCCCCGTAGTTCGGAAGAATGTAGATATGGCCGTCGTTCGGGTCCTTCATCATGTTCCAGTATTTTTCATAGTGCTTTTTCAAATTTGGAGCGTGTTCTTCGATGAGGTCTTCCAGTGGGATATAAGCGCCCGCCGCCGTCAATTTCGTATTGCCCGTCATGATATCTGGGTAATCGGAGCCTGCGATCATAACGCCGAGCTTTTGGTTGATGTCCCCGGCGAGGAATTCGAATTTGAACGTTGCGCCAAGCTCATCTTTGATCTTCTTGTAGACCTTGTTGTCGGCCGTCGGCTGCTGACCGGCTTCCCCGATGAATGCGGTAATTTCAAACGGTTCAACCTTATCCCCGGCGTTGTTTCCGGTTGTTGCTGCCTGATTGCCGGTGTTGTTGTCGGCTTTGGTAGCGTTGTTTTTGCCCCCGCCGCATCCCGCAAGGATGACGCTGAGCGATAACAACAGAATCACGCTGAGCCGGAGCATTGATTTTGTCTTGCCCCCCATGTAAAGCACCTCCGTCATGATTTGTTGATGTTCAGGTGTTTTGTAAGCCCTTTCATCAACTTATCTTTATTGTAAAAGCGCTACCAAACCGTAACTAGTTCACAATTAAAGTTTTAACCTTCAAAATCTCAGTTCCTGTTTCTGTATTCATTAGGCGACATTTGTAATCTTCTTTCAAATTGCTTGAGGAATTGACCGTAGTTAGCGTAACCGACCCGTTCGGCAACCTCGCCATTGTTCAGGGTTCCATCCCGGAGCAACTTTACGGCTTCTTCAATCCGCAAATTATGGATCATCTCGTTAAAATGAACGCCGTTTCTCTTCTGCAGCAGCTGGCCCAAATAGACCGGATGCAGGTAAAAGACCTCCGCCAATTTCTTAATCGTTAGCGGCTCACGGAAATGCTCCTGGATATAGGCGTTGATGTTCTGGACGACCCCTTGGGAACGCTGAGACTTGACTTCAAGGAGCAGATCGATGATCTCCTTACCCACGGAATGAATAAGGTCCACCAACTCCCGCATGGTATAAACGGCGGATGCCTTTCCGGGGATATCGTATCGACTCTGCAGCTCCGACGCCTTGTCCGGGAGTTCGTCCAAGTGCTCCAGCATCAGGTAGAACAAGTGAATCACGAATTTACGCACGATGTCCGGTGCAAGTGAATTCTCCCGGAAACGGTCTTCCGCTTGGGACAAACCTTCCTCCAAGCCGGATTTGTCCAACAACTGCAGCGCTCCCATGATCCGATCCACGAGCTCCGTTTGATCGTACTGGCTGCGGAATGTGAACCCGGCTACATCACGGTAAACCGTAATCCCGGCAAAGTCATCCGTATAAAAGCGGTGGATCAATGCCGTCTGGGCCTGACGGTACGTTTCTGAAATCTCCAGCAGACCTTCCGCACCTGCTCCCACGGTTGCAAAGGCTCCTAGAGTTCGGCACCAGTTCTCCAAATCCCTCATTCGAGCAAGGCCATCCTTGCCGTCAGTGTCAGGATCGAACCCGTATACCAAGGCAAAGCTGCCGGATTCCAAGTCGATCAAGTACATCGCTTCCCGCTCCTCGGCAAAAGTCGAGACCCCCTCTCGTGTCTCCGCCGAACTGCTGCTTCTGGGTTGGATGAGACAGACATTCCATGCCTTTCGAAGACTTGAAAGCACATCGATCCGCGGGGTATCCCCGGGGAGGCTCGTTGGTTGATTCAACAACACCTTCAGCAAGTTAACCGTCTCCTCGTAAGAAGCGATACGGTTGATGCGCTGACGCCCTCGTTCCTCCACCAGCTCTTTATATATCGCCCCCAGTTCCTCGGCAGCCATCTCCTCGTCAATCGGCTTCAGCAGATACCGGGTAATACCGAAGCGTAGAGCCCTTTGGGCGTATTGAAATTCACTGTACCCGCTTACGATGGCAAAGCTGACCGGACGGATATTTCGCTTCTGCCAGGTCTCGATCATTTCCAAACCGTCCATCACCGGCATCCGCACATCCGTCACGACCAGATCCGGCTGCAGTTTCTCGATCTGCTCCAGCGCCTCCGCGCCGTTGCTGCTGATACCACAAATATCGAAGCCGAGCTCCGGCCAGTTGATCCACAGCTGCATGCCTTCCAACGCTGCCGGCTCATCATCCACCAGTAACACCTTGAATTTCATGCTTGCCCCTCCCTGTCCATCTCTTTCTGGTGTTCAAGCAGCCGGATCGGGATCTCGACAGACACCACCGTCCCTTGTCCCGAATTGCTACTGATATTAAATCGAACCTGGTCGTTGTAATAGAGCTCGAATCGGCGATAAACGTTGCGGATGCCGATGCTGTTTCCTGAGGTGTTTTCGCTGCGTACGGAGAGCAATATTTCCCTCAGCTGCTCGGGTTCGATGCCTTTACCGTTATCCGAGATGACGATGCGCAGCCAACCGTCCGCCACGTTTGCTTTGACAGTGACGAGACCTGTCCCCTGAACCGCCTGGATCCCGTGCTTGCAGGCATTCTCCACCAGCGGCTGGATGCTCATCTTCGGAATTTTATAGTGCAACGCCTCCGGTTCGATATCGAATTTATATTCGAACTTATCCCGGAAACGGAACTTTTCGATTTTCAAATACATGTCGATGAACATGATCTCTTCCCCCAAAGTAACCAGATCCTCCTTCCAGCGCAGCAGCCGGCGCAGCAGTCTGGACAGGTTCTTGATGATGTCCGTCACGTCGGAATAATTGTTTTTCGTGCAGACGACCAAAATCGCGTTCAGGGTATTGAACAGGAAATGCGGGTTCATCTGGCTCTGCAAAAAGTTCAGTTCCGCCCGTACCCTCTCGGCTTCCAGGCTCTTCTGCTGGATTTCCAGCTTATAGACGTTGTTGATCAACGCATTGATCCGGGCGGTCATCATGTTAAAATTACGGATCAAGCCGCCGATTTCGTCACGGCCTTCGTCGATGTTGATCAGATCAAACTTCTCGTTGGTTACCTTCTGCATATGGCGGGATAAGCGTTTCACCCGGTAATGGTATGAACGGAGCATCACGTAAATAAAGATCGACGTGAAAAAGGTGATCGCGGCCGCCAGCATCCCCACGAATAGCCTCATCTCGAACATCGCCTTCGAAACCCGCGTCCCTTGCGGGATGCCGATGAGACGCCAACCTTTGACGTACCGCGCGTTGCCGATCGCTACGCTTTCCACGCCCTTTTCCTCATTCGCCGCGGTCAGTTCGAATCGGGGATAGCCGTCGTTCTGCCCTTGCCGGTATCCGCTGTTGGCCGACACGATGATCTCGTCGTTTCCGTTGACCAAATACAAATCCAGATAGTCCCGCTCCCGCATGATGACGTCGTAAATCTTGCTGAGGTCAATGTCGATCCGCAACACTTTTTCGAACATGTTATACGAATCATAGTAATCCATCTGCTCGATCACGCTGAAATACGATTCGATATTAGCTAGGTTATTGACCTGAGAAGCCCGGTAGGCCGCGATGACCACCGGATCCGTCGAGCTTTGCCAAATCCGGTACCACTCACTGCCCCTCACCTCATCATCGATCATGTGGTAATTACCGCCAGGAACAACCGTGGGATTGCTCGTGTAAATGCCGATCCGCAATATCTGGTTGTTGACCGGAATGTAGCTGGTGACCCGATTGCGCAGCTGCTCGTCAAACGTCTCATAGAAATCGAGCGGATCGGCGTACGTCTTTTCCATCTTCTCGTACAGCGTTTTATCCGTATTCAGGGCATGGCTGACGGCTACTCCGCCATCGATAAAATCAAGAATATCCTTTCGGGCACGCTCCATGGAAATGTCCAGGTTCTGCTCCTCGCGCTCTTTGATGAAGTCCGTCATCCGTCCCATAAGCAGCAAGTTAATGACCAAAATCGGCAATAGGACGCCAATGAGGTAGATCAGCAAAAATTTTGTGTTTAGCGGAATATCGTTAACCGTCCTCCGGAATCTCCATCTTCTCATGCTTGCACCACCTCGGGCTTATTCGGCCGGCTTTGTCCCTGCCTCGTTCTTGGAACCGTCATTGAGAAACTCAGATTTGTAAACAGAAGGCAACATCCCCGTCGCCTGTTTGAATTTGCTAATAAAATAGTCCGTATTCGGATAACCGACCTGAAGCGCGATATCGGAAATTTTCATCGGAGTACGTTTTAACAGGCGTTTGGCCTCCTCGATTCGCTTCTCGTTCAGATATTCGTTGAAGGGTTTTCCCGTTTCTTTCTTGAACACCTGTCCCAAATAAGTCGGGTTCATGTGGAACTTCTTGGCGAGGGTTTGCAGCTTCAATTTACTGCGATATTCCTCGTCCACGTACTGAATGACCTGGAACATCGTATTATTCTCGTTCTTCCGCCGCAACCCGGCGAGCAGCAACGAAGCCTCCCGGCACAGCTTGTGCAAATAACCCTTCAATGCCGGGTAATCACTCATGCCGTCTGGAGTTCCTGCATCCTCCTGCATGTAAACCATAAAGGCGTCGGCGTCGCCGCCCGCTCTCTTGATCTTGCGGCATAACGTCAGTTCCATGTTGCCTGCAAATACCCGGATGGAATCTACGCTCATCTGGCTGCAGGCGAGAGAACTAAAAGCTTCCTCCACCGCCGCCCCAGCTGCCACGGGGTCACCTTCTAACACGGCTTCAAGCAGGAGGTCAAATTTCCCCCTGAACGCGTCCTCCGTATTTGAGGGCTGCGGGTGAGGACAAGGTAGAAAGAAGCCGGTCTTCCCCCGTTCACGCTTCACTTTGACGGTCTCCAGCGTTTGCAGGTATAACTCTCGAATCGAGCGGATGCCCTTCCCGACCTCACTGACGGCAATAACCACCGGCCGATCCAGATCGGATAGCTCGCCGCTGATCGCCAGCCCAATCTCCTCCAGCCGCGGCGGCGGCAATTCGTCCGTACGGACGATCACCCCGACCCGGCCCAGGGCGTCAAGGAACAATCGATCGGTATTCTTGGAGAAGTACGTCGACACCCTCAGCTTTAAATCCGATGGATAACCGCCGGCGCCGGCGTCGATCAACATGCACAGCAGCTCCGGTTCTCCTCCCAACTGCAGAGCAACGGCTGCTTCTTGCTCCAACCGGTCTCCTTCCTCCCCCTGAATCAAGCGGTTCAAGATGTTATTCTTAAACAGCAACTGCTTGCGCGACGAGGCCTGCTCCATTTCCATCTCCTCCGCGATGGACTGACCCAGACGAGCCAGAATCGTCTCGAACTCATCTTCATCGATCGGCTTCAGCAAATACTCCGCAACCCGCTGCCGCATGGCCGTTAGCGCATAATTGAAATCATCGTACCCGCTCAAGATGACGAATTTGGGCGGCTTCGGCAACAACCGTCTGCTCCGTTCAATAAGCTCCAAGCCGCTGATCACCGGCATATGAATATCGGTGACGACTAGATCCGGCCGAAGCTCCTGCATTTTGGCCAGCGCCTCGGGACCATCCAGCGCTTCGCCGCATACTTGAAAGCCGTGCTTTTCCCAGTTCACCATAGTCCGAAGCCCTTCGAGCACCCAAGGCTCGTCATCCACCAGAAGCACTTGCCGCATGGCCGCGATCCCTCCCCCTCACGCGATTTCCCCTATTTATATCAATGCTTAAACTTAGCATGTAAGCGTACTCATTTTTATGCTAGCACAATTTCTCCTCTCGTGGAAACTTAATTTATCCAACAAACAAAGGCAGCCTAGAGCGGTCTGCTCCGAACTGCCTTTCCTGAACCCGATATATCACGGACTTCCTTACCTCTGTTGCCGCGGAGGGAATAACTTTCCCCAGAACTTACCTTGGCCGTTCCAATTCAAAAATGTCTCCCAGCCGGGCGTAGCTGTTCCCCGCCAATCGACTGATCGGCTGCAATCCATGGGGGTCGATTCGTCCAGACTCGTACAGCTCCTCTTCGATGTGAAATCGAACCACCCGGCCGATCAGCAAATCGACCGAAGGGCCCTGCTCTTTACCGCCTAAGGGGATAGATCGTTCCAACACACACTCCATGCGGATCTTGGCTTCGGCAACCCCCGGGACCGCGATCGCTTCGCTGGCGATGGGCGTGAGTCCTGCCGCCTCCACCTCGCTCTTCTCCGGAGGGAGCGGCGCCGCAGTATGGTTCAACTCGCGAATGTACGCTTCATCCGCGATATGCACGACAAAGGCCCCCGTCGCCGCGGCATTCCGGGCCGTATCCTTCGACGCGCCGTTTTTCCGCTGTACCGCCAACGACACCATCGGCGGATCGGCCGTCACGATGTTAAAATAACTGAATGGGGCTGCATTGAGCACACCCTCAGACGACATCGTCGTCACCAGTGCAACTGGCCGCGGGATGACACTGCCGATCAGCAGCTTGTAATTGTCCCTCTCCGTTTGCTGCTCCGGGTTAATGGATATCATTGACGGCACCTCCTTGAATCTATTAAGTGTTCAACAGATGATTTCGATACCATTCCGCCGCAGCTTGAACTTCGGTTTCGGTCAATTGATGGCCATATGGCTCCCAATGCACATGCACCTGGGCTCCGGCCCCGCTAAGCAGCCCTTTCAACTCCTCGGTTTCCTCCGGTCGGCACATGGCGTCATTCCGTCCCGCCCCGATGAAGACGGGCAGCCCCGCCATCACCGGCAAAGAAACGCCCCGCCGCGGCACCATCGGGTGATGCAATATCGCCCCGCTCAGCGCACCCGCATGATGGAACAGCAGGCTTGCTGCAATGTTTGCTCCGTTGGAATAGCCCACCGCGACGACGCGGCCCCGATCGAAGCCGTATTGCTCGGACGCTTCGTCCAGGAAGTCATGGAGCTCCTTCGTGCGCAGTACCAGGTCCTCCTCATCGAACACGCCCATCGCCAGCCGCCGAAAGAAGCGCGGCATCCCATTCTCCAGCACGTTGCCGCGGACGCTTAGCACCGCCGACGTCGGAGAGATCCTCTCGGCCAACGGAAGCAGGTCCTGCTCCGTGCCGCCTGTCCCGTGAAGGAGAAGCAGCGTTGGAGCCGCCGCTTCTCCGCTTGCCGAACCCGGCTTGAAGATATGCTTCATCCCTGCTGATCCTCCTTCAGCACCCGGACCTCAAACGGGGTCAAATTTTGTTCGATCGCTTCACGGTGCGGTTCATACCAGGCTGGCAGCATCAGCTTTTCGCCCAAATGCTCCGACGTTTCGTCATTGGCGAATCCCGGCGGGTTGGTAGCAATTTCGAACAAAATGCCGCCTTCTTCCCGGAAATAGACCGCGTGGAAATACTGCCGGTCGACGATTTGCGTCGGATGGTAGCCGTGTTCAGCAACCCATGTTCTCCATTCCTCGTGTTCCGCGAAATCCCGGGCTCTCCAGGCGATATGATGCACCGTCCCGGCGCCGCCCGCCCCGTATTCCATCGGTTTCACGTTTACGTCAATCACGTCGCCGAGGTCGCCTTCCGCTTTAAAGCGGGCGTAGTCGCCGTCCTCACCGAGCTTCTTCAAACCCATGACGGTTTCGAGCAACGTAGCGGTTTTCTCCGGGGCGACACTGTAGAGCACCGCACCGCCAAACCCTTTGATCGCCTTGTCAGCTGGGACGCCGCCAAACGACCATGTGCTTTGCGGGCCGGCCGTACGCTCCACCAATTCCAGCTGCAATCCGTCCTTGTCGCGGAAATGGAGATACGTTTCGCCGAAACGGTTTGCCACAGTGGTGGAGATGCCGAATTGATGCAGCCGTTCCTGCCAGAAAGCCAAGGCACCAACCGGAATAGCGAAGGTGGTAATCCCTACCTGACCGGCTCCGACCCGGCCGCGACGGGCTCCCGGTGTTGGGAAGAAGGTCATGATGGTACCCGGATTCCCGTCCTCGTCACCGAAGTAGAGATGATACACTTCTGGCGCATCGAAGTTGATGGTTTTTTTAACCAGTCGGAGTCCAAGCACCCCTGCGTAAAAGTCAACGTTAGCTTGCGGATCAGTAGCAAATGCAGTAATATGATGAATTCCTGAAGTTGGATGTACCATGTGTAACTCCTCCTTATTTTGGGAAAATCGGTTCAAAATCGGTTATAGCTGACGAATTCTCCGACGGGTTTACGGTAGCCGCGCGGGCGGAAGCTGGAGGTGTCCTCCTTGCCGATGGCAATCAGCATCACCGGCTCGTAATTGTCCGGGACATTCAGCAACCGGCGCATCGCCTCGGGATCAAACCCGATCATTGGGCATGTATCCCAGCCGCGGTCTTTGGCGATAAGCATCATCTGCATGGCCGACAGGCTGGCGCTGCGGATCGCTTCCTCCCGCATGAACGCCTCGCCCCGGTTCTCATAGAAACCGATCGTATCGGACACAAGCTGGTCGTACTCCTGTTTGCTGAGCACACCCAAATTCAGCATTCCTTCGTTCATCGCTCCTGCGTCCTTGTGGGCATCCCGTTTACCCAGTACCAGGATCACCGCCGAGGCTGTTCGGACCTTATATTGCTTGGCCGCAGCCTCGTAGACTTGTTCCCTCAATGCGGGGTCCTTGACCACCACATAGTGGGTATGCTGCAAATTAAACGCCGATGGCGCGAATTTCGTGAGATTGAAGATTTCTTCCAGTTCCTTGTCTTGGATTTCCACGCCGGGGATGAATTTATTCGCCGAACGGCGGGATTTAACGATAGTAGTAAAATCATGTTCATTCGAGTTCATGACTAGGGCTCCTCCCAGATTAGAAAAATCGTCGTTTTGCAACGGTGATCAAAGCAGCGCGTCGAGGGAGTAGGCCCCTGCGCCAGACAAGATCAACCCAACCGAAACAGCGATCAGCAGCAGATTGTATTCGTACCCGCCTGCGGTCGACCAGAACCCGTTCTTGGCGTGAACGGAGACGATCGCCACGATCATCGTGAGGATCAGCAGCGCCGCTCCAAACGGCGTAAACAGCCCTGCCGCCACCAGTAAGCCCCCGCCAAATTCTGCGAGACCGGCTAATACCGCCATCAGCACTCCGGGTTTAATTCCCAGCGATTCCATCCAACCTCCGGTTCCTTTGGGGCCGTAGCCGCCAAACCAGCCAAACAGCTTTTGCGCACCATGCGCCATCATCGTGAATCCCAACACCAAACGTATAATGAATAAGGCCAATGCTAATGTCATGTTCATGACTCCTTTTTATGTGAATTTAGGGAATCTTTATATTAAGATATTAGAGCTGAGAAGACGTCTTCCGACGCCCTTCCCGCCGCCTATCAGAGCTTCGGAATGGTTAAGTCACTACTTGAAGCCTTCCTGTGCGGATTTACCCAGCTTCTTCAGCAGCATCGCGGCGATCTCCATCTCTTCCGGAGTAAGTCCGCTGACCGCCTCCTCAATAAGGCGGGCATGCTGCGGGAACACCTCTTCGATGAACTGGCGTCCTTGCTCGGTGATTTCCGCGTACACCAATCGCCGGTCTTCCGGGCAGTCCTGACGAGTCACGTACCCTTTCTTCTCCAGCTTATCTACGACATACGTAATGTTGCCACTGCTCATCAGCACCTTGCTGCCGATTTGCTGAATCGGTTGTCTGCCCTTATGATATAGCAGATCCAGTACGCCGAATTCGGTCCGGGTTAATCCGTATTGCCGAATCCCCTTGTCGCTATGCGCATGAACCCACTCGCTAGCCCGGGACAATACGACGAACAAATGCAGCGCGTCGTCGCTCTTCGCTTGATTCGTCATATCCACTCACCTCCCTGATTGTTCCGAAAGTATATCATAGGTTAACCCTAAATGACTTCGGTAACTCTCAATGTCGTTTGTCTTAATATTAAGATAATTGATATCGAGATAAATGTCAACCCTAAATGAAAACGGCCACCCCAGCAATGCGCAACTAACGCATCTGGAGCGACCGTTAAGTCATGGCGATGAGCGGAAACCAACTTATTTGGCAGAGTACCCGCCGTCGATGGGAAGCTCAATACCCGTGATGTATGAGGATTCGTCAGAGGCAAGAAACAACACGCCCTTGGCGATGTCCTCTGCTTGTCCAAGGCGCGGAATCGGCGTTTGCGACAAGAACCAGTTTCTCATGTTCTCGTCAGCCATCAAATCTTTGGTCATCGGCGTTTCGATGTATCCCGGATGGATGGAGTTGGCCCGGATGTTATGCTTCGCATAATCCACCGCCGTCGCTTTCGTAAGCAGGCGGACGGCCCCTTTGCTGGCCGTATAAGGCCCCGTGCCGCTGCCGCCGGTCAGTCCGGCAATCGAGGAAATATTAACGATGGAGCCTCCCCCACCGTTGATCATGTGCGGGATGACGTATTTTTGACCGAGAAATACGCTGGTGACATTGATGTTCATCACCTTGTTCCACAGCTCCAGGTCGGTCTCCAAAAAAGGCGTTGCGCTGGAGATCCCCGCATTGTTGACGAGGATATCGATTTTGCCGAACCGCGTCAGGGCCGTTTCGGTAACCCGCGCCCAATCTTCCTCCGACGTAACGTCCTGCGTCAAAGCTACCGCTACCCCGCCTTGATCTGTAATCTCTTTGGCAACGGCTTGAATTTTTTCGTCCTGAATGTCTGTAATGACGACTTTGGCGCCTTCTTTCGCAAACAACAGCGCGTCAGCTTTGCCCATCCCCCCGGCAGCGCCGGTAATTATCGCGATTTTATTGTCCAATCTTCCCATGTTTAGACTCCTCCTTGATCGGCCCATACGGCCGGACATTGTGTTCTATGTCAGCAGATAGCATGCTCATTCGGATCGAATTGTACCAGCATTTTCTCGAATGCCCGCAGCAATAAGTCCGTTTCTTCCTCCGAAAAATCCTCCCAAAGTTCACGCGTCATTTCTTTATATTTCTGCACCATGCGTTCCTCAACTTCCCGACCAGCCTCCGTGATGCATAGGAGAACGTTACGCCGGTCGCTTTCCGGGATCACACGTTCAATGAGCCCTTTAGCCGCCAATTTATTCGCAAGATTGGTGACGGCCGGCAGGGAGACCTCCAGCATCTCGGCCAAATCAGAGCAATTCTGCTGACCCGCTCTGGATAAAATTTGGAGAATCAAGTATTGGGGAGCCGTCAATTCCGGATCGAGTATTTTGGCGTATCCAACGACGAATCGGGTCATTTGCATCGACATTAACAGCGATAACCGCTCCCGCTTATTCAGCACGGATCCCCTCCTTATGAGTTAATAATTAATAATTATTACATTTGAATAATTAATATCTCTTAACAATTTCACTATCATAGTACTTCTTCTAGCAACCCTCGTCAACTCCCTAACCTATTCTTTACCATCGCATAAAAAAAACGCCGATATCGGCGTCGATCCCTCCTCTTATTTTTCGCAGCGGCCCTATTTCTTCCCCCGCATTGACGCACTAGTCCGCACGTTCGTCAGGACGTTGACCGCGAATACGATAACGCTGATCACGACAAGCGTTCCGCCGATCGCCACCAAAGGCTCCAACTGTTCCGAACCGGTCAGTACCAGCGATAAGCTGATCATCATAACCGGAAGTCCGATGGAGTACGTCCAGAACTGGATTTTGCTCAGCAGGCTCTCCCCTGCCCCTGGAAACAACACATAAATCACGCCAGCTAGTGCGAAGGATGCCCAACCTAATAGATTTACATGGGCATGCACGCCCGCTAATGTATAGTCATGTTGCATGGACATGTACATGCCTAGCAATACACCGATGACAAAATAAACGACTGAAACCTTAAGATACGTAATCCCCATACCCGACGCCCCCTCCAATAGGAACAAGTTATCCTTACATGTTCAAAATATGTCACAATGGAAGGGAATATTCGAAGAGCTTCTAGGTTCTAGCGCCACTCTTCCGGCAGCAATCGCGCATAATGCGGCTGAAGGTAACGGTCGTCGATCAGGGCGAGGCGGCCCTGGTCGGTCTCCGAGCGGATCAGGCGTCCTCCGGCCTGAAGCACCTTGTTCATGCCGGGGAATACGTAGGCATAATCGAAGCCGTTTCTCCCGGACGTCTGGAAGTAGTCGCGGATCAAATTACGCTCCGGGCCGATTTGCGGCAACCCGACGCCCACAATCGCTACTCCTGTCAGTCGATCGCCCACAAGATCGATACCCTCCGAGAAGAGGCCGCCCATCACGGCAAAAGCGATGAAGGTCCGACCCGGAGCCGGGTTAGGCACAAAGGCGGCCAAAAACCGCTCCCGATCCTCCTCAGTCATCCCGGATTGCTGCAAGAGCAGCTCTGTCCCTTCCTCTGCGCCAGCGGCAAAGTCCTCGTAAATCATGTTCATATAAGCGTAGGAAGGGAAGAAGAACAGATAATTCCCGGGCCGGCCACGAGTTACTTCCTGCAAAGCGCGAACCAGAGGAACTCGGGTCTGCTCCCGATCCTGATACCTCGTCGAAAGCGGCAGCACAACCACCTCCAGCTGGTCGCGGGAGAACGGCGAGGAGAGCGATACCGTATAATCGTCCGGCCCCGCCCCCAGCATATCGCGGTAATAAGCCATCGGCGATAACGTCGCCGAGAAATAAATGCGCGAGCGGAACCCCTTGCCCATCTCCTGCAGCAAATGAGAAGGATCTAGGCAAAACAACTTGATCCGCACGTCCTCCCGGGTGACCTCCGTATAGGTCACGAACCGTTCGTCGTACAGCTTGCCGATCCGGCCGAAATGCAGGGCCTCGAAATAAGCCTGGAGCAGCAGCTCCCGCGCGTCTGCTTCCGAACTCCCCGAGGAGCCGGTCTGCCCGGCGGCGGACGGTTCGAGTGCCAGCTCCCGTTCCGCCGCTTCGGCAAAAGCCTCCGCCCGCTCCAGCAACAGCTCTGGCGCGGCTAAATCGGTCTGGAACGACGATCCTTCCACCCGCTTCTTCAGCTCGATAAACAAGGCGTTAACGGCTTTGGCTGCTTTCGCAACGGACGGGCTCTTCTCTTTATACGCTCGCTGCAGCGCCAGAAAGCCGGATTTTCGCAGCTCGGCGGAATACATCTCCCTCGCCCGGTCGACTAAATTATGGGCCTCGTCGATTAGTAGGGCGGTTTCCTTCTTCTGCTCTGCGAACATGCGTTGCAGGGACACTTTGGGATCAAATACATAATTGTAATCACAAATCGTGACATCGGCGGCATAAGACAAGTCCAACGAAAATTCAAACGGGCACACCCGATGCTTGCGGGCGTACGCCTCGATCACCGGGCGAGTGAGCTGTGTCTCATTCGCCAAGATATCCAGGATGGCCCCGTTGATCCGGTCGAAGTAACCATCGGCATAGATACAGTCTTCTTTGTTGCAGCGGACTTCTTCGCTGAAGCAGATTTTCTCCTTGGCCGTTAGGGTCACCACCCAAGCTTGCAGCCCCTGTGCTTCCATCAACGCGAAGGCGTTCTCCGCGGCGGTTCGGGTAACCGTCTTGGCCGTGAGGTAATACAGTTGATTCAATTTACCTTCGCCCATCGCCTTGAGCGCCGGAAATGTGGTGGAAATCGTCTTCCCGATGCCGGTCGGCGCCTGGGCAAACAAACCCACCGCTTCCTCAATCGTCTTGTATACCGCGCCCGCCAGTTTCCGTTGCCCGGTCCGGTAACCCGGAAACGGAAACGCCAGCTCCGCGATGCTCCGGTTGCGCTCGCGCCGATGGTCACGAAGCAAACGGGCGTACGGAGCATATTGCCTTACGACGTCATGGATGAACGTCTCCAGCTCGTCCAACCCGGCCCGCATCCGAAATTGTTTGCGCTCCCCCGTATCCAGCTGCACATAGGTCAGCTGTACTCCCATCTCGCGTTGCCCGTTGGCTTTGGCGTACATATAGGCGTAGCACTTCGCCTGCGCCCAGTGTACGGGGTACGTATCTTCACGGATCGCCGCCAAATCGCCAGCCGTCGATTTAATCTCGTCGATCGTCCATCCGCCGTCCCTGCCAACTAACAGCCCATCGCATCGCCCGTCTACAACGAAGAGGAGATCCCCACAGGGAATCTCCGCCTTCAAGTACACTTCTTTCTGATCGCCTTCGCCGTATTGCTTCTGCACCTGCTGATGCGCCTTCGTGCCTTCCGTCAGCGAGACCGCCGTGCGGAAGCCGCTTTCCAAGCTGCCGCTGCGGAACACATACTCCACCAGAGGACGAACCGCGATATTTACCATGGATTCATTTGCCATTTGCTGTTTGTCACCGCCGATACTCTTGGAGAACATTTGTTCCATTAGTATACCATGACGAATGACAGATCGCTATCTACGGCGGCGCAGCCTAGATAAGCTTAGCGACGGACGTGGATCGCCCGAAACTCGTCTTCCAGTATGCTCATCAGAATCGAATCATGGTACGCATGATCGTAGAACAACGCTTCCCTCTGCACGCCTTCGCGTTTGAACCCTAACTTCTCGTAAACATGCATAGCCCGCCCATTATAGTCAAAAACATTAAGTTCGATCCGGCGCAGCCCCAGTACGCCAAATCCGTAATCCAGCATTAGCTTCATCGCCTCGCTGCCATAACCCTTCCCCGTGTCCGCCGTCTGGTTAATTGCAACTCGAATGTTGCAGCAGCGGTTACTCGGGTCGATGTCCTGGAGAGCGATATCCCCGATCGGCCGGTCATCCTCCCGCCGTACGATGGCCAGCAATACGCTGGAATCGTCCTGGCCTTTCCGCTCCAGATAGGCGGCGATGAACTCCTTGGTGAAGTGGCGCTTTGTCCCCGTCCATCTTCTCATTTCCGGCTCATGCAAATTTTGATAATACCAATCGACATCCTCCACGTTCATCGGGCGCAAATACACCTTGTCCCCCATTAAAAATCCTGCGTAACTCATCGTAATAATCTCCTTTTCCATCTCTCTTTTCGCATCTTAACACGGTACTGTATACTTAAAAATGTACAAATAAATCTAAATTTAAAGGACAGTTTAGATGAAAAGTGACGGGAGGGATCCTAACCAATGTATATTTTACCGCAGCCCCACGACGGTAGTCTGGCCGGGCGGTCCTACCGATATGTCGAGATTTACGAAATGTTTAAGCGCGAGATTATCGCCGGATCGCTCCGCGAGGAACAACGACTGCCCTCGATCCGCAAACTGGCGGAGTTTCTGGGCATCAGCACAACCCCTGTCGAGTTGGCGTACCAGCAACTCATCGCCGAGGGGTTTATCGAGAGCCGTCCGAAACGGGGATATTTCGTCGTTAAGCTGCCGGAACCCTATCCGTCGTTTGCGCTGACCGGCAGAAATCCGGAACGCGAGCTTCCGCCTGATACGGATACTCCTATACCAAAGCCAAATTCAGAACTAAAGCCGAGGAGCCCCCTACCTCCTCTCTACGACTTCCATCTATCTAAAAATGATTTTAGCTTGTTCCCCTTTACGATATGGAAAAGGCTATATAACCAGCTCTTCCGCCCAGAAACCGCCGAACTGTTATTCTATGGGGACGCTCAGGGCGATCCGGAACTCAGGCGGGAAGTCGCCGAATATTTAAGCCGATTCCGCGGGGTCCATGCTTCCCCGGATCGGATCATCATCGGAGCGGAACAGCATTTGCTGCTTCTGCTGCTGGGTCAGATGCTGAACGCAGAGATCAACGCCGTCGCCGTTGAAGAACCCGGATACCGGATCGTTCCGGCTACCCTGGCTGCGCTCGGTTTCACGGTGCACCCGATTCCCCTCGACGAGCACGGCCTGCGCCCGGATTTGCTGAGGACTAGCGGAGCGCGAATCGCCAGCGTGTCGCCGTCCCATCAGTTTCCGACCGGCATCATTATGCCGCTATCCCGACGTCTGGAGCTGCTGGAATGGGCCAAGGCCGTCGACGGCTACCTGATCGAAGACGATTACGGCGGCGAGTTTCGCTATCAGGGCAAGCCGGTACCGGCGCTGCAAGGGCTCGTCCCGAACGACCGCGTCATCTATCTCGGCGGCTTCTCCCAGGTACTCGCGCCTGATCTCTGCATCCATTATCTCGTGCTGCCTGAGCATCTGGTGCCCTGCTTTCACGCCTTACGGCGCCACACCCTGTTTGAAGCGTCCGCGTCGGGGATTCACCAGCGCACCCTGCAGCGGTTTATGCAGGAGGGACATTTCGAGCGGCATATCCGCCGGATGAGGAACCTGTATCGCAAAAAAAATCGGCAGCTCGTCGCCTCCCTGACGAATCATTTTGGGAAGCGGGCTGCCGTTACGGGCGATAGCGCCGGTCTGCATCTCCTCTTAAGCGTGAAATCCAGCCTGCCGGAGAAGGAGCTGCTGCGGCTAGCTCAGGAGGCCGGCGTGCGAATCGCCTCCGCTGCCTTCTACTGGAACGCGCCGCTGGAAACGGAGCAGAAGTCGTTTATGCTAGGTTTCGGCGGTATTGCAATGGAACGGATTGACGAAGGCGTATCCCGGCTATACCAGGCTTGGTCACCCTATCTCCATTGACCTTCAGCTCCCGTCATTGGTCGATTCGAATGTCGTAATCCTTCTTCAAGTACCGATGGATTCTTCGAAAATCGCCCGGGGTCAACTCGCTCAAGCGCTTGTGGCCCTGTTTCCATTCCCGCCCGAGCAGGATGCCCATCGTTTCCCCGGCCAACGCGGTGGTGGGAATGATACGGGCACTTCCGTAAGCTTTGATCTCCGCGCCGATATTCTTGCCAGCCACCAGCACGTTGTCGTACGATTTCAGCTCAAAGGAACGAAGCGGGATTCCATATCGGTCCGGCTTGCCGTAGCCAATGCCTTTCTTCACGACGCGGGTGGCTTGCAAATCGACGGTATAACCCCCAACCGTCACGTTGTCCCAGAACATCCGGCCCGACATCACATCTTTATAGTTCAACACCTAGTCCGTTTCATAGCGATTATAGTCGCGGATGTACAAATAATCGGGGTACCCGTTCAGCTCGGCTTTACCGAAGCCGGGGATATGCTTGCGCAAGTATTTGGCGATATATGGGGCTTCCGCCTTCGCCCTTGCGACGGCGGAACGAACGGATTGCGGATCGGCCGGATCTACATCGTACACCAGCAAGCTGTTGATGATCACTTCGCCGTCCTTTTGATACGTCGCGTTTAAGCCCCGGAGCATCAGATGGGAATCCCGTGGCCTGTAATTATAGGTCAGATTGCTGAAACCGGTGGCGAAATCCCAATCCACATAAGTGTTGGCGCCGTATTTCTTGACGACGTTCGTTAACGGATAATCTTCTAACACCGCTTGATGCAGTTTGTTCCAGTTCACGCTTTTAAACCGCAGCATGTAGGTAGCCGCCATATAATCCGGCTTCTTGCCGTTATACAAGCTTTCCATGCCCGGGATGCGTGGATTGCCAAGATGAACGGTCAGTGCGTTAAAATCCGTATTTTCCACAAAATACCCCGCCTGCACCTGATACAACTTACCGTCATTGGCCAGGTAAGTTATGGATTTCAGCGTTTTCCTTTGTTCTGTCCCTTGCCCGTCGGTATCTTCGATCTCCACCCCGTCGATGGTGATTCCGCTGCGCAGGGGGATCTCGCGAATCAGCTTGCCATAATAGCTTTCAAAGGCGGGCAACTTGCGAATGTTCCCGGCCTTATAGCCATCGTACAGGGGCTTCAGCTCGCCTTGGACCAGGCTGCGCTTGCGGTTGTCGTTGGGCTCGTCCAAGACCAGCATCTGCCCTTGGATCAGCTCCCCGCCCGGCTTCTCGCGCGGATCAAGAATCAGCACGCTCAAACCCGCAGCATGCGCTTCCTTCGCCAATAACACCCCTTCGATTTCGCTGCCGATCACGACGACATCGTATCCATTACAGCCCGGTCCACAGGGTGCGGAAGGTGGGGTCTCGCTCGCCGCCGATGCTGGCGCAGGAACACGAACCGTTTCAAGCAACAGCAAAGTACATAAGAACATGGATAGAAGCCGTAAAGCTAATGTCTTTTTTCTCTCCAAATCAGTTGGCATAAGTTCTGGATAACTCTCCTCGTCATGGAGTATAATGACATTTTCTCTCCAGTAAAGGTTTGGTATCCAGTATATATATGGTATATTATGGGGTTTCCTATTGATTGCGGTCGTGCAGCAAACGGGACAAGCTCAACAGCTTGGATGGATCTAGGGGAGCCAACCCGTTCCCCCCTTGCCTCACGGCGGAGCCGAAATGCACCTCGGTAACGCCTGTATCAGCGACGAACTGCGAGACGGTCTCCAGAGTCAAACCGTAGCCGGCTAAAATGCGCAGCGAGCTGCCATTAGCGATCGCCATCAGCTCCCGGATTGCGGGAACCGCCTGCGGGGCCGGCCGCGTTCCGCCCGAGGTCAGTACCCGATTTACCTGCCGGTATTGCATCAGCGTACGCAATCCGGAGGGCAGGTCCGCCAATTCGTCAAACGCTCGGTGGAACGTTACGTTGAGCCCGACTGCCAGCGCTAAGATCCGTTCTAACGCAGCCTCATCGATCTTGCGCTCGGCAGTTAGCGCCCCAAACACGATGCCCGCCGCCCCTGCATCGGCAATGGCCCGGACTTCCTCCTCCATAGTAAGCACGTCGGCTTCCCCGTACACAAAAGACCGGCTATGCGGACGTACCATCACGTGGACAGGAATGTCCACGGCCTTTACCACTTGTCGGACCATACCAATGCCAGGGGTGAGTCCGCCTTCCGTTATCGCCGTAATCAGCTCCAGCCGGTCCGCCCCGTTTGCCTCCGCGACGATGGCGTCCTCCACACAGGTTGCTATGACCTCCAGAAACATCAGGAAACCTCCTTGTTATCAGTGATCCGATTATACGTCATATGTTAGCATAAACGAAACCGAAACCGCCCCATGGACGTATATAATTTCCATAAATCCTCGGCTTGATAAATCAGTCATTCATTACGAATACATGGTGAAGGAAGGGTGGAGTGATGTCCTTTTTCAAGAAGATGCTAGCCAGCGTGGGGATCGGTTCGGCGCAGGTCAATACGGAACTGGATGCGATCGAAGTCCGGCTGGGCGGCGAAATCAGTGGTACCCTATATGTGGAAGGTGGGCAGACCGACCAAACCATCGGCAACATTTATGTAAAGCTGAAAACCAACTACTTACGCGAGTCAAACGACCGCAAAATTAGAGCAACGGGCACGATCGCCAAATCCCTCGTCACCGAAGGTTTCCAGCTGCGGGCCGGCGAGCGCAGGCAGTTTCCGTTCCGATTCCGGCTTCCGGATCAAATGCCCGTGACGCTGCACAACGTGCCCATTTGGGTGGAAAGCGGGCTGGACATCGATCTGGCCGTGGATCCCAAGGACGAGGACCTGATCCATGTTTTGCCGGATGCGAAAATGCAAACCGTGTTGGACGCCGTCGAGTTGCTGGGCTTCCGTTTGCGTGAAGTGACAAACGACTATGCGCCGAGGCTTGGCGGTGCCTTGCCTTTCGTGCAGGAATTCGAATATGTTCCGGGTACGAAGTTCCGCGGGTATCTCGACGAGCTGGAGATCCTGTTCTTCCCGCGGGGGGAATCATTGGAGCTGGTGCTCCAGGTCGATCGCCGTACCCGAGGCTTAAGCGGCTTATTCGCCGAGGCGATGGAGCTGGATGAACGATTCGTGCGGGTCCCTCTGTCGAAGGAGGAGCTCCAACGCGGACCTCAGGCGGTGGCTGCCTTGCTGGAGAACGTGATCGCTAGCCATCTATAGGGAAGCGGCAGTTGTGTGGCAACGCCACCTCTCGATGTCAATCCCGCCCCCTCCGGCTACTCGAAAAGAAAAGGACTTGGAGCAATGCTCCAAGTCCTTTTCTTTCAAAATTTCCGCCTTTTCGTTCGCTCAGCTCGGCCGCTTCAATTGCTTGCTGCGCAGCTGTCCGCAGGCCGCATCGATATCAGCACCATGCTCCAATCGAACGCTGACGCTGAGACCGCGTTTTTTCAGCACATCGTAAAAGGCCAGCACAGAATCCTGCTCGCTCCGTTGATACTGACTGTGCTCATCCACCGGGTTATAAGGGATCAGATTGACGTTCACAAATCGATCGCCCAGCAGATCGGCTAGTTCCTGGGCATGCTCGGTCCCGTCGTTAACGCCCTTCAGCAAAATATACTCCATCGTGAGCCGCCGGTTCGTTTGCTCCAAGTAATAGTCGATCGCCGCCATCAGCTTCTCGAGCGGAATCGCCTTATTGATCTTCATGATCCGCGTGCGCAGCTCATTATTTGGCGCATGCAGGGACACGGCCAAATTCACCTGCAGGTCGGAATCGGCAAATTCGATGATTTTGTCCGCCAGTCCGCTAGTCGACACGGTAATATGGCGCGGGCCAATCGCAAGCCCTTTAGGGTCCTGGATAACCCTCAGGAAATCGGCCATATTATCGTAATTATCGAAAGGCTCCCCGATCCCCATCACAACGATGTGAGTTACCCGTTCACCATTTCCCATTCGATCCAGGTGCAATTGCACCTTCATCACCTGTTCCACAATTTCCGCGCTCGTCAGGTCCCGACTCTTCTTCATCAGTCCGCTGGCACAGAAGCTACAGCCGATATTGCAGCCGACCTGCGTAGTCACGCATACCGACAGGCCAAATTTGTGGCGCATAAGCACCGTTTCAATCAGATTGCCATCCTGCAGGCGGAACAGAAACTTGATCGTCCCGTCGACCGACTCCTGGCGGATATGCTCCTCCAAGGTTTCGATGGCAAATTCCCCTTCAAGCAGGGAGAGGCATTCTGGATGAACACCCTCCATCTTTTCGTAATCGGTAACCCGTTTGCGGTACAAGCCGTCCCAGACCCTCTCAGCCCGGCCTCGTTTATGTCCACGATCCAGCAGCCAAGCGGCCAGCTGATCCTTCGTCAAACCATAAATGGATTGTTTATTCATGCGTATCCTCTTTCTAAACAAACTCAAGTCATTTTCTAATTATACCTAATCCGTCATCCCGAATGCCACAGGTAAAAAAACGAATGCGCCGCGTCTTCGCCCCTACCCGTTTTACACAGATTGCCCTCCCTTTTAAACAAACGTTAACATTAGTGCCCTAAAGTGAAGATACGTTAAACTTTGACGAGTGCGAGAAACGACCCGGTCAACTCGCAAGCGGTCCGGCCTACAAACTGGACCAAGGTCGGAACCAAATCACGCCGCACGGCCGGTTTGATTCTTCCAGGCTTCCTATATACTGGAACTCGGAATGATTCGACGGAAGAACCCGTGCGTTTCTATTTCGGTGGAAAGGCGGCAGCTACCCATGAAGCAAAACATGCACATCGTCATCCTGACCGCCGGATACGGCAACGGCCATATCCAGGTGGCAAGGACGCTGAAGCAATCCCTTACCAACTCGGGCGCTTGTACAGTCCGTGTGATCGATCTGTACCGCGAGGCCCATCCGGGAATGAATTCCGTCTCTCGGCAGCTTTATTTGTATAGCCCGTGGTTCTCCGCATATGGCCTGGACTATTACGGGTGGAGCTACTACGCGACCCGGGACCTCCAGCAGACGAGCGCCTTGGCCAAATGGGGGAATCAGCTAGGGATGAAAAAGCTGGTCAACCTGCTCCAAAAACAACGGCCCGACGCGATCATCAGCACCTTTCCTTTCGGCGGCATCACGGATCAGCTGCGAAAACACGGCATTCGGGTGCCGGTATTCACGGTTGTGACCGACTTCAGCCTACACAACCGCTGGTTGTTCACGAGGCCAGACCGCTATTTCGTGGCGACAGCGGATTTGAAGCGGGAGATGATCGAACGCGGCGTGCCTGCGGAATCGATTGTCGTCAGCGGCATCCCGGTTCGGGAACCGTTTTATGAGCTGACGCGCTCAATGAGTCCGCAACCACTTCGATCCGCAGGTGGATCTCGATCCGTCCTGGTTATGATGGGCGCACATATTCCTTTACCGGACATCCAGCTCATCACCGCGAAGCTTCTGGCACTGCCGGATGTTCAAGTGGACATCGTCTGCGGCGGCAACGATAAGCTACGGCGTCGCTTGGAGCGGCGGTTTGTCGGTCACGAACGGCTGCGTTTGTTTGGTTACGTCGAAGCGATTCATGACCGTATGCGACAAGCTTCCTGCATCGTGACGAAGGCCGGGGGCATCACATTGTCGGAGGCGATCCAAATCCGTACCCCTATCGTGGTCTACAAACCGTTCTCCGGCCAGGAGCGGGAGAACGCGAAATACCTCGAGCGTAAAGGCGCGGCAGTAGTAGCCTCTTCGCCGCGGGCTTTGACGGAGCAAGTGCATGAGCTTCTCGATTCTGAAGTCCGCCGCGCCCGGATGCTCCAGCAGTATGACGAACTTGCTGCAGGATGCGCCACCGAGACGATCGTCCGGGATGTGCTGCGCCTGGCGGGCCGTCTGCCGGCGTTGGCGGACGGACATTAAATCTATCCCTGCCGCACAGCCGCCGGCACACGAATATGAAGCAAGGAGCTACGCCCATATGAAACGTACTGCTCGTTGGATATCAGGAAATCATTTGACACCTGCATTTCTGCACTGCGCTGCCATTTTGTTTATGACGGAAATCGCCCGCAGCGCCTTTCTCATCTCGTTTTTACCCGCTTATGCCAAGGAACGCCACATTACCTTAGCGGCAGTTGGCGTAGCCATCTCGGTCCACTATTTAGCCGACACGCTGATTAAAGTGCTCGCGGGTTACGTGCTGGACCGGTTCCCGGCTCGGCTGATCCTGAATATCTTTCTGTTGTTGGGACTGCTAGGCCTGTTTGTCTCCTATGGGGTCAGCGCCCCGTGGGCCATCGTGCTTGGGGCCGGTCTGATCGGGATCGGGGTGTCGCCCGTTTGGCTGCTCTGCCTATCCGAAATTCGGGAGGACAGTCGCGGCTCACAGATGGGATCCATCTACACCATTTGGCTTGTTTCGCTGGGTCTCGGCCCGGTCGCCGTCAACTTTCTGATGGATCGCAGTTATACCTTATCTTTCTGGCTGTTGGCCGGATGCTGGACGGCCGGGTGGCTGCTTGCTGCCTTGAAACGGATGGATTTCTCATCCCGCCGATTGCTGGGAGACACGGTTCCGTTTAAGCAGCAAATGCGGCAAATCGGGAGTAAGCTGACTCAGATGAAGCCGCTCGTACCCGGCATGATCGTGCAGACATTAGCAGCCGGCCTGCTGGTGCCCGTCCTACCGAGTTTTGCTTCTGAATATTTGGCGCTGGATTATTCGGGATATTCCATCGTGTTGATGGCCGGAGGCTGTATGACCGTATTATTGCTCATCCCGATGGGCCGGCTCGCCGACAAATGGGGTCACAAGTGGCTGTTGATCGCCGGATTCGGCGTCTTGGCCGCCTGCCTTGGACTATTGATCTACTCCCGGCAGATGTTCAGCACGATGCTGCTTGCTGTCTGTCTTGGCGCGGCATATGCTGCCGTACTGCCGGCATGGAACGCAATTCTGTCCCATTTTGTTCCCGATGAGCAGAAAGCAACCGGCTGGGGAGTCCTCTCCGGCATCGAAGGCATCGGAGTCATCCTGGGCCCGATTCTGGGCGGCTGGATGGCGGAGAGCTTCGACGTAACGGTTACGGTCGGGATTAGCGCCATGCTGTTGTTTGGCATCATGTTATTTTACTGGATCCGCCCGGTACGCCAGCATCCGCCCGCGCAGCAGCGGCAACATGGCTAGCAAAGACGCTCGTTGGTTCGGTCTCCGTGGTAAACGTTACCCTGGTTGAAGGACGAGGGGCCGATAGATGCCCATCATTTTTTAGGGAAGTGGAGGAGTTGGAATGAGACATCGCTATTATCTTCGGCTGCGCGAATACGACAACCGGCTGTTTCTGTGGTGCAATCATTCGCTGAGTCATCCGTGGCTGGATCGGATTCTGAAGGGT
This sequence comes from Paenibacillus timonensis, assembly GCF_009725205.1. Taxonomy (GTDB): domain Bacteria; phylum Bacillota; class Bacilli; order Paenibacillales; family Paenibacillaceae; genus Fontibacillus; species Fontibacillus rhizolycopersici. The sequence goes on along the minus strand of NZ_WNZY01000001.1, from coordinate 354,125 downwards.
GTGACCCATCTAGGGAGCGCCGCATTTACGATCGCGTTAACCATCTCCGTGGTCGTCTTCGCTACCGGTTCCTGGCAACGGGCGGGTTGGCATAGCCTGATCGCCTTGACTCTCAGTCATCTGCTGGCAGTCCTGATCAAGAAGCGGTTCCAGCGCACCCGCCCCTACGAAGCACTGCAGAACGCGAGGATCTCCATCCATCCGCTCAAGGACTACTCGTTCCCGTCCGGACATACGACAGCAGCGTTCTCCACATTGATCCCGTTCCTATTCGCGGCCCCCGGTCTGGTGCAAGTGCTACTCCCGCTCGCTTTCATCGTAGGCCTGTCACGAATTTATCTCGGAGTCCATTATCCCTCCGACGTTCTGGCCGGCGGCCTGGTTGGAGCCGTAACAGCTCTCCTCGTTGTCTTGAGCGCAGGTCTGGCCTAGCTAAAAGGTACGGAAGGCTTAGCCAGTAAAGTAGGACGTGCATGGCCGGGGAGCCTGTAACGATTCGCCGCTTGGTGCGAATCCGGCCCTGTCCGCTCTAGAATGTTGCACCTTTTGCAACATTTCTACTGTAAACTTGGGGGAGAGCGGCACACTGCCGGATATTCTGATGTAAGCGCTTCACATTCTATAGAGAAAGCTGGGATATCGATGCAAGCCCAAACGATAATCAAGCAAGTCATCCAAGGAGTTTGGATGAGCTGGGAGCGAGTGTTCGATCTGTTCAGCCGAATGCGCTCCAACTACGCCGGAGAGTTCGGCATCTGCAAAATGTTCGTCACCAAATATCGCGGAAAAAGCATGCAATGCGAGGATGGCACATGGATTCAAGACGGCGATTGGATTGGAGAGCTCCATTTGGACAATCGCCAAATCCTCGCCATGCTGCAATCGAACGAGGCGAACCGCGTCGCCCTGATGACTGCCCGCCTCGCCAGAAGCGCGATGCGCCAAATATGCGCCGAAATGCAAAGAAACCCGCAGCTCAGTCAAGTAAAGGCGCTGCAGGGGATTACCTTATTGCATCGGGGCATCACGCACGGACTAGGCTTCGAGACACATCGCGTCGAACAAGGTGCCTTCCGTACGTTGACGACCTCCTACCTCCGATTACTTCTCACCGTTTTCCATCCTAGCAGCCGCAAACGGATCGATGGCCATACGGACAAGCTGATTCCGCTGAAGCTGGTCATGACCCGCGCGACGCTGATCCGGCAATTTGGGGCGGAGAAGGCGCTCGTATAGGCGCCCTATTCGCTGCCGGGTGATTCCTCCGCAAACGTTTCGTTGATCTCGTTGTATGCGCGCAGCAGCGTGTGCCGACCCGGGCGTACCCGATGCGCCTCCCGCAAGCTGCGTTCCAGCAGACCCGGTTCTACACCAAGCTGCTCCACGGTATTGGGGCCGCCAACGGCAGCCAACAATTCGCCAAGCTGGTGCGGATCGGGGATCAGTTGGATCTCCTGGCAGATCTGCTCCCAGCAGGCGGTGACTTGCGGCGGAACCGCCGCAGCAGGATGTATCCCCTGCGCCCCAAAGCCCTCATTGACAAGCCGGTGGTAGAGGCCCGCGATCTCCATACTGGCCACTCCTACTTTCGCTCCGTGCAGCAGTTGGCGGCGACCTACACGCAGATACTCCATCTCCCAATAATGCGATAAATGATGCTCCGCGCCGGAAGCCGGATGAGACTGCCCGAACAGCAGCATCGCCAGACCGGATTCGATCAACGAGCTCATCAAGAGGCAAATCCCTTCCCCACTTCGCGCTGCGATGGCATCTACCGAGGCGACGCATTTATCCAATGCCTTTCGGGTAATTTCCGCTGCCAGTTCCAGATAAGGTTCATCAGCCGTCCACGAGCCAAACCTCCAATCAAACAAGGAGGTGTATTTGCCCAACATGTCGCCGAACCCCGCCGCCACCAGCTCCGGTGGAGCTTGCACAAGGATATCGAGATCGGCGAATATCGCCTTCGGACCGATGGCCGGGATCGTTTTCTTCTCCCCCCGCAGAAGGATCGGAGCCCCCTTAGAGTTAAACCCGTCAACAGAGGGTGCCGTCGGAACGGATACGAATGGAATACCCGTGGTGTAAGCGGCGTACCGGCAGATGTCATGCAGCGTGCCTCCCCCGCAGGCTACGATGATATTCGCCTCCCACCGCTGAACATCCAAGATCAGTTCGATCAGCGAGGCTTCATCGGCGATGACGTCACCTTCCGCATCAGGCTGGATCATCGTGGTATAAACGTCCATTTCCCTAGATCCGCGTTCCTTCTCCGTTTCCAAAAGCATTACCAATTGCTTTCCAACCGCTTCATACGTATTTTGATCCACCGCAACAATCACATTGCGGTAGTTTTTTTTCGTGACATAGTCGGCTGCCAGCTGAAGCGCCCCCGTCTCAACCCGGATTTCGTCCAGGTCGATTGCCTGACGGTAAGGCTCTCCCAGTCTAGCCGCGAGTTCCCTGATGCGATTCAAAATATCGGTCATAAGTGGCTTCCCTTCTCTTCCCTTAATTCATTTTCGAACGTTCAATCCCTAACACGGAACTCACATCGCGGATCGAATTCCAGATATACTCCGGCTGAATCGGACTTAATCTCACAGCCCCAAGATCGGTTGAACCCGTAAGGACCAAGGCAGTCCTCATGCCGGCCGCATGCCCAAGCCGGATATCCGACTCCAGACTATCGCCGATCACCAGGCAGCGTTCTGGCGGCAACCCCAACGTTTCAAGCGCAGCTTCCGCCATTAAAGAAGAGGGTTTGCCAACCACAATTTCCACATCTTGAGCCGTCGCATGCACGATCGCACCAATCATCCCGGCCACGTCAATACAGTCGCCCCCCTCTCCGGGAAACATCCGGTCGCTATTGGTAGCGATGATCCGCGCCCCGTGCCGCACCGCACGAAATGACAGATTCAAGTCCTGATACGTTAGCCGTTCATGCAACGTAATCAGCAGCCAACCTGCGTCTTCGGGCCGTTCGGCCAGAGGTACGCCCGCGATGCACAGCTCGTCAATCAATCCCTGCTCACCCAGCACCCAAACCTTGCGTCCCTCGCCATGGGCCCGCAAATATCGTGCAGCAATTGTGGACGCGAGGAGGATCTCCTCCTCGCTCACGTCCAGTCCCATGCCGCTCAGCTTCTCCCGGCACATTTTCCGGGATATATTCCCGCGGTTACTGAGAAATACAACCTTTGTTCCCGCGGTCTTCAACCTGCTAATCGTCTCAACGGCACCTTCGATGGCCTCGTTCCCTCGGTACACTGTACCGTCCAAGTCAATAACGAGTCCCTCGATCATCTCTACCATCGGGACCTGTCTCCTATCTCTGACGTCAGTATCTGCATACCCCGGCGGAGATGCAACGCGGGTAACGGATTATTGCAGGTCATGCCGGTAACGCCACATTCAACGCTGTACCGTACCTGTTCCGGTTCGTCCGGACAGTAGCTCCAAACGAGTAAACCAAGCTCACGGAACTCCTGAACGCGCTCCGGTGTGAGGAGCTTCATTTCCAACCCTAACGCCCACATCTTGGAGTAAGTTCCGCCCTCCCCATACACGAACCTCGACATCAATTCCGCAGGAAATCCTTGCGTCTTCAGACCGTACGAATCGTGAATATACGTTAATACCTCAGCGTCAAAACAGGTGAACACCGCGCGCGGCAGGAAGCCTGTTCCATCCAACAAAGCGATCGTCAGGTCCGCTGCTTGTTTCGCGTTTGCCGCTGGCTTGATCTCGACATTAAGCAGTACATCGGGATAATCCGCCAGCAGCGCGATCAGCTCCGCGAGCGTTGGAATTTGCAGCCCGGCAAACTCTCGGCCAAACCAGCCTCCGGCATCCAGCCGCTTTAACTCCTCACAAGTATAATCGCCGACCGCACCGGACCCGTTTGTCGTCCGGTCTACTGTAGCATCATGAATCACCATGATCTCCCCGTCCTTGGACAGGCGAAGATCGAATTCCATCATATCGACGCCCAAATCCAAGGCCTCGCGGAAGGCCAGCAGCGTGTTTTCCGGGTAAGCGGATTTATATCCACGGTGTCCCGCGATCATCAGTGACGCATCCTGGTTTAAACGCTCGATCATTGTCGCTTCTCCCTCCCTTACTCCGCCAAAATCCGTTCTGTCTCTTTGTTGAACGCATCCAGTGCAGCCTGGATGTCCTGACTGTCATACATGATTGCTTCGATAGTCGAAAAGAACTCGTGCATCACTTCAGGCCATGCAACATCATTGTTGGTATCGATGGCATATTGCAACTGGTCGTACGCCACTTTCCGGTTGGGTTCCTTTGCCCACAAATCCTGAATTTCCGGCGATTCCACCATTTTCTTCGTGAAGGGGAGGTAACCCGATTGCAAAATAAACTGCAACCCGCCCTGCGGATCGGTTTCCATCCAGCGGATAAATTCCCAAGCGGCCTCTTTGTTCGAAGAACCGGCCATCAAAGCAACGTTTGCGCCTCCGGTAGGATTCGCGTAAACCTCGTTTTTCGGCAGGAATGCCGTAACATAATCAAAGTCCACGGAACTGCTCAACCCCCCGATCGAACCCGTGGATTGAAACATCATGCCGATCTTGCCTTCCACGAACATGCTGTTGACGATGTTCCCGGAATCCTGCGCCGGCGGATAATACAACGCTCCCGTGCCTTGCAGATCCTTCAGGTAGCTAAATACTTCCTTGCCGATACCGTTATCGATGAACCCGGTCGAGGTATTTTCGTCGTTAAAGAACTTCCCCCCGGACTGAGAGATCATGGCGATCGGATACCAGGTATCGTAAGGCATCGACAACCCGTAACGCGTCACTTCTTTCCCCTCTTTAACGACCAGTGCGTTGGCCACGGTTTTTAACTCTTCCCAGGTCGTTGGAACCGCCAACCCGAGTTCATCCAGCATGGATTTGTTGATGTGCAAAATGGGGGTCGAGCGGTTCAAAGGCAGCGAAACCAGCTTGTCGTTGAAATAGGAATGGCCCATTAGTCCTGAGGTAAAGTCGTCCGCACTCAGCCCCGACTTCTCCATAAATGGCGTCAGATCCTCCAACACGTCCGAGTCAGCGAACATGAGCACATAAGCGCGTTCCAGCATGCTCACATCCGGCGCGGTGTTGGAAGCGACCGCTTGCTGCAGCTTGGTTACGGTCTCGTCATAGCCGCCTTGATAAGTCCCTACGACTTCAATATCGTTATGAGATTCGTTGAAACGCTGGATCAACGCATCCATGTACTCCCCGTTTTTACCCCCCAGCGAATGCCAGAATTGTACGGTCGTTTTACCGCCGGCGTTTGCAGCTGCCGTTTCCGTTCCCGTCGTCGCCGGATCCGCGGCAGTTCCGCTCTGCGAGTTTCCTGAATTAGCGGTGGAGTTCCCTCCTCCACAGCCGGCTAGGATCCCCAATAACAGCGTTAAGACCACAATGAATTTCCCTTTACTTTTCATCTTTTCGTTTCCCTCCAATGAATGAATTGTTGTTGTATTTGAAAGGGACTGCGACCGTTTGGCCTATTTAATCCCTGAGTATACGAATGCTTTGACGATGTGACGTGAACAGAATGCGTAAACGAGCAGAATAGGAACAACCAGCACAACGTTACCGGCCATGATAATATGCCAGTTGCTGATTCCCTCCGTCTCCCGCAGCATGGCGATTCCTAGCGTTAGCGGCCGGATCGCCTCAGAGTTCGTCATGACGAGCGGCCAGAAATACTCGTTCCAATGACTGACGAAGCTGAACAAGGCAATGGTCGCCAGCGCTGGCCCTGCCATGGGAAGCATGATTCTCCAAATCACCTTGATTTCCCCGGCATTATCCAATCTAGCCGCTTCAATAATCTCTTCCGGAATCTGCATGAAATATTGGCGCAGTAAGAAAATCCCGAACGCATTGGACATAAACGGGATGATCTGTGGCCATAACGTATGGATCAGCCCAAAGTCGGCCATCAACAGATATACCGGGATAAAGGTGATTTGTCCTGGAATCATGAACGCGAGGAGGACGAAACCAAACAGAACGCTTTTCCCACGAAAACGGTATTTAGCAAAGGCATACGCGGCTGGAATCATCACCGCAAACTGCAGCACGATGATGGACACCGTAATAACGACCGAGTTTCTCGCATACATCAAGAACGGCCCCGCGCTCATTGCTTCTACAAAGTTGTTCCACTGTGGGATTGCTGGAATCCAGGTCGGCGGAAAGGCCAGCGTCTCCCGAAACGTCTGCAGCGAGGTAGAGATCATCCATAGGAATGGAAAAATAAATACCATGACGACCGCTGCTTTCAGCAATACGCCCAACACCGAGGCCAGGCTTCTCCAATCAAATATTTTCACAAGCGGGCTCCCTTTCCTCATTGATAATGAACCTTCTTAGCCAGCAGTCTGAAATAGATCAGAGTCAGCACGCCGATGATTGCCATCAGTACCGTTCCGGTCGCTGCCGAATAACCGATGTTGGTCGTTCGGAATCCGTAGATATAATAAACCAGCGTATTGGTCGCATTGTTGGGGCCGCCTCCGGTCATGATTTTGACCGTATCAAACACTTTGAAGGACCCAATCGTCATAATGACCAGGATGAAAAATAACTGCGGCGAAATCATAGGCAGCGTAATCTTGGTAAACACCTTGAACCTGCTCGCGTTATCGAGCGCAGCCGCTTCGTATATGCTGGGTGGTACGCTCTGCAGCGCTGCTACAATAATGAGCGTGTAGTAGCCGATATTTTGCCATACCGAAACGATAATGACGGATAAGAGCGCCGTCTTGGAGCTTTGCAGCCAATCGGAAGCGGGCAGTCCAAAGGATTCCAACATAAAATTGAGCAGCCCCTGTTCAGGGTCCATCAACCACAGCCAAACCAGCGATATGGAGACGATAGAAACGATATGCGGCGTGAAAATCCCGGCCTGCACCAGGGAGTTAATGCGGCTTTTTTTGTTCAGCCAAACCGCGATGATCAGGGATAGCCCAACCGTTAGCGTGACGACGCCGGCGGTGTAAATGGCGGTATTCCCTAATGCTTTGTAAAAATCGCCCCGCGTTAAAATTTGCTGAAAGTTATCCCAGCCGATAAACTTGCTTTTGGCTTTGTTCATCAGGTTATATTTGTAGAAACTCAGATAGACGAGATACAGGACAGGGTAAATGACAAACAAACCGATGCCCGCCATTGCAGGCGCTATCAACACATAAGGCCGGAGCCGCTCCCACAATGGTCGTTTATCCATGGCTTTTCCCCTTCAGCGCCTCCAAATAACCAGCAATGCCTGGATCGTTAGCGGGGATACGCAACTCATCGGCTCCAAAGAAATGCAGCTTGGAGGCCTCAACGCCAAGTACGACCTCTTGATCGACGTGATACGCGTCTTCGGGGGATTTCACCATAAAGGACAAGTCTCTCGATCTAACTTGGTAGATCGTTTCGGCTCCTAGCATCTCGCGGGTGACGATGGTCCCTTGAAGGGAATAGTGCGGCGTTAGCCCCGAATGTTCCCGTGCAGCCGTTGCTGCCGACAAACCGGCGTTCTCGGGCCGGAATCCGAATTTCACGCTGTCCACGCCAAGTTCACCGATGTTCATGGACGGAACGCCGATAAACTGCGCCGTAAACAAATTGCTCGGCTGATGGTAGATCTCATGCGGCGGTGCCTCCTGCTGGATTTCCCCCTGATTCATCAGCACGATCGTATCGGCCATCGACATGGCTTCCACTTGGTCGTGCGTTACGTACACGAAGGTCGTGCCCAGCTTCTTATGTAGTTCGATCAGTTCAATGCGCATTTGCACCCGCAGCTTGGCATCGAGATTGGACAACGGTTCGTCCATGAGAAAAACGGACGGCTTCTTGACCATCGCCCGGGCCAAGGCAACGCGCTGTCGCTGTCCGCCGGACAAAGCGGATGGCTTTCGGTCCAAATAGTCAAGCAGGCCAACGGTTTCGCTAATGCTCTCCACGAGTTGTACCCGCTCCGCCTTGGGAATCTTGTTGTTTCTCAGACCAAACTCAATATTTTCCCGCACCGACATTGTGGGATAAATCGCATAGTTTTGAAATACCATCGCCACGCCGCGCTGGCCTGGTGGTATGCGAGAAACGTCCTTGCCGTCGATCAGCACCTGTCCGGAGGTTTGCGGGCCCAGCCCAGCGATCATGCGCAGCAGCGTGGTTTTGCCGCAGCCGGACGGGCCAACGAGCACGGTAAACGCTCCATCCTCAATCGTCAAATTGAGATTCTGGATGACTGCATTTTTCTCAAAAGCTTTGCTTACGTTCACAAATTGTATGGATGCCAAGTGCCATCCCCCTTATCCAAATTGTTGATGTGTATAGAAGTGAGCAGATAATGCGCAATTTCCGCTTCTTTTTGCTCACTTGAGCTTATCTCGATTGTAAGGATCATTCGTTTGGGGAGTATAAGACCAAATTCAAGGGGATGTAAATATGATCTAGATGGCTTTGGCGGATTCGTAGAATGAAGAAATAAGCCCTCATTTAATAGGAAGGAAGATGACTGCCGGTAACGGAATGCCTCGTGAGAACTCCAGTAAATTCCCTGAATCGTCGAAAAATATACCCGTACTTCCCCCGAAATCCCTCTTGTTTGTTAACACGCAGAAAATATTTATTCGTTAGAATCAAGGGGAGTATCCCTATGAAAATCAAATCAGTTATTTGAAGAATTGCGCATTTTTGCGCATTTGATCTTGAGGAAGGAAGATGGAGCTTGCTGGCTGCGGATAGAAAACGACGCATTGTGGAGTATGTCAGACAGTACCGGACCGCTACGGTGGCGATGCTGGCTGCGGAATTTAACGTACATAGCGCGACCATTCGCAGGGATTTGGCGGAGATCGAGCAGGAGGGCGCGCTGAGAAGAACGCACGGGGGCGTCATTATGGAGCAATGGACGCACGATGAGCCCTCTTTTCAAGAACGAAGAAATCAACATCTGGAGGAGAAGATCCGCATCGGCCGTCATGCAGCATCATTGGTAGAAGACGGAGAGAACATCATCATTGATTCCGGGACAACCACGCTGCACATCGCGACCCATCTCGTCAATCGCTCCAATGTCACGGTCATCACGAACGATATGAACGTAGCTGTCGAGCTGCGGGATGCGCCGGGGGTTAAGGTCATCCTCACGGGAGGAGAGTTGTATCCGTCAAGCTACATGCTCAACGGGATGTTCACGGATCATGTACTACAGTCCTTACATGTGGAGAAGGCGTTTATCGGAACGCCGGCGTTGCATCCCCAGCACGGTCTGATGCATCCTGAAGCGCTGTTGGTACCTGCCAAGCAGGGAATGATCAAGGCGGCCGGTGAAATTGTCGTCGTCTGCGACCATACGAAGATCGGTAAGCTCTCCCTGCATACCGTCGCCCCTAATAGTTCCATTCATACCTTGATTACGGGGAATGAGGCTACGGATTTCGACGTCAAGCCGTTTCAGGAGCGAGGGATCACCGTTCTCCAAGTGTAACACCGGGTATGCGTTAGGAAACCTGAGGAGCCGCCAAGAGACACCAAAACCGGGCTCCAAAGAGGAGACCCGGTTTCGCTCAAGCTATATTCGGCAGGCCGCGCAGCGGCGAAACGGCAGGCGAGACCGTCCTGTCTATCCCTTCACTCGAAACTTGCCCAACACCTGCTGGAGCTCGTCCGATACCGCTGAAAGCGAGGCGCATGCGGCGTTGATGTCTGCGATGGCCGCCAGCTGACTCGCCGAAGCGCTGCTCACTTCCTGCGCGGCAGCGCCCGAGCTTTGGGCGATATCCGCGATGACGTGGACGGAAGCCGTGACTTCCTCAATCCCGGCGGACATTTGTTGGGCTGTCGCGGCGAGCTGCTCGATTTGGTCGGCGATTTGGCCGTTCGAAGCGGAGATATCCGCAAAGCTGCGATCCGTTTCCTGCGTTAACGCAAGGCCCGACTCGACCTCTCCGATCACAAGGTCCATCGCTTCCAGCGACTGTTTGATGTCCGTATCGATCTGCGACATGACCTCGACAATTCGTTCCGATGAAGCCTCCGACTGCTCAGCCAGCTTGCGGACCTCGGAGGCGACGACAGCGAAGCCGCGCCCTTCCTCGCCGGCACGAGCCGCCTCGATCGACGCATTGAGCGCGAGCAGATTCGTCTGCTGGGAAATCCCGCGGATCGCCTCTACCATCAAGGCGATTTCCTGCGATTTGTCGTTCAGCAGACGGACCAGCGAACTGCTGGCCTGAACAGAACGGTCGATCGATTCCATCTGTTCGACCGTCCTGCGAACTTGCTCGCCGCCGTCAACGGCCTGCTGTCTGGACTGCCCCGCCAGCTCGGCGGCTTCGGAGGCATGCTCGGCGATATGCTGGACGCCGATCGCAATCTCCTCCATAGCGCGGGCATTCTCCGCCGTGCTCATCGTCTGGCTCTCCGCCCCTGCGGCAACCTGCTCGATCGAGGCCGCGATCCGAGCCGAGCCATCGTTGGTTTGCTCCGCGATCGTCAGCAGCCTCCGGGCAGCTTCAGTCACTTTGTCCGAGGCGAGAAGCCCTTGCTGCACCAGCTGCTGCAGATTTGCGCCCATCTGGTTATACCCGGCACTCAGCAACCCGATCTCGTCCCGCGAATCATCGCGGATAGTCGCCGTAAAATCACCGGCACCGGCTTGTTCCATCGCTTTGGCCAACCGGCTAAGCCGTTTTTTCATGCCACGCATATATCCCAAGATCAACGCGATAGAGATGACGAGCGCCCCCGCAAAAACAACGGCAAAACGCTGAATAAATGTTCCGCGGATGGTATCCATTAAGTGCTGCGACGCCCCCACGTACAAGATGCCGATAACCTCGCCGCTCTTCGATTGGATCGGCTGATACGCAGCCTGATACGTTTGGCCGACCACCACCGCTTCCCCGTAGTAGCTGCTGCCACCCTTGAGGACGACATCGGCCACTTTCTCGGACACCTTCGTACCTACGGCCCGTTCTCCATCCACCATCACGTTGGTCGACACGCGCGTATCCCCTTGGAAAATCGTCACCGTGTCCTCCGTTAATCCCCCGATTTCATCCACGATTTCGAAATTCCCGCTAATCACGGTTTCGCCTTTGTAGAACTGGTCTCCCTCCATGCGCCAAGCACCGGGGTACTTGCTGTCCAGATAGCGGTTGACCAGCTCCAAATCGCTTCGCGCTTTGGCCGTAGCGAACGTCTTAATGCCGCTCTCCATTTGCTTAACCGCTACAAAGCCGATTGTTCCTGACACGACCACTAAAATGCCGACCACAATCAGATTGATTTTTGTCCCGATGCTTCGAATACGCATAGTTTTCGCCTCCTTACAACTTTCACTAAATCATAAGGGGTCCCGTAAGTTTTGTGTAGAAAAGGAAAGCCCAGCGCCCCCAGTATTTAGGGGCCTGGGCCATATTTATTTTCCGCTAACTAATCGATGTATCCGGCGAGTCCATGCTCCGTCAAATAATCCATTTCCAAATCGAGGATGGTTTCCACCGTCAATTCGTCGAGCTTCACGTCGCTCCGGCTCAGGACATAATCCACCAATTCGTCCCCGTCGATCTCTACCTCGCCATCGGCATTTTGCTGGGCTTGATTGATGAAATCCGCTTCATGCTTCAGCACCAAGCGAATGCTGTCCAGACTCGATTTCGACCGGTCGGCGATAAACTGGACCAGCTCCTGTTCATTGATTTGATCGCTCACAATCGTTCACTCCTGCCATATTGGGTTCAATTTGTTTCCTAGTCTGTCTCGTAGATGTAAATTTTAGTACGGTACATATCCCGGCAGGTGACGACCTCCGTCGGCTGCCAACCCGGTAGGGCAAAACACACACTGATCACCCGCGCCCCCGGGGTTAACTGAGCTCGAAGCAGGGGATCGAGCCGCCGCATCGCTTCAGGGTACAGGTAACAGATGACCGTACCCGCAGTTTCGTAAGGAAACTTGTATAAGTCTCCTCGCAAAAATTGCACCTGAGAATAAGCCCCCATCCGCAAAGCCAATCGGGAAAACAACCAGGGAACCATCGAGTTCTCGATCCCGACGATTCGTAGGCGGGGATCAGCCCCGGCGATGGCCAAAGCCAAGGTTCCCCAACCTGCTCCCGCTTCGACGATGGGGCAGACAGGAACGAGCGGAGCCGCCCTATTAGGGGCGGCAGTACGTTCCAACCGCATAAGCTCCCGAACGACCGTCCGCCGGACGGCGGCAGAAGCGGGCATCGGCGATATCCCGTTCCTCCAGCTCCGATAGACGATCATCACGGCCGCAACTAGCAGGAAGATCAGCAAGACGGCGGTCAGGATCGGGGTAGCGTAAGCGGGCATGGGGACATCTCCTCGTGGTGATCTGGATCCTCTTATTGTAACAGACCCTGTCGCTGCGCTCCATGAGGGACGCCAGGAGTGACATGGATCGATTAATAATGTCCGATAGGAGCCTGACCCGAACGACATTCCCAAACGGTTCCCCGGATGAATCTTTGCAAACCTATAGCCCGGACATACCGTTGACAATCTTCCAGTTCCCGTCGCAGGCAGCCCGAATCGTCCCGTGCCGCTCGAGGTACTCCGCCACCAGATCCGCCATATCGGCCTGGATCTCCCTAACCACCGGCTTGCCCCGGTACATGTCATAATCGCCGCCCCCGCCGGCGCGGTAATTGTTCATAACGACATCGACCTCCGTCTCGTCTTGCAGCGGCGCCCCGTTCCGGATCAACTTCACGACCCGCTGCCCTACGGGTTTGGCGACGTCCAGCTCGTATTCAATCCCTTCCCACATATCATAATTGTAATGCTGCGCCTTAGGTTCGAGATAAATCGGATTGACCTCGATTACGCCATCCTCTCCCAGTACAAAATAGTTTGCCGTCTGCTCCAGCGCCTCACGGATGTCCCGCCCGGCCAGACGCAAGACGGTCAACGTGTTCGGATACATAAAGTTCGTCAGCACATCCCGCAGCGTAATCCTGCCGGCAAACCCCTTGGATTGTTCGCTCAGCAAAGCTGCATTGGAGACGTCCACGCCGGCCGCCTCCATCTGCACCTGATTGACGAATTCCATAAACGGATTGTCCGCCAAGCGGCAAGCGAACGGACTCTCGATCGTCATATCCCCGTCAACAAGACCGATTGGCTGGTCCAGCCACGCTTGCGTGGCCGATTCCATTGGCCGCACCAGCTCCAGCACCTCGGGTTCGGCCGCCACGGCGGCATCGGGAACGAGCAGCTCGGCCGTTTTCTCGCGGACGGCCCATCGGCCGTCGGCCCCGCGCTGGAAACAGACGGTGATTTTGCCTAAAACTTGTCCCCCCGTCCCCGGCTGGATCACCGTCACCCCACCAACCTCGCCTGCGATCATCCGATGCTGATGGCCTGTAATCAACACGTCCACGCCCGGAACCTCTAGGCACATCGCATAACCTTGATTTTCGCCGGTCAGCCGTTCCGTCGCTGCTCCTGTCGCCAACTCTCGCTCGAAACCGCCGTGGTAACTGACCACGAGCAAGTCCGGCCGCTCTTCCTCCCGAATGCGGGGAACCCAGGTCTTCACCGTATCCAGCGCGTCCAGAAACGTCCAGCCAGCGATGTGCCCGGGATGCTCCCAATGCGGAATGTAATGGGTCGTAACGCCCAAGATAGCGATTTTCACCCCCTCAGGGGTTGTCTTTACAATATACGGCTTGCCAAACGCCGGCTCTCTCTCATCTCCCGCATTCACAATCCCCGCCGACAGCCACGGAAATCGAGAATCTTTCATGACCTTGTGCAACAGCTCCTGCCCGTAATTAAATTCGTGATTGCCCGGCACCGCTGCATCGTAATTCAGAAGATTCATGGCCGCGATCGACGGATGAATGCCATCCGGATCGTTTTTGATGTGAAAGGTACACAGCGGGGTGCCCTGAATGATATCTCCGTTGTCGACCAGCAGCAGGCTGGGCGTCTGCTCGCGTTCGCGCCGAATGAGCGTAGCCAGCTTGGCCAGACCGATTGGACGTTCCTCGGACGTGCGGTAATCCGTCGGATAGATGAAGCCATGTACGTCGCTCGTGATCAAAATTTTGCAGACTGCTTCTTCCCTAACCTTATCCATGTCATCCACCTCTGATTTCATCATATTGCTTTCCATTCTAGCAACGAATATCGCAAGTTTTGTAAACTCCTGAAAATTAGGATTTTACAAACTTCAACTTTACCTCTGACGGCAGGTTAATAAAACTCTTTTATAGTAATCACGTAATCCAAAAATGAGATTAAGTGGAGGTCATACTCTTGAACAAGATTGCCAAGTTTGTTTTGCCTTTATTCTTGACGTTTTCCGTCATCCTGAGTGCTTGCGGAAACAACGCTCCAGCTAACACCAGCGGGAACGCATCGGCCGAATCCGGCCAAACCAATGCTACCGCTGCAAACGCAGGTACTAACGCAGCTTCCGATGCTGCCGAAACCCCTGCTGAAACAGGCTACGTACCAGAAACGCTGACCGTACAATTTGTGCCTTCGCAAAATGCCGATACGCTTGAAGCAAAAGCGAAGCCGCTGGAAAAATTGCTGTCCGACCGCTTGGGTATTCCCGTGAAGGTCAGCGTGTCGACCGACTACAATACGATTATCGAAGCCATGGCTTCCAAGCAAGTGGACGTTGGCTTCCTGCCTCCAACGGCCTATGTGTTGGCAAAGGAGAAAGGCGCAGCTGAGGTTATTTTGCAGGCGCAGCGCTTTGGGGTGCAAGATGATACCGGCGCACCTACGGATCAATTGGTTGATTTCTACAAATCGATGATCATCGTGAAGAAGGATTCCGACATCAAATCCGTCGAGGACCTGAAAGGCAAAAAAATCGCCTACCAAAACGTAACATCTTCCGCGGGCTATGTATGGCCGGCCGCCAAGCTCCAAGAAGCTGGCTTAGATCCGCTGTCTGACGTACAACCAATCACGGTGAAAGGTCATGACCAAGGCGTCATCGCAGTTCTTAATGGCGATGTAGACGCTGCTGCCATCTTCCAAGATGCCCGTAACACCGTGGTTAAGGATTATCCGAAGGTATTCGAGGATACTCGCGTACTGGCCTACACAGAGCCGATTCCAAACGATACGATCTCCGTTCGTTCCGACATGAACGCGGAGTGGGTTAAGAAGCTGAAGGATGCCTTCATCGAGATTGGCAAGGATACGGAAGGCCATCAAATCATTGCGGATATCTACACGCATGAAGGTTATGTTGAATCCAACGACAGTGTGTTCGACATCGTCCGCGAATACAACGAGAAAGTCAAAACGGAATAGGCTTTTAACGAAATTTGACGAATAACCCCCTGCAAGCCAGTCGAAGCGCCCTGCGCTCCCGGCTGGCTGTGCGTTTTTCCAGAATATTTTTCTCAAAAGGAGTCCTAACGTGATAGAACTGCGCAATGTATCCAAAACGTACCCGAATGGCACCAAAGGGCTGGACCAAATCAACCTGAAGATTGAGCCCGGTGAATTCGTGGCCATCGTTGGTTTGTCCGGCGCTGGCAAATCGACGTTGCTGCGGTCCATGAACCGGCTGCACGATATCTCCGAAGGCGATATTCGGATCGATGGCAAGTCGATCACGCAAGCCTCCGGCAAATCGCTGCGGATGATTCGCCGCGACATCGGCATGATCTTCCAAAGCTTCAATCTCGTGAAGCGTTCCTCCGTGCTGCGCAACGTACTCGCCGGTCGGGTCGGCTACCATTCCACGCTGCGCACCCTGTTCGGCCGATTCCCTGAGGCCGACGTGGAGCTGGCCTTCCAGGCGCTGGAGCGCGTGAACATCGTGGAAAAAGCGTACGCTCGGGCCGACCAACTCTCCGGCGGACAGCAGCAGCGCGTAGCGATTGCCCGCGTACTCGCACAGGAGGCAAAAATTATCCTCGCAGACGAGCCGGTGGCATCGCTAGACCCTCTGACAACCAAGCAGGTCATGGATGATTTGAAGCGCATTAACGTCGAGCTTGGCATTACGACGATTGTGAACCTGCATTTCATCGATCTGGCGCGCAGTTATGCCACCCGGATCATCGGGCTCCGCGCGGGTCAAGTGGTCTTCGACGGCCCCGTATCGGAGGCAACCGACGAGCGATTCGCGCAGATCTACGGCCGCGCCATCGACCAGGATGAGCTGTTGGCTACCCGACTCCCGGGACCACGGGTGCTGGAGGCGCAGGCTTGATGAACTTGAACCCGAATTCACATCGAGGTGCCAAACCCAATGCCAATGTTAACGCCGCCGGTCAAGGCGATTTGCACCGGAATCGCCCTCAAGCTCCCGGCAAGCTGAAGCATTATTTGACCGCCGTGATCATTCTGCTCCTGCTGTGGGGAAGCTCCGTGGACACGGAGGCCTCGCTGGGCAAGCTGATCCACGGCTCGCCGAACATGCTTGACCTGCTGCGGGAGATGTTCCCGCCGAAGTGGAGCTACTTCGACAACATCGTCCCGGCGATGCTGGAGACGATCCGCATGGCGTTGATCGGCACGACCTTCGGCGCGATTCTCGCCGTACCGGTGGCGCTGCTTTGCGCCTCCAACCTTAGCAGCAGCGCCTGGATTTACCAGCCCGTCCGCTTCCTGCTGAATCTCGTGCGGACGATTCCGGACCTGCTGCTGGCGGCGATCTTCGTTGCCATCTTTGGACTCGGTCCGCTACCCGGCATGATGGCGCTGACGGTGTTCTCGTTCGGCTTGATCGCCAAACTAACTTACGAAGCGCTGGAGACGATCGACCGCGGACCGCTGGAGGCGATGACGTCCGTCGGGGCCACCTCGGTTCAGCGCATTATCTTTGGCGTCGTACCGCAAATTCAGGCCCACTTCATTTCCTACGTGTTGTACACGTTCGAAATTAACGTGCGCGCCGCGGCGGTGCTGGGTCTGGTCGGGGCCGGCGGGATCGGCCATTACTATGAAGTTACCTTGGGTTTCCTGGAGTATGACAAGACGTGCATGATCATTTTGTTCACGCTCGCGGTTGTACTACTGATCGACTATGCAAGCACCAAATTGCGGGAGAAATTATTATGACGACAAATGCTACGACTTTGCGGCACAAAGTACAGAAGCCCAAAAAGAACCGTTATCGCTGGCTAATCTATCTGCTGCTCCTTCTCTTATATATATGGGCGTTTGCCGGTATCCCGTTTGACGGAATCAAGGAAACGGCCGGCCAAATTACGAAATCGATCCTCTCGGGGTTGTTCTCGCCCGATTGGGATTACGTTTATTTGCCGGACGGCGAGGATTTGCTGCGGGGACTGCTCGAGACGTTGACCATCTCGATTCTGGGCACCTTCGTATCCACGCTGGTCTGCCTGCCGTTCGCCTTCTGGGCGGCAGCCAATCGGAGTAAGCCCCGTTTCGTCTCCGGTTCGGGCAAAATGCTGCTCAGCTTTATCCGCACCTTCCCGGAGATCGTGATGGCGCTGCTGTTTATCAAGGCTGTAGGGCCAAACGCCTTTGCCGGTGTGCTGGCGCTGGGGCTGCATTCGGTTGGGATGCTGGGCAAGCTGTTTGCTGATGAGATCGAGAACATGGATCACGGCCCAACCGAAGCGCTTGTCGCTGCGGGGGCGAGCCGCCTGCAAATTCTGTGGTTTGCCGTGCTGCCCCAGGTGCTTCCGGGCTTTCTGTCCTACACGCTTTACCGCTTCGAGATCAACTTGCGTTCCGCCACGATCCTCGGCGTGATCGGCGCCGGCGGTATCGGTACTCCGCTGATCTTCGCCCTCAGCTCGCGGGATTGGGATCGCGTCGGCATCATCCTGCTCGGTATTATCGTGATGATCACCCTCGTGGATTGGATATCCGGTTTCCTACGGAAAAAGCTCGTTTAACCCCGCTGCTCCACCAACACGCGGCGCATTTTATATGATTTTTCGAATACATTACGGCGAATCATCGCCAATCGGCTCAATCTATATGAAATTTCGAATAGAATGAGCCACTCTAGCCCTAAGGCAGCCCATTCTATATGAATTTTCATATAGAATGGGCCTTCTCCTCCCTCCGAGGAGCAAATGTATATGATTTTTCGAATACATTACGACGATTCATCGCTAAATGGCTCATTGTAAATGAAATTTCGAATAGAATGAGCCACTTTGGCCCTAAGGCGACCTATTCTATATGAATTTTCATATAGAATGGGCCTTTCCCTCCCTCCGAGGAGCAAATGTATATGAAATTTCGAGTATATTCATAGCACCTAGCACTCAAACCATATCCGGGCTCAATACCGAGCCCACATACTCATAAGAAGTAACGCGGCCGGAAGCCCCTTTCGCTATTGCGCGGAGCTTGCCCTTTTCCACGAGGATGCGGCAGTACTTAATGACCGTCATTGTGTGCAGCTCCAGCTCCCTCGCCACCTCCGTTGGGCGAAGCACCCGGTGATGGCGAATGGCGGCACGCAACAGATCCCTTTCCATCTTGGTATAGGTTCGTACAGTCCTCCCCTGAACGATAGACAAGTAAGGTGACAGAATACTCCGCAAGGAAGATAGAATAAACGTGGAGTTTTCCTTCAACTCATCCAATGCTATGTAGTAGATAAGACAGTCCTGGGATTGCAGAAACAGCCCCCGGTTCAAATCCATTCGATATTTGGTCCGATCTGTGCCGTGGGAGCCATAGTCCATAATTTCGAATACAATTCGCGCGCCTCCAACCACCCATAGAAAATCGGCAAAGTAGGATCTCCCCCGCCAATCCTTCACCTCATATTCCGGATGCAATCCGTCAAAGTGCCCCACCAGCGGCCACCATATCAGCTCGACGAACAACTGATTCCCGTACCCATGTCCTCGCCGAAGCGCATCCAAACGCTCACCGGCTCTTCGTTTCATATGCTCCTGAATCCACGTATCGTGCTCCCTTTGAAACCCCATGTTACAACTCCCCCCGACAATTTCATAGTGAAAAACAAAAAGCCCCGCTCCTCTCCATCCTGGAAAGGAAGCGGGGCAGGCTTTGCCTCACGTAAGTTGCTTATGATACTCCTAGTGTGACACATGAGAAAAGTTAGCGCAATAGGAACCTGTGCGGCCGTCCATTACACCGCATTGTTCTTCCGCATTGCGCCGGGTTACGCCGCATTACGCCGCATTGTGCCACATTACACCTCATTCACCTCATTGTGCCGCGTTATGCCACAATATCCCGCGCTCTGCTTACATCCCAAGCAGCTCGCGAATTTGCCCTTCGATACTCTCGGGTTCGTCCGTCGGACCGAAGCGTTTGACCACCTTGCCTTCCTGATCTACGAGGAACTTCGTAAAGTTCCATTTGATCAACCGGGAGCCAAGCAGGCCGGGCGCTTCCTTCGTCAGGTGCTTGAACAGCGGATGAGCGGTTTTCCCATTCACATCAATCTTCGAAAATAACGGGAACGACACGCCGAAATTCAGTTCGCAAGCTTGCGCTACTTCCTCGTCCGTCCCCAGCTCCTGGTTCGCGAATTGGCTTGAGGGGAAGCCCAACACGGAAAATCCTTGGTCCTTGTATGTGTCGTGCAGCTTCTGCAACCCTTTAAATTGCGGTGCAAACCCGCATTTGGTCGCCGTATTCACAATCAACATCACCTGACCGCGGTAGGGCTCCAACGTTTGCACTTGGCCTTGAATCGTTTTGACTTCAATATCAAATAATGACATTCACGGCACCTCCAGCACCTTTTTAAATTAAGTGTAATTTAATTGTATACAATCTTTATTGGAGTGTCAATTTCGATTCACCAGCCATCGCTAGACTTCCTCCCCCACATCCCAGGCCACTTTACGTGAAAAGGAAAGCAATGCTATAATAGCTCAACAGCAAAATAAATTGCATACAATTAATTGGCAGGTGGATATAGATGAACACGGAAGAATTGATGAAACTGGATAATCAGCTTTGCTTTGCTTTCTATACGTGCTCCCGGGAGATCATGAAGTTGTACCGGCCTCTGCTGGCCGAGTTCGGATTGACCTACACGCAGTACATCACGCTGCTCGCGTTATGGGAGCGGGACGGCGTCACCGTCAAGGAGCTGGGCGCCATGCTATACCTAGACTCCGGCACATTAACTCCGTTGCTCAAGAAACTGGAGCAGATGAACCTGGTCACCCGGACGCGAGACAAAGCGGACGAGCGCAGCGTCATCATCGAACTAACTCACGAAGGCAAAGCCCTGAAGGACAAAGCCTGCACCGTACCGATGCGGCTGTTTGCCGGAACCGGTGCCGAGGTAGAGGATATCACCGCCATGCATCGGCAGATCAACGAATTCATGCACAAAATCGGCGGCGGCAGCTCTACCCAGCCTGAACAGCCTGAATAACCCCTCCCTAAATCCTCCATAATAGGGAAGAAGCACGGAGTAATCAATGGAGGAGAATCAGCATGCTGGATAATCTCGAGAGTAACTATAACTGCGCCAACGCAGGCGAGGACTTACACCGACTAAAGCAAGAACTAGCCTCGATGCGGGGGATGGGCCAGGCCGATCCGGAAACGCAGGAGCAAATCAACCGGCTTGAGAACCAAATCGCGTTTATCATGAACAAATGTGACATCAACCATTAAGAGGAAAGGCACCCGTTTATGCCGCTAGACAAGCGCGCAGGAAGCGGGTGTTTTTTTGTCCGGAGGATAGATAGGCGAACGAAAGTGTGTTACGATTTGGCTGTTCGGCTCTTTTTCACTTTAGGACATCAGGAGGATTTGCCTTGAAATCGCCATCTGAATCGGGAGCGGAGACGACGGAAGTCCGCGCCGCCCGTTCCGCTTTTGCCAAACGAAATTATGTCTTCCAATTGTTAACCGTCTTTATCGGTTTCTTTATCTTCGGCTTCTCGGAAAATATTAAAGGACCCGCCATCCCGCGCATCCAAACCGACTTTGGGATTGACGAGATGCAGATTGGCACGCTCCTGTCGCTCAATTCGCTAGGCTACCTGTTGGCCTGTTCCTTTACGGCTTACCTGACCCGCAAATGGGGTGCCAAAACGGTGACGATGCTTGCCTTCGGCTCCATGGCCGCGTCCGGCATACTGATCTTCGCTTCGCGCAGCTTCCCGGCGTTGTCGGGTTCCTATTTCCTGATGTACATCGGCAACGGGATGCTTGAAATCGCGCTGGCTATTCTGGCCGCCCGCATCTTCGTCGGCAACACCGGCACGATGATGAACCTGTCCCATTTCTTCTATGGGCTGAGTTCCACGGTAGCGCCGATGATCGCCTCAGGGCTCATGACCGTCTCGATCGGCGGGCATGTGCTCGATTGGCGCGGCATGTACCTGATCATGTTATCCCTCTCCGTCATCCCGATGATCCCAACGCTGCTTAGTCGGTTTCCGGGCGAAGAAGAACACGGTGGCGAGCGGGTTCCGTTCACACGGCTGATGCGCGACCCGGCCATCTGGTTGATCGTCCTGGTGCTCTCCTTTGGCGTTGTATCCGAGATGGCCGTTGGCGGCTGGCTGGTCAACTTCCTGGAGAAGGCCTACCACTGGAACACTACCAACGCTTCCGGTATGCTGTCCGCCTTCTTCTTGTGCTTTACGTTCGCGCGGCTGGCGCTGGGACCCATCACGGATAAAATCGGCTTCACGCTCTCGCTGATTTTGTTCTCCGCCTTCTCGGGGATTTGCACCTTGATCGCCATAGCGGTCGGCGAATCCGGGGCCTTTCTGTTCGCGGCGGCCGGCATCGGCATCGCCCCGATCTACCCGACGGTCATGGCGCTGATCGCCAAGAAATACCGCTCCTCCAGCGATTCCGCCATCACCTTCATTGTTACGCTGATGGGGGTTGGCAGCGTCATCGGCAACTATTTGATCGGCGCGATCACCGACGGGATCAAAGAGCTGGTTGCCGGCGGTGCCGACACCGGACTGGGCTTGCTGCGCGGCCTGCAAGCCGGTTACGCCTTCATTGGCGTGTGCGCCTTGTTATGTGCGGTATGCAGCGTCATTTTGTACGGCTATCTGCGCAAACGCAACGAACTGCTGTAACGGAGCCGCGCTCGCACATCACCAGGCCCTACGCAAAAATCCCCCGTATCCGCCAAGCGATATCCGTCGGCGAAATACGGGGGTTTCTTTTAATTTTGAGAATCTATACTTATAGTCGATTCCCGGATCATTAATTCCCCGGGGAATATTTTGTGTGCATGGGTGATCTTCTTGTTGATCAGGTCAAAGAGGATTCGAATCGTCTCCTCCGCGATCTCCTCTACAGGCTGCCGGATCGTCGTAATCGAAGGATGATAATAAAACGTGATATCCAGCCCATCGAACCCGGCCACGGAATAATCGTCCGGGACGGACTTCCCGCTTTCGAAGATCGCCTTACACGCCCCGACTGCCAAACTATCGGATACCGCAAACAACGCCGTGAACTCCTCCCCGGAAGCCAGCAGCTCCTGGGTTACCACATATCCATTTTCCATGGAGTAGCTCTCGATCTGTTCCTTCATGCAACATACCAGATTCTCGTTTAGCGGAATCCCATGGTCTGCGAGCGCCTGCTTGTACCCTTCATATCTCAGCTTACCGATGCTGACATCGGACATAGGGGCGGTGAGGATGGCGATTTTCTGATGTCCCAGCCGGCACAAATAGTCCACCATTTTATAGCTTTCCTTAAAGTCGTCGACGGAAACGGAAGAATACTCTTGAGGATCATACTCCGGTGCCATGCCAATGGTGCTGAGCACGTAGGGAACCGTCAGCTGCTCCAGCTTTTCTTTGACATGGGAGAAATACCCGCCGAGGAACACGATCCCCTTCAGCCGCTTCTCCTTCTCCAGTTCGATCGCCACTTCAATCTCATCTTGATTCTCGTCCACCCGCTGCAGAATAAACGAATATTTCTTCCGTTGAATTTCCTTCTCGAACACCTGAATCATGCGATTGAAAAAGGGATTGGTGATCCCCTTGATCAAGACGGCAATCGTCTTGGAGGCGGAACGCTTCAAATTTCGGGCGCTATTGTTCGGAACAAAATGGTTCTCCTTGATGACCTTCATAATCATGGCCTTCGTCTCTTCGCTGATGTCCGGATGATTATTGATGGCCCGGGAGACCGTCGTAACGCCAACCCCGCAAATTTTTGCAATATCGATAATTGTCATTGAAGCCATATCCGATCGTCCCTTACCTGAAAATTTCCGTCTATCTGTTACAGAATATACCATACCTTTCCTATAAAACAAGGACAAATGCACAAAAGCAGGAGTCCCGGCCAGGACTTGACGACCCCCAGGATATCCTGCATTTGAGCAAGCCGGCCCCTGGCCGTTCGGTCGGGCGGATTATCCCTTTACCGCGCCGGCAACGACGCCTTCGATGATATATTTTTGACAGAGCAGATAGAATACGACAATGGGCAAAATCGCCAACACGAGCATCGCCATCATCGCCCCCATGTCGATCGAACCATACCCGCCCTTCAGGTACTGAATCGCGATGGGAATCGTCCGATACTCGGTTCCGATGACCAACATCGGCAGGAGATAGTCGTTCCAGATCCACATGACGTTCAGGATGGCAACGGTTATCGCAATCGGCTTCAGAATCGGCAATACGATATGGAAAAACGATTGGACCGGATTACAACCGTCAATCAGATCGGCTTCCTCGATCTCCAGCGGAATTGACTTCACGAATCCGCTGAACAAGAACACCGATAACCCCGCGCCAAAACCGAGATAAATCACGATAATCCCCAGCGGATTGTCCAGATGGAGCATATTCGCCGTTTTGGTCATCGTAAACATCACCATTTGAAACGGGACGATCATCGAGAAGACGAAGATGTAGTAGAGCAGCTTCGTGAGTCTCGTCTTCACTCTCGTGATGTACCAGGCGGTCATCGCCGTTAGTAAGACGATCACGGCTACCGAGCCGACCGTAATGAACATCGACATCCCGAAGGCATTAAAGAATCCGGTCTTGGCAACGCCCTCGGTGTAGTTCTTCAAATGGACAAACGTCTGGGCGTCGGGAAACTTAAACGGTGTATCGCTGATGAAGAACTTCCCCTTAAAGGAGTTCATCAGCACGATCAGAATCGGGGACAGGAACAGGATGGCGAGAACAGACAATACGCCAAAGAGAAAGGTACCACGGCTTCTTGTTTTACTCATCAGTTCTCCACCTCCTTACTTCTCGTAGCTTTCAATTGAATTAGGGCGATCAACGCGACTAGGACAAAGAAGACCACCGCTTTGGCCTGGCCTACACCCTCCCAGCCGCCGTTCCCGTAGAACGTATTGTAAATATCGAGCGCCAGCATCGCCGTTTGCTTCGAAGGCGCCCCGGCGGTCAAAGCCAAGTTCTGGTCAAACAGCTTAAACGAATTCGACAGCGACAAGAACAAGCAGATGGTGATGGAGGGCATCACCAGCGGAATCGTCACATTCCGCAATATACCGAAACGGGTGCATCCGTCGATCTGGGCCGCTTCAACAACTTCCCTTGAGATGTTCTGAATCCCGGCGATGTAAATAATCATCATATACCCGATTAATTGCCAATTCATGAGGACAACCAAACCCCAGAAGCCGTAATTGGCACTGGAGGTCAACGTAACTTCAAACTTGTACAGGATCCCGTTCAGAATCAGCTGCCAGATATAACCGAGCACGATCCCGCCGATCAGATTCGGCATAAAGAACACGGTGCGGAACAGATTCGTTCCTCGGACCCCCCGGGTCAGCAATAACGCCAGGAGGAAAGCAAATACGTTAACCGTTATCACGGCAACGACGGTAAAGCGGATCGTAAACCAAAGCGCATTCAGGAAATCCGGATTGGAAAAGGCTTTGGCATAATTGCTGAAGCCTACCCACTTCGCATCGGTTACGGTTGTAAACTCCGTGAAGGACAAGTAGATTCCCATGAGAAACGGAATGATGAACATCGCGGTAAATGCCAGCAACGTTGGAAATGCAAAAAGGGCGAAGTACCTTTTGATCGATTTTTGCATAGGATTGTTCTCCTTACCCGGGAAAAAGGGTGAGCTGGAGATGTTCTCGCCAGGCTCCCAAAATAAATGAGCGACGGCGCACCCGGTCGGAGGCGCCGCCGCCTTGGTCTCTTGCTATCACCTTCTGTTGAAGGGTTCCTTATTTGGCTCTTTCCGTCTTCCAGGATTCTTTAGCGACATTCACAACGTCATCCCATGCAAGGTTGCCTTGCGCATATTGCAGCAGGGCGTCGCCGAAGACGTTCTTGAACTCTTCGCTTGGGAATGCGGCAAACGTCCAAGGCACCGAGGTGATGCCGTCTTTACCCATCCAGTCGGATACTTCCTTGGCAAGTGGATCGGAAGGCTTCTCGTTTTCGCCAAAGGTGTTGAACGGTGCGATAAACCCAAGTTCGTTCGTTACGTACGCCTTACCTTTATCGCTGGAGAACAGCCATTCCAGGAAGGCGATCGAAGCTTGTTGTTTCTCAGGCGACACTTGGCTGTTGATGGCAAAGTAGTTCTCCGTGCCGATCGCCAAGCCTTGGCTCTCTTCGCCTGCCACTCCGGAATAAATCGGCAGGAACTTGATGTATTCGGCTTTCACAACGTTGCCGTCAACTTCGTTAATCTGCGACCAAGCCCAGTTGCCGTTTTGTACCATAGCAGCTTGCCCCAAGGCGAACTCGGCCATCGAATCGGCAACCGCCTTGCTGCCCAGCAGCGTTGGCTTCGTTACGGAGTTATTCAGGTACAGATCAAAGATGTTTTTAAAGTTGGCGTTGTACTTAAACTCGATTTCCTTCTTGGCCAAGCCCGACAACACCGTGTTGTCGAACGAAGTGTCATCCTTGAATTCGTTATACAATGGATAGTTAGCCAAGTGCGTTTGCCATCTCCATTGCTCGCCGGAAGCCAGGGAGGTCGAAGCGAACACGCCCTTAATGCCTAGTGCGTCCTTCTTCGCCGTCATGTCTTCTACAACCGCTTTCAAAGTATCGAAGTTCTTGACGTCCGCCATCGAAGATATCGATACGGCTTTGTCTGGCAGCGCAAAATACTTCTCCATGACCGCATTATTGTAGATGATACCGTAACCTTCAACGACGTAAGGGATTCCGTAGACGCCGCCTTCACTCGATACCGCCAAGCTTTGGTCGGACAGATAGCCGTACAACTTGGAGTCTTTCAGGTCCAGCGTGTAATTCTTCCAGTTCTCATATCCCACAGGGCCGTTAATTTGGAAAATCGTCGGAGCTTCAGACTTCGCGATCTCCGATTTCAACGTTGTTTCGTACGTACCGGCTGCAGCCGTGACGACCTTCACCTTCACACCGGTTTCCGCTTCGTAATCCTTCGCGATCTTGTCATAGATTTCGGCGATTTCCGGCTTGAAGTTCAAGAAGTAGATTTCTTCTGCCTTCGTCGCGGTTTTACCCGAGTTCGATTCCGTATCCGTGTTTGTCTTGGTTCCTTCGTTAGTAGCTTGATTATTGCTGTTGCTGTTGCCGCAACCTACCGCGAGTCCAGCAACCAGGGCTAAAGCCAGTGCTAAACTCCAAAGTTTTCTGACCTTCATTGTTCCTTCCCCCTTGAGAGAATATCTAATTTCGCGAAATTGAATGCGCTTACCAAATTTCCAGTTTTCACTCCGGTAACGATTCCGAAAATGCGATCGGTAACGGATCGGCAAACTTTTCGGTAACCTTTTCGGTAACGTTTTCAATTTCAAGGTTATGGTAACATATTCCTGAAGAAATCGGCAATCCCTTTTTGAAAATTAATAAATAGGCCTTCGGGATCTGCTCCCGAAGGCCTGTCACTTGTTGTTGCTATGCTGCGTCTCCGTACCGCTGTTTGTGCGGCTTAAGACGATAAGCCGGCTATCCGCCGATACGTAGCGTCATCGGCTACGACGTAGAGCCGTGCCTCTGGGGGGATCGGTTGATTCAGCTTGCGGTTGATGCCCAAATCGCCACGGTCTGCCAGCAAGGTTGCCCCCTGCCTCAGCAGGGCTTCAAAGGCTTCTCCATACGTGTGCCACCCGTGCTGCACGGGGATTTCGTAAATATCGTCGCCGTATTGACGGCTGAGCAGTTGGCGAATCACCTCAGAGTTGCCTTCCTGCAGCGCGGAGCGAACCGCCAATCGCGAGATGGCGTCGTGAGACAATACAAATTCATTCACTTGAACGTGGCGGAAATTCTGGATATGTTTTTCCTGCATGATTTCTACGGTTGTATGTACCTGCGGCGCCAATCGTTCAATGCTGGAAGCAATCAAGAGAGACTTGCCGTCAATCAGTGAATATTCCTCAATCCGCGCATCCGCAAAAATGATGGCGGCCTTCGCCTTGTCGATGCCGGCTTTCATCAAGATTTCGTCCGAAGCCGGATCCCCGCTGACGAAATGGACTTGGTGCATCGACTCCAGCGGATGTCGATCCATCTCGTCGATGATCACGATGCGGCACTTGGGAGAATAACACAGGATTTCCTCCACCGCCGAGTGCGCTTTTTTGCTCCAATTGATCAGAATGATCTGGTCTTCGCCTCGAAAGTTCAAAGCCCCCGCTCCTCTCTGCCGTTGAAGGGTTCCGATGGAATCGATGACCTTCCCGATCACCAAGCTCAGCAGCCCAATTCCGAAAATGTACAAAAACATCGTAAATACTTTACCCTGGACGGTCTCCGCAAAATAGTCGCCATAACCCACCGTGGCCATGGTGGTCATCACCCAATATAGCGCGTTAAACCAATTACCGAACGTTGCGGGCTCCAGGCCGTAAGCCACCGTTGCGCTTAGCGTAACAAATAACAGGATAATCAGTCCGATTGACGTTTTGCGTAAACGCATCAAGCGCGTCGTGATTTTGAGTAAAAAGTGCATGTGACTAGATGATCAGGCTGCTGACGGCGAACGCCATACCAATAAACACTAAGCAGAGCAAAGTGCCTACCGCGACATTCCCCTTCTTCAGCTGGTCAGAGATATTAAATCCCGGCGTCACCAACTCAAAGATCCAGTAAGACGCCACGAGGCACACGTAACCGACAGCGAACCACAGAATCATATGCAAGATGGAGGTGTTCGTGAAGGCGGACACCCCCAGAATGATGGCCGTGCCCAGGAATTTGCCGCCCAGCGCGAGGGCTACGGCGACATTCCCTTTCTTGAGCTCTTCCATATCGCGGTACGGGGTCATCCAATTGAAGACCACCATCCCCAGCAGTTGCAGCAAAATCATCACAACGACACTAACTACAATATTCACTACGATCGTCACTTCGCCCACCCCCGAAATTTCGCAAATGCCAAATCATAATCGGCAAAATCATGCACTTCCTCCAGCACGACCGTTGCCGTCTTCGCTTTCTCCAACGCAGTGTACCGCGTATCGTCGATCGGCTGCTTGATCCGGTTCCCGGTCGGCAGCTCCAAGACGGCGAAATTCCGCGTTTTGCCTTGGTACTCCGTTTTGTACACGCCAACCAGATCGACATCGGTCGTGACCGACACCTTCAGCTCGGCCAAATCCTTCTCGGCGGACGCCTGATCCGGATAAGACTTCAACGTCGTCCAGGAGGACAAGCGTACCTCGTTCTTCTGGTTCTCGTCCGTGGTCATCTCGGCATCCATGAATTGCAGGATCCAGATTTTGTCCCCGGTGGCGTAATTGTTGTCGTTGGGCAGCAATTCGTTATCGGGCAAAATCGTCATGTCGCTGCCCACCAGATCGCCGACCGTCGCTTCCACGATTTTATAATCCCAAGGTACTCGGGCGGTCGATAATTCCGACTCCGAACCGGTATTCGTGGAGAAGACGCTGGTCGCATTGCCGCAGGCTCCGAGTACCGCCACGGACAACACCAGCATCAGCGTAACGAGGAATCGCCGCGCCCAAGGCTGCTTCGAATATTGCATTTATTTCACTCCTAACGCGATAAAATGACTGGTATTGCCGGTAATCGGTCCGCCGGCCCGCCCCAGCAGGCCGCAAGGGGTCCCGTTCAGTACGAACATCCCGGTCAGCAAATGGCGCTCGCCAACGATCGTGTCGATTCGCGCCAAATCGGCTCTTTTTTGATATACCGTAGGGAACAACACGCTGCTGTCAAAGCCCTCTTGATCCTCCAGCTCCAGCCTGCCCTCCTCATCGAAGAGGCGCACCGAACCGCCTTCGCGACCAAACATCGATTTGGACACGAAATCACCGGAGAAGACCGGCTTGTTGTAGGTCGGCAGCACGTATTTGGCAATGGCCTGGCGTTCGTCTTCATCAAAGAGCAAACCCAGCTCGTAAAGCCCCCAGACCGCGGCAAGCAATCCTTTGGATTGCAGCAAAATACTATGCGGCCCATTGAAAATGGTCAGACGACCGGTTTCAATGGCATAGCTCAGCGCTTCGCCGGCATCGTCCACCGCCATCCATTCCTTCGGATATAACGCAAACATTCGCTCAATGATACGCCCATCTTTATTCTTCAGTGTCCCCTCGTCAACCCAAAGCTCCAAGCAATCTTCATAGTGGAGATCCAGTCCGCTGTGACGTCCTAATGCCTCGATCGTGCCGGAATCCTCGAGATGCCAGCCGTAATCGACGCAGGCAGCGGTATCCGGCCGCTCAAGCGCCCAAGCTTCGGCCACCAGGTCCTTCATCCGCGTATTGGGCGAGGCATACCCCGCCTGCTCCATCAGCCACGGGGTGGCGATCGAAGCTTCGACGTAACCGGTCGGCGTATCGGCGTTCAGCTCCAGCAGCTTGATGGTGCCGTCATTCGCCACGGCAAAATCAAAACGCGCATAACGGCTGATCACGCCCGGCTCCGGCAACGGGAACTGATCGAGCATCGTCCACAGGATCGGCGGGATGCCGATCAGCTCATACAAATCAGGCCGGCGATGAACATAGCGCACGGCCTTGTCGAGAATGCGCCATAGCGCCGTGGCGGCCTGTTCCAGCTCCTCGTAGATCGCCTTCGGTATCAACACCAGCTGGTCGATCCAGTACTCCTCTTCCTCGAGATCCGCCCAGGTGAACCCCAGCTCGGCTAACTTCGCGACCCGCTCGCTCCGGTCGGGATGCGGCAGGCCCACGACTTCGAAAATGCCGTTTCCGTCCGTCATCCGCCGAAAGACCCCTTACTGGTCCCGCTGGATCTCGATCCGGAAAAGGAGCTCTTCGAGGATTTGGACGACGAACTCGAAGACGACGAGCCAAGCGAGCTCGATTTCCCGCCGATGCCCCCAGCCTTCGATGAAGTGGAACGCCGAACGATTGAGCCGGTGGATGAGGTCGAGGTTTTGGGTTGAACGACCGAACCGGACATCGGTTTATTTTGGAACGTCTCGCTGGAATACGATTTCGGTTTATACGGCGTCGACGAACCTGCATAGTAACCACGATGATTGTCGTACCAACGGCCAGAAGAATAGCTGGATCCGTTGTTGAACAGCAGGTGGTACAACAGCATATCGTCCCAACCGAAACCGCCGCCGTAATGGTTGATGACGGTGGTGCCACCCGAGCCGTCCGAGCTGCTCGAACTACCCGAGCCGCCGGAACCGGAAGCCCCCTCGGCGCCCTCTCCATCCTCCTCCAACGGAAGTGGGATGTTCCAGTCCACATTCTTGTCGAAGTACTGTTTCACTTCTTCCGTCGACCAGGCGACCAGCTTCGGTTCATCCGCCGACGAACCGTTCCCCGAGGCCGTTGCTCCGGCACCCGGAATCAGGAAAGCGTTAGCCAGCAGCGCGATGCCAAGCGACGTCGACAAGACGCGGATGGGCTTGCCTTCCGGAGTAAAAAACTTCGATGCGAACGGTTCTTTCACCGGGGCTGCCTCTTTCGCAGCGACCGTATCCGTTCGTGTTACTTCGTCTTCTTTTGCCAAGACCGATTCCCTCCTTACGAAAAAAACCTCTTATTCATGCACGATCGGAACGAGCAGCAGCTCCAGCTTGCCCTCGTCGACGTTGAGTCGGCCTTCCACGGTTTCAAACTCCCGGTTGCCGACGACCAGGTAGTTCACATGCTCCAACGCGGCCACCATATTCGCGCTCCAAACGCGCTCTTCCAATTCCCGCAGCTCGCCATCCGGCAGCTTTTCGTACAACTTGACGCTCAAGCCGTTGTCCAATGCATTTCACCCTTTCCATGTACACACTAAGTAATGTTACGCATCGGTTCCCGCATAGTTTCATCCTTTGTGCAGGGAGAAAGAGGGAATGAGCGGGGAAGCGGGATGCCTCTAGCATAAGGAACGCCATGAGTTTCCCGGACAAGCCGTCATTCTTTAAATTTGGCAAACCCTTCCACAATCCTCCCATCAGCTTACGTCCGTTGCATATGAAAAGCAATGACAAAATGCGCGGGAAGCTCTTTGCGCGGCTTCTTAAGTTCACCGGTCTCATCTGCACGAAGATCAACCCGCAAGGCGAACAGGCCTGTACGCTCAATCAGCCTAAACGGAGGGCGGATCCACGCCCGAATGAACCTCCAGGCTGGACAGTGCCGTCACCCGGCACTATACTGAACGCAAGACGAAGCACGTCCCGTACCACTCCGGTTTGGATGATCATCCATGGCGGGCACCCTAACCTTTAGGTTAATGGCGCTCCCAAGCGATTGAGGACCAAACTTTAAGGAGCGAATGCGGGGCGTTTTATTTTTATTAGGGAAGGTGGGGGAGAATGAGTTCGATGCGTTTTGAGGAAAATTACGCGGCGTTTCTGAAGTCCCATTTGGCACAGAGATCAGGGGAACGACGAGGACGTTTGGAGCGTGGACATGCCCATGCGGAGTCCCAGTTCCTGCGGAATGTCTGGTGGCCGCTGCGCGGTGACTTCGAAGGCCTCCATCCGGAGTATGAAGTCAGCGATTGGCGGGGGCGATCTTATTTTGCTGACTTCGCCTGGCTTCCGGGGGATGGCGAGTTGAAGCTGCTGTTCGAGATCAAAGGTTACGCTGCGCACGTTCGCGACATGGACCGTCAAAAATTCAGCCACGAGCTCAATCGCGAAACCTTCCTGCACGCCATGGGTTACCAGGTGATCTCCTTCGCCTACGACGACGTCGAGCGGCGCCCAGAGCTCTGCATCAACCTGCTACGCATGGTGTTCAGCCGTTACCACCCGGAGCGCGCCCCCGTGTCGCGCGGCCTGCTGGTGGAGAAGGAACTCATCCGACTCGCCGTGCAGCTCGCGTGGCCGATTCGGCCGGTGGATGTGAAGCGGCATTTTGAGGTAGACTATCGCACTGCCTTGATGATGCTGAAGAAGTGTTGTGACAAGGGTTGGCTTAGACCCGTTCTTAACGGGAATGGCGAGCGCATCCTGCGATATGAGCTGATTCGAGGGGTGATTCAATATTTGGGTTAAGGCGCACCAGCGGCTCCCTACCGAACAGGATGGATTATTTTTAGCTAAGTGGAAAAACAGCAACTAATTCTCCTGGTGTATGGCATTTTGAAGAAATTAAGTGGAAATTCTGCACTTATTTCGCCGGAAAATTGCGATTTTGAGCCAGCCCCCAGAAAATAGGTGTTAAAAATCCACTTAGCTGCTTTCCCCGTCTGCATGCGGACGATTTAATTGGAGGTTTTCCAACTAGTGTACATGTTACCCAGGTGGCTACCGCTAAGAGATAAGTTGATCTGCAGACCAGTTGATAGTTAGTTATTGATTAATTAGTTAATTAGTTAGCTTAAGGCCCCCGCTTCGTTTAGCCTACAAGTTTGGTTTACTGGGAGTGCGACAGGCGAGAGCAAAAAAACAAAAGAGGCGGAAACCCGCCTCCTTCTTTAGTTCTGCTCGTTACACCAAGAACATCGCAACCACGGTGGTTACGGCGAGGCCGATGAGCACCGGCTTCAGGTTGCGGCGGGCGAGCTCGAACGGGCTCACGCCGCAGATGGCGGCGGCCGGGATGAGCGCCCACGGGATCAGCGTGCCGCCGCCGACCCAGATGGCGGCGACCTGCCCCAGCGCCGTCAATACGGCCGTGCCGGAGCCGATGGCGGTCCCAAACAGCTGGGCGATCGAGCCGGCCAGCGAAATGCCCGAGAAGCCGGAGCCGTCCAGGCCGGTGATCGCTCCTGTGACGGCGAGGGTCACGGCGCCGACGATGCCGTTCAGCGGAACGACGTCGGCCAGGGCCACGCCGAGGTCGTTCACGATCCCGTGCGACGTTTCGGGGAGTACCTGCCCGAACAGCTCCTTAAACGCCGCGTCGCCAAGATAGAAGAACGCGGCGATCGGAATCACGGGGCCAAACACCTTAAAGCCGAAGGTCAACCCTTCAATCAGGTACGTGGTGACCTTCTCCAGGCCCCGGTTCCGGTGAGCCAGCAGCGTCACGCCGATGAGGATCAATACCGCCGTGCCGCCCACCAGCGCCGTCGCATCGCCACCCTGCAAATCCAGCAGGAACATGGCGACGACATCGACGGCGAAGAGCAATGGAATCAGGATGGCCAGCCATTTTTTGGCCCGGGAAGAGATGGCTGCGCGATCCTCTTTGCTCGCTGGATGATCCTCGCCAAGCACGCCACCCGTGCCCTTCCCAGCGACCAAGCCGTCACGCCACGTCCCGTTCCGCTGATCGCGGCGCATCAGCCAAAAGGCGGTCACCGTGCTGACCAAGCCCATGACAAGAACCAGGGGCACACTGGCCGTCATGACGCTGCTCACCGGCAGGCCCGCGGCATCCGCCGTCAACTTCGGCGCTCCTTGAATAATATAGTCCCCGGACAAGGCAATGCCGTGCCCGAACAAGTTCATCGCCACCGCCGCCCCCAGTGCCGGCAGCCCTACGCGAATAGCCACGGGCAGCAGGACGGCCCCGATCAGCGCAACGGCAGGCGAAGGCCAGAAGAACAAAGAAGTCACCATCATAATGATCCCAATGCCCCAATAAGCCATCGTTGGCGTTCGGATGAACCGCGTCAAGGGCGAAACCATCGTCTCATTGATGCCCGTGCGAATCAGCACCCGGCTCATGGCCACGATAATCGAGATAATCATGATCGTACCCATTAACTCTTTGGTTGCGTAGATAAACGAGTTGAAGATCCCTGACACCGATCCGCTGAGCGTTTCCGTCGCCAGCAGCCCCAGTGTAAAAATCCCCACCACGCAAATCATCGTCGTGTCGCGCCGCTTGATCAGCAATGCCATAATCAAGACGATAAACGCCAGGTATACATAATGAATCGCCGACAATTCTATCCCTATCATGGAGTCACGCCCCTATTCCTGCAAATGTGCTATATGCTATGCAGGAGCCCAAGCAAGGGTTCGGCCCATGACGTGGCGGAAGTCTCGTCTTCTAAACTAAATTATAGTCGCGGATTTTTTTATAGAGCGTCCCACGGGAAATGCCCAGCAGTTTGGCTGCGTTACTCTTATTGCCCGACGTTCGCTCCAGTGCCTCTTTCATAAGTTCCATCTCTTCTTCGGGGGTGATCCGCGGACGCAGCATCTTGTCCAGCCGATCCGTTTGCTCCGTCTTGGTCGTGGCGGAACCGTCCGCGGTACCAACAAACATCGTATCCGCGTTTCCCGTCGCCGCGTACTCCAGCTGCGCTTGCCGCCGCTGCAGTACCTCCGGCAAATGCTCCAAAGTAATTTGCTCATTGTCGCTTAAGATCACGCAACGCTCGATCACCGCCCGCAGCTCGCTCACGTTCCCCGGCCAGTCGTAATTCGCGAACGCCAACATCACCTCTGGCGAAACGGTCGGCAGCGCTTTCTGATATTGAAGCGAAAAAACGCGCAGATACATTTGCACGAGCGCGCCCAGATCCTCCCTCCGCTCGCGTAGCGGGGGCACCTTCAGCGACACCACGTTCAGCGCGTAATACAAATCGGTCCGGAATTTGCCCTCCCGCACAAGCTGCTCCAGATCCTGACTGGTGCCCGCGAAGATCCGCACCGAGACCGGCACCGCTTCCGAAGCTCCAATTCGCGTCACCTTATGCCGCTTGATGTATTGAGCCAGCTTCTCCTGCACGTCCGGCGGCAAGCATTCGATTTCATTCAGGAAAATAGAGCCCCCATCCGCAGATTCCAGTCGGCCGGCTTGCCCCGATGGCTGTCCCGAGAAGGCGCCGCCCTGATAGCCAAACAGCTCAGCTTCGGCTAACCCCGTTGGCACGGCCCCACAGCTTAGAGACAAGAAGGGTCCCTCCGCTCGCGCGCCGGCCCGATGGATGACTTTCGCCAACTGCTCCTTGCCCGCCCCAGTCTCCCCGATCAAGAGCACGGCGGAGTCGTTCTCCGCTAGCTTCTTGGCCAGCTTGATCACCTTGCCCATACTCTCTCCGCGACCGCTGATCAAGGCGAACGGATCCTCATCATGGGCCCGCTGGGTTAACAGACGGGATGCCGCAACCGTCAGCTCGTCGTTCAACTTCACGAGATGCGTGATGTCCTGCTCGGTTGCCACGCCCCCAATAATTCCGCCGCCCGGCTTTACGATCGGCGACGCATTAATCAGCACATGCGTGCCTTCCCGCGGACGGTGGTAAGCCCCGCGCAGCCGACGGCCCTCGTCCAATATGCTTAACACGACCAGCGCGTCCGGATCAAAATGCTCCCCGATCGTGCGGCCAACGATGTCCCTCTTGGCGATGCCGTACACCTCCTCCGCCACCGCGTTCCAGCCGATCACCGTCCCGTTCCGGTCGACCACGGTCACCGCATCGCTCACCGTCTCCAGCAGTGCATCGAAATACGCCTCTGCTCGCTGCTGCCGGTCTGCCGCCAGCTTCAGCAGGTCCACCAGCGGGATATAACCGATCGGCTTCAACTCGTCATTTACGACCAACGCGGGTCGCCCACTCGCATCAGCACCATACCACCGTGACGCCAGTTCATTGACCGGGAGAGCCAGGTCCGACTCCCGAATCACAGTCGAAACGGCGAACCTCGTTCCGTCAAGCCGCAGACCTCCGCTGATACTCCCCCCGCCATAAGCTTCAAGCAGCCCGGCGTCATCCGGCGTCAACAAATAGGGGGTCCCGCCCAACTCAACGGCCGACGCCTGGCCGCCTTGCAGCGCCGCCAGCAGCACACTCATCTTCTCGTCCGGCTCGAAACGGGTCAGCTCCCGCCGGAACAATATTCGTTCATGATTGAACATAATTACCTCGCACGTTGTGAAATTTTACTTGTAAATCTAACACGAAAGCAGGCGGGGTTCAATATTCCAACCCTAAAGATACATACTAATTTATTATGAAAGTGTTCAATAGTGAACATATTTGCGATACTTAAAAACTTTTTTGTTCATTTTTTCAATTTATATTGTTCAAAAATCTAAAATATTGTATATTTTGTGTACAATGAGAAATGGAAAAGGATGGATGCCTATGGATGCGTTACTCCGAACCCTGTTTCAATCCTTCGCCAAAAGCCAATCCGTGGGCCGCATGGCTCGCCGATACGGCCTCCGCTTCGGTGCCGGCCGGTTTGTGGCCGGGGAGACCATCGAAGGTGCGATCGATGCAGTGCGCGCGCTGAATGCGACCGGCCGAGAGGCCACCCTCGATCATCTCGGCGAATTCGTCTCCACGGAGGCCGAAGCTGAACTGTCTACGCGGATGTGCCTGAAGACGCTAGATGCCATCGCCGATGCCGGCGTTAAAGCCAACCTCTCGCTGAAGCTCACATCGCTGGGGCTTGGGATCAGTGAACAGATATGTCTGAACAACCTGACCACGATCTTGAACAGGGCTCGCTTGCACGGCTTGTTCGTACGCATCGATATGGAGGATTTTGCCCAATGTGAAAAAACGATCTCCCTCTACAAACGCCTGCGCGAGCAAATCGATAACGTAGGTATCGTCATCCAAGCTTATCTTTATCGCTCCCTAGACGACATCGAAGAGCTCAAGTCCTTGAAGCCCAACCTTCGCCTCGTTAAAGGGGCCTACAAGGAATCGCCTACGGTCGCCTATCCGGCCAAGCCGGACGTCGACGAAAATTTCAAACGCCTCATTTCTACCCACCTCAAGAACGGCGGTTATGCCGCCATTGCAACCCATGACTCCCAGATCATCGACTATGCCAAGCAAACGATTCAAGAATTCGCTGTTCCGCCGCACCGCTACGAATTTCAAATGCTGTATGGGATCCGCGAGGATTTGCAGCTTACGCTCGTCCACGAAGGTTATAGGGTGCGCGTGTACGTCCCTTTTGGCAGCGACTGGTTTGGTTACTTTATGCGCCGCCTCGCCGAGCGTCCCGCCAATGTGTGGTTTGTGTTGAAGAACTTATTTAAGTAATCCGAAAATCCACCCGTAAAGGAGCACGCCCTATGAGCACAATGGCAAAACTGGAAGATTTCCGCAACGAACCGTTTACTGACTTCCGTCAGAAGTCGGCCCTGCTGGCGATGGAGGAAGCAATCTCCCGCATGAAATCGGAAGAGCTGGGACGGGAGATCCCGTTGAGGATCGGCGGCAGAGATATTTTTACGGATGCAAAAATCCGCTCGATCAACCCCGGCAATCTCGATGAAACGATGGGATGGGTCAGCAAAGCCGATCGGGAGCTGGCCGAGCAAGCCATGCAGGCTGCTCTCGATACGTTTGAGTCATGGAAAAAGGTCACTCCCCGCGAACGCGCGCAGTACCTGCTGAAGGCCGCCGCGCTCATGACCGAGCGGAAACACGAGTTCTCCGCCATGATGGTCCTGGAAGCCGGCAAGAACTACGCGGAGGCCGACGCCGATACGGCGGAAGCGATCGACTTCCTGAATTTCTACGCGCGCGAAATGATCCGTCTGAGCGAGATCAACGAAACGATGCCGCTGACTCCGGTCCCTGGGGAGCATAATCGGTTGACCTACATCCCGCTGGGCGTGGGTGTCATCATTCCGCCTTGGAATTTCCCTCTGGCGATCTGCGTTGGCATGACCTCGGCGGCGATTGTTGCCGGGAATACCGTGCTGCTCAAGCCCGCCTCCAACACACCGGTCATTGCCTACAAGTTTGCCACTTTAATGGAGGAAGTCGGGTTACCGGCCGGGGTGCTGAACTTTATACCAGGCAGCGGCGCCGAGGTTG
Source organism: Paenibacillus timonensis (assembly GCF_009725205.1). GTDB lineage: Bacteria > Bacillota > Bacilli > Paenibacillales > Paenibacillaceae > Fontibacillus > Fontibacillus rhizolycopersici. Next base: position 316,034 of record NZ_WNZY01000001.1, on the reverse strand, counting down.
GCGATTATCTGACCACGCACCCGAAAACCCGGTTCATTAGCTTCACCGGCTCGAAGGAGGTTGGGCTTCGCATCAGCAAATTGGCGGCTGAGACGGCCTCCGGGCAAATTTGGATCAAGCGGCTCGTCGCCGAAATGGGCGGGAAAGACGGCATCGTCGTCGATGAAACCGCGGACTTGGATGCGGCTGCGCAGGCGATCGTCGCTTCGGCTTTTGGCTACCAGGGGCAAAAATGCTCCGCCGGTTCGCGTGCTTTAATCGTAGAGTCCGTCCATGACGAAGTCGTGGAGAAAGTCGTGCGATTCACGAAGGAGCTTGAGATCGGCTTACCCGAGGAGAATAAGGCGGTCGGACCGGTGATTGATGAAGCTTCCTTCCGCAAAATCCTCGATTACATCGAGATTGGCAAACAGGAAGGGCAACTGCTCGCCGGGGGGCGGCAAGCCGAAGGTAACGGCTACTACATCGAACCCACCGTGTTCGCCGGCGTTGCTGGCAAGGCCCGTATCATGCAGGAGGAGATCTTCGGGCCCGTGCTGGCTATCGGTAAAGCGAAGGATTGGCGTGAGGCAATCGCGATGTACAACGACACCGAGTTTGGGCTGACGGGGGCGTTCTTTTCCCGGGAGGAGGATCGGATTGGTGAAGCGCTGGAAACGATGCACTGCGGCAACCTGTACATCAACCGCAAATGCACAGGGGCGTTGGTCGGCGCCCACCCGTTCGGCGGCTTTAATCTGTCGGGAACTGACTCGAAAGCCGGCGGCTACGACTACCTGCTGCTGTTCACCCAAGCCAAGCTGACTTCGCGCAAACTGTAGGAACCCCCTACTCACTAGCCGCTTACCCGGTGCCCCTGCTCTAACGCTGATGAGGAACGCTATTGTGGCAATTTCGGCCCAACAAATATTCTAACGACGCTGAGACACACTATTTCAGCGAAAACACCTATATTCGCCTGCAAAATCGAGCAATAAGCTCTGCGATCAGCGTTAGAATCGCGAAGCGGCGATTTTAGTCGGTTTAAGGTTTGTGATAAGCGTTAGAGCTACGGCGGCGAGTTAGCAGACTTATGATTTATGGCAAGCGTTAGAGCTACGGCGGCAAGTTAGCAAACCTAAGATTTATGGCAAGCGCTAGAGCTCCAACAGCGAGTTAGTAGACTTCATGGCAATGAGCTGTTTGCTGAACCACCTTAAAAATTGCCCCAACACGGGACGGAAGAAGGGTAACCCATGATCATGAACGGGAAACGCAAACTTTCGGAAAATACGGACGTCTTGACCGGCACCCAGCAGGTCATCCGGATGGCGCTGGAGACCATGAACGAGCCACCGGCCATGTTCGACCTGCTCAAGGAGCCGCTGCGGATGTTGACCGTGCGCATTCCAGTGAAGATGGACGATGGCTCGGTTCAAGTGTTTACCGGGTACCGCGCGCAGCACAATGACGCGATCGGGCCGACCAAAGGCGGCGTGCGGTTCCACCCCGATGTCACGGCCGAGGAAGTGAAGGCGTTGTCGATGTGGATGAGCATCAAGTGCGGCATCGTGGCGCTGCCCTACGGCGGCGGCAAAGGCGGGGTCGCCTGCGACCCGCGGACGATGTCGATGCGGGAACTCGAAGCGTTAAGCCGCGGGTATGTCCGGGCGATCAGCCAGATGGTTGGGCCGGCCAAGGATATCCCGGCGCCTGATGTGTACACCAACTCGCAGGTGATGGCCTGGATGATGGACGAGTATAGCCGGATCCGCGAATTCGACTCGCCTAGCTTCATTACCGGAAAACCGCTGGTGCTTGGCGGTTCCTATGGGCGGGAATCGTCGACGGCGCTCGGCGTGACCATCGTGCTGAAGGAGGCCGCAAAAATGGCCGGCATGGAGGTGAGCGGCTCGCGTATCATCATCCAGGGCTTCGGCAATGCCGGTAGCTACCTGGCGAAGTTTCTGCACGACGCCGGGGCGGTCATCGTTGGCATTGCCGATGCTCGAGGCGCGCTATACGATCCGAATGGGCTCGATATTCTCGAGCTGCTGGATCGGCGTGACTCTTTTGGCGCGGTAACCCACCTCTATCCTAACCGGATCACGAATCAGGAACTACTCGTGAAGGAATGCGATATCCTCGTACCCGCAGCGATCGAGAACCAGCTCACCGAGCAAAATGCCCCGAACATCCAAGCGAAGCTGATCGTTGAGGCGGCCAATGGGCCAACGACCTATGCGGCAACCGAAATTTTGTCCAACCGCGGGGTTCTGATTGTGCCGGATGTCCTAGCGAGTGCGGGCGGCGTGGTCGTATCCTATTTTGAATGGGTGCAAAATAATCAGGGTTACTACTGGCCGCTTGAGGAAGTGAACGCGAAGCTGGAGCAACTGCTGGTGGACGCTTTTCACAAGGTCTATCAGACCTCGGCAACTCGCCGGGTGAACATGCGTCTCGCCGCGTATATCGTTGGGCTGAAGCGAATGACTGAAGCGGTTAAATGGCGGGGGTGGATTTAAGCAATGGCACGTACATTAATTATTATCCGGTTGGAGCTCGACCATAAGCAGGCCAGCTTCGGTGATGTTGCCGCTGCGGTGAGCGGTGCAGGAGGCGATATTACGTCGATCGATGTCATCTCCTCGGCCAAAGGGTCTTCGGTGCGCGACATTACCGTCGATACCGGAGATCGGGAGGAAACGGATTTTGTTAAGGCGCTGCGCAAGCTGCATGGCGTCCGGCTGATCAACGTCTCCGATCGCACGTTCCTCATGCATCTCGGCGGAAAGATCACGATTGAGCCAACGATGCCCATTCGTAACCGCGACGATCTGTCGCAGGTGTACACACCAGGGGTCGCCAAAGTCTGCACGGCAATTCACGAGAGCCAGAATAAGGCGTTCTCGCTGACGATCAAGCGCAACACCGTGGCGGTCATCACGGACGGCACTGCCGTGCTGGGGCTCGGCGATATTGGCCCGTACGCGGCTGCGCCGGTGATGGAGGGCAAGGCGATGCTGTTCAAGCAGCTCGCCGGGGTCGATGCGTTCCCGCTCTGCCTCGATACGAGCGATACGGAGGAGATCATTCGTACCATTAAAGCGGTTAGCCCGATTTTTGGCGGAATTAATCTGGAGGATATCAGCTCACCGCGGTGCTTCGAAATTGAGCAGCGGCTCGCGGAAGAGCTGGACATCCCAGTCTTCCATGACGATCAGCACGGAACGGCGGTTGTCGTGATCGCGGGGTTGATCAACGCGCTAAAGGTCATCGGTAAGTCGATATCCGAAGTTCGGGTCGTGGTGAGCGGTGTCGGCGCAGCGGGTGTCTCCATATGCAAAATGCTGCTCGCTGCCGGCGTGACGAAGCTCGCCCCGGTGGACAAGGAGGGGGCGATTGTCCGAGGCGGAACGTACCGCTATCCGATGTGGCAATGGCTGGCCGAGCAGCCGCAGGTGGAAAGTCAGCCCGGCTCGCTGCAAGACATCCTGCCCGGTGCCGATGTGTTCATCGGCGTTTCGGCAGGCGGCCTGCTGAACGGTGAACACCTCCGGTCCATGAACGAGCAGCCCATCGTGTTTGCGCTCGCCAACCCGCAGCCCGAGGTGGATCCCGAGGTAGGGTTGGCGCATGCGGCCGTATTTGCGACCGGACGGAGCGATTACCCGAACCAGATCAACAACGTGCTCGTGTTCCCCGGCGTGTTCCGAGGCGCTTTGGATTGCCGGGCGCGTGTGGTCAACGAAGCGATGAAGCTGGCCGCCGCGGAGGCTATCGCCTCCGCCGTCACGGACGAAGAGCGGAATGAGCAATATATTATTCCGAGTATTTTTAATGATCAGGTCGTTCCGCTTGTGCGTAAAGCGGTCATTGAGGCGGCCATTGCCACTGGCGTGGCCCGGCGGGTTCCGCCGGATTTCCGATAACGATAGTTCGTTAGAGGCCCCCTCTCCTTCTTCTTCCCCTTTATGCCCTTCTGCCTCTCGCAGTAGGGCTTTTTTAGTGCTCGCAAATAGATGGATCAAAATTTGATTGCATGATTTCAAATTTAATATATATTATTTTTAGACAAATATTGAGACTTCATGGTAAATCTTCAGGGAATGAAAGGGGAGTATTAATGAACAAAAAGCTTTATATCAAAGTCATGGCCAGCGCCGCCTTGCTCAGTGCAATCGCGTTGCCTGCCCAAGCAGCAACCGACTTGACGGACATCAATGGTTCTTATGCGAAAGAGGCCATTCAAGAACTGGTCAACGCGGGGATTCTTAACGGGAAAGGAGATGGGAAATTCGATCCCTCAGGGAAGATCGAGCGACAGGATTTCGCGATCATTCTTGCTAAAGCCCTGGGTTTGGAGTTGGATCAAGTCCCGGCATCTACGACATTTACGGATGTTCCTACAAGTCACTATGCATATAAATATGTCGAAGCGGCTGCGAAAGCTGGCTTAATCACCGGTTATGGTAATGGTGTATTTGGGACTGGGAATAGTTTATCGCGGCAGGATATGGCAGTCATTTTCGTGCGGGCCCTCGGTGTTGATTCCACCGGCAAGGGTGCCGACCTGGAGTTCTCCGATGCTGGCCAGATTGCCGATTATGCCAAGGACGCGGTGGGCGCAGCGGTAGAACTCGGTTTAATCGCAGGCGCTGGGAATGGTCAGTTTAACCCAACCGGAACGGCGGAAAGACAAGCCGTTGCCTTGGTCGCCAGCAACTTCCTGAAGAAATCGGAAGAAATCAAGAAGCAAAACGAAGGCGGCAATCCAGCTTCCCCGGGCGATACGCCCGCTCCAACCCAGCCGGACAAGCCTACGACACCGACGACACCGACGACTCCATCGACACCATCGACACCTAGTTCTGGAGGAAGCAGCGGCGGAGGAAGCAGTTCTCCTCAGCCTGATACGACTGCACCGACGGTGACACTCGTGTCTTCTTCGCCCGTTACAAGCGGTGGTACTGTGGTTGCCCGAAGCAACGAGTCGGGTGCTCTCTATCTGATCGCAGCCTCTTTCACCCCAAGAACGAAATCCGAGCTGGATTCTCTCAGTTCCGGACGCGGCGTCATAGCCACTTCGGCCAATATCAACGCAAATATCCCAACCACTGGACTTCCCGCCGGGACTTACCGGGTTTATGCAGTGGATGCAGCGGGGAATGTGTCCGAACCTTCCGCGACCCTCGACTTGTTGAAAAGCTTGCAAGACTTTGTTACGGAAGCTCAAACCCTGGTGAATACCGCAACGGGAGGAGCAGAACCCGGAAACTACCCTGGAATTTCCATTGAAGATTTGAGACAAGCCATTATGGCCGCACAAAGTGTTTTAAACAATCCCACCTCAACTCCCACTGACTTCAATAATGCAGCCGCCGCACTCCGAGAAGCCATTTCCATCTTCAAAAGCACCCAAGTGCCATTTGAACTGGAACTTCAGCTGACGGAAGGAGCCAAGCTGGCCCTGAATAGTGGACTTGCATCAGGGGCCGAAGTCACGCTGACCGATTCCGACACGGGGATCTATCAGTATCAATTAAGAAATATCCATAATTTCGTGCAAGTGACCCGAAATCATGTCGTTCAGAGACTGGAATATCACCCCGACACTTATGTCTTCTCCGTCTTTGACCCAGAAACAGAGGTCGAGGTAGCCACTCTCAAGTTGGATAACGCATCGCCACTGGTTGAAATCGAACCGTCGCCAACGGGCGTGGTGATTCGACCGCTCGAAGCTCTAGAAGAGAATGACGAGGTTGCTTTGACATTCAATCTGTTGAACCTTGACGTCCTGATTGCGAGTAAAGACTTGATGATCAAGGCGGACCAAACTCCGCCAACCGTAACCGCTGCAACTTATAACGCAGAAGGTAGCATCACCCTAACGTTCAGCGAAGAGCTCCCGAGCGAGGCGTTCCCATCCAGTCCAACGTTGCTCTACTCCCCTTCCGGTGATTTCACGGATTCGTTGAACCCTGTGGGATATACCGTTAGCAAACTAAGCAGTACGCAAATGCGCATCCAATTCAATCCGGAGACGATAGCAGAGTTGGATTTCAAGAGTCCAGGAAAATTTCGTATTATGGCGCTGAACGGCACGGATTATGCCAACCTTCCGCTGAACCTGAACTTGGGAAAAACAGAAATCGACATTCCCTAACCCCCGAGAACGGCCCCCGGCCGTTCTTTTTTTCTGCGCCGATAGGTTCTCGCCGACGAATGAAACCAAAATATGATATAACAATATTAATGTGTTTATTCGAAAATGACCCTTCAGGAAGTGAACCAGTGAGCATAGAGAAAAAACCGGGAAAACTCGTGCAACGGGTGTTGCTGTCCGTGGCGCACGCGATCATCCGGAGCCGTTCCCGGATCAAAATCGAGCGAAATGACACGGTGGGTCTGAAGCCGCCTTATCTGATTTTGGCGAACCATGTCACCAACTGGGACCCGCTGTACATCAACTGCTACGTGGATGAGCCCATCAGCTTTGTGGCCGGAGCGTCCCTGTTCCGCAACCCGATGCTCGCCAAGCTGCTGAATTATACCGGGGCGATCCCCAAAACCAAATATAAAAACGACACGCGAACGATCCGCGGCATGCTGAAGGCCAAGCAGCACGGACGGGTTATCGGCTTGTTCCCGGAAGGCAATCGGAACTGGGATGGGACGACGGAACCGTTGATTTTCTCCACTGCCAAGCTGGTGAAGCTGTTGGATCTTCCGGTGGTCGTCGCGACCATTTCCGGCGGGCATCTCTCGTTCCCTCGTTGGGCGGAGAGCCACCGCAGGGGACCCATTCGCTTATCCCTCGTGAAAAAATGGGAAGCCGGCACGTTCACGAACCACACGCCGGAGCAGATTCATGAGATGCTGACCGAGGCGTTGGCTCATGACGATGCGGAATGGCAGTCTCATACCGGAGCCGCTTATTACGGCAAAGCTCCGGCACATTATCTGGAGCGCCTGCTGTTTATCTGCCCGCACTGCGAGGCCCCAGGCCACCTCCGCTCCGAACAAGATCTGTTCGGCTGTACGGATTGCGGCTACACCGTGCGTTACACGCACCAGGGCAAGTTAGCCCCGTTCACCCACTCTTTACGTTTTTCAACTACGCGGGACTGGAACCGCTGGCAGCTGAAACGCCTGGAGCAAGCGATACAAGAACCGGGACATCTGGCAATCTGGGAGCAGGTCATGCGCGATCCCGTACATCTGTATGTTTCGGAAGGGGAGCTGCCCTTTCAATCGCTGGGAACGGGACAACTGCAATGGAGCGCAGATCAGGAAGCTGCCCTTTCCTTTCAGGGAGAGAGAGGGCAGACCTATTCCTTTCCGTTTGCCGAGTTGGAGGGCTTGAATGTGCAGCTTCACCACAAATTTGAATTTTACTTGGGGGACAAGCTGTACCGATTCTTGTTTTACCAACCGAGAACTTCAGCCTATAAATGGCTCAAATTTATTACCGCGCTGGTTCAGCGTACACCACGGCTCAACTAGGAGGTTCCCCATTGGATCATTCATGGTCTTTCGTTATCGACTTTACGCTTCTCTCTTTGCTGATGGTCGTGTCAGCCATCCTCAAGGCCCGTATTCCGCTGCTGCGCAAAATTATCGTGCCGACTTCTATGGTCGCCGGGATCCTCGGTCTGATCGTCGGCCCGGAGCTGCTCGGCTGGCTTCGATTTGATATCGACCGCCTGGGTCAGCTCGTCTACCACCTAATGGCGATCGGCTTCATTGCGCTCTCCCTCAAAGAGCGAGAGGTGTCCAACAGTCCGGCGGTCATGAAATCCGGCATGTTAATCGTATCAACGTACCTCATTCAAGGATTGGTGGGGTTCGGGCTCTTCCTGCTGCTGACGGAATTCTTCTATCCCGGCATGTTCCCAGGCATCGGCCTGCTGCTTCCTCTGGGCTACGGGCAAGGTCCGGGACAAGCCTATTCGATCGGCAGCCGCTGGGAGGCGCTCGGACTCGAAGGCGGCGGAAACCTTGGCCTGACGATTGCCGGGTTCGGCTTTATTTGGGCAGTCATTCCGGGGATCATCCTGATGAATTACTTGATCCGCCATCCCAAATACAAGCAGAATGCCTTCCATTCCCGCAAAGAACGAACCGAGGTTACGGAAAAGTCGGAGGAAGGCGAAATTCCGCTCAGCGACGCGATTGACAAGCTGACGTACCAAATCGCGCTCATCGGCTTCATTTATCTCGTCACCTACTTGACGATACGCGGGCTCGAAGCGGTGTTGACGCCTCTTGGAACGTACGGCGAGACGCTGGCCCAACTGCTGATCGGCTTCCACTTCCTGATCGGCAGCCTGTATGCGATGTTGTTCCGGTGGATCCTGAATCGCTGGAAGCGGGCGGGCTTCCAATTGGAGCATTCGCCCAACAACTACCTGTTGCAGCGGATCTCCGGGTTCTCTTTCGATTACATGATCGCCGCTTCGATCGCCGCGATCTCGATTTACTCGCTGAAGCAATACCTGACGCCGGTGCTCATCCTGACGACCGTAGGCGGGTTAATCACCGTGTGGTTTATGGTGTGGTTAGTGCCGCGAGTACTGCCGGAGGATAAGCTGCCGAATATCCTCGGTTTCTACGGGATGCTGACCGGAACGATCTCCACGGGCCTCGCGCTTGTCAAAGCCGTCGATCCGAAATTCCAGTCGAATACGACCGATAATTTGGTTATGGGCAGCGCAACCGCGATTATGTTTGGGTTCCCGCTGCTGCTGATTTTGAACATCCCGATCGTCGGGTACCTGCAACAGCAGCCGGTGATGTACTTATACACCTTCGCCGCACTGTTCTTGTATTTCGCCGTCCTGTTAGGCATACTGCTTTATCGATCCCGAAAAACATCGGCTTAAGCCAAGCTCACAAATGAATAATCCCCGCCCTCTTTACCATAGAGAGCGGGGATTTTTGATGTCGTGTTATTTCACCGGTTTGGAGATATTGGCTTTACGGAACCCTTGGTAACTGTCGAGCGCCGCAGCTAACAGATAGGCGAACAACGCCAACCACATGACCCATTCGGAATTGAAGCCGGACACGCCTAAGGATTGCGGACCGAAGATCTCCTCCATTTTCGTAACAAAACCCGGGGCAAGCAGTTCGGCATTGCGAATCATCACCCCGAACACAACTGCGGAGAGGACATGATTCGCCACGTTGAAGAACGCGATGGGTACGGTCCATTGGGAGACAACCCATTTATAGATCGCCAAGGCGACATCGAGAACTAGAATGAGTACGATAAACGGCCAATAGGATAGCAGCACTTCCTGATTAAAGACTGGCGTTGTCATTTCAAACCGGCCGTTCTCATACACGCCTATCAGCCTATCCGCATTAAAATACACGCACCCCCAGATCGCCGTCCACATGAGGTTGAAGAAAACCTCGCTTTTCTTGATCACTTTCTCCTTAGGGACATAGCGGGCATCCTTCAAATCATCCGGCGTCCAAGCCTTGAATTTGCCGTTCAGCGGCAATTCCTTGCCGGTTCCCGTACGTTCTAGAATGACAAACACCAGGGTAATCCAAAATACGGTCTGTACACCAATGCCAAGCACCGTCTGTATGGCCTTGCTGAGCAAGCTCGCCGCGGCATCCACCGGAGCCACTTCACCTGAATACGTGATGATTTGGTTCGCAATCAACGAAAGGAGGGCAATAACGACCGCAATCGGGATAACCATTTTCATCACTTGAACATAGGAATCAAAATATCGCGGCCCGATCAGATACGCCGGCTGATCCCGGTACTGTGCGGCCAGCGCTGCCGGATCTCCTAATTGGCTTAACGCCTCCTTCACTTCGGCTTCGCCGTAATCCTCCGGCAGCATATCCTCGATCGTGGAGCGCAGCTCCAGCGCGATGTCTCCCCGGCTCTGTTCCGGCAACCGGCGAGTAACTTCGTAAATGTAAAGCTCAATCAGTTCCGACGGACTCATCATCCTTCTCCCCCTTTAACAATGTGTACAGTTCTTGGGAGGTCTTCTCCCATTCCTGCTTCAACTGCTCGAAAATCTCCAAACCAAATGCGCTCAGCACATAATAGCGGCGCGGTCGGCTCTCTGACGTGTCCCAGCTGCTGGTCACCAGCTCCTGCTTCTCCAACCGGCGCAGCAGCGGGTAAAGTGTGCTTTGATCAATGACGATCCCTGACTGCTCCAACCGCTGAACCAACGAATACCCATATTGCGGCGTCCGTAATTGGCTTAGCACGGCCAAGGTCAACGTTCCGCGACGGAGCTCCGTGATCAATGAATTCAGTAAGGCGTTCATCCTTTCACCTCATTGTCTGATCCTATTTGTCGTATACTGTGTGTCATACAATATGTTTTATACTATGCATCATACACTATTGTTTATTCGCCAGCAATAGGTAACAAACAATATTAACAAAAAAATCCCCACCTCCTTCCGAGGCAGGGATTCCAGAATGTTCAAGAGATACAGACTTCAAGCAGGTATTATTCGTTCAAAAAGGTGGTTACGCGGTTCTGAATCAGCTTGGCGGCTTCCTCTGCGGATTTCTGCCCGCTAAAGTAAGCTAACGACTCCTCGCCTACGATAGCGATCACTTTCCCGTCAAGCTGCGAGAATTGGTCGACCGTATCGAGCATCTGCCCGAAACGGACGAATTCTTCATCCCCCGCCTGCACGGTTGTTCCGTCAGGCAGCTTGTAGCTGCCGTCCGCGACTTGCTTCTGGATCTCGTCCAACTTCTCTTCGTTCACCGATTTCAGCAGCGAAAATCCACTGTGCTCCGGCAACTTTTGTACCTCCTCCGATAAGAGGAAGCTAATCAACTTCCACGCTTCGTCCGGAACCGCTGTGTTCGCGCGGATGCCAAACTGGGAGGAGGGTACGATCCGCATCGTGCCCGATTGTTCCGGTTGATGCGGCTTCTGCATCAGCATCGGATGCTCGAAGTACATATGCGGCACCTTAATCACGTCAGCCGGCTCGAATAACACGGCGGAATAAAACAATTGCTTCCCGGGGCCGGCCGATTCGGCGGTCATCACGCCATCGTCGTACATTTGCTTGACTTGGTGCAGTAGGGCCACAAATTCCGGGGAATCGAATTTGGCTTGCTTGGCTGTCGTATCCACATAGGTCTCATAGTTATCTACCGTCATTTCTTGCATCAGCATATCCGGCGGATACTCCACCATCGCAACCCCTTTGTCTTTCCCCTGCGTCAGCGTCTTCGCTTTCTCAGCAAAATCCTGCCAAGTCCACGTTTTTTCCGCAATGCCGGCGTCTTTCAATACTTGGCCGTCAGCGATAAATGCCCGCAGCGAGTATCCGCCTGGGATGGCGTACAACCCGCCGTTCACCCTGGTAGCCTCCAAGATATTCGCTTGAAGATTCTCCTTCTGAATCGACGTATCCTCGCTAAGCAGGGAATCCATGTCCTGTAGTTGACCTTTGGCGACATAATCACCGATCGGCAGGCTGTTCATCTCAATGACGTCCGGCCCCTGCCCCGAGAGCAGCGCCGTATTGATCGATTTCTTGTACTCCTCCATCTCTCCGGGTTTCCACTGTTCCCCAGCCTGTTTGTAGGCTTGGACGGTTAAATCAATATCCGGGTATTTCGCTTCGAACTTTCGCTCCAACGCCTCGTAAAACGGGGTTGCCTCCTGTACCGATAAGATAAGGGCGGCTTTCCCTCCTTCCGAAGCCGTCTTCCCCCCGGCGCTCTCCGTCCCGGAGCCGCAAGCGGTTAATGCGATCATTATCATGATTGCCGATCCTATTGTCATTCCCATCCGTTTCTGCATGGGTCAAGCCTCCCTAGATCAAATTTATTGCAAACGAACCCGGTTCCCATCCTGCAGCGGTTCACTGCTTTCCAGAATAATTAGGTCCCCCTCATACAGGCGGTCCGCCGGAATCATCGTTTCTTCTTCATTCCCTGCGCTTGCTTCAATCGTCACCTTACGAGCGATAAACTCGTTACCCAAGGCCCCGCGCCGCTCCTCCACCTTGAAAATAAACCGCGTATCGCCGTCGCGATGAATCGCTTCGTTCGGAAGGAGCCAACCTTGGTCCGCGGAAGTCTGATCCAGCTTGATCGAGACCTGCTCACCCCCTTTCAGTACGGGATCGGCCACCTGGACGCGCAGCCGTTTCAGCGGAACCGCCGCCGTCGTTCCGGCAGGATCCTCCGCTGATCCGGCAATACGTGATCCTGCGTCAGCGATTTCCTCAACCGTTCCATCTAGCGTACGAGCGGGTTGATCGCCTGAGGCGGCAACCGCGACCTCAAGCGTCTGCCCGGTCGCAACCTGCAGGCGGCCGATCAGCTCGGCATCGCCGGTCATCTCCAAGCGGTAGCCCGCGATGTCGCTCGATACGACCACGTCCGGTTGTCCGGCCGAAGCCAAACCCTCTACCGCATTCACTTTTGCAACGACTCCATCAAACGGGGCGACGAGCTCGCGCTGGCGGTCGAGTTGCTCCTTTAGGCCCTCGATTTTTCGCTCCTGCATGGAGAGATCCAGCTTGCGCGTTTCCAGCTCGCGTTTCGCTTCCCGAAGACCGGTCTCGTCACCGCCAACCGTGGCCTCAATGAACTGGTCCTGGATCGTCTGCAGCGCAATCCGCTGCTTCTTGAGTTGATCCGACTCGTCTTCCAGCTCCCGCTCAGCAGCGGCGCTGTCGTATAGTACCAGCGGTTGACCTTTCTTCACGCGGGCTCCTTCCTTCACAAGCACCTTCCGAACCTTCCAGCCTGCTGGATTAGGAAGCTCCGCCTGCTTGGCCGGCTGCAATACGCCGCTGGCTTCCAGCTTGTAGGTAAGTCCGCCGAGCTTGGCTTGGCCCGTCCGGACCTTCGGTAACGTCACCGATTGCAGCGTATTGCTGAACAAGGTGAAGAACAGCAGTCCTCCCATCAGAGCCATAAAGGCGATTAAAATCATCTTTTTCCTATTGCGATCGGTTTGTTCTTTCGTAAGCTCCATGACGTAAGCTTCTCCTCCTTACCCCTTGATCCCGGACAGCTGCACGCCTTCGATGAAATACGTCTCGGCATAAAGGAACAGCAGCACCATCGGCGACATGTACAACATCGAAGCAGCAAAAGCTGTCCCCCACTCGCCGCTTAATCTCGACAAGAAGACCGATAAAGGCTGCTGGAGCGGATCCAAGAAAACTAACGGCTGCTCGACCATGTTCCAATAATCCACGAACATCAAAATCACCAGCGCGGCGAGACCCGGCTTGACCATCGGAAGGATGATCGTCAGAAAGATCCGCGGATGACCGGCGCCGTCCATCTTGGCGGCTTCGATATAGGCGTACGGGATATGCAGCATGAACTGGCGCAGCATAAAGACCCCAAATGCGGCGAAAATCCCCGGCAAAATCACCGCTCCCGAATGGTGCAGCAGCCCCAGCTTATCGGCCATGAGATAGTTAGGGACCAGCGTGACCTGAAAGGGCATCAACATCGACAGCAAATACACCAGAAACACCGCGTCGCGACCGCGAAACCGCAGTTTCGAAAGCGCGTAAGCCGCCATCGCGGCCACCGCCGTTTGTCCGGCGATGATCGGCAGCACCAGGCCCACGGAATGCCAAAACATCAGCAAATAGTTGGGGGTACGTACCAACAGTTGACCGTATTGCTCCAATGTGACTTGGTCCGGCACCCATTTCAAATTGACGAAGGTTTCGGCCCCGGTTGAGGTCGCCTCCGTCAATTTCCCGATATTGCCGTAATCGATGACCAGCTCCTGTTCGCTCATCAGCGAGTTGGTGAACGTAATGATGATCGGGAACAGCAGCATCGCAGCGACTAGACTCATCCCCCCGGTTAACAACACCTTACGTATCGTTTGGAACGCCTGCACGTCCTGCACCTCCTAAATATGCGCGTTATTGTCGGCTTTGCAGGACCGAGACGCTTCGTCCTAAAAACCGACCTTCTATTCCATGAATTGTCGGTATCGGCGTTCTAGCCCGAACAAGCCCAGGACGATCGCCAGGATGGCGGCAACCATTAACACCGCCGCAGCCGTCAGCTTCTGAATGTCCATCGAAACAAACATATTGTTCATGTAATGCTGCAGCATGTAGATGCTGTCGTGCGGATAATCGCCCGCAAGCAAATACGTCTCCCGAAATACCTTAAACGAGTTGATAATGGACATGATGACCACGAAGAACGTGGTGGTCGTCAAATAAACGAGCGTGATGCCGAAGAATCGGCGGACCGGCCCTGCGCCTTCGACCTGTGCCGTTTCGTAGTAGTCCTTCGGAATCTGCTGCAGACCGGCCAGAAACAAAATCACGTTATAGCCGATGTTCTTCCACAAATACACCACGATGACGACATACCGGGCGGCCCCGGTCTTCATCCAGTCCACGCGCTCCATCCCGAAGCGGCTGAGGGCATAATTCAGCACGCCGTTCCAGTCAAAGATCATCTGCCAGATGAGGATGACCGACGCCACCGGCACAACCAGTGGGAGTACGTACGAAGTGCGCAGCCACTTCCGCAGGTAGATCTGCCGATTTAACAACAGTGCGAGAATCAAGGACAACACCAGCATCAAGGGGACGCCAAGCGCGCTGAAATAAAGCGTGTTGGCCGCTGCCTTCCGGAACGAATCGCTGGCTAGAAGCTCGCGGTAATTCGCCAATCCGGCGAAGCCTCCGCCGGGGATGCCGCTCTGGAAGGAATACAAGAGACTCATCCCAAACGGGATCAGATAGAAGACCCCGAACCCGGCCACGCTCGGCGCCAGGAACAACCCGGCTGCGGCGGCATCCCCGCGTCGCCACCTCGCGAATCCCGAGGAGGCTTGGCTTTTTGGCGCACGCAAAAAAACCCACTTTTTCATTTTCCAATCCTCCTGCCGTTCTTGCTCTTAAGCATAAGGCGGACTGTTAAAATCAAAAGTGGGGTAAACCTAAACTTTTTCTTAAGTCAGCTTTTCATGACGAAGCGGTTCATGTGATCCAAGCTTCGGCAAACGCACCTCGAACTCCGTGCGGATCAGATCGCTTTGCACCGAGATCGTGCCTTCATGCTGCTCCACGATATTCTTGGCGATGAACAGGCCCAGCCCGGTGCTGCCTTCCTGGTGCGTGCGCGCCCGATCGCCGGTGAAGAACATGTCGAACACGTGAGGCAGCTCGTCCGGCGGAATGGAATCCCCATAGTTGGTGACGCGCACGACAACCTCTCCCCCGTCCAGCGCCACGCGGACGTCGAGGTATTCTCCGTCTTTGCCGTAACGGACGGCATTGGACAGCAGGTTCTCGAAGACGCGGGCGAGCAGATCGCCGTCGCCGGAGATCATCAGCTGCGGCTCCGTCTCCAGACGGGCGGTCAGCTGATTTTTTTCAAATACCGGGTACATCTCTTCGGTCAATTGAGTCAGCAGCTCGCTCAAGTCCAGCGGCCGGCGGTGGATACTCAGCTTACCGTAATTCATCCGTGTGATTTCGAACAGCTCGTCGATCAGCTTCTCCAGCCGTTGCGATTTGGTGTAAGCAATCGTCGTGTAATGCTTCATTTGCTCGGCGGTTAAATCCTTGCCCTGCAAGATGAAGTCCAGATATCCGATGACGGAGGTTAGCGGGGTTCGCAGATCATGGGCTAAGTTCAGCACCAATTGTTCCTTACTGTTCTCGGCAAAATCCCCCCGTTCCACCGCCTGTTGCAGCTTCTCGCTGGCCAGGTTAATGTCCCGTGCAATCTCTCCGAACTCGTCGCCGGAAGGAACATGGACCCGATTCGTGAAATCTCCTCCCGCCAGTTGGTTGATGCCCCGGGAAATCTCCCGAAAGTAAGCGACGTAACGCCGGGTAAGCAGATAAAAGTATAAGAACGAGAGCGGGATGAAAATAATCAAAAATACGTTGATGTCGCCGATCTCACGCATGATCCGACGGACATCATACAGCGGGTCCTCGCGAAGCAGCGTGTGGTAGTACCCCCGCAGCGCCAGGTAAATCAGAAAGGTCGTCCCGGCGGAGAGCAGCATGCTCAGCCCAAACAACCGGATCATTTGGAATCGGAAGCTGCGAAACTTCGGTTTATCCATGTGGTTATCCATTGAACGTATACCCTACTCCCCAGACGGTTTTGATCAACTTGTTCTTGTGCTGATCTTCGCCCAGCTTCTTGCGCAGAGTCCGGATATGCACCATGACCGTATTCCCGCCTTCATAATAAGCCTCGCCCCAGACCTTCTCAAAAATATGCTCCGAGCTGAACACCTTCTTCGGATGGCTGGCGAGCAGCACCAAAATATCGAACTCCTTTGGCGTAAGCTCCACCGGTTCGCCGTACAGGAACACCGTTCGCTGCTCGGGGTGGATCACGAGCCCTCCAGCCTCCAGCACCAGCTCGTCCACCTGAGCGGCGACCGAGGGATTCAACTGAATAAAACGCCGCAGTTGAGCGTTCACCCGGGCCACCAGCTCCATCGGATTAAACGGCTTAGTCATGTAATCGTCCGCCCCGCGAACCAGGCCGGTGATTTTATCAAGATCGGTTGCTTTGGCGCTGAGGAAAATAATCGGGAGATGATGCTGTTCGCGGATTTGCCGGGTCACTTCGTACCCGTCGATCTTCGGCATCATAATATCCAAGATGGCCAGATCCACGGACTGTGTCCGGATGACATCCAGCGCCTCCTGTCCGTCGGCCGCTTTGATGCAGCGGTATCCTTCCCGGGCCAGGTGCAGTTCAATCAAGTCGGCGATTTCCGCTTCGTCGTCTGCAATCAATACCGTGATGGGTTTCATCGATCCATCGCTCCTTTTCATGGACAGCATAACTGATGACGCTTCACGATTTCAAATGTTCGTTTAAGACGTTCTCATCCAGAACATCATAGCTGCCATATACCTTGCAGATATGCTGCTCTCCCCAAGCGCAGAGCGCATCCAGAATCCCGCGCAAGCTCTCTCCATATTCACTTAGCTCATATTCCACCCGGGGCGGCACCTCCTGGTAGATCATCCGGCGAATAACCCCGTCTGCCTCCAGCTCGCGCAGCTGCTGAGTTAACATTTTCTGCGTGATGTCGGGCATCAGTCGTTTCAATTCACTGGTCCGTTTCCGTCCGTGCGTCAGGTGGCACAGGATTACACATTTCCACTTCCCGCCGATCACCTCCAGCGTCGCCTCTACGGAAATATTGTATTTCTTCTCTTTCATCGTCTTTGCTCCTTTTCATAGGCACAAAAATGTGCCTATCCTACTTTTTGGTACCTATATCACTTCAAAGTGCGTACTTCTCAAAATAACCCCTATCTCCCATAATAGCATTTGTCGCTCGCTTCTGCAGAAATCTCGCAGACGCCAGCCGCTCTTAATCCACATCATCACTGGGAGGTTAAAGACAGGTTTATGGATAAAAAACGAAGTACCCTCGCGCTGCTTGCCTTGGCGATTAGCGCCTTTGCGATCGGGACTACCGAATTTATTAGCGTGGGGCTGCTACCCTTGATCGCCGAGGATCTGCACATCTCCACAACCACGGCAGGGTTGACCGTTTCCTTATATGCCTTGGGAGTCACCTTCGGGGCGCCGGTTCTCACATCACTAACGGCACGGTTGTCACGCAAAACGCTGCTGCTAGGGATCATGGTCGTGTTCATGATCGGCAATGCCCTGGCAGCTACAGCGACCGGCATCGGCATGTTACTCGTTGCCCGGGTCGTCTCCGCCTTCTCGCACGGTGTGTTCATGTCGATCGGATCTACGATCGCCGCCGATCTGGTACCCGAGCACCGCCGAGCCAGTGCGATCTCGATCATGTTCACCGGCTTGACCGTCGCGACGGTCACCGGGGTGCCGCTGGGTACCTTTATTGGACAACAACTCGGCTGGCGCGCCGCGTTTATCGTCATTGTCACCGTGGGGCTGGTTGGCTTCATCGCCAATAGTCTGCTGATACCTTCCGGCTTGCGGAAAGGGGGACGAACCGCGTTCCGCGATCAAGTCAAGCTGGTGACGAACGGCCGATTGTTGCTGTTGTTCTCCATTACGGCTTTGGGTTATGGCGGCACCTTTGTCGTCTACACCTACCTGTCGCCGATTCTGCTGGAGATTACCGGATTTAAGGAAAGCGCCGTTGCGGTCATTTTACTCGGTTACGGTGTCGCCATCGCCATCGGTAACATGGTTGGTGGCAAGCTGTCGAATCGCCAGCCGGTCCGAGCCTTGTTCTATATGTTTATGGTCCAGGCGCTCATCCTGCTCGCCTTACTGTTTACGGCACCGTTTAAGGCCGCTGGCTTGGTCACCATTTTCCTCATGGGACTGCTCGCCTTTATGAACGTACCGGGGTTGCAGGTGTATGTCGTCATGTTAGCGGAGCGGTTCGTCCCGTCCGCCGTCGATGTTGCCTCTGCGATCAACATCGCGGCTTTCAACGCCGGAATTGCCCTTGGGTCTTACCTGGGCGGGGTCATCGCCGATTCGATCGGCCTCATCCACACCTCGTGGATCGGCGCGCTAATGGTCGCGGCTGCCGTGCTTCTCACCGGCTGGAGCCGCGTTCTGGAACAGAAAGATCGGCAAGAAAAGCACGCCCACCCTAAACTTCAACAGGAGGTTCAACTATTATGATCACCCATTTACAAGATACCACTACGCTGCACAATGGAGTGAAGATGCCTTGGCTGGGTCTTGGCGTATTCCAGGTCGAGGAGGGACCCGAACTCGTAAACGCGGTCAAATCCGCCATTGCCCACGGTTATCGCAGCATTGATACGGCAGCGATCTACGGGAATGAAACGGGGGTTGGACAAGGCATCCGCGAAGGCTTGCAGCAAACCGGTATCCCGCGTGAAGCCTTGTTTGTCACCTCGAAGGTATGGAATGCCGACCTCGGATACGAAGAGACGCTGGCCGCTTATGAAACGAGCCTGCGCAAACTTGGTTTGGATTATCTCGATCTGTATCTGATCCACTGGCCAGTGGCTGGTAAATACAAAGAAGCCTGGCGGGCGCTGGAGACGCTCTACCAAGCCGGTAAGGTCAAGGCGATCGGCGTCAGCAACTTCCAGGTTCATCATCTGAAGGACTTAATGGCGGACGCAGAGACGATACCGATGATCAACCAGGTCGAATATCATCCGCGTCTGACGCAGCAAGAAGTGCAAGCCTTTTGCCGCGAGCACGGCATTCAAATGGAGGCCTGGTCCCCGCTGATGCAAGGGCAATTGCTGGACCATCCTTTACTGGTTGAGCTTGCCCGCCATTATGGGAAATCGGTGGCGCAAATCATCCTCCGTTGGGATTTGCAGAACGGTGTGGTCACCATTCCGAAATCGACCAAGCCGCACCGCATTGCCGAGAACGCGAGCGTATTCGATTTTGAGTTGATGGCCGAGGATATGGCGCGGATCAGCGCCTTGAACCAGAACCTTCGGATCGGGCCGGACCCCGACCATTTCGATTTCTAAGCCTACCAAAAAGAGCAGATGCCGGGGATCCTTTAGATCCTTCGGGTCTGCTCTTTGTCAGCTGTAGGGGCCGATTTCGATGCGGTGATGTTCCGTCTCGTACGTGAGGTCCTTGTATACGCCATCTTCTTTGACCGAAAATTCAGCGACCGCATAAATTTCATACGTGCCGATCCGATCGATTCGAGTTTCGAAAAACTCGTTGATATCCGTTTCGCCCCCCATGCTGCGAGCTACCGCACGGTCCACCTCGGTGATCGTGTTCACCCGGTTCCCCGCACTGTCTACAATCAGGTAATGAAACACCCGAGGCTTGCTCTGCAGTTCAAACCGTTGTTTTGACAGATTGTGCAGGCTAGCGATCAGCGTAAACTTCGCGTCTAAACCGGCGCGCTTCGGAACCGATAGCTCTACAGTGAAGGGGCCGTCCGCTTGCTCGGAGGTTGCCTTGGTTTCAGCCGGTCTTAGTCGGGTTAGCGCCTGGTCGACCGGATCAAACGAGCTGCATCCGGCAAGCAAGAGCAGCCCTAATGCCGCCGCTAATCCTAAGACGGATTTCTTCATAAACGATCACCTCAAACTAAAAAACATGTCTCGCCGGTTTGGTTGTAGACGGCGTAAAGAAAGGGTACCTCAAAGGCACCCCGGGAATCAAGGGCCTTCGGCCCTGCTAGGAACGATTCGCTTCCCACCAGCTTAGGTACGGATAAGCGTTGAGGGCTTTCCACGGCGACGTCTGGTAGATACCAAAATGCAGATGCGGCAGGAATAGACCGGATGTCCCCTCCGGGCCGTAGCCCGTGCTGCCAACGTAACCGATCAACTGACCTTTCGTTAATTTGCTGCCTGTTCCAATCCCCTTCGCATAACGCGACAGATGCGCATAATAAAATGCGGTAGAACCGTCGACCCGCACGGTCAACCGCCAGCCGCCAAGCTCGCTCCAGCCGTAGTTCATGACTTCTCCGGCCATCGCGCTGTAGACGGGGGTCCCTTCATCAGCGAAAATGTCGATCCCCTCGTGCGTGCGCTGAGCAGTACCATCTTCAGCCCATGCCCGTCCATCGCCATAACTGTTCGTCATCGGGGTATACGTCCCCTTGGCGAGCGGGAAGAAGCCATTTTCGAACCGGTCTGGCTTGGATACGGTATTGGATAATTTCGCTTCCGCCGGGAGATTGATTTGCAATCCGGCCCAGATATTATGGGGATTCGATAATTGCGGGTTTGCTGAAATCAGCGAATTCAACGAAACCTTAAATTTTAAGCTGATCAACCAAAGTGTTTCTCCATTTTGCACTGTATAAGCCGTCGGTCCAGGGACCTGCAGCACTTGACCCGGATAAATCCAATCGTTGGTTAACTGATTCATCGATTTTAACTGTGTTGTGCTGATTTGGTAGGCTGTTGCGATTTTCCACAGGGAGTCCCCTGATTTCACCGTGTAAGGCGCTGCGCTGGATATGCTGCTAAATAACAAGGTGCCGGCGATTGCCCCTGCGATGCCCAGTGTCCACTTCTTGTTACTCATGATGTCAACCCCTAGCAGATGTAATAGTTGGACTCCTTCCATCGTACAGGAAATCAGGAGGACAGATAAGCGGTGGATTTTGGAAGTGGCTCAAGAGTAAAAAGGGGATTGCATAAAAAGCCGAGGAATGTGCAAGTTACGAAAAACAAGAAAAAAATGGAGGATTTGATCCCTTGGAATACGACTGGATTTGGAAATCAGCCATCGTCGCATTGGCCGGCTTGGTGCTCTTACGGATCGCCGGAAGAAAATCCATCTCTCAAATGACAGCCGCCACAACGGTCATTATGATCTCGATCGGAACGATGATTGTGCAGCCGATCGCCAATCGGGAAATCGGTAAAGCGGTTGGTTCCGCCGCCGTGTTTGTCCTATTTCTCTTTCTTATGGAGTACCTACAGATCCGATGGGACGGACTTGAACGCTTGATTAGCGGACGGGCGGTTCCGATCATTGAGAACGGCCAACTCCTCGTGAGCAATTTACGCAAAACCCGAATAACCGTGGATCAATTGGAGGTAAGGTTGCGTCAGTTAGGCGTTGCCAACATCGGTGACGTGAAGAATGCAACTATGGAAGTCAACGGACAGATTGGTTATGAACTGATGGAGCACGCCAGACCTGTTACGTTGGGGGACCTGGAGCGTATTCTCGGACTCCAGCCGGGAATGTCCCTGAACACCTCCGTGTTATTCCAAGAGGTGCGGCAAAATCACCACCCCACCCCGGTGGACCCCAAATTGCAGTAAATTTTGAGCGATTTATGAACCAAGGATAGACGGCCTCCCCTGAACCATACTAATACCAGCTTTATCCAAACAATAAATAATGGAGGCTTGGTTGCGATGGCGCAAAGAAGAATGAACCTGCTCATGTTCAGCGGGGATTACGATAAGGCGATGGCCGGACTGATTCTGGCGAATAGTGCGCGGGATATCGACGTAGAGGTGACGATGTTTTTTGCCTTCTGGGGCCTGTTTCTCGTGCGCGATCCGGAGAAAATGACGCTGGAGGACAAGACGCTGTACGAAAAGCTGATGACCTGGATGACCCCCAAAGGGCCGGAGGAGCTGCCCCTCTCCAAAATGAATTACAGCGGGCTGGGCAAATGGATGCTGAACGAGATGATCGAAGACCAGGAAGCCCCCCGGCTGATCCATTTCTTGAAAGGAGCCCGCAAGAAGAACATCAAGTTCTACGGCTGCAAGCTGTCGGTCGACATCATGGGCTTCAAGCCGGAGGAGTTCCTCCCAGAGCTGGAGATCATCGATGCGCAAACGTACCTGCGCGATGCACTGGAATCGGACATACAGCTGTTTATTTGAATGCGAGGCTGTCTTCTGCGAGCCGCCCGTCCCCTTTGTGGACGTTTTCCGAACTCTCTCCCTTTCCCCTAACGCCCCTAGGCGAATGCACATACCCTAAAGCGTGATTATTTACAATTACCTATAGGGGGAGACTCGGCTTGCTGGAGACAGAGGAATTGGAATTCGAGGTTTACCGGGAAAATACGATCGGCTACCGGCATCCATTTGTGACGCCGTACGGGATCCAAACGCTGCGGTATGCCGATTGGGCAGCCAGCGGCCGTCTGTATCGGCCAATTGAAACGAAGCTGGCCCAGGAGTTTGGTCCGCTCGCGGGCAATCCCCACACCGCCGCCAGCATTACCGGCACCGCCATGACCGCCGCCTATGAAGAAGCCAAGCGGATCGTCAAACACCATGTCCACGCCGGCCCAAACGACATCCTGCTGTTCGAGGGGACGGGGATGACGGGGGCAGTAAACAAGTTGCAGCGCCTGCTGGGTTTGAAGGCCCCTGCCCCATGGCGTGAGCCGTTCCGGAGCGGGAAGGCTGAGCGGGAACAGCCGGTTATTTTTGTCACACACATGGAGCACCACTCCAACCACATCTCATGGACGGAAACGATTGGCGAAGTCGTATGCCTCCCGCCAGGGGCGGACGGACGCGTCGACCCCAGCCGGCTAGACTTCCTGCTGAGCCGCTATCGGGACCGACCCGTCAAGATAGGCGCATTCACCGCCTGTTCCAACGTGACCGGCTTTGTTACGCCGGTTCACGAGCTCGCCCGGGTAATGCATCAGCATGGCGGCATCTGCGTGGTGGACTACTCCGCCAGCGCGCCCTATACGCCGATCGACATGCACCCGCCGGGAGCGCCGGGGGAACGGCTCGACGCCATCCTCTTCTCCCCGCATAAATTCCTGGGCGGCCCCGGCACGGGCGGGGTGCTGGTGATGGATGCGGGGCTGTGCGCAGAGGCGTCGCCGGACCGCCCGGGAGGCGGTACCGTGTCCTGGACCAGCCCGTGGGGCGAAGTCCAGTATCTGTCCGACGCCGAAACGCGGGAGGATGGCGGGACGCCGGGGGTGATGCAGGCGATCCGTACGGCATTAAGTCTGCGACTCAAGGAGCAGATGGGCATCGGCCGCCTGCTGCGCCGGGAGCGGGAGCTGACGAATCGGCTGCTGACGGAGCTTGAAGCCGTCCCGGGCCTGAACGTCTTAGGCGGCAGCAGCCGTGAGCGTCTTGGCATTGTCTCTTTCACCTTGGAGCCGATCCATTATAACCTGGCCGTCAAGCTGCTGAACGACCGCTTCGGCATCCAGGCGCGCGGCGGCTGCTCCTGCGCGGGAACGTATGGCCATTATCTGCTTGGACTCGATCAGACCGTCTCGCAGCGCATCGCCCGGCGAATCGCCGGCGGCGATTTCACGGCAAAACCTGGCTGGGTGCGAATCTCCTTGCATCCGATGATGACGACGGGCGAAGTCGCCTATATTGGATATGCGCTTGGTCAGGTAGCCGCCCAAGGTCGAAATTGGGCCAGGGACTATACTTATGATCCACGAACCAACGAGTGGTACCATCGACGTGGAGAACCCCGGATCGACCTGGACAAATGGTTTCGCTTGCCGGAGCCTCACGCCTTGCGGGTCGGAGGCTAACGAGACGGCTTGGCCGGGAGGGCTGCCGCTTCCGATTCGGCGCCAGCGCCAGAACCAGAACCAGCCGAGCTCTCCTGCCGCTTGGCTGCCTGTCTGGCGCTGCGCGAGCCGCTCCGGTTCGCGAGGTACACCCCGCCGAGGATAAACACCAGTCCGGCCAGCAAACGCCAGCTTACCGGTTCGTTCAGCAACGTGAACCCCCAAATAATCGCACTGGCCGGAACGAGATACGTGACGGTAGTGGCGAATTGCGGGGTTCCTTTTTGCACCATAAAGTAGAACAGAATATAGGCTACCCCCGAACCAAACACGCCCAACCCGATCACCGCGCCAAGCGTGGGAAGGGAAGCCAGCGGCGCCAGCGAGTCCCGCTCGAGGGTCAGCGCCATGAGCCCGCTGCCCGCCATCGCGCTAATCAACGTGCCGAAGGTGACCTGATACATCGACAGTCCGCCGGACAGTCGCTTCGACAGATGCGTGCCAACGGCATAACATAACGTTGCTGCCAGCATGCAGCTGAACCCAAGCAGATCCACCGAGGCGAGTGCGGTTGGGCTGACACCAACAAGCACGAGCAAGCCGAGGAAGGCGATGGCCATCCCCGCCCACTGCATGCGGGTCGTGGCGACGCGAAAGAACACGACGCCTACCACCAGCGTCCAAAGCGGGGTTGTTGCATTCAGCACCGACGCCAGGCTGCTCGTCAGCCGCGTCTCACTGAATCCGATCAACGCCCATGGAATCGCCGTATTGACCAGCGCCATAATGATCATGGCCACCCAGGGTATCGCGCGGAACCCAAACGGCTTGCGCAGGACGAGCATCACACCCGTAATTGTTGCGAGCCCGAAGGTGGAACGCAGGAACGCGACGGTCCAGGGCCCGAAGTCGGGCAGCAGGATTTTGATGAAGAAAAAGGAGCCGCCCCAAATCAAACTAAGTAGAATTAATGCAAAATACAGCGATCGTGCCACTCTTATCCCTTCTTTCTTTGAACGTCCGGGCATATGAATAAAGTCACCCTGAACTCTAGTGATCCTGATTGTATCACGGGGATGCTTCGAGCCTCATCGAAACATGCGTGCATCATTACGAGGAGGTACGAATGAAAATCGTAGAAGCCCGTAAGGCCGCGGCCCGGTGGGTCGGCCAAAATGCCAGCCGGGAAGCCGATTTCCTGGGAGCTTACTTCAGCGGTTCAACGGTTGGACTTCCGGAGCAAGCCGAGCTGCCGGTGAGCTCCGACGTCGATCTCATCATCGTCACCGATTTAGAGGAACCTCCGGCCAAACCGGGGAAATTCCATGTCGATCAGGTGCTGCTTGAGGTCACCTATCTGTCCTGGAACCAGCTGTCCTCAGCCGAAACCGTGTTATCGGATTACCATCTGGCCGGAAGCTTCCGGACGGATACGATCATCGCCGACCCGACAGGTCGGCTTCGCCAACTGCAGGCCGAAGTGGCTTCTCGCTTCGCCGAGAAGCCTTGGGTCCTGCGGCGCTGCAAGCATGCGCTTGACCGAATCGAACGCGGACTTCGCAGTATCGATCCCGATGCGCCACGGCAAGATCAGATCTTGGGATGGTTGTTCCCGACCGGGATCACGACCCACGTCCTGCTGACCGCCGCCCTTCGCAATCCGACGGTGCGGCTTCGTTACCTGGCTGCCCGAGAGGTGCTTGAGGCGTATGGGCACAGCGAGGTATATGCCAAGCTGCTTCAGCTCCTCGGGTGCGAGGAACTCACCGCTGCGCAGACGCTGTCACATCTGGAAGCGTTGGCCCGCACATTCGACATGGCTGCGGCGAGGGCCGTAACGCCGTTCCCCTTCCGCAGCGACATTACTCCCGGCGCGCGTCCGGTCGCCATCGACGGCAGCCGCGAACTGATTCAGAACGGGCGCCATCAGGAGGCGGTGTTCTGGATCACCGCCACATTTGCGCGCTGCCATAAGATTCTAGCGGCTGACGCCCCGGAGCTCGGGGAGCAGCTCGCCCCGGATTTCCTTGCCTTGCTGTCCGATCTTGGCGTCTCATCGACTGCGGCATTGCTTCGCCGGGCGGACGAGGTACATCGCTATCTGCCCCGTCTGATGGAGATCGCGCAAGCCATCATGGATGTCAACCCGGACATCACTCAACCCGGCTCGCCTTGACCCGCCGGCTTCGCCTCATCGGCAAAAGCCCCCAATCACAAAATACGGTGGAATTGGGGGCTTCACGATCTGGCGTTGCCTATGCGGTTTAGTCGATGCGAAGCTCGCCGTCGTAAGAGGTGATGATCTTGTAGAGATCCGGCCGACGATCGCGGAAAATCCCCCATTCGATCCGCTGGATCTCCAGCTGGTCGAGGTCAAATTCCGCCACCAGCACGGTCTCCTCCGCACGGTCGGCTTCCGCGACTTTGTTGCCTTGCGGCCCGGCGATGAAGGACGAGCCGTAGAAGGTGATGCTCGACTCTTCGTCGGTTTCCGTGCCGACGCGATTCGAAGCGATCACCGGCATCAGGTTGGAAGCGGCATGCCCCAGCATGCACATTTGCCAGTGATCCTTGGAGTCGATCGAACCGTCCTGCGGTTCGGAGCCGATCGCCGTCGGATAGAACAGCAGCTCGGCGCCCATCAGCGCCATGCAGCGGGCAGCCTCCGGATACCACTGATCCCAACAGACGCCGACGCCAATCTTCGCGTAACGCGTCTTCCACACTTTAAACCCGGTATCCCCCGGATTAAAATAAAACTTCTCCTCATACCCCGGTCCGTCCGGGATATGGCTCTTGCGGTAACGTCCGAGGACCTCGCCGTCGGCGTCGATCACGGCCAGCGAGTTGTAACGGGCGTTGTTCTTTTTCTCATAGAAGCTGATCGGAAGAACCACTTCCAGCTCCTTGGCCACATTACGGAAATGCTGGATCGCTGCGTTCTCCTCCATCTCCGTCGCATAGACGTAGTAGTCGGACTTTTCTTTTTGGCAGAAATAAGGGGTTTCGAACAGCTCCTGCAGCAATATAATCTGTGCCCCTTGCGCCGCCGCTTGTCGAACCAGTTGATCGGCTTTGGCGATGTTCTCTTCTCTGTTGGACGAGCAGCTCATTTGCGTTGCTGCCACTTTGACGTTTCTCATGTCGTAGATCGAACCCCTTTCGCTAAAAGTTTATGGGCGTCTTGCCGCCATTTGCTGCGTCGTGCAATGCACGTTGCCGCCTTCGCGGATGATGGCCATGCCGTCGACGGTACGGATCTTGCGATCCGGGAACGCCTCGCTCAGCACCTTCACGGCCTGGCGGTCGGTTTCCGCCGCAGCCCCGCCAAAGACCGGCAAAATAATGCCGCCGTTGACGAAATAAAAGTTCAAATAACTCAGCGTCAGACGGCTGTCTTCGTAGAACGCCTGTGGCGGCTGCGGGATCGGAAGGATCTCCAGCTTGCGGCCTTGGGCGTCCGTTGCTTCGCTAAGGATCGCGATATTTTCCTGCGTAATGGCATAGTTCTCGTCGCTGGGATCGTCGCATACTTGCAGGATGACCTTGCCCGGCGCGGCGAAGCAAGCCACGTTGTCGATATGTCCGTCCGTTTCGTCCCCGCTCAGACCGCGTTTCAGCCAGATGATTTGGTCGACGTTCGTAAAGCTCTTGACCGCCGCCTCGATCTCTTCCCGGCTCATGTGCGGGTTGCGGTTCTTGTTCAGCAGGCACTCCTCGGTAGTCAGTAGCGTACCTTCTCCGTCCGCATGGATGGAGCCGCCCTCGAGCACCAATGGCGCGTCGAATTGTTTCACTTTGAGGGCTTCAAGGATTTGCGGCGCGACCGCATCGTCCAGATCCCACGGCGAATATTTGCCGCCCCAGGCGTTAAAACCCCAGTTGACCCCGGCCAGCTCCCCTTCTGGATTGACGAGGAACGTCGGGCCGTTGTCGCGCAGCCAAGCGTCGTTATGCTCAATCGGCAGATAAGAGATGCGACCCGTGTTTGGATCCTGCTCAAAGCGGGCCTTCACCTTTTGTAAATCGTCCGGATTCACGACCACCGTGATCGGTTCAAATTCAGCGATCGCCGTAATGAATTCGGCATACCCGTCGCACACTTCGGCGTACCGGTCGGGATAAACCATCGACTCCTGTACCGGCCAGGAGATAAAGGTGCGTTCATGTGCCGCCCATTCGGCTGGCATTTTATAGTTGAAGTCTTTAGGATACATCGTTTCCTCCACGCTCAAAAATATGATTTATTTATCGTTTCAAACTAGATTTCGGGGCAGCCTCCTAGTGATTCTCCATGTCATGGATGCCCTTAGGCTGTTCCCACTGCTCTAACGCGGATGAGAAACGCTATTTGAAGGATTTCCTCGTTGTACCGTTTCTAACGACGCTGTGGATCACTATTTCCATTAAACCACCTGATTCCGGCTCAAAAAATAAGATTTAAGCACGGTGAGCAGCGTTAAAATGCAAAATCGGCGATTTGAGCCGACTTAAGCGCTGTGGTAGGCGTTAGACCTGCGGATGGCCCCCAAATACTAGCGCGTTCACCCAATTTACCATGATATCATATAACAAATCTCCCTTGCCCACAATGGAAGTCTTGACCGGAAAATCAATGCCTGATTATCGGCGGCACCGCCTTGCTGCAAACGATATAATGGGGACACAAAGTTGATGACAAGGAGGACCCTCCCTCAATGATTCTCGCCGAACGGAAGGAAGAGTATTATCAAGCTTTATTGGAGAAAAAAACGGAGTATGAAGGGGTATTTTACGTTGGTGTCAAAACCACCGGCGTCTTCTGCCGACCAACCTGCCCGGCACGAAAACCGAAATTCGAAAACTGCGAATTTTACGAAACAGCCAAAGAAGCGCTACTCGCCTCGTTCCGGCCGTGCCAACGCTGTCGCCCGTTATCCCACCCGAGCCGCGTGTCCGATTTGGTCCGGCAGTTGGTAGAAGCCGTCGAGGCTCATCCGGAGAAGCGCTGGAAGGACGAAGACTTCCGGCAGCTGTCCGTCGATGCATCCACGGCGCGCCGCCAGTTCAAGAAGCGCTTTGGCATGACCTTCGTGGAATACGCCCGCGCCCGCCGGATGGGTCTGGCGCTCGGTAACATCCGTTCGGGCCGACCGGTCATCGACGCCCAGCTCGCTATGGGGTATGAGTCGAGCAGCGGATTCCGGGATGCCTTCTCCCGGATTATGGGGGCTGCACCAACCCGGTTGGAAGAGAGCCGAGTGCTAAGGGCGGCGTGGCTCGACACCCCGCTCGGGCCGATGATCGCGATCGCCGATGAGGAAGCGTTGTATCTGCTGGAGTTCGTGGACCGCCGCGGTCTGGAGCGCGAAGTCGAGCGGCTCCGCAAGCGGACGAAGTCCGCGGTGATCCCGGGATTCACCGGCCCGATCCGCTCGATCGAGCGGGAACTCGCCCTGTACTTCGAAGGGCGGTTGACCGAGTTCGTTACCCCACTGCGCCTGCTGGGCACGCCGTTTCAGCAGCAGGTATGGGCCCGGCTGCGGCAAATCCCCCCAGGGGAGACGCGCTCGTATGCCGAGCTGGCCGCCGAAGTTGGCCGTCCGTCGGCCTTTCGCGCTGTCGCCCAGGCCAATGGGGCCAATCAACTGGCCCTTGTTATCCCTTGCCACCGCGTCATCAACGCGAATGGCGACCTTGGAGGCTACGGCGGCGGATTGTCCCGCAAAAGCTGGCTGCTGAAGCATGAAGGGGGTGCGTTCGCTTAGCGGCTCTGCCCTATGAGAGAAATGTTGTAATTAGTACAACATTTTGTTACTCCCCCATCACCCTGATCGCCAACTCCAGGCCGGCAACCAGCTGCTCCAACGCCATACTCGGGGCGCCGGGATGTCGCTCCGCCTGCTCCGGGAGGTAAGGGATATGGATGAACCCACCCCGGATGGGCTTGCCGCTGACGGCGAGATGATGCATCAACCCGTAAAACAAGTGGTTGCATACGAAGGTACCGGCTGATAGCGATAGCGACGCGGGAATCCCCTCGACCTGCAGCCGGTCGGCCATGCGTCTAACCGGCAGCGTGGTCCAATACGCTGCCGGGCCTTCCGGCACGACAGGAACATCCACCGGCCGGTTCCCCGCATTGTCATCGATGGCGGCATCGCTTAGGTTGACGGCGATCCGCTCAAACGAAATCCCCCTTCGTCCACCGGCTTGCCCTAACGCGATCACCACCTCCGGCTCCGTTTCCTCGATACCGGCCAGCAGGCGCTCCATCGATTGGCCAAACACCGTCGGTAGTTCCAAGCCTATAACCTCATAGGAACCGATCACACGTCCCTGCAGCCGGTGCACCGCTTCAACTGCCGGATTGATCGATTCACCGCCAAAGGGTTCAAACCCGGTGAGCAGCAATTTTCTCATTTTCCTGTCCCCTCCCACTTGAATATTCTACGTCATATACGTTATACTGCTTTACAAATCATATCTCGGAATCATGCCTATGAAGAGCATCCAACTCGGAGGCGTTTTCGTCAAGGGGAACCCGCGCGCCAAACGCGCAATCATCTCCTCCTAAGCTAACCGGGTCCGCCCGTTACCGCGGAACTAAAGGGGATCAACCCGGCCCGGCCGGTTTGATCAATTTGGGTGGCACCGCGAGCATACAGCGCTCCTCGTCCCAATCGGACGAAGGGCGCTTTTTGTATTCTCATCGAAAAAGGAGCGGATCACCCATGTTAGACGGTAAATGGATTCGGGAGCATCAAGAACAAGTTCAACAGGTGGCGGAGGACAAAGGGATCGAGTTATCGGTCCCGGAGCTATTGCATTGGGACGACCAGCGTCGGGCCCTTCTGCAGGAAGTGGAACGGATACGGCAGGAGCGTAACCGGCTTACCCCTCAGATTGAGATACAGATCCGGGAGCAAGGGCCGGACGCCGCCGCCGCTTTGAAAGAAGAGGTGAAACAACTGAACCGGCGGCTGAGCGGACTGGAGAAGGAGCTTGAGGAGGCGGGGCGCGAGTATCGGCGACTGATGCTGCTTGTTCCGAGCCCGGTCTCGCCGGATACGCCCAAGGGCCTGTCGGACCTCGACAATGTCGTGGTAAAGCAGATCGGAGAACCGCCCGCGTTTGAATTTACGCCGCAAGATCACGTCGCCCTCGGTGAACAGCATCGGATGATCGACATTCCCCGCGGGGTCAAAACGGCTGGCGCCCGCAACTACTACCTGAGCGGCACGGGGGTTCTGCTGCACCGGGCGGTACAGCAGCTGGCCGTGGATCTGCTTGCGGCGAAAGGATTCACCCTGCTGGAGGTGCCCTTAATGGTACGCTCGGAGGCGCTCGTGAACACCGGATTCTTCCCGCTGGGCGTAGATCAGACGTACCGGATGGCCGAGGATGATCGCTGGCTGGTTGGCACCGCCGAGGTTCCGCTCGTGTCGTATTACGACCATGAGATCGTTGATGTCACCCATCCCATCAAGCTGGCCGCGGTCTCGCTTTGTTTCCGCAGCGAAGTTGGCTCGGCCGGACGGGATGTTCATGGCTTGTATCGCGTGCATCAGTTCTCGAAGGTCGAGCAAGTGGTGCTGTGCGAAAACAACCCGGAGCTGTCGGAACAGCTCTTTCAGGAAATCACCCAAAACGCCGAGGAACTGCTTCAACTGTTAGAGCTGCCATACAGGGTAATGGCGGTGTGCACCGGAGACATGTCGCAAAAAACGTATAAACAATACGACATCGAAACGTGGATGCCGAGCCGTGGGGCCTACGGGGAGACCCATTCGTCGTCGCAACTGCTCGACTTCCAAGCCCGCCGTTCGAATATCCGGTACAAGGACCAAAACGGCAAGCTGCAATACTGCTACACGTTAAACAACACCATGGTCGCTTCGCCGCGTATCCTGATCCCGCTCTTGGAGAATCATCAAGAGGAAGACGGGAGCATCCGGATCCCTCATGCGCTGCGTAAGTATATGAACGGATTGGAACGGTTGACCTCGTTGAATCCAGAGGGGTAGGAAACATTTTCCACACAACAAATCTGCTTGGATTTCGTCCAATAGTATAAATCCATCCAGAAAATAGGTGATTTAGAATGACGAAACCATTCAACAATAAAACACTCGGACTGACCTGGCTGTTGGCAGCCTCCCTCGTATTGTCCGCCCAAGCGGGAACGGCCGGTGCGGAGCCCGTGGGAGATCCGGCCTTGGGAACCTCGGGGGCGGTGGCTGCGGCCCCGTTGATCCAAACCGCCTCTACGGGCGGCATCACGATTGAGCTCGACGGGCGGCCGCTGCAAACGGAGACGCTCCCCTTGCTGGTGAACGGCAGCGTCCTGCTCCCTATCCGTGACGTGTTTGAAGCGCTGGGCGCCAAGCTGGCCTGGGACGATACCAGCAAGACCGTCACGGCCACCCGAGGCCAAATGACGCTCGTTTACCGCATTGGCGACCCCACGGCTCAGTTGAACGGCCAGCTCCTCACGCTGCCGGTACCCGGGCAGATCGCGGACGGTTATTCGCTGGTTCCTCTACGGTTCGTAAGCGAAGCGCTCGGCAGCGATGTCGTCTGGGACGGCGATCACCACACGGTGCGAATCACTTCGGCGTTTACATACGAAACCACCATCGCTTGGGGCGTCAATCTGCGCAGTGCGCCGGATGCCGGGAGCGAAACGGTCGGTGAGGAGCTGCTGCCCACCGGCAGCAAGCTACATGTCGTTCGCGAAGCCGGTGCGCTCTGGCTGGAGGTGCGAACCCCGGACGGACGCTCCGGTTATGTATCGGCCAAGCCGAAATACACCGACTATCGGAGCGACACCCTTGCGGACAAGCAGGCGGACGAGCTGATCGCTTACGGCAAAACGTTTGAAGGTACGCCTTACGAATTCGGAGCATCTCCCAACCAAACGAAAACGTTCGACTGCTCCTCTTTTGTGAATCGGGTGTACGAGCAGATTCTTTCGATCGAGCTTCCGCGCGTTTCGTATGATCAAGCCAAGGAAGGTACGGAAGTCAGCCTGGATCAGTTGCGCAAGGGAGACCTGTTGTTCTTCAGTGCGCGGGGTCTGGATATCGGCCACGTCGGCATCTATATTGGCGACAATCAGATTCTGCACACCTATTCCAAAGAGCAAGGAGTCCATATCGAGGCGTTTGATGGCCAGTGGAAAAAGCGGTTCGTGACCGCACGCCGGGTGTTTTGAGGTAGCTGCTTAGATCAATGGTGGAGCGAATCGGGATCATTCAATTTTTTCCTCTTTTTGCCGACATAGGAAGTATAGACATGGCGAAGGAGGTGAATCCGTGCGGTTCTGCCGGCGAGGATAGGAATCGAACCCGGATAACGCGCATGGAGACGCGATGTGGAAATGGCTGAAAGGCTCGAAAACAACCCAAGGCCTTGCCCGCAACGAGGCTGAAGCATCTTCTGACAAGCCCAATGACGCGGGCCTGGAGGAGGAGCGCACTTCGCAGCCCAAAGTGATCGTCATTACCGGCACGAGTGGTTCGGGCCGCAAGAGTATCGCCAAGCAGCTCAGCACCGACCTGGGCCTTCCTTATGTCCTTCCTTATACCACGCGGGCGAAACGCCCAGGGGAGAAGGACGGTGAGCACTACCGTTTTATCTCCGATGCGGATTTTCAAACGATGCTCGGCAGGCAGGCGTTTACCCAAAGCGTCCGCCTGGAGCGCGGCAGCTACGGAATCACGGAGCATGAACTAATCGAATCGCTGGAACAACATGGTGCGGCGGTCGTCGTCGTGAATCATGATGGCTTGCAGGCGTTCCGGAAACGGTTTGGGTCGCAGGCGATCCGGATTTTCCTCTATGTGACAAAGGAGGACATTCGGCTACGCGAGGAACGGGAGGGGGCCCCGCCCGAGGTGATCGAAGAGTATTTACGGAACTACTCCGAGCAGGTCGTTTACAAGAAAGAGTCCGACTATTTGCTGCAAAATATCGATCCCGCCGCAACGCTGGAGAAGATTAAGGTTTTTTTGCAGGAGAAAAAATAAATGGAAGCGGGTTGTCCCTGTCTTTACTGGCTGGGGCGACCCGTTTTTTTGTGCTTGAGGTGCTTGGAGTGCTTGCGGTTCTTGCTGTACGGATACTGTGCCAGCGCTAACGCTGACTAGGAACCCTAATGTGGCAAATTCGGCGTTCTAGAAATTCTAACGACGCTGGGCAACACTATTTCGGGGAAAACCCCCGATTTCAACCCCAAAAATGGCAAATAAGCTCTGTGATCCGCGTTAGAATCGAAAAACGCCCATTTTGGCGGATATAAGCCGTGTGGCAAGCGTTAGGTGCTAAGCCGTCGTTCCTCGCTCCAGGCGAAAAGAAGATTGACGAGATGAAATTTTATTTATATAGTTATATACAAGACTATATAACCATATAACTAACAACAAAGAGATACGGAGGTGATTTCCCGTTGAGTCCGTCTTTTGACGACAAGAAGCCAATTTTTCTGCAGATCAAAGAGCTCATTGAAGACCAGATCGTGAACGACCAACTGAAGGAGCATGAGCAAATTCCGTCGACGACGCAGCTCGTACAATTTTACAAAATCAATCACCTGACGATCGCCAAAGGGATCAATCTGTTGGTGGACGCCGGTATTTTGTACAAGAAAAGGGGGGTTGGCATGTTTGTGGCCGAAAATGCAAAGGAAATGCTGCTGACGGAACGTAAAGATCGATTTCTCGATGAATATGTCCTTCCCATGATGCGGGAAGCTGCAAAGCTGGGCATTGCCGAAGGGGAAATGAATCTGCTGATCACTAAAGCAAAGGAAGGGATTAAACATGAGCCTTGACGTTACGCTTGAGCAGGTGAGTGTCCATTTTGGCAGCCACCCCGCTCTGATCGATATTACTTTAGAGCTGGAGGCCGGGAAAATTTATGGGCTGCTAGGCCGCAACGGCGCGGGCAAAACCACCCTGCTCTCCCTCCTGGCTTCCTATATGGAGCCAACGGCAGGACGGGTGCGGATTGGCGGCCATCCCCCGTTTGAGCATGCCGAGACGATGGCCCAGGTCAGCTTCGTTTATGAGACCAATTACAGTGAAGAAAGCGAAAAGGTGAACGGCATGCTGAAGGTAGCCGAGCGATACCGCCCTTATTTTGACCGGGCGTATGCCGAAGAACTGGTCCGGTTGTTCGGTTTACCGACGGATGTACCGATGAAGAAGCTCTCCAGCGGGATGCAGTCGGCGCTGAATGCCGTGATCGGGCTGGCAAGCCGAACACCGGTGACGATCTTCGATGAGGTGTATCGCGGAATGGATGCGCCAACCCGGGAGATTTTCTATAAACAACTGCTAGAGGATCATGCCAACCACCCGCGGACGATCATCCTATCCACCCACCTCGTTTCGGAAATGGATTATTTGTTCGAGGACGTGGTGATTTTGCACAAAGGACGGATGCTGCTGAAGGAGCCCATTGACCAGTTGTTGGAACGGGGTGCATCTATCACCGGAGCAGTTGCCGATGTCGACGAGTTCGTGCGCGGCATGAAGGTGCTAAATGTCCAACAGCTTGGCAGCACGAAGGCAGCGATGGTCTACGGGGAGATTGACGAGGCTCGGCGCAGAGCCGCTGCGAACAAAGGTCTCGACATCGGACCGGTTCCGCTACAGGATTTGTTCATCCATTTAACCGGGGAGGGGGGTTCCCATGAAGTCCAATCCGAGCTTTAAGAACCAGCCGATCAATAACACAAGCCGCGCGCTTCGAGTTGCTGCGGATATGTCCTGGCTCCAGCTGACCTGGGCCGCCTGGTTTATCTGCTTCGTCATCCTGGCTTATGCGCTAATTGAAGTGAATGCGCAAAACTTTATCACGTTCGCTTTTCAACCGTCCAAGGTGTTTATGCTCGTCATCGGAATTATTTCGGTGTCCGGCTTCCTCAGCTTCTACGCCAGATTTGGGGTTACACGAAAAGCCTATTTCTGCGGGTCCTCACTGGCTGCTGCTATGGTGGCCTTGGTGTTGATGGGGGGTGTAGGCGTCGTCGGCAGCTTGCAGCATTGGCTGATTCCTGCACCCGAGAGGGTATCCTTCCTAGGGGAGAATGCTTCCTGGCTGCTTACCGTAATCGTCTACATCTTGAACGCCCTCGTTTATTATTTGGCGGGTTATGTGATCGGTGCCGGCTTTTACCGGTTCGGCAAGCTGGGGGGCATGCTGTATATCGTTCTGGCCCTGATTCTTCTGTTTGCTTCCGAGGCCATGTGGGATTTGGAGCTCAAGGACCTCCTTAACCGCGTCGTCTATATAGGTCATTTGCCGGTTTGGGGTTCGTTGTTGGGTACGTTGTTGCTAGCAGGTCTTGCGCTGGGAATCCTATGGGCCACGATAAAAAGAGTGCGCATCAAAATAAAGTAACCGGGCGTGGTTCTTTGTCCCTTTCGCCGCCGCTGGGGATTCGTATAATGGGTACGAAATCATAATGCCCGAGGTGATCCCTGTCCAATGAAATATAGTGTCATTATCCCAAGCTATAATAAGGCGTTGTCTTTGATGCTGACGTTAACGGCATTTGAAATCCAGACCTATTCGCTTGATCAATTCGAAGTGGTGGTGGTCGACGACGGCTCCACCGACGACACCCTGGAGCGTCTAAGCCGGTACCGCCCCCCTTACCAGCTCGTTCCCGTCACCCTGGAGGAAACGGCCGGGAGGTCGGCGGCTCGGAACCGCGGGGTTGAGGCCGCTTCCGGCGACTACCTGATTTTTTGTGATCCCGATTACCTGGTCACTCCCGACTTCGTGAAGACGCACGACACCTATCATCAACTGCACCGAAACGCTGTCGTCTCCGGGGTTCCGATCTTGTTCATCAAGGCGTATCCCCACCTGTACCCTGATTTCTCTGGGGAGGAGAAGGTCGCTGCCTCTGAGGTTCTGCAAGCTTCCGGACTGTGGAACAACGACTATTGGCAAGCACCGGATCTGATCGAGATCGTTACCCGCGAGGATATTCTCGGCCAAACCGGCCAACTGGAAAAAGTCGTCGCCCCTTGGGAACCGATTAAGGGGAATTATCGCGAATTCCCAACCACCGATGTGGCGCCTTGGCTCATGGCGGTCACGCGCAACCTCTCTTTGTCCAAACGACTATTTGAAGAGGTCGGCGGTTTTAATGAGAACTTCCAGAAGCATGGCCTTGAAGATTGGGAACTGGGCTACCGGCTGCACCTTCGCGGTTGCACCTTCGTTAGCATTGAGGAAGTGGTCGGTTATCATCAGGAGCACCCGTCCTTTCATCGGAGTGAGGATTCCCAAGGAGAGAACCTGCGGATCATCTACCAGAACCATGGCTACGCCGATCCGGAAATCAGCTTGTTCGCCATCCTGCCTCCTTCCGAGGGGATGGAAGGGTATAAAAATACGCTGCGTATCCTCAAATCGTGGCGCAGCAGCAAGAACGCTTCGGAGCGTGCTGCCGCGCGACAAGTCCGGCGTACGTTAGCTCACGGCGCCCGCCTCTTTCATCTGCAGCCGGATGCTCCCGAATACGGAGCTTTGAAGAACGGGCTGAAGCCGGCGCTGATGGCGGCTACCCAGATCTATACCCAGCCGGATGCTCCGCATAAACAGGAGCAAATCAAGGCGATCTTGACGCAAGCCTGCCAGAGTCTATGGCCTGACTCGGTGAAACCAACCTCGTCCCGCCGGCGTCGCAAACGTTCGATCCGCAAAGGGGCGCTGCGCAAGAAAGGGGCACGAACTTGGGTTCGCAGTTCCATTGGTAAAGCGGCCGCTCATGCCCGCAGCAAGGCCAAGCGGCGGAGCGCCCGATCGCTTCACGTCACGCTGCGCGGACGAAGAAGACAACGGCGTCGCAGCCGGTTATAGCAGAACGGCAAAAAACCATCTCTTGCAAGTGAGAGATGGTTTTTCGTATGCCTGAACTTTGAATTCGGAAGTTAGCCGACTCCTTCCTCAACGTCCATGTCCAAAGCCAAGCTTTCCCTTAACCCTACTCGCCCTTCCGCGGTCAACTTGACGGCCCGGCTATGCGGATTTCGCTCCACCCATCCCAGCTCCATCAGCCGCTCTAGCAGCGCATGGCCGAGCGCCCCGGCCAGATGATGGCGCCGTTCACTCCAATCCAGGCATTTTGGGGAAAAAGAGCGGCGTTTGCGCTTGGCTCCGTCGATGTCGACCCCGAACCGACCCAGAAACGCTTCCCCTTCCGTGGTAACATCAAACCCTCCGTCACCTTCGGCGAGGATTCCTCGGCCAACCAAGCATTGCGTCAGCCGGACGCCTAAACTCCCCGCCAAATGGTCATAGCAGGTTCGGGCATACCGCAGTGCCTGATCCTCCGTGGCCTGCCGCAACGACTTAATCGGTGTCGGCGGCGCGATGGACAACAGGGATTCCATCACCCGGGCGACCTCCGGGCCTGCGATTCCGTAGTAGCGGTGGCGACCTTGTTTCTCGACGGCAATGAGGCCGGCTTCCGTCAGCTTGGTCAGATGAAAGCTGGCTGTTTGCGGCTGGATTCCGGCCGCTTGCGCCAACTCCCCGGCGGCATGGTATCTTCCGTCCAGCATGGCCGTTAACATCGCCGACCGACTAGGGTCGCTGACAAGCGAGGCGATGACCGCCGCTGACATATGCATCGGTGCTTTCATAACGATTCGCTCCCCCTTTTTGAGGATGACATCCATATTTCGATCCCCATGGTATTGTTGCCATTATACAATGAGCGGGAAGCACTTAAAACGGGGAGGTCATTCCGATGCAAACTTCGAAAGCGGCAAGTCCGTCAGCCGACGACACACAGCTGATTCAGCCAAAAATTTTGTATTACGGTACGCCCGTCGTTCTGCTCACGACTCTGAATGAAGACGGAAGCACGAATATTAGCCCGATCTCTTCTTCTTGGGCGCTCGGCAACCATATTGTTCTTGGCATCGGGCTAGGCGGAAAAGCCGCCGAAAACCTGCAGCGCTACCGAGAGTGCGTGATCAATCTACCCGATCCCTCCTTGTGGGAGCAAGTCGAGCGGCTAGCCCCCACAACCGGAAAAAACCCCGTGCCAACTGAAAAAGCAGCACAGGGTTTTACGTATCAAAGCGATAAATTTGCGGCCAGCGGGTTGGCATCGATCCCTTCCCAGCAAGTGCGGCCCGCACGCATCCGCGAGTGCCCGCTGCAAATCGAAGCGGTCGTGGAGGACTTCCGAGCGCCAGCCTATGCCCCCTTCTTCGCGATCGTCGAAACCCGGGCCGTGGCCGTCCACGCCCGCCGTGACCTCGTCATCGGCGAACGTCATATCGACCCTCGCCTGTGGAGCCCGCTCATTTATAACTTCCGCCACTACTTCGGCCTCGGTGAACCGTTAGGGAAGACGTTCCGGGCGGAGGTGTGAGGGGGGGCTGCAAGTAAGAGCCACACCATTCACGCTAGGATCAGGCCCGGGGCGGTGCAAATCATGCACCGTTTTGGCAGTAGATCTAACGCCGCTACGCCATGTCCTTTATTCTGTTTTCTCTCCGGCAGCTTCCCAACGGGCGATTTCTTCCCGTACTCGAGGTGCCACCTCGGTGCCGAGGAGTTCAATCGACCGCATGACATCCGCATGCGGCATCGTCCCGAGCGGGCAATGCAGCATGAAGCGGGTGATGCCGACATTTTTGCGAAGGTAAATGATCTTGTTCGCCACCGTCTCCGGGTCACCAACGTACAGCGCACCTTCCAGGCTGCGGGCGGCATCGTAGCTAGCCCGGCCGTAGTGGCCCCAGCCGCGTTCCCGTCCGATCACGTTCATAGCCGCCTGTGTCGAGGGGAAGAACTTCTCCACCGCCACGTCATTGCGGTCGCCAACGAAGCCATGCGAATGGGAGGCGACCGTCAGCTTCGAGACGTCATGCCCAGCCTGTGCAGCAGCTTGCTTGTAGACCTTGACAAGTGGGGCAAATTGAGTCGGGCGCCCGCCGATAATCGCTAGGACTAGCGGTAAACCAAGCACCCCTGCACGGATGACAGATTCCGTGTTGCCGCCGCTGCCGATCCATACCGGCAATGGATTCTGCACAGGGCGCGGATAGACGCCCAGATTATGGATTGCTGGACGGTGATTGCCTTGCCAGGTTACTTTTTCCGACTCACGCAGCTTTAGCAGCAGATCCAGCTTCTCCTCGAACAGCTCCTCATAATCATTCAAATCGTACCCGAACAGCGGGAAGGACTCGATAAAGGAACCCCGACCGGCCATAATCTCCGCGCGCCCATTCGATAGGCCATCCAGCGTCGCGAAGTCCTGGAACACCCGAACCGGATCATCGGAAGACAGCACGGTAACGGCGCTGGTTAGCCGGATGCGCGACGTCTGCGGCGCAGCTGCGGCCAACACCAACGTCGGCGAAGAAGCGGCATAATCTTTGCGGTGATGCTCCCCTACGCCAAACACATCGAGCCCGACCTTGTCGGCTAGGACGATCTCCTCTACTACCTCACGCAGCCGCTGCGCATGACTGATCAATTCGCCAGTAACGACATCCGGTGTCGTTTCGACGAACGTGCTGATTCCGATTTCCATGATTTGTTCCTCCGCTTCATCTAGTTAACTATATTTTTGTATTTTACTATACTTTTGTTATATGAGCAAAATTTATGCGCTGGGCGGAGCAGGCCGCAACCCGAAATGTTGCAGATTGTGCAACATTTCGGGAGGGTTGGCAGGCCGGGGGAGACGGAATGTTGCAAAAGCCGCAACATTTATCAGCGGTACGGCCCGGGGCGGGCTTAAATGCTGCAGTTTTTGCAACATTGGCCCCGCAGGGGCAAGAAAAAAGGGAGAAATGTTGTAGGAAAGACAACATTTCTCCCTTTGCGCCGGCAGAGCCGACGAAGCGTGGCTCGCCTGGCTGGACCCGCCGGCCCGGGGGGGGCTGCCGCCAGGCGGCCACACCGGGTACCCGTGTCGGCTCGCGGGTCGCGCCAGCTCC
This sequence comes from Paenibacillus timonensis, assembly GCF_009725205.1. GTDB lineage: Bacteria > Bacillota > Bacilli > Paenibacillales > Paenibacillaceae > Fontibacillus > Fontibacillus rhizolycopersici. The sequence continues at coordinate 275,140 of NZ_WNZY01000001.1, read as the reverse complement.
AGCGGCCGTGCCCCCCAGCGCGCTGCGCCGTCGCCCCACGCGCCGCGCGCTTAGCCTAACCGCAGCAGGCGGCCGATGCTCTCGCAGGCGCGCGCCACGTTGCGCGGCCCGTCGGCGAGCAGCTGCGGCAGGGCGGCCGCCCCGGGGGCGATGCCGAAGATCGCGTCGATCCCATCAGCGTACAGCGCGTCCGCGCCGTCGCCGATCGTGCCGGCGATCGCGATCACGCGCTTGCCGGCGGCCTTGGCGACCTGGGCGACCCCGTGGGGCGTCTTCCCGAACTTCGTCTGGAAGTCGATGCCGCCCTCGCCGGTGAACACCACGTCCGCCGCCGCCACCTTCTCCCGCAGGCCCGTATAGTCGATCACGATCTCGACGCCTCTGCGCAGTTCGGCCCGCGTGAAGAGCAACAGCCCGGCGCCTAACCCGCCGGCTGCCCCTGCCCCCGGGACGTCCCGAACGTCCCGGCCCAACTGCCGCCGCGCCGTCTCGGCGTAGTGCGCAAGCGCGGCGTCGAGCTGCTCCGCCATCGCGGCGGTGGCACCCTTCTGCGGCCCGAACACGCGGGACGCGCCGCGCTCGCCGCAGAGCGGGTTGTCGACGTCGCAGGCCACGACCAGGCGCGTCTGCTGCAGCCGCGGATCGAGCGCGGATAGGTCAATCCGCGCCAACTCCCCGAGGCGGCCCCCGCCGCGCGGCAGCGACCGGCCCGACGCGTCCAGGAACCGCGCGCCCAGCGCCTCGGCCATCCCGGCACCGCCGTCGTTCGTGGCGCTGCCGCCAATGCCGACGATGATGCGGCGCACGCCCTGATCGAGGCAGGCGCGGATGAGCTCGCCGGTGCCGTACGTCGTAGTCTGCAACGGGTCGCGTCGATCCGGCGGCACCTGCTGGAGCCCGCTGGCCGAGGCCATTTCGATGGCCGCCGTCTCCCCGTCGCCCAGCAGCCCGTACTGCGCCGTAACCGGCTCGCCAAGCGGCCCCGTCACCTCCAGCGAGAGCAGCCGCCCGCCTGTGGCGTCAACCAAGGCTTGAACGGTTCCTTCTCCGCCGTCAGCCATCGGAACATGAACATAACGCGCGTCCGGAAACGCCTTGCGCAGCCCTTCTTCCATCGCCAGACATACTTCCTTGGCCGTCATGCTCTCCTTAAAAGAATCCGGCGCCAACACGAACGTGGGTTGCCGTGCCATGCTTATCGGGGCCTCCCGCCTATTCCGCCATCAACTTCGCGGCCGCTTCCATCGCTCCGACAACCCGATCGCTCCAAGCATCGAATTCCGGATCCGCCACCTGAAGCTCAGGATGCGCCAGGATATGCTCCACCGTCCGTCGGATGCCTTGATCCACACGAACCGTCGCCGTAAAGCCAGGTACCAGCCGCTTCAGCTTGGCATTGTCGAAGACGACCGTATTCGCCTTATCGCCCAGCAGCCCGCCGCGGAAATCGTAAGGCCCGTTGTCCGCAAGAAAGTCAGAAGCGACATGCACCGTACGCAGCTTCACGCCCAGGGCATCCGCAATGATTTCATGAATTTGGTTCCAAGTTACGCTTTCGTCCGACGTGATATGGACCGATTCGCCGATGGCATGAAGGTTGCCCATCAACCCGATAAAGCCTTTGGCAAAATCGCTGTTATGCGTTAACGTCCATAACGACGAACCGTCGCCATGAATCAAGACCGGTTTGTTCTCCAGCATGCGCTGGGCCACTTGCCAAGAACCCTTGTTGCCGTGAACACCCAGCGGGATCGAACGCTCATCATAGGTATGGCTCGGCCGCACGATGGTGATCGGGAATCTCTGCTCGCGATACTGCTGCATCAAATATTCCTCGCAAGCGATTTTGTTGCGGGAGTAGGCCCAATAAGGATTGGACAGCGGTGTCCCTTCGGTGATTCTGTAATCCGACAAAGGGGTTTGATACGCCGAAGCCGAGCTGATAAACATAAACTGCTTTGTTTTCCCAGCGAATAATCGAAAATCCCGCTCCAACTGTGCCGGTTCAAAGGCGATGAAGTCCGCCACCACATCGAAAGTATGACCCTCGAGCTTTGCAGCCACCTCAGCTTCCTGATGGATATCGGCCTCAATGACATGTACGCCGGGCGGCAACTCTTTACTGCGGTTCCCCCGATTCAACAGGTACAACTCCCAGGAGCTGTCCTCCGCCAACTGTCTCGTAATCGCGGAACTGATCGTCCCGGTGCCTCCAATACATAGCGCTTTCAAAACAATCCCCTCCCAAATCAAATTCGCCCAATCCCCTCCATGGTAACACCTGCCACCGCATTTTCCAAATCGCATGCCCTGCAGCTGCCGCCCCGTCAGAAGATGCGTAATCGCATTGACATCGTTCTTCCGATAATGGTATCTTCAACCCTACCCGGTCAAGAAAGCCGGGGTTGCTTTGTTGCTTTAGCCTTGTGACGAAATGTCCGATAATAGGGGTAAACTGTTTTCTAACTATATAGAAAAGAAAGTGATGTCTATTGAAGCCCATTTTCGCGCGTCTACAAAATAACGCCTTCCTGGAAAAGCATCTGTCCGGCGAGTCCATGGACTACCGGCAGATCTTCGCTCTGTTTCTGCCGATTCTGATCGATCAGGCATTTATCATCGGCCTCAACTTAGTCAATACCGCCATGATCAGCTCGTCCGGCGTCGCCGCCGTCAGCGCGGTCAACATCGTCGACTCGCTGAATATCTTCTTGATCAGCGTGTTTGTCGCCGTCGCGACCGGGGGTACGGTGGTGGTCGCTCAATACAAAGGCAGCCGCAACGACCGTAATGTCTCCCGCGCTTCAGCGGCAACGGTCACTTCGGTGTCCCTGCTTGCCGTCGGGATCGCCCTGCTCCTGATCGGATTTCATAATCCGATTCTGAAGCTGCTGTTCGGCGCCGCGTCCGCGGATGTATTGGACAATGCCCGCGTCTATTTGATCGGCAGCAGTATCTCCTACACGGGATTAGCTGTGGTCCAGGCCGTCTGCTCCGCCTTGAGGGGCATCGGCAAAACTCGGGCTTCTTTAACCCTGTCGTTGATCATGAACCTGCTCTACGTGCTGCTGAACATCCTGCTGATTACCCTTCTGGATATGGGCGTCTTCGGTATGACGCTGGCGATCAATATCGCCCGGTTCGCAGGCGCGATCTGCGCGCTGTATTATCTGTTCAAAATGGAAGCCTCCTTGCACCTGCAACTACGCGACCTCTTCCACTTCCCGCTCGAAATGCTGCGCAAAATCATGTTCATCGGGATTCCGTTCGCGGCCGAGCAACTGTTCTTTAATGGCGGTAAACTGCTAACTCAGGTATTTATCGTTAGTCTAGGCACCTACGCCATTGCGACAAATGCCATCGGCGGTTCACTTGCTGGGGTGTTCCAAATTCCCGCCAGCGCCCTGTCGCTTACGATCGTAACCGTGGTTGGCCAATGCATTGGCAGCGGAAGCGTAGGCGACGCGCGGAAGTTCATCAAGTCCTTCCTCTGGCTCGGCTCGGGGTCGCTGGCTATTATCAGCTTGATTCTACTGCCATTGTTCCGACCGCTCGTAAGCATTTTCGCTCCGCCAACCGAAATTGTCGGCGACATCTTCCTCGTGCTCCTGGTGAGCTCCATTGCCCAGATCCCTCTCTGGCCGATCAGCTTCATCTTGCCATCCGCACTGCGGGCAGCGGGCGACTCACGTTTCACTTCAATCACCTCGATGTTGACGATGTGGCTGTTCCGGGTCATTCTCGGCTACATTCTCGGCATCGTGCTTGGCCTTGGCATCTTGGGTGTCTGGCTGGCGATGTGCAGCGAATGGGGCGTGCGCGGGGCCCTCTTCCTCTGGCGGTTCCGCGGGAAGAAATGGTACGCGCATAAGCTGATCTAACTCAACGGTAAGTCGTAGTCCAAACAATCAACTTCGGGATCACGAAGCGTATTCGGGGGCGATTATCCGGCGTCGAATCTTGCATCCAACCGGGCCCTCCGCTGCTCACGTAACCTCCAAGTGCCAAGTAATAATCTCGAATAATCTCACTCCGCAAAGGCTACTCCCGCGCTAACGGACCTCAGAGACGCTAAATGTTGGGTATAGACACTTGCTCGAATCTATCGGACCCAGGTGACCTTATTTCGTACTAAAGTAGCTGAATTGACGTCGAACCGACTATTTAAGGCCTATGGAGTCCGTTACAGCGGGAAATAACCAGAAAATGGACAAATAAGGTCATTTCGGTCCGTTACACGTGACTGCAACTAGTTCTCTCCAGAGATTCGCAGAATCCATACTATTTGCGCCCCAAGCTCCTCCACGATCGATCACAACACATTTAGTTACTTGCTTTCCTGCCACTTCGAGCCCCTTAGGACATGCCTGCACCAGCTAACCTTCTTTCGCCTGAGGTACAGCAACAGCAACTTCAACCTACTTTGCCTCTAACGCTTGCCATACATCTTATATCAGCCAAAATCACCGTTTTCCAATTCTAACGCGGATCACAGAGCTTATTTGCCGTTTTCGGGGCTCAAATCGGAGGTTTTCCTCGAAATAGCGTGGCTCAGCGTCGTTAGAATTTCTAGAACGCCGAATTTGCCCCAATAGCGTTCCTGATCAGCGTTAGCGGGAATTCTCCACATTAGCGTCAATAGCGTTCCTGATCAGCGTTAGCGCCGGCGTGGTCTGTTTAGATCCAGTTACCTGATCACTAATTTGGCTTACCCGCCACTTCGAGCTCCCGCTTAAGGTTGATTAAAGGTTATCCTGATATAATGGCTACATTAGAGTAGCCCTAGATTTGTGAATAACCTGTAGAGGAAGGCATCCCAGATGAGAATATTAATTGCTGAAGATGAGGTTCATTTGGCCGAAGCCCTATCTCAGATCTTAAAAAAACACCACTATTCCGTGGATGTGGTTCACGACGGCGAGGCGGGGTTGGATAACGCACAGAGCGGCATCTATGATTTGTTGCTGCTGGACGTGATGATGCCGAAGATGGACGGATTCACTGTGCTGAAGACGCTCCGCGCTGAGGGCATCTCCACCCCCGTAATCCTGCTGACCGCTAAAGGGGAGATTGAAGATAAGGTGTCCGGACTCGATTATGGGGCCGACGATTACATCGCCAAGCCGTTTTCAACGGAAGAGCTGATGGCCCGCATCCGGGCCGCGCTCCGGCGGAAAGGCGAGGTCATCCCGGAGGATGCCCTGAAATTCGGCGACATCGAACTCAATACAACGAACCTAAAGCTCTCCTCCCAAGGGAAGGAAATCAAGCTAAACCTGAAGGAATGCGAACTGCTGGAGCTGCTAATCAACCGCAAGCAGGCCGTAACCTCCAAGGAACAGATCATCGAAAAGCTATGGGGATTTGATTCCGAGGTGGAGCATAACAACGTCGAAGTGTATATTTCTTTTTTGCGTAAAAAATTTACGTTCCTCCATTCCGCCGTCCGGATCGGCACGATCCGGGGCGTCGGGTACGTTCTAGAGGTGACCCCCTAATGTTCACGAAACTCAGGAACCGGTTTCTGATCGTCAACCTGCTGACGATTTCCATTATGATGCTGGTGGCATTCGCAGCCATTTATATCATCACTTACCGCAACGTACAGACCGATATCGACATGGATTTGCGCCAAGTCATGGAATCTTATGAAAAATCACCCGGCCATAACGAGATGCGGATGGGCGCAGGTCTCAATGATCGAGGCATGGGGGGCGGCATGAGCGGGGACATGGATGATAGTTCACCTCGCGGCAGCGGGCCGCTGAATCGATCCGGAGAAGCCCCGATGGATCGCTCCGTTTCGTTTATGCTGCTGGCAGACCCCGATTTTGGGCTCGTCTCCTATATGTCCAAGTTCGAGATGGATGAGGCGTTCTACCAACAGGCGCTGAAGGAAGCGGCGGCCGAGCAACGCGAATCCGGGCAATTCAGCTTGGACGGCAGCCGCTGGATCTTTAACATGCGGCCCATCGGCAACGGGTATATGCTGGTCTTCCTGGACGTGACGGCCCGGAAGGAGATCCTGACCAATCTGATCTATACCTTCTCCGCCGTGGGGGTGGGGATGCTGATCGCCTTGTATTTTGCCAGCCGATATTTTGCCAATCGGGCGATCGCGCCGGTCAAGGAAGCCTTTGATAAACAAAAGCAATTTATCGCCGACGCTTCGCACGAATTAAAGACACCGCTGGCCATCATCAACACCAACGCGGACGTGCTGCTGACCAATCCAGAGGAGACGATCTCCCGGCAGGCCAAGTGGCTGCACTATATCAAGTCGGAAACCGAGCGAATGTCCAAGTTGACCCGCGACTTGCTGTATTTGACCGAAATGGACGATGCCAAAGCGACCGTCCTGTTCTCCCGATTTGATCTGAGCGAGGCAGTGGAAAGCGTGCTGCTGACGATGGAGGCGGTTATTTTCGAGAAAGAATTGGTCCTGAACTACAACATCGAACCTGAACTCACCGCCTACGGTAACCCGGAACAAATCAAGCAGGTCGTCATGATTCTGCTAGATAACGCAGTCAAATATGCCAATCCTAACGGGGAGATCACCCTGTCGCTTAAGAAGCCGCATAATGACATGATCCTGGCAGTCACCAACACTGGGGAGGGTATCCCGCCCGAGCATCTGCCGCGGATCTTCGACCGCTTCTACCGGACGGACGCCTCGCGGGCGCGCAAACAAGGCGGTTATGGACTGGGGCTGGCGATCGCCAAGTCGATTGTTGAACAGCATAAAGGCCGGATTTATGCCAAAAGCACCTTAGGCCAGTCCACCACGTTATACGTGCACCTCTTCTAATAAAAGAAGGCGTCCCCCATGCCATAACTTCGTGGCGGGGACGCCTTCTTGTTTCTATCACTGGGTTAGCTGATATAACCCTTTTCTTTCATTGCTTCATACGCGGCTTTTTCGTTCTCATCCTTGACTTGATATTCCAACGTACCTTCTACGATTTTGGCACAGCGTCCGCCAAACGGTTTAAGGGATTCCTTGATTTCCTTGAGATCTGCATTCCCCTTCAAGGGATAATTGACTTTCATGCGTCATCCACCTCCTAAGCTACAATTAGCAAAAGCGGCAGCCTCGTCGATATGACAAACCTCACATCAATGGCACCCCTCCGGCCTTCATGCAAAAACCCCTGCGCCATTAAATAGAGGCACAGGGGTGATATAGAAGATCGGGACGGATCTTAACGCAGCGTTTTTAGAGCGCCGCTCCAAGCCAACACTTGGTCCAGCATGTCGTTCAAGTTCGTTTGATGCAGATCAGCCGGCTTGAAGACACTATAGTTTTCGAAGTCGGTGAACAGGGACAGCGCTACGTGCACACGCACGTCGGCAACCATCAACTCACCCAGGATCCCGCGCAGATGCTCAGCGGCACGAGCGCCGCCCACGGAACCGTAGCTGACGATCCCGGCTGCTTTGTTGTTCCAAGCTTCACGCGCATAGTCAAGCGCGTTCTTCAAAGCGCCGGTAATGCTGTGGTTGTATTCTTGTACGATGAAGACGAAGCCGTCCAGGCCGTTCAGCTTGTTATTCCAAGCAGCGGCTTGCTCGCTTGCGTCTGCTTCCCCGAGCAGCGGCAGTTTGAAATCAGCGATGTCGATGATTTCATAGTTTGCGTCGCCCCGAGCGTCCGCATGTTTCTTCACCCATTCGCCTACTTGCGGGCTTACGCGACCTTCGCGCGTGCTTCCCAAGATAATTCCAATATTCAACTTAGACATCATTTTTTCCTCCTCGATTGGTTGAGATGTTCTACCTAATAATTTACCCCAAAAACTCATATGTCACACCACCAAGTATCATTCCCGAACTTCTCCAATGTCTTAAATTCGGATTATTCGAACTAGAGATAATGATATCCGTCTAGGTTCCTTTTGTCAAGTAGCTTACAAAAAGTTTGCGAGGATGTTCTCCGCCTAAACGAGCTAAAGGCTGCCGATTCCGGCAGCCCCCCTACGCTATCACTCTAATATTCAACCTTCTCCTGTCCGCACCACGGCATGCGAATCTCGCGCCGCGGAAAACACAATGTACATGAAATAACCGAGCAATGCTCCTCCTGTATTTAAGAGCAGATCGTCCACGTCAAACCGGCCGATCGCCAGCAACAGTTGGGCACATTCCAGGCTCAGACTGACCACGAATGCGTAAAGGATCGTCTCCACGCCGTTAATGCCTTTTTCCCGGAACATGATCCCCAGCAGAATCCCAAACGGGATGAAGATCATCACATTGCCGAAGACGTTAACCAAGTCATGCGGCGTCATGACCTCCAGGCTTCGGGTGATTTCCTTCAATGGAACGAGATTGCCCTCCTGCAGTCTCCGGAAGACCATTCTCGGGTAGTGCAAGCTAACCTGCAATTGTTCCCAGAGGAAACCCAGTTCGATATCGTGAAACTTGAACAGGATGATTTTCACCAAGAGACTTAGATATAAGGCAAACAGCACCCGAACGCTTGCGTATTTCAGCCAACTTTCCGTTTGCATTCTTTCCCCTCGCTTTCATGATGTCTTTTTTGCCGCCTGTCTAATCCCGTACGGTTACAATAATCCCATCCATGTTGTTGCCGGATATTTCGTATTTCCCCTGTGCTGGCACCCGGATCGTCTGATCCTTTGAAACCGGATAATAGAACACCTGATAGTTATGGCCTTGCACGGTTAGACTCACCGCCTTTTGCTCTCTCAAATAATCCATGTATTGCTCCAGCACGAGCCCATTTTCGTGAATGATCGCGCTATGCGGCAGGCCGACATACCGGAAATGCCAAGGTTCAAATTGAATGCCCGTAATCGCCGTTTTGTCGTCCGGATACCGCAAAATAAATCCATACTTCCACGCATTCTCCTTCAACCACTGGCCTTCGGGAGCAAGGTTCATCTCTGCTTGAGAAGATCCGATGTCCAGCGACAGGCCGAGGTTATGCTCGCTGTATCCGGCGGGCAGAGCCAGTTTTGAGCCCATTTGGCGGTATAGCTCGTCCTGCTTCTGCTCATCCCGGTACCCGCTGCTGATCAGGAAATGATTGATCCCTTCCTCCCCGGCAGCCTGAACCATCGTTGCAAACCGGTCTGCCATCCGCGGCGACAACAACACTTTATTATCCAACACCCCGAACCCGTTGATCAGCTCGGCGTTCCGAATCAGACTAACCGCCTCCGATTCGGGATTCAGCTCTTTCGGGACGGGATGGTCTTTGTTCACCAGCAGCAAATCGCCTTGATAAACCATCTCTTTGGTGACGTCGATCGATAATCCCTCTACCACCGAGGAGGATTCCGGAACGTTATAGGATTTATCGACCTGTAACGGCGACGTCGTATCTTGCGGCGTCCGGGCCATACTCGCTTTAAATTTCGTAACCCCAAATCCCAGCAGCACCAGGACCATGAGGCATATCATCCATTTTTTCACTTGGGTACCTCCTAGCTTTTCTTCCTCTTTAGCATAGGTCACATTGTTTAAGAAGATTGGGGGTAAAAAATAAAGTTTTTCTTAAATCGCATACTCGTATCCCGTGCACACGAACTTTGCTTGTGGAATAACATCTCCTAGCTTAGAATAGGGGGTAAATTCCAAGAGGAGAGGCGAAATCATGGAAGGCCATCTACTAATGATTGAAGACGATCCAGCCATCAGCGCGATGGTCAAGGATTACCTGTCCAAAGAGGGCTATAAGATCACCTTGGCTCAGGATGGCGAGGAAGCGCTCCGTCAATTCGCATCCGCGAGCTATGATCTGGTTTTACTGGATCTCATGTTGCCTAAACGGAGCGGTCTCGACATCCTAGAGCATATTCGAAAAGAGAGCAGCATCCCCATTCTGATCTTGTCCGCGAAGGACAACGAAGTCGAGAAGGCACTGGGTCTGCGGCTAGGTGCCGATGATTATATCGCTAAACCTTTCTCGCTCATCGAGTTGGCTGCCCGCGTGCAAGCCTCCATCCGACGGGCAACGTTATATTCGAACCCGGATGACGCCGGGCAGGCATCGGACCTTAAGTTATTGTCCGTCGGCGACTTGACGGTCGACCCCGGCAATTTTACGGTCACCAAGCGAGGCAAGGAGATCTTGCTGACGTCAAAAGAGTTTCATATTCTGAAGCTGTTCCTTCAGCATCCGACACGGGTATACACCAAGGCCATGCTCTATCAACTGGTTTGGAACGAGGAATATTTCAATGATGATAACGTCATTAACGTACATATGAGAAGGCTGCGAGAGAAGATCGAAGACGATCCGTCAAATCCCCGGTATATTCGAACGCTTTGGGGAATTGGGTACCGACTGGGGGAAGGGTGAATGACGGATTACGGGTGGTTGCTGTTCATCCCCATCGCCGTGCTGGCGATATTATACCTCAATCAACATAGGACAAACCTTGCGCTTCGAAAGGAGATTACTTACATCAACCGTAAGCTCATGCCCTTCATCGATCCCCGGCATCCCATAACGCAGGAACGAATTCTTACCCTAACTCCCCTTCCCGAACTGCGGGAATTGTTGCAAACGATCAATGGCCTGCTTGACCGAGCAGGTCAATCGGCCACGGATTATGCCGGCATGGAGCGGGCGATGCGCATGATGTTATCCAACGTCTCGCATGATTTAAAGACGCCGCTGACCGTCATCATGGGTTATGCCGAAATGCTCTCTCAGCAGACGGACCTGCCGGAGGAAGAACGCCGGAGGATGCTTGGGGAGATCCATAAGAAAACGGCTCAGGTCCATGAGCTCATCAACACTTTCTTCGATTTAGCCAGGCTGGAATCGGGCGATTTGGATCTCCCCCTGTCGGTGATCGATGCAGGAGAGATCAGTCGTCAGCGAATCCTAGCTTATTTCGACCTTCTCTCTGAGCAAGGATTTCAGGTCGATATCGATTTGCCTGAGAGCCCCGTATGGGTGTATGCCAATGAAGAAGCGTTATCCCGTATACTGGACAACTTGCTGTCTAACGCGATGCGATACGGAGCGGAGGGACGCTATTTAGGGTTATCGCTTCGATCTTCGGAGAACCACGTCACCCTCCAAGTGATCGATCGAGGGCGTGGCATCTCAAGAACCGAACAAGCTCGGGTGTTCGAGCGGATGTATACCATGGAAGACTCGCGCAACCGGAAGATGCAAGGCAGCGGGCTCGGCCTAACCATCGCCAAGCGGCTTGCCGAGCGATTGAATGGGACCCTCAAGCTGGAGAGCACGCCGGGTGTACGTACCTGCTTTACCGTCACCCTCCCTCGATCGAAGCGGGCTTGAGGGAGGAACGATTGTTCCGAAGTAAGAAATAAGTAAGATCTATGACATAGAAAAGAGAGTTTCCCCGATTACGCTAAAGGTAAGGGTAAAGAAACAAGGGGAGTGAGACCATGAATGAAATCGTAAGAACGCACCAACTTATCAAAAGCTACGGAACGACGGAAGTGGTTTCCGGCGTAAATATGACCCTGCGCCGGGGCGAGATCTACGGATTTCTCGGACCTAACGGGGCCGGCAAATCAACCGTCATGAAGATGTTACTGGGGTTAGTCAGACCCACCGGCGGCGAAATTGAGCTATTCGGGGAGAAGCTCCTACCTGGGGCAACAGAGCATCTGAAGCGCATCGGCCATTTGATTGAAACGCCGGTGTTCTACGAGAAGCTGACGGCAGAGCAAAATTTGGAGTTGCATGCCGAGTATATGGGTTACTACAAGAAAGACGCCATTCGCGAGGCACTGGAGATGGTGCAGTTGATCGGCACCCAGGATAAGCCGGTCAAACAGTTCTCTCTCGGAATGAAGCAGCGGCTCGGGATCGCGCGGGCCATCTCTACCCGGCCGGAGCTGCTGCTCCTGGATGAACCGATCAATGGTCTAGATCCTGAAGGCATTCAGCTGATGCGCCAATTATTTCGTCGGCTGCGTGACGATTGGGGAATCGCGTTACTCATTTCCAGCCATTTGCTTGGGGAAATCGAACAAGTGGCGGACACCATCGGCGTCATCGACGGGGGGAGATTGCTTCGCGAAGTCTCTATGGAATCCGTGCATGCTTCCACGACTGAATACGTGGAAATCGTGACCTCGAACGTGAATCTGGCCGCCTTTGTTCTCGTGGATACGTTGGGTGTTGAGAATTTCAAGCAAATCGGAGACAACCTCATCCGCATCTATGATCCGAAGCTGTCCCAAGAGGCGTTGACCAAAGGGCTTATTGCCAACGATGTGCCGATTCAATCGATCAACCGTAAGCATCACAGCCTGGAGGAGTATTTCTTCGAGATGCTCAAAGGAGGGGAAAGCCATGCTTCAACTTATTAAACTGGAACTCAAAAAGGGCCGCCTAACCAGCTACCTTTGGGGGGCGCTCATCGCCTACCTGTGCATTGCCGGATCCGTGGCGGTCATTTATTTTGCTGACCCCATGAATGTCGAAGATCCTTCGTTTCGGAGTCAAGCCGAATTGCTGTCCATGATTGATCTGCTCGTTCGGGCCACCTTCATCGTTTACGCCTCCGTGCTCTTATCGAAGCTCATAATCAGTGAATTCAAAGACAAGACGATTGCTCTGTTGTTTGCCTATCCCGTTAACCGCAAAAAGTTGATTTTCGCTAAGCTGGCGATGGTGTTTGTTTGGACCTTTGCCAATGTGATGATAGCGAATCTTCTGGTTGACGCTATCTTTATCGGGATCAATTCAATCACAGGTTATTTGTCTGATCCGCTGCAAACGGATATGCTCCTCAACCATGGCCTCAACGTGCTGATGCAAGCCTTCGGGGCTGCCGGTATGTGCTTATTGCCGCTGGTCATCGGCCTGAGAAACAAGTCCGTTCCCGCCACGATTGTATCGTCGATTGTCATCGTCCTGATCGTATGCTCCGGCAATCTCGGCTTCAGTCTCAGTTCCATCATTGCGATTCCGCTGTCTCTGTCGGTGTTGGGGATTCTCATCACTTACCTCAGCTTCCGTAATATTGACCAGATAGATGTGGCTTAGCCGCATCTAACATTTCGGAGGGAAAGGCTTTCATAAGCAGCTAGTCCGAACGGGCAATCCCTAGGTATGATAAAGAAGAGATACTTGACGATAAGGGGATGAGCGCCCATGAAACTATCCGGTATTTATAGCGACGGCATGGTATTGCAGCGAGATGCAAGGGTTATTCTCCGAGGACAATGCAGCGGGGGTGGACAGACGGTACAGATCGTCTTCCGTGGGGTGACCACCTGCACCGATGCGGATCCCGGCGGCAACTGGGAGGTGCAGCTCGAAGAACTTGCCCCAGGCGGACCCGATGAGCTCGTGATCACCGCCGGCGAGGAGAAGCTCGTCCTTCGCGATGTGCTGGTCGGGGACGTGTGGGTACTAGCGGGCCAATCCAATATGGAGCTGCCGGTGCGACGGACACTGGATCGGCTCGCGGAAGAAATCCGGGACCTGGATTTGCCCATGATCCGCCAGTTTGCAGTGCCGCAGAGCTACGACTTTCACGGTCCGCAGGAGGATCTGGACGGCGGCGCATGGGTAACGGCCAATCCGGAGGGACTGCTTGGGTTTAGCGCCGCAGGCTTCTTCTTTGCCAAAGAGATCTACGAACGCTACGGCGTGCCGATCGGTCTCATTCAAACGGCGGTAGGCGGCACGCCGATCGAAGCATGGATATCGGAGCCGACCCTAAGGAAGATCGGCGGTTACGAGGCGACGCTGGAGCAATGCAAGGATGACGCCTATGTACGGGCGACTAAGCAAAGGGACGAGGATCGAAACGGGCAGTGGTACGCAAAGCTGAACGAGGCGGACGCTGGTTTGCGCGAGGGATGGCATCTAGCGGATTGGGACGCTACCCGGTGGAGCGAGTTCGAGGTACCGGGTTCTTGGGCAGGCAGCGACTTGGAGTCCGTTCGCGGGGCGGTCTGGTTCCGTAAGGAGATCGATGTGCCGGTGGCGATGACGGAAGGCGAAGCGCAGCTTGCGCTCGGCACCATCGTGGATGCGGACGATTCGTACGTAAACGGGGTGCTCGTCGGGAACACGGGGTACATGTACCCGCCGAGACGGTATAACGTGCCGCAGGGCGTGTTAAAACCGGGGAAAAACACCCTTGCTGTAAGAGTCATCACAACGCATAACACGGGGTCGTTCGTCCATGATATGCCCTACAAGCTCAAGGCCGGCGGTCAGGAGCTGGACCTGCGCGGATCGTGGAGGTACCGCGTGGGTGCGGTAACGGAGGCGCTGGAACCGCAGACGTTCTTCCACTACATGCCGGCCGGCAATTTCAACGGCATGATCGCGCCGCTGCGGCGGTTCCCCATCGCCGGGGTGCTGTGGTATCAAGGCGAGTCCAACACGGGCCGGCCTGCAGGATACGCTGAACTGTTCCGGGACATGGTGCGGGACTGGCGCGAAGCCTGGGGGATCGACGAGTTCCCGGTGATCGCCGTCCAACTGGCCAACTTTGGACCCGAAGGCGATCCATACACGGACTGGGCGGAACTGCGTGAGGAGCAGCGTAAAGGCTTGGCCGTTCCTCGCACCGCGTTGGCTACGGCGATCGACCTCGGCGAATACAACGACCTGCACCCGCAGGACAAAAAGTCACTTGGCCAGCGGTTGGCCCTCTGCGCTCGTAGGCTCGCCTACGGGGAAACGGAGCTGGTAGCCAGCGGGCCGATATTCGTGCGGATGGAGCGTCAGGGAGATGCGCTGCGGCTGCATTTTACCGAGGTCGGCGGCGGATTGACCCCGCGGGGTGGGAACGCGCTGCAGGGATTCAGCGTCTGCGGACCCGACGGGGCGTTCGTACCGGCGCAGGCCGTTATCGACGGAGATACCGTGGTCGTGCGGCATGAGCAGGTCAAACCGCCGATCCATGTACGGTACGCCTGGAGCAACAACCCGGCCAAAGCGAATTTGGTTAACCGCGAGGGGTTACCTGCGTTCCCGTTTACAACTGAAACTGAAGCATGAAAAAAAGCGCAAGCGCTAGGGACCCCTTCCCTGGCACTTGCGCTTGTTGCTATTTCGGAACGCGATTAGGCCCCGGACGAGAGCTTCACCTGCACTCGGTAAGTCTTACCCTGCTGCACGTTCCGCAGCACGCCATCTGGCAGCAGCTCGCCTTCCGCGTACACTTCCGTCTGCGACGCGGATGCATCGCGCTGGATCTCGACATGCAGCGTAGCGCCCCGGAACTCGCGCGTGACCGTCGCCTCGTTCCAATGGCTCGGCAACTGCGGATTCACGCGGATGCCGTCCTTCGTACCCTGCACGCCAAAGAGCCCGTCGATCAGGCAACGATAAACCCATGGCACCGTCCCCGTGTTGAACAGATGGCTGGAACGCCCCGCCGTACGCGGGAACTGGCGATAAGCGCCCCGGTAGTAGTTCGGGATGAACACGGGCAATTGTCCCCGTTGCACGATGTCCTCTACATCTGGGCCGGGCAGCATTTTGCGCAGCAACCGGAACGCGTCCTCCTGCTCGCCCACGGCGTACAGCGCGTAAATGTAGAAAGCGGCGGCATGGTTGTATACCGCGCCGTTCTCCGCCGAGCCCGGGTGCTTCTGCGTCACCCGGCCGACGTCTTCGCGCATCGCCGTGTAGGAAGGGGCGAGCTTCTCCACGCCATACGGCGTCTCCAGCTGCTCGCGCACCGCCTGCATCAGCTTCTCGCGCTTCTCGTCATCGGCCGCGCCGCTCAACATCGACCAACCCTGCGGGTTGATAAAGATCCGACCCTCTTGGTCCTTGCTGATCCCAAATACGACGTTATCGTCCGTGATGCCCCGAGCATACCACTCTCCATCCCACAGGTAGCGGTTAACCGCTGCGTTTGTCTCCTCCGCAGACGCCCGGTATTCCCGCGCGACCTCCGGCCGCCCGCTGTTGTTGCAAATGTCAGCCCACACTTGGAATGCGTAGGCCGTGGCGATGGTCAACCAGCCGGACACGCCTTTGCCTTTGTAGCCGACCATGTTCATCGGGTCGCACCAGTCACCCTGGTTAATGTAGTTCAGCCCGCGCTCATCCCGGTCATTCATCAGCCAGCGCATGGCTTTGTCAATATGAGCATAAACGGGCTCGGTCTCCCCGCTGTCGGCATAAGCCACCTTCTCCTCCAGAATGGAGTAGTCTCCCGTTTCGTCCAAATACGTGCTCAGGCAAATTGGCAGCCAGACGCAATGGTCCGTATGCGGAACCTGGTTAATGTATTTCAGCTCGGCGTCCGGGTGCAGGACAATGCCGTCTGGCATAGCGCCGTTCGCCTTTTGCTGGCTGAGCGCCGTCAGGAACGAAGCCCGCGCCACCTGCGGCTTGAGGTAACTCATGCCCATGTGATCCTGCAAATAATTGCGGGTTTGCGGATCGGTGGTCAAACGGTTCGTTTGCCCGTGGTAATAAATCTGCCGCGGCAGCCAGCGATTGACGAACAGATCGAGATCCTTGTCCGGCGTTGAGATCGTCATGCAACCTCGGCCTTCCCGGATATATCGATCGTATTCGCGTTCTGCCGCCGAGAACCCATCTTCTCCCGACCCGAAATACGCCTCCCGGATCTGCGCAATTTCCCGCTCATCCCGGGCCGGTCCGAACAGGAAGCGGTATTCCCGAGATTCGCCAGCTTCCAGCTCCATCCGGTATTGCATGACCGCGACCGGTGTTTCGTACCGCGCGTCTCCCTTCGCCAGCTCGGATTGCTCCAAAGCAGAAGGACGGGTAATCCCCCCTTCGCCTTCGAACGCCTCCTGGTTTACCTCCCAGGCAACCGGCGAGTGCTCTGCGATCAGGAAGGTTTTGTCGCGGAAATTTTTGATTTTATCGTAGTCCTGATATTTCTGATAAGGCGTCACCGAAGAGCAGACGATCGCCCGCAGGTCCTCAAGGTATTCGCCGGATTGGTTCATCCAAGACATATAACCCACGGTAAAGTAAGGATAGACGCTCAGCTTCCGTGCTTGCTGCGACACGTTCGTCACCTTGACACGCCAGAGCTCCAGAGGATCTTCCTTCGGTAAGCTGAGGCTCATTTCAACCAACACACCTTGATGCTCCACCTTCCAGACGATCCGGCTCTGGCCGAGCGCAAAAGAGTAGCTGTCGGTCTTTACCCGCACGGGTTCGTAGGGTGCCGAAAACACGCTTTCGTTCTCCTCGTCCTTCACAAACACGAAACGACCCGGGTGGTGCGCATAGTAGGGTTGTTCCGGCTGCATGAACGTCTTCGCTTCCAGATTCGGCGCATGCGAATACTTCGCCGGTTCCGGTTGCATAAACTGGGCTACCGCATATCCGCGGCAGTTCATGTGAATCATCATCGTTTCGTTCCATAGGAATCCCGACGCCTTGGGCAGGAGCGTAGGGCTCAGCAACTCGTAGAATTCCTGGTCCTCCGTGGCTCTGAACATGGTTCAACCTCTTTTCCGCATAATCTTGTCTACTTGTCTACAACTATGTTCATTATACAACGGAAAGCCCATTTTTGAAGCGTTTTCTACCCTTTATCGCATAAAAAAAGAGCCGAATTTCGCCAGAACGAAATTGACTCTGATGGCCGCATGACCACACAAGCTTCTTTAAATAAACAGAAACGGGATCAGGAACAGTAAAGCAAGCGCCGCCCAATCAAATGCATAGGCGCCGTAACCATAACCCGGATAGCCTCCATAGCCTGGATAACCCGGATAGCCCGGCCCGTAACCCAACGCCTTCGTTTGAGCTTGCTCGTTGGCTTTGATGACGGCCTTATTGGCGCCTTTGGTTTTGGATTTCAACTGCTGCAGTTGCTTCTTGGCCTTGGCAGGTTGGGTGGAGAGAACATTGGCTCCCGAAGTGAAACCCCCGTTCAGTTGGATCCCGTTCTCGTTCACGTCTGTGATCGTGCCGATATAATAGCGGCCGTCTCGAAGGATCGCACAAACGGTTTTGCCGACGTGTGGTTTACAGGCGTCGACGCCAAGCGGATAAATCTGCTGCATGGACTCGTGCCTCCCCTCTCGAATGCTCATTTATCCTATTCGCCGCCGGGAGATTTGCACAGGGCGAATGTCCCGATCCTTGAAATAAAATCAATCGCTAGAGCCTTCCTTCCGGGGTGCACGCCCATCTTAATCGCGCCGGAGACGCGGCGGCATATTCTGCTGTGAGAGGAGTGGCGGAGCTTCATAAAGGAGGGGCAACAAAGGGATGAATTATCACGAAATCATCGCCGCCGTTGGGGAAGGTTCGGCGCATCCGGGGGGGTACCAGGGTACCGTCGACTTTATTCAGTCTGTCGGCGTTGTACCAGGAATGCGCGTCTTGGAGGTCGGATGCGGAACGGGCAGGACGGCCTGCCTGCTGGCTCAGTTGGGGGCGCAGGTCACGGCCATGGATCAAAGCGTCATCATGCTGGAAAAAGCCGAGCGTCGGGCGCAGCAACAACAATTGCAAATCGAATGGATTCAAGGGGATATTACCGCGATCCCGCTGCGATCGGACACCTACGATGCGGTGATCGCCGAGTCGGTGACCGTGTTTGCCGCCGACCCGGTGAAGGCCTTCCGGGAATATCATCGCGTTCTGCGCAAGGGCGGGGAGGCATGGGACCGCGAGTTGTACCGAACGCAACCCCATCCGGCGCTGGAGCGGGAGATGCGCGAGCTCTACGGTAATCCGCATTTACCTGACGCCGCCGCATGGATGCGAATGATGCAGGATGCCGGTTTCCGTAGCGTCCGACCTTGGGTGCCGGGTACTGGAGCTGACGAAAGCGAGAATCCTGGCCCTAATACGACCCAAGGCCAAGGCGGTAAAAATTCGTCCTTCGACTGGCAGAATGCGTGGGACCCGCACCGCTTCCTCGACCTGGAGGCGCTGCAGGATCCCGCCGTCCGGACGTTTTTTAAGGAGAACGAAGCCTTTCTCCAGCGTTACCGGAACCATCTGTCGCATGGCGTATTTATAGCGGAGAAATACTAGATCACTTCCCCCGGGTTTGTGCCATATTTCCAATGGTTACAATGAGTAGCATCTATTTTTTTCTGATGTTCGGCTACTTAGAGGGAGCAGGGATATGGTGTATAAAATTTCCGGTTATCAATTGCTTACAATTACCTTTATCTACCAACTGGGGACGACCATCATTTTCGGATCCGGCAGCGCGGCAGGCCGGGATGCCTGGATAGGTGATCTTATCTCATTAGGACTCGGCCTAGTCGTGATTGGGGTGTACACAGCTTTAAGACATTTGAACCCGGGACTTACCTTGGTAGAATGGTTCCCGGCCCAACTGGGGCGCTGGCTGGGTACGCCGATTGCCTTCTTATATCCGCTCATGTATTTGTACCTCACGGGGCGAATCATTGCGGACACGAGGGACATGGTTTCGACTGCGATTTTACCCGGAACCCCGCTGCTCGTGATTACGAGCGTTTTTGCCTTTATTACCGCCTATTGCTGTTACGGCGGAATCGAGGTCACCGCAAGGATGGGGGAATTGATTTTTCCCATTGTCATCCTCATGTTCATAACGGAAACTGTCCTGCTCTTCGGCTCGGGAGTCCTGCATCCTCATCATATCCAACCGATGTTGGATGAGGGGTGGGGCCCCGTATGGAATGTCGCTTATCCGAACAGGATCACCCAAGGATTCGGTGAGACCATTGCCCTCGCCATGTTCTGGCCGGATGTCAAAGACCAAGGAAAAATCACGAAGATCACCCTACTCGCCACCTTGCTGGCCGGATTGATGATTGCCAGCTTTGATGTCTTGGCTATTTTGGTATATAACGATTTGTTTTCCCGTTTTGTCTATCCGCTCTATACCTTACTTGGCGTGATCAGCGTAGGCAATTTCGTTGAAAACCTGCAGATGTTCGGAGTTCTATACTTTTTTGCAACAGCCCTGTTGAAAAGCGTGATCAACCTGCTCACCGCACTCCAAGGCTTCCAAAAGCTAACGAAGATGAAGAGCTACCGCATCATGATTATTCCGGCAACCCTCGTCGCCTTAGTCCTGGGGATGACGATGTCCAAGAATATTACCGAGCATATTTATCTCCAGCATTATAAAGTTTTGGTTCCTTATTTCTGGGTGCCGATGTTTTTGATCCTGCCAGCTATTCTGCTCATCTTGTCGTGGATTCGTAACCGGGTGCAGAGGAAATGACCGATAGCCCCTTCATTTCTTAATCTCTCGCTCCTTCAAGTGCAGCGAGGGTCCGGTTACGCCAATTTTCCGGATCGTCAACTTTGCTTTAACAGAAATTTCGGCTTTCCGAAATTCCTGGTTCCAGTTGTCCTTTAAGGATCTCCAACGGGACGGGTACATGCGATGGATGACTTCGCCAAATTCAAAAACGTCGGTTCCAAACTTATCCTGCACCTTGGTGATCGTTTGATAAGCGTTCGTTTCGACTTGTTTCTCCAACGCTTCCTGAACAAGGTTAAGATTATGCGGCTGCGTGAGGTCAAAGCCCGTATTGTTCTCCCGAATCATCCCTTGACCGATCAAGGTGACCTGGATTTTGATGTTGTCGCCTTCGAATATCGGTTGAACTTTGCTGTTCAACTTGTTTAGATCCATACTGATCTTGCCGTTTTCCCCTGCGATCTGGGACGTAACGATCAGCTTTCCGAGCTCCCCTTTTATCCATCGCAACACTTTGCCTTCGTTCGCGTCAATAAATCCCAGCAACTTCAGATCATTGTCGAAAATCCCCGTTCCCGCAATACGAAAGCCCTTCTCTCCCGAGCCCCCCCCCTGTTGCGCACTCTCTTGCCCCGGCGTATCAAAACCTATCGCTATGGCCGGTAATGCCGGACAATTTCCGTCACTAATCGAAGAGATCATCAGGTTGATCAGACCCATTTCCTTTAGCGCACCAATTTGACTGTATTCCTTTAAAGCTCCCATGCCTGGGATGTCCTCAAGTGGGTAGGCCACATTCAGAAACTCCTTGGCTGTCCCTCCCCTTACGATAAAAACATCGCTGCGCAGCTTGAGATTCGGATCGCGACTATACGTATCAAGCACCTCTTTGAGCCCCTTTCTGGCCTGCGCCTCTCCAATCACGATTACGCGCCGGTGCGCGCGGTACACTTGACGAGACAGCTTGTTTTGCATTTGCTGTACCGCATCCAACGTGTCTTTCCCGATGCCGGTCACAACGAAATAAGGCTTATCCTGGCCACCGCCTCCCCCGCCGCTGCTTTTCTGCGCGCTGCCAATCCGAAAAGGGGCGATCACCTGAGCGCTGATCATGACTCCCTTGTCCTTAGCCGAATCGATTCCCCAGGCCAACTCCAAGGCGAGATCATTCACCTCCGAGCTATCCCAACACCCCGCCGTCAACAACAGCGTCAGCATGGCTAAAGCGAAAACTCCGGCTTTCCGCATCCGGTTCATGGCTCTGTCCTCCCCCGTTTCGGACTCGGTCGTTGGCCTTTCGGCACGCGTTGTTTATTTCCCCCAGTGGAGAGCAAGGGCCGTTGATGCATGCTCCACCTTGGCGCGCGTATCCATACATCCTTCATGTTCTCAGGGAATTGCGGTGAGATCGGTGTCATATACGGAATTCCAAACGATCGAAGGCCCAGGAGATGGATAACGATGAGAAAGAGGCCCGCAATAACCCCGTACAAGCCCAGGACGCCGGCTAAAATTAACATGGGGAAACGCAGCAACCGGACTGCCGTCCCGAGATTGTATCGCGGAATCGCAAAGGATGCGATGCCCGTCGTGGCGACGATAATCACGACGGAAGCGGATACGATGCCGGCTTGAACTGCCGCTTGTCCAATCACGAGCGCACCTACGATGCTGACCGCCGAACCGATCGGCTTCGGCAGGCGTATGCCCGCTTCCCGCAGGCCCTCAAACATGAACTCCATCAATAACGTCTCAATAACTGTCGGCAGCGGAACCCCCTCCCTGGCGGCAGCGACACTAATCAATAAACTCGTCGGAACCAGTTGTTGATGAAAGGTAGTCAATGAGACGAACAACGACGGAAGCAGCAAGGAAATGTTCAACAGGCCGAACCGAATGAGCCGAATAAACGACGTATAAATGGAACGCTCATAATAGTCCTCCACGGCCTGCAGTCCGGACCAAAAGGTCATGGGGACAATCAGGACAAACGGCGTGTTGTCGACGAAAATGGCAATCTTCCCCTCCAGTAAGCTGGAACAGACGATATCGGGCCGCTCGGTATTTTGGATTTGAGGAAAAGGAGACCAGGGTACGTCTTCAATGAATTCTTCGATATACCCCGATTCCAACACCCCGTCAATCTCGATGCGGTGAAGCCGCTGGCGGACTTCCTTCAATACCGACTCCGAGGCAATTCCCTCTAGATAAGCAATGACGATATCGGTCTTCGAGTACTGGCCGAGGGTGAGCGACTCCATTTTCAGCTTCTCGCTGCGAATCCGTCTGCGGATCAGACTGGTATTCGTTCGCAGAACTTCCGTGAATCCGTCCCTCGGTCCGCGAACGGACAACTCGGCGCTCGGTTCTTCGATGGCACGCTTCTCAAAGCCCTGTAACCCAACCAGCAACGCCTGGTTCTCTCCATCGATCAACATGGCGAGGTCGCCTTTCAGAATGCTTTCCACGATGACACCGATCTGCTGGACCGGCTTGACCTGGGCAACGGCAACAAGCCGTTTGGTCAACCAGTCACTTAGCGATCCGGACCCGCCGTTCTCCGCATCGCCAGGTAAACCCTCGAACATCATCGGCTGCAGCACGACTTGATCTAGCATATTCGTGTTGACAAGCCCATCGACATACACCAATAGAAGGCGGGTTTGACCCGGAAGGGTGACCGTACGAAAGAGGATATCGGAGCTATTGGAGAAGAGTTGTTTCAGCACCCGTTCGTTACTCGAGAGATGGGCGGCGACTTCGCCCACCTGATCGTTCCGGTTCGGGGCTGCCGATTTCGTTCTCGGAACCGCCTTGTTATTCGATTTATACCGCATCGGAAACTTCATCTTTACGCACCTCATTCATGATGAAGTTAGTATTCAGGTTGAGAAGCGGATCATTCAAATCATGGGTGATTTTCATGAAAAAGGAGCCTTTCAGAGGGGGGCTTCCCCCTTTGACAAAGCTCCTTCGTATTCCAAGTTCCGGTGTTATTATCGCGAAGAAATCACGCTGCCTTGCGCAGCGCGGCTTCTCGCCTTCAAAAAGACGTTTAACCGTTCGGAGAACAACCACATTGCGGCGGCCGACAACACGATGTATATCGGGAAAACCCCGATCGTTGAGTGCGAAGCCAGGAACCCGAGCAGGGGCGGCATAAAGGTGCTGCCGGTGTAGGCGACCGCCATCTGAACCCCCATAATCGTCTGGGATTGCTGCTTGCCGAAGCGTACCGGCGTTTCGTGCAGCATGCATGGGTAAATCGGGGCCAAGCCCAGGCCGATGATCAGGAAACCGATCAGCGACAGGATCGCGGGTAAAGGCAGGATTAGCAGCACCGCGCCAAACAAGGCTGTGATTTGTCCCGTGCGGATCATAACGCGATTGCTCACTTTGAACGTGACGAACCCTGCGATGAACCGACCAACCGTGATCCCGGCGTAATACATCGATACCCAGCTCGCGGCCGTTGCGGCCCCGATATTCTTGACGCCGACGAGGTAGCTGCTGCCCCAAAGGCCCACTGTCGCCTCCACCCCGCAATAGAACAGAAAGGAAACCAGCGCCAGCTTGACGCCAGGGATCCGCAGCGGTTTGACTCGGCCCGCATCCGACGGCTCCGCTTCCCGTTCGCCAAGCTCTTCTTTCCTGGAATCGCCGGCGGACTGAGCAACCCGATCCCAAAGCGGCAGCGTGAAGAATAAAATGACAACCAGGGCAAATTGAATGATCGCTACCGTCAAATAACCGTTTCGCCAATGACCGTCGCCGGAGATGAATCCAGCCATGATCACGGGCCCCAGCGTCGCGCCGACGCCCCAGAAGCAGTGCAGCCAGCTCATGTGATGCGCTTTGTAGTGGGCCGCTACGTAATTGTTAAGGCCAGCGTCAACCGACCCGGCGCCCAAACCCAGCGGAATGGCACAGACGCCCAGCCAGAACACCGATGGGGCTAACGAATAGCCTAGCAAAGCCACAGCGGTCATGATACAGCTGGCGAGCGTCACCATTCCCGTACCAAACCGGCGCAGGACTGAGCCGCTGGCCAAGCTCGACACGATCGTGCCCGCGGCTACGATCATGAACAATACGCCGGCGGTACCCAGCGGCGCACCCAGGTCGCCCCGAATAATCGGCCAGGCTGAGCCCAGCAGCGAGTCGGGCAGCCCCAAGCTGATGAATGCCAAATAAATAATCAACAAAAAGAATGTCGCCATGTTTCAATCTCCTTCTCCTATCCGCTTGTCGAAATCATCAATTGTCGTCCTAGATGCTGCAGTCCGTTCAAATAATCCCGCCGCCAATCGCTCATCATTAGCCGAGGCAGATGCTCGGCTGGAACGTACCGCGCACTCCTTGCCTTGATTTCGTTCAGCAAGAACACGCTGACTTCATCATGGCAAAACACTATGGTATGCGGGTTGATCAATGCGGTACAGGTCGCGACCAGACGGCTGACCGCATCCACTCCTGCGGTACCTATTCTGGCCTGGCCGGGCCCAAGATAGGGCCGCGCCTGTAAGGCCTGGCCGAAATTTTTCTCCTCATATTGAGGAACGTAAGAGACTTCTCCTGTGAAGAACGTGCTGCCTCGAACGACATCGCCGTTGATCAAGATCCCTGACCCCGGTCCATTCTGACCGAAATAGAGGTAGACCAGTGAGGGATTATCGCTCGTATCGAGATGATGGTAATACCCCAGCACCGCGGCGTTCATGTCGTTCTCCACGATAGCGGGAAGTCCAAACCGCTTCTCCAGAGCGCCCTTCAAATCGAAATTTTGGAGCGCACCGTAGGCCGGGATATGAATGATCCGCCCTTGATTGACCGCCCCCGGAACGCCGACTGCCAGAGAACGAATCTTTGGAAATCGGCTCATTTGCTCCTCAATCAGCTCGGCCAGACTGTCGCCTGCATCTCCCAGCATGCTGGGGGCGCGGCCCTCTTCCTTCACTTCGCCGGAGCAATTGTAGATGACATAATTCGTTTC
The DNA here is from genome assembly GCF_009725205.1 of Paenibacillus timonensis. Lineage (GTDB taxonomy): Bacteria > Bacillota > Bacilli > Paenibacillales > Paenibacillaceae > Fontibacillus > Fontibacillus rhizolycopersici. Next base: position 250,003 of record NZ_WNZY01000001.1, on the reverse strand, counting down.
CGTTCGCTCGAGAAATACAGCAAGCCCCAGCATGACATCCGGATTGTACACATACCGCTCCGCCCGCCTGCCGCCGCTGGAATCGTCCATCCCGATGGCCGTAATCTCCCCAGCCTCCTTCAATTCGGCCAGAAACTTGCTGACCGTCGGAAAGCTGACGCCCAATTTCCCGCTTAGCTCCGCCTTCGTCGCGCTGCCCATGGCCAGCAAGGTGGAACGGATGCCGCTGCGAATCACCTGCTTCATCTCTTTAGGTGTAGCCGGCAGCTCGTTCATGGGGCACCTCCTTCCACTTTTTAAACAACTTTAATAAGTTGATATCAGGGTACCACAACCCTGCGGGGAGAGGAAGGGGGCGGAAGAAACTTTCTTTATTCTACGGCTCGTATTCGCTTAGCTTTCCTTCATAAATAAGCTGCAGCCGGTCGCACTGCCGAAAATCATCCGGCGTCACCAACGCAGAAAGCTTGTTCCATAGCTTGATCCCCGACCGCTCCAGAATTTCCGCAACGAATTGCGAGCAGAAATACGAGTTGCTGAACTCGATCGGCTCCTTCAAGGCGATCCCAATGATACCTAGGATGTTGTATAAGAACTTTTGCCGCTTGCGGATAAACAGCTGGAGCACTCGCTCCATTTTCTCCACCTCGCGCGGGGTGACCTTCAATTCGTAGATGACACAGGTTGTGTTCGGATATTTGCTGAATGTACCGGTCTTGATATCCTCTTTCACAAATCCGCCGTTCAGCGGGTTGTTCGGGTGTTTCCGCCCAAAGCTATACAGCTCCGACAGCTCGCGGTTAAACGAGATCGAAGCATGATTATAGGGCGCTCTTGTGTATCCCTTGATCATTTTGGTGAAGAGCGTCCCCGTATTCGTTAGCAAAATAAACACCGAGCGATCCGCGGCCATCGACTTTAATTCCCCTTATCTACGGTAGACTATTTGTAGACTATTCCTCCATAATAACATATGATTCCTTTGGTGGAATCTACCTCCTAAGGAAGTTGGGATTTAGCATGTTAAACCCTCTGCAATGGACGATGATCGTGATCTTTGTGGTCTTGGCGGTCATTCATTCCATCTGCTTTATACAGGACCGGAAGCATCCCGGCGAGGGGTTCCCGGCCTTTCGGCAACGCCTGCGCACCTGGTGGGGCATGTGGCTGATCCTCTGCCTCGCGACCTTGTTTAATCCGGTCGTTTCGCTGCTGGCGGTGATGCTGCTGTCTTTTTTCGCGCTAAAAGAATACTTCTCCATGATCCGTTCGCGCAAATCCGAGCGTCGGCTGTTCTTATGGGCGTATCTGGCGATTCCCGCGCAGTTTTACTGGATCCTGATCGAGTGGTACGGCATGTTTATCGTTTTTATCCCGGTGTACGTGTTCCTATTCCTGCCGCTCCCCCGCATGATTAACAAAGGAACGGCCGGATTCTTGCGCAGCGTCAGCCGGGTCCAGTGGGGACTGATGCTGATGGTGTTCGGTCTGAGCCATCTCGCGTATTTCCCGTTCGCCACGCCGCAATATGGTGCGGGACTGGTGCTCTTCCTGGTTGTCCTGACCCAGTTAAACGATATCGCCCATTATGCGGCTTCCTCGTATCTCGGCAAGCGCAAGGTCGTGCCAACGGCGAATCCGTACGTAACCTGGGAGGGCTTTGTTTGCTCGTTTGCGGTGACGTCCATCGCTGCTTCCCTCTTGGCCCCGATCCTGACGCCGCTGGGTTCCAAGTTTGGCTTGTTCGCAGGCATGCTGATCGGGCTGGGCGGCTTTATCGGCAGCACCACCGTCTCCGTCCTGAAACGGGATTTGCTCATCGGCGACGACGACAAAGCGCAGGCCTTAAAGAAGAGCTACCTGAGCCTGGTCGACAGTCTGACGTATACCTCGCCGATCTTTTTTCACGTGACGCGTTATTTCTTTGATTTCATGTAGGATGATGAAGTCCTGGCCGACGCCTGAAGCGCCTTTTTAACATAACCCTAACATTCAGGCAGTATAGTGGATAAGCGTCTCTTATTCGCACGACCTAAGGAGGAACAGATATGGTGACCGGCATGATTCTGATTGTACTTACTTTGCTGCGCATCCCTTCGGCCATCATCTCAGGGCGCAACGAAGCTCGAATCAAAGCACACGGGGGCCTCGAATACGGCAAGACCAACAGCCGTGCGCTCATCGTCGTGCAGTTTCTGATTTACCTCGGCACGATGGGTTATGCCTTCATCGAGGAAGTACCTATCGGCACGCACACCTATATCGGACTGGCCGTATATGTATTCGCCATGGCGGTGCTTGTGTATGTCATCCGTACGCTTGGTCGCTTCTGGACCTTCAAAATCTATATTGCCAAGGGCCACCAGCTCGTGGAAACCCCGCTGTTCAAGCGCATCAAGCACCCGAACTATTATTTGAACATTATCCCGGAGGTGCTTAGCTTCGCGATCATTTCCCAGGCCTGGATCGTGTTTACGCCGTTGTTCATACTGCATCTCATCACCTTGTTTAACCGCATTCGGTTGGAGGAGAAAATCATGAAGCAGACGTTCCGGGAGTATGGAAAGGGATGAGGGGCTGACGCTGTCGCCCCTTAGTTAAACTGGAACTGTGCTTCAAGCGCGGCACTTGCCGGAGGCAGCTCGATTCCTTGTTCCCAGAGCAGAATCGGCTCTTCCGGTGAACCATAATAAATCGCCCGCACATCGGGTGACTTGCCCATCGCTTTCCGATTGGCGCGAATTTGCTCAAGATTGAGGGTATCGTACGTGTTCGCAAGGGAAATGTCGGCGAATTTCCGCGTTTTGATCAACGGACGAACCGGAACCAAGTATAACCGGTCGTCATCCCATACCCCTTTGACCTGGTTAACGGCGTAACCGTCCGTCATTTTAACGTGGTAAGCAATTCTTCCGTTGTGCAGTTGGCTCACCTCCGTGATCCGAATGACTTTCGAAGGGACCCGCGTGATGTTCCACTCCGTTAGACCTAAATACCCCAAATAGAGAATGGCGCAGGCCGCCGCAGCCAGCAGAAATCCTCTGACGAAGGCAAATGTCTTGGAACGTTTCCAGGAGGCCTGGATCCGTCTTAACCCGTTCTCCTCCAACTGCCGAACATTCAAGCTCGTTCCCGGACCGCTTTCCGGGAGGGGCAACGCGATGTCCCCGCTCATTTGATCCAGCAGCTCCCTGCATTCAACACACGCAGTGAGATGTTCTTCCACCAAAGCCCGGGAAGCCGAGCTGCACACCTTATCGTAATAGAGCGGCAGCAAATCCTGAATGACCTCGCACGAGATCCGACTCATCTTTGTTCCTCCTTCCACAATCCTCTGATTTTGTACTTGGCGCGGTGAAAGGTCACCCGGGCCCAGCTTTCGGTTCTTCCGAAGATTTGGGCAATTTGATCAAACGACAATTCCCCGAAGACTCTTAACATAAACACTTCCTTATAGGGTTCGTCCAGGCCATGCAACAACTTATGCAGGTGCAGGGCTTCCGTCTTGTCAACGAACCGTTGCTCGAAGCTGATCCGGCCGTCGGCGTGCTCCAAGCTCCCTTCCGGGTCCAACCTTCTCTGCTTGTCCAGATAAGTGAAATACGTGTTCTTGGCAATTTGACATAACCAAACGCTTATTTTGCTAGTGCCCTGGAACCGATCCAGCTGCTGAAGCGCTTTGAAGAACGTCTCCTGCGTAATCTCCTCCGCCACCTGCTCATTTCGGCTTAACGACAAGGCAAACCGATACACGTCCCGAAAATAAACATCATAAATTTGTTCAAGTTCGTCCAAGCGTTCACCACCTTACCCAACATAAGACTCGCAGATCGTGATTTCGTTACAACCTTTATGAAAATAAAAAACGGCCCCCCCGAGGCGCAAACCCTCCTCGGGCGAAGCCGCTAATTGTTTGTTTGCTGGCAGGCTGCCGTTTAGGCCCACCAAGCCTCCTTGGGGTAGGCCGGGTCTCCGATATCCACCGGCTCGCCGATTTTCGGCGTGGCAACGGGCACGTTCCGGCGTTCGGCTTCCGCAGTGGCACGGCGGACCGGGTCATTCCAATCATGCAGCGACAAGGTGAATGCCCCCCAATGGATCGGTAGGAGCACCCCGCCCTGTACGTCCATGTGGGCCTGAACCGTCTGTTCCGGCAGCATATGGATGTCGCTCCAGCGCGGATCGTATTGGCCACATTCCATCAAGGCTAGATCAAACGGTCCATGCTTGTCGCCGATTTGCTTGAAATGCGGGCCATACCCGCTGTCCCCGCTGAAGAAGACCTTCCGCTCCGGCGACGCGATCACCCAGGAGCACCACAAGGTACTGTCCCGGTTCGCAAGCCCCCGGCCTGAGAAATGACGGGCCGGAGTGCAAGCCAGCCGCAAGCCGTTCCAGTCGAGCTCCTCCCACCAATCATGCTCGCTGATCCGCTCCGGCGCAACGCCCCACCGTTCTAGGTGGCTGCCGACACCCAGCGGGACGAAGAACCGTCCCACTCGATCTTTCAATTTCCGGATCGTGCCGTAATCTAAATGATCGTAATGGTCATGGGACAAGATCACCGCATCGACCTCCGGCAGATCTTCCAGATCGAACGGCAACTGCCGGTTATACCGCTTGCCGCCGAAGGGCGGGACCGGTGTTGGCGACGGGCCCAGCATCGGATCGAGCAGGAGGCGCTTGCCCCCGAGCTGCAGCAGCAGCGCCGAATGGCCCAGCCAAACGACCCGGTCGCGATCCCGGTCCTCCAGCGCCTCGCGCCCCAGCTTCACGACCGGCAGGGTCCGGTCCGGTCTCACCCGCGGGTTCCCGCGCAAGTAATCCCGCAACAGCGAAATCATGTTGCCCGAGGAAGGCTCGAAGGAAGAGGTAGGCTCGGTGTAAGCAAACTTCTTGCCCTGCCATTGAGGAGATTGTGCATAACGCGCCCGCTTGGCGGGGGAGGCCTTCCCGCCGAAGGCCGGATACAGCCTTAGAAACAACATGATGCCAATCAGGAGAACCAACACGATACCTAAAGCTATATACATGTATAATACCGCCTTTTCTTACGTAAAGAGTTGATCATGGATCGATTCAAGGAGAGTATACTGCATCGCGGGGCGTGTTGCCAAATGGAGACATGCGGGCAACCCTTGCCGGCACATGAAAAAAAGAGCTGTCGGAACAGCTCTTTGCAGTGAAAATTTCGAATGGGTTACAAGGTGTTAACTGCGGGCCTATTGCCCATTACGTCCCGCAAAACGTGCGGTACGGCCGGTCGCAGGCCTTCGGCAGCTCCGCGTATTCCGCCTGCTGCGGCGTATGCGCAAAGGGCTGCGCCAGCGCCTCAAGCAGGCGCTGCATCACGCCATAATCGTCCCGCTCCACGGCGGCTTCTAAAGCTTCCTCCACCCGGTGGTTGCGCGGGATGACCGCCGGATTGCTGCGGCGCATGAGTTCCCGGGCCGCTTCTTGCGATTCAGCCTGTTCGGCGAGCCGCGCCTGCCAGCGCGTAAGCCACCCCGACCACTCAGAGGTACCGGCCATCGGCGGTTCCTCTAGCCGATCAAAGGTCAAGGCGAGGAACGTATTGGTGAAATCGGCGCGATGCTGGTGCATCAGGTCGAGCAGGTCTTTGACGAGGGCGGCATCCTCCTCCTGTTCGGAGAACAAGCCCAGCTTCGACCGCATGCCTTGCAGCCAGGCCGCTTCAAATTGCCAGCCAAAGCCATGAAGCGCCTCTTCGGCGAGCTTGACGGCCTGATCCTCCTCCTCATGCAGCAGCGGCAGCAGGCTCTCGGCGAGCCTCGACAGGTTCCATACCGCGATGTTTGGCTGATTGCCGTAGGCATAGCGGCCATGACGGTCGATGGAACTAAATACGGTCGCGGGGTCGTACGCGTCCATAAAGGCACAGGGCCCATAGTCGATCGTCTCGCCGCTAAGGGCCATGTTGTCGGTGTTCATCACGCCGTGGATGAACCCGACCAGCTGCCACTGGGCGATCAGCGCGGCTTGGCGCTGAGTCGCCTCCCTTAACAGCGCCAAATAGCGCCCGGACTCGCCGATGTCGGCGAGCTCGGCCAGCTGCGGGTAATGGCGCTGGATCACGTAGTCGGCGAGCGTGCGGACGTCCGCCGACTCGCCGAATTGCGCGGCGTACTGGAACGTGCCGACGCGCACGTGGCTGGCCGCAACGCGGGTGAGAATCGCCCCGCGTAAGCCCTGTTCCCGGACCACCGTCTCCCCGGTGGTCACCACCGCCAAGCTGCGGGTCGTCGGAATGCCCAGCGCGTGCATCGCCTCGCTGATGATGTACTCCCGCAGCATGGGACCCAGCGCGGCGCGCCCGTCGCCGCCGCGCGAATACGGCGTCCGGCCGGAGCCCTTGAGCTGGATGTCGAAGCGATCGCCGCTAGGCGCGATCTGCTCGCCGAGCAGCAGGGCCCGGCCGTCCCCCAACATCGTGAAATACCCGAACTGGTGGCCCGCATAAGCCTGGGCCAGCGGCTCCGCCCCGGGCGGCAGCCGGTTGCCGGCGAAGACGGCAACGTTCTCTTCGCTTCGCAGCGCGGCAGGGTCCAGGCCAAGCTCCGCCGCAAGCTTGTCGTTCAGCACAATCAGCTCGGGCGAACGAACCGGCTTGGCCTCTTGCTTCGTGTAGAAGAACTCCGGCAAGCGGGCATACGTATTATCGAAATTCCAACCGGTATTCGGATTCTCGTGTGATTGGCTCATCGGCTTCTCCCTCCTTAGGGTTGTCGTCCCGGCCGGATCTCCCTGCAGGACGTAATTACTTCATTGTACTGGATGGACGCGCTCCGCGAAACCCACCCACTTTACGCGCCGATTCTAGCGTTTTCCACCAAGCTTCCGTCGGATATTCTTCCGATACCCCGATCCGAACGGGTTCCCCGAGCTTTGGCGTGGTTAGCGGAATGCCCCGCTGCTTGGCCTCCATGGACAGCTGACGGACCGGATCGTACCAGCTGTGCATCGCCAGCGAAAAAGCCCCCCAATGAATCGGAAGCAACACATTCCCTCTCACATCGAGATGAGCTCGCGCCGTTTGCTCCGGCCGCATGTGGATATCCCACCACCGGTCATCGTACTGGCCGCATTCCATGAGGGTGAGGTCGAACGGGCCGTATTTTCCGCCGATTTCCTTGAAATGGGGTCCATATCCGCTATCTCCGCTAAAATAGACCCTCCTCTTCGGCGTGGCAATCACCCATGAGCACCAAAGGCCGCCGCCGCCTTGTTTGAACAGCCTCCGCCCTGAAAAATGCCGGGCCGGCGTGCACGCCAGCCGGACGCCCTGGAGCTCCAACTCTTCCCACCAGTCGTATTCCTCGATTTGTCCGGGGGCCACGCCCCACCGTTCCAGATGGCAACGGATGCCGAGCGGCCCGATGAAGCGACCTACCCGGTCCTTCAACTGCAGGATCGTGCCGTAATCCAGATGATCGTAATGATCATGGGACAGAAGAACAACATCGATCGGCGGAAGCTCATCCAGCGAGTCGATGGGCAGCTCGCGATTGAATCTTTTGCCGCCGCCGAGCGGCGATGTGGCGGGCCCAAGCATCGGATCCAACAGGAACCGCACTCCCCCAAATTGTAGGAAAAGAGCGGAATGGCCGAACCAGACAACCGTATCCCCCTGGAGCTCTTCGAACGTCTGCCGATCCAACTTGACCTGAGGCAACGGCCGATCCGGTTTCAGTTGGGGTCTCCGCTGCACATACTCGCGCAGCGCCGTAATCATGCTGCCCGGCGAAGGCTTGAACATTTTCGTCTCCAGGGGATATTCGAATTTCGTTCCTTTATAGTTTGGAGATTGCCGATAGCGCTTCAGGTCTGCGGGTGACGGCTTACCGCCAAACGGCGGGTACAGCTTCTGGAACAAATTCAATCCAACGGCTAGGAGCACGACGAGACAAATCAGAACAAATAACCACATCATCGGGTGGATCGCCTCCTCTGAACGAATCACTTCATCCAGGAAGGTTGTGCCAAAGACCGGCGATTTATGCAAAAAGACAGGCAACTGCGGACTGCGCGGACTTCTGCTACTGTATGCCTCGCTCCTGTCGGAAAGCCTCGATCCGCTCCCGGTTGTTCGCGTCGATTCGCAGCGAAATGCCCCGGCTATTGAGGACGATGCCATCCATATTTTCGGACACCGCCAGCAGGTCGTCGTAAGCCGCGATGTTGCTGCTCCAGACCGTTTTGTCGTAAACTTTCTCGAATTCCGGCCAATCGGTAAACGCCGGCAGCCAAGCCGAACCGTCCTCCGCGCTTAACACGCCGAATTGAAGGATGGCCCCTTGCTTCAACGTCTTCCTGCCTTGCTCATCCGCGGGCGAAGGATCGGACTCCTTCAATTGCATGGGCAGCAAATACTTCGCCTGCAAAAGCTCATCAAGCATTTCCGCCTCCAGCGCGTTCAGCTCCCGCCCGCGTGCCTCCGGGTCACCCGTCGGCGCATCCAGCGTCTGGAAGAAACGGATCATCGCCCGCTGCAGCCCCGGATTGGTCACGGGAATGCTGATCTCCGGTGTCCCCGTCCAATCCGGCGGCGGCACGATCTCATCCCGGTTCAATTCGATGTGATACTGACCGTTGTCCACAAGGATTTTCGGCAATCCCAGAATATGAAGCTGCCCGAACGTCCTGAGCACATCCTCCCCGCGAATCGGCTTCATCTCCAGCATCAAGTGCTGTTGCCGGAAATAGTCCTCCGCGTTCGCGGCATACGCCTCCTGCGAGAACATCCAAACCCGGTCTTCCCCGTCCAAGTAAGGATATCCGGTTGCCTGATCACAAGCGAGAACCAGCGTTTCGGCCTGCTTCACTTTTTCGTAGAGTACGCCCGTAAAGGCCTTGATCCGTTCGTCCAAATACACATCCGGGAAAGCCTCTTCCGCCTTGAATCGCTTGGCGGCATGAACCAGAAATATCAGCTCCTGAATCTCCAGCCCGCCGAGCTCTTCCCGCGAAATCTCCGGCGTTAACAGAAACCTCCGCCCGACCTCGTCTTTCCGTTCCTCGTTCATCCGGCACCTCGTTTCCCATATCGTTTGAATATAGTATAGCTTATAACGATGTCGAGAAAGTAAATCATTGGTATAATCACTTCAATGACGAAGGGAGGATCTATTCATGAATGATGATCATGGAAAACCCTTTTCCCATCCGGCTGATCCGCACGGCGCTAAAGCTAACTATGATACGAATGAACATAAACTACACTCCACGGGGGTTCCTGGGTTTTGGCGACAAACCACAAATCTGCTGATTTTAGCTGGGGTCATTGCTGTAATTATTTTGATCAGTAGATTTCTATAGACGAACTTACAAAAAGGGGGGCGATTGTATGCACAAATACAGCAATATCATTTGCAGCTTGATTCTATCTGCTGCGTTTCTAGGTGGATGTTATCTGCTGGCCGAGCGAGGAGAAGATAAGCCCGATCCGGCTATACAGGAACAGAAAGTCAGCGAAGATAAGTCGATATTGACGGAAAGCGAATTAGCCGATTACCTAGGAATCACCAGGAGTGAGTTGCAAGACATTCTGGAATTGGACCGGAAGAAGCGGGGAAATCTCAATGGGAACGTTTATGATACCTACTCGTTTTTGCCTCGCATGGAGCTCCCCAACCGGAGTTATATTTTCTTAAAGAGCGAAATTGAGAAATGGGTTAAGTATCATTCTTCCAAATTGGATTGAATCACGAGGTGTGAAGGGGGAAGTTATTCATGGATTTGCGTCTGAAGTTTAATGAGGACGTCGTAAACTATGAGAAGATGCGCCCCACGTATGTGGAGGAGCTTTTTCAGGATGTGATTCGGTATGCTGATCTCAATCCGCGGATGAAGGCGCTTGAGGTGGGCATCGGGACGGGTCAAGCCACCCTTCCTTTCCTGAACGCCGGCTGCGAGATTACCGCCATCGAACTCGGAGAAAATTTGGCCAAATTTTCTGTGGAGAAGTTTTCGGGGTTTCCCCATTTCCGCGTGATTCAGAGTGATTTCGAAAGCGTCAGGTTGGAGCCTGAGCAATACGATTTAATCTACTCCGCCACGGCGTTCCACTGGATCTCGCAAGAAATCGGATATCCCAAAGCGTATCAGCTCTTGCGAAGCGGAGGCGTGCTTGCGTTATTCTGGAATCGTCCGTTCCCGGCCCGGAAAGACGACCTGTATGAAGCCATGCAGCACATCTACGCGAAATACGCGCCCTCCTCGAAAGAACCTGCGCCGCATACCGAACAGAAAAGCTTAGAAATGGTTCATACCCTCGAACAATATGGTTTCGCCGACGTGAAATTCAAAATCTATCATCAGACCCGAACTTTTGATGCACCAAGCTATGTGGCCCTCCTAAATACGTATTCGGACCATCGGGCTTTCCCGGAGGAGCTCCGCGTGCGTATAGAGCAAGAGATGATTGAGGCCATCAACCATTACGGCGGAAAGGTTGAATTACACGATACCCTCGATTTGTATTTAGCCAGGAAGCCGTAGCGAATTAGGGAAAGGAGGACGACATTTGAAGCGGAGATTGATTGGGGTAACGATGGTGCTAGGCGTCAGTGCCATTTTTCTATTCCTATACCTGTACCCTCAGCTCGTCAGAAACACAAAATACGATCTCCAGCTCGGACACACCCCCAATCCGGAGTTCGCTAGGATCAACGATCATTCGGATCATTTTGTTAATAACGCCGGGCTTATCGCCATGGCCATCTACCCGGATAAGAAGGAGAGCCTTCGTCAGGCTCAGTTATATGTAACCAAACGCGGGGACAGCGAAGTTCTTCAAGTTCAAAAAGAAAGAGAAACGGCTGACTTGGCTGCCTTTGAAATGCGACTCAAAAATTTGAAGTGGGAGCCTGGGGAGTATACGCTGTATTTCAAACGCGGATTGGATATTCAGATGAAGCTTGATTTTACGCTGGAGTAGATCAAGCTTCTTTTGCTTTTATTAGATCCAATCACCAAGTTTATAGTCCGCTGGCACGGGGGATCAGTGACTGGTGGGGATGAGGTGAGTACAGCGAAAAATAACGGAAGCACCGTATAGAAACGGTGCTTCTCAAACTTATTTAATTAATTCTCTTGCATAGTTCACTAGGTTTTCGATCCTTATTTTAAGAAATTCATTATAGTCCATATCAAGCGCATCAGGTGGACAAAATGCCGTTTCTAAAATAGCTGGCAGATTCATAGGATCAATTAAACTTTTATACAATGAAGGTGCCTTATCCTTTATCTTTTGGTTATCTGCATTATTTAAAAAGCAAATATTCGCAAGTAAGTTGATATCCTTTTTATTGGTTATTCTCAGGGAATTTTCTAAGTAATGAACAGGGAATATGTGATGAAATTCATTTCTACTCACATTCTTCAAAACTTTACTTAAATCTACCTTTGCTCCTGAAATAAAAGACCTAGGTCCTCTGTGAGCTAATAAAGTTATGAAAGTTTTTGTATTTACAGTGCTTACATTAAATTGATTGCTTTCAAAGAAAGAAGAGTCTACCGTACACTCAAAACTTGCAATGTCATAATCTTCGTTTTTACGCAGTTCATCCATTGCTCTTAGATCAGCCTTGTGTGCATCAGTGACACCACTAGAATATCTACGAGAGAAACATGATCTCCAAAACCATCTAATAAGTTGCTTCCTTTGTTTTTCAGTGTATAGAACCCCATTCTCTTTATCAGTAGCGAAGAATCTTGTAAGTGCAACAATCATAGCTGGATACGGCATCGATTTAAGTGAGAATATATTCAATTCTCTTTGTAGAAAGTCAATACTAGACTTTATTCCGTTTTTAATTTTAGTGAAATTATTTCGTACTTCTTCACCTTTAAGATTAATAATTGCAGCAGGGGCAGTATCACCTGATATGACACCACTACAACATTTCAATTGCAAATCCTTATCATATGATAGATCACCAAATCCAAATGGCTCTATTTCTTCGGCTAACTGTGTAAACTCATCTTGTAAATCAAAATCGGTGCTCCAACTCCAGGCAGACAACAACTGAAATGTATCAAGTTGTGTACCGAATCGGTTAATCCTTTCAAAAACAATAGCAACATGATGCTTATCTTCGGTCTCCATAATTTGAATTGGTATAAGAGTTTCCTTAAAACGCTCTTGTAATTTATCAATAACTACTATGGTATCAGCATCTAATCCTTCCGCGGCCTTTCGATATTTTACCGAATCAAATAAACAATTCATTGGAAAATATCGAGTAGGATCAAAATCTTGAACCTTAAGCGGAACAAACTTACTCTCCTGAACAACATCCTTACTTGTGAAATCGAAATAGATATCTAGCCACTCATCATTTTGGTTAGGGGATAGTTCTGTTTGAAAAACGCTGAAAAGAGAAGTGAGTCTTTGCTGACCGTCAAGTACATAGTCTATCGGATAATCCTTTCTTGGATCTGGAAGTGTAAAGTTACCCAAGTCTCTTTCAACCTTTAATCTCTCCCGCGTCCGCCAAAGTAATATAGTACCAATAGGAAATCCTTTATAGATACTATCCAGCAAATATGAAACTTGTTCTGAAGACCATACGTACCCTCTTTGAAATGCGGGTATGCGAATTTCTCCAGAAGTTATCTTTTCGATGAGTTTTCTTATAGTTAACGGCTCCGACAAATCAATTCATCTCCCATATAAAGAGTTTACTATAAAATTTATACCTAAATTATCTGATGTGTTTTAACTTCAACATTCTTATACATCTTTCGTATCCAATATATCTTTAATCACACGAAAAATAAGTTTGTTCTCTTCCAAAGAACGATTGTAAAGCAGTGAACTTATAACCTCTAAAACCTCGGCCTTATCCTTCCATGAGTCCACGTTCTTCGTTTCGTAAAACTGAAACATCACCGCCAAAGGTACATCCAGCCCTTGAATGATTTTCTCAAGAGTCTCGATGGAAATATTTCGGACTCCACGTTCAACAGTTCCTATGTATGATGCGTTAACACCCGCTTTTTCAGCGAGTTCCTCTTGTGTAAGTCCTTGTTCTTTCCGCAATTGCTTAATCCGTTTGCCTATGATTTTCAGCAGCACGATTTACCACCTCTCTATCAGATTAGAGAAGCTTTGTGCCCACAAACAGAACAACATATACATTATTTAGTTGATATTAGTGTATATATGCACTAAAATATAAATTGTCACTAGTTTATTTCCACCATTCCCTTGAACTCCCAAATATGAAGAAGGAATAACGATGGAATATCTCAACGTTTCTATAGAACCTTTAGATGGTGAAAAATCTATTATTTATTGTGGTGATACCGTTATATTTGACTGCAGTTTACTTCATGAGGCTTCCCACAACTGCTCTACCTTCATGTTTAGGAGAACCAGTGAAGCTATGAAACAACTGGTCTATCGATCAACTGGCGAAACGCACATCAATTTGTTTGTGGAGCAAATTGAATCTGCAGCATACGGGGCTATTCACGGCTTTTTGAAGTCGGCGTTAGACAAAAAAGAAAACCATCCGCCTTTTGTAATAAGACTGATGGTTTGGGTATTCGATCAAAAAACGCAAGATTGTCGTGCCTCTGGTTTTTACGAGATTTAGTTACTCGTCAATCTTTTCAACTGCCCCTTCAAATACCCCCTCAACTCCTTATCCCGACAATACAAATAACACCCCTTCATCCCTCTGGAAATCAACACCTTGTAGATGTTTTTGATCAGCTTGGTGAGCTGGTCAGGGTTGTTCTTTAGGCCTCTCTTGCCCATGGTGTCTTTATATTCGTTGTAATCAGCATAGAGTTCCATGGTAGTTGGGTCGTATTTCAGGTCGTTACCAATGATCACACCGACGTAGTCGAACTCCAGACCTTGGGAAGTGTGGACGCAGCCGATTTGCTCGACACCGTCCTCGTGGATGGCCCAGGTGCTGGAGATGGAGCGGCCATTCCACGGCATCTGGAAGCCGTGCTCCGGGATGGTGACGTCCGCGACTTCACCGTTACGGTTGCCTTCGGTGTCTTTGGTCCAGTCCCAAGCGAATCCGGCGAGCATCCGCGCTTTGTGCCCCGCCGCAACCTTAGTTTTAATCTTTTCATAGACCGCATTTGGCGTGTCAAACAGCTTGAATTCAAAAGTGTCTTGATCCCAGCCGTTAAAGTTGGCCGTCGGGCGGATTTGCAACACATGATCGATCCAGTTGATGAAGCCTTCGGCTCCCGAGCAACGGAACTGGGCCGACAGGGTGTACTCATGAATTTCGGAGCCATAGGCACCTGCGATTCGCTCGATTTCCGTTACGGTGCCGATATCATCCGGTCGAATCCGCTGGAATTCATCGATGAAAAAGACGTTGACCCTCGAGGCCTTGATGATATCCTCGATCTGGTTGACGCCACGGTATTGGTAGGCTCCTTTTCCTTTGAGACGGTGGGCTTCATCAACGATAAGCACGTCGAAGAAGTTCTCCGGGCTTTCGACAAATTGCCCCGATCCCGCAAACAATCCGCGAACCCGCGCTTTGTTTTTGGGTTGCTGCTTCGCCAGCGTCTCCACCATGACCGTTCGGAAGGAGGCATTAGGCGCAACAAACTTGGCGTTTAACTTGTGTTTCAACAAGCCGCCAAGCGCATTCATGGAGATGACGGATTTGCCGGTACCCGGTCCGCCTTTGATAATGATTGTCTTTTTACGGCTTGGGTCTTTGGCCAAGCTGATAATCGTCTCGTAGGCGACCTTCTGCTCGTCCAGCAAAATGAACTCGGCATTCCCCTTGAACAACCCATCCACGTGATCGATGAGTTTTTTTGAGGGACGAATTTTGCCGTTCTCGATGAGGTAAAGCAGGTTAATGCCGTTTCCCTTACCAACGTGTTGATGTAGAAACTCTTGGAGCTTCGCCGTATCGTCCGCCATAAACAAAGGTGCTTCCCGGATGATGTCCTGATAGCGTTCGTTCTTCAGCGGATCGGGCTCCGCAACGCGGTAGTTATGTAAATAAGCGCAGGAATAGCTCTTGAGATCGCTGCTATGAATCGCTTCGTTCATATCCTCCAGAAACTGGCGGTAGGACCACGCCTGGTAGGAGGGGTGCGGGATCTCACGCTGCCGACCGTTGATGTAGGCCATGACCACATCCTCCCGATCCGTCGCCCGCGCCGCATCCCATTGCTTTAGCTCCACGATCACGAAGTTATCCCGGCCCTCCGTGTCCTGCCCCGCTACGATAAAATCGATGCGTTTGCTAGTCGCTGGGATGTTATATTCGATCATGACGCCGCAATCGTCAGCGATGTTGGAGTTTCGGACGACGCGTTCCATAAACTGCATGGAGTTGTTCCAGGCTCTTTTTTCGCCCGGGCTGGGTCTCATCCCCATCTTGCTCATAAAAGCTTGCTCGATCTCCACGGTAATCTGGTTGCGGTCCACCGAATCGCGAAACTGCAACGCATTGCTGCTATAAATAATCATGCTGCCGCACTCCTATAGCTCGTTATATTTCGTCATCTTGCCAAAAGACTTGTCCACCGGATACTTGGCACCGTTCCGCCGCATTTTGTCGCGAATGATCTCCTCGATGTTGAGGTCCAGCGCATCGGCCAGATACACGGAGTAAATCAGCACGTCGGCCAGTTCGTCGGCGATGTCTTGTCTCTTCTACGATACCGCCTCTTCGGACGATTTCCATTGAAAATTCTCCAGCAATTCGGACGCCTCCAGGCTTAACGAGATCGCCAAATCCTTCGGATTATGGAATTGTCCCCAGTTCCGCTCCTCCCGAAAAGCGAGCAGCATTTGGATCAGCTCTTCATTCATGTTTGTACTCCTATCCTTGGTGTAATAGCGTTTGAGCCGCGCGTAAACGGCGCAAAAAAGAGGCGGTCCTCCCCCTTGATGATTCGGGGCCCGCCTCTTGTCGTCTCTTGGTGTGGCCATGCTTTGGCCCTTGGTACATTCTTCCTACTCCCAAGTTATTACGAAATGGAAGATTCGTCAAATCCCGCCTAAATCCGTCTTACGAGTTCGGGGTTCGATGCCGCAAGTAATAAACCATAATGGCCAGAGTCGCTGACAGAAAGACGATTTGCATCAACGTGCGGGGAAGCACCGCATCGTGCGCGGCTGTCGCCATCCCGGAAAGGGCATAATTTACATTTGCCGGAAACATGCAGAGGAGGAGAAGCGAGAGCCCTCCCGCCGCCCAGATGATCGTCGGGCGCCACAGTAAGCCAATAGCTCCCGCCAACTCCAAAACACCGGTGAGCGTGACAATAAATCCAGGGTAAGGCAAAATGGGCGGCACCATGCTTATAAGCTCCTCCCGCATCCAAACGAAATGCACCGTACCGGTCAACACAAACATCGCTGCAACCCCGCCCCGGAGGGCAATCGGCCAAGTTCGCAGTCGTTTGACTCCCGCAGCTCCCAAGGCAAGGATCACCAGCGTAACAACGATAAGGGTAATCAGGGGTTCCATGAGCAGACCTCCGTTATTTTCAGATTAAGCGAATCCCATGGCATTAGAAACCTTTGGTGATCATGAGAAAAAGAATCCCGAGCGGCAGCAAGGTAGCCATCGTGCCATACACCGCCCAATTTCGAGAGGCCTTATGATATTCCGCTGTGACGGTGCCACTCTTAATGCCATCGGCGCTCAGGCGGATCATTTTGCGCTGCATGGGAATGAGGATGAGCAGCCAGATCAGCCCGGTCACGGCAAACAGGCTCAAGGAGAAGGTAAGCCAATTCGCCCCCGTCAAGGAGTAGCCCAAACTTCCCATCATCATGCCGCCGGAAAGGACGATCAGGGCAAGCCCGGGAATCGTAAAAATATAGTCCGCAATCATTACATTCTTAGCTGCATCGTGCATGATTAGTGGATTTCGAGTCCGGTCGGCCTGTATTTTCCAAAATGCTGCCGTTACGATATTCCCAACCATCAATAAGACACCAAAAACATGCAAGGTTAACCAAATTCCCACGCCCGCTCATCCTTTCTCTTCCCGTTTTTTGCCGGGGTTCAAAATGTCCGTCATTAGCGCGGTTAAGTCCTGCGCTTTAACTATCGCCTGCACATTCGGAATTCTTGCGCGAATTCGGAAGCCGAGTGTCATCAAGGTGAACCATTCCGCCGTTTTGTCCGCCTCAACCGTTTTGGGTATGACGCCGTGCTGCTGACCTGTTTCAATCCATAGTTGAGATAAGAAAACGGACCGGTCGTAATACTGCTTCAAGGCCTCCGCAACCGCCGGATCCTCCTCTTTGCCGAACAAGTACACGAGCACTTTGTTGGTCACGTTCTGCGGATTTTCGTATTCGACAATGCTGTCCTTGATTTTCTGCATCGGATCATCAAAGTTCCGTCGACCTTCCTCGATCTCATTCATGAAGCGTCTGTTGGTTTCTTCAAGCCCTTCTTGCAGAAGCATCACAAAGAGTTCATCCTTACTGTTGACGTAGTGGAAAATCGCGCCTTTAGACAGGCCGGATCTGCCCATGATGTCCTGCATCGTAATCGAATGGCATCCCTTCTCCTGAATCAACGCTTTCGTTGCATCGATCAGCTGTCTTAACGTTCGTTGTCTGCGCTCCTCCTGTTTCAAAACCAACCCTCCAGATCATACTTCAAATTTTATGTAATTTCATTATAAATACCGACCGTTGGTTTGTAAATAGGGAGGCTTAACATATCGCTGAGAGTTATAATAGGTATAAAAATCGCACATGGAGGAATCCAGCCATGCAAGGATACGCTAACAAACAAGCTCTAATCTCTGAAATCCAAAAAACCGCTCAGCTCTTTATCGCGGAATTCGAGGGAATCTCCGAAACGGATAAAGCCTTGCGGTTGGAGGAAGTGGACCGTACGCCACAGGAGATGATTGCCTATCAGCTGGGCTGGATCAATCTCATTCGCGGGTGGGATCGCAACGAACTGGAAGGCAAAGAAGTCGTTACTCCCGCGCCCGGATTTAAGTGGAATCAATTAGGTGGTTTATATCAAAGCTTCTATGACCCGTATCGGGACCAAACCTTGTCCCAACTCAAAGCGTTGTTTATAGCGGCTGTCGATGAGCTGACGCCCTGGCTTGAGAGTTTCAGCGATGAAGAATTATTTGCGCCGGGAGGCAGAAGGTGGGCTGCTTCAACTCCATCCAACTGGCCGATTTGGAAATGGGTCCACATCAATACCGTAGCGCCTTTCAAATCCTTCCGCAGCAAAATCCGCAAGTGGAAGAAAGTTCGCTCGTCGATGGAGCCATAGGAGCCCCTCGCCCCTACACCCCCATCTCCCCCTCAATCCGCTTCATAAACTCATCTACCGCGCTGTAACCTAGTTGCTTCAAGTACCAGTTGTTCGCCGCGGCCTCGATCAGGCCGGCGACGTCCCGGCCGGGTTGGAGCTGGATTTCGATATGCGGGATTTGGACGCCTAAGTATTCCGTGAACTGCGGCACCGTCTCCAGTTCGTTGTTGAGGGCATTCTCCTGCCACGGCACCAGCTCGATATCCAAGACGATCCGCGTCTCATCTTGAAAGGCCCGGCGTCCGTATTGGCGGACCACGTTAATCAGCCCGATGCTGCGTAATGCCAGGAATTCGCGGGTTGTCTCGTTATGGGTTCCGAGCAGCGTGGTGGGGCTCAATTTCTTCAACACCACGATATCGTCCGCGACAAAACGGTGCCCCCTGCGGATCAGCGTATGCGCCGTTTCGCTTTTGCCGATCCCGGACTTGCCGCGAAGCAGGATGCCGATCCCCGATACGTTGACGCACACTCCGTGGATTGAAATTTCCGGAGCCAATGCCTTGACCAGGTAACCGTCCAGCTTGGCGATAAACTCCGTCGCCGTTTCCTTGGTACGCAGCAGCGGGATGCCCTCCTCCTCGCAGTACAGCTCCAAATAAGGAATCTCTTGTTGTCCGGACGTCACAATGAAGCACGGAGGGTGATATTTGACGATATTCCCGATATGCAGCTTGCGTTCCTCCACGCTTAACGTCAGCAAATAATTGATCTCCTTACGTCCCAGCACCTGCACTCGGTTCATCGGAAAAAAATCGAAATATCCCACGAACTCCAGCCCCGGCCGATGCGCCCGGGGACGATCGATCTCGCGACCCAGGTGCTCCTCCCCTGCCAGCACTTCCAAACGGAACGTGTCCACCAGCTTCTGTACGTTGATCGTCTTCATCTGATTCTCCTCCTGCTATTCAATATGCGATGTTCCCATCCAGCGCTCCGGGTTCTTCAACGGCTCGTTATCGGAGAACAAATCCGGCTCCTCCCTTAACATTTCCGTGATCACTTCCGCCACGGCAGCCGCATCGCAAACTCGAACAACCGCTTCCCCCAGTTTGCCCTTACGCATCGCGCCGCGAACCTCAAGGACTTCTTCGACTTTCCAAAAATGTTCCGACCAAGGCAACCCGCAATGCCTGCGGGAAGGGACCGGAATCTCCGTGCCGTCCGGCGTAATCGTGTATAACATCTCGTGTTCGTCCGTCATTCTACCCGGGATATCCACCCATTCCTCAACGCCATGAATGAAGGTATTCCGTTTCAAATCAACCCCCACCAGCAGAATCGTCGCTTTGCGGTCCAACAGCTTCCCCCACGAGGAACCTCGGGCACAAGGCGTATCGAACAGATGATCCTCCGCCGTAAACGCCTCGGCCTCCCGCCCCAAAGCGGCGACCGAGTGAGTTGGATGCCACGAGCGAATGACCCCCGGCCTTTTACGGAAGAGCTCCGGTAGAATGCCCACACACACCGGTGAATTTTCGACCTCGAACCGAGGCTGATCCCTATTGATGTACGACCAGGTATGCGTAGGCAACACCAGCAACCCTTGCTCCATATACGCCGAAAAAGCATCCAACACGGTATCCGCTCCGCCCTCCACTTCGCCTAAGCTTTTCATGGAGGAATGGACCAGCACCGTTCCCGTACCGTCCAGGCCTAACGCCTCCAGTTGCTTGAATAAACTCTCTTTCGTATGCCTCATCCTTGCGCTCTCCCTTCGTGTACGAATCTTGCTGCCTCGGCGCACTGCTCTTCTGTCACGCCTTCCAATGTTACGAATCCACGCGGTTTGTGTTGCTCCAGCAGCTTCCAAAACAGCGGGTAATTCAACTCCCCAAGCCCGGCGGCGGTTTCGATCAGCAAGCCGTTCGGGCTGCGCTGCAAATCCTTGGCGTGGGCGCTCACGATGCGGGGGCCCAGCAGGTCGAAGGCCGTTTGAATGACTTCATCCTGGCGGGTAAAGTTATCGGCATTCATCAAGTTGCAAGGATCGATGACGACGCCAACGCAGGAGGACGGGAAGCGTTCCAGGGTTTGCGCCATCGTCTCCGGCGAATCGATGAGATGACCTTGGGCGGCTTCGAGACCAATGGTCACGCCCCAGCGCTCCGCTACTTCTACAAGCTCCTCCAATGCGCGGTTGAGGCGCTCCTCATACTCCGGCAGGCGGCTTCGATCCGCCGGCTTGCCCACCTCCGTCGCCACGATCGGCGCGCCGAAATGCCGCGCATGCCGCAAATGCTCTTTAAACCGGTCCACGTTGTGCCGGTAACTCTCGTCAGCCAAATCGATCAGGCTGGCGTAGCAGCCGAGTACGGCAATCCGGACGCCCTGATCCGCAAAAGCGCCACCGATCTCGGAGGCCAATCCCGGGCTTATTTTTCCCAACGAGCAATCCACATCCGAAATGGCCTTGGACAAAGCCAACTGCACATACGGAAACTCATATGCGGCTACCTTCGCCGCCAGTTCCCGAAAGGGCTGCTTCCCGAGCAAATGCGCTAGAATGCCTACCGACATCCATCTCTCCTCCTTTGGGCTTCAATCCATACGTACTCCTCCGTTAAAGGATACATTCGACTTCTCTCGGTAAACTCCTGTGTCAATGATGTGAAGTAGCTCCTCTAGCCAAAAGACCTCACCCGCGCTTCGCAGCGATCAAGCAAGGTCTTCTTCGCAAGCTTTCTGCAGCCGATCACTTTCTTCGATACATCTGGTTGATTTGGTCGGCCAAGTAGCTTGGACTATACGGGGTGCCTTCTTCGATCCACCAAGAAACGATGCCAAGCGATGAGGCGGCAACGATTTGGATGGGAACCTGCTTCGCGGGATCCGCCGTCTTCCTCCGCTCCCTTCGAATCGAAACGATATCGGTGAGCATCGCGAATAACCGGTGGCGGAACTCCTTATTTTCCATGAGGACCTGAAATAATGCCGCGTTCTCGTAAATTTGCTCCAAAAACGAAACCAGAGGCGATTGCTCCTTAGACGGGCCGCTCTCGGTGAGCGGACGCATTCTTCGGGCCAGCTCGTCCAGCACTTCCCTCGTTAACTGCTCCAGTAAATCCTCCACGTCGCGGTAATGCAAATAAAACGTAGCCCGGTTCAATCCCGCACGACTCGCCAAACCCTGGACAGTGATTTTATGCGGATCGGCGCTCTCCTGCAGCAACGCAATCAGCGCCTCCCTAAACAGGCGTTTCGTTCGCGTGACCCGAGGATCTACCTTCTCTTCTGGATTGGTCGACATCTCATCTCTCCTTTGATGATCATCTGCAACTTATTCGACATCGTTCCGTCCCCCTGTCGCATAGTCTACACATCTCCGTAAAGTGTAAATGGCCTTTTGCCGGCTCGCATGATACTATGTTTTATCGACAGAGTATCAATTAGTCGACGTTACGTCAATAAATGACCTTTTGAAAGGAGCCCGACCTTGAATCCCTCAACCCCACAGGTGAATAAAAAAATCCTGATGCCCGTCCTGCTATTGGGCTCATTCTTATCGATCCTGAACCAAACGATCCTCAACGTCGCGTTGCCCGATCTAATGAAGGAATTCGCGATTACCGCGACGACCGTTCAGTGGCTGATTACCGGCTTCATGCTTGTAAACGGGATTTTGGTGCCGGTCACTGCATTCCTCATGCAACGGTTTACGACCCGCCAGTTGTTTATCTGCTCCATGCTCCTACTACTGGTCGGAACATTCATCAACGCCATCGCGCCAAGCTTTCCGTTTCTGTTAACAGGACGGCTGATCCAAGCCGCGGGCGCCGGCATTATCATGCCCCTCTTGATGATGGTTGTGTTGGTGGTGTTCCCCAAAGAAGGACGCGGAGCGGCCATGGGGCTCATCGGCCTCGCCATGATCGTCGCTCCAGCGATCGGGCCAACCTTAGCCGGCTTCGTCATCGAGCATCTATCATGGCGCTGGATTTTCATCGGGATGGTGCCGCTGGTCGCCCTCGTCATTCCGTTGGCCCTGAAATATTTGGTGAATGTCTCGGAGACCTCGAAACCGAAGCTGGATCTTGTCAGCATCGTCTACTCGACCATAGGCTTTGGCGGTATTCTGTTTGGCTTCAGCAACGCGGGCAATAAAGGCTGGGGGAGTGCCGAAGTGCTGGCTTGTCTCCTCGTCGGTGGTATTTTTCTGTTCCTGTTCTGCCGGCGACAATTGAAGGCTTCCACCCCGCTTATGAACTTGAGAGTGTTTCAGGACAAGATGTATACGGTCACGACGATCATCAGCGTATTGATTATGATGGTCATGTATGCAGATATGATCTTGCTGCCGATTTACTTGCAGGCCAGCCGGGGGTTTTCGGTGCTGGAGACCGGTTTGCTTCTGTTGCCGGGGGCCTTGATCAACGCATTATTGTCACCGGTTTCCGGACGCTTATTGGATAAGTTCGGGGTCAAGCCTATCGCCATCATCGGTTTGCTCTTCACGATTCCCGCCATCTGGGGAGTGACGCATTTAACCGAAACGACGACCTATACCTACTTGGTCGTGCGAACGATCGTCTTGCGCATCGGGTTGAGCTTCCTCACGATGCCGCTCAACACCGCTGGATTAAACGCCCTACCGAAGCACATGAACACGCACGGTTCCGCCGTGACGAACACGGTCCGGCAAGTGGCGGGGGCGATCGGAACGGCGCTGGTCGTCACGATCTATACGGCGAGAACCAAATTCCACGCCGCCGATTTGATGGAATCGGGCCGGGCACTTTCCAAGGCCCAACTGAAGGAGATGTCATCGATCCTTGGCACGAACGACGCCTATCTGTACATGGCTGTGCTAAGCGTCTTGATACTGGCGGTCACGATCTTCATGCCCAACCGAAAAGGAGCGGCCGGATCGAAAAAAACGGAAGAGACGGCAGCACAAACCGCTGAAGAATCCTAAAGAGAAGGCGATCGGACTTTAACCTCCGGTCGCCTTTCCTATTTCCGGGCTTTCAACGGTAATCTATTCGATTTTTCATATCCAATTGGATAGAAATACCGGAAATGGCCGATTGTACGCGATTTTTCATATAGAATCCATCGGAAGTCTGCGGAAACGCCTCATTCTATTCGGTTTTTCATATAGATTTCCGATTCCCCACCTTGTACCTCCTGCACAATCTGTTATCTTTCTCCTTCTCGTGAAATAGAAATTTCCCCCATGACAATCCCTACCAATTCATATAAAATATTAAAGTCAATTTAAAATAATTTTTCGGCACAAAGCTTCGTATGACCCATGTCAGGGAGTACCCAAATTCGAAGGAGGAATGAACTTGAACAAACCTCGCAGTCTGAAATTCATCCTGATCTCATCCCTGTTGGCAGCTAGTTTGGCAGCCCTGCCGTTCTCGGCATCTGCAGCGGACAGTACCGGAGCGGCGACCGTCGAGCTTCGCATCCTGGAGACCACCGATCTGCACGTGAACATTGTTAACTATGATTACTTTGCGGACAAGCCAACCGACGAGTACGGCTTGGCTAAGACGGCTACGCTGATCAAACAAGCTCGCTCGGAAGCGAAGAACAGCTTGCTCATCGATAACGGCGACCTGATTCAGGGCAACCCGCTGGGCGATTACGTTGCAACCGTGGACAAGCTGCAGGAGGGCGAGACCCATCCCGTCTACAAAGCGATGAATTTGCTCGGTTATGATGCCGGCAACTTCGGCAACCACGAGTTCAACTATGGCCTCGACTTCCTCAAGACCGCCCTCAAAGGCTCGAATTTTCCTTACGTCAATGCCAACATCTATCTGGACGATAAGGATCAAGATCCATCGAACGACAAGAACGCCTTCACCCCTTATCTCATCCTCGATAAAGAGGTAACCGACAGCACGGGCGCGAAGCACAAGCTGAAGGTCGGAATCATCGGCTTCGTACCGCCGCAAATCCTATCCTGGGACAAAGCGCATCTCGAAGGGAAGCTGGTAACGAAGGATATCGTGGAGACGGCGAAGAAATTCGTGCCTCAGATGAAAAAAGAAGGCGCCGACCTCATCATCGCGGTGCCGCACTCCGGCTTCGAGGACATCCCGCAAACGCCGCTGATGGAGAACTCGGTCCTGTACCTGAGCAAGGTAGAAGGCATCGACGCGATCTTGTTCGGCCACGCGCATAAGGTATTCCCGGATGCCTCTTTTGAAGGTAAGACGGGCGTCGACTTGGCCAAAGGCACGATCAACGGCGTACCGGCCGTCGAACCGGGGTATTGGGGCAACAACCTCGGAATCATCGACCTGACGCTGGAGAAATCCGGCGATGCCTGGTCGGTGAAGAACTCCAAAGTGGCCGTAAAGCCCATCTTCGACACCGTGAATAAGAAGTCGTTGGTGGACGCGGACCCAACGATTTGGGATGCAATCCAAGAGGATCACGAGCACACGCTGGAGTATGTCCGTGGACCGGTCGGCAAAACCAGCGCGCCGATCAATAGCTGGTTCGCTTTGATCCA
Source organism: Paenibacillus timonensis (assembly GCF_009725205.1). Taxonomy (GTDB): domain Bacteria; phylum Bacillota; class Bacilli; order Paenibacillales; family Paenibacillaceae; genus Fontibacillus; species Fontibacillus rhizolycopersici. Next base: position 225,208 of record NZ_WNZY01000001.1, on the reverse strand, counting down.
AGACGATCCCTCGATCCAAATCGTGACCAATGCGCAAAAATGGTACGTAGAGAAGCATCTGCAGGGCACAGAATATGAAGGCGTGCCCGTGTTGTCGGCTGGAGCCCCGTTTAAAGCCGGCGGACGCCAAGGCGCGAACTACTACACCGACATTCCGGCAGGCGACATCGCCATCAAGAACGTGGCCGACCTGTACCTGTATTCCAACACGGTGAATGCCGTGCTGGTGACCGGCGCTGAGCTGAAGGAATGGCTCGAATGGTCTGCCGGGCAGTTCAACCAAATCGATCCGGCCAAGACGGAAGCTCAAGAACTGGTTAACTATGACTTCCCAACGTACAACTTCGACGTGATCGACGGCGTGACGTATCAAATCGACGTGACGAAGCCGGCTAAATACGACGCCAAGGGCGGCGTGTTGAACGAGAAATCGAGCCGCATCGTGAACCTGTCTTATAATGGCAAACCGATTGATCCGGCGCAAAAATTCGTTGTCGCTAGCAATAACTACCGCGCGTCGTCTAGCAAATTCGCGAACCCGGACGGCAAACGGATCATTCTAGCCTCGCCGGATGAGAACCGCCAGGTGATCATCGACTACATCCGCGAGAACGGCACGATCAACCCGACCGCGGACGGCAACTGGTCGCTCGCTCCGTTCGGCAAGGCCAACGTCACGTTCGCAACTTCACCAGCCGCCAAAGAGACGGCTTCCAAGTCGGGCAGCTTGAAGTACCTGGCCGACACGAAGGACGGTTATGCCACCTTCCAGCTGAGCTCGACTACCGAGTCGGCCAACCCGGCACCGACACCGACGCCTGCGCCAGCTCCATCACCTGAACCGGCTCCTGCTCCTGCTCCGGCTCCGACGAAGCCGACGCCCGTTCCCGCTCCAGCTCCTTCGGCCGGGACGGACACCGTCTACATCGTCAAGAAAGGCGACACCCTGTACGACATCGCGCTGGAGCACGGCACAACGTGGCAGGCTCTGGCTAAATACAACAAACTGTCCAACCCGCATCTGATCCGGATCGGACAGAAGATCGCGATTCCGGTGAAATAACGAACCATAGGAACAGGACCCGTCTCATCTGAGATGGGCCCTGTTTTATTTGAACACCCTTCCCGTTTTTAAGGTTCATTAAAGGTTCGCAGCGTATCCTTGGTCCAGATCAAGAACTTCGCCAAGGAGGCTGAATAGTCCATGCAGGAACGACAGACCCCACCGCGGGATCGTAAGAAAAAGGAAATCATGTACGTCAAATTCGGACTAGATCTGCTGATGGCGTTGACGTTTGTCCTTTTCTTCAACAAACAGGTGCTAGGCGGGCTCCCTTTCCATGAAATCGCCGGTGTCGCCATGGGCGGCGCGATTCTGACCCATATTTTGCTGAATTGGCGTTGGGTAGCCAAGATCACGAGGAAGCTCTTCGACCGCAAATTGCCGCTCAAAACGCGATTCAGCTATGTCCTGAATTTGCTTCTGCTGGTATCCATGGGATTCGTGATCATCAGCGGGATCTTCATCTCCCGGGTGGTATTCCCCAATATCCACGTCGGTAACGAGTCCTGGTTTAAACTGACCCATATGTCCGTGTCCTACCTCGTCCTGATCCTGGTGGCCATACATATTGGCCTGCATTGGAAATGGGTCGTGGGCGTGTTCCACCAAATCATTCATTACCGCATGAAGAAACCTAGGTTAGGGGTCCTCGCCAAAGTGGCTGTGGCACTCCTTCTGGTATTTGGGGTTTATCAAATGTACGCCACAAACTTCGTCGGTCATGTGCAGAGCATCAGTAACGTATTTGGCTTGAAATCGATGACGGCACACGCGGGTGACTTCGGTGACCGGGAGAGAGGCCAAATGGATGCGGATGGTGATTTCGATCGGGAGAGCGGCGAAAGACCTCAATGGCCTGACGGCGACGAAGGAGGATCCCGCGAAGGCTTGGGCCATTCCGGGAAACCCAGTGGCGGATTACGTGGCGAAGGGCGCGGCATCGGATCGGTCGGATCGGGTCCGAACGTTTTTGGCGTAATCGCCGAATATTTGGGAATCATCGCCGTAATGGTCATCGCCGTGTATTACCTGGAGAAATGGCTGATGAAGCGAAAAGCCCTTCGGAAGCTGCCACTCCGCAACGAATAGGATGAAAAAAGAGCAGCGGGATAAAAAATCCTGCTGCTCCTTTTTGCGAGGTACTACAACTTCACCGTCTTGTTCAATTCGGCTTCCGTTTCTTTGCCGGTCAGTTGGGAGAACATACGCTTGACCATCTTGACGAGATTGCCCGTTTCCCAGTATTCTGCCGCCTCGGCCTTCACTTTGATCAGGACTAGACTCGGGTCATCGCTGGTGGTGTGCAGGAATTTGGCGTAGGCCGCATTCCAGAATTGGTCGATCTTCGCCCGGTCGTTGACCACCTCGGCAGTTCCGCGTACCGAAACGTAGGAGTTCCCCACGTACGACACGTTGACGCTGGGATGCTGCTTGAGTTGGGTGTATTTATCTGTCTCCTCTTTCGTCAGAAACCAGAGGTCGCCGTCGAATTCGACCTCCTGGGTTTTCATCGGACGCGACACCAGCCCTTCCTGCGTGACGGTGGTGAGCATGGCGATCTCGATGCCTTTGATCAATTTCCGGACGGTCTCCACGGCTTCCTGATGCGCCGTTTGGTCGTTTGTCATATCTAGTTCACTCCATGTTGGTTATTGGGGGTAGATGGGTACTGCTAGCTACCCCGTTAGGGTGAACCGAGAGGGGCAAAATTAACCATTCTGGGCGCGGATGGCGGAACAAATGTTGTATGAGTTGCAACATTTCGAACATAAAAGCCCGCCCCCCCATAGGGGAGCAGGCTTAAACATGCATCCGCTTATTTCAGCGGTTTCCAAACCCAGTTTTCCACTTCCGGCAAGTCGATGCCTTCCTCGCGGATGTACGCGTGGTGCTTCTTCACCATCGCATCCATTTCGTCGGCGATCGAAGCGTATTGCTCGGCGTTCGGCAGGTTCAAGACCGCTTCTTTGACCAGGTCGAACCGGTCCATTTGGTTCACTACGCGCATATCGAACGGCGTTGTGATGTCGCCATTTTCCCGGTAACCATGCACGTGCAGGTTATGGTTGTGGCGGTCAAAGAACAGGTCCTTGATCAGGCCTTCATAACCGTGGAACGCGAACACAACCGGTTTGTCTTTGGTAAAGAATGCGTCGAATTCAGCATCGGACAAGCCGCGTGGATCCAGCTTCTGGCTTCTCAGCTTCAACAGGTCGACAACGTTGATGTAACGGATTTTCAGATCCGGCAATTTCTCATGCAAAATGCTGATTGCAGCCAAGCTCTCCATCGTCGGCTCCGTGCCGGAGGAAGCGAACACGATATCCGGCTCGCCGCCTTGATCGGTGCTGGCCCAGTCGATCACTTTCAAGCCTTTTTCCACCAGTTCCGCTGCTTCGTCAGCCGTAAACCATTGCGGACGCGGATGCTTGGAGGAGACGATCAAGTTGATCTTCTGACGGTCGTTCAGGATCGTATCAAACACGGCCAGCAGCGTATTGGCGTCCGCCGGCAAATACTCGCGGATGAACTCCGGCTTCTTGTCAGCCAGATGGCCCAACAAACCTGGGTCTTGGTGCGTATATCCGTTGTGATCCTGCTGGAACACCGTGGAGGTTGCCACGACGTTCAAGGACGGGATCTTCCCGCGCCAGCCATGGTCCGTCGCTTTGCGTAGCCATTTGAAGTGCTGGGTAATCATCGAATCAACTACGCGCAGGAACGCTTCGTAGCTGGCGAAGAAGCCATGGCGCCCAGTCAGCACATACCCTTCCAGCAGGCCTTCTGCCTGATGCTCGGACAGCTGCGAATCGATGACGCGACCATAGGAAGCCAGGAATTCATCGTTTGGCTCCTTCACGGCGTCCAGCCATTGGCGTTTAGTGACGTCAAACACCGGTCCGAGGCGGTTGGACATCGTTTCGTCCGGGCCGAAGATGCGGAAGTTCTTGTTCGCTTCGTTCAGTTGAACGACCTCGGCTACGTATTTACCCAACACAGCCATGTCCTGAGCGACAACTTTACCCGGTACGGAGTTATCGAGGGCATAATCCCGGAAATTCGGGAGGCGCAGATCCTTCACCAGACGGCCGGCGTCGGTAACTGGATTTTTGCCCATGCGGCGGTTGCCCTTCGGCAGGATTTCGGCGAGTTCGTCTCTCAAACGACCGTTCTCGTAGAACAGCTCTTCCGGACGGTAGCTCTTCATCCATTCCAGCAAAGCCGGAGCGTGTTGCATGTTCTTCTGATCGACCGGAATCGGTACTTGGTGGGCACGGAACGAATTTTCGTTCGGCACGCCACCCCATTCCTTTGGTCCCGTCCAGCCTTTCGGGGAACGGAATACCAGCATCGGCCATACCGGACGAGTAGCGTCCCCGGTTTCGCGCGCATGCTTCTGGATGGCTTGGATTTTCTCAACGATCGTGTCCAGCGCCTTCGCCATCACCGGATGCATCAACTCCGGATCTTCGCCTTCTACGAAAATCGGTTCCCAGCCCATGCCTTTGAAATAAGCGGTCATTTCCTCGTTCGTTTGACGAGACAGGATCGTTGGGTTGCTGATCTTAAATCCATTCAAGTGCAAGATCGGCAGAACAGCCCCGTCCGTGATCGGGTTGATGAACCGGTTGGAGAACCAAGAAGCCGCAAGCGGTCCGGTTTCGGCTTCCCCGTCGCCTACGACGACCGCCGAAATGAGGTTCGGGTGGTCCAAAATCGCGCCTGCGCCATGCGAAAGCGAATACCCCAATTCCCCGCCTTCATGAATCGACCCCGGCGTCTCCGGCGCTGCGTGGGAAGCAATCCCGCCCGGGAAGGAAAATTGCTTGAACAACTTCTTCATCCCTTGAAGATCCTGCGTAATTTCCGGATAGATTTCCGTATAGCTGCCATCCAGGTAAGAGTTCGATACCATCACTTGCCCGCCGTGACCCGGTCCTTCGACGTAGAACATATCCAGATCATATTTGCAGATGACCCGGTTCAGGTGGGCGTAAATGAAGTTTTGGCCCGGAATCGTGCCCCAGTGCCCGATCGGCTTGACCTTCACATCCGAATCCTTCAACGTTTCCAGCAGCAGCGGGTTGTCCTTCAGGTACAACTGCCCCACCGAGATATAGTTCGTTGCGCGCCAATAAGCGTCCAGCTTGGCCAGGTACGTTTTGGAGGAATAATCGAATTGCGTCATCGTAAATGCCATTTCTTCCACTCCCTTTGTTTTTTCTTTTTCTGATCTTGTTCTGTTGCGTTCGATTCTAACCTTGTGAATGTTTTCACCTATACTTCTATAATAACGACCTTTTCAAAAATTGATACGGTCCAATTACGTGAAATATTGAACATACTATGAAAATTGATCGGTCCGCCGCTGCATCTTTCAGTGCCTTTAGCATGCCCATTTTCACTCACCGGATAAAAAAAAGCAGGCCGAACCTTGGTTCAGCCTGCTTGGATGTCATTCCGCACTTATTTCTCTTGTACCGAAACGAACGTATTAAATTTCGAATATTTATAGTGGAACCGCATGTGCGAGAACTCGAACGGTGTGCCGTTATCTAAGAAAAAGATCCCCTCCATAATGCTGACCGGCTCATTCGGTGCCAAATGCAGCAGCTCCTGGTCTTGCAAATTGGACGGCTCGGCGTAGATCGACAGGAACGACTTGGTCACGGCCAAGTTCCGCGAGTCCTCCAAATAGTTGAAGATCGATCCCTCGATAATCGTCTGGTTCAGGTCCTGCACGATTTTGATGGGGATGTACCCCGTTTCGATCATAAACGGCTCCTCGTCGAAGAGGCGCAGACGGACGATTTTGTACACGAAATCATGCGGCTCCAGAAACAAATCGCGCTGCAATTCCTCGGTCGGCGGAATCACCTCAAAGCTGAGCACCTTCACCTTCGGCTTCTTGCCGTGCATCTGGAAGTTGTCGGTGACCCCAAGATTGGAGCCTTCGTAGTTGAAGATGGACTCATTTTTTATGTATAGGGGATTGATGAACGTGCCGGAACCGCGCTTTTTAAAAATAATGCCGTCATGCTCCATCTTCGTCAGCGCGCGCTTCACCGAACTGCGGCTCACCTGGTACGTCTCGCTCAGGCTGCGCTCGTCCGGCAATCTCATATTCGCAAACTGTCCGGAGAAAATCTTCTCCTTCAGGTCGTCTATGATTTGCTTATAGACTAATTGTGCCATGGGGTACCTCTCCTTCTCCTCTTATTCTACCCTTTTTAGGCGGAACGAGGAACTCCCTATTCCCTGTTTTCAAGGAGCTTTGAAGGATTATGTATGAAATTTCGAGTTAAATGGGCCATTCGGCGATGATTCGCCATATTGTATTCGAAAAATCATATATAATAGGTCGCTGAAAGGGCAAAGTGGCTTATTGTATTCGAAATATCATACACAATGGGCCTTTCGGTGATGATTTCCCATATTGTATTCGATAAATCATATCCAATTGCTCGTCTGAGGTGGAAAAGGCCTATTATATTTGAAAAATCGACTCCATGCGGCAAAAAGGGACCGCCAGGACCTAGGATCCTGACGACCTCTTTGGGAATCCGGACCCACACTCGCGCACGGACCGCCGCATTTTATGCGAGCAACTGTCACACACTCGCGTGACCCGTCATGGTTTGAACATGGCGGCTAACCTTGCTGCGCCCCGCCCGTCAACCCGCGGACGAACGCCTCGAAGCTCGGCGCCAGGCGGGTGACTTTCTTGCTCGCTTTCTCGACGTAAACCACTTCGGGTTCGCCGTCGTTGGCGGATTCGCGGTAGTCGAGCATAACCACCCCGGCGTCGGATGGCGTATCGCAGAGGACAACGCCGAATTCGGGATACCCCTCCCGCTCGATCGTCGCGCGGCTCCCGGCGGCTCCGCACAGCGAGTGCGGTTTCTCGCGCCCGATGCCCATGAGACCTAAAATTTCGACGGTCTCGCCGGATTCGCTCCGGAAGTATCGCCCCCGGGGGATTCCGCCATTATGCACTTTCATCAGGTTCACGTAAAAAGCCGGCAGACGGAAAACAAGCGACTCCTCCACGGACTCGATTAATGCGTCAGTTGGCGGTGCGGAGACGTACTTTTCGGCCGCGGGATTGCCGTCATCCCAGAAGCTCGCCGCGTCGAAGTCACCCTCGAAAGTAACCGGTGCCGCCAAGGTTTGCCCGGCCTCCGGCTTCGTCGCTTCCGTCTCAGATGCTGCCTCGTTCGGAGTCGCTTCCGATCCAGATGCGCCCTCGGCCGTCTTTTCCTCGATCCAGCTCAGGAATTCCAGAGTGTCCTCGTCTCCCGGCTCCAACCGATCGGCGTTCTCGAACGCCGTCCGCGCTTCGTCGTACCGGCCCAAGTAGTAATACGCCAAGCCGATCCGGTAATGCCAAAGCGGATCCTCTTGGCCCTCCGCGGTAACAGTTAGGAACTGCCCGACCGCCTCATCATACCGCTCCAGATTGTTCAGCGCCCGCCCTAAATGGTTAACGAGCTCATAATCTCTTTCCTCCGCCGGCACGTCCATAATGGCTTGAACGATCTGTTCGTACTCATCTTCTTCATGCCACGTTTGCAATTGTTCCAAAAGCTCTTCTCTCATCGATTGGCCTCCCAAGCGCATTTTCCATAAGCAAATTATACCATCTCCGGGACATGCATCACCAGCAAGGCCCACTTGGGAGGCGTACAAGCCTCTTCTTATTCTCCCGCCAACCATTCCTCCGCTTCGGCTTGACTGGCAAATACTCGGAACATGTTGCCTCGATTGGATTCGGCGAGCAGCTCCTTCATCCGCCCTTTAATCAAGCTCCCGTCGGCAACAATAATGGCGGCGCGGAGCGAGAAGTTCACGAATTTCTGCAGAATTTCTCCGGCCACTCCTGTTCTTAACTTAAAAAAGTCCTCAGACAACGCCTCGGCATGAACGGCGATCCGTCCTACGTTATGCTCGATGCACACTTCGATCAGGCCAATGGCGTCCTTACCGGTCGCGATCGGTGGTTCGGCGGACGACACGACGACGATCGTTTGATTGTTTTTTTCCACAAGTTGATAGTTCATGGTATGGTTCTCCCCTTCCTTCGGATGACGAATTCCCAGGTCTTCGCGCAGTTGGCGGATCCAGTCGAGTTCGCTCCGGTATTGCTCCAGGACACGGCCGTGGATTTGCTCCCATAGATAGGCTTCGCGGGTTGTGCGGCGCGGTGAGAACTCACCCCTGCGCAGCTTCTCCTCTTCTGCGGCGATCTGCAGGTAAATTTCCTGCTCATACCCCGTGAGGAGTGCATTCAGCTCGTTTGAATCTAGCGAATCCGCCCAGGCGAGGCGCACCAGGAAGGTGTTTTTGAACTCCGGCAGCTCCGGCGGAGACAGCACCCAGGCCTTCAGCTCTTCCCGCCCGGCATCGGTGATCGTATAGATCTTCTTCGACGGGGCGCTGTCCTGATGGTGCACCTCGTTGGTCACCCACCCCTCTTCCAGCAATTCCACCAGTGCCTTGTAGATTTGATTGTTGTTGCCCGACCAGGGCATGAACGGCGAATCCTGGATGATCTTCTTCAAGTCATAGCCAGTCAGGGAACGGGCGCTCAGCATCCCAAGAATCGCATAGTTGATCGACATTTGACTCACTCCTGTTTTCATTAACCTATGTTAATAGTAACATATGTTTCCGGAAACGCAAGCATATAGGCGTAAGGCTATGATGAGCGGGTGAGGTAAAGACAATAAGCGATGCCGAAGAGTAAAGAGGGAGGGGGTAAACCAAGCGAAGTGGGGGAATAGGGTTAAAAAGCAAGGGGGCTAACGGACCGGAGAGCCGTTATTGGTGCTAAATGACACTCTCCCCAAATCTAACGGACTCCAAAGACCCTATAGGCTCCAAATGGATGCGAATTTAGCTAGCGTCCTTGAAATAACGTCATTCCCGTCCGTAAGCACGGAAAATCTCCGGGAAATTGGACAATAAAGTCTTTACGGTCCGTTAGCGGAATGCTGCCTTGAAAAAAAGCTTCAGGCCGCCTCAATAGTGGCCTGAAGCTTCTGCGGGTTTGCCTACCGGGCCGGCAGGCTGGCCCAAGCGTCCAACGGGACGCGGGCCACGAGATCGTAGCCCTGCCCCCGGCCGTGCGGGTGCACGATGACCGCTCCCAACTCAGGGAGCGGTCCAAACCCGACGCCCGGCGGGAAGCTGTGGGCGACGATCACGCGGTTGGCGCCGGCCGGAGGCGGCTCCTCCAGCAGCGCATCCAGCGCGCACAAAGTCGCCTCCCGCTCCGCGGGCGCTGCCGCCCCGCCGGGGGCGCCTAGCCGCGCCAGCCCGAGCAGCGCCGGCACGGCCTGCACCCGGGCGGGGCCAAAGGCCAGTGCGGCGGTTTCGCGCGTCCGGCACAGCGGGCTGGCCAGCACCGGCGTCGCCACCGGGATGCCACGCGCCCGCAGCGCGTCGCCGAATTGGCGCGCCTGGTCGCGGCCGACGGCGGACAAATTGCGCTGCGTCGCACAGTCCTCCGGCCGCAGCCCTGGCTGGTCCTCGCCGATGTTGGCTTCGCCGTGCCGGACGTAAATCACGTAGCCGCCCTGGCGCAGCGCTGCCGACAGTGAGGCCGAGATGCCCTCCCCCTCCGGCCGGGAAGCCTCTGCGCTCCCCCCCTCGAACGAAAGCGAAAATGCCAACAGGGCAAGCAGCATCGCCAATCTCCCTATGAGACGGATGCCGCCCCTTGCTTCAAGTTTCATTTGTTTGACCTCCTCTGTGACACATATCTCGATCCCTAGTGTGCACCGGAAAGGCGTCATTCATTTCTGGATGGATAACTCCATTTTTGATATACTAAGCTCATGAAGAACACGAAGACAACAATCAACTCGGAACAGAAGCTCACAAAGAAGGGAAAAGAAACGCGCAGCCGCATCGTCGCGGCCGCCGCCGGACTGATGTTCGAACGCGGCGTTGCCGGAACGAGCGTGGAGGATGTACAGAAGGAAGCCAAGGTCAGCTCCTCCCAGCTTTATCACTACTTCAAAGAGAAGCGAGAGCTGGTGCAGGCCGTCATCCTGTTCCAGACGGAGCAGGTGCTGGGCGCACAAGAGCCTTTGCTTAGCCATCTGGACAGCATGGAGGCGCTGCAAACCTGGCGCGACGCCGTTATTCAACTGCAGGTTGACCGAGAGTATCAAGGCGGTTGCCCGATCGGTTCGCTGGCCAGCGAGCTTGCGGACATGGAACCGGCAGCCCGCACGGCGCTTGCCGCGGGTTTCCTGCAGTGGGAGCAGGCGATCAGCCAAGGGCTGCGCGCGATGCATGCACGTGGAGAAATGCGCGCTGATGCTGACCCGGACCGGCTGGCGTTGGCGCTGTTGACTGCCTTGCAGGGCGGCCTGCTGATGACGCAGGTCCGCAAGGATATCTGCGCGCTAGAGGCTGTGCTCGATGCGATCTTGGAGCATATCCGTTCCTATCTCGTATGATGACGGTGCGCCGTTCGGTCTCCAAGTAAAAAGAGACAACCCGGGCTTGCACCCGGAATCGGCCACAGCAGAGGAGGTTAATCTACGTTTTTAATGGACCCCGTAACCGGCGGTAAACGCCGGGTTGCGGGGTTTTTGTGTGATCTGCGAAGGAGGAACATCCTCCTTTTCTGAAAAATGGAGTTGACAATCCAAAAAAATTTAAATAAAATGAGATCAGCTTAAAAAATGGAGTGGTCACTCCAAAAATAGAACGAACGGAAGTCCCCACCCCGTACAGCGGAAGGGCCGCCGTATCTACCTAAATGAGGTGTATGAAGATGACATTCACGCAAACCCTGGATCAAATGAGACAAGAGTTTATTGCAAATACCCCAGCCGATGTGTATAACGAGTTATTCCGCTTGATCAATGGGCAACAGCAAGCGGGCAATGCGTTCGGTCTGTCGGAAGGCCAAAAAGCTAAAGACTTTACTTTAAACAACTCGCTTGGGCAAGCCGTGAATCTGTACGACGAATTGTCCCAAGGTCCGGTTGTGCTAACTTTTTATCGGGGAGGATGGTGCCCCTTCTGCAATATGCAGTTACGTTCGTACCAGAAGGTGCTTCCGCAAATCGAAGCCATCGGCGGCCGTTTGATTGCCGTTAGTCCGCAAAGTCCCGATAATACACTGACTCAGCAAGAGAAAGAAGATCTTCAATTCCAGGTCCTGAGCGATACGAACGGATTAACTGCGGCGGCTTATAACATTCTGTACGATGTACCGGACTACATTCAGGACATCTTTCTTAACAAATTCAACCTGGATCTAGCTGAATACAATGCTACCAACCGCTGGATCTTGCCAGTTACATCCACGTTTATGATCGACGAATCGGGTATCGTCCGCTCCGCCTATGTCGAGCCGGATTTCATGAAACGCCCCGATCCGGAGGACATCCTGGAGCAACTTAGACGCCTGTAATTGCCTTGGGTTCTGCGTCCCGCCCCTTATTCCGGCCGGAACTGCGCCCGCGCCGCGTCAAGCGAAGTGCATTCAGAATCACCAGCAGCACGCTGAATTCGTGAATAAACATACCGGAAGCCAGATAAATATGCTCCGTTAATACGCCTGCCAGCAACAGAACCACCACCGCCACGGCAAACGATACGTTTTGCTTCATGTTGCGGACCGTGCGTTTCGCCAGCTGGCGGGCGTATACCAGTTTATCCAGCCGATCGGTCATGATGACGGCATCCGCCGTCTCAATCGCAACGTCCGTTCCCGTCCCTCCCATTGCCATCCCGATGTCAGCAGCGGCGATGGCCGGAGCGTCGTTGATGCCGTCGCCAAGCATGGCGACGCGGTACCCCTGACGCTTCCATTCCTGGATATGCGCCACTTTATCGGCCGGTAAAAGCCCTGCGTAAACCTGGTCGATCCCCACCCGATCCGCGACGTGTTGGGCGGCATGTCGATTGTCGCCGGTCAGCATCAAGACCCGCTTCACCCCCTGCCGCTTGAGTTCCCGGATCGCTTCCTTCGCTTCGGGCCGCACAGGGTCGGTGATGGCGACCATGCCGATCAATTTCTCGTCAGTTGCCACAAACACGACGGTATAGCCCTGCTTCTCTTGACGTTCCGCCTCCGTCCACGCTTCCTTGTTCTTCGCAACGCCTAAATGATCCATCCACTCCCGTTTTCCAACTAAAACGGCCTTTCCGCCAACCGTTCCGCTAATCCCGCTTCCTTTGTGCACTTCCACCCGCTCCGGCCGCTCGGCGGGCTCGACTTCCCGCTCCTTCGCCGCGTTCACGATGGCCTGGCCAAGCGGATGCTCCGATGCAGACTCGACTGCGGCGGCCAGCATCAATAGCTCGCGTTCCTGCGTGCCGCCATAGGTGTGTACCGCAACCACGCCCGGTCTGCCTTCCGTCAACGTTCCCGTCTTGTCGAATACGATGACTTCCGCCTTTGCCAGGTTTTCGAGAACCTCTCCGCCCTTGACCAGCAATCCGTTCGCGGCTCCGTTACCGAGTCCGGCCACCATGGACACGGGAGCGGAAATGACCAGTGCCCCAGGACAAGCGATCACCAGAAACGTTAGCGCCAGCTCCGGATTTCGAGAGATAAAGTAAACCAGAACCGCCAGCGCCAGCATGCCCGGCGTATAGTAGGAGGCAAATTTGTCGAGGAACTTTTGCGTCTTTGCCTTGGACTCCTGGGCTTCTTCGACAAGCTCGATGATTTTGGCAAAGGTCGTGTCTTCGCCAACTTGCTCCGCGATGACTTCAAGGTATCCGGTATCCACGGTCGTTCCGCTGAAGACGCGGTCGTGAACCTGCTTAGCGACGGGAACCGGCTCTCCAGTGATCGCAGCTTCGTTAACGAGGGCCTGACCGGAAGCGACCTGGCCGTCGACCGCGATTTTGCTGCCCGAAGGCAGAAGCACCCGGTCCCCCCGGACCACTTCGGACGCGAGCAACTTGACCGGGGTGCCGTCCCGCAGGACGATAGCTTCGGCTGGGGCCAGATCGACCAACGCCTTCAAGGCGGAGCGCGTCTTGCCTAGCGTAATCGCCTCGAGGTACGCCCCCAGCCGGAACAAGAAGGCCACTGCGGCCGCCTCAACGTATTCGCCTAGGATCACCGCTCCGATCATCGCGATCGTCACCAACAGCTCGATGCTGAAGGCGGACATCCGAAGCGATTGAACTGCCTTGACCGCGATCGTCCATCCGGATATCGCAGACGCCAGCAGCAACGCCCCATTCTGTGCAACCTCCCAGCCCAGGAGGTGGAACCCGCCCGCCAGGGCTAGAAGCAGCCCAGACGCCAACAACGCTGCCGCTTTACGAGGTTTGGCCATCGCTCTGACCTCCCCCAATGACCGGGTAACCCAGCTTCGCCATTGCGTTTCTCAGTTGCTCCTCTTGCACCTGTTTCTCGTCAAACTCAACTTTCACTTGGCTGGAGTGGAACAACACTTTGGCTTCCTGTACCCCCGGCTGTTTCGTCAGTACGGTTTCGATCTTCTTGATGCAGCTCGGACAAGTTAACTCTTCTACTTTCCATTTCACGTTGACCATGTGGCATATCCCCTTTCGGTTATCGATGGCTTCATCGTAACCTGGATGCCAAAGGGTTTCCTTGATTCGCGTCAAGTTGGTGATTAGGGCTGTGCGACGGGGTGCGATGGGGGTACGGAGGGTTACGGAGGGTTACGGAGGGTTACGGGTTCGACTGGGTGTGACGGAATGAGCCTAGTCGTGTAACGCTTGTGACAAACGCTATTCGCGCCAAAATGGAAGTTTTCTACGCGTAACGCTTACCTGGAACTCTATTGGGTCGATTTTACGAGTTCTACAGCGTATTTTCCGTCCATAAGCTCGCTGACAAGCGTTAGTACGCCAGCCCCCCTGTTTTTTGCCAAATAAGACTCGTGGCAAGCGTTAGCGCAGACGGCCGCGCAGACAGATGAGCAGATGGACGGGCAGACGGACGCGCAGATGTACGGGAAGACAGATGAGCAGACGAACGGGCAGATGGATGGGTAGACGCGCGAACAGACGAACAACCCACGTAAAGCACCCTAAAACTCAAGAAAAATTTATTTTAAATTAGCTATTGCCGTCCGAAACAGTTCCTGCTAATATAAAGGAGCATGATTTTTGGAAAGGTTGTATTCAATATATCGCGAGTCTTTCCAAGCAGATAATTTTTGACCACTTTCCTACAAGAGAGTTAAGGCCATACGGACAGCCGGGTCAAATGCCGATTGGCAACTTAGTTGCCTTATTGATTGAGTTAAAAGCTCAAATTTTATAAGTTGGTTACTTTACAACCAGTGCATATGCACATCAACTTGTGAAACGGTCAATAAGAGTGGTAAAGGCGAATTATTTGCTAAATAGACTCTGATCAAAGCATGATATATTGAATATTAAGACTTCCACTACGTGCGTTCGTGCGATGGTTTCGTACGGCGATGCAGACGGGCGTTCGTCCGTCATTCTGGAGCTTACTTAATATTGACTATATCAGAAGCAAGTGATGATGCGCAGGTATGCGTATGTTCGCTTGCTTTTTTTACGTTTCACGCCCGCTATGCCAAAATTCGAAGAAGGTTAGGAGATGGAAAAATGGGAAAAGCACTGATCATCGGCTGCGGCGGCGTCGCTGCTGTAGCCATCCACAAATGTGTTCAAAACAGCGAGGTTTTTGAGGAAATCTGCATTGCCAGCCGCACGAAGTCGAAATGCGACGCACTGAAAGCGAAGCTGGACGGCGGCAAGACGAAAATCACAACGGCGCAAGTCGATGCTAACAACGTCGACGAACTGATCGCGCTGATCAACGAAGTTAAACCGGACGTGGTGATGAACCTGGCTCTGCCGTATCAGGATTTGACGATCATGGACGCCTGCCTGGCAACCAAGACGAACTACATGGATACGGCGAACTATGAGCCGGAAGATACCGCGAAATTCGAATACAAGTGGCAATGGGAATACCGCGAGCGCTTTGAACAAGCCGGCATCACCGCACTGCTGGGCAGCGGCTTTGACCCAGGCGTAACCGGCGTATTTTCCGCGTATGCCCTGAAACATCACTTCGACGAAATCGAGTACATCGATATCCTCGACTGCAATGCGGGCGACCACGGCTATCCGTTTGCGACGAACTTCAACCCGGAGATCAACATCCGCGAAGTGTCCGCGAAGGGCAGTTACTGGGAGAACGGCGAATGGATCGAAACCGAGCCGATGGAGATCAAACGCGTCTACAACTTCCCTGAAATCGGGGAAAAGGATATGTATCTGCTTCACCATGAGGAAATCGAGTCCCTGGCCCTTAACATTCCAGGCATTAAACGGATCCGCTTCTTCATGACGTTTGGCCAAAGCTACCTCACGCACTTGAAATGCCTCGAAAACGTCGGCATGACTTCGATTGAGCCGATCGAATTCGAAGGCAAGCAAATCGTGCCG
Source organism: Paenibacillus timonensis (assembly GCF_009725205.1). Taxonomy (GTDB): domain Bacteria; phylum Bacillota; class Bacilli; order Paenibacillales; family Paenibacillaceae; genus Fontibacillus; species Fontibacillus rhizolycopersici. The sequence goes on along the minus strand of NZ_WNZY01000001.1, from coordinate 209,703 downwards.
CTGCAGTTCCTGAAAGCCGTACTGCCGGATCCGTCTTCGCTTGGACCGCGTACGAAAGGCAAAACGAACATCGGTTGTATTTTCAAAGGCAAAAAAGACGGTAAAGATAAGCTGTACTATGTATATAACGTGTGCGACCACGAAGAATGCTACAAAGAAGTCGGCTCCCAAGCCGTAGCTTACACGACCGGCGTTCCGGCGATGATCGGTGCGATGATGCTGATGAACGGCACTTGGAACAAACCGGGCGTTTACAACATCGAAGAGTTCGATCCGGATCCATTCATGGATGCGCTGAACAAATGGGGTCTGCCTTGGCAAGAAAGCTTCAATCCGGAGCTGGTAGACGCGTTCCCGGAAGAGGAGACCTCCGCAGAGCGCAAAGAAACGGAGTACGTTAGATAATATGCGCTTCGACGAACTGCCAACACCTTGTTATGTGGTCGATGAGAAACTTTTGGAACAAAACCTGAAGATCCTGGGCGGCATCATGGAGCGGACGGGCGCGAAGATTATTTTGGCGCAAAAAGCATTTTCGATGTACACCACTTATCCGCTGATCGGCCAGTATTTGAGCGGGACGGCATCCAGCGGCCTGTTCGAAGCCCGGCTCGGTCACGAGGCGATGGGCAAGGAGAATCACGTCTTTGCCCCGGCCTACCGGGACGATCAGATGGACGAAATCATCGAGCTCTGCGATCACGTGATCTTTAACTCGTTCTCCCAAGTGGAGAAGTACCGGGATCGGGTGCTGGCGGCCGGTAAAAAAATCGGTCTGCGCATTAACCCGGAATGCTCCACGCAGGTGGGGCACGACATCTACAACCCTTGCGCCGTCGGATCGCGGTTTGGCGTGACGCTCGAGCATTTCCGTCCGGAACTCTTGGAGGGCGTGTCTGGTCTTCATTTTCATACCTTGTGCCAGCAGAACTCGGACGATTTGTCGACCACGCTGGATGCGATTGAAGAGAAGTTCGGAACATGGCTGCCGCAAATGGAATGGATCAATTTCGGCGGCGGCCATCACATCACGCGGGAAGACTACGATATTCCGTTGCTGGAAGCGTGCATTCGGCGGATGCAGGACAAATACGGTTTGGAAGTGTATCTGGAACCGGGCGAAGCCGTGGCGCTGAACGCCGGTTACCTGATCACGACCGTGCTGGATACGATGAAGAACGGCATGGACATTGCCATTGTTGATGCCTCGGCCTCCTGCCATATGCCGGACGTGCTCGAGATGCCGTACCGTCCGCCGCTGTTCGGTTCGGGCGAAGCCGGCGAGAAGCCGTATACCTATCGGCTGGGCGGGCCAACCTGCCTGTCCGGGGACAATATCGGCGACTACTCGTTTGACCAGCCGCTGAAGCCTGGCGACCGCCTGGTGTTCGGCGACATGGCGATCTACTCGATGGTGAAGAACACCACCTTCAACGGCATGCCGTTGCCAGCACTTGTGCTGCAGCATAAGGATGGCGACTGCGAAATCCTGCATGAGTTTGGATACGAAGATTTCAAAATGCGGTTGGCGTAAGTCGCCGCTTAAATGAAACGGAACCGCCTTTTCGATCGAATGGGGCGGTTCCGTTTTTGATATGGATTAGAAATTGCGAACCAAGAATGAAAAATTAACTTAAGTTAATGCCCCTTCCAGCCCCTTTGGCTAAAATGATGAATGATTTCAAATCATTTTAGGGGGTTGTATGGAATGCAAACGTTGGAAAGGGAACGAGGGTTTCGGCACCAAGCGGCTCGAATCGGAGGTGCGGCACTGCTCCTCATGGCCATCGCGGCATCGTTCTCCTATGGCTTTGTCCATGAAAGCCTAACGGGCCATGGCGACGCCAGCGCCACATGGAATCATCTTCGATCCGCCAATCTGCTGTTGAAAAGCGAAATCGCGGGCTGGATCCTCATCCTGATTTGCGATATCGTAGCCGCTTGGGCCATTTATGTTTTCCTGAAGCCTGTTCATGAGGCCTTGGCCTTGCTCAGCGCTTGGTTTCGACTGACTTACGCGGCAATCTTAGGAGTTTCCATATTGAATTTATTGTTCGTGTCGCTGCTCTCTGGTTCTCCAGAAAAATTCGCCGGGTTGGGCCAAGGACAGCTTCCCGCCGTTACGATGCTATTCCTGGATGCGTTCGAGTCCATCTGGTCGGTAGGGCTGATCATTTTTGGCGGACATCTCCTGATTGTGGGTTATGTAGCTATTTCATCGGACCATATCCCGAAAATCATCAGTATTTTATTGCTTCTGGCATCCGCCGGTTATATTCTCATCCATCTCGCTCCTATGTTTCTATCCGCATCCGATCCTATCGTTGTCGTCATGGAGTATATCTTCAAGGTGCCTATGATCTTCGGCGAATTGGGTTTTGGTCTCTGGTTACTGTTTAGGGGAGGGAAGGTGACCGCAAAGAACTAAGGGTTTCTACCGGCGTTTAGCGGATCCTTTTTTTCATCCGGCTTAGCGACTCGGGGGTCATGCCTAGGTAGCTCGCCAATTGATGCTGCGGTACCCGGTCGGCGAGCCCGGGCCGGCTCAGCAAAAGGTTTTTGTAGCGCTCTTCGGGCGTGGAGGCGATAAACGCGGCGAACTGATCTTGCACCTCTCCAAAGTTCTCTTCGATCATCCTTCGCGTCATCGTCTCCAATTGCTTATATTTTTCATACATCCCTTGTTCCGCGTCTAACTGGCCCACAACCAAAACGCAAAATTCCAAACAGATCAACGAATAATCGGAAGTGCTGCCCTGTTTAGGTCGATTGAAGTACGCTATGGCTTGTTCTTCTGTATAGAAGTTGGACGTAACCTCTTTCCCGGCCTTATCCACCGAATACTGCCTCACGCAGCCGAGCAATACGAAATAACACTTATCCAGTGGTTCCCCTTGCCGTAAAAGGAGAGTTCCTCTTTCAAATTCCTCCACCCGGAGATCTGAAAGAATGGCCCGCTGTTCATCTTCCGTTAAGGAGGTAAACTTGTTCATGTACTTCATCAGACGTTCTTTCATGCCTATCCGCTCCTCCCGGGAATCCCTTCTGATTTCATTATATCTATCCTCTCCTTGAACGGGGCAAGAATCTGAAAACCGGCATACATCCGTTGGGATAGCCAATGATCTTAATCCTGCACACCATTCTCATAGAAATACACCTTTATTTGGAAATCAATCCTGATTTATGATGGGGATGCGGTACCTATACCGATTAGCGTGAATAGGGGGAATGCGTCTTTTTCTGATATCGCTTACATTGGTATATTGTGCAGATTTCGTAAAGTAAGTCCCCGCTGGTCCACCACGAAGACTCTACCAGATGTAAGACTCGTAAGATCTTTATTCTGAAAGGAGAATGAAATCGTGAAAAGCCAAAGACGCATCATTGCCTGGATTTGTGTCATGACCCTGTTCGCAGCAACGTTCTTCAGTTCGGCAGGGTGGACCGCACCGGCCCATGCGGCAGGCGGCCCGAATTTGGCTGCAGGAAAACCCGCAGCGGAATCCGGCCATGCTGATGTATACCATGCTTCCAATGTAACCGACGGGAATGTCGCCACGTATTGGGAAAGCACGAATAATGCTTTTCCCGGGTGGGTACAGGTCGATCTCGGCAGCGCTGTACAGATCGATCAGGTTGTCTTGAAGTTACCGTCCGGCTGGGAGAGCCGTTCTCAGACCTTATCCGTGCAAGGAAGTACGAACGGAACTAGCTTCACTGATCTGAAGGCCTCGGCCAGCTATACGTTTGATCCGAGCGCCGCCAACACGGTGACGATTAACCTTACGTCCGCCAGCGCGCGCTACGTGCGAATTCAGATTACGGCGAACACCGCCTGGGCGGCAGGGCAACTCTCTGAAGTAGAGGTATACGGCGCTTCCCCGGCTACCCCTTCCACGATTCCGGGCAAGATCGAAGCCGAGAACTTCAGCGCGATGAACGGCATTCAGACGGAACCCACCTCGGATACGGGCGGCGGGCTGAACGTCGGCTGGATTCATGCCGGGGATTGGCTGGATTATAACGTAAACGTCCTCAATGCAGGCACGTACACCGTGGAATATAGAGTAGCGAGTAATGCCGGGACAGGAGCAATCCAACTGCAATCCGACGGGACGACGCTAGCTACGACTGTAGTGCCGAACACCGGCGGCTGGCAAAATTGGCAGACCGTGACCGCCAGCGTCACGCTAAATGCAGGCTCTCAAACCCTTCGCGTCTATGCCAGCGGATATGACTTCAATATCAACTGGATCGGGTTTACTTTGGGGAACAGCGGCGTAGATACCCAGCCGCCAACCGCTCCGGCCAACCTGGCGTTCACGCAGCCGACCTCCAGCTCCATAAAACTGGCCTGGAGCGCCGCAACCGATAACGTCGGCGTAACCGGATACGACGTCTACGCCAACGGCCAGCTTCGCGGCAGCGTCAACGGATCGACGTTGACATACACGGATACGCAACCCGCCGACGTTACAGTGACCTATTCCGTCGTAGCCAAGGATGCGGCCGGCAATGCGTCGACACCAAGCAATACCGTGACGCGGACCGGATCGGGAGGAGGAGACGGATCCAATCTCGCCATTGGCAAGACGATGACGGCTTCCTCATCGACGTTCACATTCGTCGCGGCGAATGCCAATGATAACGATACGACCACCTATTGGGAAGGCAACGGTCACCCGAGCACGCTCACCGCGGACCTTGGCGCCAACGCCAACATCACGTCGATTGTCCTCAAGCTGAATCCTTCCAGCGAATGGGCGACACGCACGCAAACGATTCAAGTGCTGGGACACGACCAAAATTCGACGACCTTTACGAACCTGGTCTCGGCGACTTCCTATACATTTAACCCAACTTCACAAAATACCATCACGATTCCTGTCAGCGTCACGGTGAGTCAGGTACAATTGCGGTTTACGGCCAATTCCGGCGCACCGGGCGGACAAATGGCTGAATTCCAGGTGTTCGGCACGCCCGCGCCGAACCCGGATCTGACGGTGACCGGCATCTCCTGGTCGCCGGCATCCCCAGACGAAACACAAACCGTTACGCTGAACGCCAACGTTCGCAATGCGGGTACCGTTGCATCGAGCGCTACCAGTGTGAACTTCTACCTGGGCAGTACCCTTGTCGGCACGGCTTCTGTTGGTGCGCTTGCTCCTGGCGCTACGGCTAATGTCTCCGCAACGATCGGAGCGAAGGAAGCCGGTTCTTACGCCGTCACCGCCAAGGTAGACGAGAGCAATGCCGTTATCGAAACCAACGATGCGAATAATAGCTACACCCACGGTTCGCAGTTGACGATTGGCCAGGTGCAAAGCTCCGATCTGATCGCGACCGCGGCATGGACGCCATCGAATCCAAGCGCAGGCAACACCGTCACTTTTACCGTCAATCTGAAGAACCAAGGGACAATTGCTTCGGCGGGTGGTGCACACGCCATCACTTTGGAGCTGAAGACTAGCTCAGGGACAACCGTGCAGTCGCTAAACGGTTCCTACAGCGGAGCCCTTGCGCCGGGAGCATCAGCCAACGTTACCCTGGGAACCTGGACCGCAGTCAACGGCAGCTATACAGTAACGACTACTGTAGCAGCAGACGCAAACGAAGTCGCCGTGAAACGGAATAACAATACCGGCAACGCGAGCTTATATTCCGGACGGGGCGCCAACATGCCGTTCTCCATACTGGAGGCTGAAGCCTCCTCGAACAGCACGAACGGAACCAAACTCGCTCCGAACTTTACGCCGGGCGACTTCGCTGGCGAGGCCTCCGGGCGATCGGCTGTTCAACTTGATGCTACGGGGGAATACGTGGAATTTACCTTGACCTCGCCAGCCAACGCATTCGTATTACGTAATGCCGTAGCCGAAAACACCACCGGTACGGTCAGCATTTACGCGAACGGCGTGGACAAAGGCAACTTCACCGTAACGTCCAAATTCTCTTACTTGTATGCAACGCCTTCCACGCTCGGACGGCTTGGCTATGATAACTCGGGCTCTAAGGCTTACTGGTTGTACGAGGATTCCCAGCTCATGCTCGACCAAGTCTATCCAGCTGGAACCAAGATCAAGATCCAGAAGGACGCCGGGGACGTCCCATGGATTTACGTAGATATGATTGAAACGGAGAATGTTGCTCCGCCGGCAACCAACCCGGATCCAAGCAAATACGTTCAGGTGTCGAGCACCAAATCGATTGAACAAGCGCTGAACGAATTCCGTCAGGATTCGTCCAAGAAGGGGATCTTCATCCCGGCAGGGGAGTGGACGATCTCGTCCAAGATCTTCTTGTACGGCCGGGCGACGGAGATCATCGGGGCAGGCCCTTGGCACACCAAGCTGGTCGCTCCGCAAGACCAAACAAACACGGACGTTGGGTTTAATATCAGCTCCGCCGCCAACGGATCAACCATCAAGAACCTGTCCGCCTGGGGTAACTATATCTACCGTCAGGACGGCCCAGGCAAATTCATCGACGGAAACGGCATGCAGAACGTGACCATCGAGAACGTTTGGGCGGAACACTTTGTCTGTCTGTATTGGGGCGTAAACTCCTCCTACAATACGTTTAAAAACAACCGCATCAAGAACATGTTCGCAGACGGCATCAACATGACCAACGGCTCCTCCTATAACGTAATCGACAATAACTATGCCCGCGGTACGGGCGACGACTCGTTTGCGTTATTTAGCGCGATTGACGCTGGAGGTTCTTATAATGTGGGCAATAAATATACTAACCTCACCGCCGTCAATGTACGCCGAGCCGCGGCCTTCGCCGTCTACGGCGGCCAGAACAACCTGTTCCAGAACCTGTATGGCGCCGATACGCTCACTTATCCCGGCGTTACCATCAGCAGCTTAAGCTTTGGCTACAATACGCTGGGCTTCGGCGACCAGGACACCGTGATTGACGGCGTCACGCTGGACCGCACCGGCGGGGATTTCTGGACCAGCGTTGGGGCCGACGACAAGATCAACGATTATCAGAACTTCGGGGCCATCTGGTTCTTCGGTGGCGACCGAGACCTTAAGAACATCGTGGTGAAGAACGTGGACATCAATAACCCGGTCTATTTCGGCCTCATGTTCCAATCCAAATCGCCGGAGAATCTGCCGATGCAGAACGTTCGCCTGGAGAACATTACGATCAACAACCCTAGCCGCTATGGCATTAAGCTGGTCGTCAAGGCCGAGGACGGGCAAGGGCCTGCCGTCGGTGAAGCCCGCTTCACCAATGTGAAGGTAAATAACCCGGGCGTCACGGCCATTTATGGTGAGAACCAATCGCCGAACTTCCACATCATCCGAGGGGCAGGGAATAACTGGTGATCCCGATTTAACAACGTAATAAAGACGGTGCCGGTCCATGACGGGTACCGTCTTTTTTATATCCATTCTCGGCATAACTCTCCAAACCCAGGGAAAGCTATCCCTTAAAAACAGGAGGTTGTCCGAGCCGCATGAATAAGCCAGCTTTAGCCCCCCATGAATCGATAGATCTTCATGAAATCCTCAATTTCAAGACATTGTGCTTGGCGAAATCCAAATTGATGCAAGGTCTCGTATTCGATCAGGAGCTCAAGGATTTGATGCAAAAGGACGTGGAGCAAACGCTCCAAGCCCTTCAGGATCTGCAGGCTTTATATGGCCAGGTTCCTTTTCAAGCCCCCGTTCCCGAAAGCCGGCCCGAGCCGATTATCCAATAGAAGGAGCGTCGAGATGAACAACGATCATTTGGATCCGATAAACGCGCTAAATATGCCAGAAATCGCTGACATGACCTTCGCTGTCGACTTCCTGATGCGGGCCAAGGAAGGTGTGCGCAATATTGCGATCGCCCTGACGGAAACTGCCTCACCCGAAGCCCGAATTTTGCTGCGCAATCTGCTAAGGCAGGGCATTGCCATGCACCAGGAAATCACCGAATTGATGATACGCAAGAAATGGTTCCATCCCTATGATTTAACCGAGCAATACCAACTGGACCAACTTTCGGCTAAGAACACCATTCTCATCGGACAGATGGATTTATTCCCTGCGGATACACGGCGCATCGGCATGTTCGATCGGACGCCGGACGAGCATTTGGAGGGGAGCCAAGCATGAAGGCCGTAACCTATCAGGGAATCAAAAACGTGATCGTCAAAGAAGTCCCCGCCCCGAAGATCGAAAAGCCCGATGACATGATCATCAAAATCACCAGTACGGCGATCTGCGGTTCGGACCTTCACTTGATCCATGGGATGATCCCGAATTTGCAGGAGGACTATATCATCGGTCATGAACCGATGGGGATCGTGGAAGAGGTCGGCCCCGAGGTAACCCATCTGAAGAAGGGGGACCGGGTCATTATCCCGTTTACGATCGCTTGCGGGGAGTGCTTTTATTGCAAAAATCAGTTGGAGAGCCAGTGCGATAACGCCAACGAACACGGTGATATGGGCGCTTACTTCGGTTATTCCGGCAATACGGGCGGTTATCCCGGTGGCCAGGCCGAGTATCTGCGCGTGCCGTACGCGAACTTTACTCATTATAAGATACCAGAGAGCTGCGAACAGCCTGACGAGAAGCTGGCGCTCATCTCCGATGCGATGCCAACGGCCTATTGGAGCGTCGATAACGCCGGGGTGAAGGAAGGAGATACCGTCATCATATTGGGTTGCGGTCCGATCGGACTGCTTGCACAGAAATTTGCCTGGTTGAAGGGCGCGAAACGGGTCATTGCCGTCGATTACGTGGATTACCGGCTGCAGCATGCCAAGCAGACGAATCAGGTGGAAACCGTCAATTTCGAACAATACGAGAACGTCGGCTCCTATCTCAAGGAAATCACGAAAGGCGGCGCAGACGTCGTCATCGATGCGGTGGGCATGGACGGAAAAATGACGAACCTCGAATTTCTGGCCAGTGGCCTGAAGCTGCATGGGGGAGCCATGAGCGCTCTGGTGATCGCTTCGCAAGCGGTCCGCAAAGGCGGAATGATTCAAATTACCGGCGTATATGGCGGCCGATATAACGGGTTTCCGCTTGGCGACATCATGCAACGCAACGTGAACATCCGGTCCGGTCAAGCTCCGGTCATCCACTATATGCCGCACATGTACGAGCTGATCTCTTCCGGCAAGGTCGATCCCGGTGACATCATCACCCACGTGATCCCACTGGATGAAGCTAAACGCGGCTACGAAGTGTTTGATACGAAGACCGATGCTTGCATCAAGGTGATTTTAAAGCCGTAACTCACCAACACCAAAGCAAGAGGAGGAACCCTCATGAATATAGCGAATCAAGCTTTACATGAAACCCTGGAAGTCCACGAGCTGGCTGCCGCTAAAACGATTGCCTTAACCAAGGCAAAAACGATGCAGCTGCTGGTCTCGGACCCGGAGCTAAAACAGATTTTGCAACATGACGTTCAAGTATCCACGCAGCAATTGCACGAACTAAGCGGACTTCTGTCTCCGGCTCCGTCGGGAGGGAGGGACCTATGAACCCGGTGCTCGAACACTTGATGGGGTTCGATAAGCTGACCGACGAAGTCATCGCTATGGACTACTTGCTAAATGCAAAGACCTCCGTCCGAAACTATGCCATGGCCGTCACGGAGTGCGCCACACCGGAGGTCCGGAATGTCTTGACCAAGCAACTAGAGGAGGCCATCGACGCTCATGAGATGATTATGGGCTACATGATGAGGCGCGGCTTCTATCAGCCCTATGAACTTCAGGATCAAATCGGGCGGGATTTGCAGAATATTCAAACTGCGCTGAATATCCCTTCCTGAACCCGTTGCAAGATAGGAAAAGGTCGATCAGGGGGCGTGCTCCTGATCGACCTTTTTTGTTTCCTGCAATCCCATGAATTAGATAGGCCGCAGCTTTATATTATTTTGAGCTCTTAGGCCTTCCACCATGTCGTACCAGGCCTGCGGTTTGTTCTCCAGCACCGTGTAATACCGCTCCAGGAATTGAACGATCAACCCCGATTCCAGGCTATCGTCGCTGCCGTCCATCGGCAGGAAGCAAAGATCGAGCCCGCTGACCGCTTCCCCGTCATTATTCCAAGACGGATGCACGTATGGGAAGTCCAACCGCATGTAACCAAGGTGGGACAATACTTCGCGGCGCACGTACGGATCCATCGGCTTCACTCCGCCGAATTCGTGATGCTCCACTCGGTAAGGATCGTAGATTTCCGCGAACATGCCACGCAGCTTCTTCCCGTTTGCCTCCGCCAAGGCGTGCAAATCGCGCAGCCGGCGATCCGCCAGGAACCGACCGATGCCAAGGCCCGCTTGGCCGATAATGGTGAAGTCGGTCATCGCCACATTAAAGTCCTCGTAGTACCGATACTCCGTTGCTCCGACAACCCGCCCTTCATGCACCGCGACGAATACGCGAATGCCGGGGTCTTCCAGGGGCTCTTTCCAAAGGTCGAATTCCAGCACTTCCTCCGGTGGGAATACGTCTTGCATCAGCTGATGCATGGATTTAAACAAAGGGTCCTGAATATTCGTGATTCGAGTAAATTCCATGGGCTTCTAACGCCTCCTATTCAAGTAGAGATTGGATAAATGGATTCTTCCATTCCATCAGTGCCGCGTAATTTAGCGATTCCTCATCTTCCAAATAATCGGGTACAACCGCAACGGGCGTACGGCCGCATCGCAGCAGGAAGGTGATCACCGGATCTTTCAGCTCACCGCTCACGACTGCGCCAAGATATTGCTCAGCCGTCATCTCTGCCGCGTGCTTGTGGTACCCCGGCATTCTCCCGCCGCCGAGCAAACGCTGGAGACCTTGGTGTACCACCCGCTCGTACATGGACAGCATCAACCATTTTCCCAGGCCCCATTGCCGGTAAGCCGGTCGCACGCCGATATCAACAACGTATAACGTGTTCCCCTCGGGGCGGTGGTTCCTTATGTACCCGTTATCGGTGATGTCCGCCCAGGAATGCTCCGGCTTGCCGGGATCGAAGTCGACCTTGAGCCCGGTCATCGATCCGGCCAACTCGCCGTTCACTTCGACGCACAACGCGCCTTCCGGGAACAGCTGAACATGATGGCTCAGCTGTTCCTCCGTCCACCATAACTCCGAAGGAAAAGGGGGCGGAAAGCTCTCCTGCTGAATGCGGATCAACCCCGGAAAATCCCTCTCTTCATAATTTCGAATCACAGCCGGCACGGGCCGGCCTTGATCAAACACATACCATTCCTTGCGATACATCGCGTCTCGCCTCCACGGACAATTGCGTTATTCTAGATTTATTTCCAGTCGGGATACAGATCCGTTCGCCGGTCCCGCCAGGTCGTGACGGAGCCTTTTTCGCGAACCTGATAAAGCAGTTCTAAATCCAGATCGGCAGTCACGATCATATCGTCGTTGATCTCGCCCTCCACCAGGATGCCGCGCGGCGGGAACGGAACGTCATTTGGCGTAATTACCGCCGCCTGTCCGAAGTTGCCCCGCATGAAATCCACCGTCGGCAGTGAACCAACCGTACCGGTGGCGACGATGTACACTTGGTTCTCGACCGCTCTCGCATGGCAGCAATAGCGCACCCGATGGAAGCCATGGCGGTCGTCCGTGCAGGATGGACAGAAAATGACATCCGCTCCTTTCGCTTTGGCCATCCGGACGATCTCCGGAAACTCGATGTCATAGCAGGTCAACATGGCGATTTTGCCCTTCTCGGTTTCGAACACCTCCAGGCCGTCGCCCGGCGTCATGTTCCATTCGGTTACTTCGGTGGGGGTAATATGCAGCTTGGCTTGCTCCGCGATTCTCCCGTCAGGGTAGAACAGATGCGCCACGTTGTACAACTGATCCCCCTTGCGAATCACATGCGTCCCGCCGATGATATGCATCCCGGTTTGCCGGGCCAACCCGCTAAACAGGGTGCGGTATTGCTCCGTGAAGTTCGGCAGCTCCTGGATGGTCAGCGCTCTGCCGTCCGGCGATCCGATGGACATGAGCTGCGTGGTGAAAAACTCAGGGAACAGCACGAAATCCGCGCTGAACTCCTCCGCGGTTTTAATATAATGTTCGGCCTGACGGGCGAACTCGTCGAAGCTGCCAATGGTGTGCAGATGATATTGGACAGCGGATACTCTTAATTTCATGGGGATCCCCTTTCCTGTTCGCAATAGGCTCAGATCAGCGAAAAGTCCGCCTTCGTAAATTTCATCATAAAGTCAGGAAGATTGCAATTCGGCCGCCTTGCTACAGACAACACTCACAGACGAACCGGGAGGCTGCCGCCTAACACGATCTCCCGTTCCGTCACGATGGCTTCATAAGCCAAGATACGGACGCCTTGCCGAGAGGCCTCTTTGAGCGCATCCGCAAAGGCCGGATCCATCTCCCGGTAAGGGGTAAACGCGTGACAGCCCTTCATTTGCACAACGAACAGAACTGTCCCGGCATACCCTTCTAGAACCGCCTTGGCCAGTTCCAACACGTGTTTGGTTCCCCGCGCCGTTGGGGCGTCCGGGAACATGGCGATGCCTCCCTGTTCGAGCGTGACACCTTTAACTTCAATGAACCCATGTTTCTCCCCCTGTTCGTAATACAGGTCAAACCGAGAGTCCCCATACGTAACTTCCCGCTTTGCACGGGTAACGGGGCCAATTTCTGCGATACTCCCCGCATTCAGCGCCTCGAACGCCACCGGGTTAGGTGCTTGCGAGTCTACGTTCACCCAGCCTCCGTCATGGGCTGCCGCGATCAAGGAATAATTCGTCTTCCGTTCCGGACGATCGGAGGCTTCTAACAAGACCTCGGTATCCGGCAGCAAAAGCTCTTTGAGCCTGCCGGTATTTTTCACGTGTACCTGTTCCACGGCGTCGCCCACCATAACCTCAGCAATAAATCGGTTCACCCGCCGCTGTAGCCGGCCCTGCACGATGTCCCTATACTTCATCTATTCACATCCCTAATCGTCTACCGTAGTTGTTCGATCCAATTCACGCTGCGTTATGATCCAGCCATAGTCATTCATGGAACACACACCTCTGATTATACCAAACCCGATATCACGCAAAAAAAGGATGGGTTATGAGGTCCCCCCCATGCCCATCCAGCTTTCATCAATTCTACTTCGAGCCCGTCAGCCGGTCTACGTACATGATCTCGTCATTTCCGCCAACGAAGATATATTTGCCATAGACTTTGATTCCATCGAACATTCTTTGCGTGCCGGCTCCGTCAATCCCTTGATAGATTGGGGGAATCGCCACCTTCTTCCACTGCACTCCGTCTTTGGACAGATAGTACACGCGGTAAGGAACATACTCCCCGTCCCCGTTAACCTCATCATAGTCCGTTCCCATTGCGAAGAAGTTACCGTCGAATGAGGTTAAGAAGTCCAAGGCATCAAAACTGCCGTTCGGGAACGTCATTTGTTTCTTTGACCAATTCAATCCGTCCTTGGACACCCATGTGTTCGTAGAATTATAAAGATCTAATGCCACATAGGAACTGCCGTTCCAAGCCAGGTAGGTCTGATTCAAATCGATCGTCTTCACCAGCTTCCAATTCATCCCGTCCGTCGTCTGCATCAGCTTGGTTGTCCCGACGCCGGTGTTGTAGTTATGCACGCGGAAAGCAGCTAGCAGACGCTTGCCGTCCCAGACCATCGAGGTCAGCCAGTTTCCATTGCTCACGCTAGCCACCCGAGTCCATTTCACCCCATCCTTAGATGTATAAGTGCCATAGGATTGATCCGACGCTACAAAAAACTTACCGGTCCACAAAATATTGCGCAACTGACCATACTGATCTTTGAGAGGTACATTGGCCTTCTTCCAGCTATAGCCGTCCGTGGAGTAGTAAATACCGTAATGACCGGTTGCAACGAACTTGTTTGCTCCCCAGACCACATCGTATAAATTCGGTCTACCCAGCCTGTCCCGATAGGCAAACGGATTACCGCCCCGCCAAGTAATCCCGTCATCGGTATAGATTACGTTGCCAGCCAACCCAACGGCCACGGTTCTCTTCCCGTTGGTCGCGATGCCTCCCAGCTCCCCACCTGTCTGCGAGCCCGTCAACCGGTAGCTCCACGAGCTGCCGTCCTTCGTATACAGAGCGTAGGTGCTATCGGGGAAATCCTGCCGATCATTGGAACCGATTCCTGCAAAACCGCTGGCTACCGGATAGATGATGTAGATATTCGCGTGAAGATAAGAAAGATCCGTCTTCTTCCAACTCACGCCGTCTTTGGATGTATAGGCTACATTTTTGTTGACCCCGCTCGTTTGACCTGCAGCACCGGTAACGATGTACAGGCCATGTCCGGAGGTAATCGTCATCAGCTCGGCGCCGCTTGGGGACTTCGCCTGTTTCGTCCAAGTAAACCCGTCGGGCGAAGTATAGATACCGTTACCAACACCCAGGTATTGCTTCCCGGTCCAGATCATATCCTGAATCCCGGCGGATGCGTTATAGGTTTTGGCGGACCAATTCTGCCCATCCTTCGAGACGAGGACAAATGGATCTTCGTATTGGTTGGAAATCAAATAAATCCCGTTCACATACCTCAGGATATCCGCGCCATAATCGTTAAACAGCGTGCGTTTGGTTTCCCAGTGCTCCCCATCCTTGGAGTAGAAAATATGCTTTTGCCCCACCGCGACAAATCCGGATTCTCCCCATGTCAATTGGTAGATTGTCTCGCCCGGATCAAAATCAATCTTCGTCCATGTTAGGCCGTCCGTGGAGACAAATCCCTCAGAGGGCTTCTCATACAGGCGACTAGCATATTCCGTGTTGCTGCCGAACATGACGTATTTGGAGCCATCCCAGTCGATGGCGGTAAAATGATAACTCCCGAACTTCGACAAGGCCTTCCAGGCAACCCCGTCCGTAGACTTCATTACCGTGCCGTAAGGGCCAACGGCGAGGTACTCCTTTTTCCCCTTAGCTAACGCATAGGGGGCATTCGAATTAAAGCTTGCATTAACGGTCCAGCCCTCTCCAATCGAGAAAGGCGACTCCCTCAGCGTAATCGATTCAATCGGCTTGTAATCGGTGCCAGCCTGAACCGGAGGCCCAGATGAAACCCAAAACGACAAAACCAACGACAGACAAACTACCCATACGAACGAACTCTTTCTCTTCATGTTCCCCTCCTGATGTTAAAAATGTCATGATGTTGACACATCTTGTTATCGGTAGTTTGGTCCTATTTTTTTACGGGACTTAAGACTCAATCGCCGTCATGCCTTCATTCGCCGGACCTAATCCCCACCAAGGAACAACTTGTAAAAGGCAATCCGTCATAAACCGTGGTATAATAGCCTCTGGCATAAACGAAGTAACTCAGGTTCATTTCGTTTGATGCGGGTGGGAGAGGGATATTTTGAAAGTGTGATTGATTCATGAAAGGAGTATTTCAGCTTAAGCAACACCAAACGAATGTGAGAAAAGAACTTGTCGCAGGATTAACCTCGTTCTTCTCCATCGTGTATATTATCGCCGTCAACGCCAATATCCTGAAGGATGCGGGGATTCCGCTCGAGGCCGGGATCTTGGCCACCGTGCTGTCTTCGCTTGTCGGCTGTTTGCTGGTTGCGTTCGTGGCGAACGCGCCATTAATTCTCGTTCCCGGCATGGGAATCAACGCCTTGTTTACCTATACGATCGTTGGTTCGATGGGACTCAGCTACCAAGAAGCCTTGGGTGCCACGGTGCTTGCGGGCATCCTGTTTGTCCTGGTCGCCTTTACAGGCTTGTCCTCCCTGATTTCCAGGGCTATTCCGGTTTCCCTAAAGGAATCCATTTCCGTAGGAATCGGTCTGTTTATTGCTTTTATCGGCTTGCAGAAGAGCGGCATCGTCACCGGCAACACCAGCCACTTTGTGGCGCTCGGCGACCTATCGGCCCCGCTGGTTCTGGCTTCGATCATCAACCTGATTCTTACGCTGTTTCTGTTCTTGAAGAAGGTTCCCGGGAATTTTCTCATCAGCATTATTGTAGGAACGCTGGTGGCCTGGTTGTTCGGGATCGTGGATTTGGGTTCGTTCGCCTCGGAGCCGATTTCGTTTCAAAGCTACGGTAACGTCTGGATGAGTGCGGACTTCCGTCATATGGCCAGCATTCCGTTCTTAACGGCTTGCTTCTCGCTGGTTCTGGTATTGGTCTTCGAGAATATCGGGCTCGTCCATTCCCAAGTCGACGGCATGCTTCAAGCTCCAGAGAAAAATGGGAAATCGCTTAAATCTGTATCGATTTCCGCGGTGGCTTGCGGACTCTTGGGTACCAGCCCGACGGTATCGACGGTCGAGACTGCGGCCGGCATTACCGCAGGCGGAAGAACCGGGTTAACCTCGGTCACGACCGGGTTGTTATTTCTGGGTTCGTTGTTTTTTATGCCCTTGATCAAAATCATCCCGGACGCTGCGATCGCCCCGATCCTGATCATCATCGGCGGACTCATGCTGACGAATATCACGAAGATCGATTTCAACGATTTCTCCGAAGCGTTTCCCGCGTTTCTCGTCATTCTGATGATTCCTTTAACGTATAGCATTGTCGACGGTATCGCCTTCGGCTTTATCGCGTATCCGCTGCTTAAGATGTTCTCGAAGAAGCGGGAACAGCTGTCGGTCTCCATGTTCGTCATCTCGTTCCTGTTCCTGGCCAACTTCCTGCTGCAGTCGGTTCTATAGAACAAAACAAAGGGCACCCTCTTGGGTGCCCTTATTTCTTATTTTACTTATCCTTGAAGAAATTTCACCAACGCCGCATTAAATTCTTCCGCATGCGTCACGTTAAATCCGTGTGGGCCGCCTTTGACCACCACAAGCTGGCTGCCCGGAATTTGCTCGTGCGCTCTTTGGCCGCTAAACTCTACCGGTACAATCGCGTCCGAATCACCATGAAGGATTAAGGTTGGTACGTTGAATTTAGCCAGATCCCCTCGGAAATCCGTGTAGCTAAATGCAGCGATGCAATCCAGCGTCCCTTTCGGAGAGGCAAAGGCAGCGATGTCGCGGTTGTATAAGCGGAACGGTTCACTCACCAGGTCGGTTCGACCTCCAGCCGCGAAGAAATTCGTCGTGAAGTCGTCCAGGAAAGCCAGCCGATCCGCGAGTACGCCGTCCTGGAATCCCTTGATGGCGGCGTCATCGAGCCCGCCGTCCGGGTTATCCTTGGATTTGTACAGGTACGGCGGAACCGCCCCAGCCAGAACCGCCTTGCTTACCCGCTGCGTCCCGTAGGTTCCGATATATCTAGCCACTTCTCCGCCACCCATCGAGAATCCGACCAAGGTGACATCGCGTAAGCCCAGATACAAGATCAATTGATGCAGATCAGCAGCAAAGGTATCGTAGTCATAACCGTTCCAAGGCTGCGACGACTGGCCGAACCCGCGGCGATCATACGTAATCACCCGGTAGCCGGCTTCCACCAAAGCAGGCACCTGCTTCTCCCACGATCTTCCGCTCAGCGGCCAACCGTGAATCAAAATCACCGGCTTCCCCGAACCTACATCCTCGTAATGAAGCTCCACCGGAATTCCATTCTCTTGACCAACCGTAACTTTTGCCATTGTTAATCCCTCCACGTTTTGTTTTTCAAAATTATATTGTGCAAAATATTTATATTCACATCTTACCCGCCCTCCACAATATTGTCAACAATTAAATTGTAAAAAATATAGTTTCTTTTTCTTGCTTCTGTTATGATGTTTGTAAACTTACATTAAAGGCAATCGAGGTGCATCATGGAAACGAATGAGCCAAGCTTGAAGTTAGGGGAACATCTTTGTTTTTCGCTGTATGCCTGCTCCCGCGCCATCCTGCGGCTGTATCGCCCGTATTTGGATGAGCTGGAGCTGACCTATCCGCAATATCTGGTCTTGGTCACCTTGTGGGAGAAGGAGAAGAGCACCATTAAGGAGCTCGGAGAAGCGTTAGATCTGGATACCGGAACTTTAACGCCTTTGTTGAAGCGGATGGAAGCTGCGGGGCTAATCGAAAGACGCCGCGATTCCGCCGACGAGCGCGTGGTGAATGTGCTCATTACCCCGAAAGGCAAAGCGTTGCAAGAGAAAGCAGCCTGTGTTCCGCAGTCCCTGCTTGCTGCTTCAGATATGGAGCCTGAGGAGATAAACCGCCTAAACGAAACGATTATCCAATTGCTTCAGCAGGTGAACGCCTCGTCGAAGAAATAAACAACCCTCTTCCGTTCCTTCCCAGGCGCTCGAATTACGAGAGACATTGGATATAAGCCATCAGCTCTGCGATTCCTCGGTATTGGGTCGTGAGCTTCTGGTTTAGTTTCTCGAGAGCCACTTGGAAGGAACGGTCGACTTTGGATAAACGGAAGGCTTCCATGTCTAGCAAAATATCCCGCAGGTTCTCGATATAATAGATCGTTTTACGTAAACTGCTGATGACCAGAATCTTACGCAATTCGGGCACGGAGAATAGGCGATATCCGCTTTCCGGGTGCCGGGTCGAGGTGATCAGCCCCTCCTTCTCCCAATGCCGAATCGCCGAGGGATTCACCCCCGCCAGCTCTGCCACCTTCCCGATCGTCATCGCTTCGGTCAGCTTCCGGTTCTTATACGAACGGAAATCCGCCTGCCGGATCATGGTTAACAGCCCTTCCACCCTCTGCTTCTCTTCCTGGACCTGGTACAATTGATGATTGATCAGCCACAAGGCTTCCGTGACGCTGCCTTCTTTGATTCTTCGCATCACCTCATAAACGACAGGGATCTCATAACCGGCTAACAACGATCGAATGGTGATAAACGCTTGGATATGGACCGTCGTATAGATTCTATGGTTGCCCGCCGATCTCAAGACCTCTGGAATTAACCCTTGTTCTTCATATCGCCTTAATGTGGTTGTGCTTACGTTCAGCCGTTCCGCAATTTGTGCTGGCGTATAGACTTCCTGCATAAGCCCACTCCCTGTGCTTAAAGTAAAACCTTAAAGTGATACGTTAACCTAGTGTCGTTATAATCATCATAACATCAGACATTCGCGGCACAAAACCGAAAGATTGCATGAATGTTATATCCTGAAGGTATCACATGCAAGGGAGCGATTCGAATGAAACATCAGAAGCTTGTCACCTTAGCCGATGGTTCAACGTTGGAAGTCGGCCTAACCGGAAAACCCGGAGGCAAAACGATCATGCTGCCTATAGCCAAAAAATCCGCCTACGGACAAGAAGCGGAAAGCCTTAGGATATGGGGCGTTGATCCCGAGTTAGGCAAGAGCTTTGTAGAGGGCTTGTCCGATCAGTTTCAAGTTCTGCATTTTGATTATGAAGGGCATCGGTTTCAACACCCTGAGCCCGATCATTTGACGCCGGATCGTATCGTGCTCGATTTCCTGCGTATCGCCGACGAGATGCAGGTCGAAACCTTTAGTTACTACGGCTATTCCTGGCTGGCCCTAGCCGGCTTACAGCTGGCGATTCGGACGAACCGGCTGGAGAGCTTGATCATGGGGGGATTTCCGCCTTATGGAGGACCCTACCGAGAAATGTTGACCGTCACTGCCAAAACTCATGAACAAGCGCTGAACCCCTCCCCGTCTTCGAAAGAACTCCTACAGGACTTCGGCAGCCCGGAAGAATTCGACTGGGATCAGGTTCAGGTTACACTCGATCCGAAGCAAACGAAGCAATTTTTGACCCTGTATCTAAGCTTGATCGATTTCGACGACACCTCCGTGCAGGAGAATATAACCCTTCCGAGACTTACCTTTGCCGGCGAAGCGGACTGCATCGTGTATGGCGAGAACTTTGGGAGCGTAACTGTCGATATCGCGGGGACATTACGCAAGCATGAACAAGTGTTACACCAGCTCGGCTGGGATGTGGCGATCTTACCGGGGAACGAGATGGACCATACGAAAGCCATGCAGCCTGACATTGTTCTGCCTGTGATCCAACCCTGGCTGGCCGCCAATTTATTAAACTAATGGAAAGAGCTAAGCTCGGTTTAGACCGGCTTAGCTCTTCTACATAATGCAGAACAAATTATGATACCGAAACGGCTTGTGGCTTGGTTTCCGATAATCCAAGTGCCTGTGAAGTTGCTCGATGAACCGACTGGAAGAGGTCCGGATTTTCCGACAGCGAATAACCAAATGAAGGAATCATTTCTTTGATCTTAGGCTTCCAGGTTTCATACTGCTGCGGGAAGCATTTCTCGATAACCTCCAGCATGACTTGCACCGCGGTCGAAGCCCCCGGGGAAGCGCCAAGCAATGCGGCTATCGTGCCATCGGCGGCACTGACTACTTCCGTGCCGAATTGCAGCGTTCCTTTGCCGCCCTCCACTGTATCCTTGATGACTTGCACCCGCTGACCGGCGACGATCAGATCCCAATCCTCGCTCTTGGCCCCCGGGACAAAGTCCCGCAACTCCTCCATACGTTGTTCCTTGGACAACATGAGCTGCTGAACCAGGTATTTGGTCAGTGACATCTCCTTCACCCCGGCGGCCAGCATCGTCAGAAGATTATGCGGTTTGACGGAGGTGATGAGATCGAATAGAGAGCCGGTCTTGAGGAACTTCGGCGAAAAGCCGGCAAAAGGTCCGAACAGCAGCGCCTTCTGATTGTCGATGAACCGGGTGTCCAGATGCGGAACAGACATCGGCGGTGCCCCAACCGAAGCTTTGCCATAAACCTTGGCATGGTGCTGCTCTACGACTTCCGGATTGTTGCACACCATAAACAACCCGCTGACGGGGAAGCCGCCGATCCGCTTCCCTTCCGGGATGCCGGATTTCTGCAATAAATGCAAGCTCCCGCCACCAGCACCGATAAAGACGAACTTGGCGGTATGGCGCTGGGTCACGCCGCTGCTCAAGTCCTTCACTTTCAATTCCCACAACCCGTCCGGCATCCGCTTCAGCTTCTTCACGCTGTGCTTGTAACGGATATCCACGTCCTGTTCCTTCAAATGATTCAGCAGCATCCGCGTTAAGGTACCAAAGTTCACGTCCGTGCCCGAATCGATCTTCGTTGCCGCAATCGGCTCTTGGGCTTTTCGCTCTGTCATCATCAACGGAACCCATTCTCTCAGTTTCCCAGGATCATCGGAGAACTCCATCCCTTGGAACAGAGGATGCGAGGATAAGGCTTCGTAACGTCTTCTGAGGAATTCAACATTCTGCTCCCCACGCACGTAGCTCATATGAGGCAGCGGCATGATGAAATCCTGCGGATTCCGGATCAGATGGCGTTGAACCAGATAAGACCAGAACTGCCTTGACACCTGGAACTGTTCATTCACTTTAACCGCCTTGCTAATATCGACGGTTCCGTCCGGCCGCTCCGTGGTATAGTTCAACTCACACAACGCGGCATGACCCGTTCCCGCATTATTCCATTCGTTCGAGCTTTCCTCCCCTGCCCGGGCAAGTTGTTCAAACACTGTGATGTTCCAGTCCGGCGCCAATTCTTTCAGCAGGGTCCCTAACGTCGCACTCATAATTCCGGCACCAATCAAAATAACGTCTGTACTTGTTTGTCCGTGATTCATGTTTACCGTCCCTTATGCCCTTATTTTGCTGAAAGGATGTAAGCGCTCTCGAATCGCTCTCGCTACAAGTCTGGAGACGAGCCGGCCCACACCTTTTCCGTAATAATTGATTTGATTTAAGTGTAACAACAATAGTGAGGGATTGAAATATTAATTTCTAAGATATTTAATAATTGATTTTTTGAAGCCATCCAAAAAGAACTTATCAGGCACTCTTAACAAAAGTATCATTTCTCGATATATACATTTCATTTATTAATAAATATTTATTGATTATCGATAAAAAACATGCTAAATTAGCTTCGACACTATCACTACGCGAGGTGCTGTTAATGATGAAACGTGAACAAGGTTCTACCCTTTTCTTAAGGGGGGTCGTTTTCTTGATGGGGATCGCCATCCTTGCCGTATGCGTGATTGGAGTACCCACGATTGCCAAGGATTTGGTGGAGTATTATCCGCCGTTGATATACTTGACCCTGCTCACTGCCATGTACGCTTCCGCTATTCCCTTTTTCTATGCGCTATACCAGACACTGAGGCTGTTAAGTTATATCGACAAGAATACTGCCTTTTCTGAAGCCTCGGTGATGGCTTTAAGACGGATTAGAAACTGCGCCATCACCATCTGCATCTTATATGCGGTCATCTTGCCAGTCCTATTCATCATCGCGGAGAAGGACGATGCTCCGGGCCTCGCCGCTCTCGGATTGGTCATCTGCTTCGCTTCCCTCGTCATTGCCGTTTTTGCGGCCGTGCTGCAGAGGCTCTTAAGAAATGCTATCGACATCAAATCGGAAAACGATTTAACGATCTGAGGTGAGGGAACCCATGGGTGTAATTATCAATATCGACGTCATGCTGGCAAAACGGAAAATGAGTGTCACGGAGCTTTCGGAGAGGGTCGGTATCACCATGGCCAACCTCTCTATATTGAAAAACGGGAAGGCCAAAGCCATTCGTTTCTCCACCTTGGAGGCGATATGCAAGGCGTTAGATTGCCAACCCGGTGATATTATGGAGTACCGAAACGATGAGGAGTAGCCTGAGTCAATCCCTGAACAAAGGGGAGTTGCGCGTAGGTGAACGCCTTGATCATGCCCTTCGGCAGTTGGTGCGCTTCGGCTGGCAGCAGGCATTGTCCTGCGTGTTCCCTGTGGTAATTTTTGCATCGCTGGCTTTGACGCAGTTTCTTCCGCTGCCTTGGCTCCCCCGTTATGACTGGTTGCTGCTGATCTGCCTCGCCATGCAGGTCTGGATGGTTCGTTCAGGACTGGAAACCCGCGACGAACTGAAGGTCATCACGATCTTCCACTTGATCGGCTTGGCGCTGGAGCTGTTCAAGGTTCATATGGGTTCTTGGGCGTATCCCGATGAAGGGTGGACAAAGGTAAACGGCGTGCCCCTCTACAGCGGGTTCATGTACGCCAGTGTGGCGAGTTATCTGTGCCAGGCCTGGCGACGTCTGAAGGTGGACCTGGTCCGCTTCCCCCCGCTCTGGTTGGTCGTCCCGCTGGCCGCCTCCATTTACCTGAATTTCTTCACCCACCATTATTGGATTGATGTTCGGTGGTGGTTGTCGGCGCTGGTGCTGCTCGTCTTCTGGCGGACCTGGGTCACCTACGAGGTTGGCGGCAAACCCTACCGGATGCCGTTATCCCTCTCCTTTGTGCTGATTGGCTTCTTTATCTGGGTCGCAGAGAATGTCGCCACGTTCTTCAGCGCCTGGAGGTACCCGAACCAATCCGATGGCTGGCATCTCGTCCATCTCGGCAAGATTAGCTCCTGGCTTCTGCTCGTCATTATCAGCTTCCTGATCGTTGCGGCATTGAAGCGGGTGAAGGGGCAACAGAAATAAGTAAAAGGCCTTCCAGCAGGATGGCCTTTCCCCTTTATCCCTTCTTCTTAACCGGTCGCAGCACGGCATATCCGTAACCTTCCGGGTAATGCCGTTGATAGTCCTGCTTGAGCTCTTCATCCCATTCGTACCCCAGTTGGCTGGGATCAAAGTTCCAAGCAACCTCCTCCACCGCGCTCATCACCGCTCCGTTATCCTTTAGGTAGTCAAACGGCGGGTGGAAGAACACCAGGTATTCCGACTCCGGGATCTCCCGGCACTCCATTCCTTCCGGAATCGGTCCGTCATATTCCAGTGGAACCGGGATGCCGTACAGATACCCTTTTTGGCCGTCCCGGTAAAACCACCCCGCCGTCTGCCCTAATTGCCCCTTCAGGGTATGGTTGGACATGCTTTCTAAGGTTCCGCTGACTTCGTCGCAGGAGTGCCCGTTCTCCCAGAAATCCCCGTAGTTGTTGACGGTCAAATCCCAGATCCCGATAAACTTATGGGCCGGAATAAACTCGACTTTGATCTCCGCCGGCTGCAAGTGAATTTCACTCATGTGATCCCGCTCCTTGATCCAATAGTGATAAGGCGAGAATACTTCCTGACGAATCGCTAAGGGAATGGGTCTTGGCGCCTTTTGGTAGGCCGCAGGGGTGAGCTGAAAGGCTTTCACGAACGCTCTCGTAAACGCCTCCTGCGATGAAAATCCATACTTTACGGCGATATCCAGAACCCGCTGATCCGTGTCGCGGAGCTCCATGGCGGCACGGCTGACTCTTCGCGTCCAGATATAATCCCGCAAGGTCACCCCCGTGTACTGGTTGAACTGTCTGGAGCAATAAAACGGGGAATACCCCAGCGCGTCTGACATCTTCAATAGAGACGTATCTTCCGTGATGTGCGTCTCCACCCAGTCCACCATGCGTTGAACCGTCTCATTCCATTCGTACATGGAAGTCCTCCTCCTTTCACTCCGATCATATCACCGGTAAATTCCGCAAATTTGATTCGAGTTGCAAAGCTGGAACCGCCGTTATAGATGAGTTTGCTCTAAGGGTGCAGAGGTTGCCTGTTCCTTGCGCTTTCTCATCGCATGCAATACGAACAATAGAATGAACCACAGCGGAGTTAACAATAAGGCCGGACGCGTCTCATCCGCAAACAACATAATCAGCAGGATCGCCGCAAACAACGCGAGAACGGCATAATTGATAAAAGGGGTAAACGGCGCTTTAAACTTCGACTTGGCCTGCAGCTCCGGTTGCGTTCGCTTATAACGAATATGGCACACGAGCACCACGCCCCACACCCATATAAAACAAATGGCGCTGATCGTCGTCACGATGCCGAAAGCCTGCCCTGGGATCAGTTTACTTAACAACGCCCCGACGGAAATAACCAGCGTGGAAATCAGCAGCGCGTTCCCGGGCACATGGTTCTTATTCAATTTGGCCATCCGGGAGGGGGCCTGGTCGTTCTTGCTTAAGTTGTACAGGATCCGGCTGGTGGAGAACATCCCGCTGTTACAAGCGGAGGCGGCCGAGGTCAACACGACGAAGTTAATGATCCCCGCAGCAATCGGAATGCCGACCAGACTAAACGTCTTCACGAACGGGCTCTCCGCCGGAGTCAGCCCCGTCCAGGGGTTAATACATAAGAGAGCGATCAAGGCGCCAACGTAGAAGAATAAAATTCGCAGCGGAATTTTATTGATGGCGGATGGGATATTTTTCTCCGGATCGGAGGTTTCTGCAGCGGATACCCCAACGAGCTCCACGCCAACATAGGCGAACACAACCATTTGGAAGGAAAGTAAAAAGCCTGTTATTCCGTTGGGAAACAGCCCTCCGTGCCCCCACATATTCTTCACGGTTACTGCTCCAGCATCGGTCTTGAATCCGATGACCAGCAAAATCACACCGATGGCGATTAACACGAGAATCGTCACAACCTTAATCAACGCAAACCAAAACTCCAACTCGCCGAAATTCTTCACGGTTAACAGGTTAAGTCCCAGCAAAATAATCAAGCAAATCACCGCCGGCACCCATTGCGGGATATCAAACCAATATTGCACGTACACCCCAACAGCAATGACATCCGCCATCGCCGTCATGATCCAGCAGAACCAATACGTCCATCCTGTAACGAACGCGGCCCTTGGCCCAAGATAGTCTTCAGCAATGTCCGTAAAGGATTGATATCCCGCTTTCGATAACAGCAGTTCTCCCAATGCTCGCATGACAAAAAATACCGCGATCCCCACAAGTAAATAGGCAAAAACGATGGAAGGCCCGGCCAGTTGGATCGCTTTCCCTGATCCTAGGAATAACCCGGTCCCAATCGTTCCTCCTATAGCGATCAGTTGAACATGTCGATTGGCTAAATCTCTCTTTAATTCTTGTTGCGCCACCCCTAACTCCCCCTTAATCCTTCATGATTGACTACATGTGAAATATTGAACAAGAAATCCTGCCAAAAAAAAAAGAGATTGGATGCGCTCCAATCTCCGGGTCATAAGAATAATAAATAACCTAAATAAACAATTATTTAGTACTCTTCTGTCCTTTTGCCTGAGATTGTGAACCCTTCGGCGCCGCGGAATCTCCGCAGTCTCTCCAGAAGCTGCTCCGACTATAGTGTGATCCATAGCCATCATAGCTTGCGAATTATTCAATTTTTTCAAATACTACTCGCGGATAAATATTTTGTCAATAACATTCCTTCCATCAGTTCTTCGGTCTTGTCATGCGTTCCATGATCAGGGCCACTCGGCGTCGGCTTACAAATCGGATCATTTGAGCCATGAACGAATTGGATCGACCCTCAATGATATAGCTGCGCCCTTGGTCAACCCCGCGAAATCCGGTCTGCACTACCTTTTCCGGTGTAGAGAGCTTGTTGCCTGCAGCCATGTCTGTACTGCCAACCGCATCGAAGAATCCTGTATCGGTTGCCCCTGGGCATAATGCAAGCACGCGAACGCCCCTTCCCCGCATTTCCGCCCACAGCGCTTCAGAGAACGAAATGACAAACGCCTTGGTTGCGCCATAAACGGCCGAATATGCACAAGGCATAAAGGCGGCCATCGAAGCCACATTCACGACGACTCCGTCCCCCCGCCGCAACATATGGGGCAGCAAACGATGCGTAAGATCGACTAACGATGCCGTGTTCAGCATGATTTCTTCCTGCTCACGACCCGGGTCGAGCTCCTCGAAGCGTCCATGTGTACCGAACCCGGCATTGTTGATCAAAATATCGACCGTCAAGCCCAGCTCGGCAATTTGATCGGCTAGTTGACGAGGCGCATCCGCTTGGGACAAATCGCAAGCCAAAACAACCGCCTGCACCCCGTACTGACGTTTAATATCCCCTGCAATGGCCTCCAATTTATCCTGGGATCTTGCGACCAGCACGACGTGACTGCCCCTTGCCGCCAATTGTTTGGCATAAACTTTTCCGATCCCGGATGAAGCCCCGGTGACTAAGGCCAACTTATTAGAATATTCATACTTATTCATGAAATAACCCCCCTCCTAAGGACAACACTTCGTGTCTTCAATGATCTTCATCTTATCTTCACCAGGAGGAGGCCAGCCACATCATATTTATACTATTAATGGGATTACCCGGTAAAGGCGATCTCTTGTGGCAAGAGTCACGGAACTGGGACTATAATGGTCTTGGGGGGTGAAAAATGTGAATGTAAATCGGACCTCGTCCGCATTGGGGGAATTCATCAAATCCCGTAGGGAACGGCTGCAGCCTTCCATCGCCGGGATCAAGCCACTTCCCGGACGTAGACGTACCCCGGGCCTGCGAAGAGAAGAAGTCTCCTATCTCGCGAATGTCAGCTTAACCTATTATACTTGGCTGGAGCAAGGCAGAGAGGTTAACCCTTCACCTGAAGTGCTATTAAATATCAGCAACGCTTTGATGTTGGACGAAGACGAGCGAAAATATCTATTCGGCCTCGCCAATCTCGACCCGGCCAGCGCTGGAGTTGTGCACCATCGCGAAGGGGCGGATTTTAGTTTCATGCAAACCATCGTCGACCAAATGGTGTATCCCTCCTTCGTTACAGACGAAGGTACGGATGTCATCGCCTGGAATCGGGCAGCTAAACTGATTATCGCCGATTTCGGTCGTCTGCCCAAGAACGAACGGTATATGCTGAACGTCCTTTTTTTCAGTGCGGATTACCGTGAGAGGCTGGTGAATTGGGAGGAATTTGTCCGATTCAGCACGGCTACGCTTCGGGCCAACTTAGATCTATATAAAGATCATCCGCTGTACATGGAAAGATTAGAACGTCTGAAACGGCACAGCGAAGAATTTTCTCGTTTCTGGGAGCTGTATGAAATAAAACAAAAGCGGGTGTCCACCGCATTATTTCGTCTTCCGGATACCCAGATGATGGAGTTTAAGGTCCATTCCGCCTCGATCGATAACAATCCGGGGATGCATTGGTGTTTCTTTGTTCCCGTCCCTGGAACGGGTACGGAAGAAAATTTATTGCGCATGCTGGAGCAGGATGAGAAGGATAATTAAGCTTTACACCGCGGTGAAGAAAGGAGGAATGACCCATGGCCAGAAAACAATCCTACTCCCATTCGGAGCTGCTAGACCTAACGAAACGTTTGGTGCTGGAGCGCGGTTATGACGGGTTTAACCTCAAGCTGCTCTCGGAACACTTGCCCGGTGCACGAAGCACGATCTATCAATATTATGCCAATAAGGATGAGATCATTGCAGCCTGCATGAAACGAAGCATTGGGGCCATCCTAGAGAAAGCCTCTGCCCTTGACGAAACCGACTCCATGCGAGCCCTTCAGGAATTGCTTAACATCTACCTCGAGGAGTTCCAGTTGCATCAACTCTTAGCGGATGCGTACAAAATCAAAACAACCGCATCGGAGGCCGCCCGCAGGGATATCGAATATGTGGAATCCGCGCACGAGTTTCTTAAAGTCCAGCTCACCCGTCTGTTTCAGAAAGCCCAGCAGGAGAAGCACCTCAGAGAAGACATCCCCCTGCCTGTGCATGTCGGCATGTTCTTCAATCTCATTAACACGCCGAATATGATGAACGTTCCCGTCCCCGAGTGGAGCAGGATGCTGTTTCAAATATGGATGGGTGGGGCCAAGCAGTAAGGGCGAAGTCCTTCCATATTTTAATTTTGACACAGGTGTCAAAATGGTGTTTAATCAAGAGGTAGTCATTAAGTGATATTTGATATCCAATTTGACACTAGTGTCAAAATAAAGAGTGAGGAGCTGAATTACATGTTTTTAGCTATGAGAGAAATCATGCATAGCAAGCTGCGATTTTCGATGATTGTCATTATTTTTGTCATGATGGCTTGGCTGGTCTTTATCCTGTCAGGATTGGGGAACGGGTTATCTTCGCTGGCGGCGTCAGCGTTTAAGAATATGGAAGCCGATTATGTGGTCTTCGAGCAAGGCTCCCAGAATTCCATGAGTAAATCCCTGTTATCCGATCAGTTGGTAGAGGAAGCCGGGAAACTGCCGAACGTCATTGCGGCAGCTCCTATGGGAAGCACGATGGCGACGGCCCTGAAAGGCGATAGCACGAAGAATGACGATAAAGTCGATATCGCAATCTTGGGCATCGTTCCCGGCAGCTTCCTGGAGCCGGAGGTCATTGAGGGCGATAAGCTTACGAAGGATCAACTAACTGGTGTCATCGTAAATGATTCGATGAAGGAAGAAGGATTTAAACTCGGAGATACGTTCAAATTGGACGGTTCGACAGAGGCTTTGACGATTATGGGGTTTGTTGAGAATCAAACCTATAACCATCTGCCGGCCGTATTTATTCCGATGCCGGAATGGCGCAACATTGCATTCGCCGCGCCCGGCTCCGACAAAGGGATTGAAGGTCCTGTCAATGCCATCATGCTGCAGGGATCCAAAATTGACCCGGATACCATCAACGACCAGCTTGGGAATACGGACACCGTGACGCGTGCCAAAGCGGTACAGGGCATGCCGGGCTATAAGGAGGAGAATGGCACGATCCTCATGATGCTGGCCTTCTTGTTCGTCATCTCCGCATTTGTGTTGGGTGTATTCTTCTACGTCATGACGATGCAGAAAACGAATCAATTTGGCATTATGAAGGCGATCGGCGCAAAAAATGGATTCCTAAGCAAAGCGATCGTGTCGCAAGTGACGGTTCTCTCGCTTGTGAGCATTGTCATCGGGGTTCTTCTTGCGTATGGGACCGCGGCTATCATGCCTAAGGGGATGCCGTTCAAGCTGGAGACGAATCTCGTCGTGGTGTATTCGGTGGTCCTTCTGGTAATTGCGGTGCTAAGCTCCCTGGTATCGGTTCGCAAAATCACAAAAATTGATCCGCTTCAAGCGCTTGGGAGGGTGGAATAATGACAACAGGTTTGGAAATCAGCAAGGTATCGAAATATTATGGCGATGGAAGCAACAAGGTCACCGCTTTAGAGCAAGTATCGATCTCCGTCGAGCCAGGTGAGTTCGTCGCTGTAGTCGGCCCGTCCGGATCCGGGAAGAGCACCTTTTTATCGATTGCCGGGGCATTGCTCAAAGCTTCCGAAGGAGAAGTTCGTTTAAATGGACAACCGATTTCGACATTCTCCGATAAAGAGCTGTCCAGTGTTCGGTTGAAGGAAATCGGATTTATTATGCAGTCCTCCAATTTGGTCCCTTATCTTAACGTTCTTGACCAACTGCTTGTCGTAAAGAGAATGGCGGGCAAAATCAAAGCGGAGGATCGAGCATTCGCCGTTAAGCTGCTGGAGGAACTGGGACTCGGGTCGAAGCTGAAGAGCTTCCCGGAAGAGCTCTCTGGCGGCGAGAAACAGCGCACCGCGATTGCGCGGGCGTTGATGAATCATCCCAACGTGATTTTGGCCGACGAACCTACAGCCAGCCTAGACACCCAGCGGGCGCATGAGGTCGTCAATCTGATCTCGCATCAAGTAAAGACGCGCAAGATTGCGGCGATTATGGTCACCCACGATGAGCGCATGCTTGAATACTGCGATAGAGTGTATCACATGGAAGATGGCAAGCTGCTGCTAGCTGAACGGGCGAAATAAACGAATCCATGAGAAAAAGGAGAGGTTAAAGATGATCGTCATCACGAACCGAATCAAAGTCAGAAAAGGGATGGGTGCCGTCATGGCTCCAGGTTTCACGGCCTCCGGACCGCTAGACCAAACGAAGGGCTTGGTGAAAGTCGAGGTTCTCCTGGCACAACACGAAGATCATGATGAGCTGAATGTGAACATGCATTGGGAGACCATGGAGGATTTCACGGCTTGGAGAAACAGTGATAGCTTCAAGGAGGCGCATAAACGTCCGGAACCCGGTGCCGAGCAAAAGGAATCCCCGATTCTCGACAGCCAACTGATCACTTATGAAGTGGCCTCTTTGAAAGAAAGAACGAAATAACCTCAAAATCTCGGCATACGAAGACGGAAAACCAGCCCATTCTGAATGGGCTGGTTTTTTTGCTTGATGGTTAAAGCGACGGCGTTCCCGCCTGCCGCCTGACGTGTCTCTATCATATACCGGGTTCCATGACAAATGCTGTCAGCGAAGATCAATCGGTTTCATCCAAGTAATGTTTGGCGATGCCGGAGGCGGTCTCCTGAATTCTGCGTTTCAACTCCGGCGGTTCAAGGACTCGGATGGCCGTCCCGAACGTGATGAGATACTTCGGAAGGTACTTGTTCATCGTCGGAGCGTCGAGCGCAAAGCACGCCTCCCGGTCGGTGCGTTCCGTCAAATAGTGGCGTAGATGCCAATGGCTGCACACCTCGTTGAGCCTGTCCGGCAATCCTTGGATACGAACGACGGCCAACGGCCCTTCCGCTTCCCGCCCCTGCTCGGTCTGGTCGCGGAAATACTCGGATGCCGAGAAGCCTTCCGGTTTTTCAAACTGCCCCTCGGTCGGCTCTAACCGCTCGATGCGGTCCACGCGGAACGTCCGCATCGCATTCGACCGTCGGCAAAACGCGACCGCGTACCATTCGTTCCGGTCAAAAGCCAACCCGTACGGATCAACGTCGCGTTCTTCCTCCCGCTCCGAGTTGGCCTTGCGGTACACAATGCGGACCGTCCGCCCCTCTTTCGCCGCTTGCTCCAAGTCCCGCAATGCTGCGATCAAAAAGGGAGGGCGCGCCGGAGATATCACGTCAAATCCGCTCGTTTGCGCCGAAAGATCCTGACGCTGCTCTTCATGCAGGCTGTTCTCCACCTTCTTCAACGCGCTTTCCAGCTCTTCCGTAAACGGATATCCGGCGCCCTGGGCAAATTTGTACGCGTCGACAAGCGCCTTTAGTTCTACCGAGTTGAAGAACAAGGGCGTTTCCTTGAAGCTGTCCAGAATGTGGATGCCTCCGTCGTGGCCCGATTCCGCAACGACCGGCACGCCGCTGGCGCATAAAGCATCGATATACCGGTACACGGTGCGGACGCTGATCTCCAGGTTGTCTGCGATCTGGGCCGCCGTAAGCTTCCTGCCGAAACGCAGCATCCATAACAAGGACAACATATTATCCCATTTGGCCACGAGGCGGGCCCCCTCTTCTCGTCGTATAACCTCATGTTCGCATATTCGCTGCCAGCAGATCAACCGTTCCCCTACAAAAAAACAAAAAGCCCACAAGGGGGCTTCCTGTTTATGAGCCTAATAACGCTGGCTCCACCGCTCAAAACGGGTTCGTCGCAATGAAGCTGGCCGTCTTCACATAAACGCGTTGACTAAGTTTCAATTGGCTGACAATAAATTCTGCCAGATCTTCCGGTTGAACGAACTTGGAGTCGTTATTGTCCTTAATCAAATTCAGCTCAAGGGCCAAATCGGTTGCCACTGTGCTTGGTGTTAAAGCCGACACCCGGATGTTATTGCGGCGAACCTCCTGAGCAAGGGATTCCGTAAACCCGATCACGGCGAATTTCGAGGCGCTGTAGGCGCTCGAGGTCGCTGCCCCGTTCAGTCCATTCGTCGAGGAGATGTTGATGATATCTCCGCTATTTTTTTCGACCAGTTGAGGTAGTACCGCTCGGGTTACGTAATATGTACCCAATACATTGGTGTCAATAATACCCTTCCATTCGGCCGGGTCCATCTCCAGCACCGTCCCAAACGTAGCAATTCCCGCGTTATTGATCAAAATATCCGCTGGGCCCAGCTCGTTCTTCAACGTTTCAACAGCCTGCTCCACTTGTTCTTTCGAGGCAATATCGGCCGCCGTATAAGCGACCTTGACTCCCAACCTTTGCAGTTCGGCTGCGACCTCTTTCAACGTCGACTCCGTTCTTGCGATTAAACCTACGTTTGCGCCTTCTTTGGCTAAGGCCACGGCTGTTGCTTTCCCGATCCCTCTAGCTGCGCCTGTGATGATCGCGACTTTACCTTGTAATGATTGTGCCATTTCCCTTGGCTCCTCTCTTTGGGGTCTTTCACTCCTCCCCTATTATACTGTAACCGAGCGGGCTGACGTAAATGCAAACTAACTTGTTGACTTAAACCATAGTTTAAGTCGTATCATAGTCATGTCGACAAGAAACCTTAGATTCGGGGGCCTCCAATCATGAAGTATTATTCCATTGGCGAAGCTTCAGCAACCTACGATATTCCGGAATCCACCTTACGTTACTATGAGAAAAAAGGACTGCTCCCGTTTATCGAACGGGACGAGGCGGGCAGACGCTTATTTTCAGAACGTCAATTGGCGCTGCTTCAAATCGTGATTTGCCTCAAGAACACCAACATGCCCATCAGCGGCATTCGGCAGTATATGGAATGGGTTGTCGAAGGAGATGCCTCCATCGAGAACCGGCTTGAGATGCTGGTGAAGCACAAGAAGAAAGTGACGGAAGAGATCGCTTTGATGAACGAGCACTTGCTGGGGATTGACGATAAAATCGAACGTTATCAAAAACAACTTGAGGAGGAAAGCAAATGAAGCTTTCAGAAAATACGATATTGATTACCGGCGGCGGCTCCGGGATCGGGTTGGCTTTTGCGGAAAGATTCGCGCAATCCGGTAATACCGTCATCGTGTGCAGCCGACGGGAGAGCGTGCTCCAGCAAGCCCGGGAGCAAGTGCCCGGCTTGATTACCCGAGCCTGCGACTTGGAGGTAGAATCCGATCGCGTGGCGCTGTTTGACTGGGTGACAACGAACTATCCGGACGTGAACGTGTTGGTCAACAATGCCGGCATCCAGCTGCGATATAACCTGCTGAAAGCAGATGCGAGAGACCACTGGCACGACTATGGCAAGGAGATGACCACGAATATCGAGGCGCCTGTCCATTTGTCCATGTTGTTCGCTCCGTATTTTGCGAAGAAAGAAACCGCTGCGATTCTTAATGTCACCTCTGGGCTGGCGTTTACCCCCTTTGCGATTGCCCCGGTTTATTCGGCTACCAAAGCGGCGCTTCACTCTTTCACCGTCAGCTTGAGACATCAATTGTCCGATACATCGGTTGAAGTCATTGAAATTGCTCCGCCCGCGGTGAACACGGATCTTGGGGGGTCTGGATTGCATACGCACGGAGAACCGCTGGATGCCTTCACGGATGGGATTTTCAAGGGCTTAGCCGAGGGAAAGAAGGAGATTGGATACGGCTCGTCAGCAGAGCGTTTGCGCATGTCCCGGGACGAGATCGACGAATATACGGAAAAGCTGTATCAAGCCACGAAGGACTCGATAGAGTAATGGGGCGAGTGCGCAAAAATGAAGAAGCCGCTTCCGGTTGAAGCGGCTTCTTTTGCGTTTCCTTTAAGCCAGGGGATGCGGCACGTAAAGCTCCTCTAAACTCACGACTTCTTCCGGTGTCAATTGAACCGACAACGCCGATACGGCATCGTCGAGATGGCGGGATTGAGTCGCCCCGATCATCGGAGCTGTGATCCCTTCTTTTTGCAGCAGCCATGCCAGTGCGATTTGGGCTCGAGGAACGCCCCGGTTCGCGGCGACCTCCGCGACTCTCTCCGCGACCTTGCGGTCCGCTTCTTCGGTTTTGACGAACAAGGCCTTGGCGATCGCGTCCTTCTCCGATCTCGAAGTCTGCTCGCTCCAGTCCCGAGTCAGCCGCCCCGCGGCTAGCGGCAAGTACGGCGTGATTCCCACCCCCTCATCGATGCATAAGGGAATCATCTCCCTCTCCTCTTCGCGATACAGCAGATTGAGCCGATTCTCCATGGAGATAAACCGGGTCCAACCGTTACGTTCGGCAACGTGCTGAGCCTTGGCGAATTGCCAGGCCGACATGGAGGAAGCGCCGATGTACCTTACCTTCCCGGCCTTCACCAAATCATGAAGCGCCTCCATCGTCTCTTCAATCGGCGTATTCGGATCCCAACGATGAATCTGGTACAAATCGACGTAATCCGTACCCAACCGCTTGAGACTGTGATCGATTTCGGTCAGGATCGCCTTGCGGGAGAGCCCCATCGCGTTGGGACCCTTGCGCATCGGAACAAATACCTTGGTGGCAATGACGACCTCGTCCCGGCGGGCATAATCGCTTAACGCACGCCCTAGAATCTCTTCGCTGGTTCCGTCGGAGTACATATTGGCGGTGCTAAAAAAATTAATCCCCGCTTCAATCGCCTTCTTGATGAGCGGTCTACTGTCTTCTTCGTTCAGGGACCATGGGATGGTCCCCCTTTCAGGTACGCCAAAACCCATGCAGCCGAGGCATAGTCTCGATACCTCCAACCCCGATCGTCCAAGCTTGAGATATTCCATAAGTGCACGCTCCTTATTGTTGAATCCATTTTAGGTTGATACGTCAACCAACGCTCTCACTTTATCATATTGTGGTTGACACGTCAACCGTGTTATGATGTGGCTATGAAGAAGAACGAGTTAACCGAAGAAGAAATGCGAATATGGAACTTGTGGAAGGGCTCCTTCAAACGGATCTTCGGCCATGTCATCAAAGACCTGACGGAGCAAACGGGACTTTCCGAGGGGGATTACGGCATATTGGACCGGCTTGACCTCCTGGGGGAAGGCAGCTTGCGGCAGCAGGAACTAGCCGATTCCATGGACTGGGATAAGAGCCGCTTATCCCACCACCTTACGCGGATGGAGAAACGTGGGCTGGTCGAGCGAAAACCGCTGAATACGGACCGCGGCGTCCAGGTATTGCTTACGGCTGCGGGCAGATCCGCCTTAGAGGACGCACGACCGGTAGTCTCCCAAGGCATCCGCAAGTATTTCCTGGATCCATTAACGGAGGAAGACATCACCTCGATTACAAAGTTGGCGGAAAGAACCAAACCCGGCTCGTCCGGGAACCTCCCGCCGTCATGACAAAGAACCCTCCGGGAACGGGGGGTTCTTGCTCGTAAAGCTGAACTCGCTTATTCAAGTAAAAACAACTGTCTCTTACAAACATCTCAAATCTGACCGTTTATTAGCGGTCAGATTTCGTTTATATTCACCTTATCCTACAAATGAGGTGATATCGAAATGGAGCAACCGTTAATTCTACGACATCTTCTCGGTCAAGGCATTCTTCCGGAACCGTTCATGGAGAACATGCTGGACCGACAGATGCCCTTAAGCGGGATCGCGAACACCAAAGAGCGATTCCGGGAGATCTATGACCATTTTACTTGGGGGAGCGATGAAGATCGTCAATTTTTCTTTCGCTTCGGCGAGCATGCCAAGATGACCTGCCTGATCCTCTGCACGGACTGGTGTCCGGATGTCATCTGGAACGTTCCCGTGTTATTTCGAGTGATGGAGCATGCTGATATCAAGGCCGGCGTCCTGCTCATGGAAGAGCACCTTGAGGTAATGGACCTCTTCCTCACGAACGGAGGACGAGCGCAGCCCATCGCCGTCTTTATGGATGAAGACGGCCGCGTGCTCGGCCGATGGGGGGCGCGCCCCGCTTACATTCAAGCCGTGATGGACGGGTTCAAGCAATCCCATCCCAATCCCCAAGCCTCCGATTATCAGGAAAACCTGAATAAAACATATCAGGCCATTGGAGAGCTCTACTGTGCCGACTCGGGGAACACGTATCAAAAGGGATTGATCGGAGAGCTCAGGCAGCTATTCAGCCGGTTTCCGCTAGAATCAAATCCAAGGGGCCCGCGGCCATGAGCACCTCGCGTTCCCGTTACCTTGCCCTATTGATGCTGGGTGCCATCTGGGGTGGCTCCTATTATTTTATCAAGCTCCTAGTGGCGGACTTTGGCCCTTGGACGGTCGTATTTTTCCGCTCCGCCCTAGGTTGTCTAGCGATAACGGCCGTGATGCTGCTCTTTCGGATCCCCTTCAAATGGAGGCAAATTCCATGGCGGCCCGTTGCCTTGATGGCAATGGTGAATACCTGCAGCCCCTGGGCCTTGATCGGATTCAGCGAAACCCATATTTCGAGCAGCATGGCTTCCGTACTGAACGCGACGACGCCGCTTTTTTCCTTGGCGGTAGGCACCTTGTTTTTCGGAGCTTCGATGCATAAGACAAAGTGGATGGGAATGGCTGCAGCCGCGGTAGGGGTGCTCCTAATCCTTGAACCTCATCCGGGTACCGTGTCCGAAACCGGCGCATGGGGGGGTTGCAGGTATGCTCCTCGCATCGCTGTTCTACGGCACCGGCTCCCAACTATCGGGTCGGCTATTGCGCACCCTCTCGACATATCAAGCCACTTTTGGGACACTGCTCTTCTCCATGGCCGGCAGCGGGGTATTTGCCCTGTGCTTGGAGCCGATCCCCTATGCCCGTATGCTGGAGCCTTCCAACCTCGGGGCCATGATGGGTTTAGGCATCCTGGGCTCAGGATTAGCCTACATCCTGTTTTATTGGCTCGTCAAACATGGCGGGCCGACGTTTGCAACCTTCGTCACTTACCTGCTGCCCGTATTTTCGCTCCTATGGGGCGTCAAGCTGCTCAACGAGCCGTTTCATTGGCGGGTGATCGCAGGGCTTGTCCTGATTCTGAGCGGCGTTTTCCTAGCGGGAACAAGCAGCAGAAAACGTTCGAACCCAGCGACAACCTTAACCTCTTAAGGTGTGGCATCGTCACTAAATCCTTCGAACCAGGCTTTGCGCAATAACCGAATGCCGGTTTCCATCTCCTGCAGGCCAATCCCCGCAAATCCCAGGAATACGTTGGGGAATTTCTCGGCTATCGGTTTCTCCCCCATCCACATTTTATGAAAATCATATACGGCCACACCGGCCCCCGCCGCCAATTTGACTAAGCTTTGAGCCGATTGCCGGGTTTTTACGGCCAGTTGAAGATGCAGTCCGGCGTGCTCCCCCGTTACCTCCACAAGGTCGCCTAAATGCAAAGCAATCAACGCGAGGAGATGGCGATGCTTTCTCCGGTACGTGTTGCGCATTTTACGGATATGCCTATGCCAGTGACCCTGCTCTATAAAGAGGTACATCGCCCATTGCTCGATACGGGATGGCGCGAAAAGAATTTCATACGGCATGGATCTCAAGGTTTCCAGCAAAGCAGGCGGCAATACCATGTAATTGAGACGCAGGGCAGGAGTGACCGCCTTTGAGAACGTCCCGATATAAATCACCCGATCGCGTCGATCCAAGCTTTGCAGGGACGGTATCGGCTTGCCCGAATAGCGAAACTCGCCTGCATAATCATCTTCAACAACATAAGCTCCTCGTTCCGCTGCCCAATCCAGTAACCGTTCCCGGTCCGGGTACGGCAAAATACCGCCGGTCGGAAATTGATGGGATGGCGTTACGTATACGGCCTGTGCCGAACTTG
This sequence comes from Paenibacillus timonensis, assembly GCF_009725205.1. GTDB lineage: Bacteria > Bacillota > Bacilli > Paenibacillales > Paenibacillaceae > Fontibacillus > Fontibacillus rhizolycopersici. Next base: position 171,546 of record NZ_WNZY01000001.1, on the reverse strand, counting down.
TCCAAAGATCGGACACTTCGATTCCATTTTTCCGTACCTCAATGGGATCAATCCCGTATCCGTTCAAGACGAATTGATCACGCACCAAATTATACCCCGGCTCCTCCATCGCAACCCGCTTCAAGCCGGGCAGCAGTTTGATCAAGATTCCGATGCTGTAGGCCATGCCGGAGCCAATGACGATTTGTTCCGGCAGGCAATTTACTCCTCGAGAGCTCCACAGATATTGAGCTACGGCTGTTCGCAGCTCCCACTCCCCCTGCGGATCTCCATACTTCCCCATGTCCCCTGCAAAATGTTCTAGAGATTGCTTCAGCAACTTACTCCATGTTCGGAACGGAAACAAAGCAGGGTCTAGGGACGTCGGGTTAAAATCAACGGCGGTCGGGGGTGCCGGCAAATGGAGTGGTTCTTCCGGTCTGCCTGGCGTCGGCGAACTGTTGAAAGGTCTCGACGGTTCGGTCGGGAACAGCCGGTCATAATCCGCTATGTACAACCCCGAGCGAGGAACGCTGAGCACGTACCCTTCCGCAAGCAGCATTTGGTACGCCGTCTCGATCGGCGTCTTGCTACTGTTCAGTTGAACCGCAAGCGAACGGACCGAAGGAAGCCTCATGCCACCCTGTAGCCGGCCAATGTGGATTTGCTCCCTTATTTCGTCGTAGATCCTTTGGTATAAGGGCGTATCTTGCTGTTCCGTGATGAGAAGATCGAACATCTGACTTCATCCTTGTCATGAGCGGTTGCGTTGACTGCGATCCGAACTCGTATTTTCCTCATTGTACGTATAAACGATTCAATTAACAACACATCCGGCCAAAGGTCTTGTTAGGACAAAACCGTCGAACGGATGCATGGAAAAATGGATGCGAAGTGAGAGAACGATCCATTCGTCCTTGTCCCACTTCCCATCCATCGAGTCCGCATGTATTCTTTTCGTCCAATAGTTCCGTACGTGTTAGGCTGGTGCTCCAAGGCCGTCTTCCGTTGCGGAAACCGGCTTGACGAGCGCTTTCTTCTCCCAGGCGCGGCTTCTCCAGCGAAGCAGCATGATTAAACCCCGCAGCCATTCATCCACGGCAAATGCAATCCATATGCCAAGCAGCCCAATCTCCAAGTGAACCCCTAGCAAGTAAGCCAGTGGAACCGACACGCCCCACATCGAGCATACGCCCATGAGAACAGGGAAACGGGCATCCCCGGCGGCGCGCAGCGAATTGATGATGACCATGTTGAAGGTCCGGCCGGGCTCAAGCACGATGGAGAGCAAGAAGATGCTTGCTCCGGTTGCGATGATCGCAGGATCATCCGTGAACATGCCAATGAGGTCATGGCGGAAAATGGAGGCCACCCCCACGATGGCCAACGTTAACAGGAAGCTGATCCGTACGCTCTTCATCAGTCGCTTATAGGCGGCCTTCATTTCGCCAGCACCGACCATTTGACCAACGATAATCTCCGTCCCCGCCCCGATCGACGCGGCCAGCGCCATAAAGTAGTTCGAGATGTTCATCACGTAAACATGCGTATTTAAGGCCGTGATGCTGATCATGTTCACGAAACCGATGATCATGAGGTACTGCGATTGCCAAGCGAGATGCTCCCCCGCCGCAGGCAACCCGACGCTCAAAATCTGTTTAGCATAAGTCCCGTTCCAGGTCACGTAATCTTTCCCGCGAATCGGCGCAGCAACTCGGCGGTATAAGATGAAGAACAGCACGATAATGCCGACGAACCGGCTGATCACGGTCGATATGGCCGCGCCGGTAACACCCATCTCCGGAAAGCCCAGGTTCCCGAAAATGAGCAGATAATTCCCCGTAACGTGCAGGAGATTCACGCCGAGCGTCACGTACATCACGCTTTTGGTGTTCCCGCTTGAACGGATGACCGAGGAAACCGCGTAAGACAACGCCTCGATCCACATAAAGCCACCGATGATCTTCAAATAATGGCTTGCGATGCCAATCTGTTCCGGATTCAGGTTAAGCAGCCGCAGGAGAGGCTCCCCAAAGCTAAAAAGGATAAAGCTGACGAGAATCCCGAAAATGAGGTTCATCGAAATCGCCAATGCCGAGACGCGGCTCGCTTCTTTCTCTCGCCCGGCGCCGATATACTGGGAGACCGCCACACTCGTCCCGATGCCGACAAATCCAAACATCAAAATGCAGAAATAGATGATTTCATTCGCTAAGCCCACCGCGCCTGTTGCCGTATCGGAAATCCGGCTCAACATAAACACGTCCACGGTGCCCAGCATCATCCTTAACACCGAATCGATGAAGATGGGCCAGGTCACGGCAAAAAGACTAAGTTTCTTCCACGAAGGGATACGTTCAGTTATCGTCACGTTAAACAAGCTCCTACTAGATGTATTCTTTGTCGCCTACCCTAGTGTAGCTCCAACTGACAAATACGTCTATTGGTGTTTTTTGTAGTGCTCCAGAATCGACGAATGAATCCGTGGAGACCGACATAAACGATAATAAAGCGAATAAGGGAGAGAGTTTCTTGGGCCATTTCAACCCGGATAAACTGTTTGTTTGTTACAGAGACGGCATCACTTCTACGGAACCGGTAATGCCTCGGCGTCACACCTTAACTCACTCGGATTCGACGGGAGCGTTATTTTTAACGATTGGATTGGAGTATGCTTGGGATAAAGTCAATTCGATAAGAGATGAGGTATTAGGCGAATGGCGCCTAGACGGGGGTTCCTTGATTTATGCGGTGTCAGTATATATCGATCAAGGTGAATATAACCAAAGCGTATCAGCCAGGCGCTACGAAACTTTTCGACGCGAACTCCCCCTTGCATTCACCGCCATTCGATACGGCGACAGGTACTTATTTGATGTATACCCCGAATTGGATCGTACCCCTGTCATTGTAAACTTTGTGTCCTCCTATCCCCTGTTTGCTAGACAAGAAAGCTGGGGGGCTTTCCGCGATTATTCTATACTTCCTTGATTCCATTCGAAAAAAGGCGCCCATTGGGCGCCCTTTCCGTTTCTTAGGATTGTTCCACGTACATCTTGAAATTGTCCATAATCGCTTGCCAGCCGGCTTGCTGAAATTCCACCGGATGCGTGCTTTCGGCATCAAACGTTTCAACGACCTTCGTCCCTTGGCCTTCTGCGGCGAAGGTGATCTCCACCCGTCTCCCATCTCCCAAGGTGTAGGAAATGAATTCATGCATTTTGACTTCATCATAAACTCCGCCAAAATCAAAACCCATGCTGCCGTCCTTCGCTTCCATCCGGGTCAGGAACGTGCCGCCCGCCCGCAAATCGTTCTCCGCTCTTGGCGCATGCCAGTCGTCGGAGGCTTGATTCCACTTCGTAATGTGCTCCGGCTCCGTCCAATCGCTCCATACTTTTTCAACAGGGGCTTGAATGACCGCTTGAACGGTTACTTTCTCGGTTGGTTCGTTTCCATTTCTCAAAGGCACCTCTTTCAACAGGATTGTTTTTACTTTACATTCCTATAGACGTAACCCGAATTTGAAATTCATCGGTCCAATCGCTCCGGCAGCCCCAATCGGGAAAATAACTTCGTGTTAATGAAATTTTGGACGTGGAGGATGCGATCCTCTTTCGTTTCAAGGACATGAATCCCCCAAGGCACCAGGCCGGAGCCCTCCTTGCTTGGCATATACTGAGCAAGCGCCGGATACCCGCCGTTAATTTTGACCGGCAAAAACCGGGAACCCTCGCAATGCCAACGCGTAAGCGTGAAGAACTTCGACAGATCCTCTTTGCCGCGGACCCACATCGGGAACGGCGGCATGGACATGCACCCTTCCTCGTGAAACAACGCGACCAGCCGGTCGACGTCAAATTGCTCAAAGGCCTCCACATACCGCGACAACAGCTCGCGATCCGGCTCGCCTTCCATCCGACTAAGCTCGTCGGAACGGAGCCGGGTTCGGTCCATGGTTTCCCGGGCCCGCTGCAACGCGCTGTTCACGGCCGCCGGCGTCATCCCCAGCGTCTCCGCAATCTGTTTGGAGGACCAGTCGAAGACATCCTTCAGAATCAATACGGCTCGCTGGCGGGGCGGCAAGGTCTGCAGGAGCGCGATGAAGCAGAGCTGCAGGGTATCCTTGCGGATGAGCGCATCCTCGGGATTTTCCCCGAAATCGGGAGCCAGCCAGATCCATGAGGAATCGGGCAACGTCTCCCGGGGTTCGTTAATGGAACCCGCCGGATCGAACAGATCGACGGGAAGCACCCGGCGTTTGGCCTGTCTAAGTTTATCCAGGCATAAATTGGAGGCGATTCGATAGATCCATGTCTTATGCGAGGATTCCTGCCGGAACGAGCTCCAGCTTTGCCAAACGCGGATATAAATCTCCTGAACCGCGTCGTCCGCGTCATCGATCGATCCGAGCATTCGGTAGCAGAACGCGGTGAGCTCCGGCTTCATTTTTTCCAATAACTGCAGGTCCAGGGTGGTCCCGTTCATATAAGCCTCCTTTGGGTGGGGAAAATAGGAATTTCATGCTCAAAGTCGGCCGCAAGTTCGTCCTTGCTCTCGGGGTTTCGGGTGGCGTTCACCGGTTCATCCAGCTTCACGCGGACATTGGGCCACATCTTCGCCTCAAATGCCTTTGTTCCGTCAGCGCTCTTGCTTCCAGGTTGCTCTCCCCCAGTTGCAGACGCGCAAGCCCGAATATACCCGAGGTATTCCTCCGTCTCGGCAAACTTCATTTTTTCTTCGTTCTGATTTCCATATTAACAAAAATCTCCCTCAAATATATCATTTTTTAAATAAAATGAAGGGCAGCTGTCCAACACGCGATATTTGCCTGCTTCCCTAAAAAAGTGGCACCTCACCCGAAATATGGAACCTATTCATCAAATGCCTGGATTGATAGAATGTAAGCGTTCTCCTATGTAAGTATTTTCCTATGATAGCGTAGGTTGGGAGAATGATGATAATAAAGGGAGGGTATTTATGAAACGTTCTCAATTGACGGAAAGGCAGCTGGTTCGCAAGGTATTCGGCTTATTCCTGGCGGTCGTTCTGGCCGCTGGCGTCGGTCTGTTGCCAACGCCCAAAGCTCAGGCAGCCGGGACGACGATTACCTCGATGAGCTACTTCTCGGCGGCAGACGGTCCGGTGATCACCAAATCGGGTGTCGGGCAAGCCAGTTACGGCTTTGTGATGCCTATTTTTAATGGAGGCTCGGCCACCTGGAGCGAGGTTGCGCAGGATTTGGGCGTCAAGGTGAAAGTAAACGGCAACTGGGTCGATATCGACAGTGTCGGCAGCTTTGTCTACAACCAGAACTGGGGTCACTGGAGCGACGGCGGTTTCAACGGCTATTGGTTCACCCTTTCCGCAACGACGGAGGTTCAGCTGTACTCGAAAGCCAATGGAGTAACGCTCGGATACAACCTCGTCTTTCAAAACATCAACAAAACCAACATTACGGTAATGACGCCGACGCAAGGCCCGGTCATCACCGCAGGGACGACGGGCGGGGCCGGCTTCACTTATCCCGTCTTCAATAACGATCCGGCCATTCCGTATGCGGCGGTAGCCGATGATTTAAAGGTGTACGTCAAGCCGGTAAACAGCAGCGTTTGGATCGATATCGATAACAATGCGGCCAGCGGCTGGATTTATGACCAGAACTTCGGCCAATTTACCGATGGAGGCGGCGGCTACTGGTTTAACGTGACGGAGTCGATTAACGTCAAATTGGAATCGAAAACCTCATTGGTGAACATCGTATATACGATCAACTTTAATGAGCCCGTCAGAAATTCGTATGTCCTTACTCCCTTTGAGGGAACGACCTTCACCGCTGATGTAAGCGGTGCCATTGGTTTACCTCTGCCAAAAATCGATGGAGGCGCCCCGATCGCTACCGAACTAGGGAATTTCGTCTACCAAATCAACCTTAATGGTCAATGGGTCGATTTGGCGGACTCCGGCCTAAGCGGGTTCGTTTATTCCGCAAGCGGTTATAATAACCTATCCAGCGCAAACCAATGGGGGTACTGGGCCGACCACATCTATGGGCTATGGTTCCAACCGATTCAGCAAGACATGCAAATCCGCATCGGATATCCCCTGAACGGGCAAAAAAGCGGGAACATCGGCAACAACTTCGTCACCTACACGTTCATCGGCAATCCGGATGCGCCGCGGCCGGACGATGCCGACCAAGGAGATATTCCGCTCAGTTCGCCAACCGATCCGGCTATCTCTGGCCTGACGCTGATCTGGCAGGACGAATTCATCGGATCTGGGCTGGATACGAGCAAATGGAATTACGAGCAAGGGTACTATCTTAATAACGATCCTGGCACCTGGGGTTGGGGCAACGCGGAGCTGCAGCATTACACGAACAGTCCGCAGAATGTTTTCGTCCAAGACGGGAAGTTGAATATCCGGGCCCTGAACGATCCCAAATCCTTCCCGCAGGATCCCAGCCGGACCGCGCCATACTCTTCCGGCAAGATTAACACCAAGGACCATTTTTCCCTCAAATACGGCAGGGTTGATTTCCGCGCGAAGCTGCCTACGGGGAACGGCATTTGGCCGGCCCTTTGGATGCTGCCGCAGGATCAAACCTACGGCACCTGGGCCGCTTCCGGCGAAATCGACGTGATGGAAGCGCGAGGACGCCTGCCCGGCATGACTTCCGGAGCCATCCACTTCGGCGGACAATGGCCGGCCAATACGCATCTTTCGGGCGAATACCATTTCCCTTCCGGGCAAACCATCGCAAATGACTTCCACGTGTATTCCGTTGTGTGGGAAGAGGACAACATCAAATGGTATGTAGACGGCAAGTTCTTCTTTAAGGCCACTCGGGATCAATGGTATTCCGCGGCGGCGCCAAACAATCCGAATGCTCCTTTCGACCAGGCCTTCTATCTCATCATGAACCTGGCGATTGGCGGAAACTTCGACGGCGGCATAGCTCCAAGCCCAGGCGATATTCCGGCAACGATGCAGGTCGATTATGTACGTGTCTATAAGGATAACGGCAACGGCGGCGGTCAAAACCCCGGAGATCCCGGCACCCCCTCCACCGTCGTGATCGGCGATCAAGTGAAGGGATTGAAGAAGACCGGCGATAACCTGTTGTTCTACGTCAACGGTGCTACCTTCGCTGATCTGCACTATAAGGTCAATAACGGTGGTCAATTGAACGTAGCCATGACCTCGGTGGGAAACGGTAACTATACCTACGCGGTCAACAACCTGAGCCAAGGGGATACCGTCGAGTACTTCTTCACCTATAACCCTGGGCAAGGGGCGCTCGACACCCCATGGCAAACTTATGTTCACGGAGTTACGCAAGGTACGCCGGAGTAACCTCTCGATCTTGCCAAAAGACTCACAAAAACAGGGCCCCCTCAGCCGGGGGCCCTGTTTTTCTCAAGTATCTACGTTCAGGGTAACATCATCGTTTCAATACTCGCCTTTAATCACGAAGAACGAGCCCCGGATCGTTCCGGCCAATTTGGACTTCTGCCGGGCAAACTTAAACTTCTTCTCCTCCAGCTCTTTCGGGACCTCCATCCCTTCGGACAGCTTAAACCCGACGGCCCGCTTCTTGGGATCGTCCAAGGTATACAGGACGTTAACCCCAAGGCCATCCTCATAGAAGACAAAGGCCCACCGGATGTTCTCCACTTGGAATAGCGACGTTTCTAACGGTTTGGCGGCAAACTCGATGCCGCGTTCTTCCTTCAATACCCGGTTCACGTAGTCCAGGGTTTCCTGGCTTTCGCTGGCCGGTTCAACCGTAAACTCATGCTTATATTTGTTCATGAAATAACGCGCTTCGTTGGCTCGCAGCCCGGCTAGCGCCTCTGCTACAGGAGAGGATTCCAAACCGACGGTAGATACATTTTTGAAATCAACGATATAGGACATGCTTGCCCCTCCTCCTCTTGTCTATTTTCGAACAACGGGAATCCACATTTCTCCCACGACGCGGTCGTTCTCTTGCCCCATCAATACCGTGGCGTTTGGCCCTCCAACATAGGCGACTTGATTGACTTCCGGCAAGACTTGACCAAAGGCGATCCCCGCCAGCTGGTTGCTTAATTCATCGGCTGTCGTCCCTTCCCCTTTCACAATCAAGTACTCCCCTTTCGGGAATTGAATGACCCGGGAGCCTTCCGAGGCCGGCAACACTTCATGGCTCAACACGCCGGCGTAATGCATCATCTTGTTGTTTACCGCTTCATTCACGACAAATACGTACTCGTTTTCGGCGATCGCCTTCAGCTGATCCAGTCTTCCATCCTCGTTCACGGCTTGCCAGAAGTTTGATTTTTCCTGATTGATGCCGACATAGTCCGTATAATTACTTTTCAACTCCGTGCCAAGTCCAAATACGGTGAAGCTGTCCTTTTCTTCCAAGAGATAATTCGTCATGTTTCATACCTACCTTCTTTTAATTTGTTTTCTGTTCTTGATGGGTTTATCATAACTTTAAACCATGTCAAAAAATGAACCTGTTTAGGAGCCCTGATGAAAAAAGTTGAACGGATCAACACCCTCATGCGGTATATCAACAACCGGTCGCACTTCACCATCTCCGAGATCATGCGGGAATTCGACATCTCCCGATCGACCGCAGTCCGAGACATTCGGGAAATCGAAGCCTTAGGGATGCCGCTGGTTGCCGAAGTTGGAAGGGATGGCGGCTATTCGGTGATGCATAACTCAATCCTCCCCGTCGTTCGTTTTACCGATACGGAAGTTAAAGCCCTGTTCATTGCCTTCATGGCCACAAGAAATGCACAGCTTCCCTATCTCAAGAGCCGCCAATCCTTAGCCGAAAAACTGCTGGGGCTGATCTCCAAGAATCAGCAGGACGATCTTTTGCTCTTGGATGAAATTCTGCTGTTTGAGGGCACCAACCCGCATAATCCTGATCTGCTAGAGCTCTCGGACCTCCCTCACCCCATGTTGGAGAAACTGATCCAAAACCTGCTTCTCGACAGTTATTTATGGATTACCGTGGAGGAAGAGAAGGAACGTAACTCTTATCCTGTCTATCTCTTGCATCTTTATCACGAAAAAAGTCTCTGGCTGATGGAAGTTTTTGATTTGCAGGATGAGAAGAAAAAGTTGTTCGCCGTTGACCAGCTCACCCATGTCGAGACCTACTCCCCTAAGAAGAGAGTCAGTCGGAAGAAGATTCTGGAGATGCTTAGCCAGCACGAGGAAGAATTCAACCTGATCCTGGAGCTGGGTCCCCAAGCCATAGCTCAATATAAAAAGTACCACCCCTTAAAAGCATTCATTTCCTATACTAATCCCTATCAAACCACCGCCATGCTAAAGATGGTTGTCCAAGTGAATCAAGTGGAAGAGTTATCGGATATGATCCAATGGGTGTTGTTCCTGGGTGAGGATATGACATTTAGAAAGGCGCCAGCCGAAATCATGGAAGGATTGCAGCAGAGAGGAGGCCGGATGGAACAGTTAAGAAGAGAGTGAAATAAGGCTTCTTATTGAAAAAAGTTAAGCCACCCTTAGACAGGATGGCCTCTTCTTGATGTTTGTGTCAATTAAGGATGAGCGGTTCGGGTTCACCCTCTTTCTCTATTTTAAAGGTAACTTTTGTGCCTGCGCAAGCCAGCTCATACTCTCCAAGGAATCCCTCGAAGGAGACCTTCCCGCTCTCATCGGTACGCGCGGTTACTTGGGTAGACCAGTCGCCTTTAATCCGTTGCTTCAGCACGTCGTAGGCAGGTTTCGGGGTGTTGTCTGTTCTGACCAAACCGGCGGGTGCGCCAAGCCAGGCCCCTTCATCGCTGAAATTCCAGGCAGTAATCGCCTCGACCAAAGGGTGTTGAAACAGAATCGAGTACATTTCTTCGACCTCTCTGGCCTGCCGATCTTCGAATTCCGGGGTGGATGGCCACTCCGGAATCTGATAGTCGTTCAGATCTTCGATATCCGCCGGCATCAGATGTCCGGAAGTCAACGTATTTTCGGTAAAGTGAATCGGAAGGCCAAAGTGGGAGAAGCGCTCCAGCACTTCCTCCAGCTTCTCGCGTCCCCAGTACCCTTGATGCTGGTGCGACTGGATGCCGATGGCGTCGATCGGAATTCCCGCGCTTAAACATCCGTCAATCAGAATCTCGTAGTTGATTGAAGTGTTGAAGTCATTTAGTAATAACGTTGCACCGGGGTTGGATTCCCTTGTCTTCGCAAACATTTCTTTAATGATCCCAACGCGGCCTAAATCTTTACTGATTCTTGTGATCCCATTATCGTATTTATCAAAAATCGGCATGATCACCACTTCATTGATGACATCCCACATCTCAATCAGGCCTTTGAAGTCGGTTACGTCTCGCTCGATTCGGGCAAACTGCGCCTTCAGAATGTCCTCATTGCTCAAATTTAGCAGCCATGGTGCTGAGACGGTATGCCAGCAGAGTGGATGTCCTTTAACGGCAATATTCCGTTCCTTCAACCACCGTGCAGCCACCTGCAGCTCTTTTGTCCGCGGCTTACCTTGCTCCGGCTCAAACATCCCCCAGTAAAAAGGCAACGTTGCAAAGTTAAACACATCTAGGAATAAGTCCAGCTTCTGCTCCAAATAAGCAAGCCGATCCTCCGGCACGTTTCGATTGGCAACCTGAATGACGTCAAAAATCCCGCAGCCAAACAGGAATTGATGGTTGGTCTGATGAATCGCGACTTCCTTCCCTGTGACGGGATTTCCGGACGCATCCACAAGCTGGATGGTTTTGCTTGCCATGCGATGGGACAATGGGTTCTTCTGCATTCGATGACCTCCGTATCCGTAGCGATTAATGGTAAGCGTTTTCAACGCCTACGGATTCGATTGTACTAAACCTCTCGTCACCGGAATAGAAGCCATTTAAAGCGAATACCTTTGAAATTTGAGATGTTGCTCTCCCCCTCTATTCCTCCTGCTCCTTCATCACCTGCTCAACCCCGAGCAAAATCACCTTTAACCCAAACTCAAACGCCCGATCCGTCCCCATCAGCTCGAACAACTCGTTCTTAAACATCGTGCGGAACAGCCCTGCTTCCTCCTCACTCAGAGAGTCCAGAAGCCGGGTCATCTCCTCGCCCGGAAGCTCCCCCTGATTCTTAAGGATCGCCGAGACGTTGCGCTCATGCTGATAGGCGTCCAGAACAAAGTTGTAGATGTAGTTCACCAGCGTGATAATAACCTGCAGCTTCTGCTCTTGCTTCAGCGGCGTCGATTCCACGCAGAGCAGCATTCGGTTATTGAACCGGATAATATCCGGTTCGTGGGGCAGCGTCATCATCATCAGCTGCGTGGAGCACGGATACCGGCTCAAGACATTCCGCACCGTTACCGCAAGCTCCGTCAGTTGCTCCTTCCAGTCCCCCTCGGAATGAAACTCCTCCAGGATGATTTTGGATACCTGGTTGGCCAGACGCTGGTAGAGGTCCTGCTTATTCTTGAAATACCAGTAAAGAGAAGGAGCTTGAATCCCCAGCCGGTCGGCCAATCGTCTCAAGCTGAACTTCTCAATCCCTTCATCTCCCAAAAGTCCCCATGAAGCTTCTAAAATTCGATCCTCGGAAACTTGAGGCTGCTGCTTTTTCATTAAAATCCGCCCTTTTATCTAACAGTGTAAGTTTATGCTTTACAGTTCGATTAGGTCCATGATATCATCTAACACTGTAAGGTTCAAACTAACAGTGTTAGATTGATCAAAAAAAGAGAAAGTGGTGATCCACATGGATGCAGAGAACCTCCATTACTTTGAGAAGGCCCCCATCGCCAAAGCCGTAGCTCACTTTGCCGTTCCAATGATGTTAGGTACGTCAATGAGCGTGATTTACTCCATCTTGAATGCCTATTTCCTTGGCACACTGGGTAATACCGCAATGTTAACCGCGCTCGCGTTAACCTTGCCCTTATTCGCCGTCATCATGTCGTTAGGCAACTTGATCGGTATAGGCGGGGGCACCTTCATCTCCCGTTTGCTCGGCGAGAAAAAATATGAAGATGTGAAGCATGTTTCTTCCTTCGCTTTTTACAGCAGCCTCGTTCTCGGTCTGATCGTCATTGCCGCGGGCCTCCCGTTGATCGACTCGATCGTCCATGGCTTAGGGGCAACGCCTGACTCCTTCGGCTTCACGAAGGACTATGTCTTGATGATGCTTATCGGTTCCCCCTTCGTTATCCTCTTCTTCACGCTGGAGAACATCGTACGTTCAGAAGGGGCGGCCATCACGTCGATGGTGGGGATGATACTGAGTGTTGTCGTAAATATTGTGCTTGATGCGCTGGTCATTTTCGTTTTCCATTGGGGGGTCATCGGCGTGGCGTCGGCTACGGTTGTTTCCAACCTGGTCGCGAGTGCTTTCTACGCCTTCCATATGGGGGTTAGGAGCCAATTCTTAACCGTCTCCTTCAACTGGTTCAAGGTGAACAAGGAAATTCTCAGCAATGTGCTCAAAGTCGGAATTCCCGTCTTTATTATGAGTGTCTTCTTGGGTGCGATGTCGCTGATCTTCAACCATTTTCTCGTTGAATATGGGGATCAAGCTGTAGCGGCTTACGGGATTTCATCGCGTTTGCTGCAGTTTCCGGAGTTTATTCTGATGGGGTTATGCGAGGGAGTCGTGCCGTTGATTGCCTTTACATTCACAGCGAATCGATTAAGAATGAAGCAAACCATCGGATTTACGATCAAATCCATTGGCGTGTTAGCGGTCTTGTTCGGCGTCATCGTCTTTCTGATTTCCGACCACTTGATCGGCTTATTCACGAATGATCCGCTCCTAATCGAAATGGGCAGCTACATTCTGCATGTCACGTTCTTATCCTTATTCATCTCTGGAACGACCTCCTTGTTTACAGGGATCTTCCAAGCAACCGCACAAGGAACCGCCGCCTTGATCATGTCGGTGATTCAAGGCGTCACACTGATTCCCGTGCTCTATATCGCCAATCAAATGAACGGCTTCCACGGCGTGGTCTGGTCACTAGTCATCGCGGATGCCGCCGCGTTCCTTGTTGGAGCCTTCATGCTGTATGCGCTGCGAAATAAATTGCAGCCGGAACTGGAAGCATTAGTGCACTAGGATAATTCCATAGCCACATGCGAGAAAGGCAGGATAGGGACTCTCCCCATTCCCGCCTTTTGACTTACGTATCAAGGGTTGATTCGTAGCAATTTGTCCGGGTTCCGGACCATGAATATTCTCCGAATCCGTTCACCTTCTCGTTCGAATGATACGGTGCCGACCACATGATCTTCGACTTTTAACAGAAGCCCCGGTTGACCGTTAATGGTGACCACATCGATCGTGCTGTTCGAGGGGGAATTGCGGACGATGCCTTGTAAAAACGCGATCACACGGGCCGAAGTAACAATCGGATTAACCGCGGCCAAGACTTTCCCGCCGCCATCGGAGAGCAAGGTCGCATCATGGGTAAGCAACTGAAGCAACGTGTTCGTGTCGCCCATGGAAAGGGCTGAGATAAAACGATTTAACACCGTCTGATCCTTCTCGTAGTCGACGCGGCGATCGGCAGCCTCCGGTTGAACTTTTTGCTTCGCTCGGGAATGTATTTTTCGGCAATTGGCTTCGGTCTTGCCAACGATGCTCGCGATCTCTCCATAATCATACTGAAAGGCTTCACGTAAAACCAAGACTGCACGTTCTGTCGGAGTAAGTGTCTCCATCATGAACAGGTAAGCCATGGTCAAATCATCGCGGCTTAGCAACTCATGCATCGGGTCATGACCGGCCCCGTCATTATCGTTACGCCAGACGACGGGCTCCGGCAACCAAGGACCCGTGTAGACTTCACGACGTTGTTTAGCAGAACGCAAAAAATCGATACATCGGTTCGTCACCATTTTACAGAGGTAAGCCCGAGGATTGCGAATGGCGCTTACCTCTTTCAATCCCGCATACGAAGCAAAGGTCTCCTGCACGGTATCTTCTGCATCCATGACGGTGCCAAGCATTCGATAAGCCAGTGAAAACAGAAGTGGCCTGTATTCGATGTAAAGGTCGTTCGTGTCGATCCTGGTTCCCCCCTAGTTCCTGTAAACGTGATTAGCGTCGCTCTTTGCTAGATTCCATTTTCAGTATAGACGAAGCAGGGATCGATGTCGCCAATGACATTTTCCTATGCAGGATGTGTTCAGCCGCTTCCTTCCCGCTGACGATGGCGGCATCAGACAACATGGCGTCACCCGCAGTCCAGTCGCCCGCTAGATATAGGCCCGGGATATCCGACACGAGAGTTTCCTCCCCGTTGGAGCAAGCCCGTTCCACCGTTTGGAGGCCGTAGGTAACGGGGATCCGCGGAAGATAGCGGGAGGTTATCAGCTCTTTTCTCCATCCCGGTTGGAGCAGGTCAAGAAATTCCTCGAGCTCCTTCCGGTCGCGCTCGGCATTGGGGTTATCGTCCGGACTTGTATATTTATAGAGGTGCAGAACGACATGCCGGTCATCTCTCGTTAATCTGGCAACGTTGGAATGGTTAGAGAAATAATACGGTTGGTCGAGATGGAGCGCGAAGTTGATATTAGGATCGGGTAATCTGCGTAACGCAAGATCGAGAGCCGCCCCCCGTACAGGAATCAATCTTTCACAAAGAGCGGCCAGATGCGAATTCGGCACCTTTCCCGTCAGTTGATGGGTCACCTGGGGGTCAAGCGCTGCGACGATAGATTGGGTTTCGAGTTCCGTGTGGTCCGCGAGGTGGATTCTCATAGCGGGATGAGCTCCGGTAATGCTAGTGACTTTTTGTCCGGTACGCAAGACAGCTCCAGCCGATTGGGTCAAGGCCGTGAGGGAGTCGATCATCGCTTGCCATCCTCCATGCAGATACCGGACCCCGCCCTTGCTGATCTGAAATTGCCGAAGGCAGGCTCCCGCGCTCACCCGCGACGGCGCGTTCGAATAAGTTCCGAGCCGAAACAAGCTGTACAGAAACTTTCTTACGGTCTCCTGGCTTGTGATTTGGTTGACCCACTCTTCCAAGGTTACATGCATGCATTCTCCCAGCAGAGTGGCCCTCGAGACTTTCGTCAACACCCGAGCGAACTCCAATTTCTCTCGAAAGGAGAATGCGGTGGTCTTCAACAGTTCCCGAGCCGATACCGGCAGAGCATGAATCCCGTTTGGTGTAACAAGACGGCCGCCAAGAACCGCTTCGTTCCCGTCAGGATCAAGTCCGAGCTCTTGCAGAATTTGAAGTCCTTGCCCCCGGCTATAAAGCGCGTGCGGGCCCATATTAAACAAGCAGCCGTCTTTCTCATCGGTTGATGCACGTCCTCCCCATCTCGAACTCTGTTCCAGAACCAAGGTCCGCAAACCCTGTTTTGCCAAAAAGGCCGCCGTCGTCAAACCAGCTAACCCGCCGCCGATCACTGTAACATCCCATTTTTCCATAAGAAGGGCCTCCCTTATCTTCAAGCTGTACTCAAGACGAGGAGGCCTCATGATTTGTGACAGGATAAAGAGAACATGCCTGTTCTCCGGCTTGCTCTTGATCGATCCGCCGTGTAGAAGCGGTCGAACAGTCTGTCGATGTCCTGCCAATATCTTTACGTGCAACCAATCTTATAGTTAAGCCCATCCTACGTGTGTTATACTGTTTTTTCGTATCCAGTTGAAAACGGCCATTACTGGGTATTCTGATTCTTAGTACCGTGCATTTGCATTTCAAGCACACCATTGATTGCCGCCTAGGGAGGAAATAACAGCATGACGGACTTAAACAAGCAAAAGATTGTGGAGAGCGTTCCACAACGAGGATTTTTTGGGCATCCCAAGGGATTGTTTACCCTGTTCTTCACGGAGTTTTGGGAGCGTTTCTCCTACTATGGAATGAAAGCGATTCTGGTTTATTATATGTACTACGAATTGAGTCAAGGCGGACTCGGCATGGAGGAGAGCATGGCTCTCGCCATTATGTCCATTTACGGCTCGCTTGTGTATATGTCCGGAATTATTGGCGGTTGGTTGGCGGACCGGGTATTCGGGGCATCTAAAGCGGTATTTTACGGCGGCATATTCATCATGCTGGGGCATATTGCCCTGGCTATTCCAGGAAGTGTCTCCTTGTTTTTTGTTTCCATGGTTCTGATCGTATTGGGTACGGGCTTGTTGAAGCCCAACGTCTCCAGCATTGTCGGAGAACTTTATAGTGAACAAGACTCGCGCCGGGATGCAGGCTTCAGCATCTTCTATATGGGGATCAATTTGGGCGCCTTCCTCTCCCCGCTCATTGTAGGCACCGTCGGCATGGATTACAATTTCCACTTGGGCTTCGGCATTGCTGCCGTCGGCATGTTCCTTGGATTAGCTATCTTTATCTATACGAGAAAAAGAAACCTCGGCCTTGCAGGCACATCCGTACCTAGTCCGTTATCACCGGATGAACGAAAAAAGGTGTTCCGCCGAATCGGGATCAGCGTATTGCTTCTTGCTGCGATCGTCGCCATCGCCATCCCATTAGGTTGGCTGACCTTTGAATCGTTTATCGTAATCGTAGGCATTCTGGGGATTGTGATTCCAACATCCTATTTTATTGTGATGTACCGCAGCCCACGCACGACAAGCGTTGAACGTTCCAGACTCATTGCTTATATTCCGCTGTTTATTGCGGCGATCATGTTCTGGGCGATTCAAGAACAAGGGTCGACCATTCTTGCCAATTATGCAGATAAGCGGACGCAGTTGGATTTTGCCGGAATTCATATTTCACCCGCTTGGTTTCAATCTTTAAATCCATTATTCATTATCACGCTAGCTCCCGTATTTGCCTGGTTCTGGTTGAAGCTCGGCAAACGGCAGCCGTCGATCCCGAAGAAATTCGCCTTTGGCTTGTTATTCGCCGGATTATCCTTCTTGGTCATCCTCTTACCGGCTTACTTTGGCGGCGAGGATGCCTTGGTTAATCCGTTATGGCTCGTGCTGAGTTATTTCATCGTGGTGCTAGGAGAATTGTGCTTGTCTCCTGTCGGACTGTCGGCAACGACCAAGTTGGCGCCCTCCGCTTTCTCCGCCCAGACCATGAGCTTATGGTTCTTGTCCAGCGCGGCGGCCCAAGCGATGAATGCGCAAGTGGTTAAATTTTATTCGCCCGACACCGAAATGGCGTACTTTGGCGTCATTGGAGGAGCGGCCATCCTCCTCAGCGTTCTACTCTTCTCCTTCTCCTCCAAAATCCAGGGGTTTATGAAGGGAATACGCTAACCCGCAGCGCAATAGATCAATAAGACGAGCGGCGATTCTCCGAGAGCGGAGGATCGCCGTTTTCGATCTGAGAACGAGTACGTGATTCATATCACAAGCTCGCCGACCTAGAGGTGTATACTTTTTAACGAGTAGAAATATCCTAGGAGGATCTAGCATGGGACGATATGAACAGCAACGAAACTTCTTAAAGTCCAATTTCCTTGAATTTAAGCATGTGAAAACAGATAAGATAAAGGGCTTACCCCAACCCGCGATCGTGAAGCCTTACTCCTCTACCTCCGAGATGATTGACCTTCCGGAGCCAAGCGAGGAGGTTGTCAGTAGATCAAATATTTATGATTGCATCAAGGACCGAAGAAGTACCCGGTTTTATTCGGCGGAAAGTTTACAGCTTGAGGAGTTATCCTATCTCTTATGGGCGACTCAAGGCATTACGAGTACCACGAAGACCGGACTCACCCTTCGTACGGTACCGTGCAGCGGCGCAACCCATACTTTTGAAACTTATCTTTTCATTATGCGGGTAGAGGGCATCCGCCAAGGAATTTACCGATACCTACCGGTCGAGCACAAGCTCTTGTTTGTGTCTGAGCTGGACGAAATGGATCGAAAAATTGATGCGATTACCTTAGAGCAGCCCTTTGTCCCCCATTTTACGAAAAAAGCGGCTGTCCTGTTCGCATGGAGTACGATTCCCTACCGTTCGGAATGGAAATATGATATCTCCGCGCACAAAAAAATCCTCATCGATATTGGTCATGTCTCCCAGAACCTTTACCTGGCAAGCGAATCGATTGATGCCGGGGCTTGCGCGATCGGGATCTATGACCAAAACCTCATCGATGAGGTGTTAGGGTTAGACGGAGAGGATGAATTCGTTCTTTTCCTCGGGGCTGTTGGGAAGAAGCGAATTTCGACCCAAGAATGACTATTCTGTAGATTTGAAGTAGTGGACTGGGTGGATCTCGATCCTCCATCCAAAAAGCTCCCCTGCGTCAACCTGTACTGCCGGATGTAAAGAGGCTATTCGGGCTGCTTCCTCCATGTCCCGAGCTTCGATCAGAAAGGCGCTGCCTATCGTCTCTCCCGCTTCGGCAAAAGGACCTTCCATCTCCTGTATCGCACCGTTTGCCCGGCGCAAGCGCCTCGTTTTGGGGGAGAGACCCGCATCTAGTATCACTTGACCGCTGTTATAGAGTTGCTCGAGGTGAGGCGGACACTTCTGCATGACCGCCTCGATTTCTTCCTTGGGGCGACCATCCATTTTGGTTGAATCCAAGTAACCCAAACACAGAAATTTCATTCTTCCTTCCTCCTTCATGTATAATCTGGATCTCTCCAACCGCTCTTAGGATAAGAGATCCTAAAGCACACCCGACCCTCATGGTTCTCCACAGTAATGCTTCCTCCGTAGTAGTTAATGATCTTACTGGAGATGCTTAAACCGAGACCGAAGTTTCCGTTAGACCCTTTATAGAGGGATTTAAAGATATGATGGATATCTTGTTTCGAAATGGAGGGGCCGTCATTCTTGATTTCAATGACCCAAAACCGCTCCGAATCCATGAGCGTCACTTCGACGGTCTTCTTAGCGAATCGAAGCTGATTTTCCAACACATTCTCTAGAGACACACGTATCCGATCCTGGCTGCCAAAGATGGCGGCCTGCTTGATACTCAACGCTAAGCTCCAGTTTAATTCCGGGTTTACCGCTTGAAAATTTGTGACGAGGTAAGTTAGCAGCTTATCGAGATAAAATTCTTCATATTCCTTTTCATTATCTAGGACGTAGTCAAGCGTATTGAAGTATAGAATTTGTTTGATCTTCTTCTCCAAACGAGTCGCTTCATTCTTGATAATGGTCGCCGACTCCTCTGGAGAATCCTCGTACATCCCATCGATGATTTCTTGAGCATAACCCATTATGACCATGACCGGCGTCTTTAAATCATGCGAAACACTTTGCAGGAATTTCCGTTCTTCCTCATCCGCTATTCTTAAGGCGTCCTTCATTTCTTTCATAGCCATAGCCAATCTCCCGATCTCATCTTTGCTTCTGATTTCAAGTTCACTATTCCACTCTTTATTCGCAACCCGTTTCGTGTATGCCTCTAGCTTCTTTAACGGCTTGGCTATATTGTTAGCAATCAACTTCGAGATGGGCAAACTCAACAGGGTGACCAGTAAGGCCATGAAGATGATCTTGAGTATGTCTTCGCGCTCATCGGTGTTCGTATAGGAAATGAGGTAGGACGACTCCCCAATCGGACTCATTCGAAGGAGATAGTGAGTCCGACCGATCGTCTCTTCTGTTACCCGCCCTTTATCCTGGTTAACTAGGCTCTCCAATTGGTTCACTAAAGGATCTGGGATCTGCGCCTCTCCTAAAATAGGCGTAAGTTGCCCATCCGTCAGATTAAATACAAAATGCCGGCAGTGGTGACCCGCAGCTTCGACCGTACTTTCATTCCCAGGATTGTCCTTTAACGAATCCAGTACGATCTGATGCGTAAGCTCCAGTAGATGCTTGGCATCGTCATCTTCAAAACCATTCGTAACAAACATAAAAGCCAGTGAAGTCACCAACGCGATGATCAAAATGACGATCGACAGAATGACCCATATTCGCAGGGTAAGGGATTTCATTCTCATCCTTTCATTTCCAAGTTGTAGCCAAATCCATAGATGGTCTCTAGATTCATTCTAGGCAACTTCTTTCTCAATCGTCGGATCGTGTCGTCAACCACTCGGTCAGAGCCAAAGTAGGGGTCGCCCCAGACCTTTTCAAGAATCTGCTCTCTGGTGACAACGGTATTGTGATTCTGAATAAAAAACAGCAGCAGATTGAATTCTCTATTGGTCAGACTGATTTTTTCGTCGTCATGATCGTAGACGGTTCTTTGCCTCTGGTCAACCCGATAATCCTCCAACCGTAATTCCGGCGAATTTTCTGCTTTATTGACGTCTAGGCGCTGCAGCAATTTGTTGGTTCGAATGACCAGCTCTCTAGGCAAAAATGGCTTGGATAAGTAATCGTCACTCCCCAACTCTAAGCCGACTACGCGATCGAGCTCCTGGTTTCTTGCCGACATGAATATAACGGGGGTTTGAGGCTTAAATTCTTTAATCGCCTTGATGAGCTGATACCCGTCCATATCCGGAAGCATGATGTCCAATATCCACAAATCGGGCAAGTCGGCTATTCGTTGCCGTGCCGATTCGCCTTCGAAGAACGTGACGACCTTGTACCCTTCTTTCTCCAAATATTTCTTCAGGAGTTGATTAAGATGCTCTTCATCCTCAACCAGATAAATCGTGCGCATGATTTCCGCCACCTCGAACGCGTAATTAACCCGCCTGCTTTGCCTTTATTTTACCAAAAAACCACATCAATACGCCTACCATAATTGTTAGGAATGTGGCCATAACAGCAGAGCCTCCCGCATGAATAAACAGTGCAGGTACCCATGCGATCCCTAGCGAGCGGTGAACGAGGCGCATCCACTTATTACGAATTCTTTTGATGAAGAAGCCGTATCCTGCAATCGCCAGCAAAATGAGGAACGCGGCGATACCCGAATAGATATCGCGGTTTTGAATGTCCGTAATCAGGAAGTAACCCCCGTGAAAAGCAACCAGTCCCAAGGCCAGCCATCCAAGAGGCTGATGCAATCGGTGCAGCAGGGCTCCGACTCTCCGGATGATCCATTGAGGAGCTTTGCGTTGTTTCTTGAACCATAGCCAACAGAAGCCTCCTGCTCCAACAAAAACCGTAACCGTACCTAACGTTTTGAATATCTCTTCCGCCGGCCCCGGTCTGTGGCGATATCCCGCGATCTCCTTCACAACTAACATCTGATAAACGATGAGAAACAAGGCTGCTGCCATCGCGGCGACGGCGAGAATCCACACCTTTTTACTTTTGCTCATAACTAGGAATCCTCCTCATACCCATTGATTGTCCCTGCTAATCTCTACTTTGAATATAGACCCCAATTTTCTTTCAATTTTCATGAGAATATGTGAAGATGATGTGTTCTGCGGGGGAGCGACAAAGGGCAAATTGAAAAGGACCCCCTAAGGAGTCCCTTCCTGGTGTTCATGCTGATAAGCGTCCCGAAAAACCGATAAGATCAAGGGCTACACGCTAGGATATGATATTAGCTATGAAAAAGGCAATCCCCGCCGCTACTCCTCCTACAAGAGTGGTTTGCCATGCACTTTTAAATGGCTTGGATCCAGTAAACCGCCCCTTAATATAGCCGAATACATATAATGCGATTAAGGTTGCAATCACAGAAGTCATTAGCGCCGTATTGGCTTGATGGATGAACATGTAGGGAGATAGCGGGATCAATCCGCCAATGATGTAGGATAAGCCGATGGTTATGGAACTATTTCTGGCCCTTTTCGGTTCCGGCTCTTCCAGTCCGAGTTCGTGCTTCATCATAAAGTCGACCCATTTGTCCGGGTCCCGGCTAATGGAATCTGTGGCCGATTGGACGTTTGATTCTGGGATCCCCCATCTTCTGAGCACCTCTGCGACCTCTTCCTTTTCCCGCTCCGGGACCTCCTGGATCTCTCGGCGTTCCCTTTCTAATTCAGTCGCGTAATGTTCACGATCCGTTCGCGCAGCCAAATAGCCGCCTAATCCCATCGCAATCGACCCCGCCGCGATTTCTGCGATTCCGGCTACTACAACAATATCCGTACCGGAAACGGACCCCGACAATCCGGCAGCTAGCGCAAAGGGAACGGTTAGTCCGTCCGCCATGCCAATGACAATATCCCGAATCAGATCGGATGACGCAAAATGTTTTTCAATGTGTTGATTGTCTTCCGAATCGCCCATATTTTACCGCCCTTTCCATGCATTAGTTTGCATCCTTCCTATTTATCTCCACCCTGCGAACCCTTTATGAATGTAACTGTCAGGAACCATGAGAGGATGCGGCACACCTGACCCGATGTTTCCGTCAAGGATATGATTCCTGGCGCTATCAACGAAGACAAAGAACCTGCCAAGGGCAGGTTCATCGATAATCACTTCTTCATGCGACATGAACTTTGTTCGGTTCCGTCCGCTTACGCCGAAAGAACGGCTTGCCTTTCGACCAATTGATAAACGGTTGCTCGATGAGATAATAAGAAATCGTTGCCGCAACAAACGAGATGAGGACAACGAAACCACTGATGGCGAGCCATCGCCCCACGTCTTCGATGCCGAAATAGTGATAGTCCGGAATGCCGTATTTTTCGATCAAAATAATAAATAAGTAGTGCCATATGTACAGGCCAAATGAGATCTTGGCGATGAATCGGAACAACCGATTATCCAGCCAACGCCCTAAGCCCAAGCTGAACGGTGCGGACAACAGCACAATACCGAACAAAATGGCATACGTCGGGAAATAGTACGGCTGCTGCTGGAGGCTGAAGTCAAATTCGCCGAGGTGACGCATGCGCCAGATCAGTAAGCCCGCAAGCACCAAAGCGGCTGCCCCGACGGCGTCAAACAGCCCGCGCTTACGCAACCGTTCGATGTCGGCACCGCGCTGCATGATCGCTACCGTTACGCCTGCCGCCATTATGCCGATGGTGAAGTGGCCGAAGAATCCGATTGGATTGTAATTCGGCATCCAGAATTTTGCCCCGCCAATCTGACCAAAGTCCCAACCCCGACCGTTCTCGCTTGGCGTAAACCACTGATGAACGAGCGAGTTGGCAACAAGCACCAATCCGAACGCGATGAACCAGAATAACATGGCCTTTCCAAACGAACGTCGCTTGCCGAGCAGGAACAAGATAGCCATAAACAAAGGCATCAGCACGTAGCTAAATACCTCGAAGCTGATCGACCAGAACGGCCCGTTCAAGTCGGACGGAAAGAACGTGGTATAGTGAAAGCCCGCCGTAAACGTGAAACCCGTGAGGATTCGCCGCCACATGAACTCCGTAGGAATGCTTAGGCTCCAGGTGAGGAGCAGACAAACCAGGAACGAAACATAGTAGCCGGGCATAATACGCGCAGCGCGGCGCTTCGTGTACGTTCGGATGCTCGGAAATGACTCCTTCTCCAAGTAAGCACTCCAAAAAGGGAATGACAACAAAAATCCGCTTAACACAAAAAACAAGCTGACCCCGCTATTCCCAAGCAGGGCAACCGACTGCACTTCTTGAAGCCATTTCTCTTGCGCGGGCATCGCTAGACGTTGTGACAAATGATGTAGGATGACAGACAAGCAAGCGATCGCGCGAACGCCATCCGCCCCTGCTAATCGGGTATTGCCCAACCGAATCTGTGACATCAGTTCAATTTCCTCATTTCCATCATTGACTCCCCGAACGGATCACCCACGCGGGTACATCATATCATTCCATAAAATATGGGCAAATCCTTCAACGATTCAAGGTTTCCGATGAAAAAACATTCCTCAATTTCCCTTAATGATTTCTATCATGCTCTTACCCGTTGCCATAATTGCTTCTTCCGCCGGACGGGGCGTCCATCCGAGCGAACGTTTGGCCTTTTGGTTGCTCGTCGACATATCTTGGCCCAAGAGTGTGGCAATCATTCTTAGTTTAGGGTTGAAGACGGCAGCAACCCGAACCGCAAGGTTAGGAAGTTCTCGCTTCGGCACAAGCTTCGCGTCATCCCCTAAACATTTCCTTAGAGTATTCGCAACTTCCAACGTGGAAAGATTCTCTGCACTGGAAGCGATAAACCGTTCTCCATTGGCTTCAGGACGCGTCATAGCCAATAGATGCAACTCCGCTACATCTCGGACGTCTACATAATCCGAATAAATCTTAGGGACTGCCTTTAGCTTGCCTTCTAACATTTGGCGAACAATTTCATTCGAATGTGAGTAATCATTGCCTAGGATAGGCCCCATCACGCCAACCGGATTTACGGTGGCGAATTCCAATCCATCCCCTTCTTGTTGGATGAAATCCCAAGCCGCTTTTTCAGCGAGCGTTTTGGACTTTTGATAGGGATGGATCTTCGCCTCAACATTGGACCAGTCTTCTTCGGTATATGGCCCCGAGTGATGACGATGTCCCACGCCGATCGCTCCGAAGGCAGAAGTTAAAACGACGCGTTTGACTCCTGCATCGCGAGCTGCTCTCAATACGCGTAAAACACCTTCGCGAGCTGGCCCAATCATTTCATCTTCGTCTTTATAAATTTTATTGGGCGTTGGGGAGGCCACATGAATGACATAATCCGCTCCTTGAACCGCATGACCCCAGTTTTGATCCGAAGTTAAATCGGCTTGAATGAATGACAAATCTTCAAGATTCGCCACCCCTCCCGACATTAACATCGCTTTAACTTCTTCTTGCCTATCCATTTTACGAAGCGTTGCCCGCACGCGATATTGTTTCTCTAGCAACTTCAAAATGATATGAACGGCGATAAACCCTGAACCTCCAGTTACAAGAACTAATGGGTTGTTATTCTCTGGCATCGTGAAAACTCCTTTAACATACGTTACACTTGTAACGAGTTTTACCCTATAATAAGATTGGACGTCACCAAAAGCAAGCAAGAAACAAGCATGTGTGACAGAATGGAGGAAGTGTTATGGCAGCAACGGAACACGCGCAGATCATAAGAAAAGACACCAAAGAATGGATCACTTGCGCATTGCTTGAACTGATCCCAACCAAGCAATTATCCAAATTAACGGTTTCTGAAGTCGTCAAAAAGGCCGGCGTTAGCCGGATGGCGTTTTACCGAAATTATGAGAGTCTTGAGCAAGTATTGGAGGAATACTACGAGCCGAAATTCGCGGACATTTTTCATAACATCGCGTTCCAAAAAAGCCATGAGCAGAAATTAACCGATTTGACGAATTTTTTTCTTGCTCTGGCTGGGGATTTTCAAACGGCCATTGAAAGTGGGTACACCGAGTTGCTTTATCAAATTTTCAAACGCCATATCGCTCAATTTTATGATGAGATCGTTCCTTTTCCGGACTGGACCGGCGCGAAACGAGATTATTGGATTCACTTTATGAGTGCGGGTGTTTTCGAAATTTGGGTGATGTGGATCAAGAACGGCCAAAAGGAGACCTTGGAAGAAATCTCCTCCCTCATCCGCCTTTTTCACAAGTAAGAATCTAATGTGTTTACCCTTACGTGACGTAACGGTGTATAGTGAAGAATCGTCAGGCGTCAGCGATTTTCGAGAATCTGGAGGGCAAGACCAAACTCACCTATAGCACAGTTTACGAAGAAACTGCCGAGGTATTCGATAAAGCGAGGACCTATGCAGCCCTGGTGCCGAAGAGATGTTGGACTGCCTTGAGGAGCATCAGGTGAGTTTGGCTTAAGCGACCGAGGCCAACCTAGTTGACATGGCAAATCCCCACACGGCACCTTGTCTGCCCTGTAGGGATGACGATCTTTGTTTCATCCTTGATTGATGAACGTGATTGTTACAACACCTGCGCAATCTCCCATACATAACCGTCCGGGTCTGCAAAACAAGCCGTCCGCCGCCCCCACGGACGTGTGATCGGACCATTTAGCCATTTGACGCCTTGCTCTTCCAGCTCGTTGCAGATCCGGTCGACGTCCGACACTTGGATCGTGAACAGGAACCGGGTCCCCTCCCCGTTTCGACCTACCTGAGCCGGCTCGATCAATTCAGGGGCATTGTTCTGATTCAAGAGATTGATGCAGGTATTTCCAAAATCAAACACCGCGCAGTCGGCATCTTCATAATGAATCGCCAGTTGAAGCGTCTCTTGATAAAACGCCTTCGACCGCTGCAGATCTGCTACAAACAAGGTGATTTCGGTAATTGGACTCGCCCATCCTGATTTCTTCATTCTTATCAGCTCCCTACTTCTTATTTTTCAAATGTCCATCTATTTAGACGATATCCCGTTGCCAAATTCATCGGGTTTAGTTATTCAGCTAGGAGATTTAGGCCGTAGATTGGGATTGCGGATGAAATCCCTTCACAATGAGCCAACCCGGCAAAACGATTTCGAAGATCGCACCGGGGAGGTAAAGAATTTGTCCGGCATCCAGGCCGGCCAGAGACAGAGAACTGCTAGCCAGCAGCCCCGTATAGCCTACGAAGCCAATCACAGACAACCATCGCGGAACCAGTCTCGATTGATAAAGAATCGAACAAAATAACAAGCTGCCGGAACTTAGTACAAGCATGGCGAGATCAAATAATAACTCATGGGTTCCCACCGCTAAGCTCCCTAAAGTTTGTAGGTATGCACCACCGGAAGCTTCGGCAGTTACGGACTGCTGACTTAACGCGAGAAGAAGGAGCGGTCCGATGAAACTGATCATCAACATGGCTGACTCCATGACCCGAGAAGCGAAGTAGCCGAACGCAAACGCTTCATGATATTTCTTTAACGTTGGTTGCAGCAACATGGCAATCCCCACAACCGCGATAGCGTTAATGAACTCCAGGAACAATCCTGTAAGCATGCTCGTTCGATGGGAACCCACACCGACGAGCAAGTCCGTTCGATGCAAAATCGGATCCAATATCCCGCTCCCCACCAAAAATGCGCCGGTCGATAAGAAAAATAAAACCCCCGCCACACGCTCTGTCTTCCTCATGCTTAATCCCCTCTCATTGCGAATTAAGAGCAGTATAACTCGAAGAGGAGGGAGCCTGTAGACACTTTAGTGTGGTTTTGTCGTGTCGCTTATTAAATTGAGTTCGCGGGCGCGGGCGATCGCTTCCGTGCGTCGTTGTGCGTGGAGTTTCTCAAAAATCCTTCGGTTGTGGCCTTTCACCGTATCCAAGGCCAAGAAAAGCCTCTCGGCAATTTCTCGATTGGAAAGTCCCTGGGCCATCAGCTGCAGTACCTCTATTTCACGTTGGCTAAGCGGCTCGATCCGGTTATGCTTTCTCCCGGACTCGAGCACACGGCGTACGCGCTCCAGGCCTATTTCGGCTTCTTTCCTAGCGGGGTGCGGCAGATCGCCAGCGCGCCTCAGAGCCTCTTGGTACCGCTCTGCCGCTAGATCGGGCCGCCCTTCTACTTCTCTGATTTGAGCGATTCCGATGATCGCCATGACCGCCATCAGTTGGTGATCCATCACTTGGCAGTTCGCGATGACTTCCAGATAAGCCTCGCAAGCCTCATCGTAATCTCCCCGCCGCTGACAAGCAACGCCCAGCATCCAAGCGGACGCCGTCCGGACGGGGAGATGATCCGGTCGCAAATAGGCAAGCGCACGTCGGGATTGGAGGATGACTTGGTCTAATACGCCCGGTTCACTTATTCCCGCATTCCAAGCAGGCGCAATCAAACCGACAAGGTCCTCCGTTTTATCCTCGATTTCCGAGACTTGCATCACCGCTTCAGCCGCATAAAGGTTAGGTTCCGCGGCATCCTGTTGATCCGCTAGTAGTAATGAGGCTAGCGTAGCGCGGGTAGCCGCAATCCATCCGATCAGGTCCAGAACGCCGGCGTCTGGTTCCACGTCCTCCAAGGCCATCTCTGCCGATCGGAGCTTGCGCTCGACCCCTGTCGGTTGACCGGCAATCAATAGAGCGGAGCCATAATACACCCATAACTCGGGTCTTCCATCCAGTTCCTTGGCAGGCAACGATTCCAGCCACTCGATCGTCACTCTTGCAGCTCCCCGCAGATGCAGCGGCATCCCGTTGCCTTGAAGCAGACGAAAGCATCGCTCGACATCTTGAGCCTTTATGGCATGATGAAACGCCTCGATCTCGAAGCCACGTTCTTCATACCATTGGCTTGCCCGCTGATGCAATTCGGTGATTTCGCTTGCACTCGTATGATCCAACAGCCGCCGACGAAGAAGATCCGCGAACAAATGGTGATATCGATACCATCGTCGATCATGATCGAGGGGCACAACAAACAAATTTCTGCGATCCAGCTCAATCAACACTTCATGACCGAAAATCTCCGGTTGGAGCATCATGTCATCGCATAACGATCCGCACATTCGGTCTAGGAGTGAAGTTCGCAGGAGAAAGTGTTGCACAGCCTCAGGCTGACGCTGCAGAACTTCATCCATTAGATAATCCAGCACAAAATGATGATTGCCCGTGAAGGACTGAAGAAGCCGCTCGGCATTGTGATCTCCCTCGATAGAGAGCGCAGCCATTCGCAGCCCGGCAGCCCATCCCTCGGTGCGAGATTGCAATTCGGTGATATGGTCCGCAGTAAGCTGCAGATCCATGAGCTGGTTAAAGAAGGTTTCAGCTTCGGGAAACGTAAACTTCATATCGGCAGCGCGGAGCTCCGTTAATTGGTCCCGAGCCCGCAACCGCGGCAATGAAAGCGCGGGGTCCTCGCGGGTTGTTAAGACCAGGTGCATCTGAGGGGGAAGGTGGTCCAGAAGGAAACCTACCGCCTCGTCGATCTCTCTCGAGCTCGCCGCATGGTAATCATCAAGGACCAAGAGAAATGGAGTCGAAATAGCCGTAAGTTCATGGAGAAGAGCCGTCAAGATCGACTCGGTTGGTGTCGGCTGCGGGGAATGGAGGATGGAAAGCACGCCCGCGCCTATATCCTCCTCTATCGTCCGAAGCGCGGAAATCAAATCGCGTGAGCTCGGTATCGCCCTGTTCAAGCGAAAGCCACGCAGCAGGGCGCTCGCAACCGGCTAGCCATTCGCACACTAGCGTCGTTTTTCCATAGCCCGCCGGTGCAGAGATTAGGGTTAATTTACGGTGCAAACCCTTGTTTAATTTCTCCGTTAACCTCCGGCGTATCACCGTTCTCGACCTAGGGGCAGGGATATAGAATTGGGTGGGATTTATTGGGTTTGACATACCCCTATTATAACCACACCACTTATCCACCATCAACGAGAGGTTACGCGCGTCCGTTTGCGATTTATTACCCGACTTTCACACCTATCTCCCTAACGGAACCCATCGGCTGGCTAGCCTCTTTCATGAGTTCAATTTTCTCCTTTTCCCGCAGGTCTTGAATTCGAATTTGCTCGGAAACCTTCGCATAATCTTCCCATGTCAGGACGCTGTCCGCTTCTTCCCACAAGGTTATATACTCGTTCTCGACTAAATGGTAGAGACGACTTTTTTTGATCAAATTATAGGTGAAAAAATCGTTGGCCGTAATCCGTTGATCGTCTTCATCCCGATTATGCATGTAAGGCCCGGTCACGATATGTAGATCTACTTTATAAGTATCGCTAAACAACGGTTTCCTCGTAAACCGCACCTCGCACACTTGCTCAACGGGACGACCCGCCTCTCGGCAAGCCTTGGCGATTGCACTGAACACTTTACAGTAGTTGTCGATTACCCGATCGTTCTCACCGTAAACCAATTGGAACCCGTCCATCCAGGGAGGGGAGATCAAGATCTTGAGAACAGCGCCTTGCTTGATCGCCTGCGACAAGCTGGGGGATATCTTGCTAGTCAGAATCAAGCGGTATCCCGAGACCCAGACTTCTCGGTCGCAAGTTTTCAGCAAATGCTCCAACAACTGCAGCTTATTGAAATGAAGATCATTGATGCCAAACTCGTGGATCCCTTCCAGGAGCTTATCGTTTTCTTGATTTTTATATTTGACATAAATATCGGAGATGAGGGAGAAGATGGAGGCGAGCAACGAAGTGGCGCAAGCCAGCGCTAACTCAGGGACGAAGCGGTTGTGTCGCATTGGGGATACGTAAATCAAGATGGAGCCCAGTACGCTTACGGCTAACATCATAACGACATACACATTGTTGTGAAGCTTGTAGGCCTGAAGCTTCTGCCATAAGGATCGTTTGCTGTTCATGATGTTGTCTCTTCCTCCTAAATATCCTTGCGGTAATAAACGGTATCCACCCCAGGGCCTCGTCCGTCTTTGATCCGCTTGATTTCCTGCATGCTGATTTTGTTTAAGACTCGAATATGGCCTTCGTTCGTTGACCAAGTCCTCGTCATCATGGGTCGTTTCCTTTGCTTCGCAATTCTCTCTAGTTCCGCATACAAGTGCGTCGTGATTCCTTGGCTTCGATACGCCTGATCCACAATCACGGTCGTCACATAAAGCGTGTCCACATGGTCATCCCTATCT
This sequence comes from Paenibacillus timonensis, assembly GCF_009725205.1. Taxonomy (GTDB): domain Bacteria; phylum Bacillota; class Bacilli; order Paenibacillales; family Paenibacillaceae; genus Fontibacillus; species Fontibacillus rhizolycopersici. Next base: position 141,262 of record NZ_WNZY01000001.1, on the reverse strand, counting down.
TCATACACATAATGCGGGCGAAAGGACATGAACCCGATCACTCGTTCTTGATCCTCTGCCAGCCAACAAGATTGCTCTTTCAATTCTTCAAAGTATCGCTTCGGCTCTTGAGTTCCCGCGGAGCCATTGGTTAAATCGGACTGATCCGTATGCTCACGGGCGGACAGCGGCGGTATAAATTCATGATCGTAACGGCATAGCAAATCCCATACCCCTTCTAAAAGAGCGGAGTCCGTCAGCGTTTCGTAAAATCGGTATTGGATCGGCATGTTTAGGTCATTCCTCTCAGTTCTCTAAGGTGTATTCAATCTATTATACTACCGTAACATTTATTGGAGGAGCCTTGTTTCAATATCCGAAAACTTTTTTCAGACGGTTGACTTCGTGTAACACGAAGGCGGTAACCTTACTGTGTGCAGGTCGGCCGGAGGCGGAAACCCGCCGAGTCCCCGAACCGGAAGGCCGTCTGCCATATATGAAGTAAGAGGAGGAATTACCATGCAAACCGTAACCTTGAACAATGGAGTGAAAATGCCGATCCTCGGCTTCGGTGTCTACCAGGTTCCCGATGCGGAACAATGCGAGAATGCCGTATATGATGCGTTAATGGCGGGTTATCGCCTGATCGATACCGCCTCCGGTTATCTCAACGAGGAAGCGGTCGGACGCGCGATCAAGCGCAGCGGGATTCCGCGCGAGGAATTGTTCATCACGACCAAGCTCTGGGTTCAGGACGCCGACTACGAGAGAGCCAAGCTGTCTTTTGCCAAATCCCTGAAGAAGCTGCAGCTCGACTATCTCGATCTGTACCTGATTCACCAGCCGTTCGGCGATTACTATGGCGCTTGGCGTGCGATGGAGGAGCTGTATCGCGAAGGCAAGATCAGAGCGATCGGGGTCAGCAACTTCCTGCCGGATCGTCTGATGGACTTGATTGTGCATAACGACATCGTGCCCGCTGTCAACCAGATCGAAACTCATCCGTTCTACCGTCAGGTCGAGAGCGCCGCGTTTATGAAGGAACAAGGCGTGCAGCACCAATCCTGGGCCCCGTTCGCTGAAGGTCTCAATCACCTGTTCAGCAACGAAGTATTGAACTCGATCGCGGAAAAACACAACAAATCCGTCGCCCAGGTCGTATTGCGCTGGCTGGTTCAGCAAGGGATCGTTGTGATCCCCAAATCAGTACGCAAAGAGCGGATTGCCGAAAACATCAACATTTTCGACTTTGAGCTCCGCCCTGAGGATATGGATCAAATTGCCGCACTGGATACTCGGGAAAGTCTTTTCTTATCGTACCGCGATCCGGAAGTCGCTAAAAGGATGGGCAACTGGAAAATTGATCTGTAAGCCTAGAACGATAAAATAAACAGAAAAGAGTGCCTCGAAAGCAGAGCAATTGCTCTGCCATTCGGGGCACCCTCTTTTATCTAGATCTCAGTCTTAGCCATAGAGCTGAGACATCTTCTCGATTTGACGCTGCATATTCAGGATCAATTCCGCGGGTTCTATCACCTTTACCCCACTGCCGTAACTCAGGATTTTCTGGAGCGCTCGTTCCATGGACGAGAAATAGGTGATGAGTGACAAGGTTTCGTCCGAATTGACGAGGACTTCATCGAAGCCGAATTCATCGCGAACCCGTGTCTTCATTTCCGGTTGAAAGCGGAGTACCGCCCGTACCTTCTTGAAATCAGCTCGATTCATGAACTGTTGTTCGACATCCTGCAGCGTATAGTTTCGCCTCACAAAATGTTCCGGTAAAATCCTCAGCTCCCCGATACGGGACAAGCGAAATACGCGGAAATCCTTCCGTGTCAGACAATAGCCATAGACATACCAAATATATCCCTTAAGGAACAGCCCCATCGGTTCCAGTGTGCGCTCGGTTTCCGAACCTTTGTTATCCAGATAGGTAAATGAAATGAGGTGAAGGTCTTTGATGGCCTGATGTAACGGAGCGATATGCACTTTATCGTTGGGGGCCGGCTTGAAATCGAGATCCACATGAATCGGGTCTCTGGTGATGTTCTGTTCGGGCATTAACGCACCAATCCGCTCAATTAATCGATCGATTTCGGAATGATCGGTCGCGGAACGCACCCCGCGCAAGGCAGAGCAGATGGAGGAGAAGTCATCCAAGGATAATACCTGCTTCTCCAATCGGTAGCCCTGCATAATCTCATACCCCCCATCCGATCCGGCAAAAGATACGATGGGAATCCCCGCTTGATTGATCGCTTCCATGTCGCGATAGATCGTTCGCAGTGAAACTTCATGTCGCTTGGCCAGGTCCGTAGCGCTGACGCGGGGCTGATTCAACAATGTCATCGTAATCGCAAGCAAGCGGTCCAGCTTCATATATCGACCTCCGGTGACGGGAATTCGAGTCCTGGCCTTATTATACCTTCGAATACCGAAGCCTTCTATATCCAACGGATTAGTGAAAAATAAGATCAGAGGTAGCCGCATTCGGGGCTGCGAAATGTAGCAGACGAACCCCCTCCTCAGATAGAGCATCTAACTCTCGCTTAGAAAGTACGCGGAAGAGTTCGATATGCAGAACAGCTCCTCCTCGCCCGTTTGTCAGCTTCCAGGTTCCGGCTACAAAGCCGTCAATGAGGAGGGTTGCACGGATGATTCCGTTTGACGTGAATACACGTTTGCGGTGGTTTTCATTCATAATTCGACTACGGTCTGCATAGGACAGCAGCATATTATCGAACTCACTTAGAAACCTCGGTGCAGACGGCGAATCAGCATCGGGCCGAGGGGCATTCGGCAGATCAAATAACTCCTCGCCTCGTTCATTTCGGAATGTGATCAGATGCGGACGAAGCGATTCGATCCTTTCATGGATTCGCGTAAGTCCTGACCATACTTGAATATCCCTGACAGTGGCAGGTCCGAATGCGGCCAAGTAACTTCGAATGAGCCCATCTAGATCTGGCGATGAGGATAGAGGTTGACCGAGCCAAGCCTCCACTGTCGTATGTACAGCTTGACCACTCTCCCCCCATATGCCTCGAGGAGGGATTTGAACTAACGGCACCCGATTTCGGATCACAGCCGTTGCTGCTTCCGGATTCAGCCCCGGCCATTGTTCACCTAATCGCTTACCCAATTCGTTAAACGTCAGGGGCTCCTTTTCCACGATTGCCCTCCCTGCCGCAGCAAGCGCTTCTAGGTCTATCCCCTTAATGTGTTTGCCAAAGGATCCCCTTAAGCTGCGGTCCATGACGGACTGCAGCAAAGGGCGTAGTTGCAAAGCGTCGCGGGCAGAGACCAGGTGCAGGGTCGAACGCAGGAGTGCCATACGTACAACCTGTCTATCCCGCAACAGCTGGGACAGCTCTTCGTGCCGAAAACCTTCTAGCCGCGACCACAAACCGAAATAAGGGGCGTCCGGGGATTGTGCCTGTAATCCAACGAGCTTCTCGATGGCCTCTAAGACAGGGAGCTTGACACGGTGAAGCAGCATTTGCCTGGCAAGCAGCGCGCGATTCAACTCGCGGTCATTAAGAACTTTTCCGGTAGCCTTCTCGGTTGTTAACCCTTCGTTTCGCACTTTGTCCTCTGCCTCCATGTTTACATCTCCCTTCTACGAAAACCATCATTATAGACCAGTATTAACGGAATCTTCGAAAGAAAGCCTGGATGTCAGGGATGAGAAGGTCCGGTGCATCCATTGCGGCAAAATGGGTACCACGTTCAAATTCCGACCAATGCACAATATTCGTATTATCACGTTCAGCAAATCGGCGGATCGATTTGAAATCATCTCCGAACACAGCCACACCGGTTGGAGTCGTATTGGGTCCTTGCGGCTCGTGCCCCTGGTTGTGCGCATTCTCGTAGTACAAACGAGCGGATGATTCCGCCGTATTCGTCAGCCAATACAAAGTGACATTCGTCAGGAAAGCATCCCGGTCGATATAATCGACATGGTCGCCAAAGCCGCAAAACAACTCGGCAATCCAAGCAAGCTGACCCGTCGGCGAGTCCGAGAGCCCGTAGGAGAGGGTTTGTGGGCGTGTAGATTGGATTGAGTTAAACCCCGCCCTTTCCTGAAAATTAGCCAGAAATTGAAGCTTCTGCTGATCTTCTTCCGATAAGTCCGCCATCTCCGCCGGATCGCCGGAAGGGAAAGAGAACAACTGCAGCACATGAATGCCACGCAGCCCATCCGGCTTTTGAATACCCAGTTCTCTGGACACCAGTGCGCCGCAATCGCTGCCGTGTGCACCATATTCCGAATAACCCAAGCGCTTCATTAAGACATCACATGCTCTTGAAATACGAGCGATATCCCACCCCGCTTCGAGAACAGGTCCCGAGAACCCAAAACCAGGCACGGAAGGTATGACCAAATGGAAGGCTTGCGACGGATCGCCGCCGTGACTGCGCGGATCGCTGAGCGGACCGATTAATTCCAAGAACTCGATAAACGAACTGGGCCAGGCGTGAGTAAGCAACAGTGGAAAGGCGTCCGGTTCAGGCGAACGGACATGTAAAAAGTGAATATTGGCTCCATCGATCATTGTCGTGAATTGAGGATGCTCATTGATGCAAGCTTCGAATTTTCGCCAATTGTATTCCTTCTGCCAATAAGCTGCCAACTCTTTCACATAGTCGAGTGAAACCCCATATTTCCAGCCTGCCTCGCCTAATGCATCCGGCCAACGTGTCCGAGCCAAACGATTCCGAAGGTCATCCAGATCTCCTTGCGGCACAGAGAGGTGAAACGGCCGGATTTCAGTGCTTCTCTCAGTAAGGATGGGTTTAGAATTCGTCATAAACAATTTCCTCCTCGAAATGGGTTCGTTTGTTGTGCTTCTATACCCATCCTAAACGAAGCACCCTGACAACATCATGTCAGGGTGCTTGAAGTGTTTATTATTTTATGATCCGTTTCAAAGCGTCTCTGTATAAACTTGGAACGTCACGCCGAATTTGTCCGTGATATCGCCAAATCCTGGGCTGAAGGATTCCACTTGAAACGGAACATTGATTTCGCCGTCTTGCCGCAGGGCCTCAAAAATGGCTCTAGAGTGCTCGACATGGTTCGTCGTGATACAAATCGTCACCCTTTTCCCCTCCCCCAGCGGTGAACCCCCTGGCGTATCCGAGAGCATGATCTCCGCGTCTCCCACCTTTACCTTGGCGTGGGCCACCAAACGTTTCATATCGTCCGTAAATGTATTGGGCATTTCCGGCATCTCGCCGTAAGTAATCATGGAAATGACCTTAGCTCCGATCGCCTCTTCGTAGAACTGAATGGCCTCTCTCGCACGTCCCTCTAAAGTTATATAGGGAGTAAGCTGAACTGTTCTTGCATGATTTGCAGCCATGTTCATGGACACCTCTTTCCTGATTTTCGTCTATTTTTTGTTTCTTGCTTATATAGACGAAAGGCATGCAGGAAGTTCATCGGTGTCATTGCGTTGACCGCCTGAATTTAAGAATTAGGCATCCGCCGCCGTAACGGGGTTAACCGCAAAGAGAGAATGAATGTTGCCTTCCGGATCGGCAAAGAAGCCCGTGGTATGTCCCCAAGGCATCACCTTCGGCGCTGTTATTCCAGTAGCCCCTTTTAAAATAAAATCATCATACTTCTCATAGACATCCGCAGGAGTGTCACATTCAAAGTTAAGCTCAAAGGCTTGCCCTTTACGCTCTTCTGCATAAGAATGGTGGTTGTTTGTGTTATCCGCCATTAAGGGGCCCGAAAAAATGGCCAGACGCACGCCATCATTCTCAAATTCGGTGTAATGCTCTTCTGATACAATCACTTTAAATCCCAGGACATCGCGATAAAAGCTAGTCAACCTAGAAACATCAAGCGCCAAAACCGTAATTCCTTCTAATTTTACTCTCATGCCCATCCCCTCTTCCCTCCATTTGACTAAACCGGTTAAGCCCCGTTATCTACCAAAATATATCATAATCTTGAGAAGAGGGTTTCATGAGACTTGTTTCCACCTTTCAAAGCGTGTGTTATCCTTACTTGAACAGTCCTACGCGCAAACAGAATGCCGCTCCGTTTGTAGTTATATGAAGCACTGATCTGCTGGTCAAGGAGGAGTCGCCTTATGCAAGCCAACCGTCACCTTAAATCCATTCTCGCGTGGTGGAGGCCGGCTGTGTTCTCTTTCATGGACTGGGGCGTCTTCGCTCTCCGTTCTTACCATTATCTATTGCTGTCGTCCCGGTTTTTCACCGTAAGTGAACTTTCGAGCCAAACCTGGTTAAACTTCATCTGGCTGATGATTGCATTTATCGTCCCAATGCTATTCTGGTTCCCTGGGCGGCGAATGAGCAAAGGATGGTTTTGTATCCTGGAGCTCTTGCTCGGAGGTTCTTATTATATAAACTCCGTCTTCCATCCGGATCTGGCTTCAAAAGCAGACTACTTGTTGCCGAGTCTTACAATGGGATATTTATTGAATAAACGTACTCTCTGGATCATTCCTGCCGTGACTTTGATTCCTTTTACTTTTCAAACCTACCTGGGATCATCTTGGGAGCAGACCCTTAGTATGGGGATAGACAATCTGTTATTCTGCTTCATCGGGATATGGGTCAGCTTCGTAGCCAAAGCGTATCATCAGAAGAACGAAATGGCCGCTGAGATCGAGCAGCAAAATAAACGGTTAACCCTCTATGCCGCTGAGATCGAGAAAATGACCCTGCTTGAAGAACGCAACCGCATGTCCAAAGAACTTCATGATACGCTGGGACACTCCTTTATCTCCCTCATCATGAGTCTGGACGCCTCCATTGCCCTATTGGATCGCAAGCCCGCCGAAGCCAAAGATCGATTAATTCGTTTAAGAGCGTTGACCGAACAAAATCTGGACGAAATGAGAAATTGGGTTCACGAGATGGGAGATGAAGACTCCAGTCTTACACAACAGGTCGAAGAGCTTGTGGAACGTTTCCGGGAGCATACGGGAATTGTCCTGAATTCGAGTCTGGTCGGTACCGAGCCACTCTTGCGTTTTGAAGGGCAACAAGCGATCCTTCGGGTCATTCAGGAGTCTTTTACAAACGCACTAAAACACGGAAAAGCGTCCCAACTGGATCTGGAGCTTCGATTTTCCGAGTCGATGCTGCAATTAATCATTCGAAATAATGGCAAACCCATGGATAAGCTGGAATACGGCTTCGGCTTGACGACGATGAACCATCGGATCGAACAAATGGGGGGCAGCTTGCGGGTTTCTTCTAAAGAGGAGAATACAACGGTCACCGAGGTTAGATGTGAAATCCCACTCAAAGGAGTTATGCGGTATGTCCAAAATTAAAGTGCTGCTTGCCGATGATCAGGAATTAATTTTGGAGAGTCTCCATATTGTCCTTTCGATGGAAGAAGATTTGGAGGTTGTGGGGTTAGCCAAGAATGGGCAAGAAGCCATTGAATGCTGTGAGCAGTCTCCGCCGGATGTGGTGCTCATGGACATCAATATGCCCGTCATGGACGGTGTTGCCGCAACGGCACGGATTAAAGAGCGGTTCCCAACCATCCAAATTATCATGTTGACCTCCTATCGCGAAGTCGAATATGTAGTGGCGGCATTAAGTCATGGTGCGGAGGGGTACCTGCTCAAAGCCATTCATCCCAAGGACCTGGCCGCCGGCATCCGGGTGGTTCATGCGGGGGGAACTTTAATCACGCAGGAGATGGCGAGTAAAATGATCAAAAACATGAGCAACAGCCCCGCCGCAGAGAGTAATGAGTACGGACTCAGTCCCCGCGAAATGAGCGTGCTTCATAAGCTGGCTTCCGGCCTGCGCAATCAAGACATTGCTGAAGCGTTGTCTCTTAGTGAAGGGACGGTTAAAAATTATGTCTCCACAATTTATTCGAAGCTGAACGTGAAAGGGAGACGGGAAGCCGCCCGTAAAGCCCGAGATTCCGGAATCATGGATCATTTATAACCCGGTCCTGACCCAATCATGACGAAACGGCACTGCCTCTTTATGACTTTTTCAGCGTATACTCCTAACCATTAAGCAATAGAGGAGCTGAAGCAAGACATGAAGAACACTTCTGAACACAAGGTAAATTCATTTATCCGTTTCCCCCTCACTTGGATGGTCGCAGGCACGATTGGGATCATTCTCGTAGATGTATTATTCCGGCTGCTAGCAGGGGATGTAAAGGGAATCACCTCCCTTCTGTTAACCCTAACGGCTAGCATCGGGGGCATCCTCGTCTATTGGCTCACGATGAAGTACTTAGCTCGTCGGTCCATTTCTGAACTATCCCGACAACGCGCAGGCGTGGAAGCAGGCAAAGGATTCCTCATCGGGGCCATCTTTATTCTTGTGTCTACTTTGATGATTGTGATTCTGGGGGGCTACTCTCTTCAATGGGCCCCTGCTGCGGATACGAATCTGATTCTACTCACATCCATTGAAAGTGCCTTAAGCGCTGCCATTATCGAGGAGCTGATCTTTCGCGGGCTGATGTTCCAGGCGATTCGTCAATGGTTCGGTAACTGGCCGGCACTCACTGTAACCTCCTTATTCTTTGGGGTAGCCCACCTCGGGAATACCGGGGCAACTCTATGGAGCGCGTTCGCGATTACCATTGAAGCAGGCGTCCTGCTCGGCGCCGCCTTCCTGTGGCGACGGAACCTGTGGTTTGCCATGGGGCTGCACTTTGCCTGGAATGCGCTTGAAGCTTTGCTTGGAATACCTGTATCCGGTCACCCTGCAACCGGCCTGTTTACGGTAACCGTGAGCGGCGCTCCACTTCTCACCGGAGGCGATTTTGGACTTGAAGGTTCTATTGTGCCGGTGATGGTCAGCCTTCTGATTGCGATTCCGATGCTGATTGCCGCTTCGCGGAATCGAACATCGTCAGCCCCGCATAAGTGACCGGGCGAGACCCGCGTGATCCTAAGATAAAAGGCTCTCCCGTCACCATTTAGGATGACTTGGGAGAGCCCTTTTCAGATTCACATTTTTGAATAAGATCTACCGTTTAATGCCTTGGATCGTCCGAAAGACCGTCAGAACCATCTGCAGAAGTCCAAGCAGCTTCGGCTCATCCATTCCCAGATTGGCTGTGAAATATTCAACCGGTTCATTCGATAGGGTTCTTATGATTTCATAAATCGCATCAGAAGCACTGCAATTTCCGCGCGGGTCGCCGTTCCGAGGGGGTCAAGCTCCCCCTTTCGCTTGCCGGAGAAGAGGCCCTTCCCCACCGCCCACTTCATTGCATCAGTCGCCCAATTGGAAATGTTATCTTTGTCTGCAAAGTCGGACAAATCGCCCGTCACGGAGACATCCATATGATTAAGCTGTGCGTAGCGATACAGTATGGCGGCAAGCTGTTCCCGGGTCACGGCCTGATCTGTGCCGTAGCGGTTGTTGCCATGGCCGCTCACGATGCCGTTTTGTGCCGTCCACTTGATGGCATCCGTATACCACATGCCGGAAGGGACATCCGTGAATGAATTACCTCCAGTCACACGCGGGCTTCCAGCCATGTGATACAGAATGGTTGCAATCATGGCGCGGTTGGCTGTCAATTGAGGGCTAAAGTTCGTTTCGCTTGTTCCTAACATCAAGCCGTTCTGCTGGACAAAGGCTACTGCATCAGCAAACCAGTCCTCTTTGCCAACATCGGCAAAAGTGGAATCGCTGGAAGTACCCCCTCCAGAAGAATTGCTGCCAGTTGGGCCATCCCCAGGTGTGCTGCCGCCGGTTGTGCTGCCGCCAGTTGGGCCGCCGCTGGATGGACTACTGCTGGATGGGCCACCGCTGGGTGAGCTGCCGTTGGATGGGCTACCGCTGGATGGGCTGCCTCCGCCGTTGGATGGGCTGCCGCTTGAATAAGCCGTTGCAGAAATACGCACTTGGAATGGCCCTGTCGTTTGGCTCTGCGTCCCCTTTGCTACGGTGACGGTAAATACAAAGCTGCCGTCCGTACCGCTTCGATTTGCAGAAGTTCCGGCGATTGGGGCAGTGTAACTGACTTTGTTCACCGTGACCGAAACATCATTATTGTTCACCGCTACGAAGACCAGGTGTTCAACGTAACCCTTCACTGCGGCTTCATCGCCGTACACTGCCTGTGTCGTTGCCGGATAAGCCGCCTTTTCTACCACCGTCTTGGCCGCCGCCACAATGGCGATGTCCGGGTCTGCCGTTTCATTCACCGTAATATTCAGGCTCTTGCTGTCACTAGCACTTCCCTTGGAAAGCACGACATCATATTGATCTGTACCGCTATTGTAGGTGACCATGGCCGTTACCCCTGCGGCATCGCCGACCAGCAGGCTGTTTACATAGCCTTGCACCGCCGCGACTTTGTCAGCCTGGGTTGCGCCGTAGACCACATCAACCACGCTGTCCTTCAAAACCGTCTTTGCCGCTGCGACTGCCTGCGCATGGGTAAGACCCGTGAATGGCGTTGCAGTAATGGCAATGGTTTTCTGTGTTGAAGTTTGACTCCGCAAACCTTTAACCACCGTGATGGTAAAAACATAGCTGCCGTCTATCCCGTTCGGGTCGTCGGCATTCCCCGCCACAGGTGCAGTGTAGACGACCTTGTTCACCGTAACGATCACCGCACTATTGTTAACCTCCGCCTCAGCAGCGGCCTTCAATGCCGACTCAATGGCCGATTCGCTGACCGCCTCCGCTTGAGTCATGCTGCTGTAGCTTGCGCCTTCCGCTGCGGTCTTTGCCGCTGCCACAATGGCAATGTCCGGGTCGACACGGACTTTAAGGGTGAACGTCAGGGTCGCTTCCGGCGAAATACCGTTGCTGGCTTTCAGCGTAACAGCGTAATCACCCGGCGCAAGTCCAGCCGCAATATCCAGCTTCTTCTCGCTGTTATTCCATTGGATGTTCCCGTCCCCTGCTACTTTGGTCACCGTCGGTACGGGCATACCTGTGAGCGTATATGCCTCGGTAGAAGTCGCAGCATAGCCCTCCACAAGCTCCAACTCCTCAGGACCGGAAATACCAGGAGGAGCATTCACCTTCAGGGTGAATGACATTGTCCTATCCGGTAAAATACCGTTGCTGGCCTTCAGCGTAACGAGATATTCACCCGCCGGAAGTCCGGCAGCAATATCAAGCTTATTGGTGCTGCTAATCCACGTGATTAGATCATGCCCAGAGTCTTTGGTTATCGTTGGCGTTGGAGTACCCTCGACGTTAAACGGTCCGACGGAAGTCGCTGCATAGCCCGCAATAAGGGTCCACTCGGACAGACCGGACAACTCCGGCGGAGCGTTCACTTTCAGCGTGAAAGCTCTCGTAGTATCCACCCCATAATCATCCATCGCTTTGACGGTGAAGGAAAATGGTCCTTCCGCCGACGGCGTGCCGGATAGTATACCATTCTGGTTCATAGCCAGACCATTCGGCAAACTGCCCTCTGTGATGCTCCATGCAATAGGCTGCTTGCCAGTTGCTTGGAGAGCATAGCTATAAGCTGTGTTTATCTGCGCATCCGGGATACTGTCTGTGGTGATCACTGGCGGCGCTGTTACTTTTAAGGTGAAAGTAAATGCTTCATCTGGCTCCATTCCATTGCTGGCTTTCAGTTCAACAGAATAGTCCCCTGCCGCAAGCCCAGCGGCAATGTCGACCGTGTGGTTTGCCGCATTCCATGTAAGGTTGGCATTGCCGGAAATTTTGGTCACCGTTGGCTCAGGATAACCCGTGATGGTATATGGGGTCGTGGACTGTGCAGGATAACCTTCAACTAAATGCAAAGATTGCGTTCCATTAACCCCCGGAGGTTCCGTAATGGATAGGGTAAACGTGTGCGTTGTATCCGGTTGGACGCCGTTGCTGGCCTTTATCGTAGCCGAATATTTACCTCCTTGCAGTCCGGGATCAATGAAAAACTTCTGCATACCCGCATCCCAGCGAAGCTCTTCAATGCCTGATACTTTGCTCAAAGTGTAGGGTAGTATGCCGCTGTTGACCGTGAATGGCGTAGTCATGGACAGTGCATAACCTTTCGGCAGTGTCATTTCAGTCGGTCCTGCGATGGTTGGTGGTGTACCATAAAACGGCACCAAGATCGTATTCGGCGGCAGGCTCACATTTTGTCCGGGTGTGTAAAACTTATTTACTACACCATCATACCAACCAAGTGTTCCTGAACCTGTGCCGGTAAAATGGAAGCCGTTTGCCTCTGTGACTTCGGGAATCCGGATGTTATCATGATAGACTACTGTCGCGGAAGTCAACGTTTTGTTACCCAATGTGCCCTGACCGTCCATGTTGAATACCACGGTTTTCAAGCCATCCTCGCCCAGCGTTTCGGGATTCAGAACTTCCAGAAAGGGGCGGAAACCTACATCTGGTGAGGCGACATCCTGAACCGTCCGATTCCAATCACGCACTTTGTAACCGCCCCGTGTTGTACGGTTAGTGGGACCCATGCTAGATACGGTTTCTTGTGCTACCGAAGCGTTGAGCGGTGCATTGATATCATTGGAAGACCTTACTCCATTTTTGATGTATCCCTCATCCTTGTTTAACACTTGATCCCATTCGTTTGTTAGGGGCGTCCCTTTAATCCAGGCAGTGCTATCCGATTTGATACCATCGCCTGCGATGCCTCCGGTTGGAACATGAAGTCTGTAATTCACATTCTGACTCTCATACGATTTGCCGGAAATAAAACCCAATGTGTTTAATGAGTCCCACGAAACCGTATGGCTTACATTGTAGTCCGCGACAAACAAGCTGAAATCTCTGGAGGTAGATGGCTGCGAATAGGCATTCACCGTTCCGGCATAGGTAAAGGGCACCCATTTCAAGCTTGTATCCGGCAGTTCGGTGTTCACCACACCCGGAATGTCCTCACCGGACAGATCAAAATAGTAGGTAGTCCCCGTCGTAAGATTGAGTTGCTCAGAAACAGTACCACGGACAGGTGTCAGGGTAGCGCCATCTGCAAGACTAACTGTGGTTCCCGGTTCATAAACATTTGTACCATCAGACCACAGAACGCCCGGAGAGGTGTCGTTTAGCTGGAAACCGCTATTGCTATCAATGGCAGGCAATGTGAGCGTCCCTGTATAAACCACCCTGGCAAGTTTGAGCTGTCCGGATCCCAAGGTACCCACGTTTTTCATATCAAACGCAACGGTTTTCAGTTCGGTTCCAGGGGTGGATGTAATCTCCAAAACCGGACGGAATACCTTATCATTATTCGTTTCAGTAGACGCCGCTGACTGCCTGGCGCTGCTATTTCCGCGGACAACTTTCCTAGGGTTGCCAATATCATCAGCTAGTGCATGTTGCTGCTGCGTCCAGTTCCATGCCCCACCCCAATTTTTGATATACTGATCATTCTTGTCCAGGATCGCATCCCACTCGTTGCCTGCCGTGTTCGGGCCGTCGACCCCCTCCTCAAGCCCGCCGGATGGAATCCGAATCATATAATCAACGCCTCTGCTTTGATAGCTCTTGCCGATGGCTAAAGAATTCGCATTGAGGTTGCTCCACGATTCCCAATGCGTTCCATAATCTGAAATAAATAGACTGTGGTCCACGTTCATCTGATTACTCGGGACATCCGCACTCTCGCGATAGGCATTCACGGTCCCCACATAGGTAAAGGGCACCCATTTCAGGCTGCTATCCGGTAAGCTGCCGTTGTTCACGTTGCCCGGAATGTTCTGTCCTGACAGGTCAAAATAGTAGGTAGTCCCCGTCGCAAGGTTGAACTGCTCCGAGACCTCTGCTCGTACAGTCGTAGGCAGCATGGGAAGTACCAGCGCCACCGCCAGCAGCAAGCTGAGCATTCGGTTTCGTATCTCTTTCATTATCTTTTGTCCCCCTAACGTTTAGAAACCGGTCACACCTCGCTTGAGATGCCCGGCAACTAGATCATAAAGCGATTCCATAAATTGACGATTTACTCCTAAATTATAGTAAATCTATGAATTACTCTATACCTATTAAGGGGTATCTTTATATCTTGGAGAGATAGAGAAAGGCAGCCCGTCACAAGGAGTGGGCTGCCAACTATTCTTCTATATGGGTCTACCGCCAAAAAGTTGTACAAGCTGCCTTATCCATCCGGTTAAACTCAATCATCTGTTCAAGTAATGAGTAATCGTTGATCTGTGCCATCCAGCCATATTACGAGCTAGACTTCATTTCATAGATTTTCTGGAGCGTCTCGACATGCTGCATCTTCTCGTTCTCGTCCTCGGTATGGAGAAACCAATCCACGAGCCTATAGCCGAACAAGAAAAGAATCATCTCATAGACGCAATCATCGACGATTGAGGCTACATCCACATACTCCGCAAAACCTTTGTAATACGCGGGGACGCATCGCTTGTAATATTCAACCATGTGATCGATATCCGCTTCATCCGCAATCAAGCTGGCGATATCCTCGCCCAAGTAGCCCCATCCGCTGGTATCCCAGTCGATGAGCGTGATTTTCCCTTCGGCATAGATCAAGTTGGCCACCCAGAAATCCCGATGGCATAATACAAGAGGTAATTTCTCGATGCGAGTGATGATCTCGTCTGCATGTTCATCGATGTCGATAAGCATTTGACGCACGTGCTGCGGCAACTCGCAATCCTCCGAGCGAATATAATTGTAGACGACAGGCCAAGACCGGTAATGAAGATAAATATTCTTCATGAGATCCGCATGGCTCAAGTTAGTCAAGCTCTGCAACACGGCGGGCTGCTCCGCATAGAGTTTACCTTGATAACGCCCTAATTCCAGCGCGGCCTGTTCATACATGTCACCCGTCAAGTCTAGACCCGATACACCAGCGATATATTCCAGCCATAGCTGGAATTCGCTGCCTTCGGCATTCATCTCGGCGTGATAACAGGTCGGCCAGCGAAAAGCATCCGAGAACGTCGATTCCAAGTCAGACGCATAGAGATCATACTCTCTACGCCATGAACCCGGGTCACCGTAACGCTCCCATTTCTTCTGAATTTTCAGCACGATACGGTACGGCAACTTTTCGCCATCCACGGTTTCGGCAACTCCTGTGACCATGTGCACATTTCCCACCGTCCCGCCCTTTAACGGCATCATCTGGTAGTCGGCAGAGACGATCTCCCTCTTGAACCGTTCGCTTAAGACATCCGTCAGCGTTTCGAGATTCATATTCATGACTTTCATCCTCCCTTCGAGGATTCTATTATTCCGGTTTACAAGGCTCTATAAATTATTATATCTAAACCAGACTCCGTTGATCTTCCTTCTGCCACTAGGATATCATCATTTAAAAAGGCTAAAGCCTTGCTGTCCGTAATCACTTTCGGGTAAGACCTGAACAATACATTTTTCGAGTTGTGGTTCATATTTCCGTTATTCTCAATATAAACCTTGCATCGTTCTCCTGCGTGATCCTTCCCTTCAAGCATATACCTTGCGGATAAGGTATGACGGCTGCCCGACCTTCCTATGACTTGGGTGTCTACTCCACCGTCAAGGATTTGTCCTTCAAAATATTTGCCTGTGACCTGCCCTTTAAAAGAAATCATGGTTACGGTATCTCCATCAGGTTGGTTCAAATGGATTGAATTCCCGATTTCAACATGTACCGTAAATACGTCTTCAAACTCCATGTTTCCAGGCCTCCCGTACCTTATCGCAGTCTATTTGGTACTAGTATATCACTCCCTCTAGAGTTTGCGGCTTTTCGGACGCAGCGCCCATGAGGCCACGCCAAGTGCGGCATAGAAGAGCGGTAGGATCACATGGAATCCATAATCGCCGTAATCATTAGCGAACACATGAGATAAGGCTGCCCCTGTCATTAGAAAAAAGATTCCGCTATAGGCCCATTCCTTAAGCCGAGGGAACCCGGGCGCAACGATCGCAAGAACTCCAAGCAATTTCCAAGCTCCGAGAATGTTCGTGACATATAACGGGAACCCGATGTCGGTTACCAAATCAACATTCCCCCCATATCGCATCAATTGCCCGATGCCGCTTAAAGCAATGGAGAATGCGAGAAACAGCGTAACCGTCCAATAATATGCGGCCCTTCTTCCAATCGATCGGCGGGTTTCTACCTTCGTGGTTTTTCCATTTTCAATCATCGTACTCATTGCTATTTCCTCCTTTGATTTTCGGTGATCCCTTGATGGGTTTAGAATAACCGTAAATCATTTCAAAAAATGATACTGATTAGAGGACGCTAAAGCTTATGAGCGGAATACCGATGAATTAAAGCGACTTCTGGCGGGTTGAAATCAGCTTGGGTTTGATTATTTTGAACGCTGGACAGGTGTAATAAAAGGGGAAGGATTCACTAATATCGAACTACTTTATCAGAAATCGATATCAAGATCATGGGGATGAAAAAATGAAAAATGATAGAAACTGGACCGTTTTATTTATAGGTGGAGCATCCGGAATCGGCAAATCCAGCATCGCTTATGAAATTGCCCGATTCTATGGAGTAAATGTGTTGGAGGTAGATGACGTCCACCTATCCGTAAAAGCAGTGACAACCAAGGAGCATTTTCCTGCAATTCATTATTGGGACTCCGGAGTAGACTGGAAAGAGATTGGAGTAGACGGGAATGTAAACTGGCTGATTGAGGTGGGCAAGGAAATGTCCCCCGTATTAAAGGAACTCGCCAATCGGCACATCGAAGATCAATTACCTGTCATCATTGAAGGCGACTTTATTCATCCCGAGTTGACCTTATCGTTCGATCATCCCGAGGTGAAATCCATATTTGTACATGAACCAGACAGAAACCAAATCGTTCAGAACTATTTAGCAAGAGAAGGTGGCGAGTTACAACATTTCAGAGCTGAGGTAAGTATTGCGTATGGAGATTGGATCGCTGATACCTGTAAGCGAAATGGGATTAAACGGATTGAATCTCGGCCTTGGAATACAGTTCTAAGCCGAGCCCTAAAGAGTTTGAATTGAGGTTAATGCGATTGGCATCGGGTCTGAAAATCTGCCCTGCCCTCTAATACATCATATAAGAATGACTTAGATGCCTTCAATTTTGCTTCTAACTCTTGAATGTATTTTATTTTCCCCTTCACCAATGCTTCCTTCTCTATGTAGAAGAGATTTATGATACTGCGGTGGAACAAGGGAAAATGCCCAAGGAAATACGTGACAAGCAGGTCACGCAAATTCTGAGCATGTATCCGCATATTCCTAGAGAGTTAAAGATTGAAATTGCCAAAATCGATGCAAGTTTATTTGCCATGCAACTGATGTTGGTAGCCCGTGCGCATAGCTTTGACACCAATCCGATGGCAGGCTTTGAACGCGATCAGGTCGTAAGCGCATTTGAGCTGGACGACCAAAGGTATGTTCCGGTCATGATCCTATCCATCGGAAAGGCCAAAGATAAGGGCCATGAATCCGTGCGCTTGCCTAGCGAGAAAATCACCTTTTGGCGCTAACTCCCGGTTTGAAGGCTAAGGCTATCCTTCCTTTACTTCCTTTACTTCCTTTACTTCCTTTACTTCCTTTACTTCCTGTCCTTGTCTACCCCTAAACCTTTGAATCGCTTCCTCGGTCACCGGCTTGAAAAGGTTAAGGAGGTTGCCGTCGGGATCGCGGAACAACATAGAACGGTTCCCCCACGGCATCGTGGTCGGTTCCATTACCCAATCATCGACAAATGGCTTCAAGCGCGCATATTCGGCTTCGACATCGGCGACGAGGAACTCCAGAATGACCGTGCGGTTATGGGCCCCCACGGCGGAACCGACGCCGAATAGCTGCGTTGTATGGGAGTGGCCGATGGCAAGAGTGCATGAGGGCAAGGCGAGCTCGGCAAATACAGGCGCGGGCCGCTCCGCCGTAACCCCCATGACTTTCTCATAGAACTCGACAAGACGATCCACGTCGTCCGTAATGATACGTACAGAAGCAAAATTCACAAATGATCATCCTTCCTCATATCTGTCTCCTTTACATTTACATGTCCAATTATAAAAAACCGCTACTGACAACATCATGTCAGTAGCGGTTTAGCATTTTTTGGGCTTCCTCACGAATCCGATCTCGGAGCGATTCGGGTTCTAATGCGATTACGCCCGCCCCCCAGCCAAGCACCCATGGCAGCAATTCATCCAGCTGACGAACGCGTAAGACCACATCCATTCCATCGGGATGCTCTTTCATATCCTCTACGTAAGGATAGTTTGATTCCTTCACCTTATCTGCGATGTCAGGCGTAAATCGAAGGCATACCCGCAAGTGACGATCGTCTGTGGGTTTATACTCCTTTAAGTCAAAATACTCAGGGATTTCGAAACGTTCATCCAGTTCGATCAACTCAGTCATCCGGGACAACCGGAAATGGCGGATGCCTTGGCGTAGATCACACCAGGCCACAAGCATCCAGGCTCCTTCAACATGTACAAGGCCATAAGGAGCAACTGTACGTTCGCTATGGCGGTTCCCCGTGGAATCCGGAAATTTTCTCGAATAATGAAATCGGACCTTTCGCCCATTGAATAGAGCTCGGCGGATCTTATCGAGATTCTCCCTTTCGTTTGACGAAGCTGGCGGTTTGCCAGGTGAGAGAAGGCGCAGCGACTTGCGGATCCGGGAAGTCTCATTGCGAACACGCTCTGATAGAGTGACCTCAATTTTTTTCCTAGCCACAATAGCTCTATCCCGATATGCATCATCAAATCGTTGCTCGACAAAATCAGTTCCTATAAGCAAGGTCATGGCTTCCTCAATTGTGAAACGGATCGGAGGTAGAAAATAACCCTCCATTAAGGAATACCCTGTGCCTGGAGTACCTATAATCGGAACGCCTGCTTCGCTGAGCGCCTGAATGTCGCGATAGATAGTCCGCACACTGGTTTCAAATTGTGCCGCCAAATCTTCGGCACGTAACACTCGCCTGCCTTGCAGTTCGAGCACGATGGCCAACAACCGATCCGTTTTGTTCATCGACGGTTCCCTTGCCTCTTCACCGATTCCATGGGTACTTCATCTCCTGATATCCGACATCCCATAATTTCACGTTCCCCTCTAGGGTAATCGTGAGCTCATGGGCCCCTTGCAAGTAGATGGAGGACATCCCAAGTTCATGGCCCAGAGCTTCTGCGGACGTGGACAGGTACTCCTGTCCGTCAGCGGATAGCCGTAAACTCCCCTGAAAATCCTCTTGATCGGGAATCCCATAATTCAAGTAGATATAAAGCTCCTTTTCGCCTAACGAATACGTGTAAGTCACCGTATTTTTATCTTCCGTGCTATACACATTATATTGAGGTACTACGTTTTGTCCACCAATTTGAAAGTTGTCTCGCGTGACTCCCTTTGATGAATCGGTACTGCTGCTTTTCAGCTCGTTAAGCGCGACAAAAGGGCCCTGCTCTTTCGTGAACGCTTTGTCGATAAGCCCGAAGCTCGCCCAAACCCCAATGAGCAGGACAACAACGGAGATGCCTGTAACAACTAGGTTTCTTCTGACCTTTTCGGTACGAAACCCCAATCTATACGCCCCGAATCCAACTGCCGCGCCGGATGAGTTCTGAATAACATCGTTAATGTCAAAGCTACCGAGCAAAGTGAAGGCCTGAACGGTTTCCAGCACGAGGATAGACAGGATGAATAGGCTCATAAACCGAAGAAATCCAGTCCGATATAACAACGGAATTAGAATACCAAAAGGAACAAAGGCAGCGACGTTCCCAAAGCCCACAAGATCCATAAGCGTAGGATGTAGAAGGTCGGATAAATCTGGAAGTCTAAAAAAACCGTCCGGCATAAACATAAAGGTGTAACCCGTCTCCCGATCTACCGTATCTGCTCTGCCAAAAGCGAGAAACATAAAAAAAAGAATGAAAACCGTATAGGATAGCGTTATGACAAAAATCGTCTTACGTTGCTTCGTATTCATCTTCTTCTCCTTTATCTTTGCGTTCGAAACCGTGAATGGGTTGCGGACTCATTAAACCCTTTTAAGATGAGCCACACTGCAAGGATCATCTCATTGGCGAAGATTGGGAGCGCCAAGATCCCGCCCCAAGCCGAGACTTGATCAATGACCCCAAACATTTCTAATAAGGCAGCAAGCAGAACTAAGGCTGACCCGGTCAAACCCAATATCGGGATAAATCTGGGTACAAGCTTCGACTTATAAAAAATGTAGCTATACATCATCGTATTGATTCCCAGGAAAAAATTAGGTCCTAGCAAAAATGTGTAATCGTGCACGGCTTTTAGCAATGTACCCGAAACCCGATAGGAAGCGATATCCGGCCCCCCCGCTGCTACATAGTCCTGACTTAAGGCCAACAAGGACATTACGCTGATGACCCCTACCGTAATCACAATGGCCTCCAAAAACCGGAAGCAAACATGCCAAATCGCAATCGTTCGACTATATTGTTTCAAATAGGGGAACATCACGGTTGCTGTACCTATCGCTGAAACGACAAGGATCAGCTCCATAAGCGACCCCAGAACCACCTGATTCGCATGTGCGGCGCCTTGAATCAGGTAGTCCGAATCGTTCAGGAGCGGTTTATACAAAATAACACCTAGTATAGCCGTAAGGGCAGCAATAACAAAAAGAACACCTGTGATCCTTGATGCAGTCTTCGTTGAGAAATCCAATTCCCTCACCTCTCCTCTGAGTTTTCTCCATAAAAGAATACCTCTTCCAACGGCAAGTTAAAGGCCCGTGCAATACGAAAGGCCAGCTCCAGTGACGGGGAGTAGTTTCCCTTTTCAAGAGCCACAATCGTTTGCCTGGTTACACCAACCTTGTCGGCCAACTGCTGCTGAGTCATTTCGTGATGATTGAACCGTATTTTTCTGATGTGATTGCCAACAAGAATTTTACCCATCTTAAACTCCTCTTCTGTAGTGATACAGTCTCGAAATTGAACCGGTTACGTCTGATAGAAATCCAGAGACGATGAGGACGATGAACATCACCTTCAAGGGCTGGTCTATCACCAATGAGCCCATGGCTAGAAGGAAACCAAGGACAAACACAGCAAATGAATTTCGAAAGGCCAACAAGTCGATGCGCTTATCCATTTCATCCGCGAAAGCAGGTTCCTTTTCACCCGTCGTTATTCGGAAGAGGATGTTAAAGATGATGCTAATCACGATATGTGCTGCGATGGAAACCAAGGTTAATACCAGAACGAAGGACCCCCAGTAATGGAAAGTTACATTTGAATCCAGCACTTCATCGGGATACTCCGGGTACTTGTACAGGCAGTACACTGTAAAAATAAGTATGGTGCTGATTAACGATACGATGCTCTTCTTTTCCTGATACGTCATGTAGACACCGCCTTCGATAAAGTAAAGTTGATTAAACATAATGTATACTAAACTATACACCATGTCAATTTTATTTTACGATCTTGGTGTCCCCTGCTCAAATCCCAGACCTTGAACAAGGCCATTACTACAGCAAATAGGAAATAAAGAAGCTCGCTGCGGTGACAGCGAGCTTCTCATTAAATCTTTTGTAGATGTGTATCCCTAAACGAAGAATCTGGGTATTTCAACCCCGCCCCTATGGCTCGATCCATACAGATATGAGCGATCCAGATCACCGACCCTAATAGCAGATTATCGTTTGACAAATATAAGGAGCCTGATGCTAGTAACAGGGGGAAAATAAAGGTGTGCCCGAAATTGTAAACCATCGCACCTATCTTCTTGTTCATGGCGTAACCAAGCATAGTAAGATCAGGAACAAATAAAAGAACAGCAAACAGCCAAATAGGAAAGTGCAGCTGGATGTAAATGAATAAAGAAAGTGCAAAGGCAAGTGCATACTCAACGTGAACGATTTGTTTATTCGTCATCTTATCTCTCCTCCTTATTCATCATTTTGAAATAAACTAAGCAATAATTTTTCAATATCATCTACATTCTCTAGATACTCCACTTCACTTGCAAGTTCCTTAATGGTTTGCACGACTTTCAAGGCCTGTTGGTAAAACCGGATTTTTTCCTCCAGATTCATCATTTTTTGATTCAACAACATCACGGTAGTATCCTTACATTCTGTCGATATCGATCTGTCATCTCGTATTAGAAGCAATTGTTGAATTTCCTTGATTGTAAAACCTAATTGCTTTAATACGATGATAAGCTGGATCTGTTTTTCACATTCATCGTCAAATTCCCGATAGCCATTTTCCCGTCGGATTGGATTCAATAAGTTCTCTTTCTCATAAAAACGAAGGGTATCCGTTTGGAGATGATATTTGCTCGCAAAATCCTTGATTTTCATATGTGCCTCCTTCCCATAAAAATCATAACATTGGAGTAATGTCCAAGGTCAATCCCCACTTTCCATTGAACGAAATGAAGGACGCCCCAATCGGGCGTCCTTCACAGATACTAGCTAGTGGATTCCAACAATGTTCGCCTGTTAAGCGTTTGAGGCCTCCTCGTTCAGGAAGGCATTCACTTTCTCGGCGAATTCACGCGGATACTGGAATAAGAAACCGTGATTCGCATCAGGGTAAATCATTAACTCTGCATTGGGAATATGTCCGGCAAGCAGGTAGGAGTTAACAGTAGGCACCATAATGTCATGGTTACCGTTTGCGACAAGCGTGGGCTGCCTTATTCCTGCAAGACGAGCCAGTTTACTCAGATCCGGAATGCCCCAATCGATGATCGCTTTTGCTTGAGCATCGCGTACTTGCAACGAAGGCATCTCGTCGCGGTCTTCGGACCGGGTGAAGATACGTCCTACGAATTCAAGCCCTTTGTGCTGACTTGTCGTTGTCGGAGCAAAGAACAAGTAGAATATGTCTTCAGCGCCTTGGACATCTTTGTACGCGTGATTATTTATTTCGTTATTCCAGCCATGCATATCGCGCCCGCCCTGCGGCCCAGTCCCGGCAAGAATCAGACGTCTTACCAAATGTGGACGAATTGTTCCGACTAGCATGATCGCTATAGCGGTATAAACTGAACCCAACATGAATCGCGGGATTTTGGGGAAGCCCGTTTTTTTCAAATAACGATAACCTGAAATGACTAAAAACAGGATCGTTATGCAATAAGGGAACAATAGCTGAATTCTGTATCCTTACACCGTCCCGTGAATGACCAATAGCAGTGTGGCGATCCCGCTTAGAGCGAAGAGTGGAGTTCTTTGACGTCCTTTTTTTAAGCCGACGGTTAACGCAAACAATCCGAGGTTTGACAACAGAAGCAACAGTTCAAACAACCTCATCAAGATACCCCTTTTCAAAATTCCGACTTCGTTCCTCCCATCTTATCCTGCCTGGCAGGCCTGAACCATCGCCTTACCACGACCTAACAATTTTGTCATTCGGTCTTGGGAGATTGGAAGACTTGTACCACGGTTACATTTCTGAAAATCGGATGGTTTTGACAAATTAGGACGATCGTGCTAATTTGATGTTGCAAGTTTGACGATCGTCCTAATTTTAATTGAGCCGATGGGCGGTAACGAAGGTCGGCTGTGGAGGTATTCATCATGAAGGGGAAAGTAACGCGGGAACACATTATCGATTCGGCCGACCGGCTATTTTATGAGCGCGGCTACGAACATACTTCTTTTGCGGATATTGCCGATTCCGTTCAAATCTCCAAAGGAAACTTCTATTACTACTTCAAATCCAAGGACGAAATATTGGATGCCGTCATCCAAGTGCGGCTAGAGGATACCCGGAACATGCTCATGCGTTGGGAAGAGGATGGGGAACGGCCCGAGGATCGCATCAAGAGCTTTATTCACATTCTGACCGCAAACCAGACGGATATCCAAATGTACGGCTGCCCCGTCGGTACGCTATGCACAGAGTTGTCAAAACTGAATCACGCCTCCCAACCGGAAGCGATTGAGCTGTTCAACCTCTTTCGGACCTGGTTAGGCCGGCAGTTCACTCTGCTTGGCCGCGAGGCTGAAGCCGACGAGTTGGCGATGCACCTCCTTGCCCGTAGCCAAGGCGTCGCTACGCTGGCACAAGCTTTTCGGGACGAGAAGTTTATACGGTATGAAATTGAACAGATGTGCGACTGGTTGAGCTCGCTGCTGGCACACTCAAATGAGGAGGAAACCCATGAACACAATCATAGCAGAAAAGGACGGTAGACCGCGTTGTAGATGGTGCGGCGCCGCCCCGGAGTTTCTTGATTATCACGATACCGAATGGGGGTTCCCGGTCGACGACGATCGCCGGTTGTTCGAGAAGATCTGCCTGGAAGGCTTCCAATCGGGCCTGAGTTGGCGAACGATTCTAGTGAAACGTGAGAACTTCCGTGCTGCATTCCATGATTTTGACTTTAACCGGATCGCGGACTATACAGATCGCGACTTAGAGCGTCTACTCGGGAATGAAGGCATTATCCGCCATCGGGGCAAGATCGAGGCGGTCATCAATAATGCACGGAGGGCGCAAGAGATGGTCCAACGGGAGGGCTCGTTGGCCGCCTTCTTCTGGAAATACGAGCCCGACCGGAGTCAACTTGCGGAGCCGCAGACCGCATCCACTTCGGCGCTATCGATCGCGCTGTCGAAAGAGCTGAAAAAGCAAGGCTGGAAATTCGTCGGCCCGACGACGATGTACGCTTTCATGCAAGCGATGGGGTTGTTCAACGATCATGTTGAGGACTGCGTTATTAGGGCAGAGGTTGAGCTCGCGCGCCAGCAGTTCCAGCGTCCCCGGGCGGCAATTGGCAAACGTTAAGCGGCGCGTACTGCGGTAGAGATCATCATCTTCACATTACGGATTAGCCGTCGAGAATTGTTGTGTTGAATCCATGCCTTCCCAAATCAGGCCGTTAGACAGATGGTATTCTCTCTCAACGGAACCGTCTGTCTTTATGTAGCTAATCATAAAAACCTGGCCTGCTTTGATCAGCATCGGGTAGTTATTGTAAGGAAGACAATTGTCCAGCAGCGACAGGTTTTTGACATCTTCATAGGCGTCCTCCACTCGCCAAAATTCTCGATAGGCATAATCCTTGAACCCGTTCAGATCCTCCTTCCCAAAATAGGATGCCGCATACTCCTTGCCCTGTAAGGTGATGGTATCTACTCTCAATGGCTCAATATCTTTGGCCGTCCAGCTTAAGTCCTCAGAATAAAGGTTATCGCCATAATGCGCCTGTAATTGATTGGCCATACAAGGGATGGATCTGGTAACATAGTCCATTCCATCAAGCGCAGTATGAGCTGAGCCGTAAATGCCCATGATGCTCTCGCTGTCCAGCTTTTCAAATTCGCGGATAAAGTTTTCGGTCATCTTGTTCTCCCGATAGACGTCGTCCTCTTTGCTGTAAAACAAGCGACCTTGCTCGATCGCTTCCGTTGTTAACGTATACGCTTCCGATCCTGTCAGATCGTTAGCCGCAAGATACGATAAGTATCGGTTCCCGGTCGTCTCATATTGATGCCCGACATCTGTACCATGGAAAATCGTCTCCGGACACTCGCTTTTTATTTTTATGTAGAATGCCTTGGTATATGGATTGTGGCTAGCCGTTCCCTTCCAATCCGCATAAATCTCCTCTAGAATATCGTCATTGTCCGCCTGCATCCATAGATTCAAGGATTCGGCGGTAAAATAGGGCAACTCGACAAATAGGTGTCTCATGCCCTCGTTATGATAATATTTCGACCACAATTCAAATTCCTTATCGATAATCTTGGCATTGCCATGTGCTTCGCCGTACAGATAAATGCTGCCGGATACTTGCGTCACCACTGGGGTTTCTTTACCTGGGGAGGAACTGCTGCAGGCCGCAAGGCTACCGGCCACAAATGCAACGATTAGGGCAAGCGGCAAAAAGTTTGTAAGCCTTGTTATGGCTTTGGCTATTGTGAGCTTGTAGTCGTGCATAAGCAATAATCAACCTTTCATGTTCATTGATAAAATCTATAATAGGGTATTCCACAGCTGATGTGAGATTTCCTGTGATGGCACAGAACTCTGGAGTCATGAATAAAAAAAGGACAGTTAAGGCTACTCCATGTGCCCTAACTGTCCTTTTGCTAACTAATTTTAAAACGTATTATATACATTTGCGCATTCTTCCGCCGTCGGTTCATAGAAACAATGTTTCTTCCATCGACCAACAAACGGCTGATTATACCAAGTTGGCGGACAGGGTCCGGGGTTGTCATACGATCCTGGGCGGAAATACCATAGCGAGAATTTGGCTGGCCAACTCCGTTCTCCGTTTACAACCCGTTGCGCCAGACGGCGTTCTCTATCTCTTGCTTTCTGATAATACATCCCATGTTGCAGCGCTTCGAATGCATGCGGCTGGTTAATCATTTGGGGAATGGTCCGGATTCCTGTGAAATCGGAACAATTCGCTCTGATTCGGTTAATGCCAACTGCTCCAACATGGAGCATGCCCATTTCGCCTTCGGCCTCCGCCTCGGCCCGGAGCAACCTTGCCAACATATCGATATCCTGTTGCCTGGATTTCACGACTGCCATTTGCTCACCTCATTCAATTTCTAGACCCATCATATTTGAGGTGAAGCGGATGTGTGACTCTGGAAATCCTGGCTATTTCGTTTTTTGTGAAACAAGTCACAATTTGAATTATTATTCATGCTATCATTATTAGCTAATAGATCCATCTCCTATAGGGAGATTCCATAAAGGAGGTTTTTATATGTCTAAAGATAAATTGTCAGAATTAATTAGTCCTGAAGCGATCATCAATTTTGAAACGGGTGCCATTCAAGCAAGCACTTTGGATTCGATTATTAATCTATTGCCGTTTGAAATGGGTTTTTGCGATGCTAACGATATTTTCCGCTGGTATTCCAATAATCCAAATCGTGTCCATGGTCGTCGTAAAGAAGCCATTGGTCGCCATGTGCTTGAACTTCACCCCAAAGTGGCGCATCACGTTGAAAAATTGTTGAATGATTTTCGTTCAGGAGCACGCGATGAATGGGAATTTTGGTTCCCGAAACGATCTGGGGAATCCGGCCAAATTTATCAAAAATTCATGGCTGTCCGGGATAAAAATGGAACATATCTGGGTTGTATGGATGTTACCGTTAATATTGACCTTTTCCAAGGAAAAGAAGGCAAACACACCCCTGAAACGATTGACGAGTTTATAGCTATTGATCCTAAATGACGATTAATTTTCGTAAAAATGTCTAAACGCCTTTTCGAGATCTCTATTTGCTTGCTCCCACACCTTGTCCGCAGACAAGATATCCGTTCCTTGAGCGCGAACCAAATCGAACTGGCTAAAGCCCATGATATTCGTAAACATCTCTTTTAGATAATTAGGGGCAAAATCTAATGCAGTATAACGGTCGTTATTCGTATAGATACCACCTGAGGCTTGCAGCAGAAGCAATCGATAGTCATCGGTCATCAGTCCCACAGAGCCCGACTCTGTGTATTTAAACGTTTCACGAACGATGAGGACGTTATCCATGTAGTCTTTTAGCCGAGATGTAATGTTAAAGTTATGCAGCGGCGTTGAAATGACGATCCGATGGTAGTCCTTGAATTGGGTCAATAATGCAGCAGACTGTTTGGCAATCTCTGCTTCAGTTGGATTTAGGGCGATGTCAGACTGTTGTTTGTTCCAAATCGCAAGCAATCCATCTGCTTCAATTCTCGGAATATCCATGTCATAAAGATGAATGATTGTCAGTTCCTCGTCTGGAAATTCATTCTTGTACTTATCAATAAATTTTTGTTGCAATTGAATGGAAAAGTGATTGTGGTTTGTAAAATCAGGATGTGCGTTAATAAGTAAAGTTTTCATCTATAAAACTCCTTTGTTTTTGATAAACTAAGTGTACCCTTAAAAGGTGACAATATTAGACACCATTAAACAAAGGCGGAGGAAAGATTGAAAAAAGCAGAACGTCTCAATCAGGAACTGATTTTTTTGAGCAATAAACACGAATTTCGCTTAAAAGACTTGATGGAAGAGTTTCATATTTCTAAAAGAACGGCACTAAGAGATCTTGAAGAATTGGCAGGGATCGGTTTGCCTTATTATACAGAAAGCGGCAGATACGGTGGTTATAAATTGATTAACCAAACCCTGCTGCCCCCAGTTTATTTCAACAAGGATGAGATTCGAGCTATTTTTTTCGCATTGAACGCCCTAAGCATTCTCTCAAGCACACCCTTCGAAAAATCATATCCCCATATCCGACAGAAATTATTGGCCACTTTACCTAAGAGCCAGCAAGAGTATCTTGATCGGATGCTTGAGGTGGTTCGGTATTATAGCGTTGCTCCAATTCATCCGCCAGAATATCTTGCGCTTATCTTAACTGCGATTATGGAAGAAAAAGTGGTTCGAATGATCTACTCTCAATATGAAACCATTCAAATTGATCTTCAGGTTTATGAATTGTTTTATCGCAATGGCATTTGGTTTTGTAGTGCTTATGAGGTAAATCAAAGAATGTGGGGAACCTATCGCTGTGATTATATGTCAGAGTGCGAAATTCTTGAAGAAATTGAACATACCCACTCCCTTAAAGAACTGAAGATTTCTCATGAGGAACACAAAAGAAATTATCATAATATCCCTTTTCGCGCTCAATTAACTTCGTTTGGGAAAGAACTATTTTTAAAGCATCATTACCCGAATATGGTGCTTGAAGAGAAGGATGGCATCTCTTATCTGACGGGTGGCTATAATGAAGCTGAGCTCGACTACATGACGCATTATCTTTGTTCGTATGGAAAACATGTAAAAATTGAATTTCCGGAACAGCTCAAGAAAAGTTATCTCCAACAACTTGAAGAAATAAAGTCACAATATCTCTAGCTATTTGTATTACATCGTTCGGTAAGGACGAAATTTGCTCTCTCAACCCGTCTCTTATGATATCCATTCCTTGGTGAATCTGTCCGATCGCCCGGATATTCACATCTGCATTTACACGCCGGCTACAAAGGAATCGGGTGCTGACTGTTAATATTTTTACTAGTAAAAGCGTTATGTGGTTGCCTCAATAAGGATTGATTAGAATGGGCTCATGTTCGAACGATCCAAAGACCAGAAATGAGGGAATCCTATGTTGCAACAAAGAAAACTAGGGGACGAAGGGCTTGAAGTGTCGGCAATTAGCCTCGGGACGATGATGATGCCTGACAACGAAGAATCCGTACGTACCATTCAGGGGGCACTGGATATGGGCGTGACGATGTTTGATACGGCTGACCTTTATGGGACGGAATACTCGCTCGGGCGATTCGGGGAAAATGAGAAGCTTGTCGGACGTGCGCTTAAGGGCCGGCGCGACGAGGTCGTTATTGCTACTAAATTCGGAATCACGCATGGTCAAGGTCCGAAAGGGGATCCCGCCTACATCAAGAAATCCGTTGATGCCAGCCTCTACAGCCTGGGACTGGATTATATCGATCTCTATTACCAACATCGGCCTGATCCAAATACTCCTATCGAAGAAACGGTCGGCACGATGGCTGACCTCGTTAAGCAAGGGAAGATCCGATACATCGGTTTGTCGGAGGCACCAGCCGATATGATCCGAAGAGCTCATGCGGTTCATCCGCTTACCGCTGTCGAAACCGAATATTCGCTCTGGAGCAGGGAAGTCGAGGATGAAGTCATCCCGGTCCTAAAGGAACTGCGTATCGGCCTTGTCCCTTACAGCCCGCTTGGCCGCGGCTTTCTGACCGGCCAGATCAAGAAATTCGAGGATTTGCCGGAAGACGACTATCGGCGCTATTACCCGCGGTTTCAGGGCGAGAACTTTGCCAAGAACGTTGAGGTCGTCTCTCTCATCGAGAAAATGGCCGCTCATAAAGGCTGTACTCCCGCCCAATTGAGTCTAGCCTGGCTACTGGCACAAGGCGAGCAGATCGTGCCGATTCCGGGAACGAAACGATTGGACCGCGTACAAGAGAACCTTGGTGCGCTGCAAGTGACGCTGACGGCCGATGATCTGGCCGAGATTGAATGTATATCCCCTAAGGGCGTGGCTGCAGGTGGTCGCTTCGGCGCCTACTAATTTCATAAAAATTAAAAGCTCAATTAGGCGGCCTTGGTCCTGTACTCCATCGGACTGAGGCCGTTTAATTTTCTCTGTATTTCAATGTTCCCCAGAAGGATTCCATGGGTCCGTTATCGTCATCGGCCTACTCGGGACATACTCTGCTTCATGCTGGCAGCATCCAGATTTTCTTAGATTGTTGTTGGAGTGCCCCAGCACGTAAGACTCAATCGTATTATCATGGAGGTCAAGAATCGCGCTTAAAAACGTCTTTTCAATAAACACTTGCGAT
This sequence comes from Paenibacillus timonensis, assembly GCF_009725205.1. Taxonomy (GTDB): domain Bacteria; phylum Bacillota; class Bacilli; order Paenibacillales; family Paenibacillaceae; genus Fontibacillus; species Fontibacillus rhizolycopersici. The sequence continues at coordinate 111,016 of NZ_WNZY01000001.1, read as the reverse complement.
CTTAAAATTAATCAGTTATGCTGATTATATAATATACGGATTATCACAGGAGGTGATTGTTGGGGTGGATAAATGGAATCAATCTTATGGTTTTTTGCTTGGAAAAGTTCTGCAACAAATGGAAAATAAGTTTGCCGAAGGACTTCTCCCCTTCAATATTCATGCAAGACAATATGGGGTACTTTTATTTGTTCAGGAGAACCCTTATTCATCACAAAAAGAGATTTCAGATAACCTACAAATCGACAGGACCACGATGGTAAGCCACATGGACCATTTGGAATCTTTAGGATTTGTGGAGCGTACAAAGAACCCTAATGATCGAAGATCCTATAGTCTTGTGATCACTGAAAAGGGAAAAGAGGTTTTAGACTCACGTTGGGAATTTTTAAACCAGATCGAATTAGACGTTTTAGCTCCTTTATCTCAGCAAGAAAAGCAATTACTTAAAGACTCGCTTGTTAAAGTTTGGAGATCACTATAAAGAACAGGAGATGTTAACTATGAATGCACTTGATTATTTTAATGCACGTCTGGAAGCAACGATTAGCCCTATGGATTATATGAGATCTAACCAAATGGATCCGGAGAAATACTTCTTAATGGATGTTAGAAACGGCCCCATTCATGTAAGAAGTGTAACCATTAAGGATGCTCATGTGATACCCGAACAAGAATTGCCCAGCCGATTAAATGAAGTACCCAAGGATAAGGAAATTATCGTTTATTGCTGGGATGTCTGGTGCAATACTGCGGCTAAAGTAGCAAAGTCTTTATTGGAGCAAGGTTATCAAGTTAAAGAGTTGACCGGAGGAATTGCGGCATGGCAAGAAATGAACTTTCCTGTCTCAGACACAACCAAGGTTGATCAAATATCTGATCATTGTGGATGCTAATTCAAGGCACACGAAGAAAAGAAGATCGTTTAAAGGAGATTAGAGTAATCTAATCTCCTTTAACTTATTAAGAGGATCCTCTGCTTTACGACCATTTGTAATACGGCATCTCCATATTCCCCATTCCCTTCTGCGGCACCCCATACTCGAATTCAGCTGGCTACGGAAGAGCCTTTGTAGGCTCTGTTTTTCAGTTGAGGACGAAACCACGATGCTGCAAGGGCCAATAGGGAAGTCCATAGTAATGCGATGATGACCCAGCGGTAGCCGTGAATGATGAATGCAAAATCAACGTCCGAAATCGCAGCGTTTTTTCCGGAATACAGCACGTTTTTCATATGAGCCGGCAGCGCCGCACTGACAATGGTTAAAGAAAGGGCCGTACTCAGGACCTGGCCCAAGTTATAGAGCATGGACCGCAGCCCATTTGCCACCCCTCGGCTGTTCTCAGGAACGGATGACATGATCTCCATCGTATTCGGAGTCAGAAATAAGCCCGTCCCGATGCCGATTAACAGCATCCCGCATGCAGTGGCCGCGTAAGGAAAATTCCCTCCGAGAACGAATAAGAGCAGCAGAAGTCCTGCTATGGATAGGAGTATTCCAAGCGAGGATAGGACTCGAAGAGCGATTCTCTTGGTTAACATGCCGGCAACGGGAGATATGATCAACATCCCTATCGTAATGGGAAGAATCCTTAGACCGGCATCCAGTGCGTTTTGGTGAAAGGCAAATTGGTAGTACAGTGCAAAAAGCAGGGCAACCGCCGTGCGAGCAAAGGAATGAAAGAAGGTAGCGATATTCGCCATAGCGAACATCCAATTCTTAAAAAGACTTAGTTCCAGTAAAGGGGAAGCCGAACGATGCTCATACCCTAAAAATATTGGAGTTATTACCGCGAATACAGCAAAACCTCCAATCACTTGCTTGTCTCCCCAGCCCAACTCTCCCCCCTTGGATAGAGCTAGGATTAAACCAGCTAAAGCGATAAAGACAAGGATACCCCCGTATCGATCGACTTTGGTTCGAGGCTCTGTCAGCGGCTTCTCCCTTAGAATTTGGAGCCCCCAGATGAAGGCCATGATACCGAAGGGGACATTGAACCAGAATACCCACCTCCAGCCCCAAGCCGTCGTTACCAGGCCGCCTACGACGGGCCCTAGCACCTGCGCCATGGAAGCGGACAAGATATTCAGGCCTAGACCGGTACCAAGCTGCGATTGGGGAAAAGCATCGGTTATCAAAGGCGTAGTGTTCGTCACCACGAGAGCTCCCCCGGCAGCCTGTATGATGCGGAGAAGAATGAGCACCCCTGCGTTCGGGGAATAGCCAAGAAGCAGACTGGTCACGGTAAAGACGGCCAACCCTATTAAGTACATCCTTCTTTTCCCAAAAATATCCGAAATTTGACCGAAAACCAAAATCATAATGGTGTTAACCAACATGTAGGAAAGTAAAATCCAGCTAGAAGTTGCTGCATCTGCATGAAAATGCCGGCTTAGTTCCGGCAATGCGACATTCAGCGTTCCGATATTGACCAGAACCAGAAACGCACCGAGGCTGGTTACGGATAGGACATACCAGGGGTACATCCGATCGTTCTGGGGACTTCCCCTTGGGATCATAGAGATCAACCTCCTGCAATAGCCTTAGGATTCCCTTTCAGTAAGGGCAGAGATGATTTCTTGGGTGGTCCGAGTACGCCCAATACGCGGAAAAATATAGTTTTTCACATAATCATGCTCGGCTTGGGAAAACCCGGTCATTGCATCAATTGCAAAAATCTGCTGATAGCCATGCATAAATGCTTCCCGTGCAGTCGTATCCACACCAAGTCCGGTTGCGATGCCGCATAACACGATGGTGTCGATTCCCCTGCGGCGCAGCTGCAGGTCCAGCTCCGTCCCGTAAAAGGCCCCCCACTGCTTCTTGGTAATGATGTGGTCCGTATCAGCGACCCGCATTTCCGGGACGATCTCATCCCATCCCTCAGGCAGATTCAGTGCAGGTGCAGGGGTATCCAACTTCGGTTTAGGGATATCCTTCAGGTCTTTGCTGGATACCCGGACCAGGGCAACCATCGAGCCTTGCTTACGGAAGGCATCTGCCAAGTCGGCGGCGTTGGATACCACTTGCTCGGCAGAATAAGGGGCATATTGGTTCCCCAACCACTTTTGAAGATCAATGACAACCAGCGCTGTTTTTTGCGGATCAAATAATTTTTCCATACTGACATTCTCCCCATCATTTTTTTGACTGCGTGTTAACAATCGTGAACTAACAGTCATTTGACTTGATGTTTTATATTTTGTACTATGATTCATAGTACGTCAAGGGGGAGAATCTTTTTATGAATGTGACAAGGGAAGAAGTCATACAATCAGCGACGAGGCTTTTTAAGGAACGTGGGTTTCTTTCGACGACGATCCAGGATATTGCCGAGGATTGCGGTATTTCCAAAGGATCGGTCTATAAATTCTTTCCTTCCAAAGAGGATCTCTTTAGCGAGGTATTTAATCAATGTCATAACCATTATTTTGATCAAGTCGATGAGCTGACACGTCTTCCCGGACTATCGCCGGAAGAACAGTTTGTTCAGCAGATCGTTTTGCGATTCCGCTACTTTATGGAGTACAAACATATTCTGGTCGAATTTACGGAGCTCCCTATTCAACAGGATCCCAAGTTCCAGCCGCTGAGACACAAGGTTAGGGGCCGGCTCATCCGATGGCATAGAGAGTGTTTGCTGCATGTATATGGCGAGGAAATCCAACCGTATCTATGGGATTTGGTTGCCATCTATCGGGCGATTCTGAAGGAATATCTATTTTGGATTGTATATGAGGAGAGGTCGTTATCCCTCGAGGAAACGGCGAAGTTCATCTTGGACAAGCTCCATGTGCTCGTTAAGCATATGATGACGTCCGAGCCTAAGTCTATGCTGAACCAAACTTCATTCGAGAGGTATTTAAACTGGGGATTCGAGGACCGGCAGGGTGAGAAGGAGCAGATTCTTTCAGAACTGTTTCGGGAGATGGATACGGCCATGAATACGATCCCGGCCGGTGCCGCACATCGATCGGAAATAAGGGAGCTTTCCCGTTTCATCCAGACGGAGGTTAGCAAGGAGGCAGCGAATCATCCGTTAATACAGGCCTCGCTGTCCTATTTGGAGAGGGAGAAGGAACTTAAAAGTCTGATCGTTCAGTTGAGGAATGTTATCTTCTCGGGGATATAAATTGATGGATACCAGCCCCCCTGGGTTCAGGTCCAAGCCCAAAAGAATCCGTCGCGGTCCCAAGCAATTCTGCCGCCGTGAAGTTTGCGAAAAGCCTTCTTTACCTCTTTAGACAGCGATGCATTTCCGTTCTCATTCACGAAAACGAATTGTTCGCCGAAATGGGCCTTCACATATTCAATCGCATCGGTCTGATATAGGTTTCCCCTAAACCTGATTTCCTTGACCATCCATTCTGCCACTTCCTGTGCGGTTACTTCCATAGGATGATGCTCCTTTCTACTCGCTTGTTATCGTAATATTTTTCACATGAAATAAGACTTCACAATGATATGTTTAATAGTATAAGCCTTATTCCAATTTGGGGGGGACTAAATTGAACAAGTACGACGAAGCCATGAAGCTGCTGGAAGATAAATTAGGCAACAAGGACGGTCTGATCTCATTGTCTACCATCGCGCTGGAGCCGGGGGCCTATGGAAAAAGCCGCCCCGCCGCCCGTATTGTGGACGCCTATTATGAGGACGGCGCGTTCTACACGGTCACCTACGCAACTTCAAACAAGATGCAGCAGATCGCCCAAAACCCCGAAGTCGCCGTTTGTATCATCGTCGAAAACTTTACAGCCGATGGGATCGCTGAAAACCTGGGCTGGGTGTGTGACGAGAAAAACGCGGAGATGATGACCAAGCTGCGCAAAATATTTGCCGAGTGGTATTACGAAGCCAATAACGACGAAGACCCTAACACCTGTCTGCTGCGCATTCGCCTGACAAAGGGCCTGTGGAATGATGCCCATAAAGGGATCCGAACTGAGATTGATTTTGTCAATAAGACGGTAAATTAAGCGGTCAATGGGGTACACCTTACGCTTGATCGATCCTTCCATTCGGTAGTAACCGCATCAATAACTCATCATCGCTAATGCCTCTTCATTATCAGGTTCAAGTTCCAACAACTTTTGCAAGTACCTCTTTGCGTCTTCAATGAAGTCTAACTCGAAACAGCAAATGGCTAGGCAATAAAATACAGTGGATACGACCTCGTCTTGCTCTTCGTGTACCGAAATCTCCAAATAATATTTGGAGGGTTCGTACATGTCCATCTCAAAAAGGATCAATCCCGCATCGAGCGCCAGATCATATCGCTGCTCCATGACGTAGTACGAGGACCACATCCGTTGAATGCCACTAAGCAAATCCTGCTTTTCGTCTTCATTGGATTCTGGCAACAGGCTGGAAATCCGCTTCGTGCTCTGAATGAAAAATTCCGCATCATAACCGCCCAAACGCCAGAAACTTAAGATTTGCTGCAACTCCATGCTATCTAGATTGCGATCCACCCACCCTTTCATATTAAAAAAATCATCAGGACCAAAGCGTTCGATACAACGACGGTAGGCTAATCGCAAATGATGATAATCCAATGGTTTATCAAGATAGAGAATACAGCCCACATTAATATTTTTATAATGATGCGGAGGGAATAACGCCTCAGCTCCTTTTTGTTCGTAGACATACTTCATCGCATGGTAGTTTGCCGTTAATGAAAAGCTTCCGTGTAAAATCAACTCGGGCGGTTCTGCAAAAGCCCAGCTATCCAGCAAGTGATCTCCTTTGTCTGCTGTGATCAAAAGAAATCCCGACGGGGATAACCGATTCAAACGCTCCAAACAAGCGATACCGGCAGCAGGAAATAAAATATGCGAGTCTTCAAGTTGTTCCTGATAAATGGAAATCACATTGCGGTAAGGATAGGTTTCCTGTTCGTACTCAGGTGCTCGTCGATGCTCATAGCTTAAATGGATTTGATCTAACCATTCTGCGGGTTGAAGCGAATCATGATATTCGGGTTGCTCAACGTAAACATCCGTTTCATAAACCTTCCCCTCTCCAATGTAAATCAATTCCTGCGGTATGCTATCGAAGAAGTAGTTGGCAATAAGGATGAGGGGTTGTTTTAAATCTCCTTCACGAATGGTTGTGCCTGTTACAATGAGGTTCAGCTCTGAATCATGCACAGCATCAAATTGCGCAAAGTCCAGTAATCCTTCGGCAATAAACGTTTGAAGCGCGGGATGCGCCTTCCATGCCATAACATTGTCCATGGCCAAATCTGTCATGATATAGCGGAACGGAGGCAGCGAGATCCCGACGTAGTCTACTAACTGACACAATTCGTTTAGCAAATGGAAAGCAAGACGTCCCGCTCCTGCTCCAAGCTCCACTATATGCACGGGCTCAGAGCCATCTCCCCTATTCACCCGATCTTGAAGAAACCCAAAGATCATTTCTGCATAGGCAGCTGCAATCATGGGATTACTCGTTATATATTGGGGGACTTGGTCATTATTCCAGGCCCTCGTTCCCTTCTCTTCATAATACTCTCGCTGGACTTTCCAGATTGGCGCTTCACTGAAACGGTAACGTTTAGGATTACTTGTCATTTTAAGCCTGCTTGAAAAATACTTTGTCTTCGTTATATTTGGCCTTGCCCTCATTAATGATGTACGTTTCATAAATTTCTCTGTGGACAGGATCTTCCACGATACAAACTTCGATTTTCGTTACTTCGTCTCTATGCATTCTGATCGGGGATACGGCATCCTCAAAATGTTTTTTTATTCTCGGTCTTAGCTTTCTGGCTTTTCCGACGAACAACAATTCATCTTTATCGTTGTAAAACATGAAAATCCCACCTAACTCTCTAGTGATCAGGTGAAATTCGGTGAAGCCGTAAATGTTACTTTCCTGAGGATTAACCTTTTTGGTTATGGTGACATCAGGGGTGGGAATGGTGATATTGATCATTATAGTCTACTTCCTTTGCCTGTATTAGATTGTTTGCTGTGCCCGTACTCCGAGCTTAAACCATCATATCATTATACCCAACTTCTTACGATTCTCGCTTTCCCTATTCCGTTTCATTTGGAGATGTTAACGGATTTTTGAGGGCCGGGAGTACGACGCCGTCGATGAGCGAAGTGTAGAAATGCTTGTCGAATGTTTTGTGCTGTACGAGTCCGCGATAAGAAGCCATTGAAGTTATAACCTGGCAAGCCATCTCTATATCCGCGCGGGCGGAGATTTCACCGCGGCCGACGGCCCGCTGCATGAGCTCACGATTCACTACTGCCCACGGTTCGAAGATCTCTCCTTTAATGGATTCGGAATTCTGCGAAAAAAAGGAGCCCAGGCCTGCGAGCACTCGAAGTTTGCGTTCACCTTCCTCGATCGATTGCGGCTTCAATAGCGCAAGCAGATCATTGCGCAAGGTTCCCGTATCGGGCAAGACGTCAAGCTCAAGATGATTTCGATTCATCCAGGTTAAGGCATCTCGGACTAACTCGGTTTTGGAGGACCAGCGGCGATACACCGTCGCCTTTCCGGCCTTCGCTCTAGCTGCGACCATGTCCATTGTCATTCCATCAAAACCGGCTTCAGCGAGGATGTCGATGGTCGCTTCCAGGATTTTAGCATCCCGCGTGTGATCTCGTTTTCGGCCTAATGATTTCTCAGGTTTTTCCGCTGCTTTGTCAGCTAATTGGGTCCCGACGAGCTCTTCACTTTTCATTTTATTCATTGAATTCAACCCTCTTTTCCGATACTGTATAGTTCCGGAACTTGACAGTCTCGTATTGCGGTGCTTTAATTTAAGTATCCCACACCGAACAGGGAATTTAAAGGAGGAGTATACCATGGATAAAAAAGTTTGGTTCATCACGGGGGCCTCTCGCGGTTTAGGACGCATATGGGCAGAAGCCGCACTCACGCGTGGCGATAAAGTTGCAGCTACCGCCCGCAAATTCGAGGACGTTGCCGATTTGAAGGAACGTTTCGGAGACCTCGTTCTTCCCATGGCACTCGACGTAACGGATGCTGAGCAGGTTCGCCAGGTCGTTCAGCAGGCTCATTCCCATTTCGGTAAGCTGGACGTTGTCCTCAATAATGCCGGTTACACCTTGGTCGGAATGGTCGAGGAGGCAAGCGAAGCCGAGGTCCGCGCTCTGTTTGATGCGAACTACTTTGGTTATCTTCGAGTCATCCAAGCCGCCTTGCCATTGCTGAGAAAGCAGGGTAGCGGGCATTTGCTCAGTGTTTCAAGCTCCCTTGGGATCGAAGCAAGGCCGTTCATCGGCTTCTATTGCTCCTCCAAATGGGCGATCGAAGGACTCCACGAAAGCCTGGCGCAAGAGGTCAAGGACTTTGGGATTAAGGTGACGCTGCTCGAACCCGGTGCCTATGCGACCGAGTTTGGCGCTTCAGGTAAGCGAGTACCGGAAATGGACGTCTATGCCGATGTACGGAAGCAGGTGTTCTCGCGTCTATCCAGCGAAAAACGCGGCAACCCTCAAGCGACGGCAGAAGCCGTTCTCAAGATCGTGGACGCAGCGGAACCCCCACTACGATTTGCGATCGGTTCGGAAGTCTTGCCTGTGGCGCGCGACACCTATGCTGAACGTCTAGCTATCTGGGAAGCCTGGGAGACGGTCTCGAATGCAGCGCAGGGCAGTTAACCAACCGGCTTTCTATTGTAGCAAGGAACCTCTCCGGCTTTTTCGAAGAGGTTCCTTGTTATAACGATAAATTAAGTAATGATACTGTCCCTCCTAGCGCCTTATTTCTACGCAATAGGAGTACCATTAGGTATTTCAGTATCCGGCTTTAATAGAATAACATCTCCTTTTTCCGGGACTCCTCCCAAAACTAATACCTCCGATTTGAATCCCGCAATGCGCCGGGGAGGGAAATTGACGATTCCTATAATTTGCTTTCCTGCAATTTCATCAACCTTGTAACGCTTAGTTATTTGTGCACTTGAGGATTTCATCCCGATCTCCGGTCCAAAATCAATCTTAAGCTTTATCGCAGGGACCTTTGCTTCTTCAAAAAACTCCGCTTCCTTAATCGTTCCGACACGAATATCTAGTGCTGCAAAATCATCGATCGTTGCCAACGTTTTGCCTCCTCCTCCACAGGACTTTATAAGTTCCGCTCGGTGTTGCATTCTACTGCGCTGGGCGAAACGGCTGCAGGAGTCGAATCCCTTCCTCAATGGATCCCTCCATCAGTTCTAAGAGCTGGGGCACCAGTTCCTGCATCCGGGGGGCGCTCAGGTGCCGATCGAGGGCATCCCGGTTTTCCCAGCGCTCGTAGATGATGAATGTGCCAGGCTGGCCTTCTACCTCGTGAGCCTCGTAGTCAATGTTGCCCAAGTCGTTGCGCGACGGGGTGACAGCCGCAGTCATGAAAGCCTTCATCTCGGCTTCTCTCCCTGCCTTAGCTCTCGCCTCCCAGAGTACAGTAACGTAAGGGTTCTTTGTATCGTTCATGCTAATTCCTCCTAAGTTTCACGCTATTTTTAAGCACGTCCAAAAGAACGATGAAAGCCTTGGCCCGCAAGAACATCTTGACGAACCACATCTAAACGGCGTGTTTGGTATTCACCCAAAGCTCTTGATATCGAATTCGGATACTGTTTAATGGAGTCCATAATGGCAACCGTATCATCAAGCGAGTCATTAAAGCCTGCGCCCGTCATTGGTGACATGGTATGAGCTGCATCGCCGATCATGGCTATTCTTCCTTTTGACAATATATTAGGGATGTATTCATTCACAGGCGCCCCGATTAAACTGCGGTCCTTAATCGCGATTTGCAAAATGGCATCATCTTCTTTACTCCAATTGGCCCGGCTGGTTTGTAATAGTTCTTCCAGCAGCGAATCGGGAATAGCTTCACCGTATAAGGAATGCTGGGCAATCCCGTCCTTTAACACGCCTAACTCAGTCAGCAATTGATTATGCGAATGATCAAACCAGCAATAACCTATCCATCGCTGGCCAGGATCGGTTCCCCCTTTTTTACCTGGCATCACCGCAGTTGTCAATGTACCGGCGGCACTATGGTTGAAATAAGCACTCGAAAGTTGCCGTTTTTTCCAGTCTTTCTTTGGCAGCAGTTCTTCGTCCACCTTCCCTACCCAAACTAGATAGCCGGCATAATCTGCAAATGGTTTTTCAGGATTTAAATAGCGGCGGACAATACTGCGATATCCATCTGCGCCAATCAAAAAGTCACCTTTAAACGTCTGCTCCTCTTCACTGGTAGCCCAAGCTGATGATTCATTTTGCCCGACCCTAACAATTCGTGTATGGTGCTGAAGGGTAATGCCAGGTTCTTTAGCAACCGCATTGCGCAAACGTTCTTGAATGGCTGACCAGGCTTCCACATTGTTATTACCCTTGGATGCCAAGTATCTTAATTCTCGTTCAATTTTACTCTTACTATAAGGCTTTGTTTGTAAACGAATAAAAGCACCATTTCTTAATGATGAATCTGCACGTTCAAGAATGGTAACTGTATAACCTGAACGAGACAACGCAAGCCCCATCATAAGACCACCTAAAGATCCACCTACAATAATGGCATGTTCAGACTGCTTTTGTGACACCATTTGTCCTCCCGTTACTACAGTTTCATCTGGCTGCGGAGCATCCGATCGAGAAGTTTGTCTGGGAGAATACGAACCAGTCGGGTCAGTAGTGCCGAATCGCGACCGGCCGTATAGCGGGTGCGTGGCTTCTTTTCGTGGATTGCGCGTGAAATCACTGCTGCCACTTTCTCAGGGCGGATCCCGTCCTTTGCCCACATTTCAGCCTGAGCCTTCACGGCGTCAAAAAGACGATCATGACGCCTATGCTGGTCCGGCGTCATCAACTTGGCCAGCCGCTCCGCTGTCGCAATCCCTTGCTCCGTTAGGCCCGTGCTGACACCACCCGGTGTGATCATGATTACCTTGAGGCCAAACGAGGACATCTCCCTGCGGAGACTGTCATTGATCGCTTCCATCGCATACTTTGCAGCCGAATAAATTCCGAAACCAGCCATGGAGACCTTGCCCCCAAGCGAACCGATATTAACCACGCGTCCGCCGCTGTTCAGCAAGGCCGGGGTAAGCGCCTGAATAACCGCGACCTGCCCGATCACGCTGACTTCGATCTGACGGCGAAATTCATCGAGCGGAACCATCTCAAGAGGTGCATTAACGGCGATGCCGGCATTGTTGACCACTGCCCGCAAAGGGCGACCAAGCGGATCTTGCTCCACCCTTTCGGCCAGCGCCTTTAGTGTGTCGACCTTGGTAACATCGACGATCACCGGCTCGATATTTTGACGTTTGATTTTGTCGGCGTCTTCCTGACGACGAACCCCTGCCAAAACGTGAAATCCCTCAACGGCGAGCTGCTCAGCGGTAGCCCTACCGATGCCGCTGGACGTACCTGTGACGACGACCAGTTCTTGCGTTTTGAATGACATAGTAACCCTCCAAGGTTTGATAAGATATGGATCACGGTATAGCACTGTTATACCAGCATTATAGCACCGCTATACAAAGCTGTCTATAGCAGTGCTATATCTATTTTTGAAGTGTTGTCCTGCGGTCCGAACATCGCTTTGGCGGGCGCCGCGTGATTAACTCGGCGCTCACGAAGTACCATGGCACAAATCTAAGAGAACTTATGCTCGCATCTTCCAAACCTAAAAAAGATCGCCATCCTACTGGAGGTCCAGGTTGGATAGGCGATCTTTCTTATGCGTCTTCTTATAATTAGTGCTTTGCCTGGGGTCTCCAGGCTCTCTCATCGAATCCCTCATTTCGAATCGGCGTTCGCCCTTTGAATCAAAATGATCTGCATAACGCTTTCCCGAATAAGATCAACGACGTCCGGTTGAGGTGGGGGTGTCTTGCGAATCTGGGCCGTCACATACAGCCAAGAGGCCGTATTCGCGGAGGCCCAGACTAGATCTGCCGCAGCCTGGGCTGACACAGCCAGTTTGCCCTCGGCGTCGACTCTCTGAATATTTTGCACTAGTACTTGGTGCGAATGCTCTGCCGCCTCGATATGGGCGCCCTCGAGCAACCGTCCCATCATCGCCGCATAAATCCGAGGACGGGCTGCCGCGAAGCGGACATAGTCATCCCATCCTTGACGAAGAGCCATCTCTGGAATGGTGGACTCCACCGCGGCAATCTTGCTTTCAAATAACTGTTTGAACGCTTCCACTATAGCTGCACTCAGGAGTCCATCGGCATTGCCGAAATGGTGGTAGAGTGTAGGAGCCGTAACCTGCGCGATCGTAGTTACGGCTCGCGTCGAGAATTGGGCTCCGCCCTCCTCTTCGAGTACCTTAAGAGCAGCTGCTAATATTTTGTCATATGTGTTCATACGTCCATTATAGCAGTGCTATATGCATATGTCCATGACGAAGGTTGTACGCCCATGACCATAATCCCTGTATTGGTGACCCGATATTCTGCTCAAACATCATGGTAGGCTAACCTACACACTAGTTCATAGTGAAGTCTCTTCTTTGGCCTTTCTACCGTCACCATGAGCGTTGACGTCTAAAGCTGCTTAATGATGTCTTCCAACTCGTCGACCAAGCCTTTTGCCGTTTCAAAATCCGTATTTTTCAACGCTAATTCGATCTGCATTTCAATGGCCTTTTTCTTTTGTTCGTTTTCCAAATAGTCTTTATCAAAATGACTGGCGTAGATCATCTGTCTGAATTTCCGCATACTCATTTTTCTAATCGTCTTGTCGTCAATGATCAGCACATAATCCATGCCGTTTACGACTGAATAGAAATCGTGGGAAATCATCAAAATCGCGCCCTTGTAGTCTTCGATGGCTTTCTCCAGCGCAATCTGCGTATAGAGGTCCAAATGGCTGGTCGGTTCATCAAACAGCAGCAGGTCGGCTTGACTACCAGCGACTTTAGCCAGTTGAAGCATGTTCTTTTCTCCACCGGATAATGATTGGATCTTCTGATCCAGGATTTCGCCTTCAAAGCCGTAGTTCGCAAGATACGCTCTAATCTCGTCATACGTTTTGAACCCCGCGTCGATGAATTCATTAAGGATCGTATTCGAGTCTTTTAGCGTTTCGTCTTGAAGCTGCGATAAATAAGCCACTTTCACATCTGCATTGATTTCGATGGAGTCATGGTTGTTTTTGAAAATTTCGCGGAGCAAAGTCGTTTTCCCTGTGCCGTTCGGGCCGATGATCGCGACTTTATCTGTAGATTGGATCTCGAAATTAACGTTGTGCAGGAGCAGCTCGTCGAAAGCCACGCTGTAATTGGCAACCTTTACGACAGTGGCGTCTTCCACTTTACGATCCAGATCAAAACGAATATTCGGTTGCTTGATCTCGACAAACGGCGCTTTGATTCGGCGTGCTTCCAATCTTTCCTGAAACTTAACTCTGGCTTTTAATGCCCTTCCTCTGGACGCGTCTGCAACATTGGTTGCGATCTCTCTAAGATTGTCGATGATGTGATCGTATCGCTCGATTTCTTCGGCTTCGGCGATCGCGATTTCTTGCAGCTCAATCTTGGTCTGAAGCAGCGAGAAGTTATAATCGATATACCGCCCGTCAAACTCCTGGATCTCCATGTTTTCGAGGTGGATGATTTTATTGAAGCAATGATTCAACAGATAGCGGTTGTGCGTAACGACCAGCAGCATGCCTTTGTGGGAATTGATCAATTTTTTGAGCGCATTGAGGTTTTCAAAATCCAAAAACACATCCGGTTCGTCCATAATCATCAAATCCGGGCTGCCGAGCATTTCCTTCATGACTTGAATCAGCTTGAATTCCCCGCCGCTCAAGGAAGTTACTCTGGCGTCTTTCAGCTTCATCAGATTGGCGAGATTCAGCTGCTTATTAATCGAGCTTTCGAAATCATCCCCGCCTAATGCATCGAGTGCGTCCAATGCCGATTGAACCTTTTCCATCAGCGAATCCATATCCGACGTGGTTGCCATCTCAGCATAAATCGCGGTGAGTTCGTCCTGGATCTTGATAGACTCTTCCCCGATATATTCAAAAACGGTCATTTCTTTCGTTTTGTCCACCTGCGAGAATTGGCTAACGTACCCGATTCTGCAATCCGGGTCGATCTCCAGCTTGCCCTCGAACAAATGTCTTTCCGGGTCCATCAGCATCTCAATCAGTGTACTTTTCCCGCTGCCGCTCGTGCCGATAAAGGCGCAGTGTTGGCCTTCTTCGAGCGTGAAGGAAATGTTTTGATAGAGTTTTTTTTGCGGGAAAGAGAAGGATAGATTATCTATTTTAATCATGGTGTTACCTTTCTGAATCGCCATAACGGCGGGTATTGTGGGGTGCGGCAGCGTGTATTCTTATGGTTGCCGATTTTCAGATTAACACTGTTTGGTGGGGAGTACAATTGCTGAAATTTGCTAAAACCTCAAGGCCTCATGGATCCTAGAGTTATCATCGATTCACCTCTATTCAGTCCTTGGGGATTTAGGTAAAGAGTCCGCCTAAACGATCGTCAGCAGGAGGCGGGTAACCCAGGTGTCTTGCCATCGTTACAATTTGACCTCTATGATGAAATTCGTGCGTCTCCGTATGAGTTAACAGCAACAATGGAGTGGGTTCCTTCGGGTAACCCTGCCAGCTCTCGTCTTGCTCGATCGATTCATACCAACGATCGTCAAATTCACGTAAGAAGACTTGCACCAATTCATCCACTTCCGCAAATCTCTTACGAACGAACTTCACGTCGGCAGTCTCATGTACGTACACATCCCAATGATCATTTAATTTCCTGAACGCGAAAGATTCCAGCCAATACTATAACAATCGACGACATGAAGATGGGTTCGAATGATCGTTCCATACCCAAATTCGGGAACCGGTTGATGCAGGATTTGTAGAGGAAGCTCCTCTAAAAACGCAAGCATATCTTGTCTAGCGGATCTGATCCAATCATATTGTTGCTGCAACAGTTTTAACAATTGCAATCACTCCTCGATCTCAGAATGATACCATCCTTCCTGAAATGGCAACTTCCCGGTTAACACCAATACATTGCCGTCTGGATCTATGATCGTAAAATAAAGCGTGTTTCCGCGCCATTCGATCCGATCCACCAGAGCTCCTTCATCAATCATCGTCTGGTAAGATCGGAATATGGCAAAAGGGTCTGCACGGCGAAACCCGTCTACTAACGCTTCGAACACCTCGAAGCTAAGTCCGCCACGCGGAGCAGTGAGCACGGAATCATCCCAATATTCGGGATGGCGTTCCACGGCCGTCTTCAGCCTCGTCCTCGCCCGCTTCAGAGCCGCCTTGACCGAACCCTCGGATTGTCCGAACAGCACTCCCGTTTCCTTCGCGGTAAAGTGAAATACATCGATCAGCAAAATAAGCACGACCTGCTTAGGTTTGAGCCGCTCGGACAACAGCTCAAGCGCCTCCCGTACATCCCATTTGCTCCATTCGTCATAGGAACTGCTTTGCTCTTCGATTTGTCCGACCAGAGGCTTAAATTTGCGGCTGCGGCAAATATCCACCCACGCGTTGGCGGCAATTCGAAACAAGAAAGGCTTCGTAATTTCCCTGCTCGGAAATCGGGTATGCCAACGATAGGCTTTAATCAGAGACTCCTGCAGTAAATCGTCCGCATCCCACGCCGAGCCCGCCTTAACCAGACAATAGCGTCTTAGATCACTTTGCAGCGGAAGTGTCATCTCCGCAAACGTCTCATATCCCGCGTCCGGACAACCCCCTTGCGGCACTATTGCCGCTTCCTAAAATGATTCTTGTGATCAAAATACGGCGTTTGTCCTGTCTCTTCTACAATATCAACGGGATTTCCGTCCAGATCGAATGCTTGGAAAAACGTGTGTTCATCCTCTTCATAGATTTCGCTTAATTTCGCCCCTTTCGCCTTAAGCTCTCTATACGAATGATTAATATCGTACGAGGTGAAATTGAAATAAGGCATCTGGTGTTTGCCGGTGTAGAATTGGACAGGCTGCGGTTTGTCCACTTTCCATAATAAAACCAATGTCTGAGCGTTAGGGAAGGCGAGTGCGACTCGATAATCGGTCTGCTCAATCTTCTCCAGATCGAACATTCGAACGTACCACTCCTCCGAACGAGCGATATCGGTCACCGGAATAAAAATACTAGATACAAACGAGACGATTTTTTCCATATTGATCAAGCACTCTCCTTTAACCTCATTTTCGATCTATTAACGATAAAAATCCATAAATAGATACGGGTAAGCAAGATTTTGATCATCACAAATTTTATATTTTTAAACCACCTCTATAATTGGACCCCGGCGAAAATTTCGCCCTACTTATGATACGGTTCACCGCGTTGTCTGTATCGGCAAGTTAGTCCCTTTCCTTACTTATACGAATAGTTAAAAACTTCCGGTTTCAATTTCACCTGTGCGCTCGTAATTCACAACTATAACGCCATTAGGGGTAACTGTGCTTTCAGTTACCTTGAATGCCGCCGGGATCGTACCCCCAGCGAACAATCGCTTTCCACTGCCCAAAGTTACCGGGTAAATCATCAGCCAGAACACATCGATCAAATCATACTTCATAAGCGTCTGAATGAGATCACTACTTCCCCATACGTGCAAATCCGGCCCTTGTTGTTGCTTGACTCGGGTAATTTTCTCTACAATATCTTCGCTTAATAACACAGACGGCTTCCATTCCCCGGATGTCAAGGTATTGGAGGTTACATACTTAGTCGCCTTGTTAACCCCTGGCCATACGTCCGCATGCTTCGGCCAGTATGGCGCCCAAATTTCATAGGTTTTTCGCCCTAACAACAAGTCGAAGGGCATATTCATCTGCCTGCTCAGGAGCGTTCCAAGGATCTCGTCAGAGTAGGGCGCTACCCACCCGCCATACGCGAAACCGCCACTGTTATCTTCGTCTGGTCCGCCTGGGGCTTGTATGACACCATCAAGGGAGACGTGTTCTAGCACAATAATTTTTCTCATGATGGAGTACCTCCAATCGTTGGATTATTTTAATTGCTTTGGTTTTTTCTTTTACATTTATTTGACGAAATCCAACCGCAAGATTCATCGGTCAAGTAAGCAAGTTTTGTCGCTGCTCCGCCACATATCAGGCAAAAGCAGGTACCTGCACACAGATATCAAACCTAAGCTCGGAAAGGAATTCCGCAAAAAAACTAGCCGTTACTTGTGATACGGTTCGGCGCACTGTTTGTAACGGCAAGTTTGTTTAAAATTTTTTATATTCCTGATTTATCCAATTATTGTTATGATGAGTTTGATCTAGAGCCGGTTGGTGTAGGAAATGGATCAATTCACACGAAAGCGGTGAGGATGTGAACGTCAAATTTCGCAGTTACCAGACAGAAGATTTCACGAAAATCCGTAACATGCTTGTTACCAGCTTCGAAGAATCAAACAGTTTAGGTAATTGGCTTATCGACAGATGGAACTTCTGCAGAATGGTCAGCCATACTATGCATGAAACATTCGACACTTGGGAAAAAACAGTGGGAGTTTGGGAAGATGAAACCGGTATGATCGTCGGGGTCGTTAACTCGGAAGGTGAAAAGAGAGGTGAAGCCTTTTTTCAAATCAGATTCCCTTTGTCTTCGGCGATACTTGAAGAAATGTTCGTTTTTGCAGAGAGTACCTTAACTGTACAGGACAAGGGGTGTCGAGTCATACGTTTACAAATTCCAGATGGTGACTCCATACGGGAATCCATCGCACAGTTGAGAGGCTATAGAAAAATGGATTGGGATGACACCATGTCAATTCTTTCTTTACATAATCTAGAACTAGGGTCAGTTGAACTCCCCGAAGGTTATCGTATTCAATCCGGACCGGACGTTTCGAGTGAAGCAAAGGCCCTTGCTCATGCCAAAGCATTCGGTTACTTTGAAGAAGCTCGTGATCGAACTGTCCCCCTAGCTTTCGAACGGATGAAGTTAGCTCCCGATTATCGACCGGATTTGGATCTGTCCGTCGTCGACACATCAGGAGAAGTCGTTTCATTCTGTACGCTATGGTTCGACAGCCAGAATCAGCATGGCGCTTTGGAACCCGTCGGGACCATAGCTACTGCTCGTAAGAAAGGGCTAGCTCGAGCTGTCATTACGGAAGGACTCCACCGGATCGCTGGATACGGGGCGAAATCCGCTTACGTCGGATCCACTATGGACTTCTATAAGAAACTTGGCTTTGAAGCTGTTTTTAGAAGCAATGTCTGGGAAAAAACCTTTTGAGACTAGCAACAAGCATACCCCTATTTATGATACGGTTCACCGCGCTGATTTAAAGGTAACGTATAGATACGAAAAGGGGCTACTAGTTTATTAAAACTACGTAGTCCCCTTTTTCGCACACTTTTTTTCGGCTACACTAAAGAACGTCTAATCTTGCATTAACCTCTTCCTTACGAATTAACTCCTTAATCCGCTGATCGATCCGCTCAATTTCATTTACAGGATTTCTCCACCAGTTTCTGCTCCAAATTCGTTCAATCGTCCAGCCTCTCGATTCTAAAAATCTTTGGCGGTAAACATCTCTTTCTCGAGCACTCGGAGAACTGTGGTACATTGCTCCATCACATTCTATACCAAGGATGTATCTAGAACGATCGTTTGGATGGACAATCGCCATATCGATTCGATAGCCAGACATACCCACTTGTGTAGTGATCTCATATCCCAGATTACGGAGGTGATGATATACCTGTTCCTCAAATGGAGAATCAAATTCTAGGGATTGGTTCACTGTGTGTGTGTTTATTGCCTCATTAATCTCTTGGACCACAGTACGTATATCTTCAATATTTCCTCCCGATACGGCTCTAACATATTTCAGGTAGGATTTTAAGAGTTTAGGCCCTCGCTCAGATGTATGGGAAACATTCAAATCCTCTGGTTCTACGCTGGAGACTACAATGATACCTTCTTTTGCCCGGGTAACTGCAACATTTAAACGGTTTTCGCCGTCCTTTTGGTTAAGTGAGCCAAAGCGGTTATGCACTTTTCCTTCTTCATTTTTAGCGTATCCTATGGAAAAAATAATAATATCCCGCTCGTCCCCTTGAACATTTTCAATGTTTTTGACAAACAGCCGTTCATCCAGTTCCTGAGACATTATTTCTGAGTAAAGAACTCTAAATTCTTCGTCCTCCGCTGAAACTTTATCTATAACATCTAAAACTTTAGACTGTTGCTTTGAGTTAAAGGTAATGATTCCAACCGATTTACCAGGGTGTTGCTGCAGCGTATTTTTAAGCTCTGTGACAACTTCCAATGCCTCTATTTCGTTAGACTGGTTTAGCCACCTACCTTCTACTCTCTTCCAAACGATCGCAGGAGGTTCCTTAAATGGAGTTACATTTGGAGCAATTTGTACATAGCCATTGTAGAATGCATGGTTAGAAAAGTTGATAAGTTCTTCATATTTAGATCGGTAATGCCATTGTAAAATTCTTACCGGAAACCGTCGCTTTGCTAAATTGAGTAAGCTAACGGAATCATCTGTATCATACTTCGCTTCTTCATCGTCTTCTTCATCTGCATATCCTGCTCGGAACAAGTTGGACGGCGGAAGCTGTTTTTCATCCCCCGCAATGACGATCTGCTTACCGCGGTACACCGAGGGCATACTACTTTCCACAGTTAATTGGGAAGCCTCGTCAAATATGACGACATCAAACAAACCTTCTTGTAATGGAAAAATAGAAGACACCATCTCCGGTGAAGCTAACCATACCGGTAAAATATCCACTAGCCCTTTGTCAGCAAAGTCATTCACTAGCTTGCGCAGGGGCCAGATCATTCTCTTTTTACCAGTTTGGTGTTGTAACTCTTTCGTTGACTTTCCTTGCATATACTGTAGGGAATTTACTTGAGTTTTTAATTCGTGAATTAAGTAGTTTGCTGCCACTTTCCGCTTCTCTTCCAACAAACTTGCAAAAGACTCACGTATTCTCCCAAATTCATTCGTTGAGATCTTTTGAACCTCTGGATACTTAGACTCGATTTGATCAATCCAGTGAACATAGGCAGAATTTTTAAAGATTTCTACCCAAAACTCTGGTAAATTCTGCTCTTGATTAGGTTCCTTCTCCTGCAACGCCCAAATAATACTTCTAAAATCCATACTTGCTTGTTCCCAGAATTTATCCATTTGTTTTAGATCGTCAAAGTCACGAGAGAAATACTCTAGCAGTTCACTCAGCTCTTTTAAGGGGATATCACCGTTTGCTACCCGATCCTGGAGCCTTTTCACCTGCTCTCCTTGAATTACAGTCTTCAAAGCTGCTAGTTCATCGGACAACTCCTTGGTTACAGTCCCTAAATCATGCATAATCTTTAGATCCTGCTTTATCTTTACCCATTCGGTTGAACTGGTTCCTTTAAACTTTTCTCCATTTGTAACTTCTTCAATAATTGATTTGCCAGTAACGGTTGTCCACCAAAAAATGCGTAACCCTTGAAGGGTACGCTTTTGATTGTCATCAAGATCAAAATATATTTTATTTAATCGGTGTTGAACCTGCCATGTATAAGCGGGCGTGATTTTTTCAATATCTAACGTTTCTATAAAGTCTACTGCTCTGTTTGCTTTCTTAATCAGTACCTCGAGCTTTTCCATCGCTTCTAATTTCGTTTTCATATCAAAGGTTGCAAAGCTTCTCCGGTTTCGTAGCGGATAGGTTTCCTGTCCATATTGCTGGTACCACTCCCCATACGTATACACCGCTTCCACCTGTTCCCTTAATGTTTCTCTCGTTAATCGGCTGGCTGTGCTCTCTAACGAAATAATTTGGTTTGAGTCTATTATCGGTTTCGACTCTCCATAAAGTTCATACAATCTATATCCGAAAGGCTGTCTTTCATAAAGTGCATTTGCTACCGTGTTCAAAAACTGCTCTTGATTGTTTAAACGGGATGAAACAGACATTAGTTTTTCTACTGCCTCTGCAAACTGCAACTCGTTATGCTCCAACACAGTCGTAATCTTTTGATAGAGTACTTTCCGATCGACCTTTTCATCATGCATAAGGGCAACATGGTCACTAAGACCGAGACCGTCCAAGCGTTGATACACAACGTCTAGTGCCGCGCGCTTCTGACAAACAACAAGTACCTTTTTCTTTTGATGAAGCGCATCAGTAATTAAATTAACAATGACTTGTGACTTTCCTGTGCCGGGGGGTCCGTGTACCACTAAACCCTTTTGAAGACGAGCCTCCCTTAAAATTTCCTCTTGAGAACCATCTGTTTGTAGCAAATTTAGGATATCTTCTTTGAAGCTCTTTTTTTCATTGAGTTGTGAAGAGTCTACCAATACACCTGATTCCGGAGAAAGATTATCATCAGATTGAATCATCTCGCCTACTAATGAAAGAGATTGAATTTCAGAAAGATTAATCAACTCATCATAATCCCGAACAATAGCAGATCCACCTTGAGGAAAGTCTCCGATAACTGCATTTTCCAAGAGCGTCAAATTCGCAATTTCCGGAACTTCACTCGATTTATACTCTTTTAATTTACCTAAGCCTGTTTTTGTGTAGTGAACTTGTAATTGATGTCGTTCTAAAAATGCCAGAACCTCCGAAATATTCATGGGGCTTGCTACTGATAATGCCTCTTCAAATATTTCTTCCGTGAAACCAAGCTTATTTAACTTTTTCAATGCTAAGAAAAGAGTTCGATTTAGCTGTGGGCCACCCCCATCGATTTGTATAACCCACTTTTGCACTGTTGAGTTATCTTTCTCCAAACGTATAGGAAATAAAAAAAGAGGAGCTTGAATGAAGGTTCCATCGAGAAGGACACCCGATAGAAAGGGATAGCCGAGATAAAGGTCGTTCACTCCTGTTTCATCTTCCAGTGCTTTAATTTGCCGGTAAAGATCCGTAAGTTTTTTCGATAAACTCATGGCTTTATCATCGTCCAAAGAAGGCTGGAGTAACGTAATCCCCCCCCTTCCCCTTTGCTCAATAATCTTCTTTAAAACGGAATATGCATCTTCCTTTACATTTGCTATTGTGTCTAATGATGCAAGATCAAAACTCCATTTCTGATAAATCTTCAATAGACGAATAGATCGGTTACGTTTATTTATGTTGTTCAACTTATCGCGCATATGTATTAATTGATCTTTCACTTTACTCACTTCTTTCGTTAAAGCGGTTGTAGTTATATAGCACTATTTAATAGTTTATACTATACAGTATAATGTGAGTATATAGTTTTACGCTGAGGTAATCGATAAAAATACAAAGCCACCTTATCTTTTGATAAGGTGGCTAGGGACTTTTAGCAAGCTACACAAGCTTGACACGCCGTCTTGGCTACTCGTTATTATATGGTTTAATATTAGCTGATATTCATGCTGAAGTCAAACCCAATCATTTATATTAGAATTACCCATTCTATCAAACAATGCAACAGCAATTTCCCCATTACCGTACCTATATTCGTCAGTCCAAAAATTATGCAAGAATACCTTTATCTCTAACAAATCAGTATAAGATCTTAATACTTTTAATACATCGAATAATTTAATTACATATTTTGATCTCATGGGGGGACAAGTGTAAATCTGAAATAAGATGACTATTTATTTTTAGGTTCTGGGAAGTTCTAAATCTATTTACCAACTCAAAATGTGCACAACAATTTCGTAACTCCTTTATTATCTCTAGAGAGTTTAGAAATTTATCCTTTTCATAGGGCTTCATATTGAAATCTCTTAGTACCGCATCTAGAGTACGCTTTTTTAATCCGTACATTAGTATAATTATGTCGTTGAACATTAATGTTTTAATAACAACCCAAAACGGAGGATTGTTATATCCATTTATATATGGGTATTTTAACTTACAATCATCAATGTAGGTTAAACCTTGTATTGTTTCGTCTCTCTGAATATTTATATTGAGAGTTAAAGTTCCTGAGGCCGTACTGACTGAATGTAATGCAGCTAAGAGTGCTGGTTGGCTTGAATTGTTAAATACACAACGGCCTGATTTTACTTCTCGAATTGATGAAGATCCAAAACGACCAGTAAACGTTCCTTCTAATATAGTTTTTGAATGTTGATAAGTGACATTTCCATTAAAAGTGCCCCTAAATTTCCCTTTATATTTGTAATTAGTTCTGAATAGCTTATGAGTTCTTTCTTGACTATCGGGATTATAAAAATAATTCACATATTGCTTAGGACCATCAGTTACTCCTGGCACATTATAAAAACTTAAATCTATATAATTATTGTTTTCCGCTAATGTTGAACAGTGATTCTCGCAAAAGTGATAGGCAATTGATGTTTTTAACTTTGTTTCAAACTCAGATATCTTCATTAAAATAAGACTTGAGAATTGTCTATCAAAATCATGTAGTTTTAAAAAATTCTCAAATGACTTCTTAATATATTTCTTAGGCGGTTGTTTTGGATCATTAAGCAATAATGTCTCATGGCCATTTATTAGATCAAAATAGTTTTTTTCTAGAAGATGCCCTTTGGCGGAGATTATATTATTGATTTGCAATCCCCGATTCTTTAATAACCTAATCTGATCATAGACTGTGATAAATGCTTTATCACCTGGCAAAAAAATCACCCCATCTAGTAGATTCTACTGGGAATTTGAATGACCCGTGATTCTCCTCCTTTCTTACATCATACCTCGATTTGAGCAAAAATTTCCATAAAACGATCACTTTTTAGTGCATACAGTGGAAAGGAACCTAAATATAGGACTGCGTCTATTTTCCTCATTACCCCCAGGCTGTGCTCCTTAGTATCACAGGAAGTTGAAGGTAAATCGACTATTTTGCCGAATTATATTATATATTTACAAGTACAATTATCAAAAAATAGCATCTAGGGAGCTACAAAATATGAATCACCAAAACTTATCATCTTTTATTTGGTCCGTTGCGGATCTTCTCCGCGGCGATTTTAAGCAGTCTGAATATGGAAAAGTCATCTTACCTTTCACAGTTCTTCGTCGACTTGACTGCGTACTTGAAGAGACAAAACCTGCTGTTCTTGCCACTTACGAGCAAAAGCAGAACATGGGTATTAATCCTGATCCTTTCCTTATCCGCGAGTCGCGTAATAGCTTCTATAACGTGTCGCGCCTTGATATGAAGACACTAATAGGGGATCAAGATCATATTCGTGAAAATCTTTATAGTTACATTCAGTCGTTTTCTACGTCTGTACGTGACATCTTTGATAGTTTTGACTTTCCTACCCAAATTGAGCGTCTGCATAAGGCAAATCTTTTGTATCAAGTGACTGAAAAGTTTTGCAATATAGACATGCATCCCGAATATGTCGACAACCACACAATGGGAGTTGTATTTGAGGAACTCATCCGTAAGTTTTCTGAGATTTCGAATGAGACTGCCGGGGAGCACTTTACACCGAGAGAAGTCATTCGGTTGATGGTTAATCTGCTATTTGTTGAAGATGACGATGTTCTCTCCAAACCAGGCGTTGTGCGGACGATCTATGACCCAACAGCAGGGACAGGTGGTATGTTGTCAGTAGCCGGCGAATATCTCGCTGAGCACAATCCCCAGGCGCGGCTTACAATGTATGGACAGGAGCTTAACCCGGAGTCATATGCTATCTGTAAAGCGGATATGCTTATCAAGGGACAAGATGTATCTAATATTATTTATGGTAATACACTCTCAGAAGACGGCCATTCGAATAAAAAGTTTGACTATATGCTCTCGAATCCTCCTTTCGGTGTTGAGTGGAAAAAGGTGGAGAAGGAAGTTCGAAAAGAGCATGAACAATTAGGATACAATGGTCGCTTTGGCCCTGGCCTCCCTCGAGTTTCTGACGGCTCTATGCTGTTCCTGCTACATCTTATCTCTAAGATGCGTCCAGCTTCCGAAGGCGGAAGTCGGATAGGTATCGTTTTAAATGGTTCTCCCCTTTTCACTGGTAATGCAGGCAGCGGGGAAAGCGAAATTCGTCGATACGTTCTGGAAAATGATTTGCTGGAAGCCATCATCGGGCTTCCTACCGATATGTTCTACAATACTGGAATCTCCACCTATGTTTGGATTTTGTCTAACCGAAAATCGGAGGCACGTAAAGGCAAGTTGCAATTGATTGATGCTAGCGCTATGTGGCAAAAGATACGCAAATCACTCGGTAGTAAACGTAAAGAACTGTCTGAAGACCATATTGAAAGGATAACGCGTATTTATGGGAATTTCGTTGAACTAGAGGTGGACGGCAAACCTATCAGTCGTATTTTTCATAATAATGATTTTGGCTACCAGACGATTACCGTCGAGCGTCCACTACGTGATGAAACAGGCAATATTGTCTTGGGCCATAAAGGTAAACTAAAAGGAAAAGTCCAACCTGATCCCAATTTGCGCGACACCGAAAATGTACCACTCATAGAAGATATAGCGACATACTTCAAACGCGAGGTATTGCCGCATATACCGGATGCGTGGATTGATTTTGAGAAGACCAAGGTAGGGTACGAAATTCCCTTTAACCGCAATTTCTACGTATTCCAACCGCCGCGACCCTTGAATGAAATCAACGCGGAGTTGCTCGCCGTAGCTGAACGAATCAAGTTGATGTTGGAGGAGTTAGGGCATGAGTAAGAACTACGCAGCCCAACCATTTTTCGGCCCATCACACTGGAAGAAGATAAAAATTAGGTTTATTGCCGACCTTAACCCCTCTAAGAGAGAGATTAATTCTAAAAGTTTCGAGACGAAAGTCTCGTTCATTCCCATGGACGCAATAGGAGAAGATGGGACGCTTAGAATTGATCAGAAAAAGACAATTAACGAAGTATTATCTGGGTATACATACTTCAGTGAAGATGATGTAACGATCGCAAAAATAACCCCTTGTTTCGAAAATGGAAAAGGTGCGGTAATGCGGGGTTTACAAAACGGCATCGGATTTGGTTCGACTGAGCTTATTGTTGTACGACCGCGCAAAGAACATGTAGTTAGCGACTATTTATACTGGGTGTTTGCTTCCCAGGTATTCCGTAGTCTTGGTGAGGCTGCTATGTACGGCGCCGGGGGACAAAAAAGGGTTTCCGATGATTTTGTGAAAAATACTGAAATCTATCTCCCCCCAGTATCGGAACAAAAAGCAATCGTTCATTTCCTTAACGTGGAAATTGGAAAGCTCAAGAATCTAGTTGACCAACAACATCTCCTTATAGATTTGCTCAAAGAAAAACGCCAAGCAATCATTTCCCATGCTGTCACAAAGGGACTTGATCTCAATGTGCCGATGAAGGATTCTGAGATTCAGTGGTTAGGATGTATTCCTAATCATTGGAAATTAGAGAAAATAGGGCACTTTACTAAGACCATTGGTGGAGGGACCCCTTCGCGAGATGTCCTCGAATATTGGGGAGGAGACATTTCTTGGGTTACACCTAAAGATATGAAAAGCGAAGTGATTGAAGGATCTGAAGAAACATTAACAGAAGCCGGTCTATTAAACAGCACAGCAAATTTAATAGAAATCGAGCACGTATTAATAGTTATGAGGTCAGGCATTCTTCGTCATACTCTCCCAGTTGGAATTAATATAGTTCCGACAACTGTGAATCAAGACATAAAGGCAATTGACGTATCTAAACTCATGTATCCCGAATTTATGATGAGACTTATTCAGGGTCTCAATAGGGAGTTGCTGCTCTTATGGAGTAAACAAGGTGCCACAGTGGAAAGTCTTGAAACAGAACTAATTAATAAAACTTTAGTACCTGTCCCTCCGAAGAGTGAGCAATTGGAAATCATTATTCACCTTAACAACAAGTTATCGCAATATGATAAGTTAATTTTACAATCTGAACAAGCTGTCACACTCCTTAAAGAACGCCGTGAAGCTCTTATCTCTGCTGCCGTCACCGGCAAGATCGATGTTCGCCACCTAGTCCAAAAGGAGGACCCTGATCATGCGTAGCCTTCATAAAGAGATTGAGTTTGAAAACGATATCTGCAATCATCTGGCAACCCGCGGTTGGCTCTATAAGGAAGGCGATGCGCAGCGATATGATCGTCCTCGTGCACTCTTTCCTGATGACGTAATTGCATGGGTGCAAGAGGCACAGCCGAAGGCATGGCAATCACTCACGAAGACGCACGGTGAAGCAGCGGAGGAAGCACTACTCACTCGGCTACGCAAACAACTCGATGACCGGGGGACACTCGATGTCCTCCGTAATGGTATCGAGATGCTTGGGCTTCGACAGCCATTACAGCTTGTGCAGTTCAAACCGGCACTTGCCATGAACTCGGAACTACAAATTAAATACGAAGCAAATAGGCTTCGTGTTATCCGTCAAGTTCATTATTCAGTTCACAATGAAAACTCAATTGACCTTGTATTATTTGTAAATGGTATTCCTGTTGCAACAGCGGAACTAAAATGTGACTTTACACAAGCGGTACGTAATGCTATAGATCAGTACCGATTTGATCGCGACCCGAAACCTAAGGGTAATTCAGACGAGCCCCTCTTGAAATTTATGAGTGGTGCCCTCGTTCACTTCGCAGTTAGCAATACCGAGGTATACATGACAACGAAACTGCAGGGATCTCATACTGTTTTTCTACCGTTCAATCAAGGTGATAATGGCGCTGCAGGCAATCCAGTGAATGAGTATGGCCACAGAACCGCCTATTTGTGGGAGATAATCTGGCAACGCGATAGCTGGCTTGAAATTCTTGGTCGCTATATCGTTACAAGGAAGGACAGTAAGAAACGAATTGAGGGAATCATCTTCCCTCGCTATCATCAGCTTGATGCGACCCGTAAACTGGTTGCAGATGTTAAAAAAAATGGTCATGGACAAAAATACTTAATCCAACATTCGGCCGGCTCTGGGAAGACGAACTCGATTGCTTGGACCGCACATTTTCTTGCTGATCTTCATACGCCAGATCAAAAGAAGATATTTGATTCGATCTTGGTTGTCAGCGACCGCACAGTACTTGATTCACAGCTGCAAGAAGCTATTTTTGAGTTTGAGCGCACCTCAGGAGTTGTTGCAACGATTACCGGAAAGGGACAGAGTAAGAGTGGTGAACTGGCAAATGCACTTTCTGGCGGAAAGAAGATCGTGGTCTGCACTATTCAGACTTTCCCCCACGCTTTGAAGGCTGTACAACAACTTGCCGCAACCGAAGGTAAGTCATTCGCCGTAATCGTAGATGAAGCACATAGCTCTCAAGCCGGTGAAACGGCTTCGAAGCTTAAGCAGCTCCTTTCTGCTGAAGAACTTCAAGAACTGTCTGACGGTGGAGAGATCAGTACAGAAGACTTGCTTGCAGTACAGATGGCTTCACGGGCTAGTACTGAGGGCATCACCTACATAGCTTTTACAGCTACACCCAAGGCCAAGACGATGGAATTGTTCGGGACATTACCAAACCCCGAGCTTTCCCCAGGTCCACAAAACCTTCCAACTCCATTTCATGTTTATAGCATGCGCCAGGCCATCGAAGAAGGGTTTATCCTCGACGTTCTTAAGAACTACACATCATACCGTCTCGCTTTTAAACTAGCAAGTGGCGGCCGCGAGTGGGATGAACAAGAAGTTGAGCGAGGTGAGGCATTAAAAGGGATTATGCGCTGGGTCCGGCTTCATCCGTATAATATCTCCCAGAAGGTTCAGGTTGTTGTCGAACATTTCCGTGAGAATGTCGCAACTCTTCTAAATGGTCATGCAAAAGCGATGGTTGTTGTAGCAAGCCGCCTAGAGGCAGTGCGATGGCAGCTTGCGATTAAGAAATACATCAAAGAACGAGGGTATAAGATGGATACGCTCGTCGCCTTCTCTGGCGAAGTAATGGACAAAGAGTCGCATGATGATCCGTTGACCGAGATGAGCAAGGTGTTGAACCCTTACTTAAAGAGTCCCGACATCCGTGAGGCATTCAAATCAGAGACTTATCAAATTCTTCTCGTTGCGAATAAGTTTCAAACCGGGTTTGATCAACCTCTCCTGTGCGGGATGTATGTCGACAAGCGACTAGCGGGTATTCAGGCAGTACAGACTTTGTCCCGATTAAACCGATCTTATAATGGAGAGTACGGGAAAAAGGACACGACATATATATTAGACTTCGTGAATGATACAGAGGAAATTCTCCAGTCGTTCAAACAATATTATGAAACAGCAGAACTTGCTGGAGTTACTGATCCCGATATTATTTATAATTTGAGGGCAAAATTAGACGCTACCGGATATTACGATGACAATGAAGTCGAACGTGTCGTTCAAGCAGAGTATCGTTTAAATCCATCACAAGCCGAATTAATTGCTGCGATTGAGCCTGTCGCTGATCGACTGTTAAAAAAGTACAAAGCAGCAGAAGAGGCTGTGGCTATAACAAGAGCAAATGGGGATAATCGAACAGAACAAACAGCACGTGATGAGATAAACGCACTCATACTTTTCAAGCGAAATATGGGTACATACCTTAGAATTTATTCATTTTTGTCGCAGATCTTCGATTATGGCAATACCGCGATTGAGAAGCGAGCACTATTCTACAAGAGACTTATTCCGTTGTTGGAGTTTGGCAGGGAGCGCGAGGGCGTTGATCTGTCTCTTGTGGAGTTAACCCATCATAGATTAGTCAACAAGGGAAAACGCAACTTGTCTCTTAATGAAGGAGATCCAATTACTTTGAAACCGATCACTGAGGCAGGAGAAGGTGAGCTTCGGGAGAAGGAAAAGGCTCTCTTAAAGGAGATTATTGAAAAGCTAAACGAAGTTTTTCAAGGTGAATTGACGGATGACGACAAGCTGGTTTACGTAAATCAGGTTCTTAAAACAAAACTCTTAGAGTCGGAAGTGCTTGTTCAACAAGCAGCAAATAATACAAAAGAACAGTTCGCAAATTCACCAGACTTATCAGGAGAGTTTATGAATGCGGTTATGGATGCATTTGAAGCTCATACGCTAATGAGCAAACAAGTATTAGAATCCGAATCGGTGCAAAAAACTCTGCTTGAAATTTTACTGGGCCCAGCAAAACTGTACGAAGCTTTAAAGGAACGTAGTATCAGATAGGTTTAATAACGAATGCCCGAGGCTAGCTTTGCTTTTAGCTTTTGGGCATTCTCTTTTTAGACAACTGTTACCTATTTAGTTCCATCCGGTGTTTCACCCTTTTGGCGAAGTAATCTAACTTCCTCAGATAGTTTATCCAGTTCTTTGAATAATTGCTTTTTCTCTAATTGGAGACGACGAATATCATTTTTCTTCTTTTCAAGAATCTCGCGGAAGCGGTCAATTGCTTCATTATAAAAAACTCCTGACTTAGCTAGAATGTTAAAATCATTAAATACAATCTCTATGTACTCTTCTTGTTTATCCGAAAAGGACAGCGTATCTTCTAATTCCAACTTACTGAGCGACTTCTTTACAGAATGTAATATAAATTCTTCCTGCTCTTGGTCAAATTCTCTACCAGAAACTTTATTCATCACGTCCCTCACCAACTTCTGATATGAACAGATAACAAATCCATACCTATTTGCTTCTTCTAAAAGCAATTCATAAACTGCCTGATCAATTTTATTTCCTTTATTCATCGTGAACACTCTCCCTAATTTAATTTCAACCGAGAACTTTCGCCGTCAGGCGAATGCCCTTAATTTCTTAACCCGAAGGGTTAGTTACACATACATGAGATCCAAAAAAGCAAAAAAGCAAAAAAGCTGCTCCATTAAGACACCTTATCAATTCAATATCAAATAATTGCTCCATGTGCCGCACTTGGCTCGTTGACTCTCCCCACCCCAATAGTATAATTAAGCTATAGTACAAATTAAGCTGAGGTCTTTTCCACCTCTAAGTCGAAAGAAGTAATCCATCAACTTTTCCAGGGTTGGGGTGGATTACTTTTTTTTGCACCTTGCCAATTATTACGATGACTTTTTTATTCCCTACGAGCTACCCAAAGTTTTAAGAGCAAATTACCCCATCTTATTTCATATTATTTTGCCTATGAAATATGAAATGCGAATTATGTCATACGTAAATGAACAGATTTTCTCGAATTACCATGTTTACTTTCATCATAGAATCAAGGCAAGAATAAATTGACTATTTTAAGTAATCAGCTAACAAGCAAAGCCAACCAGCCCTCTGCTTAAACAGGGGCATTTTGTAAATAAGAAGTGATAGTTTTGGGAATATTTAAGGGTCGGGTTCATTTACCCTAGGTTTTTCGGTATATATAATATATAGAGGCACTTTTTTAAGACATGAAAACTTGGACAAGATTTAATAAGATCATGTCCTTGATGATCAAGAAAATTGGGGAAAGAGCAACCGAAGAACAATCCAATTCTTGAAAAAGAAACAGGTTAGCAAATATAAACACACCTGGTCTTGACCAAGAATCCAGTTTCAACGTAACACACAGAATTTAAAAAGCAACAAACGGACAGTAACTTGGGATTGGCCCGAGGACTGTCCTTTTTTATATAAGTACCATAAACACCAAAACCCCTAATCATGGGGTGTATCTTCTGAGGGAAGGATATTGTCTGCCAATATGGAACAAAATTAGGAAGCAATACAAACCTCATCTACACGATCATTAGCCTCTCTATTTTGAATACACATCTGAAACTTACCTTTCCCATAAGGCTAAGTGCCTTTATCAAAACAACCTCGCCTGCTTCTTTAGTCGTCATAACAACAAAATGATCTTCAATTTTCTGAATGAATTAACATGCATATTTGTGACTTGCCACGCCACCGGGAAGGGAGATCCCACGTAGCCAAAGCCTATACCCGCCAGGTCGAGTTTAATCTTATTGTCGCCAGCTATTCACGATATCCTCTGCCTCATAAGTGTCAATCGATTGTTGTTTATCAGGCATGTGATAGTGCCAACTCTTCACGGTACCCGATTTGTAATCAATATCTACATGAATCAAGAGTGTAGAGATCACATAGCCGCTACAGTGTTCATGTTTCTCATCAACACAGGACGACTACCACGATCCGAAGGATTCTGTTTCGTAATCCACCTCGGTAAACAAGGCGATTTCGAATTTTTCCTCATCCATCGAAAAGTTGATTCGCTCGGTGATCGACTTCAAATTGTCTTTCAACGAAAATTTTATATCTTACGCGGTTGTACGTAGACCTAGTAAATAATGCAGTGTCTTGTCAATCTATATCAAATGTATTTTTATTTTAATGTAATTAATGTAATGCCTTACATATTTTGTTGTTTAAAGGAGAAAAATGATCTAGAATGTAAGCTAGCATTTCACCACATATATTTTCTAAACTCATATAACTTCTTTATTAAGTTTAATGGGTCTATACGGAAGGAATGATAATTATGAATTTAAAAGGTGGGCACGCATTTGCGAAGGGAGTCAGTTTCTATTCTGATAGTTTTGTTGTTAAGGCTCAGTATTCACCCAATGAGGCTATTACAATTACTGATTCCAAACCAGGCGATATGAAAAATTATAAGTTATATAAAATCCTACGAGTGATCCCATTTGTAAGAGGAATTTTGTTGATTTTTCATGATCGAAGTACTGCGATTCCTTTTGCCGTACTTTTCCTTTATTTATTTTTTTTTAAATCATTCTTAGAAAATATAAATATCTATTTTTTGCTTGGTTGTATCACACCCTTTCTATTCTATGGTTTTAAGGCATGGTCTAGTAGAAGTTCAATGTTGTCAAAAATAAGTACGGTTAGAAAGTATCATGCAGCGGAACACATGGTAGCACATGCTTGGGAGAATGAACTAACTCTTAATTTGGAATCTGTTAATAAGCAAAGTCGGATCTATCCTAATTGCGGCACAAACCTTGTAGTCTTTACTCTCACTATCTTTATTGTATTACTCCCATTACCGATAACACTTATCTTAAAGCTGCTTTTACCTTTTTCGATTGGATTCGAATTATTCATTTTAACTAGTCCTATTATTGTAAAAGTGTTACGTCCACTTTACTGGATAGGTGAATTTACGCAGAAGTACATAACAACTGCAAGTCCGGACGACAATCATCTCCTTGTAGCGATTGCTTGTATGGAGAGATTAGTCGCCTTAGAAGATGGATTGAAGAGTTAAAGTTTTAATAAATGTTTCTATTAAACAACGATTCTTCACATCACTGATTGAATATAAAAGGAGTGCTTGTGTTTGTCGAATCTTAAGACTGAGGAAAAAATCTGGAACAGAATATGCTTTATTTTGCTCAATAGGTTGAAAGTTAATTTAAATAATATCTTCACATTCAAAAGTTTTGAAGAGAATACTCTCACATTAATGACTGATCAAGACATCGATATTACCTTGAAGAAATTTATCCAGCACACTGGAAGTATATTGCTAAAATCAAAAATTAGTATAAATATTGAGCCTGCTAATTGGTCTCCAAATGAGGATCTTCTTAAGCAAATCGAAATCAATGCCCGGCTAACCCCAAAATCAATGGATCAGCTTAATAATAAGGTTATGGAGCTACGCAAAGAAATATCTTGTAAAAAATGCCAAGGAACAGGAGTAATTGAAAGCAAACTAGTGAACTCCCCGTTTGGACGTATTCAGGTAGGCAGAAAAACCTGTACGAATTGTAATGGTACTGGAGCAAATGAAAGCGAATGGATGAAAATTACTACGACAAGTATCAACTGTATTAGGAATGATATATACATCTTGGAAAGGATAATACCTTTGATAAATAGTACTTATAGTTTAAAGCTTGGTGAAAACTTGAGAACAATGATCCAGGAGCTTATTGGCCTCATCTCGGACGGGGATAATCAGGCTGATTTGGTATAAAATTTGGATGCACTAACAGATTTGATAATGTCGACCCGGGAGAGGTATCGTTATTAAGGGGTGGGGCTAAAAACGAAAGAGCCCCTTTTTTCTCTAGCGAGTAACTACCCCGGAAAATTTTTTTATATATTTTTTTACCTAAGAGCTCATTATGCTCCTTTATCGCAGTCCGGTGATTTAATATTATTCTGTTAATTATTGCTGAATTACCCCAGGTTCCCCTAGACAGGTAATAGTAAACTCCCCACCTAATGGGGTTGTAATGACACAATCCTCAACTTCCTATTGAGATAGTCTCTCCCTACATCTCCTTGCCCACTGAGACTCCTCCTAATATCCTCAACCAAATCTAATTATCTTGCACTTAGAAATGCACCTGTTAATTTAGGGACCTTTGTTCTCATTTATATCTACGAATGATCATTTTAAAGGAATTTTGAGATTTCAGTAGGTTTTTTGAGGAATTATCTGATTCAATCTTGAATCTATATATGTTGTCCATCTAGGTTAATGTCAGTTATCTTTGCTCGATTCGGGCTGAAGATGACGTTTTTCAGTGCAAAGCCTTAAACTAATATCAGCACCAAAACACCAGGCCTGGTAAGGGAAATACAATAAATTGACTCGATATTATACTGATTATTTTCACCGCTTAGGAAGGAGTTATATTACCTTGTTCGATAATGAAATATACACAAAGGTCATTGTCAGTGGAAACTTGGTACAAGTCTTCAAATATGAAAAGCCCATTATAACATTGACTGGAAAACGTGGAGGTAGGCGCTTTAGATATGAGTCACCCAGTGACATGCAAGATGAACACAAAAAGGTTTCACATGTCAGAGCAAAGACCATGTTTAAACGATTGTATGCATGCAATTTTCTGGATGCGTCCACTTTTATCACCCTAACCTTTGACCCTCAGAAGCCATCTAATTTCCATGACCTTGCTCTCTGTAGGAAGGAATGGGACAACTTCATCAAGCGTATGCGCAGACGGTTTAGTAAGTTTAAATATTTGGGCGTCACGGAATTTCAGCATAATGGTTCCATTCATTATCATGTAGTCACTGATATTCCCTCCATTAGCCCAGAACGACTTACCGAACTTTGGCAGGTCGGGCACTCGAAAGCAAAAGTGATTACTAACGGACCTGAGGCAATTGAAAGACTCACCAGCTACATGACTAAAGAAATTAGTGACCATCGATTACAATCATCCCACACTTATTTGCGTAGTAAAAATCTGTTGCAACCGCTTGAATATCACGGGGTACCAGCCGATTTGATGCTTGAATATGATTTACATGACATTACACCATATAATGCTCAATCATATGACACTAAGTACTTTGGGCAAGTCAGTATTGAGGAATATTATGTCCCCAACAAAGTAAGTCATCTTGAGTCAAGGAGGGACCGAAATGAAACAGTTAAATCACGAAGCGTATCCTGTTGTACTTGAAGTCGATCATGTTGCAGAAATCTTAGGGGTATCTAAACGCATTGCACATGAAATTATGAATGCTCCAGGATTCCCCCTGATTCGCCTAGGTGAACGCCTTAAACGGGTTCAACGTGAAGCTTTCTTTGCTTGGCTCGATAATCAAACCAGTTAAAGCTCACTAAAAATTAATTGCACCAGGAGGCTAGATCATGTCGAACTCTTACGTTAACGATTCGGTCCGATCCATGACTTATGATCAACAAGAATCAGAACAGGAAGATAGGTTAGAAATAATTGCATCCATCCTTCTCCAAGCTATCAGAAGAATAAATGCAATGAATACTATTCAGGATTAGGAACTTTATTCTTAAACACTATCGATATGAATTAATACAACATGTGGAGGTATATACCATGAAAAATCAACCTAACCGAGTAATTGCACTTTATATCCGTGTATCAACAAGTAAACAAGTAGCTGAGGGCTTTTCCCTAGAGGCCCAGGAAAATGAAGGGCGAGACGTAGCAGTAAGAAAATTTGGCAGCGACATCACAATTATTCCCTATGTTGATGAAGGCATTAGTGGTAAAGAAACTACCAAAAGAACCAACCTGAACAGAATGATGAATGATGTGAAATCCGGGAAATTGTATGCAGTTATCACCTATAAAGTTAGCCGATTAAGCCGCTCCTTATCGGATTCACTCAAACTTGTAGAAGAGATAAGCAGATCCAAAGTTCGTTTCATCAGCATTAAGGAAGGCGAGTATGGAACACCAAGTGCCAACTTGCAATTTAACATTTTGGCATCTGTTGCCCAGTATCAACGTGAAGAGTTAGCCGAAAACGTTCAACTTGGAATGACACAACGGGCTAGAGAGGGCCTTTGGAATGGCGGAAAAGTACTAGGCTATGATAATAATAACAAGCATCTTCGTGTAAATCCTGAAGAGGCTGAGACGGTAAGAATCATTTATGATAAATACGTCAATGAAGGATGGGGGACAAAACGTATTGCCAACTTTTTAAACCACTTAGGGAGAAAAACAAAGAATGACAAGACCTTCTCTATTGTTTCAGTTTCAACTATCCTAAAGAATCCGGTTTATAAAGGATTCATACGATTTAACCAGGTGGTTAATTGGGAACGCGATCGTCGTAAAGGGAATAACCCCGATCATTTAATTATCAAGGGCTCTCATGAACCTATCATCAATGAAACAGCATGGGATAAAGCAAATGAGCGTATGGAGCGAGAGGCAACCGGTATACCCCGACAGTATACCGGAACGTTTCCCTTAACAGGTATGGCAAAGTGCCCTGAGTGCGGTGGTTACATGACAAGTGCCCTAGGCTCAAAGAGGAAAGACGGTACTAAGAAACGTTATTACGTTTGTGGTAATTATCATAACAAGGGAAGAGCAGTTTGCAACCCCAATCACATATCTGCCGATTGGCTTGAACAATCCGTTTTTGATCGACTAAATAGAGCTCTACATTCCGATAAAATTCTGAAGAAACTTACAGACCATATCAACAAACAGATTAGGTCACAACTTGAACCAAAAGATAAGCCTGATGAGTTTTCATTAGTCAACGACCGATTAAACCAACTTGAGCTACAGAAAAAGAAAATACAGGATGCTGTTGCCCTTGGTTCCGCCCTGTATACCGAGGAGGAAGCAATTCAACGTATCAAAGAGATTCGTGACGAAATGGCTAAACTAGAAAGGTCCCTAGAGGCAATCCACACGACTATTGAAAATCCATTACCAATCAGTGTAGAACCGTTAACCATCGATACACTGAAGGAACAACTGATTGACTTTCTCTTGTTAAAGGAGCAGCTTGAGCCGCTCGAACTTCGCAAACTGCTTCAGGCATCTATAGAAAAGATTGAAGCAACTAAAAACAACCTGAAGCATGTACACTTCTCCTTCATTGCCTACATGCCTGATTTAGACCCAACTTTGGGTCTAATACATAATGGATTCACATCTATGCCTTATATCCAAAAGGCTCTTTATTTGCCCAAAAAACATTACCTACTTATGATACGGTTCACCCCGATTAATCTTCACCGCGCGATAAATCTGCTCGGTGAGCACCAGGCGCATGAGCTGGTGGGGCAGCGTCATGCGCCCGAACGACAGCCGCTGCTGCGCGCGGCTGAGCACCGTATCGGCGAGCCCGAGGCTCCCGCCGATGACGAACACGACATGGCTCGTCCCGTAGGTGCCGAGCTGATCGAGACAACCGGCCAGCTCCTCCGAGCTCCAGAGCTGGCCGCCGATCGCGAGCGCAATGACATGCGCGTCGCTCTTGATTTGCGCGAGGATGCGTTCGCCCTCGCGCTCCTTCACGCCGATGAGCTCCGCCTCGCTCATCGTCTCCGGCGCTTTCTCGTCGGGTACCTCCACGACTTGAAACTTCACATACGGTGCCAGGCGCTTCGCGTATTCCGCAATGCCCTGCACCAGATATTTTTCCTTCAACTTGCCGACCGCCACGATTTGAATCAACACTTAAGTTCATCCTCCGTTATCGTCCTATACTCGTCACCCTATATAAAAAAACAGCGGGGCCCGTCACCTGCATGCCGTCGCCCCGTTCGTCGTCCCTCATTCAATTGTGCAACACAACAACATTACACCACCAAAAACCGCGCCTCATGGTCGCATTCCTGGCATTTCACCGGGGGCTCCCAGTCAATAAACTTGGTGTGCTCCAAATCAACCACATCGGGGGCTTCCTCAAACTCATCCACGAACATATCGATGGCCAATTCCACATGATCTTTGCATACGACGTACATAGTCCAAGCATCCTTTCTTATGCGCCGCACTCCCGCGGCCGGCTTCCGTATTAACAGGTTGTCCTTTATCTTTTCTACCATACTCCGCGCAAAAAAGGAACCGCCCCGGTCACATCCCCCAGACGGTTCCCACCCTATCAAACCCAGCTTCCCGGCTCCCTAGCCGGTTTACAAAGGCGTATAGAAGTTTTGCGTATAATACGTATCGTAATCGCTGCTATCCAGCCCGTCCACGGCACCGACACCCAGCATCGTAAACGATGGCTCCAGCATATTCTCCCGGTGGCCCCAGGAATTAAGCCAACCATAATGCCCGTCGATCGCATCGAGGTATCCGGCGGCGATATTTTCGCCCCATGCCCGGAACTGCGGAATCCCGCGAGACATCATGCGGTCGCCCGCCGACTTCCCTTCCGGATTATCATGCTCAAAATAATTCCGCTCCGCCATATCCTTACTATGCGAGCGCGCCACCTCGGCCACGGATTCGTTCCAGCTCAGCACGCCTAACCCTCTTTGCACACGAAACGCGTTGGTCAGGTCAAAAATCTCCCGCTCCGTCGCCTTCAGCGACTCCGATGTAGACGGCGCGTACACATTCGTCTCCGTAAATTTCTTGTCCATCAGCAGCACCCCGTCCACGCGGTACTTCTCATGCTTGTCCAGATACAGATTAAGGTACAACCCTCTCGGTGTATACGTCTCCACGTACTCCCTTGGAGGATCCTCGCTCTTGTCCCAGATCGCGGCCAGGTTGCTCCGCAAAGTCTCCAGCCCTTTCTCCGCCTCAGGCCCGAAGCGCCACTCCTCATGATTGCCGAATAAACCAACCACCTTGCCGTCGGCCACGCCAACCTGTGTATAATGCTTGTAATCCTTATTATAGATATACCATTCCAGTCCAAAGTTGGTTACGTCCTTGCGCACCGGTTCACCAAGCAGCTCAATCACGCGGTCCGTCGAATCCCCGATCCCCACGCCCTGCAGCTGGATCTCTGGCTTGATCAGATCCGGGCTTGTCGCCTTCGGCAGCGTCAGCTTCAACCGGTACAGGAACGTCTGCGCTTCCGCCCGCGACACCGCGTCCTTCGGCGCAAAGCCTTCCACGCCGGCACCGCTTTTCCCTTGGGCCAAGCCTTGGGCAAGCACCCACTGGACCGCCTCATCTTCACTCAAACTCTGCCCGTAAAAAGCTGCCATCAAGCGGGCCACCGACCCGCGCGTAATCGGCTCATTGGGCTGATCGCTCACCGGCCAGGTTAATTCGAACGCTAACTGGTAATAAGGGGTATACCAGGTCTCCTGCCCCTTCGCCGCATCCAGCTTGATCTCCGGATAGGCCCGTACTAGCATGCTCAGGAACTCCGCTTCCGTCACCGACTGAGCCGGTCGGAATGTTCCATCCGGATAACCGTCCGTCACGCCGTTGTTCTTCGCCCACATGACTTTGTCATAAGCCCAATGGGAGGCCGGGACGTCCTTAAATTCTACACCCGCAGCCTGAACCGCCGGTCCCGAAGCCAGCCAGGCTGCACCTAATCCCGCGAGAATCGCCAATCCGCAAATTCTGCGTTTCCATCCCTTCTTCATGAACCCCTGACCTCTTTCCCTCTTCGATAGATTGCTTGCTCTCTAAGAAGTAGTTCGACAGAAAAAGGACAAATTCCTTGTTCCTACAATAAAATCACATTATCTTCTAGTTCTAACCTGAGATTCCATCTATTCCCTCCGGGTTTTTCGGAACGACCGCCCCCTCCAACGCCCGGTCCAGCTCCGCCATCCAACGCCGCTTCACTTCCTCCGACCAGCCAAAGTATCGGGCCATCTCCATGGTGACCGGTTCCTTCCAGCGACGTACCCAAGCGATGTCAAACATCAAAGCCCCTGTTCTTCGCACGAAAAAATCCGCCGGCGTCATCGCCATCTCCGCTTCCAGCGCATACCGCAGCGGAACCGCCACCTCCAGCGGGAGCCGTCTCGAATCGGCCGACGCGGCAGGCGCGCCCGAAGCCGACATCTCTGCGGCGATCGCCAGCAGCCGATCGACGTTAGCACCGTATCGAGCGGCCCACTTGGCGGCAAGCTCCTGCGGGATACCGCGCTCCGCCGCCTCCTGCACTTTGCGCTCCACGAACCCGGGCAGTCCTTGCGAGCCGCCCACCTGCCCGCCGGAGATCGGCAACGTCCGGGTGGAGCAAGGCGGGAAGCTCCGGCCGAATTCCCGCTTCAACTTGGCGGACACGCGGTCAACGACCAGCTCCGCCATCTTGCGGTAGCCGGTCAGCTTGCCGCCGGCAATGGTGATCAGGCCGGACGCCGACTCCCAAATTTCATCCTTGCGGGAAATTTCCGAGGGCGATTTACCCTCCTCATAGATGAGTGGCCGCACCCCGGACCAGCTGGATTCCACGTCCGCCGCCGTAACGGCCAGCCCGGGAAACATCCCGTTAACCGCATCCAGGATGTAATCGCGGTCGGCCTCCGTCATGCACGGATGGGCAAGCTCGCCGTGATACACGGTGTCCGTCGTGCCCACATATGTTTTGCCGTCGCGTGGAATCGCGAACACCATGCGGCCGTCCGGCGTATCAAAATACACCGCCTGCCGCAGCGGAAACCGCCCCTGGTCGAACACCAGGTGCACGCCTTTGGTCAGCTGCAGCATTTTGCCCTGCTTCGACCCGTCCATCTCGCGCAACGCGTCCACCCACGGCCCCGCCGCGTTGACGACCTTCCGTGCCCGCAGCTCATATGTCTGCCCGCCGGCCAGATCCTGAACCTCGGCACCGATCAGCCGCCCAGCTTCGTACCGGAACTCGGTCACTTTGGCGTAGTTGACCGCCATCGCCCCGCGGGCCGCCGCCTCCTTGATCACCTCGAGCGTCAGCCGGGCGTCGTCCGTGCGGTACTCCACATAGTAACCGCCGCCCAGCAGACCGTCCTCCTTCAGCAACGGCTCTCTCGCCAGCGTCTCCGCCACCGTCAGCATGCTTCTCCGCTCCCCGCGTTTCACTCCCGCGAGGAAGTCGTACACGCGCAGCCCCAGCGACGTGCTGAATCGACCAAACGTGCCGCCCCGATAAATCGGCAGCAGCATCCGTTCCGGCGTGGTGACATGAGGGCCGTTCTCGTACACGATCGCTCGCTCGCGCCCAACCTCCGCCACGACGCCAATCTCCAACTGCTTCAGATAACGCAGTCCGCCATGCACCAGCTTCGTCGAACGGCTCGACGTCCCGGCAGCAAAGTCCTGCATCTCCACAAGTCCAACCCGCATCCCCCGTGCCGCCGCGTCCAAGGCGATTCCGGCCCCGGTGATCCCGCCGCCCACGACCAGCAGATCCAGCGGCTCAGCCGGGTTCGCCATTTGCTCCAACAGGTGTCGCCGATCCTTACCCGTAAACGAATCGATTGCAGCCATGTCCATCCTCCTTCGATCTCCGCATGCAAAAAGAGACCCCGACCACACTTCAGTCGTTTCTGTCTACGGCTGTCATGTCTTCGGAATCTCTCCTGTGAAAGTGTTATTTATCTTCGTCCAATCCTTGTTCGATCTGCGCCTCGGACGGTTTATCGGTCAGCTTCAGGGTCGCCTTCTCCAGCTTCCCATCACGATAATACGTAACCTCCAGATCCTCGCCGATCTTCTTGCTCTCATACAGATATCGGCGTAACTCCAAAGTGGATTGAATCGGCTGTTTGTCGAGCTGGGTAATGACGTCATTCAGCTTCAGGCCCGCTTCCAGCGCCGGCCCATGGGCCTCCAAGACGATAACCCCCTCCGTCACATGGCTCGGCAGTTTGAGGTCCTGGCGTTGCTCATCGGAGATCGGGGAGAACCGGTTGTTGAGATCCAACGTATAGACGCCCATGTACGGACGAACGACCTTACCGTGCAGCAAAAGATCGTCGACCGTCTTCATCACTTCGTTGACCGGAATGGCAAAGCCCAGTCCCTCCACGCCGGTATCGGAAATCTTCATCGTATTAATGCCGATCAGCCGAGCGTTCAAATCAACCAACGCCCCGCCGCTATTGCCTTCGTTAATCGCCGCGTCCGTCTGGATGACCTCTTGCTCCCAGTCGTATACGCCGTCTTGGTTCAGCGACACCGGAATCATTCGGCTCGTATAACTCACGATCCCGGAGGTCAACGTTCCCCCAAGCCCCAACGGATTGCCAACGGCAATGACGGTTTGCCCGGCGCGCAGCTTCTGGGAATCGCCCAAATCAATGACCGTATCGATGCCTTGGCCGTCGACTTCTAACACGGCGATATCGTTGATGGAATCTTGCCCGACAACCTCCGCCTTACGCGA
Source organism: Paenibacillus timonensis (assembly GCF_009725205.1). Taxonomy (GTDB): domain Bacteria; phylum Bacillota; class Bacilli; order Paenibacillales; family Paenibacillaceae; genus Fontibacillus; species Fontibacillus rhizolycopersici. The sequence continues at coordinate 68,590 of NZ_WNZY01000001.1, read as the reverse complement.
GCTGCCGTCGCTCTTCACGATCTCCAGATCGTTCGCGCCGCTGATCACATGCGCATTCGTTATGATATAGGCCTTGCCCTTCTCCTTCTTAAAAATCACACCCGAACCCAGCGCCGCATGCTCCGGATCGAAATCCGACACCTCGCCTCCGTGGTTGAGGATGCTCACCACACTAGGCGCGACCTTGGCTGCCGCCGAGCTGATCCGGTCATAGGGATCACCGGCATCCGAGAGCAAGACGGCACTACCGGTAGCGGCATGGCGAGTCGATGAAGAAGGAAGTCCCGTAATGAAACTGAATAACAGCACGGCCACCACCGCGCTAAGAACGGAAGAGATTAAAGAGATCTGCAGCGTGGACAGCACCGGCCGGTGGTGCTGCTTCCGCGGCCCCCCGCGCCAACGCCGCAGGCCGCCGCCTTCGGACAAGCGCACGCGCCGCCCCGGAACCTTGGTGGAATAAAAGTCATCGTCAAACCATCCCATCTCTATTCTCTCCCTCCGTCGCTCTTCCCCAAAACCGCGTTGGCATCTCCTTCATGCCATCCGCCTCAAGCATAGGTCCCCTTCAACTTTATGCCGTTACGGCAAAGCCATATTCGCACGTTCCTTTTATTTCTTTAACGTCATGAACCGGGGAGATGTTGCCTGAATTTCGGGAAATTGCCGCTTTTTTTTCTGAAAATTGGAATGTTTGACCTTACCCATGACTACACTATATTAATGCGATAGATTGATAGATTTATTTTACCATATTTTGATGGTTCGGAAGCAGAATTTGATCAGGGAAATAACGGGATTTTTTGGGCTATCCCGCAACCCTCATTCAGTCGCAGATTTGTAGGCAATAAACAATGAAAATCGCGCACCTCGCGCGTCCAATTAAGGAGGTCATTCCATGGATTCCTACTACTCAACGCCGATGAACGAAGTGAATGTGCTGGCCAAACTGGCGGATATGAAGGAAGAGCACTATCACCAATTGGTGACCTTAAGCGCCATCATGGAGCTGCTCATAGAGAAAGGGATTTTGACCCGGGAGGAAATTGAGAAAAAAGCGCTGGAGATCGACGGCTTCTTAACCCCGCCTCCGTACCCCACCGTCTAAGCTGATACCTCAGCTCGAGTCACTAGGTAATCGCCAAGGTGTCGGACCGGCCGATCACCGGACCGGTTTGCATATTAAATCTTCCCTCCTATCGTGACGTGAATAGGGGGAGACTGTCGCTAACGCTGACCAGAGTGCTTATTGGGGCGTAAATCGGACAATTTCACTTTTAACGCTTGCCAGCGTGCTTATATTGGCGAAATCGCCTCCTTTTTCCTATGAATCAGGGAAATAAGCTCTCTGATCCGCGTTACATCCTGCACCTTCCCGTTTTTGCCCATTTAGCGTTTCTCCTAAGCGTTAGCGATTCGACCGGTTCGAGTTACTCGTTCTATTCAGTTAGTTCAGGTTGCCAGTTCCATTTAGTTAGTTCGAGTTACCCGTTCCGTTCAGTTAGTTCAGGTTACCGATTCCTTTCAATTAGTTCGAGTTACTCGTTCCATTCAGTTGATTCTTGTCGCCTCCTTCCCGTTCATAGCGACCGCCCCCCGATCCATTAATGTCATATTACATAACATAGATTTGTTTTCGCCACCCCAAACGCGGTCCTTAACTCAAGGTTTCACTCACACATTCTCCACTTTTCCATCTCAAATGTTACATTACCTAACAGAAAGCGATTCCATTTTGCAAAAAGAGGGTTGATTATTTCCATCCCATCCTCTATGATAGGGTTAATCGCAGGATAAGAATTAAAGCACTTTAACTTTCACCTCGTTCAGATCTCGCACACTTCGACAATCACTTCATTCTTCCGCCCAAAAGTTAAAGCGCTTAAACTTTTAGAAGAAAGGCTGGTGGTTCTGTGATCCATCGTGAAGGCCGGCGGCGGACATTCTATATGTACCTGTTCATCTCCCCGTGGTTAATAGGCTTCCTGGTGTTCGCCTTGTATCCGATTCTGGCATCGCTCTACTACAGCTTCACCGACTACGACATTATCCACCCGCCCGAATTCGTTGGGTTCGCCAACTACGCCGAGATGTTCCGGGACGATTTGTTCTGGAAATCGGTGACGGTCACGTTGAAGTTCACCTTCCTCAGCGTACCGGCGCAACTGCTGCTGTCGCTGGGGTTCGCGTTACTGCTTCATCAGACGATGCCGCTGCGTGGGTTCTTCCGGACGGCGATGTATTTTCCCAGCATGGTTTCCGGCGTGGCGATGTCGCTGTTGTGGTATTGGATCTTCAATCCGCAGATCGGGCTGTTCAACTACATGCTGTCCTGGTTTGGCATCCACGGCCCGGCCTGGCTCATGGACCCCGACACTGCCCTTTATGCGCTCATCATCATGACCTTCTGGACCGCCGGATCGGGTATGATCCTGTTCCTCGCCGGTCTGCAGGGCGTGCCGGCCAGCCTGATCGAAGCCGCGAAGCTGGACGGAGCCGGGCGCTTGCGTATATTTCGCAATGTGACCCTGCCGATGATCTCGCCCGTGCTGCTGTTCCAGCTCATTATGGGCATCATCGATTCGTTTCAGGTCTTTACCCAAGCGTTCGTCATGACGCAAGGCGGGCCGAACTACTCCACCTGGTTCTATGTTTACAACCTGTATACCAGCGCCTTTAAAGAATACCGCGCCGGTTATTCCTCGGCCTTGGCCTGGGTGCTGCTGATTGCGGTCATGCTCTGTACCGCCCTCATCATGAAGATCTCGAACCGTTACGTTCACTACGAAGGAGGAGGAAGATAGATGAGCGCTGTTCCGGCTACCACGCCAACTTCTCGATCCACCTCCGTCAGGTCCCGCCGCGGCAAGCCGGACCCGGTAAAATTCGTTAGCTTCATCCTGCTGCTAGCTACCACTTTCCTGATGCTGCTGCCTTTATTCTTCATGGTCTCTACCTCGCTGAAGTCGCACCGGGAAATGTTGAAATTTCCGCCGACTTTTCTGCCGACCAGCTGGAGCTTCGGCAATTACGTGGAGATCTTCGATACGCTGCAGTTCGGCACGCTGTATAAGAACAGCCTGATCATCGGCGTCATGACGGTCGTCGGCACACTGCTCTCCTCCGCGCTCGTCGCCTACGGGTTCGCCCGCTATCGCGGACGGGGCAACAGCTTCTGGTTTATGCTGCTGCTCAGCACGATGATGCTGCCGTACCCGGCGATCATGGTCCCGCAATTCGTGTTGTTCTCCAAGCTGCACTGGATCGATACGTTCCTGCCGCTGATCGTGCCGGCGTTCTTCGGATCGGCGTACAACATCTTTTTGCTGCGCCAGTTCTTCTCTACCCTGCCCGAAGAGCTGTTCGACGCCGGCCGGATCGACGGCTGCAGCGAGCTCGGCATGTGGTACAAAATCGCCCTGCCCCTCTCCGGACCGGCGCTGGCAACCGTGGCGATCTTTGCTTTTATCTACAGCTGGAACGACCTACTGACTCCCGTGCTTTACTTAAGCTCATCCGAGCTGTTTACGCTACCAGTAGGCATGGCCTCCCTCACCTCGTCGCGGTTCCGCATCCCGCCGTGGCATCTGCTGATGGTAGCGTCCGTGCTGGCCATGGTGCCGATCGTCACGTTGTTCGCCGTCGCTCAGAAACAGTTCGTCGAAGGGATCGTATTGACCGGCATCAAGTCCTAAACTGCCGCAAGGGGCGGCGTCCACAACCTAACCCAAGGAGGAATCGGTTTTATGACGAAGAACCCCGCAGCACCAAAGCCAAAGTTATCCGTTTTATTGGGGACCATCCTGCTCCTCAGCATGATCCTGTCCGCTTGCAGCGGCGGCAAATCCGCCGGCGATCTCGGCTCGAGTACGAGCACCGGTGGGAACTCCGGCAATGCCGGGAGCAAAGCCGAGAAGGTTACGATCACGCACTATACCATCGATTCGCCGGATCGCACGTTTATCGAGGAGTTGATCCCGGAATTCGAGGCCACCCACCCGAATATTAAAGTAAAAGTGGAGAAAGCTCCCTACGAGCAATTCGACAGCAAACTGCAGACGTTGATCGCCGGCGGCAACTCGCCGGACGTGACCAGCCATTACGGTTACGGCGGCTTCGCAGAGTATTACAACAAAGACATGCTGCTCGATCTGACCGATCTGATGGCCGAAGACGGATTCAATGCAGACGACTACAGCATTCCTTCCCACCTGATGGACATCTATAAGGTCAAGGACCGCACATACGGCATCCCCGTCAACATCTACGTTACGCTGATGCTGTACAACAAGGACATGTTCGACGCGGCCGGGATTCCTTATCCGCCAAGCGACTTCGAGGATAAGAGCTGGACGTTCGATAAAATGGTCGAGGACGCCAAGCAAATGACCGTCATCTCCAAAGACATTGCCAAAACGCAATACGGCGTCGACTTCACCTGGGCCGAACGCGACATGCGTCCGCTATACTTCGGCGCGGAGCCTTATTCCGCAGACACCTGGACGAACGGCGGCGTACCTTCGGAGACGCATTTCGATTCCCCGGAAGTGATCGCAGCTTATAACAAGCTGTTCGATCTTATTTTCAAGTATAAGGTGTCGCCGAACTCCGAGTGGAGCAAGAGCGTTGCCGGGCAGAACGGCGATCCGTTCGTTGCCGGCAAAATCGGGATGTCCGTTGGCGGTTCCTGGAACCTGGCCGGGGCGAATGATTTTCCGTTCAAAATTGGGGTAGCGGCTGTGCCATGGGGCGGTAACGAGAAGGTGCGCAGCACGTTGTTCGTCGACCCGCTGCTGATCCTGAAGGATTCCAAGCATCCGAAGGAAGCTTTTGAGTGGATCAAATTCCTGCTTACCGATGACGTTCAGGAGAAGTCGATTGAGCTAAGCGGCGGCAATCCGCCGGTGAACACGAAGGCGGCTGAAACCTATTACAAGCATTTCGAAGGCATTGACCCGGAGGACGTGAAAAAGGTGTATGAAGGCGCAACGAAATACGGGTTCGAGTCTTATAACCACCTCATTACGAACTATTCGCAAATCAACGACATGTTCATCAACGAAATGCAACCGATCGAAACCGGCCATAAAACCGTAGAGGAAGTGATGCCAACGATTCAAGCGAAGGTTACGGAAATTCTCAAGCGATAACCCGAGTTCCTGACCGCGGGCAGCCCAGAACAAGCGGACAGCGTCACCCGGCCTGATATATACTAAACCTAACAAGATGACATTAAGGGTACGGAAAAACTGCCGCAAGGAGATATAGAGATGAAGGTTAGCATTTTTGACGTCGCCAAAAAATCCGGGTTGTCCGTGGTCACGGTCTCCCGTGTCCTGAACGGGGCGGAGACCGTGCGGGAGAAGAATCGCCAGAAGGTGCTGGACGCTATGAAGGAGCTGGACTACCGCCCCAATGCGGCCGCCCGCAGCCTCGCCAGCGGAAAGACAGGAATCATCGGCGTGATTGTGACGACGCTGCAGGACTCTTTTTTCGATCAAGTGGTAAAAGAACTAAACGAGGTGCTCGCCCTGCACGGCTATTTTCTGGCGATTTCGGTTACGACCGGGATTGGCAGCGGCGACACCCATTACTTAATCCAGGAAGACCGCGTCGACGGCTTGATCCTGCTCTCTCCGATGGAGGAGGACAATTATATTGTTGAGCTGAAGCGGCGCGGCATTCCTTATGTGCTGATTGATAACCAGAAGCCGGATAATGACAGCTTCTCTGTAACGATCGATAACTTCAAAGGCGGATATATGGCCACGAAGCATCTGCTGGAGCAGGGGCATACGTCCATCGCCCATCTATGCGGCGAGGAGATGTTCCGCAGCACCCGGGAGCGGCGCAGCGGATTTTTGCAGGCGCTTTCGGAGCAGGGGCTTGAACCGTTCGAGATCGTGACCGGCGAATTTGAAATCGCCTTCGGCTACGACACGTGCAAGCGTTGGATCGCTGCGAATCGCCTCCCCTCCGCTGTCTTCGCCGGGGATGACAATATCGCGCTTGGCGTGATGAACGCCTTGATGGAGGCCGGCATCTCCGTACCGGGTCAGGTGATGGTCGTGGGGTACGACGACCAATACATCGCATCCCAGCTCCGGCCGCAGCTCACCACCGTCCGGCAACCGGCGGACCAGATCGCGCTGGCAGCAGCCGACATGCTGCTGAAGCGCATTGATGGGCGAATGAAGCGAGGCGCCGGCCAGCGGATCGATCCGGAGCTGATCCTCCGCGAAACTACTGTCCGTAAGGAGTGACGACGATTGGCTTATTACTTGGGGATCGACGGGGGCGGCACCAAAACCTATGCCCTGTTGACCGATGAGCACGGACGCGTGCTTGGCAAAGGCCGCAGCGGGAACGGCAACCATCAGACAGGCGCCGCTGAGGCGGCGGCCAGCATCCGGGACGCCGCGCTGACGGCTTTGGGCGAAGCCGGACTCCGCATGGAGGACCTGCGGCACGCCTATTTGGGGCTTGCCGGAGCCGACCGTGAGGCGGACTACCGGATTCTCCACCCGATGGTACGGAATATCGGGTTCACGAACTATACGATCAACTGCGATACGATGATCGGATTGCGCGCGGGCACGAACCGCCCGTACGGCGTCGCCCTGATCTGCGGCACCGGCACGAACGCGGCCGGTCGCAACCCGCGGGGCGAGCATGTTCAATGCGGCGGCTTCGACTACATGTATGGCGATTTTGGCGGCGGCGGCGCGCTGAATATCGAGGTGTTCCGCTCCGTCATCCGCGCTTGGGACGGACGGGAGCAGGCGACGGTGCTGACCGGACTACTGCTGGAGATGCTGGGGTACGCGCGCGTGGACGACATGTTCAACGATTTCCTGGATCATGGGAAGCATGTCCCCGTGGACGCGGCGCGGCTGTTGTTCCCGGCGGCGGCCGAGGGCGATGCGGTCGCGCTGGAGATCCTGCACCGCCAGGGAGCCGAGCTGGGCAAATCGGCCGTGGCGGTGATCCGCAGGCTGGGGATGAAGGACGACGAGTTTGACGTCGTCCTGGCCGGAAGCCTGCTGACGCGCGGCGACCGCGGCTGGATCCGCGGGCCGATCGAGCAAGCCGTGCGGGCGGAAGCGCCGCAGGCCTCCGTCGTGACGCTGGCTACGGAGCCGGTCGTCGGAGCCGTCTGGGCGGCGATGGAGGAGGACAGCCTAACCGTCTCCGGCGAAGTGCATGAGCGAATGGCAGCAAACCGTGATTTTGACGCCATTATTTTAAATGACAAGATAAAGGAGTGATCCCTCTTGGCACCAACAAAGCAAGGTTTAAAGATCGCCGTCATCGGCGGCGGATCTTCGTATACGCCCGAGCTGGTCGAGGGCTTTATTAAGCACCACCAGGAGCTGCCGGTGCGGGAGCTGTGGCTGGTCGACATTGAGCCGGGCCTGCGCAAGCTGAATATCGTTGGAAGCTTAGCCAAACGGATGGTTGAGCAAGCTGGCGTACCCATCGAAGTTCATCTGACGACGGATCGCCGGGCAGCCATTTCGGGCGCAGACTTCGTCAGCACACAGATGCGTGTCGGCATGCTGGATGCCCGGGCCCGCGACGAGTCGATCCCGCCGAAATACGGCGTCATCGGCCAGGAGACAACCGGTCCCGGCGGCATGCTGAAGGCGCTGCGCACGATCCCCGTGCTGCTGGAGATCTGCCGCGACATCGAGGAGCTGGCGCCGGACGCCTGGCTGCTCAATTTCACCAACCCGGCGGGTATGGTGACCGAAGCCATTCTCAAGTATTCCAAGGTAAAGAGCATCGGGCTATGTAACGCGCCGATCGGCTTGATCAAGCAGGTGTCCAGCAAATACGGTGTAACCGCGGATCGGGTGTATGCCGAATTCGTTGGGCTGAACCATTTGCATTGGGTATCGCGGATCGATGTGAACGGCGAAGACAAGCTGGACGAAATGCTGGCGGACACGGCCGGGTATAGTGCCAAGAACGTCCCTGCCCGCGAATGGAACCCGGATTTCCTCCGTTCCCTGCGTGCCCTGCCCTCTTACTATCTGAAGTACTTTTACATGACCGACGCGATGCTCGAAGAGCAGCTGGAGTCCCTGAATCAGGGGCAAAACCGTGCCGAAGTCGTGAAGCGGGTCGAAGAAGAGCTTTTCGAGCTCTACAGCGATCCTGAGCTGAAGGAGAAGCCGAAGCAGTTGGAGCAGCGCGGCGGTGCGTATTACTCGGAAGCGGCGGTGAACCTGATGCGTTCGCTTTATAACGGGACCAACGACATCCAGACGCTGAACGTAGCCAACAACGGCATCCTCAACTTCTTGCCGGACGACGCCAGCATCGAGGTCAATTGCGTGGTCACGAAGACCGGCCCGCTTCCGCTTCCGCTGACGACTATCCCGCCCATGGCCAAGGGCTTGATCCATGCGGTCAAAACCTACGAGCAGCTCGCCATCGACGCCGCCGTCACCGGCAGCCGCGACCTTGCTTTGCAGGCGCTGGCGCATCACCCGCTGGTCCCGTCGGTCGAAGTCGCCATCAAGCTTCTGGACGAGATGCTGGAGGCGAACAAGGAGTACCTGCCGAACTTCTTCCCGCAGTAAACCTCATCGTATCGTAACCTAAGGAACTCCCCTCCCGTTGTTTATGGGAGGGGAGTTTCTGTTTGTTGCACAAAATGCAACATTTCCGCGATCCGACTCATTTCTGAGGACAGAGCTACTTTCGAGTCTTCCTTCGGATTTTAACTGAGCCAAACCTGCATCTAACTTACAATCCATGCGCTCACTACATGCACAGAGCTTCAGATCCATTCGGCCCTTTCCACCTCATTAGTACCTCTCCTGTGATCCTCGCTGTCATAGCCCCTACGGCTGCTTCCATCCGGAGAGCTGCACGACGCTTTGAACGGCTGCATTCAGCCCTTTAACGCCGTATGCCCGCCGTTAAACATCCGCTGCTCGCGCCGGTAGCTTTGCGGCGAGACTGCCTTGGCCTTCTTAAACACGCGGCCGAAGTGGGTCACGCTTTGGTAGCCGACGCGATACGCGATATCGGTCACGGGCAGCTCCGTCTCGCCCAGCAGCGTACAGGCTTCCTCGATGCGGACACGGTTGATATAGGCGACCAGCGTTAGCCCCGTAACCCGGGGGAAAATATGACTCAGGTAATAGGGACTGAGGTGGAAACGGCCGGCCAGCTCGCCGAGGCTTAGATTCTCTTCGTAATGCGCATTGATGTAGCGGGCGACTTCGGAGATTTCCCGGTAAGGGCGCTTCCCGCCTCCCTCTTCCCCATCGTGGGTTGGCCGTCCCTGCGCCATGCGGAGCAGGTTGAGCAGCAGTTCGGCCAGCAGCAGGCGGCCATACTCCTCATACCCGTTCGCCTGCTGCTTCTGCTCCGTCAGCATACGGGCCAATAGCGGCTGCACGAGATGTTGCTCTTCGGTACTTAAACGCAGAACCGGATACCGTTCGAAGAGCTGCTCCAGCTCTTCCTCCCTTCCGGGAAGCAACATACTCACCGCCTCTGTGCGGAAGTTCACCAGCAACCGCTCATGGGATTGCGACAGCTTCCCGGACGGGGAAGTTTTATGCAGCACGTTGACCGGGATCAGCACGAGGTCGCCCGCGCAAATGCGGTAGATTTGATCCTTGATGAAATAACACCGTTCCCCGGACACGAGATAATAAATTTCCCACGCATCGTGAAAATGCTCCCCCTCCATCGAGAACCGTCCCGGCTGCTTCGCCGCCTCAATGAACAGCATCCGGCGAATCGGCGCCAACTGCCCCTCCATCGTCAAATCGCTAACCCCCTCGTTTAATTAACAGCAAAAAATGTAGACTAACAGCTCAAATTAACAAAATTCGTGCGGTAACTTTTCTATTATTGCTCTATGTTTATTGTAACATCATTCAAGGGGAGTGAACGAGATATGCAAGAAGCAACAACGGTCAAAAACTTGAAAATCGCCTATATTGGCGGCGGCTCGCGCGGCTGGGCGTGGGGACTGATGAGCGACTTGGCTTTGGAACCGGCGCTTTCGGGGCAGGTGGCCTTATACGATATCGACTTAGCAGCGGCGCAAGCGAATGAAGTGATTGGTAACCGCTTGCAAGATCATCCTGATGCGGTAGGACGTTGGCGTTACGAGGCGGTACCGACGCTGCCGGAAGCGCTGAAGGGCGCCGACTTTGTGATCATCTCCATCCTTCCCGGCACGTTCGAGGAAATGCGATCGGATGTACATATGCCGGAAGCTTACGGCGTCTACCAATCCGTTGGCGATACCGTCGGTCCGGGCGGCGCGATTCGCGCGATGCGCAGCATCCCGATGTACGTGGAGATCGCCGAAGCGATCCGCGACCATGCGCCAAACGCTTGGGTCATCAACTACACGAACCCGATGAGCGTGCTGACCCGCACCTTATACAAGGTCTTTCCGGGCATCAAAGCCTTCGGCTGCTGCCATGAGGTCTTCGGCACGCAAGAGCTGCTCGCCGAGATGCTGCAGGAGATGGAGGGGCTGACCGATGTCCGCCGCCAAGATATCGAAGTGAACGTGCTAGGGATCAACCATTTCACCTGGCTGGACCGGGCTTCCTATCGCGGTACCGACCTGTTCCCGATCTATCGGGCTTTCACAGAGAAGTATGCTGAAGAAGGCTTTAGCGCCCATGGTCAAAAAGACCACTGGATGAACAACAGCTTCACCTCGGCGAACCGCATCCATTTCGACCTGTTCCGCCGCTTCGGCCTGATTGCCGCCGCCGGTGACCGCCATTTGGCCGAATTCATGCCGAACACATGGTATCTGCGAAGCCCCGAGCACGTGAAGCAGTGGAAATTCGGTCTGACGACCGTGGCCTGGCGGATCGACAATCTGCAGAAGCTGCGCGAGCGCAGCCGCCGGCTTGTTGCCGGCGAGGAGTCGTTCTCGCTCAAATCCAGCGGCGAGGAAGGCATTGCCATGTTACGCAGCTTAACCGGCGCTAGCGCCCCGATGATCACCAACGTCAATCTGCCGAACCGCGGCCAGATGACCTCACTGCCGCTGAACGCCGTCGTCGAGACGAATGCCGTGTTCAGTGCGGACAGCGTCCAGCCCGTGCTGGCGGGCAGCCTGCCGGAGGACATCAACAATCTCGTCACCCGTCATGTCTACAATCAGGAGGCCACCCTCAAGGCGGCCATCAACAAGGACCGCGACTTGGCCTTCCGCGCGTTCCTAAACGACCCGCTGCTCTCCGGTCTCACGCCGGACCAAGCGGAGGAACTGTTCACGACGATGCTGAATAACACCAAGGCGTATTTGCCGGGGTGGGAGCTATAGCATAATAAATACCGCCCGGGGTTCGCCATCCCCGGGCGGTTTGCTTGTCAGAATCTATAAATGTATGCGAAAAACCGAATACATTTCACCGTTTATGCCGTTTTCAACGGAATGTATTCGAATTTTCATACACATTCTCGTCCAGAAGGTCAATCGGCCAGAATCTATATGAAATATCGTATACAATTTCAAATTTGGTTCCATCCGCAGCACATTGTATTCCAAAAATCATATATAATTCAACGAATGAGTCCACATATACACGCTAGCCCAACCTAGGCGGGTTCCAAACATCAATCGGTCCCCTCCCGCCGCCACCTACCGCTCACTCAACACATCCCACGGCGTGGGTCGGTCATAATACGTTTCGCAAAGCTTGAACTCGCTGTCCCGGAAGAAGCAGCCGCGGTCTTCCATGGAGCCGCGAACGGACATCTTGGCCAAGTCGAGCATATTGTGTTCGCGGCTAAGGTGAGCCAGATACGTCCGCTTCAGGCGGCCGTTCAAGATCTCGCTCATCAACTCGCCGGTTGCATCGTTGGACAAGTGTCCCAGGTCGCCGAGAATGCGGCGTTTGATGTTCCACGGGTAACGTCCCATCCGCAGCATCTCGATATCGTGATTCGCCTCGAGCACCAACACGTCAGCGTCGCAGATCGCTTCCTTCACCTTGTCGCTGGCGTAGCCGAGGTCGGTACATACGCTCAGCTTCTCTTTGCCATCGTAAAAGTTGTAGCCCACCGGCTCGGCGGCATCATGCGAGATGGCAAACGACTCCACGCGGAGCGAGCCGAAATCGCGAGTATCCCCGGTACCCAAGATGCAGCGCTGGTCGTCCGCGAGGTTCCCGATTGCTTTTTCCATAGCGGCCCACGTCTTCTCGTTTGCATAGATCGGCAGATTGTATTTTCGCGCCACCGCGCCTAGGCCCTTGATATGGTCCGAATGCTCATGCGTAACCAGAATTCCCGTCAGTTCCTGCCCGGTCACCCCGCGCTCCATCATCAGCTCATCGATGCGTTTGGCACTAAAGCCGGCATCGACCATCAGCGTGACTTCCCCGTTCGCAACTAACGTTGCATTGCCCGTCGAACCACTCGACAGCACCGAAAATCGTATCCCCATAATCTCCCATTACTCCTTCGTTTTCTCTGTGTTCGGACTGATGACATCGCCGCTGATGCCTTGCACGTAATACTCCTTGCCGCTCTCCAGCATAAACCTCCATGCCGGCGCGGCCGGCAGATGAGCATCCGAATCGAACACCTCGCCGTAATAGCCCAACTCCACTTCCGTAACGACCGAGCCTTCCGGAAGGAAGTTCTCGATCAGGTTCCCTAGCGCTTTCGAGGCGGACAGCACGCGTTGCGGCTTCTCCTCCTCCGGATAGGTGATCTCAATCGCCCGGCGCTGGTACGAAATGATCTTCTGATTGCTATTGAACAGTTTTAGCTCAATTTTGAAAAGCGGCCATTTCCCGTCGACCAACGGATGCAACACAAACACGTCCGAACTGCTCGCCACTTCGTCATATCGATACTCGCTGATGTCCGGCAAGCTCGCCTTCAGTGCAGCCGCCAAATCCCTCGGCGTAAAAATCAGCCTGCTATCAACCGGCACCGACAGGTCGGTCAGTTTACCGCTTTGCGAATCGTCCACGAACCGGTAGGCGATCTTCGGCAGCTCCGGCGTTTCCATCGGAATCTTGGCAAGCACACGAATGTTCTTCTCGTCCATCGCTTGCTGCGTATTATTCTCCAGGGCGGTGATATCCAGGTTGGAGTCGGCCTGCTCGCGCAGATCGTTCCACAGCTGATAACCCAGCACCAGATTCAACAGCAAGAAGGCGTAAATCAATACGTTTTTCGCCCGACCCCAATCCATGGTTCGTCCCCCTTTCGTATAGATTCGACTCTCTCATACCGTACCGAAACGTGACGTAACGGACCGTAGTGACGTTAATGGTGTATTTCCCGTCGATTTCCCAGCCTAACGGACTCCAGTGACCCTATTCGCACTCTATCGAAACAAATTGGGCTCGACCCAGCCGAATAACGTCTCCTGGGTCCGTTAGCACGAAGATCCCCCAAACTTTGGCCCAATAACGCCTCCTGAGTCCGTTAAAAAGTAACGTTTGACGTGGAAGAGGCTACGAAATGACTAAGTTACTCGTTTGCATTTGCAGCATCATTTGCAGCAGCATTCCCATTAGCACCGGCACCAGCATTCCCACCAGCATCAACGCCAACATCTGCGCCTACGCCAGCGTTAGTTCCAGCATCCCCGCCTACGCCGGCACCCTCATTCACATCCGCCTCGGTCTTCTCCACCGCGCCCAAGCTGAGTACCCGGGTCGCGCCATTGCTAAGCTCGACGACCCAAGTTGGCTTCAGCAGCAGGCCCTTTTCAGTGAGCGACGGCAAGTACGCCGGGTACAACCCGGCGATGCCGGCCTCCGCCCGAAGCGCTGCAATTTGCTCACGAAGCACCTTGCCGCCCGGCAGGGAGACAACTTTCTTCTCCCAGTTGCCGCCGGAGCCGTAAATCAGCGACCGCTCATACCCGGTAATCGTGCCTTGGCGCATTTCAAGCGTGATCGCCCCGTAGTGGAACGTCGACAGGTCGATAATCGGGAAAGCGCCGAACTGCCCGGTCCCATAATACTGCTGGAACACAACCCGATGCTGGTCTTCCTCGATACCGTCACTCGTTTGTTCCAACCGGTATTTCCCGTTCCAGCCGCCATACTGGTTGACGAAATCAATCGCCGACAGCACGTTTTTGCTCGGGCTGTTCTCGCCTGCCGAGGGAGCGGCCGGATCGGTGTAGTTGATCCAGTTCCGGTTTTGCTTGACCTGAAGGCTGCGTTTACTGTCCGTGTAAATTTCGGAGCCGTCCTTTTCCCGGATATAACGGGTGATGCTCGGATCAAAGAACAAGCTTCGCTGCATCTGCTCCGTCGTATACAACCCGATATTCAATCCCGTTTCGACCAGGTCGACCGGCTCCTCCGGAATATAGTAGCCATCCGTCAAAGTATACGGCACCCAATCCTTGCCGAAATCGACCTGCTGCTGGACGTCCTGCACCGTCAAGTCGGCTTTGGTCGCTTCGTACACGACGTCACCCCGAGAGCTAAAGAAAAAGACGCGCACCTGGTCATCGGTTCCCGTGTTGAAGATCAACAGCCGGTTGACGTTCTCCGCGTCAAACAGCGGGTCCGGCGCTATCTGCATGACCTTCTGCAGGAGCTGCACTGGCACGCCTCCGCCGAATTCCAGTTCTACGCCGATATCCTTACTGCGAATGTCGGACCACTGGATATTGTCGATGTCATACCGCTGGAAACCTTCGAACTGACGGCCCTTCAGCCGGTTGTAAATCAGATTGTAAAACGTCGAATCCGGGTAAAACACGGTGTGCCGCTCCTCGCCCATATGTACGGCAATTTGCGCCGGAAAGAGCATCACATCGGCCTCCTGGGTCGTCCCCATATTCTCCGTGCGGATGTAGTCGCTCTCCGATTTGACCACCGGATTGCTGCCCGGCAATTGATAGATCAGGAAATAACTCTGTACCAGGCTGCACGCGACCAGCAAGGCCAGCGCCAGCGATTTGACCCTTTCCTTCATCGCGCTTCGCCTCCTTGCTTCTCTGCCGGCAGCGTAAAGGTCACCTTGGTGCCTTTGCCGAATTCCGATTGCAGAGATATGGTTCCGCCGTGGGCGCGCACAATTTCCCGGGCAATGGACAATCCCAAGCCCGTCCCGCCCATATTCCGAGAACGCGCCTTATCGACGCGATAAAACCGTTCAAATATCCGGTCCAGGTCCTTCTTAGGAATCCCGATCCCGGTATCCTGTACCGAAATCGCCAATTGGCGATCATCGGTCAAGTGTGCTTCCAGTGTGATAGTGCCGCCTTCCGGCGTGTACTTCATCGCATTGGAGATCAGGTTGTCCAGCACCTGGTCGATCTGGTCACGGTCGATCCAAGCCGTATCCACGTCACTGGCGATAAATAGCGTTGGCTTGATCCCTTTCTCCTGCATCTGAAAAGAAAACCGATCCGCCACATCCTCCAGCATCTCCATCACGTTCGTCGGCTGCTTACGAAGTTCGGCCTCTTGGGAATCGAAGCGAGACAGGTGCAGCAGGTCGGTGACGAGGCGGATCATCCGCTCGGTCTGGTTCTGAATCACAGACACGAACCGCGGCCCAAGCTCCGAATCCTCCATTGCGCCATCCTCCAGCGCTTCCGTATAGCTCTTGATCGTCGTCAGCGGCGTCCGCAACTCATGCGACACGTTGGCCACGAACTCCCGCCGCGAGGCCTCCAGCTTCTCCTGCTCGGTGACGTCCTGAAGCACGGCGATCGTGCCGATGATCCCGATTTCCCGCCGATGAATCGGCGTAAACGTCACCCGGATGAGGAAAACATCGCCGTCCGGCCCGGTATTTTCGAGAATCGTTGAGTGCATCGTCCCTTGCTCCAGCACGTCCCGTTCCTCTTCCGGCAGGTTCATCAGCGACATGATATCGGCCCGGTCGAGCGCCGTATCCGGTGTCCCCAGCATCTCGCTCGCACGCCGGTTCATCAAGATGACCCGTCCGGTCTCGTCGGTCGCGATCACTCCGTCGCTCATGTTCGTGAGGATCGAGGCGAGCTTCTCCTTCTCTTCCTCGTTCTGCGCCAGCGCATCGCGAAGTCGGCTGGTCATATAGTTAAATGCCTTACTGAGCTGCCCGATCTCATCGTTGCCAAGCACGGGCATTTTCTGGTGGAACTCCCCTTCGGCCACCGCCGTGGCACGCCGGGTCAGCTCCTTAATCGGCGAGGTGATCGTATGCGCTAAGATGACGCCAAGCACCGCCGTCAGCCCCAGCGCCAGCAAGATCCCGGAAATAAATATATTATTAATCCGCTCCATCGTACTGTACAGCTCGCTCATCGACGCCGCGATGTAGATCGCGCCGACGATTTTTCCACTGCTGACCACCGGCTTGGCGACGACCTTCTTCCGGACGTTATCCTCATCGATGATATATTCCTCGTTGTCGCGGATGCCTTGCAGGGCCCGGCTCACGACCGTCTGCGTGTTCTTCGTGCCCACGTAATCGGCGTGGGACGGCTTGGACGTCGTCAACACCTTGCCGCTCGCATCAAGCACCTGAATTTCAGCACCGCCGATGTTAAACAGGTTGTTCACCAGCACGCGCAAATTCTCCATCGATTCTTCCGCCGACTCTCCAGTCACGCCCAGGTTTTGCGCCGCCAGCACAGAGAGCAGCTCCGCCCGCTCCTGCAGCTCCTTCGTGAAGTTGCTGGTCAGCGAGGTCTTCATCGCGCTCACGAAATACACCCCGATCAACTGCATGGCGATCAGGATGAGGAGCACGTAGATGATGATCAGTTTGGCCTGGATGGTGCGAAAAAAAGAGGGCAGATTCATTCTAGAGTCCACCCGCCTTGGAGCTACGCATCATGTACCCCAATCCCCGCCGCGTCAAAATGTATTCCGGCTTGCTCGGATCCTTCTCGATCTTCTCGCGCAGCCGGCGAATCGTCACGTCCACCGTACGAACATCGCCAAAATACTCGAAGCCCCATACCGCCTGCAGCAGGTGTTCACGCGTCATCACTTTCCCGGCGTTCTTAACCAGGTAATGCACGAGCTCGAACTCCCGGTGCGTCAGGTCCAGCGGTTCGCCGTTCTTATGGACCGTGTACATGTCCGTATCGATGAACAGCTCAAATAAGCTGATGCCTTGCTTTGTCTCCTCCGCACCTTCGGTCGCCGCCGCCTTCTGCTGACGGCGCATCTGCGCCTTCACCCGAGCCAACAGTTCCCGCGTACTGAACGGCTTCGTGACGTAGTCGTCGGCGCCCAGTTCCAGCCCCAGCACCTTGTCGATCTCCCCGTCCTTGGCCGTCAGCATGATGATCGGCGTTTCGAGCTTCGCCCGCACCTCCCGGCACACGTCCATCCCGTCCTTGCCGGGCAACATCAAATCGAGCAGGATCAGATCCGGTTGCTCGGAGAACGCGAGTCGAGTGGCCTCAATCCCGTCGAAGGCGAGAACGACCTCGTAACCCTCTTTTTCCAAATTAAATTTCAAAATATCCGCAATGGGTTTCTCGTCATCCACGACCAGAATTTTTCCTTGCATGACTTCGTTCACCCCAACTTTCAGCCATGGGCTTTTGCTCCCTCTATCTTACCATATCTGACGCCGCATCAGCTATCCGCCGATCCGGTAACGATTGACAACGCCGATTTCGGGGTAAATAAGGGTTGAGGCAAAAAAAAGCCCGCCTCCCTCACGGGTTGCGGGACTGATCTTCTATCTTATAGATACTTCATTGGGTTCTGAATGCTGCCGTTCTTATGAATCTCGAAATGAAGATGCGTGCCGGTCGAGCGCCCGGTGTTGCCCATGACGCCGATCTTGTCGCCCTTCTCGACAACTTGCCCTTTCTTCACGCTGATCTTGCTTAAATGGCCATACAGCGTCTCATACCCGTTCTTGTGATCGATGATGATGCAGTTGCCGTAGCCCGTCTTCGTCCCGACAAAAGAGACCACCCCGTCATCGGCGGCGAGGATATTGCGTTTCGAGGACACGAGGTCAACGCCTTTATGCGTCCGCCCCCAGCGCTCGCCATAGCTGCTTGTCATCTTGGCGCTGGATACCGGCCAGGCAAACTGCCCGGAACCTTCGCCCAGCACGACCTTCGTGCCGCGCACGACGATCTTCGGCGACGATTTCTTGGTGACCTCCTGGCCTAACCATTCTTCATCCACGACCATGCCGTTTTCCTTCGTGATCCGATACTCCATCGTTTTCAGGCCGCTGCTCCCCGGCGAGACGACCTTGGTCTCTCCAGATCGCATGCTGGCGTTCGTCTTGACGACCACCTGCGGTTCGGTGATGATCTCTTCCGTCACATGCTCCACGGTGCGAACCGTCAGCGCCGGTTGGACCGCCTTCACGTTCAGCAACGTTCCAATCTGCAGCGTCAGCTCTTCAATCCCGGGATTGTTCGCGAACAACTCCTTCTGAGACACATCAAAACGGGCCGCAATCGACGAGATCGAGTCCCCTTCCTGTACCTCATATTGAATGGCTTCCTCGTCTCCCTGAAGAATCTTACGTACAGCCTCCTCAGGGCTCAGTACCTTGTTCGGATCTGATTTGATCTCACCCTGCGCCACCTCTTCGGCGATTTCCACCGTTTCCAGCGTCGTGTTGGATGCCTTTGTTTTGGCCCCCGCCGTCGCGTTGCCTCCGGTGCGTTTTACTTTCGCTGCCAGCGTGCTGGCTGCCACATCCGGTGCATATTTCGTTTTGACCCGGTCCAGCACTTCCCGTGCCGCCTCCTGATCCTTCACGACAGCAATCACTTTGCCGTCCACCTTCAGCTCAACGCCTTTGGCATAGCCGGTCAACATCCCGTATAGCTCATTGAGTGTCGAATCCGCATCGACTTCCGCTTTGTAGGCCTGCTCCGGTTTGGTGGTAATGTCCTCGGTATTCACCGCCATCTCCACTTCCGGGTACTTCTGTTTATATTCTTGCTCTTTGCGTTTAATCAGAGCCTGTAATTGCGATTCGCTCGCGATCGTGCCAATTTCCTTCCCGCCGACATAAACCCGGTAATAAGCTACCGTATTGGCTTTGACATATTGCTGCCCTGCCAAATAAACCGTACCGGCGATCAATACCACCGCTGCCCCTGCCAGGGCGACCTTGCGGGATTTAAGAAGATGGGGCCATTTCCGCCCATTCTCTGCTTCGGATATCTCTGAATCGTTTTCCGGGCGGCTGTGTTGCTCCTGCGTTCGAGAGTTTTCTCCGCGCCACAGCTGCCAACGTTTTCCCGTAAAACCTTTCATACCGATCTCCTTTATTCATCGACTCGATTCGACTTAAAATGGTTTCAAAATTTTAACCTTTTACCGCTATTGTTAACTTTAACACAGCCCAGCAAGGGATTTCAACCTTGGGCCAAAATGCAAACAACCCGCTTAACGAAGCGGGTTATCGCGAATTTGGCGGCATCTCGGCCGGTTTTTTTAATTTACAATCCTGTGAATGTTAACGCTGACATTCCCTGTATACCGGGGGTTTGGCGTTACTTTTTTAACAATTCCATGACCCTAGCATATTCCGTCTTGTCCAGATGTTTAGATAGCATTTGCTCGATGTTCATCATCTCCGTCTCGGTCAGTCCGCCCTCTAAAGCGACGGTTAAAATTTGCATCTCCTCCTGCGGCAGCTTCTTCATGAGGATCGCAAAAATCTCCTCCTTCTGCTTATCGGGCAGCTCCTCCTTCTTGGCGACGAGATCATCCGGTGTCACCACGACTTGCTGGTCCTCGCCTAAGGCATCGCCGGCACTCATTCCGCCCATGACCGGCAAAGCGTCCTCCGGCGCATTCCCATTCGGATCCGTCTCGTTGGCATCCTTGCCCGTACTCCCGGATGGGGGATTCCCGCTAGTCTCCGATGTCTTACCACTGGGAGTCCCGTTCTTCTCTCCACCACCGCCGGACGGATCTGTCGAATTATCCCCGGTCTTGTTCGAGTCGGCGTCGGCGACGGAGCTACTGTCGACTTTGTCTGCGTTATCCCCTGGATCGGTCTCCCCCTCTACCTTACCGGTACGGTCTGAATCCTTATCGAACCCCAACATCCCCTTCATGATCCCACCAAAGCCGGGAGCCTGTCCGGTGACCGGCAGGTTATAACTGCTCATAAGCGATTGGATGTACGAATTGACGATATATCCCGTCGTGGCAACGGTCAATAGACTGACCGCTACAATCGTTACGCATAATTTCAAGATCCATCCGAGCCATTTCATCGTTTTACCCTCCTACTGCCTAAGAATCTAGTCTCTCAACCTCCAGTATGGACGGAGAAACCCGATTTCAACCTTGGTTTAGTAGGCAAAACTAGAAAAAGAAGCCGTCGACAGCGCGATGTTTCCATCCTCTATCGGCGGCTCCTATAGGTTCATAGTCTAAGGTTTGCTTATTCGTAGATCGGCAGCACTTGATTCGTTTGGCTGCGGTTGCGACCGACCGAGAAAATCGCGATCGGTACACCAGTCAACTCGGATACGCGATTGACGTAATTGCGGGTGGTCTCAGGGAGATCCTCCAGCGTTTTCGCCCCGGAAATGTCCTCCGACCAGCCCGGCATTTCTTCGTACACCGCTTCGCATTCGGCAAGCATTTTCAGACTAGCCGGGTAGTGCGTGATAATCTCGCCGCGGTATTTATACCCGGTGCAGATCTTCACAGTTTTCAGCCCAGTCAGCACGTCCAGCGAGTTCAGGGACAACCCGGTCAACCCGCTGACACGGCGCGTATGGCGGACAACGACGCTGTCGAACCAGCCAACCCGGCGCGGACGCCCGGTCACGGTCCCGTACTCGTGGCCGGTTTCGCGGATCATGTGGCCAACTTCGTCGAACAGCTCCGTCGGGAACGGGCCGTCGCCGACACGAGTTGTGTACGCCTTAGCCACGCCGATAATCTGGTGGATTTTCGTCGGACCCACGCCGCTGCCATTGCAGACTCCGCCTGCCGACGGATTGGACGAGGTTACGAATGGATACGTCCCTTGGTCGATGTCGAGCATGACGCCTTGCGCGCCTTCAAACAATACCTTCTCGCCCGCATCAATTGCTTCGTTCAAAATCACCGACGTATCGGCTACGTACGGACGAATGATTTCTGCGTATTCCAGGTACTGCTTCAGCACTTCCTCCACGTCGAGAGGCTGGCCGCCATAGACGGTCTCGATCAGATGATTCTTCTCCTTCATTGCATGGCGCAGCTTCGCCTCGAACTCCTCCGCATCCATCAAATCGGCAATCCGAATCCCGCTGCGGGAGGCCTTATCCATATAAGCCGGGCCGATCCCTTTCTTGGTTGTTCCAATCTTGTTCTCGCCCTTGCGTTCTTCCTCCAAAGCATCCAGGACCAAATGATATGGCAGAATCACGTGGGCCCGGTCGCTGATGACCAAATTCTTCGCGCTGAACCCGTTCTCTTCCACGTAATTGATCTCCTCGATCAATGCCGCCGGATTGATGACGACCCCGTTTCCAATAACACAACGTTTATTTTGATTGAAGATGCCTGACGGAATCAAGGTGAGTTTGTACTTCTTGCCGTCGATAAGAATGGTGTGACCGGCGTTGTTACCGCCTTGATAACGGGCCACCACATCGGCGCTATCCGCCAAGAAATCCGTGATTTTACCTTTACCTTCGTCTCCCCATTGCGTTCCCACAACGACTACCGTTGACATGTACATTCCCCCGCCCGGTGCGTCAAGCACCTGTATTTGAACATTGCAAAAGACAGCCTTTCGATTGCTGATGCTTCCTGCAAACCTTAGGCCGATGCGACATTACACCTGTTGTACGCGCTAACAAACGTTCCGCTGTCGTCAAACCGAAGTTGATCTATCGCTTTAACGCAGCAATACCAGTTTAACAGTCTCCATTTTCAAAGTCAAATTAAAAAGCGAACGATTATTCGATCGCATTTTACAAATGTTCGGAATTAATTCATGAATCCAGCAAAAAAGGGCGACGCATTAGGTCAGCCCTTAGAATCCGATATAGCTAGATGATGATCGATTATTGATGAGTTCCATATGAAGAAGTTCCGTACTTAGGCTACCCCGCAAAGGCGTCCGCATGAGCCCGCTCATAGTTGGCGAACTTGTTGAAGTTCTTCAAGAAGACGAGCTCAACCGTCCCAACCGGGCCGTTCCGCTGTTTCGCGATGATGATCTCGATGATGTTCTTCTTCTCTGTCTCCTGGTTGTAGTAATCATCCCGGTACAGGAACGCTACGATATCGGCATCCTGCTCGATGGAACCGGATTCCCGAAGGTCGGACATCATCGGACGCTTGTCCTGCCGCTGCTCGACGCCCCGGCTTAACTGAGACAAAGCAATAACAGGCACTTCCAGCTCCCGGCCGATTTGCTTCAGCGTCCGGGAAATTTCCGAGACCTCCTGCTGCCGGTTCTCGCCGGGTTTGCCCCGGCCCTGAATCAACTGCAGGTAGTCAATCACGATCATGCCCAGGCCGCGTTCCTTCTTGAGCCGGCGGCATTTCGCCCGGATATCGGCAACGGTGATCCCCGGAGTGTCATCGATATATATATCCGCTTCCGACAAGGCCGCAATGCCCATCGTCAGCTTTGACCAGTCGTCATCGCTCTTGAAATCGCCGGTACGCATGACGCTGGCGTCAAGGTTGGCCTCGGCGCAGATCATCCGCTGTACCAGTTGAGCCGCGGACATCTCCAGACTGAAGATCGCCACGGTCTCTTTAGCGCGCACCGCCACATTTTGTGCAATGTTCAAGGCGAAAGCCGTTTTACCTACGGATGGCCGCGCCGCTACGATAATCAAGTCGCTGCGCTGGAATCCCGCGGTCATTCTATCCAAATCCACGAATCCGGATGGAATCCCGGTTGTCGTTCCGCGGTTCTGATGCAGCAACTCAACGCGATCGAACACTTCCATCAGCACGTCGCGAATGGCGATAAACCCGCTGCCCGAGCGGCGGTTGGAAATCTCCAGAATGCGCCGTTCGGCATCGCTGAGCATATCGGCCACGTCTTCGCCGCCGGAATAACCGTCGCTGACGATTTGCGTCGCCGTACGGATCAACCGTCGCAGCATCGATTTCTCTTCAATGATCCGTGCGTAATAATCCACGTTGGCCGCCGTCGGCACGGCATGGGCCAGCTTGGCCAAATAGCTGACGCCGCCGATCTCTTCGAGTTCGCCGCGGTCCTTCAGCTTCGAGGTCAGCGTGACGAGGTCGATCGGCTTGCCTTCCTCGCCCAGCTGAACCATCGCTTCAAAGATCAATTGATGAGGCTTATCGTAAAAATCCTCGGTCCGCACCCGCTCCATCGCGGAGATGAGCGCTTCCGATTGCAGCAGTACCGCCCCGAGTACCGCTTGTTCAGCTTCTAGGTTTTGCGGGGGGATCCGGTCAAAAAACAGATCTCCGCTCATCTTATTCCTCCGTAACGTGAACCTTAAGCGTCGACTTCACTTCCGGGTGAAGCTTCACCGGCACTTGCGTTACGCCTAGAGTCCGGATCGGATCATGCATTTCGATTTTACGCTTATCGAGCTTCACGCCGGCTTTCTCCAGCGCTTCCGCGACTTGCTTGCTGGTAATCGCGCCAAACAAGCGGCCGCCCTCGCCGGCTTTCGCCTTCAACTGTACGGTCATTTCCTCCAGCTTCTTGCCGAGTTGGACTGCCTCTTCCTTCTCCTGCGCTTTGCGCTTCAGTTCGGATGCCGCTTGCTGCTCCAGCGTCTTCACATTACCTTCGGTAGCCGGACGAACCAGTCCCCGTGGCATCAGGAAGTTCTGTGCATAACCTTCCGATACCTCTTTAACTTCCCCTTTTTTTCCTTGGCCTTTGACATCCTTCAAAAAGATCACTTTCATTCGAATAACCCCTCTTCCTTCTCTATTTCATCCAGCACGGCGAGCAATCGTTTCTCCGCTTCCGTCTGGGTTCCTTCCAATTGAACAGCTGCATTCGTCAAGTGTCCTCCGCCGCCGAGCCGCTCCATGACCACCTGGACATTCATGCTCCCGAGCGAACGGGCGCTGATCCCAATCAGGCCGTCCGGCCGCTCGCTGATCACGAACGAAGCAAGTACGCCCGTCATATTCAGCAGCGTATCCGCCACTTGGGCGATCAACAGCTGCGGGATTTTGCGGTTCGTCTCCGTCACCGCCAAGGCGATATGCCCGTGGATCATGCGGGCATGCTTGATGATGTCGGCCTTGGCGATGTACTCCTGCAAGTCTTCCTTCAACAATCGCTGCACCATCACCGTGTCCGCCCCGTTTCGACGGAGGAACGCCGCAGCCTCAAACGTCCGAGAGCCGGTGTGAAGCGCGAAATGCTTCGTATCGACGGTGATGCCCGCGAGCAGCGTCGTCGCTTCCAGCGGGCTGAGCTCCACCTTCTCGTGAATGTACTGCAGCAGCTCCGTAACGAGCTCGCACGCCGAGGAAGCGTAAGGCTCCAGATAGACGAGCACCGCATCGGCCACGAATTCTTCCCCGCGGCGATGGTGGTCCACGATGACGACGCGGCTCGCTTCTTCGACCAGCCGGGGCTCCATCGTAATGGAGGCCTTATGCGTATCGACGAGCACGAGCAGCGTGTGCTCGGTCATCAAATTCAGGGCCTGCTCCGGCGTGATAAACCGCCGGAGCAGGGCCTCTTCTTTGCCGATGCGCTCCATCAGGCGCTCGATCGCCGGGTTCGGGCCATCCAGCACGATGTGGGCCTCGACCTTGTACATATCGGCGGCCTTCAGCACGCCGATGGAGGCGCCGATCACGTCGAGGTCCGGTACGCGATGGCCCATGATGATGACGCGGTCGCTCTCCTGCATCAAATCGCGCAAGGCATGCGCGATGACGCGGGCGCGGACGCGCGTCCGCTTCTCTATGGCGCCGGATTTGCCGCCATAGAAGGACAACCGCTGACCGGCCTTCACGGCGGCCTGGTCTCCCCCGCGGCCGAGCGCCATATCCAAGCTGGACTGGGCGAGTTCGCCCAGCTCGCTGAAGCGCTCGGCACCAAATGCGAGGCCGATGCTGAGCGTAATCGGCACCTTCAGGTCCGCGGTCATTTCGCGGACCTCGTCCAAGATCACGAACCGGCTTTGCTCCAGTTCGTCCAGCGATTTCTGATTCAGGATCATCAGATATCGCTCGGAGGACAGCCGCCGCAGGTACACGCGGTACTGTTTGGCCCATTCCGTGATCGCCGTCGCTACGCGGGCGATCAAGGCGGTCCGCTGCTGGTCATCCATCCCCTGGGTTGCCTCATCCAGATTGTCCAGCAGGATGATGCCCAGCGCGGCCCGTTCGTCTTCGTACCGACTGCGCAGCACCGCCAACTCTGTCATATCATGAATGTAAATGAGTCGTTCATTCGTATCGATGGCCAATTCGTAATGTCGATCCCCAACCATCGTCTCCACGGTTGTCCGAGCACCGCCGCCATCTTTCTTGTCGCGGCTTGGCGCAGGGAGCTGCGGCAGTAGCTCGGACAAAGGTAGACCTACGACGGAGTCTTTACCGTACATGCCGGCCACGAAATGGTTATGCCATTCGATCGTTCGCTCCTCGCTATAGAGCATCAGACCAAACGGCAGTTTACTGACCGCCTCGCCTTCTACCCGTTTGATCCGGTAGTTCAAATCGGTCACGTAGCGGATCAGCTCTTTGCGGAACTGCCGCTCCGCCCGAAGCATGCTGTAAGTCAACACGCAGACAAGGCATAAGCAGACTAGCCCCAAAATCCAGTTAAAGTAGGAGACGAAGATGACGAGCAGCAACTGAAGCATGAACATCCATACGGTCTGGTACCCGTACCAACGTTTTTGCAAAATATTAGGCATGCCTTCTCACCCTATCGTCTTGATCTCGTAATCATATCCCGTAGCGGAAATGCAATGTCCAGAATCCCCACGATTCGCAGCGGCGGAATAAACAACATCGCTACGATCAGCAGGATCGGAATGACCGGGTTCCACTTGCGGTGATAGGCCGCAAAGAAGAAGAAGCTTGCCGTTTGAACCATAAAGAGAAATTGCAACAGCGGCATCAGATTCAACAAAATCGTGCCCATGAACCCCTGCTGAACAGCTTCTCCGCCGAACCACTGCAGCAGCACGCCAATCAGGTAATACCAAATCAGCGAACGCGGCAACCGCCAATCGCGGATCGGCGGCAGCTTCGGCACCGCATGCCCTAAGCTGGATAACGTCGGCCTAGAGATGGCATGGGCCACCGCAGCGATCAGAAGCGAGCAGACGATCATCGTAAACGGAATCATTCGCACCGTGAGACTGGAAAACTGCTGACTCATCTCCGGTGACCAGACGATCCCGCCGGCCAGCGAGCTGTCGGCGACATTCGTAAACGGAGCCATGGCCGAATTGACCAGGTCCTCAATCGCCGTAGCCAGGTTAAAGTCAAAGAACACCGTGCTGATCAGAAGGACCAGCAAAAATTCCAGCAAAATGGTGCCGGCTCCCGTCATGATCGTGCGAAAGGCCGGAACTCTTTTCTTATATAAATAGCCCATCACGATCGAAGGAATAATAAAATAAACGGCCTGCAGCAGAATAACCGGTCCGAAGATCAGCGAAGCCGCTAGCCAGACCACCGCTACGTGCACGAGAAACACCCTTGTCGACAAGGTCGTGTACAACAAGATGCCCGGCACGATCAGAAAAAACATCGTAATCACGGTAAGCGGAGTTGCAAGTGACAGCAGAAGCAGCAAATATGCGGCGCTCCAGGCCACCGATGTCCAGCGTAACTTCAAATGGGTTCACCTCTTACGCATATGTTCTTCCAGGGTAGAAATATCTTGATACCAATCCTCGAGCTGGTGACCCTCCTGCTTATGTTTTTTCAGTTTCTCCAAGATGCTGTCATCCATATCCCGATAGGAAACACCTAGTCTTCGCCCCAAAATATAACTGCTGACAATCAGACTGGCAAGACTGTCCATAACCCGTGTCGTGCTGCCTTCCCATAATGCTTTAAACAAACGGGATACGTGATCGACTACTTCCGTTTTGAGCCATTCAATCACCTTGGCACGTTTGGCCACATCCATTTCCCTTTGCATGGCGGACAGCTTCCACCCTCCCCGAAAAAGCTTTATTCTTCATTATAGCATAATGCAACCGCGACAAAAGACGCAAACCTTTAGGATTTATTGGGGTTGTGCCGCATTTCGGGTCACGAACTTCTCGCAATATTCGATAATTTGGCTGCGCCGGACGATCCCGATGAACCGGCCCCGGTCGTCAACGACAGGCACAAAGTTTTGCACCTTCGCTAGATTGATCAGGTCCTCCATATCCGCATCGATCCGTACCGGTTTCATGTCCATCTTCAGCGGAACGTCCTTGAGCAGAAATTTTGAAGCGGTCTCAAAATTAATCCTACCATCGGAATTTTTCATATGCCAAAGTAAGTCGCCTTCCGTCACCGTGCCGACATACGCACCGTCCCGGTCGATGATCGGCACAGCCGTATATCGGTGAAACTCCATGCGTTCCAACGTCTGCCGCAAGGTGGAATCCAGCGTTACGGTCACCACGTCATTTTTCGGAAGCAAAAAAAACGCTATATTCATGAGAACAAAATCCTCCTCATCCTTCATTCAGACTCCCCTAATTGATACGTTTCGAAACGGGATATGTTCCGGGACGGGCCGTGTGAAATCGGCAGCCGGAACACCGGACTGCCGAGGTTTGATATAAACCTATAAAGCGGTTTAATCTAAAGTATGATGCCCCGAGATGACTCATTCTTGCTATTGCTGGTTGGTTGCCGTTCCCTGCGTGCCATTTGACTCGGTCGCGGCCTTCTCGGCGTCCCGCGATTCTGGCGTTATCAAGGCGGACGTTTCTGTTTCCGGGTTGAGCCAGCTGTCGATCATCTCTTTAGCAAAGTTCACATCTTCTTCGTTGGCCTTGTCATAATAAATGCCGTTCAGCCGCATCCCTTCGCCCATAATCGTAAATCCGCTAATTTGCGGAGAAGCATCGCCCAGCAGCACTTGCTTGGACAAATCGATGATTTGGCTTGGCGGCAGGTCCGTCTTAAAATTATCGCCCATCAGGTTCATCAATTCAGGAATTTTTGTCACTTGATTCAGCTTTAGCATTCGATCGACCATGGCGTTTAGAAACACCTGATGCCGTTTCGTCCGGTTAAAGTCACTGTCCTCGCGGTAACGGACGAAGTTCAAAGCCTCCGTTCCGTCGTACAGCGGTTTCCCCGCTTTAATCGTAAACTTCTCATGATCCGCTTGCTTATTCACGATATCCTTGGTAATCGGCAGCTCGACGCCGCCCAATGCATCAACGATATCCCGCACGCCCTGGAAGTTGATGGCCGCATAGTTATCGACCGGATATCCGATGAAATGCTCCACCGTGTCCTTGGCCATTTTCTCTCCGCCAAAAGCATACGCATGGTTAATCTTGTCTTCCTTATCCTTGCCCACAATCTCTGTGTAGGTGTCGCGAGGGATGGATACCAACAGCACCTTCGCATCCTCTGGGCGCACCACCGCATAGATCATCGTATCCGAACGAGCCGGCTCGTTATTTCGTTGATCCACGCCGAGCAGCAGTACGCTGAACGGCTTCATGTTCTCTTCCTGCGGCTGCACGGCCTGCGCTTCTTCCCCTTCCAGCGGAGAATAGGATCGCTCCAGAGTCTCCTCGACTTTCCCTGACAGGAACAAGTCAAACGCCATCACGGCGAGGGGTTTACGGAATAAATATCCCCCTGCCCCAATCACCAGTAGGATCACCAGTGAAAGGATTGCCACTTTTCTACGATTTTTCTTTGGTTTTGCCTTATGCCTTTTCTGTCGTTCGATCATTGATTTACGCCTCCATCGCCATTCTGGTTGATTTCGCATATCTTCATCTATGAGTTCGTCACGAGTCTACTTTTCTGCACGTCTCTATCTATCACTTTTCAAAACAACTCTACCGCTTCGTACTATAACACATCGGGGAATTCGGGTACAACAATAGGGTACATGCAGATGCTGGTCGGCTAACCAGGCAGGCATCCAAATTAGGTTTGAGGTGGCAAAAAAGAGAGACCCGCTCCTTCCGGAGATCGGGCCTCTACCATGATCGATTTGTAGAGCTAACTTGCTTTCGCTGAAGTTTAGGACAATACGGTCCCAGGCTGCAGCGGGAAATGGCAGGCCACTTGGCGTCCGGGGACTGCCTCAACCAATTGCGGCTCTACCTTGGAACAAAGCTCTTGGGCAAACGGACAGCGGGTATGGAAGCGGCAGCCGGAAGGCGGGTTCGCCGGGGAGGGAACATCCCCCTGCAGCACGATCCGCTCCTGCTTGCGGCCCGGCACCGGCTTTGGAATCGCCGACAACAAAGCGGCGGTATAGGGGTGCAGCGGCGACGCGAACAACGTCTCCGTCTCTCCAACCTCCACCAGCTTACCCAGATACATGACGCCGACCCGGTCAGAAATATGTCGGACAACGTTAAGCCCGTGTGCAATAAAGAGGAATGTCAGGCCCAGTTCCCGTTGCAGCTTCATGAGCAGATTAATCACTTGGGATTGGACGGACACGTCAAGCGCCGACACCGCCTCATCAGCCACGATGAACTTCGGGTTAAGCGCTATTGCCCGGGCAATGCCGATCCGCTGTCGCTGCCCGCCGGAGAATTCATGCGGATAACGATTGCGCCGGGTGGCATCCAATCCGACCAGCTCCATGAGCTCAACAACTCGCGCATCTATCTGTTTGGGAGACATGTTGCGATGCACGCGCAACGGCTCACCGATGATGTCTTTAACCAGAAACCGAGGGTTTAATGAACCAAACGGATCTTGGAAGATAATTTGCATCTCTTCGCGAAGCTTCCGCAGCTCGGGACCCCGTAATGAATGGATATCTTGGCCTTGGTATACCACTGCGCCCTCCGTGGCTCCTTGCAAACGAAGGATAACACGCCCTAATGTCGACTTACCGCAGCCGGATTCCCCAACCAGTCCAAAGGTTTCCCCTTGGCGAATCGCCAGAGACACATCGTCCACCGCCTTCACTTGGCCGACAACTCGGCTGAGCAGGCCCTTATGAATCGGGAAATACTTCTTGATCCCGCGGATATCCACCAGGATCTCCCCGGATTTCGAACCGATCGGTCGCTTTGCCTCTACATTTGCCGTTTCCGTCATCATGCGGGTTTCACCTCGTCTCTACTGCTATGGGAATCGTCCAGACGTACCGGCTTATCTTCATAAAGCCAGCAGGAAGCGCGATGATCTGCTCCAATCATAAACTCAGGAGGTTCCTTCTGCCGACACACCTCCGTTGCATGCGGGCAGCGCGGGTGGAACCGGCACCCGGAAGGCAACTGGCCAATCGGCGGAATGGTCCCCTGGATCGTGTAGAGTTCTCCGCCCCGTTCCCCTTCAAAGCCCGGGATGGATTGAAGCAGCCCCACAGTGTACGGGTGGCTGGGCTGGTTGAAGATATCCTCCACTGGCCCCTCTTCAACGATTGCCCCCGCATACATGACCGCTACCCGGTCTGCCATTTCCGCCGCTACACCCATATCATGGGTGATCAGCA
Organism: Paenibacillus timonensis; assembly: GCF_009725205.1. GTDB lineage: Bacteria > Bacillota > Bacilli > Paenibacillales > Paenibacillaceae > Fontibacillus > Fontibacillus rhizolycopersici. Next base: position 38,041 of record NZ_WNZY01000001.1, on the reverse strand, counting down.
GGATGGACATGCCGAGTTCAGCCTGCAGCTTCCGCAGCAGATCCAGGATTTGCGCCTGAACGGTCACGTCCAGTGCGGTCGTCGGTTCGTCGGCAATCAACAGCTCTGGATTGCAGGCTAGAGCGGTGGCAATAACGACCCGCTGGCACATCCCGCCTGACAGTTCATGTGGATACTGCTTGGCACGAATTTCCGGTGCAGGGATGCCGACGAGCCTAAGTAGATCGATGGCCATGTTCCAGGCTTCGCCTGCGGATTTATTCTGATGCAACCGCAAGCTCTCGGCGATTTGTTCCCCTACGGTAAATACCGGATTCAGGGCCGACATCGGGTCTTGAAAGATCATAGCGATTTGATTGCCGCGGATATTTCGCATCTCATCTTGTTTCTTAGCTGCTAATTCCTGTCCCCGGAACGAGATGTTGCCCTCCATGATCGTCCCGCCGGCGTAATCGATCAGGCGCATGATGGCGAGCGAGGTGACGCTTTTCCCACTGCCCGATTCGCCTACCAGACAAACCGTCTGCCCCTTGCCTATGGATAACGAAATCCGATCCGTCGCTTTAACGACCCCATTCTCCGTCAAAAAGCCCGCCGTCAGTTTTCGGATTTCGAGAAGTTTCTCCGCCATTTTGCCAGCCTCCTCCGGGATTTGTTCAGATTCTGTCTTGGATCCAGCGCATCGCGGATACCGTCACCGATAAAGTTCACCGCAAGGACGACAATCAAGATACACAAGCCAGGGTATACGGCCTGCATTTTATCAACTAACATAAACTCCTGCGCATTACTCAGCATGAGCCCCCAGCTGGTGGCCGGCGGCTGGATGCCTAAACCAAGGTAAGACAAGGCCGATTCGCTAAGAATGGCCGCACCGACCATCAAGGTCGCGTTGACGATAATCGGGAACGTAGAGTTTCGCAATAAATGACGGAATATGATGCCCGTGTTGGACACCCCGATCGCACGAGCGGCCTCCACGTACTGCATCTCCCGCAGTTGGAGGAAGTTCCCCCGCACCAGCCGAGCGATGCTCATCCAGCTAGTAAAAGCCAAGATCAAAATCATATACTTGATTTCCGATCCGAAGATCGCCAGCACCAAAATGTTGAGGAACAACGTAGGTACCGAGTTCATGACGTCAACGATCCGCATGAACACCGTGTCCACCCATCCGCCAAAATAACCGGAAATAGCGCCGATAATCGAACCTACAACCACCGATGCCAAGGCGACCGAAAACCCGATTAACAAGGAGATTCTCGCGCTATACAATAACCTTGCGAATACGTCACGACCCAATTCGTCCGTTCCCAGCAGATGACCCTCAGCCCCTGCCTTGAGATTCGGAAACATCATATCGATTTTTGCCGGATCGTACTTGGTAATCCACGGCGCAAATACGGCGGCGAGGATAAAGATAAGCAATACCACAAATCCAGTCATCGCGTAGGGATTTCGCGAAAACTTCCTCCACAACATCCCCCAAGGCCCTAAAGGCTTCTTCGCTGAAAGTGAGGTTACCGAGTTTTTGAGGTTAGGCGATGGATTGGGTTCTGGCGTCACTACGTCCGGGGATGTTCTCGACGATATCGTTACCTTCATATCACTCATGCTGCCTTTGTCCCCTTTCCTCCCAATTTGACTCGCGGATCCACAATGGCATACAGAATATCCGCTAATAAGCTGCCGATGACGACCACCACGGCGGTGACAATCGTAATCGCCATTAACACGGAATATTCCCGTGCAGTAGCCATCTCAACATAGAGGCGCCCCATCCCTGGCCAGTTAAATACATTTTCAGTCAATGCCGCCCCACCTACAAGGATCGGCAAATCCAATCCTAAGATCGTAATGATCGGGATGAGCGCATTTCGCAGGGCATGGCGGAATATGACTTTCCTTTCCTTTACCCCTTTAGCACGGGCAGTTCGAATGTAATCCTGTTCTAACACTTCCAACATACTGGCTCGAGCGTATTTAATGTAGGAAGCAAGGAAGCCCAAAGAGAGGACGGTGACTGGCAATACCAGATGCATGAACAAATCAAAGACGCTTCCCTCCTTACCGCGGCTATGCATGTCCGAAAGCGGAAACCAATCCAAGCCAAGGGAGAACCATTGTTGTAACAGGATACCGAACCAAAAAGTCGGCATGGCAAAACCTAAATAAGAAATAAAGGATGCCGTCTGATCTGAAATGCCGTACACTTTCGTGCTGTTGTAAATGCCCCAAGGTAGAGCGATAACAAGCGTAAGCAACCAAGCTGCGCCCATCAAAATTAGCGTGTTAGCGATCCGCGGCCAGAGCAAATCACCAACCGGCAAATGGTTTTTAAACGTATAACCCATGTCGCCTTGCAGCAAGTCTCCGACCCATCGAATATATTGGACGGGAATCGGTTGATCCAGCCCCATATTGTGCCTCTGCTGTTCAAAAGCTTCCGGCGACAAACCGGGGGCAAGCATGACTTGAGTTGGACCGCCCGGTGCTGCATGGATGAGCAAAAAGGTGACGACAGTGATCAAAAAAATAACTAGAACCGATTGCAGTAAGCGACGGATCAGATATTCTGTCATCGTTTTATCCTCCCACATTTAATAGGTATAAAGCCGCAGGGAAACTTCCTTCCTTGAAAGGGAGAAGGAGAAAGAGAATTCTCCCTTTCCCCTCCTGCGGTTTATTTCCTGTATCCGTACAACTTCTTATTCGGTTACCCACCATTTAATAGCATGGAAGTATTGACCATAACCCAATGATGGTTCAGGTCGGTCATCCTCAGCCCAATGTACTCTTGGTCCCGTCCCAATCGCACTACCATATTGGTACAGGAATACATAAGGCAAGTCAGTGGAGATCTCTTTGGCTACTTCCTTATAGATCTTTTGGCGTTCTGCTTGGTCTACTGTAGAGTATCCATCCACCCATAATTGATCGAGTTTTTCGTTTTTATACCAACCGCTGTTTTGTCCTGCTGGCGGGAAATACTTCGAAGAGAAGATACTCTCGGAATCAGGGTCTGGCGTATTCAAAGACCAGGCCAGAAGAATCGCTTGATATTTACCTGGCGTTACATTCTGGTCAATCCAAGCTGCGAAATCGATCCCCTTCGGAGTCACTTCAATGCCAACATCTTTCAGGTTCTGTTGGATGATTGCCGACACCTGCTCACGACGGCTATTCCCGGCATTGTACTGCAATTCGAAGGAGAAACGATGTCCATCCTTTTCAAGAATCCCGTCTTTGCCGGCTACCCAACCGTCTTCTGCCAACAATTGTTTGGCCTTCTCAGGATTGTAATCATAGTTAACGGCGGCATCTTTCGGATCGGCCCATGTATCCGGGAGGAACGGGGCATTCATCAATGCGCCGACGCCCTTCAATACATTATCAACCATCCCTTGCCGATTGATCGCGTAGGCAATGGCCTGTCTTGTCTTCTGCCCTTCGAATAAACCATATTTTTCAGGGAAGTTTTTCGAATCGAAGTTAAAATTGATATATTCATACGTTGGTCCCGGCTTCTGAATGACGTCAATCTTGTCATTTCCCTTAACGACCTCAACCTGAGTCACAGGGATGGCGCTGACATGATCGGTGTCTCCTTTGAGTAATGCCTGAACCTCCGTATTTTGATCGGCATAAATTTTATAAATAACTTGGGCAATATGCGGTTTGACGGCTCCCCAATAGTTTGGATCGGCATCAAGTGTATGGCTTTCCCCTTGCTTCCAAGCGGTCCACTTCCATGGTCCATTCGTGACCGTCTTCGCTGGATCGGTGCCGTAAGCATTAGATTGAAGTTCTTTCACAGGAATATCCTTAAGGACATGGGCTGGAACCAACTCCGTCACCAGCGTGTATTGGAAAGGAGCATAAATTTGTTTCAATTTAATGTTTGCGGTATGGTCATCTACTTTATCGATTTTCTCAACCTTATCGAATAAGCTGATGCCTGGAGCACCTGCTTCCGGATTGCGAACCGTATCGAAAGTATAGATGAGGTCATCTACCGTTACCGGCTGTCCGTCGCTCCATTTCGCTGTATCTTTCAGCTTAACGGTATATGTCAAACCATCCTCTGAAATTTGCGGGAGCTCGGATGCCAAAGACCAAGGTTCGGCAGCGACATTCCCTTCGCGATCCAAGTCGTACAACTTGGCGAACAGGAACTGAGCTACATCGCCGGAAGAAGTATCATTAATGAAAATAGGGTTCAAGCTGACGACGTCAGAGAAAGTGCTCAATGTAATCGTACCGCCATCCACCGGCTCATCGGCCGATGGTTCTGCTTCAGGCTCCGTTGTATTCTCTGGAGTTGTGTTGTTCTCTGTCGGAGTCGGCGTATTGGAAGCTGTGTTATTGGTACTGCAGCCCGTAAACAAAATTCCTACGAGGGATAAAATAAGTAAAAGGGACCATAAACTTCTCTTCTTAGCCACCATGTGTGTTGACTCCTCCTTGTTTAATGAAGTTGAGAACATGCAGTTTCGTCTAATTTCACTTTCGTCTGGATCTGTCTTCCAATCTCCCCCTTTATCTTCTTCCGTCACTTCTAACCGTGCTTACAGCCTGGAATAAAACGACTTACCTATTAACCTTTGGCACTACCTCTACCATGACCTCTAGCCTTTAAGGAGTTGAATTCCATGAGCCGTTTGTAATAAAGGGTGACATAGGTTCGGTATAAACCAACGGTTAATAAGGGTCTTTAGCCGGTCCCCAGCAAGGGAAAAACACCAGTTGAATTATTGTTCATAATACATGTGAAAATATCTCACGTCAATATCTTTTTTAATCGTTTGTTGGCTCCTTTTTACCCCTGAATTACTAATATTTTATAGAATTTTTGAATATGAAGCGTTTGCAAAAAGTTGAACGTTAATTTTTCTTACTCGTACTTAACCAGATATGTTAACAATTTTCGATACTTATCTATCTATCTCGTCACAAATCGACTGAATCTCCCCTCCATTTACTTGAATTATGTCGTAAGTACTCGATAGATGGTTCTTTAGTCATCCCTTTTCTAAATAAAAAAACAGCCGAACCCTAAGGTTCGGCTGTCTCTTTAGCAGATCACTGCTTATTCCGTTGTGTAAGGAAGCAATGCGATTTGACGGGAGCGTTTGATCGCGATCGTCAAAAGGCGTTGGTATTTAGCGCTAGTGCCAGTAACACGACGAGGCAAAATCTTGCCGCGTTCGCTGATGAATTTCTTCAGCAGCTCCGTATCTTTATAGTCAATGTGAGTAATTTTATTCACAGTGAAGTAGCACACTTTACGACGTTTGTTGCGGCCGCCACGGCGAGCCGGTCTTTTGTCGTCTCCGCCTTCTCTTTGCTTGAAGCTCATGCTTGTCAGTCCTTTCCGTGTTTAAAATGGCAAATCGTCATCCGAGATATCGATCGGTTTCCCGTCGTCGGAGAATGGATCATCTTGATTGCCGCGTGAGAAATTACCGCCACGGTTGCTATTGCCACCGCCGCCGCCTCCGAATGGAGCTTCCTCCCGCGTACCGCCGCCACCACCTGCACCGCCTTCGCGGTTCGATTCCAAGAAACGGACATTATCGGCAATAACTTCGGTTACGTATACGCGTTTACCTTCGTTATTCTCGTAGTTCCGTACTTGAATACGTCCTTCCACAGCCGTTAACCGGCCTTTACGCAAATAGTTCGCGCAAGTTTCGGCAAGCTGTCTCCAGGTTACGACCGGGATAAAATCCGCTTCGCGTTCGCCCCCTTGCGAGGTGAACGGTCTGTCTACTGCAAGCGTAAACTGAGTTACCGCTACGCCGGCTGGCGTATATCGCAGCTCTGGATCCCGGGTAAGACGTCCGATGAGTATGACACGGTTCAACAATCAAATCCCCTCCTTCGGGCAATGGTTACTCAAACTTGAATTAGGCTACGTCTTTCGTAATGAGATAACGGATAACCTCGTCGGAAATCTTCAAGATCCGTTCCAACTCAGCTACCACTTCAGGGGTAGCTGTGAAATTTACGAGAACGTAAACTCCATCGCGAACCTTGTTAATCTCATACGCAAGCCGGCGTTTGCCCATCACGTCATGTTTGGTAATTTCACCGCCGTTTTGGATGATGCCTTGGAATTTTTCGACTGTAGCTTGAACAGCTTCTTGTTCAACGTCAGGACGAATAATGTACATCACTTCGTATTTGCGCATCTGATTCACCTCCTCTTGGACTATGGCCCCCAATACGTAACTCGTTTAGGAGCAAGGAGCGAGCGTAAACTCGCACCATAGTAGTATATCAAATTGATGTCAGCTGTGCAAGGACCCAATACTTGCCTTCTTTAAGACCATGATGACAAGTCCTCTCATCCGCTTCCCCATGACTTAAACATTTCCCCCACATCGCTTTTATGCTTGTAAATAATTATCGGTCCTTCGCGGTACATGATTAAGCCGCTCTGACAAACAATAAGCGTGAATTCCAATGTGAGGCTGAAAGGAGGAACGCCAGATGGGTGAACAAACGGAATTTGAGGAAGGTATGCGCGCTCCAAACCCGGGCGTATACGTGGAAGTCGGTGAGGCGCGAAGCTTCCATACGCAGATACAACATCCAAAGCGGATTACGTTGCAGAAGGGCGAGAAATTCCCTGAGACGTCAAACAAAGACCGCAAGTGGAAAAAGGAAGAAAAGGCCCGCGTCCATTAAGGATTTTTGACCCATTAAAATTCATGTGTATAGAAAAACGAATCCTGCACATAATACAATCGACGGCGAGCAAGAGAGGTGTGGTTCCGTTGGTCCGTTTAGAGGATTCCGCGAGAAACAAACCGCAAGGAGATCTTGTTCACGACTTGTAGAAGCATCAGATCACGAGTTAGCGAAGACCCCTCTTCCCTGATTCGTGCTTGCTAAGGCAAACATCGTAAGGTTTCTGTTTGTCGCTGAGAAAAGAATTCCAAAATCAGTTCGCCGTCAACCAGAGGAAGGACCCGAAAGGGTCCTTCTTTCCTTTTCATTAGGCTCAAAATTCTATACAACAAAAAAACTCCTACGCATAAACGTAAGAGTTCGTCTAATTAAGTAAATGGCGGAGAGGGTGGGATTCGAACCCACGCACGCCTTGCGACGCCTAGTTGATTTCGAGTCAACCCCCTTGGGCCTCTTGGGTACCTCTCCACAGCAAGAATGATTGTACCATGAATTCATTCCGAATGCAATAGAGGCATCCTTCATCCCATAAATTGTTTGTTCCTCTGACGTTTATTGTCCGTCCTGCCCCGACTCCTCTTGTGTGGGCGTCGCCGAGCGGAGCACTTTACGCATATTCTTCTCGAACTTGGCACGGGGCACCAAAACGCTGTGTTTGCAGCCTACGCATTTGATGCGGATGTCCATACCCATTCGGATGATTTCCATTTCATTGCTGCCGCAAGGATGGTTTTTTTTCATTTGCACGATATCGCCCAACTGAAATGATTTACGCTCCATGGCTTATTCCCCCTATCCCATCTTCTATACTTATGTCCTATTCCTACATGAGGCCTTCCGGTGTTACGCGTTCATCTCAGCCTGCTCCAGTGCTTCCTTGGCATAGGTCTGAATCTGCCGCTCGACATCGGCACGTACAGCCGGGGGGCACTCCACGGCGATCCGAATGACGTATTCGCTTGCCGTTAAGGACTGGATGCCCAGGACGCTTGGTACCTGAGGGATATGCTCCTGTTCCTCGCTCAATCGCTGCATGGCCCCCTGGAGTAGCTCTACGGCCCCTACTAATTTCCGAGTGTTGCTGAACGGCAAATCGACCACTGCCAATGCGGTCCCCACGGAAAAGTTCGTCACATTGGTGATCATCCCGTTTGGAATGATATGTACCTCCCCCGTCCAACTCACCAGCCGCGTGGAACGTAGACCAATAATTTCTACCGTTCCCTTCAGACTGCCCGTTTGAATCACGTCCCCAACGGCAAACTGATCCTCCAGGATAATAAAGAACCCGGTAATGACATCCTTCACCAAACTCTGGGCACCAAAACCTATGGCCAGCCCAAGAACACCGGCGCCCGCTAACAGCGGTGCCAAATCATAACCAATCTCCCCCAACACCAACATCACCATAATGAAGTTGCTGGTGATACTGGTGACATTTTTCAGCAGCTCTCCCACCGTAATCAATCGCCGCGGGTTCATCTGCAGCCGGCTTTTTTCTCGCTTCTGCAAAGATCGATCGATCAATCGGAACACGATATGAACGAACAAACGAGTGAGGACAAAGATAATGATGATTTTTATCCCCGCGTAGAGAACATTCGTCCACATATCCATATCTGTAAACCAATTCCATATATGATCTCTCCAGGTGTTTACCGTTTCGGCAGCATCCTGGATCACTTCAGTTTCATTCGCCAATAGCATATCTATCAATCCTTCTCAGATTTCATAACTTGATGCTATCATAGCCCATCCCTTGACGGGAGTAAATCCCCCGAATCTCTACTGATTCGGATGTAATAATCTCTTTAACCGCATCCAATGATAATTGCGGGAACCGTATCGATAACGCGCACCCGGCGGTGATTTCTTTAGGCGTGGGGCATAAATCAATGTCTACGTCGGCATACTCCAAAAGCATTTCGGCGCGCAGCGCTTGCTGGGTTGAATCAAAGGCCATCACTAACCAATCTTCTTCTTCCACTTCGATTCCTCTCCTTTTCCCCAATGAGACTTTCGTATGAGTATATAATATGTGTTTCTTCCATATACTATCTACTAAATCTTTGAAGTGCGCTTCGTACGCACATGATCCCCCAGTGGAAAGGAAGATTCCATGTCACAGCTTCAACCGACAATTCCAGGGCAAGAAATTCCTTATTTAAAAATCCCGCATACCGAACCCGGCATTCATTCGGCGATTATTCACCGGTTGCTTTTGCATTTTGGACAGGTTACCCCTGGGCAAGATATGGTCATCGTGTGCATTGGTACGGACCGTTCTACCGGTGATTGCTTAGGGCCTCTAGTCGGTAGCGCATTGGCCAAGTATCACAGCTCGTACTTCCACCTTTATGGCACCTTAGAAGAGCCTGTACATGCGATGAATTTAAAAGAAACGCTGGACCAAATCCACTCTCGCTTCGTTGATCCGTATATTATTAGCATTGACGCTTGTCTCGGCCAAACGTCCAGCGTGGGATCCATTCAGGTCGTCCAAGGACCGCTTCGTCCCGGCGCAGGCGTAAATAAAGAATTACCGCCGGTCGGCGATATCCATCTAACGGGCATCGTCAATGTCGGCGGCTTCATGGAATACTTTGTTCTGCAAAATACGCGTCTTAGTCTAGTCATGCGGCTTTCCGAAATTATCTCGAATTGCTTGTATACCGCGATTAAAGAGTGGACCCGGGGTTCGATTTCTCTAGCCCGGCGAGAGCTATAGCTTCACGCTCTTCCGGAGAGAGTGCATGCGGTGACTCCCCTTTCTCCAAGCCCTTGGCATATACAAAAGAGCCATCTCGATTGTAAAGCCCTGTGAGGACCACACCATCTTGCTGATCGTTGACGAACGCAATCGAGAAGCTCAAATCGTTCCCTTTTTCTCCAAAAGCGTTATACCGTTTAATGCCGATCTTCGACTTTTGCATAGGCATTCTTTTTTGGATTTGCGCGAGCTGCTGCTTTTGTTCCTCCTGGAGGTCTTCGATTTTACCCTGTTGCATTTTCAAATCGATCAACAAGCTCTCCAGATCTTCAACGCCGGCACCTTTCATCATCAGTTCGTATCTTTTCTTCATCTTGCGCAGCTTACTTCCTTGGATCAAATTCCAGACCAATAGCCACAGAATCAGGAGAACCAAACCTCCGACGATCCAGCTTAATTGCTCAAAGATGAGATCATTCCATTCCCGCATGCGACTGTCTACTCCTCTATGCTTGAGATCATTTAATGAATTGAAGTATTGCATGAATGAACATTTGTAACTCTGCCTCTGTCGTCCTATAACCTACACTTGCACGGACGGCGCCACCTTGTAAGGTCCCAGCAGTTTGATGTCCTAAAGGCGTGCAATGGTAACCGGCGCGAACGGCGATACCATACTCCTTGTCTAGCGTGAACGCGACCTCAGATGCATCTCTTCCTTCAATCGTAAAGGAAACGATGCCTGTTCGAGGCTGTCCCACTTGCGGACCGATCAGACGAATACCCGGGATGGCCTGCAGTTCCTTCATTAAATACTGCGTTAACTTCCATTCATGCTGATGAATCCGCTCCACCCCGCATTCCAGAACCGTTTCTACACCAGCACCTAGTCCGGCAATCCCCGGAGTATTTACAGTACCCGCTTCATAACGATCAGGTCGAACGGAAGGCTGCTCGCTTTCCTCGGATTGGCTTCCCGTCCCTCCATGCAGCAGCGGTTCCAAATCAATTTCCGGGTGAATGTACAAGCCTCCGGTTCCTTGAGGCCCGAGCAATCCTTTGTGACCCGGGAAAGCAAGAAGATCAATCCCCATCTCTTGCACATCCACTGGATAACAACCCGCCGTTTGAGCTGCATCAACCAAGATAATCGCTCCATTTGCATGAGCTATCCGACTTAACTCTTGAATCGGTAAAATGCAACCCAGCAAATTTGAACTATGAGAACATACAAGTAAACGTGTATGAGGTTGAAAAAGTTTCTCCACCTGAAGCAAATCCAACTGGCCCTGACGATCCACCTCGGCATAATCAACTTCAATGCCCATTGTCCGTTTTAAAAATTCCAAAGGACGCCTTACTGAATTATGTTCGACCGACGTAGCTATAACATGATCCCCCGGCTTCAACCAACCTTTAATGGCTAAATTCAAAGCAGAAGTTGCGTTGGACATGAACGCGATGTCGTTCGGATTAAGTACGCCAAACAATTTTGCAAGCTTCATACGGGTCTGATACAGTACCCTACCCGCATGCAACGCCATCCCATGACTTCCACGTCCTGCATTGGCAGCTGGTCCGTTTAGTATTTCCAACATGACTTCTCCTACCCTAGGAGGTTTTGGCCAAGATGTAGCTGCATGATCTAGGTAGATGACCGATTTTGTCTCGCGCAACGATAACTCCTCCTCGGGCGTTAAGCTCCACAAGTGTTCATTCATGAGATCAGAGACAGACCAAGAAATGACATACCCTTCTTTTATCGAGCCCCTCTTGCTCAGGCTATCCAAAAGATGGATATGTCATTTCATTTATCCTTTAGCTCAGCATATCCAGTAATCGCTGCAAATCCTGCTGGCTATAATAGTTAATTTCGATTTTTCCCTTATCCTTGTTTGCTTTAATTTTCACGGTCGTCTTATATCGTTCACGCAAACTTTCTTCTACCTCATCGATATAAGGATCCCGTTTCTTTCCGGTTGCTTTCGGTTTTTCTTGTTTCTTGCGATCGAGTTGTTGTACCGCATCCTCCAGATCTCGAACACTCCACTCATGATCGATGCACTGCTGGGCCAATTGTTTGATCGTGGTTGGGTCTTTTAGTCCAACTAATGCTCGAGCATGTCCCATCGACAATGTTCCACGTGAAACATATTCCTTAACTTCCTCCGGTAAAGATAATAACCGCAAGAAATTAGCAATATGTGAACGAGACTTACCCACCTTCATCGAAAGTTCTTCCTGGGTCAATTGGAATTGATCCATCAGCCCTTGATAAGCCACGGCCACTTCCATTGCGTTTAAGTTCTCCCGTTGCAGGTTCTCAATAAGGGCAATCTCCATCACTTGCTGATCGGAGAAACTCCGTACTACAGCAGGAATCGTTGCGTTTCCACAAAATTGTGAAGCGCGGAACCGCCGCTCCCCAGCGATAATTTCATACCCTTTAAGCACGCTACGCACAATAATCGGTTGAATGACTCCATGCTGCCGAATAGATTCGGCCAATTCCCGTATTGCCTCTTCGTCGAAAGTTTTGCGTGGTTGATACGGATTGGCACGAAGCTGATTGAGTGGAATCTCGACCACCTTATCATCATCTTGGATCGATAGTGCTGGGATCAGAGCATCCAATCCTTTGCCCAATCGTTTATTCATAAGATACCACTTCCTTTGCCAACTCAAGATAAACTTCCGCGCCCTTCGATCGAGGGTCATACGTAATAATGGATTGACCATGGGATGGAGCTTCGCTTAAACGCACATTGCGTGGAATCACTGTCTTGTACACCTTCTGCTGGAAATACTTCTTGACCTCTTCAATTACTTGAATGCCCAAATTCGTTCTAGCATCAAACATCGTCAACAAGACCCCTTCAATTTGCAGGGATGTGTTCAAATGCTTCTGAACCAATCGTACCGTATTAAGCAGTTGGCTCAATCCCTCCAAAGCGTAATATTCGCACTGTATAGGGATAAGTACGGAATCTGCTGCAGTCAAAGAGTTGATCGTTAAGATCCCAAGCGATGGCGGGCAATCGATCAAGATATAATCGTACAAATGACGAATCGGTTGTAGCGACTTTTTGAGTCTGACTTCCCGTGATATCGTTGGAACCAACTCGATTTCAGCACCGGCTAATTGAATTGTTGCTGGAATGATATGCAAGTTTTCAATGTCGGTATGTGCGATAGCTTCTTTCGGATGAACTTCGTTGATCAGCACATCATAGATGCAATTCGCTACATCTGCTTTATTAATGCCAACACCACTTGTCGTATTGCCTTGAGGGTCAATATCGATCAGTAGTACTTTCTTTCCGATGGCAGCTAGGCCCGCCCCCAAATTGACGGAAGTCGTCGTCTTTCCGACGCCCCCTTTTTGGTTAGCTATGGCTATGATTTTAGACAATCCAGTTCACCTCAATATAATAGAAGAATCTCTTTGTAGTCCTCATGTACGCATTCTAGGCTGCTGCTACAAAAAGACCTATAGCAATGCGTTGTGAATACAGCTGCCGATCGATAAAAATATCAGCCGTAACAGTCTTTATCCACATGTGCATAACGCTTATCGTTCAAGACCGAAAAAGAAGCTGACCTTCAACCTCGCGGTTGGGGTCAGCGAGTGAATTTATGAACGTTTTGGAATCTGAATCACAATTTCATAATGATCTTCATGATCCTTTTCTTCCGTTTTGATTTGCAAACCCGATCCGGTGACCATGTCAATGGATTGGCGGATCGTATTCAAGGCTAAACGAACATCTTTCGTAAAAGAAATTCGTTTCGATGGAGACTTTTTGTTTTTGTCCAATTCTTTGTAGAAGGTAATGCGAGCTTCTGTCTGCTTGACATTCAACTCTTTGCTAATTACTTCACCCAGGACCTTTAACTGCAATTCTTCCGAGTCCAAGGACAGTAAAGCACGCGCATGACGTTCTGTAATTTTCCGTTCCATCAGCGCTGTCTTTACACCCTCCGGAAGCTGCAACAGTCTGATTTTGTTAGCAATGGTTGACTGACTCTTTCCAAGGCGTTGTGCCAGGCTTTCCTGCGTCAACTGGTGTAAATCAATCAAATTTTGGTAAGCTATAGCTTCCTCTATCGAGGTGAGCCCTTCTCGTTGGAGATTTTCAATCAGGGCAATCGATGCCGCTTGCGAATCGTTGAAATCTCGCAAAATTGCAGGAATGGACTCTAAACCCAGCTTTTTGACGGCTCTCCAGCGGCGCTCTCCGGCGATAATTTCATACTTCTCATTCCGGTAACGAACGACAATCGGTTGAATCACGCCATGCGTACGAATCGTTTGGCATAACTCATCGATTTTCTCGTCGTCAAAGATCGTCCGCGGTTGATAAGGACTGCCGACAATTTCCTCCACCGGAATTTGTCTTACTTCATCTCCGCCGCTTCGTTCGGTTAACCCAAACAATTTAGAAAATTGTTCTTTCATTCCGTCAATTACCACCTAGTTTCATAGTGACATAAGGCCAAACCGCCTTACGAATCATCCCCCGGGATGACATTACTCCAAACGAAATGCAATATAAAACCTGATATATCTATTCTACCACTTTTTCCTCTATAATCCTATTCTCTAATTGAGAGAAGTTTAAGAAAAGAAGATAGATTTATCGGCCTAAAGACAAAAAAATCCCCCTTAGCTATGTTTCACGTGGAACAATTTGCTAAGGGGCATAGCTTATGATTTAAATCAGCGGCATCTTGACCGGTGTTCCAGGTTTTCTGGGGTACTTTTTTGGCGTTGGGGCTGTCTTTTGAATAATGACCAAATGACGTTCCGAATTTTCCAGCGGAAGTGAAAACTCGGGAGTGCTGACCCACTTCCCTTTTAATTCAGACAAACTACGGGCCGCTTCCTTCACTTCATCCACCGGATTGCTTCCTTTCATAGCCACGAATAATCCACCAGGTTTAGTAAATGGCAGACAAAATTCGTTGAGAATGGCCATCCGGGCAACAGCTCGGGCCGTGACCAGATCAAACGCATCGCGAAGTTCCTCCTGCCGCCCCAAGTCCTCAGCGCGTCCATGCAGCAATTGTACTTGAGATAAACCAAGTTCATTAACCACATGCTGCAAAAACTGGATTCGTTTATTTAGAGAGTCCACGATCGTTAGCTGCAAATGTGGATAACAAATTTTTAGCGGAATGCCGGGGAATCCCGCCCCTGAGCCAATATCCGCCATAGACCCCATCTCCCCCATCGGAACATGGAACGCTAGGCTTATCGAATCATAGAAATGCTTGATATACACCTGTTCTCGTTCGGTAATCCCGGTGAGGTTCATCTTTTCATTCCAGTCAACTAGCACTTCGTAATATCGTTCGAATTGCTTCAACTGCTCGTCCGACACCTCGATGCCATGACCTTGGAGCAGTGTGCAAAATTGGGCTTGTATCGAATCCAATGGTTACCCTCCTGCAGCCGTGACCCGGTTATAATGCTCTAAATACACCAGCAAAATCGAAATGTCGGCCGGTGTAACCCCCGAAATCCGCGAAGCTTGACCGATCGAGATCGGACGAATTTTAGTCAGCTTTTGCCGTGCCTCTATCGCCAAGCCTTGAATATCATCATAGTTGATCGTTTCGGGTATTTTCTTCTTTTCCATTTTTTGTAACTTTTCAACATGGATCAATTGCTTCTCTATATAACCCGCATACTTGATTTGAATTTCAACTTGCTCCTGCATCTCTTCATCAAGTTCGATCTCCGACGGGGACAATGAAGCGATATGAGCATACGACACTTCCGGACGCCGCAAAATCGTGAGCAAGTTGCTGCCATCCTGAATCGGTGCCGAACCGATCGACTCGAGCAGCGGATTGATATCAGTAGGACGAACCTTCGTTGACTTCAATCGCTCAATCTCTTGCTCAACCTTCTCTTTCTTATCCAAGAACCGCGCATACCGCTCTTCCGAAATCAAGCCAATGTCATGGCCCAGCGGCGTCAGACGTAAGTCTGCATTGTCGTGACGAAGCAGCAGGCGATATTCGGCACGCGAGGTAAGCAAGCGATACGGCTCATTCGTGCCTTTCGTCACCAAATCATCGATCAATACGCCGATATAACCTTGCGAACGATCAAGAACAACAGGTTCCTTGCCCTGCACTTTACGGGCAGCGTTAATCCCGGCCATAATGCCTTGTCCCGCCGCTTCCTCATAACCGGAGGTCCCGTTGATTTGTCCCGCCGTAAACAGTCCAGGCAGCCGTTTCGTCTCCAAGGAAGGCCACAGCTGAGTCGGTACAACCGCGTCATATTCGATCGCGTAACCGGTGCGCATCATTTGTACGTTTTGCAGACCCGGCACCGAACGCAGCATTTTTAGCTGAACCTCCTCGGGCATACTAGTGGAGAAGCCTTGTACATAATACTCCGACGTATTCTTACCTTCCGGTTCCAGGAAAATCTGATGTTTCGGCTTGTCGCTGAACCGCACGATTTTGTCCTCGATAGACGGACAGTACCGCGGACCCGTGCCTTCGATCACCCCGGAGAACATCGGCGCACGATCCAGGTTATCCGTAATGATCTTATGCGTCTCTTCGGAAGTATACGTCAGCCAGCAAGGGAGCTGCTCATTGTCCGATTCTTTCGTCTCATAGGAAAAAAACTTCGGTTTCTCATCTCCAGGCTGTATCTCCGTTTGCGAGAAATCGATCGTATCCTTATGCACCCGCGGCGGCGTCCCGGTTTTGAAACGCACCAGCTCAAAGCCCAGCTCCTTCAAGTTTTGCGACAGTCGCACCGAAGGTTGCTGGTTGTTTGGGCCACTTTCGTACATCAGCTCGCCCATGATGATTTTGCCGCGCAAATACGTACCGGTCGTCAGTACCACCGCTTGAGCCCGATACTCCGCGCCGGTCTTGGTAATTACACCCACACACTGGCCATCCTCGACGATCAACTCCTCAACCATCCCTTGGAGCATCGTTAGATTCGGCTCCTTCTCCATCGTTTCCTTCATCGTATGTTGATAGGAGAATTTATCCGCCTGCGCGCGAAGCGCGTGAACGGCCGGGCCTTTCCCGGTATTAAGCATCCGCATCTGGATGAACGTTTTGTCGATATTACGGCCCATTTCGCCGCCCAAGGCGTCAACCTCGCGCACGACGTGGCCTTTTGCCGGACCTCCAATCGAAGGATTGCACGGCATAAAAGCAACCATATCCAAATTGATCGTAACCATCAGCGTTCGACATCCCATCCGCGCTGCAGCCAATGCCGCCTCGCAGCCTGCATGCCCTGCGCCAACCACGATCACCTCATAGTTTCCGGCAGCATAACCCATGTATCGTCAACCTCCTTTACCCTACACCCTACAAACTCTATCCGTAACATCATACCATGAACCGGCTCTGCTGATACTAGAGAACGCTTATTTCCCCAAGCAAAATTGCGAAAAAATCTGATCGA
This sequence comes from Paenibacillus timonensis, assembly GCF_009725205.1. GTDB lineage: Bacteria > Bacillota > Bacilli > Paenibacillales > Paenibacillaceae > Fontibacillus > Fontibacillus rhizolycopersici. The sequence goes on along the minus strand of NZ_WNZY01000001.1, from coordinate 21,182 downwards.
TCAACGCATCCGGCGCCGAATCCCCGATCACCTCGCCTAACTGCTCCCAAGCGTACCTCACGTCAATTTGCAAAATATCGATCGGAATCCCGCTGTCCGCCGCCTCGTACGCATCCGCAAGGGACTGCTTTGCCTTCTTCAGCAAGGCAATATGGCGCACATTACTTACATACGTCAGGTCGTTCGACTCCAGCTTTCCGCCGAAGAACAATTGGGCAATCGCTTCCTCCAGATGATCCAGCCCTTCCTCCGTTTTGACCGACAACTCGACGATCGCTTCCTCGGAAAAATAACGCAGTACCACCTCTTGATCCAACTGCTGCGGTAAATCGATTTTATTCAAAAGAACGATCGTGGACCGCCCCTTCAGTTGCTCCATCAACGCAACTTCGTCCTCATGCAGCGCTTCGGCGCTGTTGAGCACAAGCAAGATCAAGTCCGCCTCGTTCACCGCCGCTTTGGACCGCTCCACCCCGATCTGCTCGACTACGTCCATTGTCTCGCGGATCCCCGCCGTGTCGAGCAGCTTCAGCGGGATATTATTGATCGTCACATATTCTTCAATCACATCCCGCGTCGTTCCGGGGATGTCGGTGACGATTGCCTTATTCTCGCGGGCTAGGGCATTCATCAGCGAGGATTTCCCGACATTCGGGCGACCGACGATCGCCGTCGTAATTCCCTCTCGCAAAATCTTGCCCTGTTCCGCCGTTTTCAACAGCGCATCGATGCCTTCCGACACCGCCGTGCATTTCTCCTTGATAAACGCCATCGTCATCGACTCCACGTCATGCTCCGGATAATCGATGTTCACTTCGATATGCGCCAACGTCTCGATCAATGTGTGGCGCAGCAACCCGATTTGGCGCGACAGCTGGCCTTCGACCTGCTTCAGCGCCACGGAGAATGCCCGATCCGACTTGGATCGGATCAGGTCGATGACCGCCTCCGCCTGCGACAAGTCGATCCGGCCGTTCAGGAACGCGCGTTTCGTGAACTCGCCCGGTTCTGCAAGGCGAATGCCTCGCTGCTGGAGCAGCAGGTCCATCACGCGTTTGACGGAGATGATCCCGCCGTGCGTGCTGATCTCCACCACGTCTTCCGTGGTGAAGGAGCGCGGCGCGCGAAAGACGCTGACGAGCACCTCCTCGAGCTTGTCGCCCGTCGCCGGGTCCACGATGAAGCCATAATGTACCGTATGGCTCTCCGCCTCCGGCAGCGCCGTCTTGGCGCGGAATAACCGCCCCACTTCGGCGATGGCCTCCGGTCCGCTGACGCGGATCACGGCGATGCCGCTTTCGCCCACCGCTGTCGATATCGCTGCAATTGTATCGCTAAGCATTTTGCTTCACCTCGCTAGATGTTTTAAAACCGTTCGTGAATTTCATAGCTCCGCTGGTCGTATGATCCTACGATCGCTGTTGTTCGCGGATTTCTTGGATTGGACTACATTCAGAAGTTGTAGAAATCCGCTCACAAAGGCGAACGCTCCGCTTCTTCGGATTCATACGCCCCTCTCCGCCCCCAATTCACTCACCCCATCAGAGCATCCTCATGCATCGCATTGCTCCGAGTGTCAGCGCCATCTCCGCAGGGGACAGCGCCCTCCTTGCACATAGTCACACTTCAAGCGCCTGCCATACTCCTCGATCCCTTCGAAGCATCCGCCCTCACGTCTTGCTCCAACGTCAGCGCATCCCGAAGGGACAGCGCCCTCCTTGCACATAGTCACACTTCAAGCGCCTGCCCTACTCCTCGATCCCTTCGAAGCATCCGCCCTCACGTCTTGCTCCAACGTCAGCGCATCCCGAAGGGACAGCGCCCTCCTTGCACATAGTCACTCCGCAAGCACCTGCCGCTACTCCTCGATCCCTTCGAAGCATCCGCCCTCACGTCTTGCTCCAACGTCAGCGCATCCCGAAGGGACAGCGCCCTCCTTGCACATAGTCACTCCGCAAGCACCTGCCGCTACTCCTCGATCCCTTCGAAGCATCCGCCCTCACGTCTTGCTCCAACGTCAGCGCATCCCGAAGGGACAGCGCCCTCCTTGCATGTAGTTTCTCTACCACCGTAAACCGTACTCGACGCTCCCTTCGGAGCCTCTCCCTCATAGGAGGAGCTCTAAAGTAAAGGCGGGCCCCGCAGGGGCGAGAAGCCGCTCCCACCTCCACATCCCCTCGGGTGCGCCGACAGCAGTAGTCATGAGCAGAACGGTTTACCAGGTATCCCGGGTGCTCCCAAGTAAGACGTACCCCGAAGGGGGGAAAAGCGTTCCACGCACTGAAGTAAAGCGCATCCCCGAAGGGGACAGCGAGCTGGAGCGCCTCTTTCCCTCCTACGTTCCTCCAGTTTGCGGGAGCCCAGAGGGCAGCAGGCCCTCGGACGCCCTCCCTTACGGTAAGGGAGGGGTGGGGTGGGTTGAGACCTAGGGATAAAAAAATGACGTCCCCCAGCTTACGCCGAGCAAACGTCATTGCGTCTCATTCATTTACTATGCTTCAGAGTAATAACGACCCGCCGGTTCGGCTCTTCGCCTTTACTGTAAGTTTTGACCTCCGGGTGATCCTGAAGTTTGGAATGAATCACTTTGCGCTCCTGCGGCGACATCGGTTCGAGCGTAACCTCTTTACGCGTTCGAACGACCCGTCCGGCCAATCTGACGGCAAGCTCCTCCAGCGTTTTCTTCCGGCGTTCCCGGAAGTTTTCGGCATCGAGGACGATGCGGATGAAGCTGTCGGAATAACGGTTAGCGATGATATTCGCCAAATATTGCAGCGCGTCGAGGGTTTGCCCTCTCCGCCCGATCATTAAACCCAAATCATGGCCCGAAATGTTCAACACGGTATGGTCTTTGCCATGGGAGACTTCGACTTTGACGTCCAAGCCCATGTTTTCGCCGACCTCCCGGATGAATGACGCCGCCTCCGCGTAGGGATCCTTCTCGCTTCCCGCCGCCTTCTCCTCAATCACGGAAGCAGACGAACGAGGTGCCGAAGCAGTCCTATTTGGGGTGGGTACTGATACAGGGGCAGGTTCCTCAACCAAAGTAAGCTCAACCTTTGCTTCCTTTCCCCCAAACAGTCCCAGGAATCCTTTTGATGGCTGCTCTAACACGTTCACGGCGACTTTATCCTCGGTGGTGCCGAGCTTGGCCAATCCTTGTCTTACAGCATCTTCAATGGTTTTTCCCGACGTCACGATTTTATTCATTTCGATTTTTTGGCCTCCTTGGCACCCTTACCGGGATGACCGGCTTTTAGATTGGAGCCGCCTCGCTTCTTGTTCCCAGAGCCGGAAGATGAACCGCCGCCTCCGCCTGCTGTAACAGCAGCCGCAGCCAAAGCCGGATCTTTCTTACGGTAGATAAAGAAGTTTTGCGCAATTGTGTACAGGTTACTGAAAATCCAGTACAACGGCAACGCAGCGGCGAAATTGTACGCCATGACAAAAATCAAAATCGGATAGACCCACATCATAAACGCCATCGGGCCTTGCATGCCCTGCGGATTCACGCTCGACATCATCTTCGTTTGAATAAAAGTCGTCAAAGCCGCGACCGCCGGCAAGATAAACAATTTGTCAGGTTCGCCGAGCTGCAGCCACAGGAAGGAATGCTCTCGGATCGCCGAGTTGTAGTAAATCGAATTATACAACGCAATGAACACCGGCATCTGAATGATCAACGGGAAACAACCCGCCATCGGATTGACCTTGTGTTCCTGGAATAGCTTCATGGTCTCCTGCTGTTGTAGCTCCGGATTATCTTTATATTGCTCACGGATTTTCTGGAGCTGAGGCTGAATGGCCTGCATCGCTTTCGAACTCTTGACCTGCTTCAGTGTCAAAGGCAGGATCAGCGTCCGAACGATCAGCACCATAATCAAAATCGCTACGCCATAAGCACCATTAAACCATTTTGCAAACGTATCCAGTACGAGCGAGAAATAGTAAACCACATTCGCGGTCCACCACGAGTTGCTATCCTTCATATTTTCCGTCGTGGTTGCCAAATGAGCATTCTGCGGAGCGCATCCCGCGAGAACCGCTACCATCACGACCGCCAGAAGGAGAAGAAGCCATCTTCTTCGGTTAGTCATCAATCGCGACACTTTAAAACCCCTCTCTTAACCTATCCATTCAACGTAAATCATAACATATTTGAAGGGACAAAGAAACAAGCCTGCCTAACGCCCGGAAGCCCGCAGCAGCGAAGCTTTTCGAAGCACGTGAAGCACGCTTTTTTCGAGGTCCTTATATTCCATTCCAACGGCCCCATTACGCACGATCAGGATCAGATCGACATGGTCGCGAATTTCCGCTTCATGCAGTCGGACGATCTCCTTCAACATCCGCCGCATCCGGTTGCGAACGACGGCATTTCCGATTTTTTTGCTGGCCGATACTCCCAGGCGAAAACGTTCAATATCCGGTTTATTGGACCAGTACACCACCAGCTGGCGATTCGCAAAGGACTTGCCAAACCGGTAGATGCGGTTAAAATCGGCGCGGTTTCTCAAACGAAGTTGTTTATGCACGAGCAATCTCCTTGATTCATCACTTCTAGATTAGTATTGACCAAACGTCGTCGTAACTCTCGCGCTAGGCTCAAGTATAAAAAAAAGACCACCGCGGTGGTCTTTACGCACGCTTTACGCACTCAGTACTTTTCTGCCTTTGAGACGACGAGCAGCGAGAACCTTGCGGCCGTTTTTCGTGCTCATTCTTTTGCGGAAACCGTGAACCTTTTTACGTTTGCTCACATTCGGTTTGAAAGTTGGTTTCATTTATCGCACCCCCTTACAGGATTATCATTATCTGTATGTTTACCATTTTCATATCCACAGAAAATGCCTTTATACATTTAACCACACCGCCTAGGAAAAGTCAACCGAACTTCCATCGCCATCTCCCGCTTTTCGTTTCCCATTATCCACAATCCACAGCCCTCGTAACGAAAAATTTCACGCTTCAGTTTTCCACAGCCTTCCCGATAACCTCCTCGCATATAAGTTATGCACATGTGGAAAAGTACTTTCAACCGAAAGAACCCCCTCAAGAAGCGCCTTCTTGTAGATGGTTTACAGCCAAATCGAATCGGAGTATATTCAATTTATATGTTGTATACAAGTATACAATAATTCGAAATGAGGTGCTTACTTCAATGAAATTAGGCATGATTGGACTTGGAAAAATGGGCTTTCATCTCGTTCTGAATCTGCTGGAGCACGGACATGACGTTGTGGCTCATGACATGAATCCGCGGTCAGTTGCAGGCGCGGCCGAAAAAGGCGCGGTCCCCGCCGCCAACCTGGAGGAACTCGTCGCTGCTCTAGAAACGCCAAGATTCATATGGGTAATGGTTCCGGCCGGTGCTCCGCTGCGCTCAGTCGTCGATCAGCTAACCCCTTTGTTAGAACCGGGCGATGTCGTCATTGACGGCGGAAATTCGCATTACAAAAACTCGCTGGAGTTATCGGAACAACTGGCGGCGCAGGGCATTCGCTTCCTCGATGTCGGTACTTCCGGGGGGGTCGAAGGCGCGGAGCAAGGCGGCTGCTTTATGATCGGCGGCGAGGAAGAGGCCTTCCGGTTGATGGAACCGATCTTTCGTGATATCGCCGTTAGCGGCGGCTATCTATATGCCGGACCTTCCGGGAGCGGCCATTTTCTCAAAATGGTCCATAACGGAATTGAATATGGCATGATGCAGGCCATTGCCGAAGGCTTTGAGTTGCTCGACAAAAGCCCTTACGATTACGATTTCGAGCAGGTCGCCCGGGTATGGTCGAATGGTTCGGTCATTCGCAGCTGGCTGATGGAGCTGACGCAAAACGCTTTTGCCAAAGATCCGAAGCTGGAAGGGATCCGCGGTGTCATGCATTCTTCCGGAGAAGGCAAATGGACAGTTGAAACGGCGCTGGATCTGCAAGCAAACGCACCGGTGATCGCAATGTCGCTGTTCATGCGTTACCGTTCGCTCCAGGAGGACACGTTTCACGGCAAAGTAGTCGCGGCGCTGCGCAACGAATTTGGCGGACATGCGGTAGAATCGGCTAAATAAATCATTTAAATTCCTCCAAAAACCTAGAGCGAGATTCCCCATCCGACAAATTTCATGCTATGATCGAAGTATTTAGGTTTCATCGATCATCAAGCGGGATGACATCCCTTGGAATAGGAGAAATATCGCATGCAATACCCTTCTTCCTGGTTGAAAGGCAGTTCGCTCGGCGAATCGATCGCCGCAGAGCTGCGGCTCCAAATCATAGCAGGTACGATCAAGCCGGGCGCGGTCCTGTCGGAAAATCGTATCGCCGCGGATTTCGGCACGAGCCGCTCCCCGGTCCGCGAGGCGCTAAAAACGCTCTCCGGAGAAGGTCTGATCCACCTACAACGCATGGGTGCGGTCGTCAATGGCCTTAGCCTGCAGGACGTGGACGAATTGTACGATGTTCGTTATTTAATTGAAAGCTTCGCCTCCCAGCGGATGGCGGAAGGTCCAGAGGCCCTGATTGCTCCGCTATCGCAAATCATCGATAAAATGGTCTTGGCCGGCAAACACCGGGATGTCATAGAATTCGCCTATCAGGATCTCTGTTTTCACGAGACGATTATCGCCGGAGCGAACCATACCCGCATCATGCATCTTTGGACCAGCATCCGCCAAATCGTGATGACGGTCATGTTGATTACGACGCGGGAGGTTTTGTCGCAAGGTGAGGACAAAATCGACTATGTGATCGGGAAACACCGCAAGCTGTTGCAGGCATTAGAGTCCCGTGACGCCGACATTATCGGGCAGAACGTCGAGGAATACTTCGCCGACTCGCACCGCACGCTTCAGACGAGTATCCCTCAATAATTCGAGCTGGGACGGTACCCCGGGCCCTTTTGGCCGTTTATTCTTGTCGACAAGTATACAGAATGGGATTTGACCTCCTCGGGCTGAGCTTTATTTTTTGAGGCAAAACTCATTACAATGAAAATAAGAAGAATTGACGTGGAAAGAAGGTAGGATATGGGTTCTTTGACGCATATGATTGGCCTGGATATCGGCACGACCAGCACGAAAGCCGTGTTATATGAACGCAACGGTCAAGTGATCGCCACAGCCAATGAAGAATATCCGCTATACACGCCCTCCGCAGCAGTGGCGGAGCAGGATCCCGAGGAGATTTTTGCCGCGGTGATCGCGGTGGTGAGTCAAGTCATGAATACGAGCGGGATTGCTCCTGAACAGATTGGCTTCGTCTCCTTCAGCTCAGCGATGCATAGCGTAATCCCGTTGGATGTCGAGGGCAAACTGCTGATGCGTTGTCTCACCTGGGCGGACAACCGCAGTGCGGACTGGTCAGAGAAGCTGAAGAACGAGCTGGGTGGTCACGAAATTTATCTGCGCACCGGCACGCCGATTCACCCGATGTCCCCGCTGACCAAGCTGCTTTGGCTGCGTCATGAACGGCCGGAACTGTTCGCACAAGCCCGCAAGTTCGTCTCCATTAAGGAATACATCTTCCTGAAGCTGTTCGGGGAGTACATCGTCGACTATTCGATCGCCTCGGCGACCGGCCTCCTGAATCTGGAGCGCCTGGATTGGGACGAAGAAGCGCTGCGACTGGCCGGCATCACGCCAGATCAACTGTCGAAGCTCGTGCCGACGACGCACATCCTGCAAGGCCTGGCGCCAAGCTACGCCAGCGCCATGGGACTCGCACCCTCCACCCGCTTCGTCATTGGTGCCAGCGACGGCGTTCTGTCCAATCTTGGGGTCGATGCAATCGACCCCGGCGTCGTCGCCGTCACGATCGGTACCAGCGGGGCGATTCGCACCGTTGTCGACCGCCCAAGGACCGATCCCAAGGGCCGAATCTTCTGCTACGCGCTGACGGATAAGCACTGGGTAATCGGGGGGGCGGTCAACAATGGCGGCGTGATTTTCCGCTGGGTGCGGGACGAATTCGCCGCTTCCGAGGTAGAGACGGCGAAACGGCTGGGGATCAGCCCGTACGACGTGCTGACCAAGATCGGCGAGCGCGTCCGTCCGGGCGCGGACGGGCTGCTCTTCCACCCGTACCTGGCCGGCGAACGGGCACCGCTGTGGAATCCGCATGCGCGTGGATCCTTCTTCGGGCTGACGCTGCACCATCAGAAGGAACACATGATTCGGGCCGTGCTGGAAGGCGTGATTTACAACCTCTATACGGTACTTCTGGCGATGGAAGAACAAATCGGACGGCCGCAGAAAATCCAAGCGACGGGCGGCTTTGCCCGCTCCCCACTGTGGCGCCAAATGATGGCTGATATTTTCGACCAACAGGTCGTTATCCCGGAGAGCTATGAGAGCTCCTGCTTGGGCGCAGTAGTGCTCGGCTTGTATGCATTAGGGGAAATCGACTCCTTCGAAGTCGTCAAAGAAATGGTAGGTGGCACCCATCAGCATACGCCAAATCCGGAACATGCAGCAATTTATAAACAGCTGCTGCCGATCTATATTCGCATTTCGCGCAAGCTGGAGGAAGATTACGAGGCGATCGCCAACTTCCAGCAGCAACAATCCGAACAATAATTCACTCGATGATAGATGATAAAAATCCGACCGCCCGCAAGGGTTGGTCGGATTTTTATTTTTACCAAGAAGAACGAAGCTAACTGTCTATCCCTGCCGGTTGATTTATACACATCAAATTCGGTAGTTCGAGCTTTCTTGTAATAACCTGTGAATATTTTTTTTGAGATTTTGGGACTCCCTGTCGAATTTTAAACAAATTATAAACAATATGTAGTGGTGTGCATGATAATTATGCACAAGTTATTGAATTTGTGGATAAAAGCAGACAGCTCATTGAAAAACAGGCCTTCTTTTGCTATGATTATATTGTTTTCGTTGTGAATATCTAAGTTTATCCGCCGATTTATTAACAGGCTGTGGATAACATTGTGAACAATTCGAAATTTTATCGTTTTAAAATGATTATACTTTACTTAACACTGGGGATAAAATTCCCCTTTATTTATGTTTTTTCGACCTCTTTCTGCATGGCTTAAGCCACAATTGGAAGATTTAAAAGGAGTGACAGTCTGTGGACAGCCATACTTCGGAAATATGGCAACATATCTTATCCATCATTAATACGAAATTGAGTAAACCTAGCTTTGACACCTGGTTTAAAGCAACCAAGGTGGTCTCCTTGACCGATCAAACGATCGTGATCTCCGCTCCGACCACGTTCGCAGTGGAATGGCTGGAGAGCCGCTATACCAAGCTGGTGGCCACCACCGTTCTTGAGGTGATCGGCAAGCAGGTCGACGTCTCCTTCGTGATTGAGGAGTCGGCCCCGCCCGAGCAAGCTCAGGTTTACAAGGAACCTCCCGCTCCTGTCCCAAGCGAGGAAAGCGTTTCCCATATGCTTAATCCGAAGTATACGTTCGACACTTTCGTTATCGGATCGGGCAACCGGTTTGCCCATGCCGCCTCCCTGGCGGTTGCCGAGGCGCCGGCGCGGGCGTACAATCCACTGTTCCTCTATGGTGGTGTGGGACTGGGCAAGACGCATCTGATGCATGCGATTGGACATTACATTTTGGAACACAGCCCCAGCAGTAAAGTCGTATACATCTCCTCCGAGAAATTTACGAATGAATTCATCAACTCCATCCGGGACAACCGCGCGGAAAGCTTCCGCAACAAATACCGCAACATCGATATTTTGCTGATCGACGACATTCAATTTCTCGCCGGCAAGGAATCAACCCAGGAGGAGTTCTTCCATACGTTTAACGCGCTGCATGAGGAGCGCAAGCAAATCATTATCTCCAGCGACCGACCGCCGAAAGAGATTCCAACGCTTGAGGAGCGGCTCCGCTCCCGGTTCGAATGGGGACTGATCACCGATATCCAACCGCCGGATCTCGAGACCCGGATCGCGATTTTGCGGAAGAAAGCCAAAGCGGAAAACCTCGATATTCCGAATGAAGCGATGATGTACATCGCGAATCAGATCGATACCAACATCCGCGAGCTGGAAGGCGCGCTCATCCGCGTCGTCGCCTACTCTTCCTTGATCAATCAAGACATCACAACCCATTTGGCCGCCGAGGCGCTGAAGGATATCATTCCTTCCAGCCGTCCGAAGATGATCACGATCCAGGACATCCAGCAAAAGGTCGGCGATTACTACAATTTGAAGCTGGACGACTTCAAGGCGCGCAAACGAACCAAGGCGATTGCGTTTCCGCGGCAAATCGCTATGTATCTAGCCCGAGAGCTGACCGATTTCTCGCTGCCGAAGATCGGCGACGCATTTGGCGGGCGCGACCATACGACGGTCATTCACGCCCACGAGAAAATCACTCAGCAACTGAAGGCGGACCAGGAGCTATTCAAAATTGTGAACAACATTACCGAAAAAATAAAAAGTGCTACCTGAATAAGGGATAAGCCTATGCACATGATATTCACATGTGGATAGGCTTCATTTCATATTGATTTGGTTGTTATCCACATATTCAGTGCCCCTACTACTTCTTCTAATCTATTAAAAGATATATACATCTTCATAAACGGCGGACAAGCCACCGGTTCGGGGAACCTCTTCCAAGCCATCTTGTCCAGTCCAAAGAGGAAGAGAGTTTGGATTGCCTCAACCGTACATACCTCTAGGTTATGCTTCGGAGGCCATGAATATGACGACTCAAGGGCTTCCGAAGTGATGAAGTGAGTTTAACTGCAATGATAATCATAGAAGCGTATGCTTCATAAAACGTTTAGGAGTTGAATTTATGAAAATCCGTATTTTGAAACATGATCTCAATGAATCGATCCAACACGTGTCCAAGGCCATTTCGAGCCGGACAACGATTCCGATTTTGACCGGGATCAAGCTGGATGTGAACTTTCAAGGGATGACCCTGACCGCCAGCGATACGGACATTTCCATCCAGGCCTTTATTCCGGCTGAGGATCAAGAGAAGCAAATCGTTCAAGTGGAACGTCCTGGTAGTGTTGTCCTGCCAGCAAAATTCTTCGTTGAAATTATTAAGAAACTGCCTTCCTCCGAGATCGAAATGGAAGTGCAGGATGGGTTCCAAACCTTCATCCGCTCCGGCTCAACCGATATCCAAATGGTAGGACTTGATCCAGAGGAATTCCCTGTACTGCCTAGCATCGAAGAGAATCAGGTCATTTCGATTCCCGGCGATTTGTTGAAGAATATGATTCGCCAAACGGGCTTTTCCATTTCAACGAACGAAACCTCGCCGATTCTGACTGGGGTATTGTGGAACCTGGCGGATAATCAGTTTAAATTCGTAGCGACGGACCGTCACCGTTTAGCCAGCCGGATTGCCGGACTAGACGATGCGGATGGCGTACGTTTTAGCAATATCGTTATAGCCGGTAAAACCTTGAGTGAGCTCAGCAAGATCATTCCTGATCAAAATACACGCGTCGAGATCGTCGTCGCCGACAATCAAGTCTTATTCAAGATCGATCGCGTGTTGTTCTATACTCGCATTCTCGACGGAACTTATCCGGATACTTCCAAGATTATTCCGACCACTTATAAAACAGAACTCGTCCTGGACACCAAGAAGCTAAGCGATTCGATCGACCGCGCTTATTTGCTTTCCCGCGAGGAGAAGACGAATATCGTTCGCCTGCAAACGATGGAAGACGGGACAATCGAAATTTCCTCCAGCTCCTCCGAGCTCGGTAAGGTAACTGAGCAACTGGACGTGGCTCAGTTCACAGGCGAGCCGTTGCGTATTTCCTTTAACTCGAAATACATGCTGGATGTGCTCAAGGTCGTAGAAAGCGAACAGCTGCACATCGGATTTACGGGTGCCATGAGCCCCATCATTATCAAGCCGGTGGACGACAGCCAGAGCCTTTATCTGATCCTGCCATACCGGACTACGAACTAGTCGTTTCGAAGAAAAAAAGGAGCAAACGCCAATGAAAATAATTTCCATCTCGAGCGAATATATTAAACTAGATTCTTTCCTGAAGCTGGCGGATTGTGTGTCCACCGGAGGGATGGCCAAGGCGATCCTGCAGGAAGGTGCTGTGAAGGTCAACCGTGAGGCGGAGGAGCGTCGCGGCCGGAAGCTCTATCCAGGCGATATCGTTGAGGTGGAAGGATGCGGATCTTTTCAGGTGGCGGGAGAACAAGCACCCTGAAGCGCTCTGCCCGGGGCCGGACTGCCAAAGACCCGCGGATGATGAGGGGGCTTAGAACGTGTTTGTAAATCGACTATCGCTGCAAAACTACCGCAATTACGGCACCCTTACGCTGGACTCTTTTGGCGCGGTTAATCTCATCATTGGGCGGAATGCTCAAGGGAAAACGAACTTGCTCGAGGCGTTGTTCGTACTCGCGCTAACGAAATCGCACCGGACCGGCAAAGACAAGGAGCTGATTTCATTCGGCAGCGACCATGCCGTGGTGTCGGCGGAGGTAGAGAAGAAGTATGGTGCGGTACAACTGGAGCTTCGATTCACGTCGCAAGGCAAGAAAGCGAAGCTGAACGGTTTGGAGCAGCGGAAGCTAAGCGATTTTATCGGGGCCATGAATGTCGTTATGTTCGCTCCTGAGGATTTGGAAATCGTCAAAGGAACTCCCGGGGTAAGGCGCCGGTTCCTTGACATGGAGATCGGTCAGGTTCAGCCGAGCTATCTCTATCATCTTCAGCAGTATCAGAAGGTGCTGATCCAACGTAACAATTTGTTGAAGCAGGCTTGGGGCGCTGGCCCTGAAATGACGACGATGCTAGACATTTGGAACGAACAGTTAGTCGAACATGGTGTTAAAATTATCAAAAAAAGGAAACAATTTATAAGCAAACTGCAAAAGTGGGCAGAGCAGATTCACGAGGGGATTACCGGAGGCGGTGAAACCTTGAAATTGGCTTATCTTCCCTCGTTTGGCGAAGCCGAAGAAGAAGATGAAGCTGTCCTATTGCGGCAATTTATGATAAAGTTATCACAAATGAAAGATCAGGAAATTCGCCGCGGCATGACGCTTTGCGGACCGCACCGCGATGATCTGTCGTTTATTATCAACGGCAATGAGGCGCAGGTCTACGGCTCCCAGGGTCAGCAGCGGACGACGGCATTATCTTTGAAACTGGCGGAAATTGAGCTCATCCACGAGGAAATCGGGGAGTACCCGATCCTTCTTTTGGATGACGTCTTATCGGAATTAGATCCTTACCGCCAAACCCAATTGATTGAGACGTTTCAGAGCAAAGTGCAGACGTTCATTACGGCTACAGGGATCGAAAGCATCAATGCGAGCCGGCTACAGGACGCCAGCATTTTTCATGTTCAGGAAGGACAAGTCCAAGGCTAAGGACGGAGGAAAACGGATGTATATTCATTTGGGCGGAGAAAAGGTGATTCTCTCTTCTGAGCTGATCGCCATTTTCGATATCACGATCGAGAAATCTTCAAAAATATCCAAGCAGTTCCTCAGCCATGCGCTTGAGGTAAAGAACGTGGTGCGCATCGGCGAAGAGGAACCGAAGTCGATCGTCGTGACCCAGAAGGAGATCTACTACTCGCCGATATCCTCCGCAACGCTGAAGAAGAAAGCGAACGTGATTTTGGCGGTTTAGCCTTGAGTTTGATTCTAGAGAAGTAGGTGAAGGCATTGTCAATGAACGAACAAACATATGACGAGAGTAATATTCAGGTGCTTGAAGGTTTGGAAGCGGTGCGCAAACGGCCGGGGATGTACATCGGTTCGACTAGCGCACGGGGCCTGCATCACTTGGTATGGGAAGTCGTAGACAATAGTATCGACGAAGCGCTGGCCGGCTATGCGAACAAAATCGACGTCATCGTTCATCATGATAACAGCGTAACGGTCATCGATAACGGCCGGGGGATTCCGGTTGGTTTGAACGAGAAGCTGCAGAAGTCGACGCTGGAAGTCGTTATGACCGTGCTTCATGCGGGCGGGAAATTCGGCGGCGGCGGATATAAGGTATCCGGGGGCTTGCACGGGGTTGGCGTTTCCGTCGTGAATGCTCTGTCCACTAAGGTCATTGTCGAAGTTAAGCGGGATGGTCATGTGTATCAGCAGGAGTACCATCGCGGTGCACCCCAATACGATGTACGAGTGATCGGGGATACGACCGAAACGGGAACGAAGACGAGATTTTATCCGGATCCGGAAATTTTCACTGAGACGACCACCTTTGATTACAATACGCTGTTGACGCGGGTTCGGGAATTAGCCTTTTTGAACAAAGGCATTAATATCACCATTGCCGATGAACGTACCGATCACAGTGATTCCTTCCACTACGAAGGCGGGATCATGGAATACGTCCGTTTCCTGAACAATAATCGGGAAGTCCTTCATGAGGATCCGATTTACGTCGAAGGACAACGGGACATGATCCAGGTTGAAGTTTCATTGCAATATAACGACAGCTATACGGAAAATATTTATTCTTTCGCGAACAATATTCATACGCATGAGGGTGGAACGCACGAGTCCGGCTTTAAGAGCGCCCTGACCCGGATCATCAATGATTACGCCCGCAAGACCGGTATGATCAAGGATAATGATTCGAACTTGACCGGGGATGACGTCCGTGAAGGCTTGACGGCCATTATTTCCGTTAAAATTCCGGAACCGCAGTTCGAAGGTCAAACGAAAACCAAGCTGGGCAATAGCGAGGTACGGGGTATCGTAGAATCGCTGTTCGCCGAGAAGCTGCAGGAGTTCATGGATGAGAATCCTTCCGTGTCCCGGCGGATCTTGGAGAAGTCGCTGCAAGCTTCGCGGGCACGAGAAGCCGCTCGTAAAGCCCGCGAGTTGACGCGGCGCAAGAGCGCGCTTGAAGTCAGTGCCTTGCCGGGCAAACTGGCCGACTGCTCCTCGAAGGACGCTTCGATCAGTGAACTGTACATCGTCGAAGGAGACTCGGCGGGTGGATCGGCGAAGCAAGGACGGGATCGCCATTTTCAGGCGATTTTGCCGCTGCGCGGGAAGATTCTGAACGTCGAGAAAGCACGGCTGGACCGGATTCTCGGCAATGCTGAGATTCGGGCGATCATTACGGCGCTTGGCACCGGGATCGGCGAGGAATTTGATATCGGGAAGGCACGATATCATAAGATCATCATCATGACGGATGCCGACGTCGACGGTGCGCATATTCGCACGCTGTTGTTGACCTTCTTCTTCCGCTACATGCGTAAAATCATCGAAGCGGGTTACGTCTACATCGCGCAGCCGCCATTGTTCAAAATCGAGCGCAACAAAGTGGTTCGTTACGCCGGCTCAGAGAAGGAACGCGATGAAATCATCGCAGAATTTGGCGAAGGCGTTAAAGTCAACGTACAGCGGTACAAAGGTCTGGGTGAGATGAACGCTGAACAGCTCTGGGAAACAACGATGGATCCAGAGAGCCGCACGATGCAACAGGTATCGATTTCCGACGCGATCCAGGCGGATGCGATCTTCGATACGCTGATGGGCGACAACGTGGAGCCGCGGCGTGATTTCATCCATGAGCACGCGAAATACGTTAAGAACCTCGATATCTAAGCATTTTAATAGACGCCCTATAGAAAAGGCTGTTCTAACTAGCCGGGATTCCCCTGGCTAAGTCGGAACAGCCTTTTCCTATTTCGCTTTGGCAGATTTGCCTTTTAACCGTCCGTAAGCGACGGCGTAACGCCGGATTTTTTGGTACACCTCTTTCGGATGCAGCATTTTGAAGGGAAATAGGGCCGGCTTCGTATTGATTTCAAGAATCCAGATTTGATGCTGCTCGTCAATCGCGATATCCAAGCCGATTTCCTTAAGTTTGGGGAATTTACGAGCCAGTTGGACCGCCGCCTGTACGCCAACCGATTTCATTTCCTTGTATTTCTCAGTAAATTCCTTGGGTGTCAAATAGGACCCTAGCAAATCCTCGATTAACATGACGCTGCCGCCCCCATGATAGTTGGTGATGACTTTTTGCTGTGCGGCAATCCGCCCGATAAACCCGGTGGTTTCCCAGGTCTTATTCGGTGTTTGCTGCACGAGGGCGCGGATATCAAACCTGCGGCGGCGGTAAGTGAGCAAATGGATGCCTTTTTGGATCAGGTAAGGCTTTGTCCCGATCTTCCCGGTTAACGCGGCGTGCAGCTCCTCCAACGTTGGATGCAGTTCATATTCAATTCCGTGCCGGAGCTTATATTGGAGCGGGCTGTCCGGGTTAAGGTCATCTTTCCATAGCTCGATACTCATGACGCCGATGCCATAGGTGCCGTGATCCGGTTTGACGAAGACATAACCGTACGCCACCAGCATATCCCGGAGATGCTCAAAGGAGTATTTTCGCGTATCCGGAATGTATGGACGAAGGGATTCCTTCTGGCGGATCACTTTCGTTTTCTCCCACTTGCTTGCGATACGTTGGATCGTCAAATCGTTTATCCTTCCTTTCTTTCGGGCCGTACGGTCCGTTCTCATCCGTGCGAAAAACATAGGACAGAAGAGAAAAACAATGGTATAATTATAAGATATGGGGATTTTATAAGCTTTTCAGCGATTCCAAGAAAATGCCTATATCCGTAGTGTATGAACGTATGATTCGATGGGAGTGGACACATCCCTATTTTTTTGCTGTCTATATGGATCGTGTACTTAAGACCGGTCACGTTTAATTGAGCTTGATTTGTGAAAGTAATATAATGAAAGTGGCGGTTTTTCGGGCTTTTTCCCATACGAAGGCACGTGGATAGATTATGAAGGAGGTCCAGCATGGCGGAAGAAAAATTCTCTCAAATCATAGATCGGGACATTAATGTGGAAATGCGCGAGTCCTTTATGGATTATGCCATGAGCATTATTGTCAGCCGTGCGTTGCCGGATGTGCGAGATGGTCTGAAACCGGTGCATCGACGCATTCTCTATGCGATGTCCGATTTGGGGATGCATCCGGACAAACCGTTTAAGAAGTCGGCGAGGATCGTCGGCGAAGTTATCGGTAAGTATCACCCCCACGGGGATTCCGCCGTTTACGAGACGATGGTGCGGATGGCACAGGATTTCTCGATGAGATATATGCTCGTCGAAGGCCATGGCAACTTCGGTTCGGTTGACGGTGATATGGCCGCGGCGATGCGGTATACCGAAGCACGGTTATCCAAAATCGCAATGGAAATGCTGCGTGATATCAACAAAGAAACCATCGACTTCATGCCGAACTACGATGGCGAGGAGCATGAACCGGTCGTACTTCCTTCCCGCTTTCCGAACCTATTGGTCAACGGGGTGTCGGGGATTGCGGTCGGAATGGCGACGAACATTCCGCCGCACAATTTAGGAGAAGTGATCGACGGAGTTCATGCTTTGATCGAGAATCCGGAGATCAGTTCGCTGGAATTGATGGATTATATCAAAGGTCCGGATTTTCCGACGGCAGGTTATATTCTGGGTCGCTCGGGGATCCGTCAAGCGTATACGACAGGTCGCGGCTCCATTACGATGCGAGCCAAGACCACGATTGAGGAACACAACAACAAAGCGCGTATCGTGGTAGAGGAGCTCCCTTATCAGGTCAATAAGGCCCGTTTGGTTGAAAAAATCGCTGAGTTGGTCCGCGAGAAGAAGATCGACGGCATCACCGACTTGCGCGACGAGTCCGACCGTACAGGGATGCGCGTCGTCATCGAGCTTCGCCGGGACGTTAATCCGAACGTCGTACTGAACAATTTGTACAAGCATACGGCGCTGCAAAGCACGTTTGGCATTAATATGCTGGCAATCGTCAACAATGAACCGAAGATTCTGACGCTGAAGGACGTTCTGAGTCATTATCTGAAGCATCAGGTGGAGGTTGTTCGCCGGCGTACGGAATTCGATTTGAAAAAAGCCGAAGCCCGGGCGCATATCCTGGAAGGCTTGCGGATTGCCTTGGATCATATCGACGAGGTCATTGCCTTGATCCGGGGATCCAAATCGGATGAGGAAGCCCGCGAAGGCTTGATGACTCGTTTTGGACTCAGCTTCGAACAGGCACAGGCGATTCTCGACATGAGACTCCGCCGTTTGACCGGTTTGGAACGCGAGAAGATCGAAGACGAATATAACGAATTGCTGCAGAAGATCGCTGAATATCGTGAAATCCTGGCCAACGAACACCTTGTACTCAAGATTATCGGCGAAGAGTTGCAGGAAATCCGTGAGAGATTCGCTGATGAACGTCGTTCGGAAATTACGATCGGCGAAGAGAGCATTCTTGACGAGGATTTGATCCCACAAGAAGAAGTGGTCATTACGATTACGCATACCGGCTACATCAAACGGTTGCCGGTAACGACGTACCGTAGCCAGAAGCGGGGCGGACGGGGCGTTGTCGGGATGGACACCAAGGATAATGACTTCGTGGAGCATCTGTTCGTAACGAACTCCCATCATTATCTGATGTTCTTTACCGACCGTGGGAAGGCTTACCGGCTCAAAGCGTATGAGATTCCAGAGCTGGGCCGTACCGCGCGGGGGACGCCAATCATCAACCTGATCCAGATCGAGCAGGGGGAGACGGTCAACGCGGTAATTGAGGTCGAACGCTTTGACGACGATAAGTACTTGTTCTTCGCCACGAAGAATGGCATCGTAAAGAAAACGCCGATCGAAGACTATATCAATATCCGCAGAGGCGGTTTGATCGCGGTTAACCTGCGAGAGGATGATACGTTGATCGACGTGAAGCTGACCTACGGTAATGAGGAAGTCATCATGGGTACAGCTCAAGGCATGTCGATCCGGTTCCCGGAAAGCGATGTACGCTCGATGGGCCGGGCAGCTACCGGGGTCAAAGGCATCACGTTGGATGACGACGACGCGGTTATTGGCATGGACGTGGTCATTCCGGACCAAGACGTGTTGATCGTTACTGCCAAAGGTTACGGCAAGCGGACGCCGGTTTCGGAATACCGCTCGCAAAGCCGCGGCGGGAAAGGGATCAAAACGATTAATGTAACGGACAAGAACGGGACGGTTGTCGGACTCAAGGTCGTTAAGGATGACGAGGACCTGATGATCATTACCGCGAGCGGTACGTTGATCCGGACGAGCATGGAGGGAATCTCCACCATGGGTCGGAATACCCAAGGCGTGAAGCTGATCAACATCCGCGAGGACGATTCTGTTGCGACCGTTTGCCGCTCGGACAAGAGCGAGGAAGAGGATCAAGACGGGGATGCCGAACTCTCGGAAGATCAAGATCAAGCGGTTGAAGGCAATGAAGCAGAATCCGGACAGGATAACGCCGAAGAATAATCTATAGCATCGATAAGGACTCCTGAGACTCCCGTTTCAGGGGTCTTTTTTTGTTTTCTTTTCTCCTCTAAAAAAGAAAGATTGCTAGCTATTTTAACCACGTACTATAATGGGAATAGCGGCTTCTAGTTCTTTGTTCCTAGAATATGTAAAATTGTAGAGACTCAGAACCCTAGTCTTACCCTAAGGAGAGAATAAAGGATGGTTAGTATCTCAATCGCGGATGTCAAACCGGGAGTAAAGTTGTTGAGTCATGTTTATAGTCCATTGGGCGGTCTTTTGCTGCAAAAGGGCAAGGTTTTGCTTCCGAGAGATTTGGATATCTTACGCGCCTTTATGGTCCGGCAGGTTGAAGTAGAAGATTTTGCGGTTCCTGAGCGAAAGGGAGCTGTAGAAGCCACGGAATCGCCAAGGACGGCCTTGGTGGGCACAGCTGCGGTGGCAGATAACGCAAAACAAGAGGAGATCAGCACATTAACCTCGTTGTACCGCGAATATGATCGGATGCTGCACTTGACGAAAAGTGCCTTTCAATCCGTGCTCGCCTCAGAATTGCCGATCTACGAGCTTCGTCATCAGTTGGAGGCGCTCGTGCGTCAGCTAAAGCATTATCATGCGTTGACGTTTATCCCACGCAATATGAACGAATACGATTATTTGTATCATAATGCCATTCTTACCTCCTTGACCTCTTATCTGCTGGCGCAATGGCATGGATTGCCTCAGAAGGATTGGATGCAGGTGGCTTTTGCTGGACTGCTTCACGATATCGGGAATACGAAAATCGATCCGGCGATCCTCTATAAACCAACTCAACTGTCTTCGGACGAAGCCGAGGAAATGCGGATGCATACGACTTACGGCTATCAACAGCTACGCAAAACGGCAGCGATTAATGAGGGTGTGCGGCTGACCGCGCTGCAGCACCACGAGAAGATGGACGGTACCGGTTATCCGTTCCACTTGACCAGCGACAAGATTCATGTTTATGCGAAGATCGTAAGCGTTGCGGATATCTTCCATGCCATGACATTGAACCGTCGTTATCGCAAAGCGAAATCGCCTTATTTGGTTCTGGAGGAAATTCGGTCTGAGGCTTTCGGTAAACTTGATCCTGGCGTTGTGCAAACTTTTGTTGATAAGGTCACTCAGTTCCACCACGGGACGCGGGTGCGCTTAAACAACGGGAGTGAAGGGGAAATTGTATTCTCCGATCGGAATCATCCTACGCGCCCGATGGTATCGGTTCAAGGTCAAATCGTTAATTTGGTCGTGGAGCGACAGCTGCATATTGAGGAAGTTCTTTCCTAGGGTTGATTTTTGGGGGTAGTTTGGGGTATATTATTATTTACCCGCTGAAATTTGTAAGACGATGAGTTATGAACTAGAATTCACCGATCGATAAAAAAACTCTTGCAATATTTCTTACAGGGTGATATACTATAAAAGTTGTCGCCGATAAGACGATAACGAAAGTTGATCTTTGAAAACTGAACAACGAGTGAGTAATACAATGAGATTTTAAATCTCGTCAGTTTGTTTTAATGAGCAAGTCAAACACTTTATTGGAGAGTTTGATCCTGGCTCAGGACGAACGCTGGCGGCGTGCCTAATACATGCAAGTCGAGCGGAGTTAATCGGGAGCTTGCTCCTGATTAACTTAGCGGCGGACGGGTGAGTAACACGTAGGCAACCTGCCCGTAAGACTGGGATAACTACCGGAAACGGTAGCTAATACCGGATACGCAAGTTTCTCGCATGGGGAGCTTGGGAAAGGCGGAGCAATCTGTCACTTACGGATGGGCCTGCGGCGCATTAGCTAGTTGGTGGGGTAACGGCTCACCAAGGCGACGATGCGTAGCCGACCTGAGAGGGTGAACGGCCACACTGGGA